>CAWEXK010000013.1:0-286628 GCA_963812975.1 uncultured Alphaproteobacteria bacterium | reverse complement strand
CATGCCGCCGCTGCTGGATGAGTCGGGCGAAACCCTGCTCGACCACCTACGCCCAGGATTGAACGGATAGCTGCTCCCGTTGGTCAGGAGGTCCGACGCCAGCGACCACCGCAGGTGCCACCACGTCGGCGAGCGTCGCCAGCGACAGCGCATGCAGACGATAGACGGGCGCGTTGTTCTCCCAGGTGTAGGCAACCGCATAGAGAAGACCGCGCGCCGGATCCATCACGGGCGTCGAATCAATTCCCACCGTCGGCCCATCCATGTCGCAACCGAAAAAATTGGTCGCCGGGACCGGCGCACCCACTGCCGATGCAGCAGAATTCTGCCGTTCGTCGCATCGATCGCGTAGATCGGAATCGTTCTCGGTCGCAACGTAGATCGCGTCGTGCGTGCTGCCCTCGATGGCCTGGCCGGCGGCGATCAGCGGCTGCGCATCGATCTGCCCGTCCAGCCCGGAAACGGCGCGCAGGATCCCGAAAGAGCCATGCACGACCGTGTTCCGGGTGAGCGCGGTTTCGCGGGCGTTCCAGCCCGTCCGCAAATTATCGTCATGGTACGTCGCGACGCTGACCTGCGCCTGCGCGACGCCCGCAGCCATGACGCACAACAAGACAAGCACTCTGGCGGGCGCGGGTCGCCGCACGGCCATCCCTCGGATCATCGGTTCGCCTCCAGGCTTGCGGCGAAGCGGTGCGGATCGAATGCGGCAATGTCGAGCGGCGTATTTTTCTCCAGAACGATTGCGCTCAGTACTTCCGCAATCGCGGGCGCGTAGAGGATGCCGCTGCGGAACTGACCGCTGGCGATGAAGAGCCCGTCCAGCGCGCTTCGGCCCAGAATCGGAAGATCGTCGGGCGATCCCGGCCTCAGTCCGGCCCACCGCTCGACGATCGACCAGATGCGCAGTGAAGGAATGAGCGCAGCGGCACGCGCAAGCAGCCAGTCGGAGGCAGCATCGGAGAGACTCGAATCAAATCCCTCCCGCGCCACCGTCGCGCCGACGAGCAGATGTTCGCGCTGCACGACCAGATAGATGTCATTCCCGCCGATGGCGGCGCCCGGGAGGGCTTCATGGGCGGGAGGCCGCAACGCAAGCATCTCGCCTTTGACCGGAACGACGGGCGGCAGCGCGTCCGGCGGCAATCCTTCGATGCGGGCGCTCCAGGCGCCGGCCGCGAGTACATACGCATCGCCCTGATGCAACGCAAACGGCGTGCGCACGCCAAGGATGCGTCTGCCCCGAATCTCGAAGCGCACGACGGTCTCGTTGACGAGCAGGCTGCCGCCCGCGGCGACGTACGCCGCCGCAAGCGCCGGTCCCAGGGCGCGGTTGTCGACCTTCGCTTCGTGTGCATTCCACAGCGCGCCTGCGATGTCGGGCGCCAGCCCGGGCTCGATCGCGCGCGCGGCCGCGGGATCGATCATCTCGCCGGCGCCGGCGTGCGCCTCTGTCGCGAGCGCCTCGTAGCTTGCGGCGGTCAGCGCGATGTCGAGCTTTCCGGTCACGCAGAAAGAAATCGTGTGACCGCTCGCCGCTTCGATTTCCGATGCGAAGCCGGGCCACAGATGTGCAGCGCGCGCTGCCAGTTGCGCGTCGGGCGTCGATGCACCGGCCTTTTTGTGCGCGGCGGCGATCATGCCGGCGGCCGCCCAGGTTGCGCCGCGGCCGGGCTGCGCGCGCTCCACCACAACCACCTCGGCGCCCTGTTGCGCGAGGCGCCAGCCGATGCCGAGGCCCGCCGCCCCTGCACCGATAACAATGACTTTCACGTCGCCGGGTACTCGCGTTAGCTTCGCCGGAGTGGTCAGAAAACGAGACCGCGTGTCAAGCTTTGAGAGTAGGATGACGGATCATCAGGGAGATCGAAATGGAACAGGCCACGTTCGGAGCGGGTTGCTTCTGGGGAGTGGAGTCCTTCTTTCGCGAAGTGCCGGGCGTCACCGATGCGGTCAGCGGCTATGCCGGGGGGCGCACGCAAAACCCGACCTACAAGGACGTATGCAGTGACTCGACCGGCCACGCTGAAGTCGTGCAGGTGACGTTCGATCCCGCGAAAGTCTCCTACGACAAACTGCTCGACGTGTTTTTCGCCAATCACGATCCCACGCAGCTGAACCGCCAGGGTCCCGATTTCGGAACGCAGTACCGCTCGGCGATTTTCTTCCACTCCCCGGAGCAGGAACGCGCCGCGCGCGCAAAGAAAGCAGCGCTGGCTGCCCGCTTCAAGCGTCCGATCGTAACGACGATAGAGCCCGCGCCTGCGTTCTGGCGCGCGGAGGACTATCACCAGCGCTATTTCGAGAAGAACGGATTGCCGTCCTGTCACGTCCGCATGACGGAAAAGTCGTGAGGTTTGCAGCGCAGCTGGCGGGGGCAACGCTCGCAATGGCGACAGCACTGACGGTGACGGATGCGCAGGGCCAGATCAGCCGGGGCGACCGTTATTCCGGCGTGCCCTGGGCGACGCGCTCGCCCGTGCTCGCGCAGCACGGCATGGCCGCGACCGAGCAGCCGCTGGCGTCGCAGATCGCCATCGACATTCTGAAGAAGGGCGGCAGCGCGGTCGACGCCGCCATCGCAGCGAACGCCGCGATCGGACTGATGCAGCCGGTGCTGAACGGCATCGGCGGCGATCTCTTCGCGATCGTGTGGGATCCGCGGACGCAGGCGGCTCTACGGCTACAACGGCTCGGGCCGTTCGCCGATGGGCCGCGATCTCGCGAAGCTCGACGGCGAAGTCACAGCAGCCTGGGCAAAGGCGGGCGAGCCCGTCAAAGCGCATATTCCGCCGATGGGTTCGCTGCCGGTGACGGTGCCCGGCACCGTCGACGCGTGGTTCGCGCTGCACGACCGGTTCGGCCGACTGTCCATGATGGACGATCTCGCGCCCGCTATTGCGTATGCGACCAACGGCTTTCCGGTTACCGAGCTGGTCGCCAAATACTGGAAGGGCAACATGGCCGCGTTCGAGAAGAACAAGGCGATGATCGAAGAGCTCGACAATGCGCGCGCCACCTATCTGATCGGCGGCCGCACGCCGGCGCAGGGCGAAATCTTCCGCAATCCCGATCTCGCGCACACGCTCTCGCTGATCGCGAATGGCGGCCGAGACGTTTTCTACAAAGGCGCGGTCGCGCACACGATCGATGCCTATTTCCGGCGGATCGGCGGCGATCTGCGCTACGCGGATTTCGCGGCGCATCACGGCGAATGGGTCGAGCCGCTGTCGGTGAATTACCGCGGCTACGACGTCTATGAGCTGCCACCCAACGGCCAAGGAGGCGCCGTTCTCCAGATGCTGCAGATATTGAAGGGGTTCGATCTCGGGAAGATGGGCGCGGGATCGGCGGATGCGCTGACCGCCATGCTGGAGGCCAAACGTCTCGCTTATGAAGACCTCGCGAAATGGTACGCCGATCCGGCTTTCGTGAAAGTGCCCATGAAGGAACTGCTGTCGGACCCCTACGCGCTGGCGCGGCGCAAGCTGATCGACCTGCGTCATGCGAATCCCGGCTTTGGCCCGGGCGATCCGAAATTGCAGGACGGCGATACCATCTATCTCACCACTGCCGACAAGGACGGCATGATGGTCTCGCTGATCCAGTCCAACTATCGCGGCATGGGATCGGGGCTCGTTGCCGATCGTCTGGGTTTCATGTTCCAGGATCGCGGCGAGCTTTATTCGCTCGATCCGAAAGCGGCGAACGTGTACGCGCCCGGCAAGCGGCCGTTCCACACCATCATTCCGGCCTTCGTGATGAAAGACGGCCAGCCGTTCATGGCGTTCGGCCTGATGGGCGGGGACATGCAGCCGCAGGGGCATGTGCAGATCCTCTCCGACATCATCGATTTCGGCATGAATGTGCAGGAAGCGGGCGACGCGGCGCGCTGGCGCCATTTCGGCGGCTCGGAGCCGACGGGCGAACCGTCAACTGGAATCGGCACGGTGGAAATGGAATCGGGATTCGATCCCGCGGTGAAAGCGGAACTGGCGCGGCGCGGCTACACGATCGCTCCGGGCAGCGGCAATTTCGGGGGCTATCAGGCGATCATGTGGGACGCGAAGAACCACGTTTACTGGGGCGCGTCCGAAATGCGCAAGGACGGCGAGGCGATTGGCTATTGAGGGGCCCCTCATGCTTCGACAGGCTCAGCATGAGGGTGGAGTGTGTCGCCATCAGCGCGAATGCAATCAAGACATATCCTCATCCCGAGCCTGTCGAAGGATGCCGGCCGCTGATGCAAAGCCCGGCCGCGACGAGAGAGGGAACTGCGGCGTAATCGCGTGCATTCGCGATGCTCCGCGTTGCCCTCGCCCCCTTCAAGGGGGAGAGGGACGCAGGTACGGGCGCTGACGCCCGCACGAATACGGGTGAGGGGGCCTCTCCGCGCGGCGCGATGTAATTACTTCTGCACAAGCGGCGCTTTCGCAATCTCCTCCAGCCGGCCAAACACCTCATCCGACAACACCAACTCCGCTGCCGCCAGATTCTCGCGCAGGTGATCGAGCGACGACGTGCCGGGGATCAGCAGAATGTTGCGCGCGCGGTGCAGCAGCCAGGCGAGCGCAACCTGCATCGGCGTTGCGTCAAGCCGTGTTGCGACCTCCGTGAGCGTCGATGACTGCAGTGGCGTAAAGCCGCCCAGCGGAAAAAAGGGAACATAGGCAATGCCCTGCCCCGCCTGCGCGTCGACGAATTCGTCGTCGTCGCGGTGGACGAGGTTGTAGAGGTTCTGCACGCAGACGACCTCCGCGATGCCGCGCGCCTCGGCGACTTGCGCCGACGTGACGTTGCTGAGGCCCACGTGGCGGATTAGGCCCTGCCGCTGCAGCTCCACGAGTGCGGTGAACGGCTCCTCGAGCGATCCTCCGGCGGGCGCGTGCACGCTCCCCATAAGCCGCAGATTGACGACGTCCAGCACGTCGACGCCCAGGTTGCGCAGATTGTCGTGCACGGCGCGCGTGAGGTCGGCCGGCGCCATCGCCGGATTCCACGAGGCGTCGTCTCCGCGCACGGCGCCGACCTTGGTCACGATGACCAGACCGTCCGGATAGGGATGAAGCGCTTCGCGGATGAGCCGGTTTGTGACGTGCGGACCGTAGAAATCGCTGGTGTCGATGTGATTGACTCCGCTCGCTACTGCTTCGCGCAGAACGGCGATGGCAGCAGCGCGGTCCTTCGGCGGTCCAAACACGCCCGGTCCGGCGAGCTGCATCGCGCCATAGCCCAGGCGGTTCACGGCACGCCTGCCCAATGGGAAGCTGCCGGCGGAAGTGATGTCGGTCATGTCAGGGTCCTCATTGGCACTGGCACGATATGGGGTGTTGGCCCCGCGTGATGATGATGCATAATTGACGCGGGCAGTCCCCTCGCCGCTGCGTGCGTTCGTGGACTTCGTCAAGAGCCCGCCGCCAAATGGCAAACGCGCGTTGCCGATGCGACCAATCGGTTTGACCACGTGAGAAACTAGACGATAGGCTTGCCGTCGTTGACGGAAAAGGCCTCGAGCCTGTCGCGCCGTCCAACATTCAACTGGGGGTGCATCATGCGCAAACGATTTGCCTCGTTCTCCACCTGCTGTTCGGCCCTCGCGTTGGGAGCTCTGGCAGCTCTGGCCCAGCCCGCGGCGGTCTCGACTGCCCGTGCAGCAGCGGTCAAGTTCGTCAGTGCGCCAAACCGGATCGATATCGCCTATGACGACGCGCGCGGCCTGTTGTACATCACCAGCGGCGACCAGATGCTGCGCTATCAACTCAGCAGCGGCACGTTTCAAACTCCGGTGACGATCAGCGGCGCATCGCTCGAGGGCATGGACCTGTCGCCGGACGGCACCACGGCGGCGATCGCCGACACTGTCGCCGGCGCCAGCGACAATTACGTTCACCTCGTCAACCTGGATACGCTCGCCGTCAACACGGTGGATTTTCCGCTCGATGGCGCCGCGGGAACCTTCACCGTCGCCTACGGCAAGAACGGCAATCTGGTGGTGTCGTGCGAATTCAACGGCTCGGGGTTCGTGCCGCTCTGGCTCTACGATCCCCAGACCGGCGCAGAAACCAATCTCGGCACCGTCAGCCAGAACAGTATGGTGAGGAGCAGCCCGGGCGGCAAAGTAGTTGCAATTGCCGAGAGCAACGATTCGGGCGGCCCGTTCGGCTACTACGCATTCAAGTCCGGACTGCTCGACACGAATGGAGGTACCGGCTGGTTCAACTACGAGATCGGCGTCAACAAGAAAGCCACCATCTACGCAATTCCCACTTATGACGGGACTTTCATCGCCAACCAGGACCTCGCGCTGACCGGCACCGTGATCGGCCAGTATGCGGGGGAACAGCCAATCGCCGCCGCCTTCCACCCCACGAAGAATCTCGTTTATTTCCCGTTCGCCGGCACGACCGATGTCGAAGCGTACAACACAAAGACGTGGACGGAGGTCAAGGCCTACGATTTCGGGCAGATGTTTCAGAGCCCTGGCAACAATGCCTTTGTCGATGGTCGCACCAAGCTGTCGAACGACGGTTCGCTGCTCTTCGTCACGGTGACTGGCGGGGTTGGTTACGTGTCGACCACGAAGAAATAGCCGGCGCGGCCGCGCCCTGGCGCCGGAAACCGGAGAGGCCGCAGCATGGAGCCGGTCAAGGTTCAGTTCATGTTCGACTTCGGAAGTCCGAACGCCTGGCTGGCGGAGCAGGTCATTCCGGAGATCGAGCGGCGCACCGGCGTAACGATCGAGCGTGTGCCGGTCCTGCTCGGCGGCATCTTCAAGCTCACCAATAACCGCTCGCCCGCCGAATCTTTTGCCGGCATCAGGAACAAACCGGAATACGCAGAGCTGGAGACGCAACGCTTCATTCGTCGCCACCACATCACGACATTCCGCATGAACCCGTTTTTCCCGGTCAACACGCTGCAATTGATGCGGGGCGCAGTTGCCGCGGGGTTCGAGGGAATGTTCGAGCCTTACGTCCGCGCCGCCTATCATCACATGTGGGAAGCGCCGAAAAAGATGGACGACCCCGAGGTCGCGCGGACGGCGTTTGCCGCATCACATATCGACTTCGACCGCCTGTTTGCGCGCGCGCACCAGCCCGACGTCAAGACCCGCCTCATCGAACTGACGCAGGATGCCGTCGATCGCGGCGCGTTCGGCGCGCCGACGTTCTTCGTCGGCAAGGAAATGTTCTTCGGCAAGGACCAGCTGCGCGATGTGGAAGAAGCCATTCTCGGTGCGGACGCGCCGGCAGCAAGCGACGAACAGCACTCATGACCGCGAGAGGTCAGACGGCGGCGGTGATCGGCGCGGGCGACTACATCGGCGCCGAGATCGCAAAGAAATTCGCCAAAGAAGGCTTCACGCTGTTCGTCGGCCGGCGTAACGGCGACAGGCTTGGCCCCCTCGTCCAGGAAATCGAGGCGGCGGGCGGCCGGGCGTTCGGGCGCGAACTCGATGCGCGAAAGGAAGACGAGGTTGTGTCCTTCCTCGCCGATGCCGACAGGCACGCGCCGCTCGAGGTCTGTGTGTTCAACATCGGCGCGAACGTCAATTTCCCGCTGCTCGACACCACCGAGCGTGTATTCCGGAAAGTCTGGGAGATGGGGTGCTATTCCGGCTTTCTTGCCGGGCGGGAGGCGGCGCGTCTGATGGTGCCGCGCGGCCGTGGCAGCATCTTCTTCACCGGAGCGACTGCGAGCCTGCGCGGCGGTGCTGGATTCGCAGCCTTTGCCAGCGCAAAATTCGGGCTGCGCGCGGTGGCGCAATCGGCGGCGCGCGAATTGTGGCCGAAGAACATCCATGTCGCTCATCTCGTCATCGACGCCGGCGTGAACACCGCATGGGTGCGGGAGCGGATCAGGGAACGCGAAGGCGAAGCCGCGCTGGCGAACCTCGACCCGGACCGTCTGATGCCGCCGGCCGAGGTTGCCGAGGCTTACTGGCAGCTCTACCGGCAGCCGCGCGGCGCTTGGGTGTTCGAGCAGGAAATTCGTCCGTTCGGCGAAAAATGGTGACGTCCCGCAGAGCCGGTTGAGCACCGCAAACCCCGAGCTTTAGCGGCGGTGACGGGGGCGCGCCCCGCATGACCAGCGAAGCGCAATCAGGGATGACAAGGCCAAGGACGGCTTCTCGGCCGATTGTTCACGGGGGGGCCAGCCGCTACATTGCGCAGAGGTGGATCCGGGGGGAGGTTTCCATCGCTGTCGCGCTCAAGTCCTTCGATGCCGCAGTTGCGCAGCTTCTGCGCGCACCGTTCGAACACGATTGCTGGAAGCCGGCGCTTGCCGCCACCGCGAACGCGACGGGCAGCGCCAGCGCCGGGCTTATCGGAACGCTAACTCCGGGCGAACCGACGGTCGCGGTTTCTCCCAGCATGTCCGACAGCGCTGCCAACGATGTGATGCGGGACTGGGTCGCGTGCGGGGGCAGTGATCCGCGCCGCAACCCGCTCCTCGCGCATACCTTGCGCTCGCCCGTCCTGCGGGAAGTCTCGGACGCCGACGTGATTTCCCGCGATGCGCGCAAGCGCCATCCGCTTTGGAATGAATTCTACGACAGAAGCGGACTCCCGCACTACTGCGTCAGCCCGCTATGGCGGCGCGGCGCGGCGCAGCTTGCCGTGAGCCTGCCGCGGACCGCGAAACAGGGTCCGATCGCCGAGGGCGAGCGGCGCCGATTTCGGCGGCTGGCAGCGTATTGGCGGGAGGCGGCGATGCTGTCGCATGCGCTGAAGGACGAGGGCGCGCGACTGCTGGCCGGCGCGTTGAACGGGCTTTCGATTGCGGCGGTCATTGTCGACGGTTTTGGCCGGGTCGTTTCGACGACTGAAGCCGCGGAAGAGATCGTGCGTTCCGGCATCCTGCTGCGGTTGAATCAAGGGTGGCTTGCTGCCGCGCTCCCCGCCGAGTCCGCGAAACTCGAAGCGGCCTTGCACGCGAGCATTGGCGGTCCTGCGCAAGCGCGCTGTGCGGCATGCGACATCGAACTGCGCGGATCGGGTGGTCAGATGTTGTGCCTCCGGCTGTCGCCCTTGCCGCGCGATAATGACATCGGATTCGGCGCGGCCGCCATGGTGGTTGTCGAACCACGAGAACCGCGTCGCGACACGCGCCCGCTCGACTGGCAGCGTTTTGGACTGACCGATGCCGAGGCGAAAATCGCCAACTCTCTGTTCGACGGCCAGCCCGTCGAGAGCATTGCCCGGCGCCGCCACGTCTCGCTCGGCACCGTGCGGTCGCAGATCAAGTCCGTCTATTCCAAAGCCGGCGTCCACAGCCGCATCGAGCTGATGGCGCTGCGACGGGCCCGACGGATCGAATCGGCCCCATAATCCCCCGCACCAGTTCGTCATCACCCGGCCGGCAACGACAACCCTGCAGCCGGAGTTACGGCGCGTTTGCGAAAGCGCGCCTGCTTGCGATGGCCTTCGAGAGAATCGCGTAGGCGTTGTTGAGGAGCACCATGTTCTGCGTGGCCAGTTCCTCGAACTCCGCGCCCAGGTCCAATCCGCGGACCCGGTCGGGATGCTGCCTGACGCAGCGCTGGTGATACGCCTTCTTCAATTCTTCCTGGGAAACACCTTCGTTCACGCCGAGTATGCGGTAGGGATCGCTTCCGCGACTGGCCGCGGCTTCAGCGGGCGGCAGGGCGCCGCGGTTGATCGCTTTCTTTGAAAGGGTATGGAAGCCGCCATCGTCCATTTCGACGGGCAGGAAAATGCGGCCGTCGTTTAACACGTCCGACAGGCGGCCCTGAATGGGGACTGCAATCTTGCCGAAAAGGCTCGAACCGTCGTTCAGGAATATCTCGACGCAGGTTGCCTTTGTCGTAATGGCACGCGTGTTGGCATCTTTGTGCATGGCGGCTGCTGCTCTCCCGTCCTGCACATCGTTCGATGCATAATGAGTGGCAGCAGACTGGGAAAGGACTGTGCGGCTGGGGATTCTTCGGCGCATCTTCTGCGCTTCGTAAGTGCCGCGCTACCCTCGGGCGGCGGTCTTAAGCATATTCACAATCTCACCATGGCCGGACTTGACCGTGCCGCATCACACGGAAACGTGCAACGGAATGCGCAGCCTTCGAAACTGCTATGGCGAGATCTCGAACACCGTGCCTGCATCGTAAGCTCCGCCTTCGAAGGTCGTGCCATACAGGTTGCCCGCAGGGTCCTCGATAACAGCCGCGAGAGGCAGGTAGCCGTCGCCGCCTGCGAAACTGTGGACGATTGTCTCGCTCCACACCCCGCCGGATTGAACAAGCTCGAAGACCGAACCATATCCGTACGCGCCGCCATATTCGGTCGTGCCGTACAGCGCGCCCGTGGGGTCAAGGTGAAGAGCTGCGACCGGTTCGCTGCCGTCGCCCGTTCCGCCGAAAGAGTGAAGAATGGACTCGGTCCACACGAAGCCGGACGGGCTCAGCTCGAAAGCGATCCCTTCGTTCGCCGAACCGCCCGTCTCAGTGGTGCCGTAAAGATTGCCGACGCCATCGATGACTAGGCCGGCATAGGGATAGAGTCCATCAGAACCCTTGCCGAAACTGTGCAGCAGGCTTTCCGTCCAGTTCTTGCCCGATCGCACCAGCTTGTATACCGCACCCCCATTATAGGCCCCTCCGAACGTCGTCGTACCGTACAGCGTGCTGGACTTGTCTCTCACCAACCCTCCCGAAGGAAGCGCCGCGTCGTCCGATCCCGAGCTGCCGAAGCTGTAGAGTACGCGCTCGCTCCATTTCCCATCGACGCTCGACAGTTCGAAAACCGTGCCGTCTCCCGCCGTCCCGCCGATGGCCGTTGTGCCGTAGATATTCCCGGCCTTGTCCCGGATGAGGTCGCATTCCGGATTTTGACCATCGGTGCCGTTGCCGAAATACCAGGGGATGGCGGTCATCCAGGCATGGCCCGACTGGTATAATTCGAACACGCTCCCATAACCGTAATAGCCCTGCTCTTCCAGCGTGCCGTACAGGTCGCCCGCCCCGTCGGCCGTCAGACCCGCTACCGGATCCGGTGCCCGAACCGGAATTGAATTCGACGAGCGTTTTCTTTTTCCAGGCGCCGCCCGACTGATAAAGTTCGAAGGCTGAGCCACTGGCGCCGACGCCGCCGGTCGCCGTGCCGAAGAGATTCCCTTTTTCGCCACGAAGAAGCCGCCCCATCGGCGCGCCATAGGCGGGATGCTGGAAGCTGTACAAGAGCGTGAAGGTCGAGGCGTCCGCTGGGCCTACGGCGAGCGTTGCCGCAGCGATGCAAACAAGAGAGGAGATGCGCATCTTCGCCATCCTTTCTCCGCGCAGCCCTTACTGCAATTCGCGCCTGAGGGTCGGGCTAATACCGATCCGCCTCGCCGGCGACAGGTGCTGATGTCGTCGTATTTCCATCGATGGAAAAGTCGGTACCGGTCATCTGCACGATCCGGGCCTGGTTTGGGTTTGGATACGCGAGAGCGATGGCGAAGCTGAACGCAGGCCCGAGCGGGCAGGTGCCGCTCAGGGTGTATTGCAGGTTGAGGGTCCCCTCCCCGTCCGCATCGATGGCGTATGTGCTGTTCACTGCGGTTCCCGTGCAAATATCTCCGCCGTCATTGTACGTCAGCGAGCCGCTGGTGATGTTTCCCTTGCCGTCGGCGACGAATACGCCACTCGCCACGATAGCCCGTTTGGTGACCGCATAATCGGTTCCCGCAAACCTGAAGCCATAGTTTCCCTGGAGATTGCTGTCGGATTCGGCCGCATTGGCCTGAAGCGGACCGAGGGCAAAAGCAGCGGCAGCCAATGTGAGCCTTGCGATCGAGAGCATGTCGTTTCTCCGTCGCCGAAAGCGACCACACAGGCGAACATGGAGCGGCGGCGCGGTCATCCCCAATTTGGGGGATGACATTGGCGCGGATTCTTGCCCTGCGGCGCGTCTGCTACGGGCTCGGCATGCGAGGCACGATCTCATCACTTGATTTCAAAGCCGAGCCGGCGCCGTAATCGAATTCTAATCCGCGCCGCTCAAAATCGCGGCAATGCAGGAGGGCTGATGGCGATCGGCCAGCGCGAATGTTTGCACCATTATTTTCTGGCCGAATGCGGCCGGTGCGGCTTCGCGGTGGAAGGCGAAATCGTTAACGGCTACTGCGGCTGGAAGACCTACGATTTGAGCCACTTCAGCAGCAGCTGCAGCCATCGAACTTCGGCTGGCAGGCCGACCATGGTCTGTCCCCATCCGTCCGAAATGCGCAAGGACGGCGAAGCCATCGGGTACAGAAGGTGCGCGCGCCGCGTGGTTGAGCGATTTCTCGCACCACTGTCTCGATGTAATTACTTTTTCACAACCCCGCGCCGGGGTCGCGCCAACGAATCTGCGACCACCCAGGCGACGCCGGTCAGGGCGATATTTTCAGCATTCTCGCTCCAGATCCAATGGCTGGAGGGATCGGCCAGCAGCATCGGCACGTGCACCAGCGGCGTGAAGGAGGCGTACATGGCGGTCAGCAGGATCGCGGCGAGGCGGGCCTGCACGCCCGTGAGGATCGCGACGCCGGCCGCGATGTGGCCGATCCCGGTCGCATAGGCCCAGAACATCTGCGCTGGGCGGCAGCCATTTGGGGACCAGCGGGGCGGTGAGGTTCATGTAGAAAAAATGCGCGCCGCCGAATAGCAGCGCACAAACCCCGAACGCCAGCTGGCCCAGGCGCGTGAGGCGCGCGGCCAGGGCCGCATCGATCCTGGCGCTGGCGGCGTAAGACGATCAGCCCGCCGGCCGCGATCGCGAGCTGCTCGGCGACGTCGCTGTAGGCGCCGAACTCCGCGTAATGGGCGAGCAGCCACGCGGCCGTTCATCAGGACGACGACGACGAGCGCGATAGTAGGCCGTGAGCGCCGCGGCGCCCCAGGCCGCGGTCCGGCGCCACTGGACGGCCGCGCCCGCGACGAGCATGAACGCCGCGGCGGCATAGGCCAGGACGGTGCGGTCGGGAAAGTCCTTGGGCACCGGTTGTCCGGGATCGAAGTTTCCCCACGCCAGGCAGACCATCGCCAGCGCCATCACGCCCAGCCCGTAGACGCGCCAGCCGAACATCGTCTTGGTGTTTCCCGCGCTCATTAATGTTCCAGCATACTACAAGCTCTTCGGATGCTGGTTTACACATCTTGTTGATCTCCGACGAGCGCGCATGGAAATCAGGTCGCGCTGTCCGTTGCCCAACCCCGTCTGGTTCAACCTTGTCGCCGATTTGCTGCGCGCGTATTTCCGAAAGTCCGGTTTCACGGCGCAAACGCAACAAGAGGACTTCCCCCTCCCCGGCCTTCGGCCGGACCTCCCCCATGATGACCCCACGATGGGGGAGGAAAGAGGGCCGCGCCCAACGTTTTCCTCCCCCAACATGGGGCAGGGCTATCGCATATTTGTAAGCATCTCGAGGAGGAACTTTTCGTCCCAGCCGGCGCGTTTGAGTTTTGCGCGCATGGAGGTTTTGGCGGGGTGGGTTCGTGCCACGTTGAGGGCCAGACGCCGCAGGACGGCGAGGTTTTGCGGAGCGTGCTCTTTGCGGCTTCGAGCCTGGTCTTCGTCGAGGACGACGTCGAGCGTCCAGTGCAGGGTGTTCTCGATGCTCCAATGTTGGCGCACGATGCTGAGAAGCTCTTCGGGTCTGTAATGGCGCGTCAGCAGGAAGTAGCGCTCGACTGTGCCATCGTCGCCGCGGCTGCTCTTGACTCTTGCCACAGCTGCAATCCCCGGGAAGTCGTGCGTTTTGGCCATTTCCCGGGCGGGAGCGACCATGGCGGTGCGCACCTCGCGGCGACCATGGCCGGCATCGGTCGTGGAGGCTTGCGAGGCTCTCCTGCTCTCCGCTTCCGCGATGGCCGCTTTGGCAGCCCGCACCAGACCCGGCTGATTGTCTTTCACCGCCAGCACATAGTCGCCGCCGCGCTCGACGATGGCCTGGGCCGTATCGCGACGGCAATGCAGCGCGTCCATCGTCACCACGCGCGCGAGAGCTGAAGCAGCTCGATCAACTGCAAAGCGCCGGCTGCCTCGTCTGCCCGGAGAAAGAACATTGGCAAGCGCCAGACGCGTCTTCGCCGCCCATGCTGTCACCATCACAGGCGGCATGTGGCTTTTTCCCCGCTCGTAAGCCCTTCGCAGCGCCTTGCCGTCCAGCGCAATCACTCCCTCCACCTTGACCGATTCCGCAAAGGCCGCCGTAAAGCGCCGGAACGCCTTCTCCAGCGACTTCGGATCCAGCATGCGGAAGATACGGCTGAACGTGTCGTGGCTCGGAATGCCGTTCTTCAATTCCAGAAAAGTCCGCAGCAGTCCTTCCTTGGCGCGGCCGAACACCTCGATATCGGTGCAATACTTCGCGCCACAAACCATCGCCAGAAGCGCAACGACCAGCATCTCGCTCAGGTCGTGATCGCCATCGCGCTTGCGAGGGTCCGCAATATCCGAAAAGCACTCCGTAAAGCGTTCCAAAGCAGTCTCCATCCGAATCAGGAGACACTTTCAGAATCAACTTTCCCCGCCAGAACAACATCCTGCCAGAATTTTCATGCGATTCCCCTGCAACATGGGGGAGGTGCCGAGCGCAGCGAGGCGGAGGGGGAAGCGAGCTAGGCCGCGTTTGCCGTGGCCGTCCGGTTGGCGATGATTTTCGAGAGAATGGCGTAGGCGCTGTTGATGCGTACCATGTTCTGTGTCGCCAGTTCCTCGAAATCAGCGCCCAAATCCAGACCACGGACCCGATCGGGATGCATCCTGGTGCAGCGCTGGTAGTAGGCCTTCTTCAGTTCTTCCTGGGAAACGCCCTCCCTTACGCCGAGAATGCGATAGGGATCGTCGCCGCGATAGGCCGCAGTTTCACTGGACGGCAGCGTCACGCGGCGGATCGCTTTCTTTGACAGGCCATGGAAGCTGCCATCGTCCATTTCCACAGGCAGGAAGCTGCGACCGTCATTCAACACGTCCGACAGGCGGCCCTGAATGGGAACTGCAATCTTGCCGAAAAGGGTCGAACCGTCGTTCAGGAATATCTCGACATAAGCCGCCTTTGTCGTAATGGCACGCGTGTTGGAATCTTTGTGCATGGCAGCTGATGCCTCGCGACCGGCGCGCCCATTCGTGCATAATCGGTGCCAGGAGGCGGAGTAAAGGACGTTGCAAGCCGGGAATTTGGAAGCGCCTTCCGCGCGCCTAAACGGTGCGCCACCGCCGGAAGACAATCCTAACCATATTTCGAGGCCCCGTCCTGGCGCCGCGGCATATTCGGGACGCCTCGAAGATTTGACGGCGCGAGAAGGTCGGCGATAGGCTCGCGGGCGTCGACAGAAAGCAGCCCTGTCAGGTCGTTCAACATTCAAAAAGGGGGCCTCTCATGCGCACGCCTTTCGCCTCGATCTCCTCCACCTCTTCGGTTCTTGCCCTGGGACTTCTGGCGGCTGTGGCCCAGCCGGCGGCGTTCCAGGCCGCGCACGCTGCGGCAGTCCAGTTCGTCAGCGCGCCAAACCGCATCGATATCGCCTATGACGACGCGCGGGACCTGCTGTACATCACCAGCGGCGATCAGATGCTGCGCTATCAGCTCAGCACCAGCACGTTCCAGACTCCGGTGACGATCAGCGGGGCATCGCTCGAGGGCATGGACCTGTCGCCGGACGGCTCGACGGCGGCCATCGCGGACACCGTCGCCGGCGCCAGCGACAATTACGTGCACCTCGTCAACCTGGATACGCTCGCCGTCAACACGGTGGATTTTCCGCTCGATGGCGCCGCCGGCACCTTCACCGTCGCCTATGGCAAGGACGGCGACCTGGTTGTGTCGTGCGAGTTCAACGGCTCGGGTTTCGTGCCACTCTGGCTCTACGATCCCAAGACCGGCGCAGAAACCAATCTCGGCACGGTCAGCCAGGACACCATGCTGCGGAGCAGCCCGGGCGGGCGGGTGGTCGCGATCGCCGAGAGCAACGATTCCGGCGGCCCGTTCGGCTACTACGCGTTCAAGTCAGGAACGCTCGACACGAATGGAGGCACCGGCTGGTTCAACTACGAGATCGGGGTCAACAAGGATGCGACGATCTACGCAATTCCCACCTACGGCGGGACATTCATCGCCAATCAGGACCTTGCGCTGACCGGCACGGTGATCGGCACCTATGCGGGGCAACAGCCGGTCGCCGCCGCCTTCCACCCCACCAAGCACCTCGTCTATTTCCCCTTCGCCGGCACCAACAATGTCGAAGTGTACAACACGAAGACGTGGGCGCAGGTCAAGTCCTACGACTTCGGGACGATGTTCGGGAGCAACGGCAACTATGCGTTCGTCGATGGCCGCTCCAAGCTGTCGAAAGACGGTTCCCTGCTGTTCGTCACGGTCACTGGCGGGGTTGGTTACGTGCCGACCACGAAGTAATAACGACCCCCACGGCCGGATCGAGCTGACGGCTCTGCGGAGCCTATGACGGCGCCCCCTTCTCACATGGCCCGGACAAGACCGGGTCATGTTGAGGATTCCGATCTTGAAACGCGGGATGCCGAACCAGAGCCGCTCTTGCGCGATCGCATCGCTTGCATTCGCCGTTCTGCGCGTGGCAGGAGGACGCGCGAACTCCAGCGATGCCGCGAGACATGACAAACGGTGCTCCGCCGGCCGAACGGTCCTTCAATCTTTTCGCGTTTTCGCTCGTGGCGATATGCGTAGGCGTAATCACGGGTTTTGGCGCGATCTTCTTTCGGGATCTGATCGCCATCGTCCACAACCTGTTTTTCATGGGCGAGCTTTCGGTCAACTACAACGCCAACCGATACGAGCCGGCATCGCCCTGGGGTGCGCTCGTCATTCTCGTCCCGGTGATCGGCGGCCTCGGCGTAACGTTTCTCGTCCGCACCTTCGCGCCCGAAGCGCGCGGCCATGGCGTTCCCGAAGTGATGGATGCGATCTTCTACAACGAAGGCCGCATACGGCCGATTGTCGCCGTCGTCAAATCGCTTGCCTCGGCGCTCGCGATCGGAAGCGGCTCGGCGGTCGGCCGCGAGGGACCCATCATCCAGATCGGCGCGTCGCTCGGTTCGAGCATCGGTCAGACTCGTTGGCACTCGAAGCCTGGCAACGCATCACGCTGGTCGCGGCGGGCGCCGGCGCGGGCATCGCCGCCACGTTCAACACGCCGATCGGCGGCGTGATCTTCGCCATCGAACTGATGATGCCGGAAGTCAGCACCCGCACCTTCCTGCCCGTCGCGCTGGCAACCGGAACCGCGACCTTTGTCGGCCGATTGTTCCTCGGTCCGCGTCCGGCGTTCAACGTGCCGGCGGTGGGTTCGCTCGCCACGCATCCTTCGGCGCTCTATCTGCTTCTGCTCTATGCCGTGCTCGGCGCCGTGACCGGCCTTGCCGCGACCGCCTTCATACGCGGCCTGCACGCGGCCGAAGAGGGCTTCGATCGAATCCGCGATCCCTATCTTCGCCACGCCCTCGGAATGATGGCGGTTGGACTAATGATGTACGCATTCTTTCGCTTCTCCGGCCACTATCACGTCGAGGGCGTCGGCTACGCGACGATTCAGGACGTGCTGCTCGGCGGCCTGAACGCGGCGCCGTTTCTCGCCCTGCTGTTCGCCGCGAAGCTCGCCGCGACCTCGCTCAGCCTCGGTTCGGGCTCGTCGGGCGGAATTTTTTCGCCGTCGCTGTTCATGGGCGCGACCTTGGGCGGCGCGTTCGGCGCGCTCGCGCATCTCGCGTTTCCCGGCGCGCCCGTCAGCGTGCCCGCCTTCGCCATGGTCGGAATGGCGGCAATGATCGGCGGCGGCACAGGGGCTGCGATGACTGCCGTCACGATGATTTTCGAGATGACGCTCGACTACGGAATCGTCATGCCGATGATCATCGCAGTCGCGATCAGCATCGGCTGCCGGCGCATGCTGTCGCGGGAGAACATCTACACGATCAAATTGGTCGCCCGTCGTCACTTCATCCCCAAGGCGCTGCACGCCAACATGTTTCTCGTCCGCCGTGCCGAAGAGGTGATGGATCGCGACGCTCTCGTCCTTCCTGAGGCCACACCCTTCGATGTCTTTCTTGACGATCCCGCGCATGACGCCCGGATGCGCCATGTGGTCGTGACGCGCGGCGAGAGCATCGTCGGCGTGCTCCGCGTCAACACCGCGCTGCGGCGCGGCCTGGAAAGCGCCTTCACCGGCGTGACGCTCGGCCAGATCGCGAGCCGCGACTTCACGATCTCGCGGCCGCAGGACATCATGTTCAATGTCATCGGCCGGATGTGGCGGCGGAAGACGACGATGTCGGTCGTGGTCGACTCCCAAGGGGTCCCGCGTGCCGGCGATGTGCGCGGTATCATCACCAAGGAGCACGTTGCAGATTCGGTTGCCGCGAGCATCGAACCCTACGCGGCAGAGGCGCCTTAAAGCCCAGAGCGAATACCCCGCGGCTTCCACGCAAGTCGCGACGCGGGGGTCCCCGACGGCAGTGCGCGCGCCGGCTCTTTCCAACGCCCCTGCGACAATTTCGCAGTTCACAAATGACAACCGATGGCCCGCGCGGCACGTTTACGGCTCCGCTGGAGCGCCTTTGCGGCACACCAACAATCGCGCGGGGGGTGATGAGCCGGGACGTGCGGCAGGGAGCGGGAGTTGCGACGGCGGCGACTGCGGTGGCGGCCGGTCCTGCCCTGTATGTCTCGCCTGCCCTGGCCTCTGCCCCCCTCAACTATCTCTTCGGCTATGGCGACAAGGCTTATCCGGTGGTCGCCCTGACCTGGGGTGTGACCGTAATTGCGGCCGCGGTCGTTGCAATCGTCACGCTGCTTGTGGCCGGTGCGATCTGGCGCCGGCCGGGACTCGCACGGCAGGAGCCGGGAACGCAGGTTGAATTGCGTGGCCCCGAAGGGGGAGCCGCCTGGATCTGGATCGGCGTCGGCATTTCAAGCCTGGTGCTGCTGGTGTCGATCGTGTGGACGATGCGCGTGCTGGCGCAAGTCACCTCACCGCCGACGCCGGCCGCGCTGACCATCGAAGTCACCGGCACGCCAATGGTGGTGGCAGGTCCGCTATCTGAGCGCCGATCCGTCGCGCATCTTCACCACCGCCAACGAAATTCACATTCCCACCGGCGAGCCGGTGCGGTTCAAGCTGATCGGCGGCGACGTGATCCATTCCTTCTGGGTGCCCGCGCTTGGCCGGCAAGACCGACACCATTCCCGGCCAGACCAACGAGACCTGGCTGGAGGCGACAGCAGCCCGGCATCTATCGCGGCCAATGCACCGAATATTGCGGCGTCGCAGCACGCCCATATGGGGCTGCTCGTGGTCGCCGAGCCGCCGGACGAATTTCGAGGCCTGGTGGGACCATCAGCTGCAGTCGCCCGCGCCGACGCCGGACGGCCAGGTCGCAGCGGGCAGCTGGATTTCAACACGCATTGCGGCGCCTGCCATGCGGTGCGCGGCACCGATGCGGCGGGCATGCTCGGTCCCGATCTCAGCCATCTGATGACGCGCACAACGCATCGCGGCCGGCGCGCTGCCGAACAATCCCGCCAATCTCGACGCGCTGGATTTCCGATCCGCAGGGCGTGAAGCCCGGCAGCGCTGATGCCGACGCCGGAGCTCTCGCGCGCACGAGCTTGCCGACATCCAGGCCTATCTGGAGACGCTGAACTGAGGAGCGCGATGACGGCATCACCGATTACGAACGCGCTCCCACCGTCGGCGCCAGACGATCGGCCGGGCCTTGCCGGACACGCTCAAGCGCATCTGGGAGACGAAGCCCGGCATTTCCGGCTGGCTTTCGACCGTCGACCACAAGGAAATCGGCATTCGCTACATCGTCACCGCCTTCGCCTTCCTGATCGCGGGCGGCGTCGAGGCGCTGATCTTCCGGCTGCAGCTGGCCGGGCCGAACCTGCATCTGCTGACGCCGGAGCAATACGACCAGCTCTTCACCATGCACGGCATGACGATGATCTTCCTCTATGCCGGGCCGGTGCTGTCCGGCTTCAGCAACTATCTCTGGCCGCTGCTGCTCGGCGCGCGCGACATGGCGCTGCCGCGGCTGAACGCGCTTTCCTACTGGATCTATCTGTGCGCGGGCATTTTCCTCTACGCCGCGCTTCGCCTGCGGCTTCGGCCCGAATGACGGCTGGTTCAACTACGTGCCCTATGCGGCGCGCGCCTACAATGCCGGCCCCAATATCGATTTCTATGCGCTGGGCATGATCCTGCTCGGCATCTCGACCACGGTCGGCTCGATCAATTTCGTCGTCACCTTCCTGCGCATGCGCGCGCCGGGCATGTCGATCAACCGCGTGCCGATCCTGGTCTGGGGCACGCTGACCGCATCGGCCGCCAACATCTTCGCCATTCCCGGCGGTCAGCCTCGCCTTCTTCCTGCTGTGGATGGACCGCAATCTCGGCACGCATTTCTTCGACGTGCCGGCCGGCGGTCAGCCGCTGCTGTGGCAGCATCTGTTCTGGATGTTCGGCCATCCCTGGGTCTACGCCATCGTGCTGCCGGCGATGGGCATGGTGTCGGACGGCTTGCCGGTGTTCTGCCGCCGTCCGCTGGTCGGCTACACGGTCGGTGGCGCTGGCGACCGTGGCGACCATGGTGCTGGGCTTCGGCGTGTGGGTGCACCACATGTTCGCCACCGGCCTGCCCAGCGTCTCGCTGTCCTTCTTCAGCGCCGCCTCCATCATCATCGCCGTGCCGAGCGCGGTCGGCGTGTTCGCCTGGATCGCCACGATCTGGACCGGGCGGCCGGTCTTCACCACCGCCTTCCTGTTCTTCGCGAGCTTCATCGTGCTGTTCACGATCGGCGGCGTCTCCGGCTTCATGACCGGCTCGGTGCCGGTCGACTGGCAACTGACCGACACCTATTTCGTCGTCGCGCATCTCCATTATGTGCTGATCGGCATCAACGTCTTTCCGGTGGTGGGCGCGATCTATTTCTGGTTTCCCAAAATCACCGGCAGGCTGCTGGACGAGCGGCTGGGCCGCTGGAATTTCTGGACCATGTTCATCGGCTTCAATCTCGGCTTCTTTCCGATGCACATCTCCGGCCTGCTGGGCATGCCGCGGCGCATCTACACCTATGCCGACGGCATGGGCTGGGACTGGCTCAATCTGATCACCACGCTCGGCTCGTTCGTGTTCGCCGTCGGCGTGCTGCTCTTCATCATCAATGTGGTCGATGAGCCTGCGCCGCGGCCGCGCGGCCGGCGACAATCCCTGGGACGCGCCGACGCTGGAATGGTCGACCACGTCGCCGCCGCCGCCCTACAATTTCGCCGTCATTCCGACCGTCGCGAGCCGCCATCCGCTGTGGGAAGACCGGTCTCGGCATCGAAAGACGAGCGAAGCAGCTATGTGCAGGGCGGGCTGGTGCTCGATCATGGGCCGCGAAACCCTCGGCACCACGCCGCTCGATGCCGAGCCCAGATCTGATCCTGAAAATGCCGGAGCGACTCCTTTGCGCCGCTGCTCCTGGCGCTGGCGCTGACCGCTGTCTTCGTCGGCCTGGCGCTGCAACTGGTGGTGGCTCGCGGTCGGCGGGCGTGCTTGCGATCGGCAGCTCGATCATCCTGGTCTGGCTCTGGCCGGAGGCGTCGCTCGGCGAAACGGCGGAGCGCGCGCCGATGGCTGAGCGCATCGGCATCGCACGGAAACTGCCGGTCGGCGCGATCGACACGCGCGCCAGCGGCTGGTGGGCGATGATCTTCATCGTCTTCACCGAAGCCTCGCTCTTCGCCTATCTGCTGTTCAGCTATTACTACCTGGCGGTGCAGCCGCATCTGCCCGGCACGTTTCCGCAAGGCGGCGCGCCGTCGCTGGCGCTGGCGCTGCCCGAACACGATCATCCTGCTCGCTTTCGAGCGTCGCGGTGGCGTGGGCGCAATTCGACATCGAGCATAACGACAAGCGGCATCTGGTGCTGGGGCTTGGGCATCGGCGCCGTGCTGGGCATGATCTTTCTGGTCGTCCAGATATTTCGAATGGGCCGGCGAAACCGTTCGGGCTTGTCCTCCTCGCCCTACAGCTCGCTCTATTTCACCATCACCGGCTTTCACATGGCCCATGTCGTGGTCGGCGTCTGCATGCTGTGGGCGCTGCTTTGCCTGGTCGGCGCTGGGCTATTTCAATCGCGTGCGCTACGCCCATATCCATATCGGCGCGCTCTACTGGCATTTCGTCGATGCGGTGTGGCTCGCGGTGTTCTTCACCTTCTACATCACGCCGCTATCTGGGGCTGAACGTCATGAGCGACGCAGCTGCCGCCCCGGTCGCCGCGACGCGCCCGCGCGTCAGCTTCGCGGCGCTGATGTTCGGCTGACCGCCGCGCCGATTTTCTGGCTCGGACAGCTGATGCTGGGCTACTGCGGTCTCCGCGCTCGCCTGCTATGGCAGCGATCATCCGACAACTATCGTCTCGGGCTACGGCGCTGCGCTCGGCGCTCTTTACGTCTTCGATGCGGTCGCGATTGTCGCCGCGCTCGCCGGCGGCATCGTCTCGCTTGTCGTGCTGGCGCGCGGTCAGCAGACGAACCGGGCGTCGGATACAAGCATCTGCGATGCAGGTCGCTGAAAGCCGCAGCGCGATTCATGGCGATGTGGGGCATTATGTCCA
The DNA here is from genome assembly GCA_963812975.1 of uncultured Alphaproteobacteria bacterium. GTDB lineage: Bacteria > Pseudomonadota > Alphaproteobacteria > Micropepsales > Micropepsaceae > Rhizomicrobium. Next base: position 264,008 of record CAWEXK010000013.1, on the reverse strand, counting down.
GCCTGTGGTTTCCTCTGCGCCATCGTCTTCAACACCATCGCCTCCATCACGGTGCCGCTATGCCTACGCTGATGCGCCGCATCGCGCTTGACGGCGGGCTGCTGGTGCGTTGCCGCTGGCGTTGCTGCCGCCGCTGTAAGCGCATCGCCGAGCAGCTGTTCTCCGCGCACATGACGCAGCATCTGCTCCTGATCGTGCGTCGCGGCGCCCTTGCTGGTCGCTGAGCCGCGCCTTCGACGCCGCACGGGTGTCGATCCTGCAACCGCTTCTCGACCGGTCACGGCATGGGTCCTCTTCGTCGCGATCTTTCTGTTCTGGCACTGGCCGGCCGCTTTCCGTGGGCCGCGGGCAACGAAGCCTCGCGGCTGCTCGAGCTGCAACCATCCTGGCTGCCGCCTTCCTGTTCTGGAGCGTGGCGCTGTCGCAGAGGGCCAGCGACTGGCTCAGCTATGGCGCGCGCGCCCTGTTCGTGATGACCGCCGCAGTCGCGACCGATCTGCCCGGCGTCGTCATGGTGTTCGCGCCGCAGGCGCTCTGCACCATGCCGGGCGAGAACGCGCCGCGCTTCGGGCTGACGCCGCTCGAAGACCAGCAGATCGCGGGGCTGCTGATGTGGGTGCCTGCCAATCTGGTCTTCTTCTCGGCATCGCCACCTTGCTGTTCGCGCGCTGGATTTCCGACGACAACAACCGCCTCGTCTCCGTCCACTGTGGTGATCTCATGACAAACGATCCGCCCGTCGCGCGATACAACTGGTCCGTCCCTGCTCGTCGGCGCATGTCGCGCTCGCGTCTGTGGCGCCCACGCGATGCCGACGATCTGCAGTCCATGATCAGGGACGACAAGCAATGGGTGATGCCGGCCAAGAACTACGCGCAAACGCGCTTTCAGCAGCCTTGACCAGATCAACGCCGGCCAATGCCGGCCAGCTGCACGTCGCCTGGAGCTTTTCGGTCGGCTCCAATCACGGCCAGGAAGCCGCACCCATCGTCGTGGGCGACACGATGTATGTCGTCGGCGCCTATCCCAACGAATTGTTCGCGCTCGACGCCGACACGCGGCGATCTCAAATGGAAATATTCGCCGCGCGTCGATCCGTCATCGCAGGGCGTAGCCTGCTGCGACGTCGTCAATCGCGGCGAGGTCTATGACAACGGCAAGATCTTCTACAACACGCTCGACGACCACACCGTCGCGGTCGACGCCAAGACCGGCAAGGAAGTCTGGGCGGTCAAGCTGGGCGAGATCACGCAGGGCGAGACGCTGACCATGGCGCCGCTCGCGGTGAAGGGAAAAATCTTTGTCGGCAATTCCGGCGGCGAAATGGGCATCCGCGGCTGGGTGACGGCGCTGGACGAAAACACGCGGCAAGATCGTGTGGCGCGCCTATTCTGTCGGGCCCGGACAAGGACGTGCTGATCGGGCCGCGCTTCCATCCCTTTTATCAAGGACGCGCAAGGGCAAGGATCTCGGCGTCAAGACCTGGCCGCCCGGGCGCTGGCAGGTGGGCGGCGGCCCGGTCTGGGGCTGGATCAGCTACGACCCGCAGACCAACCTGATCTTCTACGGCACCGGCAATCCCGGCCCGTGGAATTCCAACCAGCGCCAAGGCGACAACAAATGGACGACCACGATCTTCGCGCGCGACGCCGACACCGGCGAGGCGGTGTGGGCCGATCAGCTCAATCCGCACGACCTCTACGACTATGACGAGATCAACGAGAATCTGCTGCTCGATCTGCCGATCAACGGCCAGACGAAGCACGTGCTCGTTCATCCCGGCCGCGACGGCTTCATGTTCGTGATCGACCGGCAGACGGGACAGATCTATTCCGCCGACAAATACGACACGCAGACCTCGATGTCGTCTTTCGATCTCAAGACCGGCCGGCCGCATGATGGACGACGCGCTGAAGCCGCTGCTGGGCAAGAACATCACCGGCATCTGCCCCGCCTCGCCGGGCGTGAAGGACTGGCAGCCCACGGCGTGGTCGCCGCTGACGCAGCTGCTCTACATTCCGCACCAGCATCTGTGCATGGACTACAAGACCAGCGAAGTCGGCTATATCGCCGGCACGCCCTATGTCGGCGCGACCGTCGACATGTATGCGGGGCCCGGCGGCTATCGCGGCGAATTCGCGGCCTGGGATCTGACCAAGCGCAAGAAAGTCTGGGCGATCCACGAGAAATTCCCGGTCTGGACGGGCACGATGGTCACCGCCGGCAACATCGCCGTCTATGGCACGATGGACCGCTGGTTCAAGGTCGTCGACGCGCGCAACGGAAAGCTGCTCTACCAGATTTCATGCGCCGAGCGGCTTTATCGGCCAGCCCATCACCTATCAGGGCAGGGACGGCAACCAGTATATCGCCATGCTCTCCGGTGTCGGCGGCTGGGCGGGCGCGATTGCCAATGCCGAAATCGATCCGCGGGTGCGCAACGGCGCGCTCGGTTATACCGGCGCTGTCGACGATCTGCCGGCCTACACGAGCGGCGGCAGCTCGCTTCTCGTGTTCGCGCTGCCGCGACCGGCAATGCAAATGCGCCGCATTGAAATCCTGTCATTTGCCCTTGCCCTCGCGCTCGCACCGGTAGCCGCGCAGGCCGGCGTTCTGCGGATTTGTGCCGATCCCAACAATCTCCCGTTCTCCAATCGCGCCGGACAGGGTTTCGAGGACATGATCGCGCGACTCGCGGCGCACGATCTGCAGCGACTCGCTGCAGTTCGCCTACGCGGTTCAGAACGCAGCGATTCATCAAGCGCACGCTCGGCGCCGGCAAATGCGACGCGCTCATGGGCGTGCCGGTCGGTCTCGACGAGGTCGACACGACCCATCCCTATTACGTCTCGACCTACGTCTTCGTCTCTCGCGAGTCCGACGAATCTCGGGCATCCACTCCCTTTCCGATCCCCGTCTGCGCAAGCTCAGGATCGGCGTGCATCTCATCGGCGACGACAGCACGCCGCCGGCGCTCGCGCTGGGCAAGGAGGGGATCGTCGACAACGTCACCGGCTTCATGATCGAGGGCAATTACGCGAGCCCCAATCCGTCGGCGCGGCCGATCGAGGCGGTGGCGACGAAAGCGATCGACGTCGCGGCGGTATGGGGCCCGCTCGGCGGCTATTTCGCCCGGCATTCGCAGGTACCGCTCGCTGTCACGCGCCTGAACGACACCGCGCGCTTTGCGCCGCTGCAGTTCACGTTCCCCATCGCGATGGGCGTTCGCAAGGGCAACGCCGTTCTGCGGCGCCAGCTCGACGGCTTTATCGCAAAGGAACAGCCCCTGATCCGGAAAATTCTGGAGGAGTACGGCGTTCCCCTGGTGGAGACGCAGGGAGGCTCCCATGGATAGTTTGCATCGCCTCGTTGCCGTTATCGCCGTTGCGATCGTGATCGTTGTTGCCGTAGCGCTTGCCTTGATCGTGATGCCGGGCGCGCGACCGACGTCGCCCATCCACGTTGCGAACGGCTATAGCGGCGCCGTGCCGGCAGGCGGCGCTGCTGCGCGTACCGGTGACAGGCATCTATCCCGGCGGAACGCCTGCAGGTCTCAATCCCAACATGCAGAATCCGCTCGCGAAGGATCCCGACGCCGTCGAGCGCGGCATGAAAGATTTCGATGCCTTCAACTGCTCGGGATGTCACGCCGCCAATGGCGGCGGCGGCATGGGTCCCTCGCTCAGCGACGACATCTGGATCTACCGCTCCTCGCCGGCAAACATCTATCTCACCATCGTCCAGGGTCGCTCGAAGGGCATGCCGGCGTTCGGCGCCATGCTTCCCGATCGGACAGTCTGGGAACTGGTCGCCTATGTTCAGAGCATCAGCCAGAAACCGGGACCGGCATTCGGGCGCACCACATCGCTTTCGCCCCAATCGCCAGCCGTCGAGCAGGTGCCGGCGGGCCAGATGCAGACGGCAACTCCCTGGAAGTTCACCGAGCCTCTGCCGAAAGCGGGCGCAAAGCCAGGCGGATAGTCCAACCCTTCAGGTCGCCGCTGGGCGGGGATGACAAGATGATTTGTGCGCCACGTCCGATTTACGATCAGTCGCGGCCAGCGATCGCCCTGCGCAGCTTCGCTGCATCGTTGGCCGACACCGCAGATGCCCGATTCCCCCAGCTGTTGCGGATGTAAGTGGCGATCTCCGCCAATTCCGCATCGTTGAGGCCCGGGAAGGCCGGCATCGAGAAGCCTGCCGGCTGATTCTGCGCGACCACGGATTGCGCGCCCTGAAGAATCACGCGCAGCACCGTATCGGGATTGCGCGCGAGGACGACGGTGTTGCCGCCGAGTTTCGGGTAATCGGGGCGTGGCGCCAGATGACATACGGCGCAGTGCTGCACGAAGAGTGCCTGACCTCCGCTCATCGCGTTGACTGCGGGCGGCTTCGGCGCGCGGCTCGCGCCGGCGGGCAGACTCTTCAGATAGACGGCGATGGCGGAAACATCGGAATCGTTCAGGCGGCTCGTCGAAAGGCGCACCACATCCTGCATCGATCCCACCACGCGGGAACGCCTGTTCACGCCGGTCTTCAAATATTGCGCGATGTCTGCAGCGCTCCAGCCGGCGAGCCCGCCGGGCGCACTATCGGTGAGATCCGGCGCGAACCAGCCATCGATGAAATCCCCCTTCAGGAATTGCCCCGGGCGATCCGCAAAGAACAGGTTTTTCGCTGTGTGACATCCGCCGCAATGGCCGAGCCCGTTGACGATCTCCGCGCCGCGATTCCATTGGGAGGATTTCGAGGGATCGGGTCTGGGCGGGGTCCGGTCCAGAAACAGAATGTTCCAGAACCACATCAGGCCGCGGATGTTGGTGGGAAATATCAGCTTGTTGGCGGGAGGGCGGTAGCGAACCGGCTTCACCGTTCGCAGCCAGGCGTAGAGAGCGTCCGAATCGGCGCGGCTGATCGTGGTGAAATACGGATAGGGAAATGCCGGATAGAGGTGGTGTCCGTCTGCCGCGATGCCGTCGTGCAGAGCCCGATAGAAATCCGATTGCGTCCAGTCGCCGATCCCGGTTTCCCTGTCGGGCGTTATATTCGACGAATAGACGGTGCCGAATGCCGCATGAAGGGGATACCCGCCGGCGAACGCAGGAGCGTCCTTGCGCGTGTGGCACGTCACGCAATCACCCATCGTCGCGAGATACGCACCGCGCGCGACCAGAGCCGGCTGGCCGGCAGCCGCCGCTGCAGCGGCGATAGACAGCCAGAATCGTGCGAACCATGCGTGTGGGCGCAAGCAGGAAACCATGCGGGAGTTGCATGAGCCGAACGAGAGACGCGTCATTCGGTTCCTCGCGGCGGAGGTCGCGCGCCGCGAGGCGCGGAACGCCTAAAGGAAATTATATTCGGTGAAGAGCCGCGCCAGGTCGCCGTTCCACTCGGTTGGCCAGCGACGGAGCAGTTCTTCGGCGCGGGTATAGCCGCGCTCGACCAGATCGAGCAGGGGCTGCAGAAACCCTTCTTCCGTTGTGCCGATGGCATCCTCCCTGGCGCGATTGCGCAGCCCGGTCTGGGAAATGGTCAGCATGTCGCGGGCCAGATCGCGCACGGTGCGACGGCGGAACGGCGTCTTGAACGCATGCTCGCGGAACCGTCGTCGCGCATCGCCTGGCGTTCTTCGCCGTCCAGTCCTTGACCAGGTCCCAGGCGGCATCGAGCGCCGACGCTGTCGTAGAGCATGCCGACCCACAGCGCCGGCATGCCGCAGATGCGCCGCCACGTGCCGCCATCGGTGCCGCGCATCTCGAGGAAGCTGTTTCAGCCGCACTTCGGGGAAAATCGTGGTGAGATGATCGGCCCAGTCGCTGATGCGTCGGGCGCGATGTGCGCCACTTCCGGGATGCTTGCGCGCGAGAAAGTCGCGGAAGCTCTTGCCCGCCACGTCGATGTATTTGCCGTCGCGATAGACGAAATACATCGGCACATCGAGCGCGTAATCGACATAGCGCTCGAAGCGACATGCCGTCCTCGAACACCCAGGGCAGCATGCCCGGCGCGGGCATTGTCGACATCGGTCCAGACTTGGCGCGCGATAGGACAGAAAGCCGCTGGGCCGGCCTTCGCGGAACGGCGAATTGGCGAACAGCGCGGTGGTGACCGGCTGCAGCGCCAGGCCGACGCGGAATTTCTTCACCATGTCGGCTTCGGATTCGAAATCCAGATTCACCTGCACGGTGCAGGTGCGGAACATCATGTCCAGGCCATAGCCGCCGACCTTGGGCATGTAGCGCCGCATGATCTCGTAGCGGCCCTTGGGCATCGACCGGCGTTTCGGCCAGCGTCCAGCTGGGCGCAAAGCCGAAGCCCAGCACGCCCGCGCCGATCTCGTCCGCCACCTCGCGGGTCTGCTCCAGATGCGTGTTCACTTCGCCGCAGGTCTCATGCACGCGTCTTGAGCGGCGCGCCCGAAAGTTCGAACTGGCCGCCCGGCTCCAGGCTGAGCGAGGCGCCGTTCTGGGTCAGGCCGATGATGTTGTCGCCTTCCAGCACCGGCTGCCAGCCGAAGCGCTGCATGCCTTCCAGCAACTGGCGGATGCCGGGCTGGCCCGTCATAGGCGAGCGGCTTGTGCGTCTTCGAGGTCGTAGACGAATTTCTCGTGCTCGGTGCCGATGCGCCATTGCGCGCGCGGCTTGCCGCCCTCTTCGAGATGGCGCACGAGATCGTCGCGCGACTGGATCGGTCCGCCCGCAGATTGCGGGATCGACATGGGCGGCCTCCTCACCTCACCCCGGCGCGGGCTTATCGCTGTGCGTGAATTCTGAATCCGGGATTTAGCTTTCGGTTATGTAGGCGCGGCGTCGGGCTTCGGCAAGCGGGCCGCGAGGGCCATTGCTCCGGAGCACGGGAACGTGGTTTCATTGCCCGCCTGCTTCGAGGAGGTGTCCAAATGACGTCGAGGATCACACTGGCCGCCGCGGCCGCCCTGTTTCTCTCCACGGCTCCCGGCTCGGCGATCGAAACGGTGACCGTGCCGCAGAATCCCGACGGCACTCCGCAATTTCAGGATCCCGACACTCAGGCACAGAGCAGATTCTCGACCGACCAGAACGGCACGAAAGTCGACGGTCTGGGCTCTTTCCACTTCAGCATGTCGTCGGGACCCGGCTACCCGAACGACCCTGGCTACTACTATAGACCGGGTAGCTCGTCCTCGGCCGGGTATGGCACGGCGAACGTGCCGGGCTCCGAATTCTACAATTCGGGGACTTTTCCACCGCATTGAGCCTGCCAGATCGCAAGCCCAGCAAGCGCTGCCGTGTCGGCGCGCAGGATACGTCCCCCCAGCGACGCCGGCAGGGTCGACGGTAGCGCGCGGATCAGGGCGCGCTCCTCCGCATCGAAGCCGCCTTCGGGACCGATGAGCACGGCCCATGATCCACGCGGCGCATCTGCAAGCGCTTCCAGAACGCGCGGCGCGCCCGCTTCGTCGAAGAAGAGAAGCTTGCGATCGGCTGGCCAATTCCCGAGCAGGCGCGCAAGTTCGAGCGGCTCGCGCAGTTCGGGCACGCTCAGCCGCCCGGACTGTTCCGCGGCTTCGATGGCGTTGGCCCGCAGGCGCTCGAGATTCACCCGACGAACGATGGTGCGCCGCGTGAATACAGGCTGCAGCAACGACACGCCGAGTTCGGTCGCCTTCTGTGCCAGATAATCGGCCGGGGTCTTCTTGATCGGCGCGAAGACGAGCCAGAGATCGTCATCGGTCGTCTGAACGGCCGTTTGCCGCTCGCATGCCAACACGCAATCGCGCCGCGTCGCCTCGACCATTTGCGCCAGCCACTCTCCGTCGCGCCCGTTGAACAGACTCGACATGGTCGCTCACGCGCGCGCGCATGACATGCAGGAGATAATGCGACTGCGCCGCGCTCACTGCGACGCGCGCGCCTTCCCGCAATGCCGCTTCGACGAACAGCCGCACGTTCCCACCGGGTGATGTGAGCTCAGTCATCGATCTCCCCTCTCCCCCATTCCTGGGCAGGGCTATCGCATATTTGTAAGCATCTCGAGGAGGAACTTTTCGTCCCAGCCGGCGCGTTTGAGTTTTGCGCGCATGGAGGTTTTGGCGGGGTGGGTTCGTGCCACGTTGAGGGCCAGACGCCGCAGGACGGCGAGGTTTTGCGGAGCGTGCTCTTTGCGGCTTCGAGCCTGGTCTTCGTCGAGGACGACGTCGAGCGTCCAGTGCAGGGTGTTCTCGATGCTCCAATGTTGGCGCACGATGCTGAGAAGCTCTTCGGGTCTGTAATGGCGCGTCAGCAGGAAGTAGCGCTCGACTGTGCCATCGTCGCCGCGGCTGCTCTTGACTCTTGCCACAGCTGCAATCCCCGGGAAGTCGTGCGTTTTGGCCATTTCCCGGGCGGGAGCGACCATGGCGGTGCGCACCTCGCGGCGACCATGGCCGGCATCGGTCGTGGAGGCTTGCGAGGCTCTCCTGCTCTCCGCTTCCGCGATGGCCGCTTTGGCAGCCCGCACCAGACCCGGCTGATTGTCTTTCACCGCCAGCACATAGTCGCCGCCGCGCTCGACGATGGCCTGGGCCGTATCGCGACGGCAATGCAGCGCGTCCATCGTCACCACGCAGCCCGAGAGCTGAAGCAGCTCGATCAACTGCAAAGCGCCGGCTGCCTCGTTGTTGCCCGGAGAAAGAACATTGGCAAGCGCCAGACGCGTCTTCGCCGCCCATGCTGTCACCATCACAGGCGGCATGTGGCTTTTTCCCCGCTCGTAAGCCCTTCGCAGCGCCTTGCCGTCCAGCGCAATCACTCCCTCCACCTTGACCGATTCCGCAAAGGCCGCCGTAAAGCGCCGGAACGCCTTCTCCAGCGACTTCGGATCCAGCATGCGGAAGATACGGCTGAACGTGTCGTGGCTCGGAATGCCGTTCTTCAATTCCAGAAAAGTCCGCAGCAGTCCTTCCTTGGCGCGGCCGAACACCTCGATATCGGTGCAATACTTCGCGCCACAAACCATCGCCAGAAGCGCAACGACCAGCATCTCGCTCAGGTCGTGATCGCCATCGCGCTTGCGAGGGTCCGCAATATCCGAAAAGCACTCCGTAAAGCGTTCCAAAGCAGTCTCCATCCGAATCAGGAGACACTTTCAGAATCAACTTTCCCCGCCAGAACAACATCCTGCCAGAATTTTCATGCGATTCCCCTGCCTTCAAGGGGGAGAGGGCAAGGGTGAGGGGGCCTTTCCGCTTCCCGGATTGAAGAATAGATATGCGACCACAGTCCAGTTTGATCAGTGTCTGCAATTTGCCTGCTAACCCGACACGTCCGTTCCGTGGCGACACCCACTCACCCTGACCCTCTCCCCCAGGAAGTGGGGGAGAGGGAAAATCTGCCCGCGGACGCGATTCTTCACGGCTGGGTCGACGGCGCGCCTGCTGCGCTGCAACCGTGGCTGAGGCTGATGCGGCTCGACCGTCCGATCGGCGTAGAGCTGCTCTTTCTGCCGTGCGTTTTCGGCCTTGCTCTCGGCGCGGCTGCGCAGCATCGCGGATTCGGTTCGCTGCGGGATTGGGTGTTGCTCGCGCTTTTTGCCCTCGGCGCGGTCGTGATGCGCGGCGCGGGCTGCACCTACAACGACATCGTCGACCGCGACATCGACGCGAAAGTCGCGCGCACGCGGGGACGCCCCATCCCGTCCGGCGCCGTGAGCTTGCGCGCGGCCTGGATCTTTCTCGCGCTGCAAGGCGCGGCCGGGCTCATCGTTCTGCTTCAGCTCAACGCATTCTCGATCGCGCTCGGCGCCGGCTCGCTCGTGCTCATCGCGCTCTATCCCTTCATGAAGCGCATCACCTGGTGGCCGCAGGCGTGGCTGGGGCTCACCTTCAACTGGGGCGCGCTGCTGGGCTTCGCCGCCGAAACCGGACATCTCGACCTGCCCGACTGGCTTCTCTATGCCGGCTGTTCTTCTGGACGCTGGGCTACGACACCATCTACGCCCATCAGGACAAGGACGATGACGCGCTGATCGGCGTCAAGTCGACCGCGCGCCTGTTCGGCGAGCGATCACGTTCCTGGATCGATGGCTTCTACGCGTTGGCGCTGCTCTTCATGGTTGGCGCGCTCGCCGCATCGTCGAAAGCATGGACGGCGCTTCTGTTGCTTCCCGCCGGTTTGCATTTGCTGTGGCAGACCCGCACCCTCGTCCTGAACGACGCGCAATGCTGCCTCAGGCTCTTCCGCGCCAACCGCGACAGCGGCCTCCTTATCGCCGCCGCGATTGTGGCGGCGAGCTATGTGCGCTGATGCGGCGGGCCGGCCAACGACGCTGAAGGAGATTTCCGATGTCCCCGTTCACTGCCCCCCATTCGATCGCCGCGCTCATCTTCTACGCGTTGTGGGCAATTGCGCTTGTCCTCATGGTTGGTGCGGATCGCATATTGCAAGTGATCCGCGGCGAGGCGAAGGCCAACAGCTTTCCGTCGGGCGCGCCGCATGGCATCGATTCGTACTGGCGCATCAACCGCGCGCATCTGAACACCATCGAGAATCTGCCGATTTTCGCCGCCATTGTTCTTTCGGGCTGGGTAGTCGGCATGGAGACCGCGACGTTCAACCGGCTCGCGGTCATTGTGGTCGTGGCCCGGGTGATCCAGTCGGCGATCCACATCGCGTCCGGATCCGTCCTCGCCGTCAACCTGCGCTTCACGGCCTTCGCCGTGCAGATCGCGTGCGAAATCTGGATGGCGGTTCTTGTGCTCCACGCAGGCGGGCTATTTTGATGCTGGCGATAAGTCGTCGGTCGCCGTGGAATGTCGTGATGGTGGCGCAGCGGGGGTGGCTGGGCTATCAGGCGCTGCTGTGCGCTGCCTCGATCCGCGCCCATCATACTGCCGACGATGTCCGCATTTTCATCTGTGCTCCGAACAACACCAGACTGTGGTCTTACGACCCCACTCTGAACGATGCCGATCTCGTCGCGGCGTTCGCCAGATATGGTTGCGAACTCCTCTCGTTCGACAACGCGGATTTCGGATCGAAATACCCGCACTCCAACAAGTTCTATTCGATTCTTTCGCTCCCCGCCGACGAACCTTTCATCTTCCTGGACAGCGACACGGTCATTGCACATTCCATGCGGGACGACCGGTTTGATTTCGCAAACCCCGTCTTGAAGGGCGGCGGCTCAAGCTGGCCCAAGCGAGAGCGGGACACCCGTTCGATCGCCGAAATCTGGCGGTCGCTGTACCGCTTCTTCGACATTGATCCCGAGCCCTATTTCGATGCGAAGCACGGCGATAACGCGCCGCAGTCTTTTCCCTACTACGCCGCGTGCCTGATGTATCACGAAAGTGCGGGACGCTTTGGAAGCGTCATGCTGGAAATGGCGCGGCGGCTGTGGTTGGAAAGGCCGAGCGCCCTCGGCGGCCAAAAAATCACGCCATGGCTGGATCAGATCGTGCTGCCACTGGTGCATGCCCGGCTTGGCATCCCGCGCATCAACGACCGCCCACGCGTGCCGCGGTCTCCCCTGTGTTACCGCTTCCCGGGTTTTCTCGTGCTTCAAGCCGCACCCGAGTCGAAGGTCTTCGACGAGCTCTCAAAAGATCAGGAACTGATTTCGGTGCTGACGCATGATGAGGGTTTTCGCTATTACCTGTCAGCGGAGGGCAGAGAGCTGGTCGAGCGCACATATGCCGACGCGGTGCAATGCGCGCCCACGGAAAGTTTCGGGAGTTCTCGCAACCAGATCAGAGAACTAATGCGAAGACGGGCCCCGATGCTGCGCTAGGATTTCGGCGCATTCTTGAAATAGTCGAGCCAGTACGAGTTCAGCGCCAGGTTCCCGGGATCTCCGGCAAGATGAGCGCTGATCTGGCAGGCGTAGAAGTCCAGCAGGCGATCCCTGAATTCCGCAAACCTCTCGCCCTCCTTTCGCGTCGGTCCGGCAACGAAGATGGGCACAATCCTGTTATTGCGAAGTCCGGCCGTGTACCAACCCGTTTCGCAACCGGTTTCGAACGCCAGAAACGGGGCGCCGTGCCCCACGCGGTATTGTCCTCCCAGCACCCGAACAATCGAATAATTTGTCCCCTGCCTGCCGTCGGGAGCAATAAGCAGCGTACCTCCCCCGGTCAGATGTTTCATCGCCCGGAACAGGGCTCCGGCCGGATCTTCCCTTGCGCCGGGCCCCTCCTTTCCGGTCTTCAGCAAACCGAGCCCCATGGAATTGTTGCCGTACCTCCCGCACATCATTTGCGCCGCCAGCACAAATCCGCTGTGAAATGTCAGCAACAGCAGACCCTTTGTACAATTGAGTTTCAGGAAGAATTGCTTGAGCTCCTCGACGTCGGTTGCCGCCTCGAGAAGAGACTGTTTCTGTGCCGCATTCTTCGACAGGAATTTCCAGTCTCGCGCGACGTGGTCGACAGCGAAGGCGGTGGATAAACGTCGCCGCCAGGCATCCTCGCCTCCTGCATCCCAGCTGCTGACACGGTAAAGATTTCTACACAACGCGTCCGGTATGATTAGCCTTGGCAGGATCCCTTCCACTGCCTGCCAGAATTGCAGACTGGAAGCGCTGTCGCCGTACTTGCACCTCTTCAGCACATCTATGACGACTGCTCCGTATTTCAGATACTGGACAAGATAGTCGCTTCTGCGAATGCTGACGCGATCGAGGCAGCCTCGCCGTTCCAACGTCGCGACCACGGAAGGCACAAACTCACGCAAATCACTGCACTCAGCCAGCGCGAGCACGTTTGCGATTACCGCCAGATGGCGAAGGCGGTGCGGGTCCAGCTGCAGCAGCGTGTTCAGGAGAAGATGTGTGCGCTCTGCGCTCTCGAAGGCTTTCCGTATGAGGCCAAAACTCTGCACGAAAACGTCCAGATGCGCCGCAACATCGACTACGATCGCGCAAGCTTCCCTCTCGCGGCCGAGGCGCAGCCGCCGGCGCAGTTCGCCTAGGCGGTTGGGGCCTTCTTGTCCGACAGCAGCCGTTGCGGGATTATTTGTTGCTGCGGTGTTCACAAAGCCGTCCGTAACTGTTCTCCCACAACCATGATTGCTTCATCGTCTGCTTCCTCGTCAAAGGGGCACATATCGTTTTGACGCCGGGTGCGAAACCTCGCTTGGTCCATGCGCCTCCATCACATCTGCATGTCCGTCGAAATCAGTTGTGACGCAGACGGGCCGCAGCAGAAATACGCGACTGCGGGGGCGATATATTCGCAAACCGGGTCAGAGAACTCCTGCCAGGCTCGGCGCCGATGCTGTGGTAGAGCCCGTTCCGCCGTTTTCGAAGAGTCTCAACCAACCCATAGCCAGTGCGAGGTTTCTCGGGTCTCCCGTCAGATGATCGCTGATCTGACGCGCGTAGAAATCCAGGATGCGATCCTGGAAGGACGCGAATTTCTCTCCGGCTTGCCGCTTCGGCCCGCGAACGAACGCCGGCGCAAGGGCATCCCCCCGCCGGACAGCCGTGTACCAACCCGTCTCGCAACCGTTTTCGAACGCCAGAAAGGCGGCGCCATTTCCGACCGGAAACCTGCCCCCCAATACTTCGATCGTGGAAAGATTTGTTCCCCGCATTCCATCGGGCGCGACGCGTACCATGCCTCCCCTGGAGAGAAGTTTCTGCGCTGCGAAGAGAGCTCCGGCCGGACTGGGGCCCTCCCTTCCCGGACTCGCGACGCCCAGCGACGTACGCTCTACACCGTATCTTCCCCCGTACCTCCCAAACATATAAGTCGCCGCGGTCAGAAACCCGCTGTGAAACATCAATAATAACAAGCCGCCGGAAGTACGATGGTTTTGAAAGAACTGCTTCGCCAATTCGCGATCGGTTGCTGCTTCGACCAATAACCCTTTCCGCGGCGCGTGTTTACGAAGGAGATGCCAATCGACCGAGACATGTTCGATGGCGAAGGCGGTGCACACGTCATTTCGCCACGCCTCTTTATTGGCGCCCTTGCATCTGCTGACCTTGTACAGATTTTGCAAAACCGTCTCGGGAACGACCAGCGCGGTTCGGATGTGTTCGACCGCCTGCCAGAACTGGAGATCGGAACGGTGGTCGCCGTATTTGCACCGGGCCAGGACACCCAGGCCCTCAACGCCCTGACTCTCAAACGTGACGAGATAGTCGCGCGTCCGAAAACGCGCCTGATCGAGGCAGCCGCGCTTTTCCAGCATTGTCACGACAGAGTTGGACGAATGGCGCGAATCGCTTCGGGCAGCCAGCGCGAAGATGTTTGCGATCACCACCAGATGGCGAAGGCGGTGCGGTTCCATCTGCAACAGCGTGTCGAGGAGCAGGCTTGTGCGATCGGTGCTGTCGAAGGCTTTTCGTATGAAGCCAAAACTCTGCACGAATAGGCTCGGATGCGCCGCAATAGCGTCGACGATCGCACAGGCTTCCGCCTCGCGGCCCGCGCGCAGCAGCCGGCGTAGTTCGCCGAGGCGGTCGGTGCCGCCTTGCCCGACAACAGCCATCGCGGAATTATTTATTGCCATGGTTTCCACGTGTTACCTCCGCGGCCGCCATGAGCGCTTCATCCGCCGGGCAGTGTTAAAAAGCGCAAGCTCGGTTTTACCGCGATCACTCATTGGCGCGCCAGCGCCGCGGAAAGGACGAGTGACACGGGAGGGGAATAATTCCGCTGCCCCGTTCGTCACATCGGAGGTATCGCAAAGCCTGGAATTCCAGATGCTCGAAGGCCATTGCGCGCAGTTCATCAGGGCCAACACCGAGTTGGCGGCGCCCCCGCTCGTGCCGGAGATCGATCTCCATCTGGCGACCGAGGTGGTGCCCTTGTGGCGCAAGACGGAGGAAGAGCTGGCAGTCGAAGGCGTGCCCCCACCCTACTGGGCGTTTGCATGGGTCGGCGGGCAGGCGCTGGCGCGTTACGTGCTGGATCACCGCGAGACGGTCGCCGCGCGGTCGGTCCTTGATTTCGGCACCGGGTCCGGAACTCGTCGCCATCGCCGCCGCCAAGTCGGGTGCACGCATCGTGCTGGCCGCCGATATCGACGGTTTTGCTTCCGCGGCGATCGGGCTGAACTGCTGGGCCAACGGCGTGAGTTGCATGGTTCGCAAGCCCGCGGGCGAAGGCGCGAGCGCCGGCCGGCGCGGCGAGAAGATCGAGATCGTCACCGAGGACGTCATCGGTCGCCCCTGCGGCTGGGATGTCATTCTGGTCGGCGATATGTGCTACGAGCGGCCGCTCGCCGAACGTCTGCTCGAATGGCTCGGCCAGTGCACCCGCGAGGGCGCGACCGTCCTTCTGGGCGATCCCGGCCGCGCCTACTTTCCGGAAAACCGCACGGTCAGGCTCGCGACATACCGGGTGCGCACGACGCGCGAGCTCGAGGACCGAGAGGTCCGGGAAACCAGCGTCTATCGGCTGGCGGATCGTTAGTACTTTTCGACCGCAGTCCCGCCGAGCGGGCGCGACAAAGATGCCAATGTGCGCGTCAGATCGGCTTGGCGATGCAGACCCATCTTGTCCAGGACCGAGAGGAGCTGCGTGCGCACCGTCGAGGACTTGACGTTCCGACGCGCTGCGACCTCGTTCAGCGTTTCGCCATTGCCGAGCGCGACGGCCAGTTCGGCCTCGGCACGCGTGAACCCATAAATAGCCGTCAGTTCGGAAACATCCAGACAGATGCACGCCGAATCGGCCTTGACAACAAGCAGTGCGGCGGCGGAAGGGCGAACCAGCGGTCCGGCCTCCGGCAGCGGCATGATCCAGAGGATCCAGGCGCCATCGCCGCCGCGCGGAATGCGCAACACGGCCGGCTGGCGCGCGCCGGCCAGCGCCTGCGCGATCGCCTCTTGCAGCCTGTGGTCCATTCCCGCCGGGGACGCTGAAAGCTTTCCGCGAAGAACGCGCAACGCGCCGTTCGCGGCGAACATGGATCGCGCCGGGCCGTTGGCAATTTCGATCCGGCCGTGCGCGTCGATCACGACAACCGGCACGCTCAGCTGATCGAGGGCGCTCGCGGCCCGCGCCGCAAATGCCAACTTTTCCTTCAGTTCGAGGGCGCGCAGGAAATGCCGGCTCGCCCGGCGAAAGAGTCCGGCCGCGGCCTGATCGTAGGGTCCCCGCCTCGAGGAGCGCATGGCCGCCAGATAGATTACCTTCTGGTGATCCTTTCGCATCAGCATGTCGAGCGTGTGCCTTGTGCCGATGGATCGCGAGAATTCCTGATAGAACGGATCGCGCCCGACAAATTCCTCGTCGAAATGATCGGCATCGTTGAAGAGGAACCCGGCTCCGCGGCGCATCAGGATGGGTACCTTCGGGTCGAGCGCGCCGTAATGCCGGACGTAACTCTGGCGCATGCCGTCGGTGATCATGCGACAGGCTGTATCCTGCGCCAACAGGGATTGCTTCCGATCGAATACGGTCAATGAGGATTCGCAGGAGTTGAGCAGTACCCGAAACCGGTTGAGCGCCGGATTCCAATCCCCCTCGTGGATAGCGATACCGTAGATCGCGTCCACCAGCGGCTCGTCGACGTCTGCGGTCTGCATGCACCACCTTCCTCCCTGTCGACTATAGCCGCGCGCAAGCTCTTCCACCAAATGGTGGATGACGGAGGCTTTCGACCTTTGCGAAACTGCAATTGCGGCGCGCATACGGTCGCTGTTCAGGGAGTGTCAGGTCATGTTGCACTTCGGCCAATTACGCACGATCGGTTCTTTCATTCTGGGCGGAATACTTGCGGGAGCTGCACCCGCCATGGCGCAGAACTGGCCGGAAAGTTATTTCGACGGCGCGCATTCGGGATTTAACCCGAAGGAAACCACGCTGTCGGTCGCCAACGTGTCGGGCCTGCAATTGCAGTGGGGTTCCAGCGGGCCAACAAGCGGCGTGGCGGGGTTCGCTCTCGACGGCGGCGTCGTTTACGCAGAGAGCTTTGCCTCGAGCGACAATCTCGCCGCGCTCAATGCGGCGACCGGCGCGACGGTCTGGAGCGTCACCGCGGGCAATGTGGGTTCTTCCGCGAACGCGCCGGTGGCGACGGGCGGCAATCTTGTCTTCGCACAATGCAGCTTTGCCGACCAGGGCGGCGCCAGCTACGGCGCCGTCTGCGCCTACAAAAAATCAAACGGAAAGCTGATCTGGCAGTGGTCGAGCCCGTGCAATTGTCTGCCCGAAGGCGGGCTCAACTCGTCGATGGTGTACGACAGCGGCGCCATCTATTTTGGCTACAGCAACGGGGGCGGAGGCGGATCGGAATATTTTGTCGCCGTGGACGCGAAGACCGGAAGTCCGCTTTGGACCTACGGCACCGGCGGACCGAACACCGCCGGCTACGCGACGGTCGCGGTGGGCGATGGACTTGTCTATGTCGGGTGCAATGGAAACGGCTTCAACGGTGTCTGCGCGCTCAACCAGTCCAACGGCACTCTCGCATGGTCGGCGAACATTGGAACGAACAGCCTGGCGTTCAGCGTCGGCAAGAAACTGCTCTTCGTCAACGCATATTTCGAATACGAGGTGATTGCGCTCGACGTTTCGACCGGCAGCACGGTCTGGACATTCGCCACCGACGGCTCGGACTTTCCCGCCGCTGTCGCGAAGAACGTCGTTTACGCCCGTGGCAGCGACTATGAACTCAATGCGCTCAACGCAAAGACCGGTGCCTTGATCTGGTCGGGAACGCCGCAGAACATTACATCGTCGCCTTCGCTCGCGAACGGCGTGATCTATGTCGGCCAGGCGGGAAGCAACTGGCCTGCGGCGAGTGCATTCGACGCTTCCGACGGAACGTTGTTATGGTCCAGCCCGGGAGGGGCCGGTTACGGCTACGTCTCGCCAATCGTCGCCAATGGCACCCTTTACATCGCCAACGCGCCCTGCGGCGCCATCTGTGCGTACGGACTGCCTGGCGCTCACCAGCGACATTGACGAACATTCCTGTTTCAGCGGGGCCCCCGAAGGTGCGCTCCCCCTTGACCGGGCGAAGTTTCGCTGATTGGATAAGAACAAAGAGGGAACTACCAATATGCCTGCAGACGGCAGTCTCGACTACATCGAACTTCCCGGTCCCGACATCACCGCTTCCAAACGGTTCTATGGCGAAGTCTTCGGATGGAGCTTCACCGATTATGGAGCGGACTACGTCGCATTCGAGGCGGCGGGGGGCGGTCACGGTGGATTCAATGCGGAGCGGAAGGTGGTCGCGGCCGGCGGGCCGCTCATCGTGCTCTACGCCAACCATCTCGATGCGATGGAGGCAAAGGTGCGCGCGGCAGGTGCCGAGATCGTCTCGCGGGAATCGTTCGAAGGCGGCCGGCGCTTTCATTTTCGCGATCCGAACGGCAACGAGATTGCGGTCTGGACGACGATCTGAGTTGCGCGCGCGGCAGTTGCGTCTTACGAGATATCGATAAACATTTACACTACCGTGAACGCTCCTCCGATCACGTACCCGTCTGGTGCGAGCTGACGATATTGTGGATTGGTTCGACACGTAGTTCCGCCGCCCGCCGGATACCTTGCACACGATTGTCTTGGACTGCCCCCATGCGTGCTTCGATCCGCCTTCGCCAAGGCTCCGGCGGACATGAGTGCCCAAATGATCCGCCGAAGCTTCAGCGCAGGCGGGCAGGCTCATGGTTCGACAAGCTCACCATGAGGGAGGTTTTGTTGCCATCGGCCTGATGCAATCAAGAACGTCTTCATCCTGAGCTTGTCGAAGGACGCACAAAGTCGCTGCAAGTCGCCGAAGTTCGGCCACGCTGCTCAATCAACCTGTCATTCTGCACGCGACGCCGTCCTGACGCCTGTTGGCGGGCGCGATAGCCCGTGCCACAGTGCTGCGAGGCTTCGGGGGCGAATCATTCATGGCAGGTCAGCCGGTAACGCTCATGCCGGGCGAAATCGAACTCAAGCGGGCGTTGGGGCCGTTGCACCTGATCGCGCTCGGCATCGGCGCCATCATCGGCGCGGGCATTTTCGTGATCACCGGCCATGCCGCCGCGAGCTATGCAGGACCAGGTGTCGTCGCGTCGTTTGCGATCGCCGGCGTGGGCTGCCTGTTCGCAGGCCTGTGCTACGCCGAATACGCGTCCATGATCCCGATGGCGGGAAGCGCCTACACCTACACCTACGCCACGCTCGGCCGCTTCATGGCCTGGTTCATCGGCTGGAATCTGGTTCTGGAATATCTGGCGGCGGCTTCGACGGTGGCCGTCGGCTGGTCGGGCTATTTCAATGATTTCCTGAGCCGGCAGCTTGGACTTGCCATTCCCGCGCAGTTCGCCTCCGCGCCGATCGCTGTTCACGGCTTCCATGTTTTCGTGCTGACCGGGACCTGGTTCAACCTGCCCGCGGTCGCGCTCATCGCGCTCGTCTCGGCGCTCCTCATCGTCGGCGTGCACCTCTCTGCGAACTTCAACAACCTGATGGTCGCGATCAAGCTGTGCATCGTCGTTCTCGTCATCATTGCGGGCTTTCCTCACGTCGTTGCGGCCAATCGCACGCCATTCATTCCGGCCAACACGGGCACCTTCGGCCAGTTCGGCTGGACCGGCGTCTTCCGCGCCACCGGTGTGATCTTCTTTGCCTATATCGGCTTCGATGCCGTTTCCGTCGCCGCCCAAGAGGCGCGCAACCCCCAGCGCGACATGCCGATCGGAATCCTCGGCTCGCTCCTCATCTGCACCGTCCTTTACATGCTGATGTCCTGGGTGCTGACGGGGCTCGCTTCTTACACGCAGCTCAACGTCGCCCACCCCGTCTCGATGGCCGTCGAATCGCTTCCCGCCACTGCCTGGCTCGGCAAGTTCGTCAATGTCGGCGCGATCGTCGGGCTTGCCTCCGTCGTGCTGGTCCTGTTGCTCGGCCAGTCGCGCATCTTCTACGCGATGTCGCGGGACGGCATGTTCTTCACGCTGTTCAGCGACATCCATCCGCGCTTCCGCACGCCGTGGCTGGGCACAATCATCACCGGTGCATTCGCGGCGCTGCTGGCCGGGATATTGCCGCTCGATATTCTGGGTGAGCTGGTTTCAATCGGCACGCTGCTCGCATTCGTGATCGTCTGCGTCGGCGTCATGGTGTTGCGCGTGCGGGCGCCGGCGGTGGTGCGGCCCTTCCGGACGCCGCTGGTCTGGATCGTGGCGCCGCTCGGCATCGCCATGTGCGCGTTCATGATGGCGTTTCTGCCCCTCGACACGTGGCTGCGCCTCGGAGGCTGGACCATCATCGGGCTGGTGATCTATTTCGGCTACAGTGTCCGTCACTCCAGGCCATCCCGATGGTCCGTGCTGAACAGCGAAGTAACAGCCGCGGCCGAATGAAACGGAGGGACGGTTTGCTGAAATCTGCCGCGAGCTCCGGGGACGTGGGAGCGCAAGCCCACGATCTGAAGCGCGCGCTCGGACCGGTCAACCTCGTTCTGATCGGCATCGGCTCGATCATCGGCGCCGGCATTTTCGTCATTGCGGGCACGGCAGCCGCCGAACATGCCGGGCCCGCCGTTCTCGTCTCCTTTGTGATTGCGGGAACGGGATGCCTGTTCGCGGGACTCTGTTACGCGGAATTCGCCTCGATGATTCCGAAGTCCGGCAGCTCCTATACCTACGCCTATGCCACGATGGGTCGTTTCATGGCGTGGTTCATCGGCTGGAACATGGTGCTGGAATACGGGGTCTCGGCATCGACGGTCGCGGTGGGCTGGTCTGGCTATTTCGCGAGTCTCCTGCAGAATTTCGGCATCAGCTTTCCCGCCGCTCTCGCCAATGCGCCGCTGGCGGCGACGGGATTCCACGATATGCATTCGACCGGCGCGCTCATCAATCTGCCCGCCGTCGCCCTGATCGCGGGGCTCACCGTCTTCCTCATCGTGGGTGTGCGCGAATCTGCAACCTTCAATGGCGCGATGGTGCTGATCAAGACCTGCATCGTGCTGCTCGTCATCCTGTTCGGACTGCCGCATGTGCATTTCGCCAATCTCAGGCCGTTCATTCCCCACAATCAGGGCACCTTCGGCAAATTCGGCGTCAGCGGCATTCTTGCCGCCTCGGGCATGATCTTCTTTGCCTATATCGGATTTGAAGCTGTCTCCGTCGCCGCACAGGAAGCGAAGAATCCGCGACGCGATCTGCCGATCGGCATTCTGGGCTCGCTCGGCATCTGCACCGTGCTCTACATTCTGATGGCGATCGTGCTTCTCGGGCTCACGAACTGGCGCACGCTCGACGTGCCCAATCCCGTCTCCTTTGCAGTCGGCAAGATCGCTTCGCTCTCGTGGCTCGTACCCTGCATCAATCTGGGAGCGATGGTCGGCCTCGCCTCCGTCGTGTTCGTTTCGCTCTACGGGCAGTCGCGGGTCTTCTATGCCATGGCGCGGGACGGATTCCTCGGTCGAGTTTTCGCCACCGTTCATCCGCGTTTTCATACGCCCTATATCGGCACCATCATCATCGGCGTTGCGGCGGCAATCGCGGCGGCGCTGCTTCCGCTCGACATTCTGGCCGATCTCGTCTCCATCGGCACGCTGCTTGCCTTCGTCGCGGTGTGCGGCGGGATCATGATCCTGCGGCGCACCACACCGCGCGCGCGCCGTCCGTTCCGCACGCCGTTCGTCTGGTTCGTGGCGCCGGCCGGGATCATCATCTGCGCGGTGATGATGTTCAGCCTCTCGGACGCAACCTGGGTGCGGCTCGTGTTGTGGACGGCGATCGGAACTGCCATCTTTTTCTCCTATGGAATCTGGCACGCCGCCCCTTCCAAATGGAAAGTCGCGAACGAGGGGTGATTTGCATCGGCACGGTGCGTCCTTCGACTGGCTCAGGATGAGGAGATATGTAGTTGCATCGGTGTTGATGGCGCTCAAAACCTCCCTGATGCTGAGCCTGCCCGCCTGCGCTAAAGCTTCGGCGGGTCAATTGAACGCTCTTGTCCGCCGGAGCCTTGGCGAAGGAGGATCGAAGCAGGCGCCACGGCAGTCCACGGCTTCGTCCTAGAAAATGACCTATCGTTCCCTCCGCGACTTTATCGCAAAGCTCGAAAGCGAGCGCGAGTTGGTGCGCGTGCGCGAGAAGGTGTCGAGCGTTCTCGAATTGACAGAGATACAGACCCGCCTGATCGCGGAGCATGGGCCGGCGGCGCTGTTTGACAACGTCACCAAGGCCTCCGGCGCGCGCAGCGACTTTCCCGTCCTTGTCAATTTATTCGGTACCGTAAAGCGGGTGGCGATGGGCGTCACCATGGGCGGGGTGGAGCGCCGCGACGCGAAGTCCTTGCGCGAAGTCGGCGAAGTCCTGGCGACGCTGCGCCAGCCCGAACCGCCGCGCAGCTTCGGCGAAGCGATGGATTTGCTGCCGCTCGCGAAGACCGTGATGTCGATGCGGCCGAAAACGGTGGGCACGCCACCCTGCCAGCAGGTGGTGGTGCGGGGCGGGGAGATCGATCTGTCGCGCCTGCCCGTCCAGATCTGCTGGCCGGGCGAACCCGCACCGCTCATCACCTGGCCGCTCGTGGTGACGAAGGGTCCCGGAACCGCGCGCGAAGACAATTTCAACCTCGGCATCTACCGCATGCAGGTGATCGACAAGAACCAAACGCTGATGCGCTGGCTGAAGCATCGTGGCGGCGCGCAGCACCACGCGCGCTGGGCGAAAGAACATAATGCACCGCTGCCTGTCGCGGCGGTGCTTGGCGCCGATCCCGGAATCGTCCTTGCGGCGGTGACACCCGTGCCGGACACGCTGTCCGAATATCAGTTCGCGGGACTCCTGCGCGGCGCGCGCGTCGAACTGGCCGATTGCGTGAGCCAGCCGCTCAAGGTGCCCGCGGAGGCCGAAATGGTGCTTGAAGGCGAAGTGTCGCTCACCGAATACCGCAACGAAGGGCCGTATGGCGACCACACCGGATATTACAACGCGGTCGAGCAGTTTCCGGTATTCACCGTCACCGCGATAACCATGCGCCGTGATGCAATCTATCTCTCTACCTACACCGGTCGGCCGCCCGACGAACCCTCGACGTTGGGGGAGGCGCTCAACGAAATCTTCATTCCGTTGCTGCAGCAGCAGTTTCCCGAGATCGTCGACTTCTGGTTGCCGCCCGAGGGTTGCTCGTACCGCATCGCCGTCGTCAGCATCCGGAAAGCGTATCCCGGACACGCCAAGCGCGTCATGATGGCCATATGGTCCTGGCTTCGCCAGTTCATGTACACGAAGTGGGTCATCGTGGTGGACGACGATATCGACGCGCGCAACTGGAAAGATGTGATGTGGGCGGTGGCGACGCGCATGGACCCCGTGCGCGACATCACGCTCGTCGAGCACACGCCGATCGACTACCTCGATTTCGCCTCGCCGGAATCCGGCCTGGGCTCGAAGATCGGCCTCGATGCAACAAACAAGTTGCCGCCGGAAACCAGGCGCGAATGGGGTCGGATCATCCGCATGAACGAGGAGATCATCCGCACCGTAACCGAAAAATGGCCGCGCCTCGGCCTTCCCGGCAGCGGCAAACCGATCTGGACGTAAGACCATGCCGCGCGACGCCATATTCAGCATGTGGTTTCTTGCGGTTGTTGGCGCATTTGCAGGCTCGCCTGCGGCGGCGGAAGAATGCGGGCCGCTCAAGATCGTCGCCTCGGTCGATCTCGCGGTGGCGCCGGACGAACGGGCAGTGTTCGTCCCGGTAAGTTTGCAGAATGAGAAAAAATACATGTTGCTTGACACGGGCGGCATGGTCAGCGAGCTCACGCCCGCAACCGTAGCCTCACTGGGTCTCGAATCGCGCCGCACGCCGACGGTCCGCTTCTACGATGTGAAGGGCAATTACGTGGACCACGCGACGATCGTGCCGAACTTCGCCATCGGCAATCTGACGGGCCACAATGTTGATTTCGTGGTCGGACCCGACGGCCTGTTCGCCAATAAGAAGGACATCGCGGGCATACTGGGCCCAGGCGTTCTGCGCTTCTACGATGTGGCAATCGACTTTGGCGCGAGGACGCTGACGCTCCTGTCGCAAGACCATTGTGACGGTAAAGTGATCTATTGGCCCACCCGCGCCGTCGCCGTCGTGCCGATGCAGGTCGTGAAGTCGAGCGGACACATCGTCGTGCCCGTGATGCTCGATGGACAGGCACTGAAAGCGCTCGTCGATACGGGGGCCTACAACAGCGTTCTCAATCTCGCTGTCGCCGAAGGCGATTTCAAACTGAGCGAAAAGCAGGCCGACATGATTCCTCTGCGACGCCTCGGCGATCGCGACAACTCGATGGTGTATCGGCACACGTTCAAATCCCTCAGTTTCGAAGGGATTACCATCGCCAACCCGGCCCTGGACATCATTCCCGATCTGGCGGGCGGCCAAATGAAGCAGCCGCCGCCGTCCGGCACCCGAATTCCCGATGCCGACGTCGAGCAGGCGCTTCCTGACATGCTGATCGGCATGGACATCCTCAGCCGTCTGCACATCTACATCGCCTACAAGGAGCAGAAACTCTACATTACCCCTGCGTCGACACCGCAGCTCCCACCTGCCAATACGGCTTCCGCGCCTGAACCTGCCGCCGCGAGCTCCCTCAGGCACTGACGCCGTCGCCGCCGAACTGCCCGCTCGGCTTGACCGCGCCGGGAGCGGTCCCGCACATTGCGCACCGCCCGACCGGGCGCCGCGAGGAAATCATGCTGCTGTTCGAATCGTCGATCTATGCCTTCGGTTTTTATGCGGCGCTGAATGCGCTGATCATGCTCGTTCTCTCCATGCGCGTTGTCCGCGCACGGGTGCGGACGCAAACGCCAATCGGAGACGGCGGCAATCCGGCCATGGCGGCGCCTCTGCGCGCACATGCCAACAGCGCAGAATACGTTCCCATGGCACTGCTCCTTTTGTGGGCTCTCGCCTCGCCGCTCGGACGTTCGATCTGGCTGATCCACGGCATGGGCATCACGCTCACCGTCGGACGTCTGCTCCATGCAGTCGGGCTGTCGCGCACGACCGGTCCTTCGCCGCTCCGCTTCGCCGGGATGATCCTGACGTGGGTCGCGTATGTGGTGGGAATCGCAGGAGTGATCTGGTTCGTCTTCATCCCGCAGCAGAGTGCAGCCCTCGCTCCGTGACGGAAAAACACGATCCCGGCAGCATTCTCGAGAATCTCATCGACGCGGCGCGACGCGCGGGTGCCGATGCCGCCGACGCGATTTTTGTCGCGAGCGTCGCGGCGAGCGTGTCCTACAGGCTCGGCCGTCTCGAGGAACTCGAACGCGCGGAATCGTGGGACTTGGGGCTGCGGGTTTTCCTGGGCGGACGGGTCGCATTCGTCTCGTCAACGGATCTTTCGCCGGCAACACTGGCCGAGCTTCCCGCTCGCGGGCTCGCAATGGCAAGGCTTGCACCTGAGGACAGATTTGCTTGTCTGGCGCCGCCAGACCTCCTGGCCAAGACCTGGCCCGACCTCGACCTCGAAGACGCCGAGGAGCCCGCGGCAGACGTGTTGATCGAGCGGGCCAGGACCGTTGAGGGTGCGGCAATGGCGGTCGCCGGAATCACCAATTCCGAGGGCGGCGGCGCAAGCTTCGGCCGCAGCGAGATCGCGCTCGCGACGAGCGAGGGTTTTTTCGGTCGTTATGCCGGAACCTCGCACGGCATTGGCGTCGCAGTGCTGGCAGGAGAAGGCACAGCCATGGAGCGCGACTACGATAGCGTAAGCGCGCGGCACGCAGGCGATCTGGAGGCGGCAGAAGTGGTGGGTAGTCGCGCCGGCGAACGCACAGTCGCGCGCCTCAACCCGCGCAAAGCCAAATCACAGCCGGTGCCCGTAGTCTTCGATCCGCGTGTCTCACCGGGTCTGCTGGGGCACTTTGCCGGCGCAATTTCCGGCGCCGCCATCGCGCGCGGCGTCAGTTTTCTCAAGGACAGCATGGGCAGCCAGGTGTTTTCGCGCGCCATCTCGATCATCGACGACCCGCACCGACCGCGCGGCCTGCGCTCCAAACCCTTCGACGGAGAGGGTGTGCGAAATGCGCCGATGGCGCTGGTCGACTGCGGCGCTCTCAAGAGCTGGATCCTCGACTGCGCGAGCGCCAAACAGCTTGGCCTTGCAACGACGGGACGCGCCGCGCGGGGAACGGGCGGACCGCCCTCGCCTTCCTCGACCAATCTCTACATGGAGGCCGGAACGGTTTCGCCGAAAGAACTCATCGCCGATATCTCCCAGGGTTTCTATGTGACCGAGCTGATGGGCATGGGAGTCAATTCCGTGACGGGCGATTACAGCCGCGGCGCATCGGGCTTCTGGATCGAGCGCGGCGAAATAGTTTATCCGGTCGCCGGGGTCACGATCGCGGGCAATCTGAAGAACATGTTCCGCGAGCTCACAGCCGCCGATGATCTCGTCTTCCGTTATGGTACCAACGCGCCAACGCTGCGCATCGAGGGCATGACCGTTGCCGGCGAGTGAAGATCTCGCCCTTGTCGAACGCGCGGTGCGCGAGGCGGGAGAAATTGCGCGGCGCTACTACGGAACGGATTATCGCCGCTGGAGCAAGAGTCGCGGCGAGCCCGTCACCGAAGCGGATCTCGCGGTCGATCGTTTTCTTCGTGATGTGCTGGAGGAGGCGCGTCCCGATTATGGCTGGCTTTCGGAAGAAACGGGCAGAGCTGCCGCGCGCGCCGGCGGCGCACGAATGTTCATTGTCGATCCGATCGACGGCACGACAGCCTTTCTCAAGGAAAAGCCGCATTTTTCCATTTCCGTCGCAATCTCCGAACACGGCCGCTCCCTGGTTGGCGTGGTCTACAACCCGATCCTCGAGGAATTTTTTTCCGCTGCGCAGGGTGGCGGCACACGTCTCAACGGCGAGCGCGTCACCGTCAGCGATTGCAATTCAGTAGAAGGTTGCCGGGTGTTGGGCCAGAAGGACATGTTTGCTCATCCCGTGTGGTCGGAGCCACCTCTGGCGCCTTGGCCCGCGATGCAAATCGAGTCGCGCAGTTCGGTCGCCTACCGAATGGCCCTGGTGGCTGCCGGGCGCTTCGATGCGGCGATCGTGCTTTCGCCGAAGCACGACTGGGACATGGCCGCAGGCGAAGTGATCGTGCGCGAAGCAGGCGGGCTTGTCACATCGAAGGACGGCAGTTCCCTCGAGTTCGGCGGAGCGAGCGCGATACAACGATCGATGATATGCGCGGGTCCAGCGCTTCATGCGCTGCTCATCGAACGGCTCCGTCACCTCGATCTGAGACAGGAGAACCGGGCACATGCCCGAACATGAAACGCGGCAATTGCTCCACCTCGTTTTCGGCGGCGAAGTCGTCGCGCCGGAGAATGTCGCGTTCAGAGACATCTCGAAGCTCGACATCGTAGGAATTTACCCCAACTACAGGCAAGCCTATGCGGCCTGGCGCGCGGCCGCCCAGGCCACCGTCGACAACGCGCAGATGCGTTATTTCGTCGTGCACATCCATCGCCTGATGGAGCCTGACCTGGCGGATGGGCCCTGAACGCCCCCTCGCCGATTCCGGGCGGTCCGTGCTAGGTATTTCGAGCCACCACATCAGCAACGCCTACATCTTTTTGCAGCGCAAGGATGACCACAACACCGCGCATTCTGATGGCCACCGACACCGGCCTGGAGTTTTCCTCCCCCCTCGTGAGAGAGGTGGCGCGCGCCCGCGCGCCGGAGGGGGCAGCGGCAGAATCGTGCTCAAGATGAGTGACGCTGGTTCATCCACACACCCCGCCGGCCCTTCGGGCCACCTCCCCCATACGGGGACGAAAGCGGATCCGTCGTCGAAACGCTCGGGAGATCTACACGATCTCGCAATCATCCGCCGGTTGCTGCGCGACTACATGGAGAGAAGATGGAACCGCCTCGTGCTGGCCGGCTTCTGCATGGTCACCACCGCGGCGATGACCGGCGTGCTCGCGTGGCTGCTCGATCCGGCCATCCGGGAACTTTTTATCGAGAACAATGCGCGGATGCTTCTGGTCATCCCACTCGCAATCGCGGGAGTCGTGGCGCTGCGCGCGGCGACAAGCTTCGGCGAGCAATACATACTCAACAACGTCGCCGAGCGCGTCGTCGCCGATGTGCAGCGCGACATGTTCGCCAGCCAGATCCGGCTTGATATCGCTACCCTCAACGATATCCATTCGGGCGAGCTGGTTTCCAAGTTCCTGTACGACGCCACGCTGCTACGAGGTTCGATCACGCGCGGCGTGGCGGGTCTGGGCAAGGAGTTCGTGACGCTGATCGTGCTCGCGGTGGTGATGATCTACGAAGACTGGCAGCTCGCGCTGATTTCGGTCGTGTTGCTGCCTCTTGTGGCGTTGGTCACGCAGCGCCTGAGCAGGTCGTTGCGCAAATCCTCGACGCGTGGAATGGAAGAGACGGGCACGCTGTCGCGCGCGCTTTCCGAAGCGTTGCAGGGTCGGCGCATTGTCAAGGCGTACGCGCTCGAGGCGCATGCCACGCGCGAAGCGGAATCGCGCATCGCCCGGCGTCTCAAATTCATTCTGCGCGCCGTGCGCGCACGCTCGGCAGCAGTGCCGGCGACCGACATGATCGGCGGTCTGGCCGCTGCCGTCACGGTCGCCTTTGCCGGTTACCAGCACCTCCACGGTCATCTTCATATCTATCAGTTCTTCGCCTTCATTGGGGCCATGTTGCTCGCACAGAACCCGGTGCGCACGCTGAGCCAGCTTTGGACGATTTCGACCGAAGGGCTTTCCGCGGCCAACCGCATCTTCGCGCTCATCGATACACAGCCACGCATCGTCGACTGCACGGGTGCCATTCCGCTCATTGTCAGACCGGCGCCCCAGGGTGGCACCATCTGTTTCGAAGATGTCACTTTCAGATACGCGCAGGACGGAGCCGCAGCGCTCGATCATATCTCTCTGGAGGACCAGCCCGGACGAAAGGTCGCGCTGGTTGGCCCCTCCGGCGCCGGCAAGAGCACGATTTTTCATCTGCTGCTCCGATTCTACGACGTCGATCGGGGGCGCATTCTCATTGACGGACAGGACATTGCACGTGTGACGCTGGATTCGCTGCGTGCCAATATCGCCCTCGTCACGCAGGAACCCTTCCTGTTCGACGAGACGGTCGCCGAAAACATCGCCCACGGCCGGCGCGACGCGACGCGCGCAGAAATCATCGAGGCTGCCACAGCAGCAGCCGCGCATGGATTCATCATGGAACTGCCGCAGGGTTACGACAGCCGCATCGGCGAAGGTGGACTGAAGCTGTCGGGAGGACAGCGCCAGCGCATCGCCATTGCGCGCGCCATGTTGCGCAATGCGCCGATCCTTCTGCTCGACGAAGCCACATCCGCACTCGACCCGGAAAGCGAAAGACAGGTGCAGGAGGCGCTCGCACGTCTGATGCGCGGCCGTACAACCATCGTAATTGCGCATCGCCTCTCGACCGTTCTGGATGCAGACCGCATCTACGTGCTCGAGCACGGGCGCCTTGCGGAATACGGCGCCCATCAGGAGCTTGTCGCGCGCGGCGGTCTTTATGCACGGCTTTACCGGCACGATCTGGCCGAAGATACCCGCGACGAAGCGCCCCAGGAGATCGCGATAAGCGGATGAGGTCGTCGATTCCGCCGGGTCTCATCGCTTATCGTCTCGCCGCGGGGGCGCTCGCGCCGGCAGCGCATCTGGTGCTGCGCGCACGCGCCCGCCGGGGCAAAGAAGATATTGCGCGGCTTCACCAGCGCCTTGGCCGGGCAGACGTTGCGAGACCGCCCGGCGAGCTCATCTGGATTCACGGTGCGAGCATTGGCGAATGCATGTCGGCGCTATCGCTGATCGACGCCCTCCTCGAGGACCCACGACGCTCCGTACTCGTGACCAGTGGTACGGTCACCTCGGCGGCCTTGATGCGCGACAGGTTGCCGCCCCGCGCGCATCATCAGTTCGTGCCGATCGACACGCCGTCCGCGGTGGCGAGGTTTCTCGATCACTGGCAGCCACAGGCGGCGCTCTTCGTCGATTCCGAACTCTGGCCCAATTTACTCACCGTCGCCCACGCGCGCGGCGTCAGGCTGGCGCTCGTCAACGGGCGAATGTCGGCGTCGGCGTTCGCGGGTTGGCGCCGCGCGCCGAAAACCGCGCGACATATTCTATCAGGCTTCCAAGTCTGCCTCGCTCAAGACGAGCAGAGCGCGGAGCGCCTGCGGCGCCTGGGGGTCGATGATGTCCGCGTCACCGGGAATCTGAAGGCGGATGCGAAGCTCGATCCGCCGGATCCGACGAAGCTCGCAGCGCTCGAAAAGGCGATCAGCCGGCGCCCGATCCTGTTTGCGGCAAGCACGCATCCCGGCGAGGACGAAACAATACTTCCTGCGCATGATGCGCTGCGCCGGCGGTTCGCCGATCTCCTGACTATCATCGTACCACGTCATCCCGGCCGGGGAATGCAGGTTGCCATGCTTTGCGGTTCGCGCGCGGTCGCAAGACGATCGGAGAACGTGCTTCCTGCACCCGAAATCGCGGTCTATGTCGCCGACACGGTTGGCGAGCTTCCGCTTTTCTACCACCTCGCGCCCTTCGCGTTCATCGGCGGCAGCCTCGTCCCGCACGGAGGACAGAATCCGCTCGAATCGGCGCGCCTGGGACGTGCGGTCATGGCCGGTCCGCATACCGAAAACTTTGCCGAGGCATACGATGCGATTTTCGGCGCGCAGCATGTCGGCCGGGTACACTCCTGCGCGGAGATTGTGCATCTCGCCGGACAGTGGCTGGCGGACGCGCAGCTTGCGCGTACGGCCGGAGTTGCAGCGGCACAGAGTGCGGCCGCGCTCGGCGGCGCGCTCGAAAAGACCCGATCCGCGATCGAGGGCCTGCTCGCGCATGCGCCCCCCTGAATTCTGGTCGCGTAGCGATACGGCATCCCGCTCCATCGCCGCCGCGCTTGCGCCGTTCGGCCTTCTCTACGGCGCCTCCATCGCGTGGAAGCATCGCTGGGCGCTGCCCTATCGCTCGCGTGCTGCTGTCGTGTGTGTAGGCAATCTGACGGTCGGCGGATCTGGCAAGACGCCGCTCGCGATCGCGATCGTACGGACACTGCAGGATAATGGCCAGCCGGTCGCCTGCCTCACCCGCGGCCATGGGCGCACCAGCGTCCGCGCATCACTGGTCGATGTCGGGGCGCATGACGCAAAGTCGGTCGGCGATGAGGCGCTTCTGCTTGCGCAAGCTGCGCACACCGTCGTGGCAGCGGATCGGGCCCACGGCGCGCGTCTGGCGGAAGCACTTGGCGCGCGCGTCATCGTCATGGATGACGGCCATCAGAATTTCACGCTGGCGAAGGACCTGTCGCTCGTCGTCGTCGATGGCGAAACCGCGTTCGGCAACGGAAACATTGTCCCTGCCGGTCCATTGCGCGAATCGGTGCATCAGGGGCTGAGTCGCGCCGACGCGGTGATCATCATGGGCGATGGCGACCCTGCGCTTCCCGGCTTTGCCGGCCCGACGCTGCGCGCAAGGCTTTCGGCGGCGCGGCGATTTGACGGTCGGCGCGTCGTCGCTTTCGCGGGCATCGGTCGGCCCACGAAATTCTTCTCCCTGCTGCGCACGCAGGGCGCCGAGCTTGCCGAATGCCACTCCTATGGCGATCATCACTTCTATTCCGCGTCGGAAATCGCTCTGCTTCAGGAGCGGGCGAAGCTGGCAGATGCGACTTTAGTCACGACGGAGAAGGACTTCGTGCGCTTGAGCTCGAGCGATCAGGAACACATCGAAGTACTGCCCGTGAAGGCCACCTTCGACGAACCGGGCGTGCTTTCCCGGCTGCTCGACCCTCTCCTTGCGACGAGCCGGGATGGGTGAGCCTGTGACACTTGCAACGCCGGAGAATTTTCCTCCCCCAGCACGGGGGAAGAAAACGACGTCGCGACCCGGCCCGCGCTCCATGAACAAGAATCCTGCGAGCGGGTTTTCGCGCGCGATCGGATCGCTGCGTTATGGCCTGGAAGCGGCCCTGTTTTTTGTGGTGATCGGATTTTTCCACCTGTTTTCAGTCGATGCCGCGTCGGCCATTGGCGGCTGGTTCGGTCGGAACATTCTCTCCCGCAGCTATCTGAGCGGTCGGGCGCGGGGCAATCTCGAGCTCGCCTATCCGCAGATGCCGCAGGCACAGCGCGAAACCATCATCCGCGACATGTGGGACAATCTCGGCCGCACGATTGCGGAATATGCACATCTTGAAAAACTGTCGATCAAGGGCGAGCGCCCCCGTATCGCCCTCGCAGGGCTCGAGCACTACGAGGAGGTCGTCGCGACCGGAAGGGGCATCATCTTCGTTTCGGCACATTTCGCGAACTGGGAGGTGATGCCCCTCGCCGCCGCGCAATATGGCGTGGAAGGCGGCGCGGTGTACCGCCCTGTAAACAATCCCTTCGTCGATCGCTGGCTTGTGCGACAGCGTCAGCTCAATGGACCTTCGGAGCAGATTGCCAAAGGCGCGCGAGGAACGCGCCGCATCTTCACGCTGCTTCGCGCGCGCAAAGCAATCTTCATGCTGGTCGATCAGAAGACGAACGAAGGCGTTGCAGCGCCCTTCTTCGGCCGCGATGCCATGACGACGCCCGCACCGGCCGCACTCGCCCTCAAGCTCGGCGGTGTTCTGCTGCCGATCTCGAATGAGCGCATTGACGGCGCACATTTCCGGATGACTGCGCATCCGGCGATCGATTTCGTTCCCAGCGGCGATCATGCGCGCGACATACTCGCGCTGACGATCCGCATCAACGAGGCGATCGAGTCGTGCGTGCGCTATCGACCTTCGCAATGGCTGTGGATTCACCGCCGTTGGCCGAAGCCCGGCGAGAGTCCGCGCTCGCGACGCGGTAAGGAGGCTCAGGCTTTCGCAGACGCCGTGGGGCCGAACGGACGCCACGGGTCGAGTGGTATCTGAGCGCTGCGACAGGGTAGCTGGTATGGCGATCGCGGCGTAACGCCAATCACACCTATCGCCTCAATTCTGCCAGACCCGCAACGCGCTGCGCGCGCCGATGGCTTGAAAATCCGCATCGGTGGCGAGCATTGTGAGATGATGCCTGATACACAGCTGGGCGAGGAGCGCGTCGATCGTTCCAACCTGAATACCGGCGCGACGGCACTTGTTGCGGAGCTCCGCGGCCTCGACATGGTCGATCCGGTCGGGCACGACAAGCGGCAGCGCCGAAAACCGATCGATAATCTGCGTCCGTGCTTTCGGACCGGAGAATCCCTGCAGCAACTCCTGCAAGACAAGTCCGGTAGTATAAATAGCTTGTCCGCCCTCCAGATACCTCGTCAGTTCGTGTACTTGCGGCGCAAGCGGGGCAACGTCACGCCTGAGAGCCAGCGACCAGACGCTCGTATCGACGAAAATGCTCACCGGCGGGAGCGCTCGTTTTTGTAGTCGAAGCTGCCGTCCCACTCGAGCTGCCCCATCAGGTCGAGCAGGCGCTTCTGTCGACGTCTGGCGATGAATTCCTCGAGCGCTCTGGTGACGGCGGCCTTTTTCGTGCGCTCTCCGCTCACCTTCAAGGCGCGCTCGATCAGATCGGGATCAATTGCGAGATTGGTGGCCATATGTGTAGGTCTCCACACATTATTCTACACAATGATGCTTTCGGTAATCAACCGGTTTTCCGGGGTCGCCCGCGGGGAGGAGGCTCAGGCTTTGGGCGGCGCGGGAGTAGCAGTCGAGCGCGACGGATCGAGCTTCATCTGAAACCAGTTGAGTCCCCAGTGCACATGCGGGCCGGTAGCGCGCCCCGTCATGCCTATCTGCCCGATCACCTGGCCGCGCGAAACCATGTCGCCCACCTTCACCATCTGCTTGCTCTGATGCAGGTAGCAGGTTGTCACCCCATGACCGTGGTCCAGGATCGTCAGGCCGCCTTCGAGATAAAAATCGGGTCCGACGAGCGCGACGCGTCCGGGCGCGGGCGCCCCTATAGGTGTGCCCGCAGGCGCGGCGATATCGACCCCCAAATGGGGCTCCATCGGCTTGCCGTTGAGGATGCGCTGGCTGCCAAACGCGCCACTGATGATTCCGGCAGCGGGCCAGTCGAATGTCTCTGTAAAGCCCTCCAGGTCCGTGTCGGTGGCGCGGGCGGCCGCGATCATCGCGATCTCGCGCCTGCGGCGTTCCAGCACCTCAGGCGGCAGCGTCACGAATTTCTCAGGCAGGCCCGTGATACGCTGGATTTCGTACTGGCGCGCGACCGGCTGGACCGAACGCGTCTCGCTGGAACCGTCCGCGAAACGGGCAAGGATTTGCGCCGGCGTCGTACGGTCGTAAGTAAACCCGAAGGCGAATTCGCCCTCGGGCGAGACATGCACGGTTGCGCCGTCCACCATGACATGAGCGCCGGTCGCCCCCCTGCCGATAATCAAACTGCCCTGCTCGAGCGAATTCGAGAAAACCAGTCGCGCCATTTGCGCGAATGGGACTCCGGGAAAGACAACGACCACAGCAGACGCAGCAAGGAACGTGCGCCGCGCGATCATTTGAGCGTGAGACCCCGCTCCCGAAATCGTTGGAGCGCGACCGCCGGACTTGCATACGCCTCTTGCAGATCCACGCTCCAGTAGCGCAGCGCATCGAGCGGAATCGTTGCGCCCGTGACTGCGCACAGCACGAACGACCCCGGCTTTGCGACACGGTACTCGCCATCGAGATATTCGATCTCCGCGAGCCCGTCCGGCCGGAAATCCCGTTCCATCTGGTTCATGCCAGCGATTTACTCCCTTAATGATGGCAGAACAAATCGGAAAGCGCGCGGCGCCCCTTTGGCAAACTCCGCGCAACCCTTGACGGCTGGCCAGCAATGATTAATCTGCAATCATTGATTGCAGGAACCTCGATGGCCAGCATTACGATCCGCAATCTCGACGAATCGCTCAAGCGAAAATTGCGGCTGCGCGCCGCACACCGCAATACATCGATGGAAGACGAGGCGCGGGATATTCTTCGCGCGGCGCTCTCTCAAGAAGCTGCGCAGCGCGGCAATCTCGCTGATTCGATCCGCGCCAGAATTGCACCTTTAGGCGGAGTTGAGCTGTCTCTGCCGCGACGGGAACTGATGCGCAATCCTCCCGGCTTCGAATGATTGTACTCGACACGAATGTGTTGTCCGAGACATTGCGCACAAAACCCTCCGAACAGGTCCTGGAATGGATGCGTGCCCAGCCACCCTCAGCTTTGTTCACGACTGCGATCACTGAAGCCGAAATCTGTTTCGGTCTTGAACTTCTACCGCCCGGCAAGCGGCGCAACGCGCTGTCGGCTGCTGTTGGGCTTGTTTTCGGTACCGACCTTTCCGGCCGCGTAATCCCGTTCGACAGCGCAGCCGCCCGAGAATTCGCGTTGCTGGCGGCAGTTCGTCGACGAGCAGGGCAACCGATCTCCCAGGCCGACGCGCAAATCGCCGCGATTGTTCGCTCGCGCGGCGCCCAGCTGGCAACGCGCAACATCGCGGATTTCGCGGATTGCGGGGTCGAAGTGATCGACCCCTGGCTGTAGGCAGCGGGCGCATCCGCTAAAGGAGCGTGCCCTGCCCCGTTTTCGGCGCGGCCGGACGTGGCGCGCCCTTCGCTTGTGCCTCGACGACCGAATCCGCGAAAACGAGCGACAGTGACTCGCCTGGCACCACTGTCACGGCGCGGCTGCGAATCGTGCCGTCAGCGGCACGCACCAGGGCAAAGCCGCGTTCGAGCACGGAACGATGGCTTACGCTCTCGAGCAGTCGCCCGGACGAATCGAGCCGATCGCGCAAGGCTCGCCACCGCGCAGAGCGGCAGCGATCGAGGCGGTGCGCCTGAGCGCCCACGCGCTCGGCGCCCGATTCAATGCGGCTGGTAACGCATCGGGGGCGAAACGGCGCCGCACCTTCCGCAAGCGCGCGGCGGTGCTCCTGGAGGTTGCGCATCAGGCCGCGGCCAAGGCCGTCCGCGACATGGTCGAAGCGTTGGCGCGAAGCGGCGAAGAGCTGGTCGGCGCGGGGCAGCGTGCGCGCGAGCGCCTGCAGATGCCTGCTGCGCGCTTCGAGTCCGCGCGCAAAGCAGCGCAAATTGCGTCGCTCGAGATCGAGCGCCTGCGCAAGCAGCTCTGTACGAACGGGGACGGCCATCTCGGCCGCCGCACTCGGCGTGGGAGCGCGCCGGTCGGCCGCGAAGTCGAGCAGAGTCGTGTCCGTCTCATGACCCACCGCTGAAATAAGCGGGATCGCGCTTTCCGCCGCCGCGCGCACGACAATTTCCTCGTTGAACGCCATGAGGTCCTCGATCGAGCCGCCGCCGCGCGCGACGATCAACAGGTCCGGGCGA
The DNA here is from genome assembly GCA_963812975.1 of uncultured Alphaproteobacteria bacterium. GTDB lineage: Bacteria > Pseudomonadota > Alphaproteobacteria > Micropepsales > Micropepsaceae > Rhizomicrobium. Next base: position 227,735 of record CAWEXK010000013.1, on the reverse strand, counting down.
GGGACATGGCCGTCGGGGGTGAGCGCATTGAAGCCGCGGATCGCCGCCACGAGCTCCGCCGCTGCGCGCTCGCCCTGGACCGCAACCGGCCAAAGCAGCACACGCCGGGGAAAGCGCGCGTCCAGCCGGTGCATGATGTCGCGGATCACGGCGCCCGTGGGCGAGGTGATGACGCCGATCAAATCGGGCAGGAAGGGTATTCTCTTCTTGCGGCTCTCCTGGAACAGGCCTTCGGCCGCCAGTTTCTTCTTCCGTTCCTCGAGCATCGCCATGAGCGCGCCGAGGCCTGCAAGCTCTATCTGCTCGACGATCAGCTGGTAGCGTGACGAGCCGGCATAGGTCGAAATTCGCCCGGTGCAGATGACTTCGAGCCCCTGCTCCGGCTTCTGTTTCAGATTTTGCGCCGTCGCCCGCCACACGACGGCATTCAGGACAGCCTTGTCGTCTTTGAGATCGAAATAAACGTGGCCAGAGGAGTGGAACTTCAGCCCGCTGATTTCGCCTCTCACCCTGACGAACGGGAATGCGCCTTCTACCGTCCGCTTGAGTGCGGCCGCGATCTCGCTGACGCTGTATTCGGGCAGATTTGCCCGTGGTTCCGACATGAGTCGAAATGATATAGGAAAAATAACGCAATCGAGGTTCGAAATCGGCAGCTCCAGGTGAATGTGCTTCTCATAGGCTCGGGCGGGCGCGAGCACGCGCTCGCTTGGGCGCTCGCCGCGAGTCCGCTGGTCTCGAAGCTTTACTGTGCCCCGGGCAATGCGGGCATTGGGGCAGTGGCGCAGTGCGTGCCCATCGCCGCAATGGATCTTGCCCGCCTGGTAGAGTTCGCAAGAGAGAACGCCATTGATTTTGTCGTCATCGGTCCCGAGGCGCCCCTTGTCGCGGGGCTCTGGGACAAGCTGGAAGCTGCTGGCATCAAGACGCTGGGGCCGGGCGCGAAGGGCGCATTGCTCGAAGGCTCCAAGGGTTTCCTGAAAGACCTCTGCCGCGCGAATGACATTCCGACGGCTGATTTCGCACGCTTCGACGATCGCGACGCCGCCATCGCCTATGCCGTCGCGCGCCCGCATCCGCTGGTCATCAAGGCTGACGGATTGGCGCAGGGCAAAGGCGTCGTCATCGCCACGACGCCCACGCTGTCCGAAACGACGATTTCCAGCGTTGCCGCGCGCTATGGTCCTGGAATCGTCATCGAGGAATTTCTCGAAGGCGAGGAGGCGAGTCTGTTTGTCCTTAGCGACGGCGAACATGTCCTGCCGCTGGCGGGCGCCGAAGATCACAAACGCGCATTCGACGGCGACAGGGGTCCGAATACGGGCGGCATGGGGGCAGTGAGTCCCCTCCTCCGTGCTGACGCCCGATGTGGTCGAAAGGGCTCTGTCGCGGATCATCAAGCCAACGATCTCCGCCATGGCCGTGCGCGGCACGCCCTATATGGGCGTGCTCTATGCGGGATTGATGATCAAGGATGGCGAACCCAAACTGGTCGAATACAATTGCCGCTTCGGCGATCCGGAATGCCAGGTTCTGATGATGCGGCTCAAATCCGATCTTGCGACCGCGCTTGTTGCCACGCGTGACGGCGAGCTCTCCCATCTCGATTTGCGCTGGCACGACGATGCCGCGCTCCTGGTTGTCATGGCGGCTCGCGGCTATCCCGGACACTACGACAAGGGGTCGGAGATTCGCGGCATCGAAGCGGCCGAGCGGGTTGAGGGCGTGCGGATATTCCACGCCGCGACGGAATGGCGCGACGGGCGCCTGTTCGCTGCCGGCGGCAGGGTGCTGAACGTCGCCGCGGTGGGGCCAACGATGGCGGAGGCGCAGTCGCGCGCTTACGAGGCGGTCGATCGCATCGACTGGCCGGAGGGATTCTGCCGCCGTGACATCGGAGTGCGGGCCCTTTCGTGGGGCGCGCCGTGAGCGCGACCGACGATCGGCAGGAAAAGTTCTCCGGTACGAAAGACGTGGCGGAAGCCAACCGCTTCGACGAAAAAAAACTCCTCGAATACCTCACGCTTCATATCGACGGATTTGCGCCGCCCGTGACGGTGCGCCAGTTCAGGGGCGGTCAATCCAATCCCACCTACCAGCTCACCACGCCAAACAGGAAATACGTTCTGCGCCGCAAACCTCCGGGCAGGCTATTGCCGTCGGCGCACGCCGTCGATCGCGAATACCGCGTCATCGCCGCGCTTTATCCCACCGGCTTTCCGGTCGCCAAGCCATATGTGCTGTGCGAGGACGAATCCGTCATCGGCACGATCTTCTACGTGATGGATTGCGTCGAGGGCCGCATTTTCTGGGGGCCGCTCCTCCCCGGCCTTTCGCCCGCCGAGCGTTTCGCGATCTACGATGCGATGAACGCCACGCTCGCGCGACTGCACATGCTGGATTACGAGAAGCTCGGCCTCTCGGATTTCGGCAAACCTGGAAATTATATCGCCCGCCAGATCGCGCGGTGGACCAAGCAATATCTCGCCTCGCAGACCGAGAGCATTCCGGAAATGGACAAGCTGATCGACTGGCTTCCGAGGCACCTTCCCGTCGAGGAGCGCACCTCGATCGTCCATGGCGATTTCAGGCTCGACAACATGATCCTTCACCCGTCGCAGCCGCAGATTCTGGCCGTCCTCGATTGGGAGTTGTCGACGATTGGCGATCCGCTGGCCGATTTCACCTATCATCTCATGCAGTGGCAGATGCCGCCTGAGGTCTCGACCAGCGGCACGGGAAGTCTGATGAATATGAACCTCGCGGCGCTGGGCATCCCGACGATGGATGCCTATGTGCAGATGTATTGCGCGCGCACCGGCCGCGCGACGACACCCAATATGGATTACTACGCCGCCTACAATTTTTTCCGGCTGGCCGGCATCCTGCAGGGAATTGTCGGCCGCGTACGCAACGGCACCGCCGCCAACGAAAACGCCGCGCAGAACGCCGCCGGCGTACGCCCCCTCGCCGAGCGCGGCTGGTATTTTGCGCAACGCGCCGGGGCGGGCTGACAGCTTCCGCATAACTCCATTCGACAGCGATCGCCGCGCGGCGCTACCCACTCTCCGGATCTCTCCACGGCGTGGGGGAACTGCAAATTGGCGGCCCACACCGCAGTCTCCCCGGTTCGGCTCATCCCAGTGCTGGTTGATCTCCGTCCACCACACTATATGCTCCATTGATGAAACTTTCAACAACCTGATCGACCATGGCGACCGTCAACTTCAGCGTACCTAATGACGTCAAGAGCGAGTTCGACAAGGTCTTCGGCGGCCGGAACAAGAGCGCCGTGATCACCGACCTCATGCGGAAAGCCGTCACCGAAGAGCGGCGGCGTATCGATCGCGAGCGCATATACCGTTCCTTGACAGCGAAGCGCGCTCAACGGCCGCGCGTGTCGGACAAGGCAATTCGGGCGGCCCGGACAGCTGGCCGGCCGTGACCCTCGTCCTTGACGCCAGCGTGGTGATCAAGTGGCTGCTCCACGATCCCGAACGAGAAATCGGTACCGCAAAGGCAACGCAGCTGATGAAGTTCGTGGCCAGCGGCCAGGAACCGATGCTCCAGCCGATGCACTGGCTTGCTGAGGTCGGCGGGGTCCTTGCGCGAGTAAGTCCGGCGACCGCGGTGGACGATATAACAATGCTAAGTGCGCTCCACATTCCCACGACCGCTGATCCGCTGATACTGCGGCGCGCTGTCGAACTGGCCATCGGACTGAAGCAGCACCTGTTCGACACGCTCTATCATGCGGTCGCACTGGAGACGCCGGGAGCAGTGCTCGTGACGGCGGATAACCGCTATCTCCACGCCGCGCAAGGCGAAGGCCAAATCCTGGATTTGCTGGATTGGCAGGCGACCGGCAGCCAATGAAAGCGCGTGGCGGCGAAAGGTTTCCACCGCAGGCCGCGTCGCGCTGTCGCCAGCATCGGCAGGAGCGGTCGCACTGGAGACGCCGGGAGCAGTGCTCGTGACGGCGGACAACCGCCATCTCCACGCCGCGCCAGGCGAAGGCCAAATCCTGGATTTGCTGGATTGGCAGGCGACCGGCAGCCAATAAAAGCGCGTGGCGGCGAAAGGATTCCACCGCAGCCCGCGCTGTCGCCAGCATCGGCAGGAGCGGACCCCATCGATCTGCCCCCGAGATTTCCGCGGGTTATGGCCAGTACGTCAGGACTTGTGGTACTTTCCTGTCGTTAGGGACACGCGGGACTTGCATGCAGGGAACCCTTGGCGAAGACCTGCTGGACGCGATTTACGATCCGGCGCTCCGGTCCGGCGAGTGGCGCCCTGCGTTAACGAACCTCCGCGATTTCCTGGGCTCGGCCGAGGCTTCATTCGTCTATTTCGACTCCAATTCCATGCAGTCCAGGCTCTGGGAGACGACCGGCGCCATCCTGACCATAGGCGCGTGCGAAGAGCACCGAAAACACTATGTCGGGCTCGACCCCAAGATGCCGATCCTCACCGAGGGTGGTCCAGGTTTCCTCTTCAATGATGTCGAGCATTTCGACGACCGTTTTGTCGCGCACGATCCATTTTACCAGTCAATTACGCTGCCGCTTGGCCTGCGCCATACGCTCGATCTGTTCGTGGACACCTATCGGAACGGCGAAATCTATCTCGCGGTGATGCGCACGCCGGCGCAAGGGCCTTTCAATTCGTCTTTGGGGGCGCAGCTCCAACTTGCCTCCCGACATTTCGTGCGGGCGCTCAAGGCGCGTGACGATTTCGTGCGGATTGAAACAACGGCAAGGCATGCAAGCGCGGCGCTCGACCGCTTTGATTTCGGCGTCGCTGTGGTGGATGCCGCAGCGCATCTCCAGTTCGCCAATGCGTTTGCCCACGCCGCGTTTCGGGAACAGCGCCCTTTCCGCATCCTGCACGCGACGGTGCACGCCCGCGCCGCGCAAGAGCCGCTCGCGGCAGGCATCCGCAACGCGGTCGCCGGTCGGCCCGCGACCTTCCGCCTGCGCGACGGGGTGGAATGGCTGGTCTCCACCGTTCCGCTTCCGGCGGAGAGCCCCATCGCGGCTTCGGGCGCGGCCTCGGCGATGCTGGTATTCCGCTGCGCCGCGCGGCCGAAGATGCCCTGTGCGGAGGAGATCATAGCGCTCTACGGTCTCAGTCCTGCGGAAGCCGCAATCGCGCTCGGCATCGGCGCGGGCAAGTCCCTGCAAGCGCTTGCAGCCGAGCGCCGCGTGAAGCTGTCGACCGTGCGCTGGCAGCTCCTCGTTGTGCTTCAGAAGCTCGGCGTCCGCCGGCAGGCGGACTTGGTGCGGGTGCTCGCCGCCATACAACCCGCGTAGGTCTGAATCCCCGAAAAACAAACACCTCGTGCCCCACCAAATGGTGGGTGTGCGCGTCGGCGCCCGCTCCTAGCCTGTCCGTACCCTTGCAATGGAGCGAACCGATGAAGCCCTTCCGCGCACTGCTGCTCTCCTCCGCCCTTCTGCCGCTCGTCGCCGCCATTCCGGCGCAAGCCGTCAATTGGGTAAATCAGGGGTACACCCACGGCATCGACGGCTTCAATTCGCTTGAGACAACGATCTCCGCGAGCAATGTGCAGAACCTCGCGCTCGCCTGGCAATCGAGCACGACCGATATCAATGGCGTCTTTGCGATGGTCGAGGACAACGGTACCATATTTGTGCTTACCGAGGATTCGGGCGCAGACGAAAATGGCTACGTCGTCGCCCTGAACGCATCCACAGGCGCCGAGCTGTGGAAGGCACCGACGGGGTACAACTTATCAGAGGGCTTCAGCGGGCTCGCGGCGGGATCGGGGCGAGTTTTCGCGCCGTGCGGAAATTACCCGTCGACCACCGAAGAAGGACTTTGTGCCTATTCCCAGACGACGGGCAAACCCCTCTGGTTCGACAATTTTGTCGTCCAAGGCACCTCTGGCCTTTCCAACGTTGCGCGTCCCACCTTTGCCAGCGGCGTGGTCTATCTTTCGGAGAGCATGTGCGATCCGCACGTTCCCACTTGCGACAGCTTCTGGGCGATCAACGCCAGGACAGGCGGGATCATCTGGGGTGCGCAGGCTCCAGCCTCCGGCTTCGATTATGCCGGAGCCAACTGGAGCCCGGCCGTCTCGACCAGCGTCGGCCTCATGTACGCGCCCTGCCAGTATGTTTTTGGCGGAAACGAGGACAAGTTGTTTACAGGGCTTTGCACGTTTGAGACTTCGAACGGCACGGGCAGCTGGCAGTCCGGAGAAGTGAATACGACAAACGGGCAAGACGGCCCCGGTGGCGTTTCCGTCTCGGGAACGACCGCTTTTTTCCAGCAGGCCTACGCCGATTTGGACGAAAACGTCATGACGGCTTTTGATGCCAACACGGGAAACCCGAAATGGAATTTCAATTCGGTCTTTGCCTATCACGACGCGGTACAGCCGACGGTGGCAAAGAGCGTCGTCTATTGGCCTGACGGCAATGGCGAACTGTGGGCGCTCAAGGAGAAAACGGGCGCAACCCTCTGGTCGTTCAACAACTGGCCGAACGGCTGCTCACCAGTGGGCGGCGCGAACGGCACAAAGTCGCAGCCGCAGGTGGCAAACGGCGTCGTGTTCATCACCACGTCCTGCTTTAATGTCGGTTTCCACTCTGCGACGACATTTGCGCTGTCGGCGAGCAATGGCACGATCTTGTGGTCGGGTGGTGGCGGGACGGCCTTTGCGAGCGGCGCCGCGCCAATGATCGTCAACGGCACGCTGTACTCGGACTGTGTCCAGGTCTGCGCCTACAATCTCGCGGAAGGGCACGCGCGCAAACCCCGCACGCAATAGCGCGTACCGCGCCGCTGCACTTTCCGTTTGAAAGCGGAATAGTGGGGAAATGACGACGCGATTTGCAGCCTGGAATGCCCTCTTGCGTGCTTCGACAGGCTCATGGTTCGACAAGCTCACCATGAGGGGGATCTTGTTGCCATCGACGCTGATGCAATTACCGGTCTTGTTGCCATCGACGCCGATGCAAGTAACAAACCCCCTCATCCTGAGCTTGTCGAAGGACGTACCGCGCTGCTGCAACTTTCCGTTTGAAAGCGGAGTGGTGCGGAAATGACAACGCGATTTGCAGCCTGGAATGTCCTCTTGCGTGCTTCGACAGGCTCAGGTTCGACAAGCTCACCATGAGGGGGATCTTGTTGCCATCGACGCCGATGCAAGTAACAATCCCCTTCATCCTGAGCTTGTCGAAGGACGTACCGCGCTGCTGCAACTTTCCGTTTGAAAGCGGAATAGTGGGGAAACGACAACGCGATTTGCAGCCTGGAATGTCCTCTTGCGTGCTTCGACAGGCTCAGCATGAGGGAGGATATTGTTGCCATCGACGCCCATGCAAGTAACAAACCCCTTCATCCTGAGCTTGTCGAAGGACGTACCGCGCTGCTGCAACTTTCCGTTTGAAAATGGAAATCGGATCAGTCCGGCCTCTCTACGCAGGTTTCGCGTGAACGGCTCTACTCTGCCACAGCGCGGCGCGGCTGGTTCATGTACTTGCCGTATTCGAGACGGGCGATGGTGCGGTTGTGCACCTCGTCCGGGCCGTCGGCGAGACGGAGCGTGCGTAGGCTCGCATACATGCGGGCGAGTCCCGAGATCGGTGGTGACGCCCGCGCCTCCCCAGGCCTGAATCGCATCGTCGACGATCGGAGCGCCATGCGCGGCGCCGCCACCTTGATCATTGCGATTTCGGTGCGCGCCGCCTTGTTGCCGACGCTTGTCCATCATGTCGGCTGCCTTCAACGTGAGCAGGCGGCACATCTCGATGTTGATGCGCGCCTCCGCGACGCGTTGTTCCACAGACCGAGTGTTCCGCGATCTTCTTGCCGAACGCTTCGCGCGACAAGCAGCCGCCGCACCATCTGCTCGAGCGCGCGCTCGGCGGCGCCGATCGTGCGCATGCAATGGTGGATGCGGCCGGGCCCGAGACGCCCTTGCGCAATCTCGAAGCCGCGCCCCTCGCCGAGCATCATGTTCTCGATTGGAACTTTCACATTTTCGAACAGTACCTGACCGTGGCCGTGTGGCGCGTCGTCGAATCCGAACACCGGCAGCATGCGCTCGATCTTGACGCCCGGCGGTCTCCATCGGCACGAGGATCTGCGACTGCTGACGGTATTTGTCGGCATCGGGATCCGTCTTCCCCATTACGATCAGGATTTTGCAGCGCGGATCGCCTACGCCGGAGGACCACCATTTGCGGCCGTTGATCACATACTGATCGCCCTTGCGCTCGATCCGCGTGGCGATATTGGTTGCGTCCGAAGAGGCCACGGCCGGCTCGGTCATGATGTAGGCCGAACGGATCTCGCCCTCGAGCAGCGGCTTCAGCCATTCCTCCTGCTGGGCGGGGCTGCCGTATCGCTCCAGCACTTCCATGTTGCCCGTATCCGGCGCGGAGCAGTTGAACACTTCGGACGCGAAGCCCACGCGCCCCATCATCTCGGAGAGTGGCGCATATTCCAGATTGCTGAGACCGGCGCCGTACTTGCTGTGCGGCAGAAAGAAATTCCACAGGCCCTGCCCTTTTGCCCTGGCCTTCAGCTCCTCGACGATCGGCACCACGATCCAGCGATTGCCGGCCCGGGTCGCCTCGTCCATCTGGGCGGAATAAATCTCTTCGGCCGGACAAACGTGGCGCTCCATGAAGTCGCCGACGCGCGTCATCCATTCCCTCTGGCGGGGCGAATAATCGAAATCCATGCGCGTCCCTCCCGTCGACGCCGGGACTGTAGCCTTGCCCCATGGTCGCAACCAGAGCGGATTTCCCGATGCCCGCTAGGTCGTGCGGAGTCAGGACGTCGTTTGACAGGAGCGAACGCGCGTGGCTAGCAGGCCGCGATGCTGATGTGGACCTCAGTCGCGCTCATCCTGGGCGGCGTGGCGTGCTTCGCCATCGACCGGCCGGCGGCACACGTCTTTCATGCGGCAGTTGCGCGTCCGCTCGAGCGCGTACTTCACGCTACCACGGATTGGGCCAAGGGCGCGCTCTGGCTGCTGGCCGCCGCAATTGCATTGATTGCTTCACGTCTGGCGCAATGGAAGTTCGGTCAGCGCCCCTCCATCGACATCGTCGCCCGGACGAGCCTCGCTTTCCTCGTCAGCCTGGCGGCGGCCAGCGTCATACTGCACACGATCAAGATCGTGCTGGGCCGCCGCCGCCCTCGCGACGAGCTCGAGCTCAACCTTTACGGATTCCGGCCATTCACCTTCGATTTGCGCAGCAATTCGTTTCCCTCCGGCCACGCCCTCACGATTTTCTGTGTTGCGGTTGTCCTGTCCGCAGTCCTTCCCGGCCTGGCAGTCCTGTGGTTTGCGATCGCAATCTATCTTGCGCTCACACGTGCGCTATTGAATTCGCATTACCTGAGCGACGTGCTTGTCGGCGCGGGTATCGCGCTCGTCACCACCCGCGAAATCCTGTGGTATTTCTTCCCCGGTCTCATGCAGCCATGGTTCTGAATCTTCCCCGGTCGTCACGCCGCACGCTGGCGATCGAGGAAGCGGCGCTCCTCGTCGATGCAGACTTTGAATGAGGGACGCGCATGCATTTCCGCGGCAAATCTGGAGAGCTCAGGCCAGCGCTCGGCATCGAGCTGCTCTCCGGCGTGGGAGAAATTCACCAGCATGGTGGCGACTGCGATGTCGGCGATCGAGAACGCGTCTCCCACAAGAAAACGCCGTCCGCGGACAGCCTTTTCGAGATAGTCGAGGATCGGGGGCAACTTTTCCTTCAATGTCGTAGCAACCACCGCCTCGTCGCATTGCCCGCCAATCAGCTTTTTCACCACCCGCTCGAAGAAAAGACCGAGCCCCATGCATTGCGCGACGAGCGTATCCGCATATTCCTCCAGCCACATGGCTTGCCCGCACGCAAACGGATCGGCCGGGTAGAGCCTCGGATTGGGCGATTTGTGCTCGAGATACTGCGCGATCACGGATAAGTCGGGCAGTGTATTCGGCTCCGGCCTGTCCGTATCACGAAGAACGGGAATGCGTTTGAGCGGACTGATATCGAGAAACCAGGGTGGCGGCGCGAATGGACTGATGTGTTCGATCGTGTAGTCGAGTCCTTTTTCGGCAAGCACGACGCGCACCTTGCGCACGAAGGGCGAGAGCGAACTGCCATAGACGATGAGTGCCATCCATTTCTCCTTGGGCAATGCTGCCCCGCATTCCGCGGGCTGGGGCTCCGGCGGCCATTCTGCGACCGCAGAATCGTATCAATCGCACTTGATGCGCCGGGCCAGGAAAAATCCCTTGAGCAGCGCGGCGCTATCTTCCCCGCGCGCGCCCCTTTCCACAAGGGGGCGATGATGGCATGTGGGCTGCTCGAAAAAGCGCGGTCCGTGGAGCACTGCTCCTCCTTTCGGGTCTTCCGCCGCGAAAACCAGCCGGGTGACGCGCGCGAGGCTCGCCGCCGCGGCGCACATGGCGCAGGGCTCGAGAGTGACGAACAGGGAGGTGCCCGGCAGCCGCTCGTTGCCCATCTTCGCCGCAGCCTCGCGCAACACCAGCATCTCCGCATGCGCTGTCGGATCGCGTCGCTCGATGGTGCGATTTCCGTCGGAGGCGAGCACCAGCCCGTCCGCCGCTACGAGCACGGCGCCCACGGGAACTTCGCCGCGCCGCGCCGCAGCCTGCGCTTCGGCGAGCGCCAAGTTCATGTGATCGCCTTCGTCCATCGTTGCGCGCATGTGATAGGTATCGACGTCGCCAAATCACCAGCCAGGAAATCCGGTGCCTGAGGATAGCCCAGCTGCCGACCGCATCGCCAAGGTGATTGCGCGCGCCGGCATTTGCTCCCGGCGCGATGCCGAGAAGCTGATTGCCGGGGGGCGCGTGGCGCTCGACGGCGCGACCGTGACCACACCCGCGATCCGCGTCGGCCCGCACCAGATAGTGTCCGTGGACGGCAAACCGCTTGGCGAGGCGGAACGCACGAGGCTGTGGCGCTACCATAAACCGACGGGGGTGGTGACCACCCACCGCGATCCCGAAGGACGGCCGACCGTTTTTCAGGCGCTCCCGAAAAGCATGCCGCGGGTGGTGTCGGTGGGACGGCTCGATGTGAATTCGGAAGGTCTCCTGTTGCTGACAAACGACGGCGCGCTGGCGCGCAAGCTTGAACATCCGGCGGCCGGCTGGACGCGCCAGTATCGCGTGCGGCTGTTCGGAAAAGTGTCGCAGCCCGATCTCGAGCGCCTGGCCGAGGGCGTCACCATTGAGGGCGTAAGGTATGGCCCCGTGATTGCCGATCTGGAGCGCAGCAAGGGCATGTATTCCTGGGCCAGCGTCGGCATCAAGGAAGGAAAGAATCGTGAGGTAAAACGGCTCATGGAGCATCTCGGCCTGAAGGTGGCACGGCTCATTCGCGTTCGCTTCGGCCCGTTCCATCTCGGCCAGCTCGAGCCCGGCGCGGTGGACGAGATTCCGGCCAGGATCTGGAAATCCGAAGTCGGGAGTCGGAAAGAAGGCGCGACAAGCCAAGCCGGTTGAAGACTTGGGAGGAACATTGTACGTGCTTCGACAGGCTCAGCATGAGGCAGGATTTTACTGCCACAAACGCCAATGCAGGTAAGAAGGCCCTCATCCTGAGCCTGTCGAAGGACCACCATTCCGATGCAACTGTGCGTGCCAGCGCACAAGCGATGGCTTCAAGACTCACACGTGCTGGCCGCCGTTGATGTGAAGTTCGGCACCGGTGACGTAGCTCGATTGCTCCGTACAGAGATAATAAATCGCCTTGGCGACCTCCTCCGGCAAGCCAAGCCGCCGCAACGGTATCGTCTCGACGATCTTTTCCGTTCCGGGCGAAAGAATCGCGGTATCGATTTCGCCCGGCGCGATTGCATTGACGCGGATGCCCAGCGGTCCGAAATCGGCCGCCATCTCGCGGGTCAGCGCAACGAGTGCCGCCTTCGGTGGTCGCGTACGCCGCTCCCGCGAAGGGATGAACGCGGCTTCCTGCGATCGAGGTCACATTGACGATCGCGCCTTTCGCCGCCGTCAGCTCTTCGATCAGCCCGCAGGCCAGCGAAATGGTGGCGAAGAAATTCACTTCGAAGACCTGTCGCCAGACGTCGGTTCCACTGGCGAGCACGCCAAGCCGTTCGCCGCGCGGCCCTTTCGGCGAGATGGCGGCGTTGTTGACGAGCGCATGCAATCGCCCGTCGGTCAGGCGCTCGCGCATGTCGCGCACGGCTCTCAGCGTGTCGTCGGGATCGGCGAGATCGACCTGGATGTGATCCTCGGGGCCAGCGGCCCAGGGACAATTCTCGGGAAAGGCGTGGCGCGAGCACGTGATCACGCGCCAGCCCGCGCTCGCGAAGCGTTTCACGGTCGCGTGGCCGATACCCCGGCTCGCGCCGGTGAGAATCAGCGTGCGGCGCTCTTCGCTGGGCGGTTGGGTTTGGACCATCGGCTGAACTCTAGCGGTTCGTCAGCCTGTTTGCGAACGCCCGGCTCACGAGCGCGCGAGCGGCGGCGGCTTTTCGATCCCCGCGGGATCCTGATGGATGATCACCTGCGCATCCGGATAGGCGGAAAGGATGTCGGCCTCGACGCAATCGCTGAGCTCGTGGGCGCGCGTGAGGCTGATCGCCGGATCGAGCTCGATATGGAGTTGAATAAATCTGGAAATCCCCGCGGCGCGGGTGCGCAAATCGTGCAGACTGCGAACCTCGGCATGTCCCAGCACGATCGCCTTGATCCGGTCGCGCTCGCTCTCCGGCAATTCGCGATCCATGAGCTGGTCGTAACTCTGGCGCACAACCTGCCAGGCGCCTGCCGTCAGCGCGGCGGCGACACCCAGTCCCACGATGGGGTCGGCGATCAGGATACCCAAACGCGACGCCACCGCGATTCCGATGACCACGCCGATGTTGGTGACCAGATCGCCCATATAATGCAAGCGGTCCGCCTGGATCGCCAGCGAGCCGGTGCGCGAGACCGCCAGGCGCTGATACAGGACGAGCGCAAGCACGGTCCCGATGGAGATTGCCATCACCAGAAGTCCGAGCGCGGCGTGCTCGATCCGCCTTGGGGAGACGATACGCCCAATCGACTCCACCACGAGAAAAGTAGCCGAGCCCGCGATAAATGCGCCCTGCGCCAATCCCGCCAGAGGCTCGGCCTTGCCGTGCCCGAAGCGGTGTTCGCGATCGGCCGGCGTCAGCGACTGGGAAATCGCGAGCAGATTGATGGAGGAAGCGAACAGGTCGAGCGCGGAATCGGCGAGCGACGCCATCATCGCGACCGAGCCTGTAATCACGTAGGCCGCCGCTTTCAGCACGACCAGGAAGGCTGAGAGCGCCACTGCGGCCAGAGCGGCGTTTTTCATCAGCCGGGAATTCGCGTGCAAATCCGCGCGGCGCGAGCCGTTCCTCACGGATAGAGCCGCTCCGTCCGCCAGGGCGCGGTTGCGCTTTGGCGGCGGTAGACGAGCCGATCGTGCAAACGAAACGGGCGGTCGCGCCAGAACTCGATCTCGAGCGGCGTCACCCGAAATCCGGACCAGAAAGCGGGACGCGGTACTTTGTCGAAGCGCAAATTTTGCGGCGTAGCGCGCAATTTCGCGTTCGAAGGCAAAGCGCAACTCCATCGGGCGCGATTGCGCGGAAGCCCACGCGCCGATCTGGCTATCCCTGGGACGGGTCGCAAAATAGGCGTCCGCTTCGGCGTCGCTGACCTGTTCCGCGGGCCCGCGCACGCGCACCTGCCGCCGCAGCGTCTTCCAATGGAAGCAGAGCGCGGCATGCGAATCATGTGCGAGCTCGCGCCCCTTGGCGCTTTGGAGATTGGTGTAGAAAACAAAACCGCTCGCATCCGCCGCTTTCAGCAGCACCATGCGCAGATTGGGGCGGCCCTGTTCGTCAGCGGTCGCGAGCGCCATGGCTTCGGGCTCGTTGGGCTCGCTCTTCGCCGCCTCGGCGAACCAGCTCGCGAACAACGCCACCGGATCGGTCCGCGGCTCGATTCCGCCGTCGTCGAGAGTGCCGCCGATGTCACCCATGCGCCGCCGCATAGCAGTTTCGACCGGAGGCGGAAAGCCGCGCTGCGGCGCCCTTCGCGCACCGCATTTTTCGTTCCTATATTGAGTAGGGGCCGACCGTTTGGTGGGCGACGACGGAGGCGGAATCGCACTATGAGCTCAGAAAGGAACAGTACCGGGAGAAACCATGCGCGATCCCTATGAGGTTCTGGGCGTCTCCAAGGGTGCCAGCGAGGCCGAAATCAAGAAAGCTTTTCGCGCCCTTGCAAAGAAGCACCATCCGGACACCCATGGTGGCGACAAATCCGCGCAAAAGCGGTTTCAGGAGATCAGTTCGGCCTACGACATCCTTGGCGACAAGGACAAGCGCACCAAATTCGACCATGGCGAGATCGATGCCAACGGCAATCCGCGCGGCTTCGACCCCGGAGCTCAAGGTTTTCGCGCTCGCCCTTCCGGACGCGGCGCCGGAGGCGAGGACTTTCACTTCACCTGGCAGGACGCGGACGCGGCAGAGGGCGGATTTCGGGCCGAAGACATTTTTGCCGACCTGTTCGCGGGACGGGGTGGAGGGCGTCGCAGACGCCAGACGCGCAAGGGAGAGGACTTCTCGCTCGCACTCACGGTGGGATTCGAGGAAGCGGCGCGTGGCGCGACCCGGAGGGTAGTGCTGCCCGACGGCCGGGAGGTGGACGTACGGATTCCGGTGGGGGTTCGCGATGGGCAGCAGATCCGGCTGAAGGGACAGGGCGGCCCCGGAAGCGAGGGCGGTCCTGCAGGGGACATTCTTTTCACGGTGGCGGTTGCGGCCCATCCATATCTCGTGCGGGACGGAAATAATCTGAGAATGGATCTGCCGATCTCCCTCGGCGAAGCGGTCGTCGGCGGAAGGGCAAAGGTTCCCACGCTCGGTGGACCGGTGACGCTCACCATTCCTCCCGGCTCCAACAGCGGCACCTCGCTGCGGCTTAAAGGCAGGGGAATTCCTGCGCATGGGGGACAGCCGGCGGGTGATCTTTATGTGCGCCTTGTCGTCACCCTGCCCGAGAAGCCGGACGCCGCGCTGGCCGAATTCGCCCAATCGTGGCAGCCCAACTATGATCCGCGCGCGAAGCTGGGATAGGCAGGTTCTTGCTTTCCCCGCCGTTCGGCCCTAGCGCTCTTCCTCCCCGGCATGGGGTGGAAAGGTCTGAGCGCGCCTTCGTGAACAGGAGCAACAGATGATGGCAAGCGGCCTGATGCAAGGCAAACGTGGCCTCATCATGGGCGTCGCCAACGAGCGCTCGATCGCTTGGGGAATCGCGCAGGCGTTGCACGCGCATGGGGCGGAGCTTGCATTCACCTATCAGGGAGACACATTTCGAAAACGTGTCGTCCCGCTTGCGGGATCCCTGCGCCCGGCCGCGTTGCTCGACTGCGACGTCACTGCCCAGGGCTCGCTCGACGCGGCCTTCGCAGAATTGCGGCAGAAATGGCCGGTGCTTGATTTCCTCGTCCACGCAATCGCTTTTTCGGACAAGGAGCAGCTCAAGGGCCGTTATGTCGACACTACGCCCGAGAACTTCAGCGCAACCATGAACGTGTCGTGCTATTCGTTCACGGCAGCCGCCCAGCGCGCCGAAAAAATGATGCCCGCTGGCGGCAGTCTGCTCACGCTTACCTATTACGGGGCGGAAAAGGTGATGCCGCACTACAACGTGATGGGGGTGGCCAAAGCCGCCCTCGAAGCGAGCGTGCGGTACATGGCGGAAGATCTCGGCAAGCGCGCGATCCGTGTTAACGCAATTTCGGCAGGCCCGATCAAGACCCTCGCCGCTTCGGGCATCGGCGACTTCCGTTACATTCTCAAATGGAACGAGCTGAATGCGCCGTTGCGGCGGACCGTCACCACGGAGGAGGTCGGCAACACTGCGCTGTTTCTCCTCTCCGATCTCGGCCGGGCCGTCACCGGCGAGATTCTCCATGTCGATTGCGGCTATCACATCGTCGGCATGAAAGCGGAGGATGCTCCCGACATCGCGGTTGCGGCCCAGTCGGATGAGCGCCTTGTCTCGCCGGCACGCGGGCGAAGCGGGTGAGCCACAACAGTTTCGGACATCTTTTTCGCGTGACCACCTTCGGCGAAAGTCATGGTCCCGCGCTCGGCTGGCGTGGTGGACGGATGTCCGCCGCGGATTCCCCTCGTCGAATCCGACATCCAGGCCGATCTCGACCGCCGCCGGCCCGGTCAATCGAAATATGTGAGCCAGCGCCGCGAAGCGGACCGTGTACGGATCATCTCCGGTGTCTTTCAGGACGAGCGCATGGAGGCGCAGCTCACGACCGGAACGCCCATCACGCTCGTGATCGAGAATCTCGACGCGCGCGCCAGGGATTACGCCGAGATCCGCGACAAATTCCGGCCGGGTCATGCGGATTACACCTATTGGGCGAAATACGGCATCCGCGACTATCGTGGCGGAGGCCGACAATCGGCGCGCGAAACGGCGGCGCGTGTGGCGGCCGGCGCGATCGCACGCAAAGTGTTGCACGCAGCCCTTGGCGCTGTCCGCATTCGCGGCGCGCTGGTGCAGATGGGCACGCAGCCGATCGCGCGCGATCGTTGGGATTGGGACGAAACTGCGCGCAATCCATTCTTCTCTCCGGACGCAGGGGCCGTGGAGGGATGGGCACGGTATCTGGAAGACCTTCGCAAGAGTGGCGCGTCCTGCGGCGCTATCATCGAGATCGTTGCCGAAGGCATTCCGGCGGGGCTTGGCGCGCCCGTCTACGCGAAGCTCGATGCGGAAATTGCTGCCGCGCTGATGAGCATCAATGCGGTCAAAGGCGTCGAGATCGGGGACGGTTTCGCCGCGGCCGCCCTTTCGGGCGAAAACAATTCTGACGAGATGCGACGAGGGCCGGATGGAAAACCGGAGTTCCTGTCCAATCACGCAGGCGGCATTCTGGGAGGCATTTCAAGCGGGCAACCCATTGTGGCGCGCTTTGCGGTCAAGCCGACGTCGTCGATACTCACGCCCATGCGAACCGTTGACGTCGCGGGAAGCGAGACGGAAATCGTCACGAAAGGTCGTCACGATCCTTGCGTCGGCATCCGCGCCGTCCCGATCGGCGAGGCCATGATGGCTTGCGTGCTGGCCGACCACGCGCTGCGCCACCGCGCGCAGATCGGCTTCCCCGTCTGACTCACCGCCATTTCGGAAGCTGGGCAATCGCGTCGGCGCCGATCCACAGCTGCGGCTCGGAAGGCGGTCCCACATGTTCCTTCTTCTCGCGCGTCGCCACGCAGGCCTGTGCCGCACGGCCGAGCGCGGGAAACCCGTCGGCGGACGGCCACACCGACAGTACGCATTGATCGAAATACGGATATCTGTCGCTCTGGCCGCAGCCGAAGGAGGAGCGGTCCCCGCGTGCCGCGGTGAGCACGAGCCTGTTCGGCGCCTCGAGCGGCGGCACGAAAACGCCTGAGAAGCAGGCCGAGACGACGACGACACTCGGCCTGTCGGA
Organism: uncultured Alphaproteobacteria bacterium; assembly: GCA_963812975.1. Taxonomy (GTDB): domain Bacteria; phylum Pseudomonadota; class Alphaproteobacteria; order Micropepsales; family Micropepsaceae; genus Rhizomicrobium. The sequence continues at coordinate 210,222 of CAWEXK010000013.1, read as the reverse complement.
ACAGCTGTTATCGATCATCCTGGCGAGGCGCCAGGGTCGGAGGACGATATTGCCCAGAACCGCTCCGTCGGGAGAACCGTGGGAGGTCACATACACGAGGCAGCCGCCCCTCGCTCGCCTGGACAAATCCCAAAGTGCGTTGCCGATCGTCCGAGCATCGGCAGGCCGCGCCGAGACGCCGGGCCGGACGGAGAACTCTTCAAGATTTGCCGCAGAAAATCCCAGCGCGACCAGATTGCGCGCCACGTCGCGACGCGCATTGTCGAAAATCTCGCTCGGGCGTCCATCGTGGGCATGCCAGTCGCCCGACACGACGACCGCCGCCCATTCCGAATACGCGTTCGCGCCGTAAGCAGAGGCTGACAGCAGCGGCACCAGGAGCACGACAAACAAGCCGCACAGCCTTGCTCTGGGTAAATCAGGTCGCATCCTGCTTCGCCCGCTTGCGCACCGGTTGCGTCCGCTCCTTGCGGAAAACAGATATTTTTGTGAGATACGCAACGTCGGTGTCCACCAGCTTCAGGCCTGCGGCGCCAAAAAGGGCGGCGAGGTCGCTGCGCGCAAAGCTGTCGTAATACGGCTCGTGCAGGAGGCCCGGGAATGTTTCGATCAGGCCGTCGCAATCGGGCAGATCGCCATATTGGATGGTATCGGCAAGCACGAAGATGCCGTCGGGTTTCAGGACTTTGGCGATCTCGCGAGCCGCGCTCGCGCGAATCCTGGGCGGCAGTTCGTGGAACAGATAGATGCTCACCGCCGCATCCACGCTGGCCCGCGCCAGCGGCATCCGTTCAGCGGGCGCCGCAACGAATTTCACGCTCCCCATTGGTGAAAGCGTGCGCCGGGCGCGCGCGAGATAGGGCCTGGACAAATCCAGCGCGATCATCTTCAGCCGCGGTTGCGCGGTTCTTACGAAAGACAGGAATCCGCCTGTGCCGGCGCCGATGTCGAGGAGAGTTGTGCGGTGGGGATTGCGGCCGGAGATGAAGCGCGCCAACGGCACGTAAGCGCGCCGACGCATCGCGTCCGCCGTGCCTGCGAACAGTGCCTCAACCTGAAAATCGTAGAGGCGCGCCGAGTTGTCGCTCAGATAACCATCGGTCTGGAAATGGAAGTTTTGGCGATAATAGCCGGGAAGGCCCTCGCCCATCGCCGCCGCATCGCTATGACCTCGCCGCCGCCGCCGGGCTGCAACGCGCGGAATATCCGCCAGATAACGCAGGCTTCCACGCGCGCGGCGCATTTCGTGCGCGATGTCGAGCGGAAGCGGATAAATTCCCGCTTCCGCATTGGCCAAATCCCTGGCGAAAAGAGCGCGCATTCCCTTCAACGTTGCCCGCAGCGACGGAAATCGGCGACGCGTCACGTCGATCTCGGCGAACGCATCGCGCGCGATAATGCGCGCGAAGATGTAATGAGCGCCGTAGAACGCCACGCGCGCCGTCTGCGCAACCGCGTAGGTCAGTTTCTCCGTGGTGGTTGCCAACCTCAATACCGCTCGAGCGACGCCACGAGCTCAATATGAGACGACCAGAGAAATTGGTCTACGGGCCGCACCCAGCTGGCGCGAAATCCGCCGTCCACCAGAATCCGCGCGTCCTGCGCAAAGGTATCGGGATTGCACGATACATAGGCAACACGCCGCACCCGGCTGGCGGCCAGTGTTTTGACCTGCGAAAGCGCTCCGCGGCGCGGTGGGTCGATCACGACCGCCTCGAATTGGTCCAGTTCCTTGCCCGCCAGCGGCCGCTTGAAGAGATTGCGTGTTTCGACGGTCACGGGCTTGAGCTGCCTCCCCTTGCGGGCTGCAGCGAGCAGAGCCGCAAGTGCGAGCGCATCCGAATCGACCGCGTGCACGGAGGCCGTGCGCGCCAGGGAGAAGGTGAATGTTCCGCAGCCCGCGAAGAGGTCGGCGATACGCTTTGCGCCATTCACCGCTTCGCGCACGCCATCCTGAAGACGTTCTTCGCCTTGGCCAGTCGGCTGCAGAAAGGAATCGATGGGCAGGGCGACCTCGACGCTCGAAAACTGCACGCGAGGCGGCGCGAACTGCACAGCGATTTCGCCGTTCACCGAGAAGCGAGCTACCCCGTTCTGTGCGCCCCAGCGGGCAAGCGCCGCCGTCAGCATTGCATCGGCTTCGCGCGTCATGTTCAGCGCAATGTCGAATCCGTTCTCGGCCTCCGTCAGACGTAGTTCCGCCTCTTCGCCTTCGCGCAGAATCCGCCCATGAGCTTGCGCAACGGCATGACAAGCGCTGCAAGGGCCGGAGTGAGAATGTGGCACTCCTGCATATCGACGATGATGTGCGAACGCGCAGCACGGAAACCGACGTTCGTGGCGGCGTCCTTCCTGGCAGCTTTGAGGGTTGCGCGCCGGCGTGAGCGTGGCGCCACTTCCGCAGGAAGCTCGACCGATACCTCTCCCAGTCCGTGCCGCTCGAGCGCCCGCCCGACGCGCTGATGCTTCCAGGTTCGATAATCTGCCGGCCGCATGTCCTGAAGCGTGCAGCCACCGCAAGTCCCGAAGTGGCGGCAGAGAATGCTCATGCTTGATTGCCGATCACTTCCATCCCGGGCATGGGAAGGAGAAAGCGGGGCCGCCTACGCGCGTTCGCCGGCCATTGCGGCGGTCGGGCGGCCGAGCGCACTGAGCACTGTGGCCACGATCGCCTTGGAATTGAGGCGCGCCGCTTCGTACATGCGCTCTGGCGAGTTGTGGTCGATGAAACGGTCGGGCAGCACCATGGGCCTGATCTTCAGCCCGGCATCGAGCAATCCTTCCCACGCAAGGAATTGCATGACATGGGCGCCGAAACCGCCGATGGCGCCCTCCTCCGCAGTGATCAGCACCTCGTGCTCGCGCGCCAGTCTGCGGATCAAGTCCTGGTCGAGCGGCTTGGCGAAGCGCGCATCCGCCACCGTGACGGATAGTCCGTAGGCGGACAATCGTTCTGCAGCGGCCTGGCACTCCGCAAGCCTGGTGCCAAGGCTGAGCAGCGCAATAGTGGAGCCCTCGCGCAGGATGCGACCCTTGCCGATCTCGAGAGGCGTTCCCCGGGCCGGCCGCGCAAGGCCGAGGCCTTCGCCGCGCGGATAGCGCACCGCCGAGGGCCGGTCGTCGATCTGCGCGGCCGTGGCGATCATATGTGTGAGCTCCACCTCGTCAGCCGCTGCCATGACAACGAATCCCGGCAAGGTGGCGAGATAGGTGACATCGAACGACCCTGCATGGGTGGGACCGTCGGCGCCCACGAGCCCGGCCCGGTCCATCGCAAAGCGCACCGGCAGAGACTGGATGGCAACATCGTGTACGACCTGGTCGTAGGCGCGCTGCAGGAAGGTGGAGTAGATCGCCGCGAACGGCTTCAGACCTTCGGCCGCGAGACCGGCCGCAAAGGTCACGCCGTGCTGCTCCGCAATCCCCACGTCGAAGCAGCGCTCCGGAAACCGCTTTGCGAACAGATCGAGGCCCGTTCCCGAGGGCATCGCCGCGGTAATTGCGACGATTCGTTCGTCCTTCTCGGCTTCCGCGATCAATGCTTCGGCGAAGACTTTGGTATAGCTCGGCGCCTTGGCGGCCGACTTGCTTTGCTCACCCGTCAGCACGTTGAACTTGACGACACCGTGGTACTTGTCGGCCGAAGCCTCCGCCGGCGCATAGCCCTTGCCCTTCTGCGTCACCACGTGAACGAGAATGGGGCCGTTGCAAGCGTCGCGCACATTTTCGAGCACCGGCAGGAGATGGTCCAGATTGTGGCCGTCGATCGGTCCCACGTAGTAGAAGCCGAGCTCCTCGAACAGCGTTCCACCCATCGCGATTCCACGAGCGTACTCCTCCGCCCGTCGTGCAGTCAGTTCCACCGGCCTCGGAAGAAGTTGTGCCAACTGCTTGGCAACGCGGCGAAATCCGCGATAGGGCCGGCTCGATATCAGTTTCGCGAGATAAGCGCTCATCGCGCCTACGGGCGGTGCGATCGACATGTCGTTGTCGTTCAGGACGACAATGAGCCGCGCATCCATGGCGCCCGCATTGTTCATCGCCTCATACGCCATGCCCGCGCTCATTGCGCCGTCGCCGATGACGCAGACGACGTTGTGCGTTTCCTTCTTCTGGTCACGTGCGACGGCGAAGCCCAGTCCGGCCGAGATGGAGGTCGAGGAGTGCGCAGCCCCGAAGCAGTCGTAAATGCTCTCGCTGCGCTTGGTAAATCCGGACAGACCCCCGCCCTGACGCAGCGTGCGGATGCGGTCGCGCCGTCCAGTGATGATTTTGTGGGGATAGGCCTGGTGGCCGACGTCCCAGAGCAGCTTGTCGCGCGGAGTGTCGAAGACATGATGAAGTGCGACAGTCAGCTCGACCACACCCAATCCCGCGCCGAGATGGCCGCCCGTCACCGAGACGGCGCTGATCGTCTCCTGGCGCAGTTCATCGGCCAGCTGGCGCAACTGCGCGCGCGACAGGGCGCGCAGATCCTTTGGCTCTCTGACAGTATCGAGAAGCGGCGTCTTTGAGGGCAGGTTTGAGGCTGGCAAGCTCATTGCGTGGTGCTCCGATTATGCCCGTCGCGAGATCACGAACTCAGCTGCCGCTCGCAGAAGGTCGGCCCTTTCATCAAACAAATCAAGGTGACCGGCAGCCTGTGCCGCCAATGCCCGCGCCTGCGCACGCGCTCTTTCTGTCCCCAGAATGGAGACAACGGTTGGCTTACCACGGTCGGCATCCTTCCCCGCGGCCTTCCCCATTTTCGCCGGATCGCCCTCGGCGTCCAGGAGGTCGTCCGCAATCTGGAACGCGAGGCCTAGATCCTGGCCGTAGGCAGATAACGCATTACGCGCGGCCGAGGATGCACGGCCGAGGATCGGCCCCGCTTCGCAGGAGAAGGTAATGAGCGCCGCTGTCTTCATCCTTTGGAGCCTGGTGATCTCGGGCAGCGTGGGCGAAGCGTGCTCGAAGGCAATGTCCATCATCTGACCGCCAACCATTCCGGCATGTCCCGCGGCGTGGGCGAGCCGCATGACGAGTTCGCAGCGCACAAAGGGATCGCCATGCGCATCCGGTGCGCCGACAAGACCGAAAGCGAGCGTGAGCAACGCATCGCCGGCGAGGATCGCCGTTGCCTCGTCGAATGCCTTGTGAACCGTCGGCTTGCCGCGCCGGAGATCGTCGTCGTCCATTGCGGGAAGATCGTCGTGGACAAGTGAATAGGCGTGAACGCACTCGACTGCCGCGGCGACCCGGCCGAGCGCGCGGCGGTCAACGCCGAACAGTCTTCCGCTCTGTTGCACCAGAAATCCGCGAAGACGCTTGCCGCCGCCCAGTGCTGCGTAGCGCATGGCTTCGAGCAGACGGCCCTCCGGCCCGCTTGCCTGCGGCAGCAGCGCATCTAGGGAACGTTCCGTGAACGTCGCGGCTTCCGCCAAAGCCGGCTGGAACATGCTCAGAAGATTGCGCGACTTGGTCACGGGGTTCCCCCTCACCCGCTCTGGTGCGGGTGAGAGACTTCGTTCTGAGATGCGGCTTGATACCTCACCCGCGGTCTACCGTTCAGCCGAGATCGAGCGGCTCGGCGCGCTCGGCACCCTTGGCACCTGCCACGATCTTTTCCAGTCGGCTCTCCGCTGCTCGCAGCTTCTTCTCGCAATGCGCCTTCAATGCCTGTCCCCGTTCATACAGGTTAATGGACTCCTCGAGCTCGACCTCGCCCTGCTCCAGCCGGGAGACGATGTTCTCCAGCTCTTTCAACGCCGCTTCGAAGCTCAAGCTTTCGATTGGTTGCGAGTCCTGTTTTTCCCCCATTCAAGTCTCCGCGGCTCTCATCAATGCGCCCACATGCGCGGCAGCCGAACGGCCAAGTGCGGCGAGGTCATAACCGCCTTCAAGAACCGAGACAACGCGTCCGCCACAGGTCGGGGCCGCAACCCGGCACAGCCGATCCGTCGCCCAAGCATAATCCGATTCGCGAAGACGCAATGACGCAAGCGGATCCGACTCATGCGCGTCGAATCCCGCTGAAATGAAAAGGAATTGCGGAGCAAAGCGCTCGACCGCGGGAAGAATCAACGCGTCGAAGGCGGCGCGAAATGCGTCGCCGCCGGATCCGGAAGGCAGCGGGGCATTGACGACATTGCCTGCCACGCCGCGCTCGGCCGTGCTTCCGGTGCCGGGATAGAGCGGAAACTGATGTGTCGATGCGTAGAAAAGATTGGCATCGTCGAAGAAGCTGTGCTGCGTCCCGTTGCCGTGATGCACGTCGAAATCGACCACCGCGATGCGTTCCAGTCCGTGCACTGTACGGGCATGCAGCGCGCCGATGGCGACATTGTTGAACAGGCAGAATCCCATTGCCTGCGTGCGCTCGGCATGATGACCGGGCGGCCTCACCGCACAGAACGCATTGTCGATGTGTCCCGCCATCACGGCATCGACCGCTGCCGTCACCGCGCCCGCGGCGCGCAGCGCGGCCTCGGCAGAGCCGGTCGACATGGCGGTATCGGCATCGATGCGCGCGAAATCGCCCGGCTCGATCTGCGCGGAGAGAATTGCATCGACGAGCGCGGCGTCGTGCACGCGCAACAGAGACTCGCGCGCCGCCCGCGGCGCGTCGATGCGAACGAGAGCGTGAAACGCCGGCGCTTCAAGCGCGGCCATGACCGCGCGCAGTCTATCCACGCGTTCCGGATGTCCCGCAGGTGTGACGTGTTCGAAACAGGCGCTGTGGGTCAGGAGTGCCGTTGTCATCGACGGAATGTAACGGACGAAATGGCGGTGGATAAGTTCCCGTCGGCGCCGGCCAATTGATGCACAAAAGCCACAGATAGGACACGAACGGCGATCAAACGCGAAATGGCTTTTGACCCGGGCCGGTCGGGTCTTTTAGCCTAGAATCAAACGGGCAATACCGTGCAGAGCGCGCGGGGGCAGCTGCCAGCTTCGGCAGGCAAGGTCCGTTGGTGGCAGTCGTCGTTACGACAGAACCAAGGGGGTACCACGTGTATCAAGACCAATCTCGACAAGCGCAGTCTGCGTTCCGCGCTGCTCCTCGGAGCAGCTTCGGCCGCGGCCATCGGCCTTTCCGTGCCGGCTTCGGCGCAAGATCAATCGACCGAAACCGTGGTGGTCACGGGTTCGCGCATTCCGCAACAGGGCCTCTATAGCGCCAGCCCGGTGACGGCAGTCGGTCAGCAGGAAATGAAGTTCGAGGGCACGACGGGCGTCGAAACCCTCGATCAACTGCCTTCCGGTGTTCGCCGACCAGACCCAGGCGTATCGAACGGCGCGACCGGTACGGCGACCGTCGACCTTCGCGACCTTGGGCGCAAGCCGCACCCTCGTGCTGGTCAACGGCACCCGTCTGATGCCGGGCGACCCGCGGACCCGGTCGCCGACTTGAACCACATCCCGGCCGCGCTCGTCGACCACGTCGAAGTTCTGACGGGCGGCGCCTCGGCGGTGTACGGTTCCGACGCCCTGGCCGGCGTCGTCAACTTCGTGATGCGCAAGGACTTCGAAGGCATCGAAGTCGACGGCACGTACGGCATCGCGGAAGCCAACAACAACGACACCAGCCGCTGGCGCAACCTGACGCAGACCGACATCAACGGGAGCGCCTTCGGCTTCGCACAGCCAAGGCGGGCATCTGGGACGGCGGGACCGATGACGGCACGCTGATCATGGGCACCAACACGGCCAACGGCAAAGGCAACGTCACCGCCTATCTCGGCTATCGCAACTCGCAGCCTGTCGTCGATCCAGCCGCGACTTTTCCGCATGCACCATCGCCTCGGCGAACGGCAAGACGGGTTCGACCAGCGTTGGACCTTTCACCACCTCGGAATGCAACGGCTCGTCCAACTTCGACCGCTTCCTGTCGCTGGACAATGTGTATGGCGGGTTGCCGTTCGACTACTTCGAGCAGGGCAAGAGTCCCAGCGGCAATTTCGTGCCCTACACCGGCGCGCCGGACCAGCACTTCAACTACGGTGCGCTGAACTACCTGCAGCGCCCCGACACCCGCTACACGGGCGGCTTCTTTGCGCACTACCAGGAGAACAAGGAACTCGACATCTATTCGAGCTTCATGTTCACCGACGACCACACGGTCGCCCAGATCGCCGAATCCGGATTCTTCCTCGGCTCCGGCAGGGACCTAGCGGTTCTGTGTATGTGAACTGCAGCAACCCCTACTGACCGCTCTCGAGAACAAGGATCTCTGCGGCATGCTGCCCGGAGATTTCCAGCAAACCACCACGCTGCCGAACGGCAAGAAATTCACCTACTGGAATGGCGATGGAAACAACGACTTCAATCCATACGGCATTCCCGGGCAGGCGAACCTCGAAATCGGCCGGCGCGACATCGAAGGCGGCGATCGCCAGGACGACCTGCGGCACACGTCGTATCGCATGCAGATCGGTGCCCGAGGCGATCTCGGCGACGGCTGGACCTATGACGTCTACGCGCAATATGGCCTGACGCTGTTCACCGAGAACTACACCGGCGAGTTCTCCAAGACCCGCACGCAGAATGCGCTCGAAGTCGATCCGACCACCGGCCAGTGCTATGCGGACGAATCGCAGGGCGGTCTGCCGCCGGCGGCACCTGGTTGCGTGCCGATCAACATCTTCACGGGCTTCGGCTCGATCACCCCGCAAGCGCTCAAATACGTCCTCGCCAGCGGCTTCCAGGAAGGCTACACCGAAGAACAGATCATCAGCGGCAGCCTGACCGGCGATCTCGGCGAATACGGCATTCAGTCGCCGTGGGCGAAGAGTCCGGTCGGCATATCGGTCGGCTCGGAATACCGCGACGAATAAATCAAACTGTCGACGGACCAGGAATTCTCGACCAACGATCTCTACGGCCAGGGCGGCGCCACGCTTTCGGTGCCGCGATCCGGCTTCAACGTGACGGAAGGCTTCACCGAAGTGAAGATCCCGCTGGTGCAGGAGATGCCGTGGGTCGAGGACCTGTCGTTCAACGCCGGCTATCGCTATTCGTCCTACAGCACGGCGGGGGCGACCAGCACTACAAATACGGCGCCGAGTGGCAGCCGATCGACGATTTCCGTTTGCGCGCCAGCTACGAGCGTGCGGTCCGCGCACCGAACGTGCTCGAACTCTTCGCACCTACCAACGTCGTGCTGTTCAGCGGCCAGGACCCCTGCTTCAACGCGACGGGAGTTGTGTTCAACAATTGCGTTCACAACAAATACGCACCCGTTCCGGCAGGGGCGATCACCTCCGGTCTCGTCTATTGCCCGGCGACCCAGTGCGACGTGCAGCTCGGCGGCAATCCGCTCCTGAAGCCCGAGGTTTCCGACACCCGCACGGCCGGCATCGTGTTCACCCCCACCTTCGTCGACGGCTTCACCGCAACCGTCGACTGGTTCAACATCAAGGTGGACAATTACATCTCCACCCTGCCGCCGCAGGAAATCCTCAACGACTGCTATGGCGCCACCGCATCGGCGGCCAGCATGGCGTATTTCTGCCCACTCGTGCATCGCAACGGAGCCGGCCTCGTCTACGGAACGGGCTTCGTCTCGGCGCAAAACATCAACACCGGCTTCCTGCAAACCAAGGGCGCCGATTTCGAGCTGAACTACCAGACCGACATGTCGACATGGGGCATGGAGAACACCGGTTCGCTGACCTTCAACTTCATCGGTACCTATCTGACGGAATTAGACACCGAGCCTGTGCCGCAAAGCCCACTGCTTCGCGGCGTCGAACTTCCGTTCAACTGCGCGGGACTCTATGGCCTCACCTGCTCCGCCACTTCGGACGAGAACTCCCAATCCGAAATGGCGGTCCAAGCTGCGCGTCACCTGGGCATCGCCATGGGACGTGGATTTCTCCTTCCAGTGGCGTTACATCGGCGGGACCTCTCTCGACGCCGACACCACCAATCCCCTGGTCGGCGGCAGCCCGGCGAACACTTATGTCTGCAACAACGGCCTGACCATCCATGGCGCGGAAGATTGTCCGGAACTCCAGGATCGCTCCGTACGACTACTTCGACCTGGCGGCGGACTGGACGGTGCGCGAGGGTGTGGATCTGCGCGCCGGCGTCAACAACATGTTCGACGTCGAGCCGCCCGTCATCGGCACCCAGGCGCTCCCGCTGCCGGCCGGCAACGGCAACACCTTCACGGGCCTGTACGACTCCCTTGGTCGTACGGTCTTCGTCGCGGCAACCATCAAGTATTGAGCTCAATCGCTTGGCGTTCCAAAGCGGCCCCTTCCGGGGCCGCTTTTTCTTTCCCCGTTGCCCCATAAGTGCACACGGCCCGCTCCGCCCCCAAGCGTGGGCGCGTTTCCCGCTGACGCGAGTAAGCCAGGCTGGTGATGGCGCGCTGCGTGCCGTCTCTGCCGGCCAATTCGAACTGGCACCGGGCTTCGCGGGCTGCGTATGATGGATCCCACCATGTCACAGCCCCATGATTCTGGTGCGCACGCCACATCGGAAGCGGTCGGTGCCGTCGCGCTTGCGATCCGGGGCGCGGATTTTCAGCGCGCGGGTGACCTTGCGGAAGCTGCGCTCGCCCGCGGATTGATTCATCCCGCCTTTTTCAGCGCGCGCGCCCTCTGCCTCGAACGCCACGGCCGCGACGCGGAAGCGCTGCTCTCGTATCAGCAAGCGCGGGCTCTTGCGCCAAAGGACGCGCGGCTCCTCAATGCAATCGGACTTTGCCAGATGCGTTTGCAACGTCTGGACGAAGCTCTGGAATCGTTCGAAGAAGCGCTTCGCATTGAACCGGCCAATGCCGTGACGCATCAGCGCAAAGGCGTGGCCTTGGGCTGGGTGGGCCGGACTGACCAGGCCGAACGCGCCCATCGCCGCGCTGTTCAGCTCCAGCCAGGCAACGCAGACGCGCTTGCGAGCCTTGCCTCGATCGCGGCTCGCAAAGGGGACGAACAAGCCGCGGAGGAACTCGCCGTCCGCGCATTGAAACTCGACGAACGCAATGCCACAGCGCACGTGGCGCTCACGCTGATTGAACTCTCGCGGGAACAATTCACGGCCGCTGAACATCGGCTTCGTCCCCTGCTCGACGATCGGCGGACGCATGCGCACGCAAAGGCGGTCGCGTATGGACTTCTCGGCGACGCGCTCGACGGACAGGATCGGACGGAAGAGGCGTTTGCAGCCTACGCCAAGGCGAACGAGGAACAACAGCGGCTTCACGCGCCGCGCCTTCAGAAAAACGCAGCGGCACCCGCCCTGCTTGACATGCTCATTGGCCATTATCAGCGGGTCGATCCGCAATCGTCAGAGCCCGCATCCGACGACAGCGAAAAACAGAACCGTGCCGAGCATCACGTATTCTTGCTTGGATTTCACCGTTCCGGCACGACCGTTCTCGAACAGGCGCTTGAATGCCACGACGAGATCGTCACGCTCGAGGAGCAGGACTTTCTTGCCGACATGGCCACACGCTATCTGACGACCGAAACCGGGCTCGAGCAACTCCAAGTCCTCGGCCCGGCTGCTCGCTCAGAGGCGCGCACGCAATATTGGCAGCGCGTCCGAAGCCACGGAGTCGAATTTCGGGGCAAGACCTTCGTCGACAAGAACCCGCTGAATACCGTTAAGCTGCCTCTGATCTCGAGGCTCTTTCCAGAATCAAGAATTCTGTTCGCCGTGCGGGACCCGCGCGACGTGGTCCTCAGCTGTTTTCGCCGCCAGTTCGAAGTGGATCTGGTCAAGCTGGAATTCCTCAGCCTTGAGGGCGCCGCAAATCTCTATGATCGCACGATGCGCTTCGCAGAGCTCTGCCGGACAAGATTGCCGCTCGCCGTTCACGAACATCGTTACGAGGACATGATTTCGGATTTCGACGGACGCTTGCAGGCAGTGTGCGCGTTCGTCGGCGTTCCGTGGCGTGCGTCCATGCACGATTTCGCGGCCGTCGCGCGAGGACAGGACATCCGCTCGCCCAGTGCCGGACAGGTGCGCCGCGGCCTGTACGCCGAAGGTGTCGGTCAATGGCGCCGCTACGAGAAACATCTCGCGCCCGTCCTGCCAATTCTGCGTCCCTGGATCGACCGCTTCGGCTACGAGCGAGAGTGACCCGTCGAAGGACAAATAGAGTACGATCGCCGCGAATGTGGGCACCCATGCTTCGGCAGGCTCATGCTTTCTCCCATTTCCACGGCCCGACGCCGCCATCGGCGGTGTATCCCATCCGCCGCATCACCGCGCCGTGGTCGCGCAGCAACTGCTCGCGCAGCGCTTCGTCGAGCACCCCTTCCCAGGATCGAAGCCGACCCGAACGGAAGAACAGCGAGCAGGTGTCGGGCCGCTCGTTGAAACCGTATCTCGTTTCTTCCGTCTGCAGCTGCGCAAAGCCGGAGGCCTCGACAGCCCGCGCGATTTCATCGGGCGCGGCGCTGAATCCCGCAGCGCGCGCGAGGCGCGCAAATTCCGGGATCGGGTCCGCAAGCAGGTCTTCATAGCGGGCGACTGCGAGCGGATAAGGTGCGCGATCAAGCCACGACGACACGTTCTGGCTCCAGGTTCCGAAATATTGGTCGAGTGATTCGGGAAGCCACGTCGCGATGCCTGGGGTCACATCTTCCGCCAGAAATGCGATTGCGCTCTCGATGCCGATGCCGAAATGATTGGCATTCGACACCGCAACATCGAACGGATGGCGCGTCAGGTAGATGGCGGCGCTCACGCATTCCGGCGGATAAACCCACTCGCCCGAAGGCGTCCGGCGGACGTTGTCGTGAACCTTGATGATGGCCTGCCCGGCCGTTTCCGCCGACAGCTGACGATACATGCTGGGGAGCATGTTCTCCACCTCTTCCGGCCACAACTCGGCTGCATTCACCGGAAACATGCGATCGAACAACATGCGGCGGTGGATGCCCTGAAAGCTGCCGTCGAGATTGTTGAGCGAAAATTCCAAGCCGTGCCGAAGCTTTTCGAACACCATCCTCGTCCATGTATTGCCCGATTTTGGATAGCTCGCGATCAGGATCAGATTGGCGGTCACCGCATCAACTCCGACAATTGCCGTGCCAGATCCGCGATCGGGGACCTCCGCCCGCCATCAAGGCGAAACGATTGACAGCTCCGCGAAACCTGCGCCGCGATGTGCGCGTGCGCGACACGACAACCGAGCGGATCGATCTGGCGCGACCCGAAGGTATCTTCGCCGAGGAAAGCCGCACCTTCTGCTGCCGAAAGGGAAGTTGTCGCGACGCGGGAGGCAAGTCTCAAATGCACCAGTGCCGCGAGCCTGGCCGGCGTTCTGGTTGCCGCAACCGGAACATAGAATCTTTCCATGCGATCGCGCACACGTCTCAAGTTCGGAATATCAAGCCGCAGGGCTTCGCAACAATCCCGCCACAGTTTCAGCTTGTCGTCGCTCGGCCAGGCGACCGCCATCGATCCGTTCCAGGTGACGCGGGTAATACCGTCGGCGACGAGGAGCCAGCCGCTGCGACACAGCACTGCGCCCAGCATCGACTTTCCGAATGCGGACGGCCCGCAGATCGCCACGCATTTCCAATTGGGCGCGATCAGGGTGACAGCGTTCAAAGGCAATTCGCCGCGCTGGTGAATGAGCGTGCCGCGCGCGCCGCCGTGAAGAAACAGCTCTGCCGCGGCGCGGTCTGCATTCTGCTCCACAGCGACCTCGATCCTCGTTCCGCCGCTGACCAGGTACCGTGCAATCCGTGGCACTTCGAACAGCAATTCGCCCGGCGCGGCCTGGGTGTACGGGCCGATGGGCGCGCCACCGTTCAGCCCCCCCGGCAAAGTTTCGACTTCATGAACGGTGGCGCCGGGCACGCCCGGAACGGGTCCGTCAAGAGTGGGTGCCGAAATGGTGGACATTGCATCGCAAACAAATTGGACAGGCCACGCTTAAACGCAGCCCCGAACGGGCGCAACGGGTCCGCGCGCCGGCATCCGCGCGATCCTCCCCGGTTTGGCGCGTACTTCGTCGCCACGTTAGAGTGTGCGACGTGAAAGGCGGAATGGTGTCGCAAGCGGCAAATCTGGATGTTCGCCTGGTCGAGGCGCTCGCCCATCTTCAACGCAATGAGCTGACCCGGTCCGAAGCCGCGCTGTCGAAAGTCCTGGCCGAGGCACCGAACGATGCACGGGCGCTGCAGCTGCTCGGTGTCCTGCGCCGGCTGCAGGGGCGCCTTGGGGAGGCCGAGGAGCTTTATCGCCGTTCGCTCGCCATCGAACCGGCACAGCCGCAGGTGCATCATAACCTCGGCAATCTGCTGAAGACGCTCAACAGGCTCCAAGAGTCCATTGCAGAGCAGCGCGCGGCGATTGAACTGAAGCCGAACTTCGCCGATGCCCATCTCGCACTCGCCTTGACCCTTTCCGCGATGGGCGATCATGGCGCGGCTGAAAAGTGCTGTCGCGACGTTCTTCGTTTGCAGCCCAATCACCTCGCGGCCAAGCAGACCCTCGCCGCAGAGCTATGCCTACTCAACCGGCCCAAGGAAGCCGAGCACCTCCTGCGCCAGACGCTGGCGCTCGGTGTGCGCGAACCACGCCAGGCCGCGGCGTTGGAGCACAATCTGGGCATGGCGCTCAAGCAGCAGAGGCGGTTTCCCGAGGCGCTCGTGATGTTCGATGCCGCGCAGGCGAAAGTCCCCGACTTGGCAGCGGTGGACTACAGCCGCGGTAATACCTTGCAGCAAATGGGGCGCCTCGAGGAGGCTGTGCAATCCTACCGCAAGGCGCTGGTGCACGACTCTGGACACCTCGATGCGCGCGCCTGTCTTGCGCTGTTATCGACACAGACGGGAGATCTTGTCACTGCCCGCGCCTCCGCCGCCGAAGCACTGGTGCTGCGCCCCGCCCACCCGATCGCGACTATCGCCCTTGCCATTACGGAGATCGAAGCGCGCGATTTTGCTGCGGCGGAGCAGAAGGTGACTCGGGTGCTCGACGGGACCTCGGGCGGAAGCGATTTCGAGGCCGCCTTCGCCGCAGGTTTTGCTGCCGACGCATTCGACAGGCTCGGCCGCACCGCTGAGGCCTTTGCCGTCTACAGCGCTTCCAACGAGAGAAAGAGAGAGTTCCTGGCGGCCGCGTACGGGTCGGCGCGCGCCATCGATGATGTGAACCGCCTCGCTGCGTATTTTCGGAAATCCGCGGCGTGGGCGCCCGCAGCTTCACCCGCAACCGCCGGGGCGCCGGCGCGCCATGTTTTCGTGCTCGGTTTCATGCGCAGCGGCACGACGCTTCTGGAGACGATACTGGCCACGAATCCGCATGTCGCGCATATCGATGAAATCGAGTTCCTGGGCGACGCCGCGCGTAGCTTCCTGCTTAGCGAGGCCGGTCTGGACCGGCTCGCGGGACTCGAGGAGGCGGAAGCCGCTCGCTGGCGGAATGCCTATTGGAATGCCGTGCGGGACGCCGGGTATCCGGTCGCGGGCACGACGTTCGTGGACAAGATGCCATTCAACACGCTCAGGCTGCCGCTGATCTGCCGCCTGTTCCCGGCAGCCAGCGTGATTTTCGCCATCAGAGATCCCCGCGATGTCGTGCTGAGCTGCTTCCGCCGCCGCTTCAATCCGACGCCGTACAGTTTCGAGTTTCTTCGCCTCGATGACTGCGCGCGCTTTTATGCGGCCACGATGACGCTTGCGGAGCGTTACCGCGAGAAGCTTCCAATCGATCTGCATGAACATCGGTACGAGGATATGGTCGCGGATTTCGAATCTTCGTTGCGCGCGGTCTGCGACTTCACCGGTATTGCCTGGAGCGAATCCATGCGCGATTTTCGCGCCAGCGCTGACGGAATCGATCGGCGAAGCCCCAGCGCCGCGCAGGTACGCCGCGGCCTCTACGGCGATGCGGTCGGCCAATGGCGCCGCTACCGCGACCAGCTTGCTTCGATCCTCCCCATCCTCGCGCCCTGGATTGCAAAATTCGGCTATCCAATGGAGTAGTGCCTTTCCTCGCCCCGAGCTTGTCGAAGGTAGATTCTCGCATTCGCGTTCGATTGCCCGCCTTCCTCCCTGCCGCTAGGTTGCCCGGATGAGCGAAACGCCTGCCGCGCCCCACGTTGCAGATGCCGAAGCCCTGGCCCGGCAGGCTCTGGCATGTCTCGATCGCAACGATATGCAGGAGGCAGAACACCTGCTGCTGCGGGCGCTGGATACGGAGCCCGCTCACGCGCCGGCACTGCAGCTTCTCGGACTCGTCCGCCGCCAGCAATCGCGCTTTCCGGAAGCCGAAGATCTCTACCGGCGCTCGCTCGCGATCGATGCTGGCCAGCCGCAGGTGCATCACAATTTGGGCAATCTGTTGAAGCTGCAGGGCCGCCTGGAGGAAGCTGTCGCGGAGTACCGCGAAGCCATCCGTCTAAAGCCGAACTATGTCGAGGCACATCTCAGTCTCGCGCTGACTCTGTCTGAAATGGGCTCTCACGAGGAAGCCGAGAAGAGCTGCCGCGCCGCGCTGCGCCTGCAGCCGAATCATCTCCTCGCGCAGCAGACGCTGGGCGCCGAGCTATGCGCGCTGGGGCGCGCCGGTGAGGCCGAGAAGCTGCTGCGGCAGGCGCTCGCACTGGGCGTGCGCAATCCGCGCCAGGTTGCGGCCTTCGAGCACAATCTGGCCATCGCGCTGAAGCATCAGCGCCGCTATTCCGAAGCGCTTGCACTGTTCGACGCGGCGCAGGCAAAAGTCCCCGAGATGGCGTCGGTTGACTACAATCGCGGCAATACATTGCAGCAAATGGACCGGCCCGACGATGCTGTGGAGTCCTACCGCAAAGCGCTTATACGCAATCCGCTCGACATGACCGCGCATCAGGAGCTGAACCGGCTGCTTTACCGGCTCGGCGACGACAGCGCCTTCCTGCGTTCGTACGACGAAGCTGCCCTGCTCTTTCCCGATGTCGGCGAGCTGTCGCTCGAGAAGGCGAAGCTGCTGTACTTTCGGGGCGATTATGCTGCGGCGCGCCACCTGTTCGAGCGGGCGTGCCGGCTGCTGCCCGAATCGGTGACGCCGCATCATGGGCTCGCCGTGGTGCTTACGCATCTGAATGAACTCGATGCCGCCCTGGCCGAGCATGAAACAGTCGTTCGCATGTCGCCCGAAAACGGCCACGCGTGGCGCAATTATACCCAGGCGCTACTCGCGGCAGGCGACGCCAAAAGCGCCCTGGTCACCGCGGAACGCGCGCTCGCGCTCGAGCCGGAAAGCCAAATCGCCCTCGCCATCTGGGGCCTTGTGCTGCGCGTGCTCGGCGATCCGCGCGAGGAAGACATGAACGACGTCGAGCAACTCGTGCGCGTTTACGAAATTCCCGCGCCGCCCGGCTATGCATCGATGGACGATTTCAATCTGGAGCTGAACGCGTACCTCGATGGCCTGCATCGCGACCGTCGCGAATCGCTCGACCAGACCTTGCGGGCCGGCACGCAGACGTTGGACAATCTGTTCGGCGCCAGCCACGCACCCGTCGAATTGTTACGGGCGCGCATCGACGATGCCATTGCCGATTATGTTGCGCGCATGCCCGATGACGTTGCGCATCCGCTCTTCAAGCGAAGGCAGCGGGAATTCGAATATGCGGCGTCCTGGTCGTCGCGGCTGCACGATTGCGGGTTTCACACCAACCACGTTCATCCCAAGGGTTGGATCAGTTCCGCCTACTACGTGGCCGTGCCGGAGGCGGTCGAAAAAGCAGGTGCGAAAGAAGGCTGGATCAAGTTCGGCGAGCCGAATTTCCCTTGCGAAATCGCCGATACAGTGCGGCGGACGATTTAGCCCAGTCCCGGCACTCTGGTGCTGTTCCCTTCGTACATGTGGCACGGCACGGTGCCTTTCCGCTCCACTCAGTCCCGCACCACAATTGCTTTCGACGCGGTGCCGAAGATCAGCACCTGAATTTTCTCCCCCAGCATGGGCGAGAAAAACACCGGGCTGTTAACCGGCGCGAACCGGGCGTTGGCGCAACCATTGCGACAACAGCCATTTTTCGCCGGCGGTTGGGGGCAGACCTGCATGTAGCGCACGAATGTCCGGTGCACCGGAAGGCGTGACATTCCAGAACAGGAGTGCGTCGCCCCGGCGGCCCTTGTGGCGCCAGCCCAATTCCGGAAATTCCGTTTCGCCACCGGCATAATCGTCGTTGAGATAGATCAGAAACGTCGCGACACGCTGCCCGTTCGCCGCGATGTCGTTGGCATAGCCCGGAACCGCCGCGTCGAGAAAATCGAAGTGCGGCTCGAATTGCTGACCTGGCGCATAATGCAGTATCGCGGATGCTTCGAGGCTGTCGAGCGGCATGTTGGCGCTCGCCGCAATGCGCGCGCGCAGCAGCATGAGCACGATATCCGACTGCACAACATCGAAGGCGAAGGAGCTGTTGCTGCGCGCCTGCTCGACGCGACCGCCGCCGGCTGTCTTGTCGTAGACCTGCGCGCGCGCAATGCGGGAGCGCGCCCGTCCGATCAGCCAGTCGCAGACGGCGGCCGTCACAAATCCCTCGACGACTCCGACGCGCGGCGACTCGAGGATGCTGCGCACCGGCAGGGCATCGGCGAGCGCGGCCGCGGTCGCAAAATCCTCGCCGAGGAATTCCAGCTGCGTGCGCGCAGGCTCCCAGCCGCGTTCGGCGGCGCGCAGGAGACATTCGCGGGCCACGATCCAGCGATCGTCCAGCCCCCCATCCTGCGCCGCCAGCATGCCGCACACATAAGCAGCCTCTGCATCGCCTTTATGTGCTGCCGCGCGAATCATGTTGACGCCGTCGCGCTCGACGATGGGCGGCTTGGTGAGGAGACTGATCGCCAGCCCACGCAGCGCGGGCACGCTGCCAAGCTTGGCTGCGCGTGCGAACCAGGCGCGCGCCAGTGCCGATTTGTCCTCGGCCTCGGCGCGGCGGGCGAGCGCAATCTGGGCTTCGCAGTCGCCGCCTTCCGCCAATCGCTCAAGATCGCCCGCATCCATCGGCAGTTCGTCTCCCTGACGCAAGCGATCATCCCTCCCTTGTTTGCATGCGTCCAGCCGTGCAGGTTCGTTCCATGGGCGATCCGGTTCACGATGCCGCCTGGTTTCCGGACGGCTTCGACGCGCGAAGCGGCGAGTTCCTTTTCGTCAAGGCCGAGCGGGAGCAGCTGTCATCCCAGACCTTTCTCGACCGGCGGTGGGACCGCACGGGCTTTGCGCGAGCGCGTGGGAGCGCGAGAACATTGCTCGCGCCCTCGTCTCTACCAAGCCCGAACATCATCTGGCATACGGGTTTTTGTTGCTCGACATTGCTGGCAAAAACTCTCGATCGACCGGGTTGCAATCTTTCCCTGTGTGAGCCCCAAATCCTCGTGGATGTCGCGGACGCGAAGCGCTCCGGCACCGTGCCGCCAGATTCGCTGGCGGACATCGCGCAGCGAGCCTTTCATCTTCTCTCCCGCCCTCATGCCGACGGCGAGCAGGTCACACTGAAGCCAGCGCCCGCAGCGAATGCATTGCTGCGCGAAGCGACGGTGCGCACTTCTGCTCCAATGCTGTTCCTTTATTCCGATTGTCGAACATTCCTTCTCGCGATCTGCAAACTGGGCGAGGAGGGGCGAAAATATGTCCGCAGGCTTTTCCTGGCTCTGCTTGCCGACGGGCATCCACAGGCTCAATGGCCCCCACCCAGGCTTCTATCGCTATCCGATCTCGAACTCGCCGCCATGGTCTGGCACATGCAGATCGCCGAGATGCGGCGCAGCTTGCCGCACCTGAATTCCGGCCGCATGGCGTCACTCGATTGCGACGCGTTTCTTTTTGCGCCCGCAGAGACGCTGCAACGGATGAGTCATTTCTTCTCGCTGGGGCTCGGCGGGGATTATGTACACGGGGTGGTTGCCGGACCGCTGTTCCGGCGCAACGCCAAGACCGGTGAAGAGCCTTTCAACGCCCGACGACGTTCGGAAGACCATGCCCGGATCGAACGACATATGCCGGGCGAAGTCGACCGCATCGTTGCGCAGAGCTATGCGATCTGCCGTGACACTCCGCGTGCGCTGCCGCTGCCCCAGCCGCTGTTGCCGATCGACAAGGATTATTGTCGATGAACCGATCGCATTCTGTAGTACCGCGTTCTGCCCAAGAAACGATTCACGTCACGAACGCTGCGATGGCGAACCGTACCATTCGCGCTCCACATTGAGGAGCACCGTGACGAGCGCACGCTCGGCTTCGGTAAGGTAGGGATTCCAGATGTCGACCATCATGATGACACGCAACTGATCGCTGTCGTTCCTTGCTTCGTGCTCGATGGTGTCGTCGAACACCCACGCCTCGCCATATTTCCATTCGCGAACCTCATTGCCGACGCGAAACCGGCAGTCGGGCGGCGCGATCAATGGCAGATGAACCACCAGGCGCGCGTTGGTAACGCTCGAATGCGGCGGAATATGCGTGTGAGGCGACAAAACGGAGAAAAGGACAGTCGGCCCATAACCAGCCATGTCCAACATCGGAATGCTTTCGAGCACCGCGGCCGTTTGTGGACAACGCGCGCAATGCGTGTCGATCCGCTTGCCGTTTTCCCACAGGAAAAAGGCGCTCCAGCGCGGCGAATGATTGAGCTCCGCCCACTGGTTGATCGGGGCCCCGGCGGCGTGAGAGACATAAGGGCGCATCTCGGCCGTGTTTTCGTGCAGCACGACATTCAGCTCGTCACGTATGGAATTGGCGGACGCTTCGAGACGTGCAAGCCAGGGAAATTCGCGCCGGTCGTAAAACTGAATTGCCGGCAGACGCGGAAAATGCAGCATGCTCGGCTGCTGCGTATAGATTTTCTTGCGCCCGAGCCGGATCGCCTCGCATTCGTCGAAGCGCTCCAGAGTCTCCGCCGTATGGCGGGCGCGCAACGGCGCCAGCCTCGCATTCAGCTCGGCCTCGAGCGCCGCCGCGTTCTCTTCCACCACCACGCGCGCGTGCCGAAGCTTTTCGCGCAATTCCGCGGGAAGCTTGTCGTCTGCAGGGGCGATCGCAAGCACATCTTTGTAGATGCGCGCGGCCTGGCGATTCTGTCCGCTGCGCTCGACCAGCAATCCTTTGGCGAGCAGCGCCGGATAAAAATATGGATCGATCGTCAGCGCTGCGGTGAGCGCGGACATCTCCGCCGCCGGATCGCCGGTCGCGCGGAAAACAAACGATAGATTGAGCGGGATCGACGGCTCGCGGGGCGCGGCACGGCCGGCCCGCTCGAGCAGGTCGCGCGCGCGCGTCGTGTCGTGGCGCAGCAATGCGTGCTGACCAAGATGAAAGAGAGCCTGCGCATGTGCGGGCACCGCAGAGAGCACCTGCTCCCACATTTGCGCCGCGTCGTCAGGGCGCCCCACGCGCATCGCTTCCTGCGCATCGTCAGCGAGCGCTTTGACGCGGCCTGTCAATCCGTTCGACATTCCGCTTATCGCCTGCGAGTCCAAAGCGAACGTTGCATGAGCCCGGTGCGTCCCGCGACAGCCTCAGGATCGGGACATTTCATACTTGCGTCAGCGCGGATGGCAACAAAATCTTGCCTCACGCTGAGGCTGTCGAAGACGCACTGTGGCCACCCAGGTCCCTATTGGGCCGGAAGGTTCGTCGCCTTCAGCTCGAGCGGTGTCCGCGGCGAACCACCGACCGCTTCGAGGATGGCGCGGGCGGCCGGGACCTGCATGATCGTCGACAGGCCCTCCATAGCCCTGACGCCCGCCACGGAGCCGCCAAACATGGCCACGAGCGCTTCCAGGTAACCTGCTTTCGCAGGGTAAAGCTTGAAGATAACTCGCGTGTCAGGCGAGACACCGATTGCCTTCTTCACATCGCCTACGGCCGTCCAGAAGGTGCCCAGATCGTCGAC
The DNA here is from genome assembly GCA_963812975.1 of uncultured Alphaproteobacteria bacterium. Lineage (GTDB taxonomy): Bacteria > Pseudomonadota > Alphaproteobacteria > Micropepsales > Micropepsaceae > Rhizomicrobium. The sequence goes on along the minus strand of CAWEXK010000013.1, from coordinate 188,387 downwards.
CAGCCCGCGCGGTTTGGCATCGGCACCGGTCCATACCCGCCCCTTGGCGATCGCCTGGACCTGGACGAACGGGAGCTTACGACCCTGAGCCACCTTCTGCATGAAATCGGTGTAGATCACATCTGCTTGCTCATTCAGGTTGGCGAGCTGATCGGGCGTGTAAGGCTGGAAGCCCGAATCGAATAGCGCGTTCTTGCCGACACCAATCTCGTCGGCTCCGACGCCGATCATGCCCAGCGACTTGCCGATTGCCACCTTGCCTGTGAGCACGCCGATCGAACCCGTGATCGTCGCGGGTTCGGCAACAATCCTGTCAGCCGCGCACGACACGTAATAGCCGCCCGATGCGGCGAGAGGCCCCATGCTGACAATGACCGGCTTGCCCGCGGCTCTCGCTTCTTTGAGGGCCTCGAGAATCTGGGCGGACGCGGTGACGGACCCGCCCGGCGAGTTGATGCGGAAGAGAATGGCCTTGATGCTCTTGTCGCCGCGCGCCTTCCGGAACGCATCGGCATAATCATCGCCTGCAATAACCGCGCTGCCGCCGAGCGTGCCGCGGTCGGCCGATCCATCCACGATGTCGCCGGCCGCTTCGATCAGCGCCACATGCGGCCCTTGGCCGATCATGCTCTCGTCCTCGGTCGCACGCGCATATTCCCCGACCAGAACCAGTCTGGCGCCGCCCGCACGCACCCGCGCGGCATGCTTGGCTTCGTCGTCATAACCGAGCCGATCGATCAGGCGCGCGCGCTGCGCGTCTTCAGCGAATTGCGGACTCGCCTGCAGCGAGGCGATGACCGTCCTCGCATCAAGCTTGCGTTCGGCGGCGATCGCCTTGATGGCACTGTTGTACCAGGACTGCAGGAACGCCGTTGTTTGCTCGCGGTCGGGCGGGGTGTAGTCCTTCTGCATGAACATGTCGGCTGCGCTCTTGTAATCGGCGCGCTTGACGATCTGCGGGACGGCCTGGATCTTGTCGAACAGTCCGCGCAAGAAGATCGCGCCCGCGCCGGTGCCCGCGGCGCCGAACGGACTCTTCGGCTCCATCCAGATCTGGTCCGCGCTCGCCGCCGTCAGATAGTCGCCGAGGCCGGTATCAAGAAATCCCTGCGCATAAGCGACCACGAACCGGCCGGTGGCGCGGAAGCGGATGAGCGCCGCCCCGATCTCCTCTGCCTGCGCTACCGAGAGGCCACCGCTTCCCACTTGCAGGAACACGCCCTTGACCCGCGAATCGCGACCGGCGCGATCCAACGCCAACACGGTATCCATGACCGGCGGAGTGCGGCGTTCGAAAAACAGATCAGGCGCGTGGGAGGAATCAGGAGGTGACGAGCGCAGATCGAGAGCGAGCACCATCCGCGCCGGCAGTCCGTCGCCTTCGATCAGCCCGATGACGAACAGTACCGCAGCAAGCAGCACGAGAAAGAATACGAACTTGACCACGCCATTGAGCGTCCCCAATGCAATGCCGCGCATCCAGCGCAGGAAAGCGATCATCGAAACTCCTCTGGGGCTATAGCGAACCTTGCGGCCACTTATAGGGTTGGCGCGCGGCGAAGACCACCTTCCCGCCCGACATCTGTACTGATTCGAACCGCAGACGTGCTTTTCTGCCGTGGCCCGGCAGCTTACACTGATGGGCCTACTCGCAGGACGTGGGATGCCCAAAACCCTGCCCATCCACGACGACGATTTGGCGATCAGGGCGGCGATCGCCGACGCGCATTACCCCTCGCTGGCCGCCGCACTCGTGCATATCACGGGCGATTTGGGTTTGATCCACGGCGGGATCGCACCTGTCTACGAGTTCTTCGGCGACGGCCAGGGCGGCCTCAGCGAAGCGCAAAAGTCGCAGATCGCCAACCTGGCAGTCACCACGCTGGGTGCGCTGAGGGATCACCGGCTCGAATTTCCCGACTCCCCGTCTCAGCTGACCGTACGCGAGACGATGAATTTCGTCGCCGGCACACAAATCCCCGAGCGCTACGAGGCGTTCCTGCTCGAAGAGCTGGCGCTGGAGGGCGACGACAAGGTCAAGGACAAGGGGGTGGACATTCCCGCTGCCACCAGGCGCGCCTTCCACGTACTCATTATCGGAGCGGGCATGTCGGGCATTCTGGCGGCAATCCGCCTCGACGAGGCCGGCATCCCCTACACCATCGTCGACAAGAATTCCGAGGTCGGCGGCACCTGGTTCGAGAACGCCTATCCGGGCTGCCGCGTCGACAATCCAAATCATATGTATTCCTACTCCTTTGCGCCCAATCACGACTGGCCGCACCACTATTCCACACAGGATGCCCTGTTCGCCTATTTCCGCGGCGTAGCCGAGAAGTATGGCGTGCGCTCCAAGGTCCGGCTCAGCACGGAAATCGTCGAATCGGCCTATGACGAAGGCCGCCGTCTGTGGATCTCCCGCGCTCGAAATGCGGACGGTCGCCTGGAAACGATCGAGAGCAACGCGATCATTACCGCGGTCGGTCAGCTCAACCGGCCAAAGCTTCCCGATATCAAAGGTATCTCCGACTTCAAAGGCGTGTCCTTTCACTCGTCACGATGGGACCATTCCGTCGATATGAAGGGCAAGCGCGTGCTGGTGATCGGGACCGGCGCGAGCGCCTTTCAATTCGTGCCGGCGATCGCGCCCGATGTCGGCGAGATGTTCGTGTTCCAGCGGACGCCGCCGTGGCTGGGTGCCACGCCGAACTATCACGATCCGGTACCCGAGGGGCAGAAATGGCTGCTCAAACACGTGCCCGGTTACGCGCAGTGGTACCGCTTCTGGCTGTTCTGGATGCTGACCGACGGGCTCTTGCCCGATGTCTCCGCCGATACGGGCTGGGACGGACCGCCTGGCGCGGTCAGCGAGGCCAATGCGCAGCTACGGCATCTGCTCACGGAGTATGCGCGGGTGCAGACGGGCAACGACGAGGAACTGTTCCGCAAAGCCGTTCCCGCCTATCCGTTCGGCGGCAAGCGCTCCGTGCGCGACAATGGAGTGTGGCTTGGTGCGTTCAAACGTCCCAATGTGCATCTGATCGACGATCCGATCGAAGAGATCACCCCCACCGGCATACGTACCCGCAATGGGCGGGACTACGCAGGCGACCTCCTCATCTACGGCACCGGGTTTCATGCGAGCCGCTTCCTCGCGCCGATGACCGTGAAGGGCCGGGGTGGCTGCGACCTCCATGAGCAATGGTCGGGCGACGCACGCGCCTATCTCGGGATCACGGTCCCGAACTTTCCCAATCTCTTCATGATGTATGGACCCAACACCAACATCGTCGTAAACGGCAGCATCATTTTCTTCTCCGAATGCGAAATCCGCTACATCATCGGCTGCGTCGAAATGTTGCTCCGCAACGGCGACGCCGCGATGGAGCCCAGGCAGGACGTCCACGACTCGTTCAACCGCGAAGTCGATGCTGGCAACCGGCGAATGGCGTGGGGCGTGCCGCAGGTATCGAGCTGGTACAAGAACGAGACCGGCCGTGTGTCCCAGAACTGGCCGTTCGCGCTCGTGGATTACTGGAATGCCACTCGCGCCCCAAATCCCGGAGATTTCGTGTTTGTGGAGGCAGAAGCGAGAGTTGCCGTGAAGTGAGTTCTCCGTGGTAGGATCGCGGCCAGCCGGGCGTACCGGCGCAGGGAGGGAAAAATGTTTGATAATCGATTTGCCATCGCGGGCTTTTTGGCGGGCGCCGCCAGCCTGGCCGCGCTTCCGGTTCTTGCGGCGGATTTAGGTTCGGAAATCACCACCGCCGCCATGCATGCCGGGCTGGCCGCGCAAGCAAGCGACATTGCGGGCGTGCACACCCATCTGCATCACACCGTGAATTGTCTGGTTGGCCCGGGCGGCCCCGGTTTTGATCCGGGTCAGCTGGATCCCTGCGCGAACGCAGGCGCCGGCGCCATCCCGGATTCGACGGCAGCTTCGACGAAACAGGCGCTCCAGGCCGCGCTCGCCGAAGCCGAGAGCGGCCTTGCCGCGAGCGATCTCCCGACGGCTCAAAAAGATGCGTCTGCCACCGAGGCTATGCTGAAATCGGCGAAATAGGGACAAGAGCAGCGCTCACAATCCGGCCCGCCGCATCGCCACTGCAGAGAGTGCCGACCAATCTCTATCCTCGTCGCCATGGGCGATCGCGTCGATGAAGTTGTCACGCAATATGCTCGCGAACGGCATGGGCGCGCCCGCATTTTCGCCGGCCTCCAGCGCCTGACGGACATCCTTGAGCCCGTGTCTCAGCAGAAACCCTGCTGGCTCGAAAATCTGCTTCGCCACGATGGGCCCGTAGACCTTGTAAGCCGGCGCGGCGAATAGCGTGCCAGTGAATATATCCATCAGCGTTTCAGCGGGCAGATCATGTCGCCGGGCCAGCGCGCAGGATTCCGCCATGGCCTCGATCGCGCTCGCGAGTGCGAAGTTGGCGGCGAGCTTGGCGACATTCGCCATCGCCGCCTTCCCCCCGACGGGCCACACTTTTTTCGCAAGCTTCTCGAGGATGGGAATTGCGCGTGCGACCGCTTCGCTGTTGCCGGCGACGATTGCGTTCAGCTGGCCCGCTTCGGCCACGTCGGGACGGCCGAGAACCGGAGCCGACACATAGGCCAGACCACGCGCGTGATGCTCACGCTCGAGCTCCTCTGCAAAAGCAACCGAAATCGTCGAGCACACGATATGCAGGAGACCCCGGCGCGCGTGGCGCAGCACCTCCGTGTCGAGAATGGTCTCGCGGATAGACGCGTCGGTTGCCAGCATGGTGACCACCGTCTCTGCCTGAAAAACTTCGCCCACGTCTCGTGCGCGGCGCGCTCCCGACCGTGCCAGCTCCTCCGCCGGTTCGGGCGAGCGATTCCAGACGATGAGCGCTTCTCCGGATCTGATCAGACTGAGCGCCATGCCGGCGCCCATCTTGCCAAGCCCCACAACACCAATCTGCATGTGCGTTTCTCCGTCTTTGCCGCGCCCCGTCACAACCGTCATGCAGCAACGGAGTGTAGGACGCAACTTATGGCGTACCTTTCGGCGCGTCGCATGAAACAGATCGGCAAGCAGCGCGCCAGCGCGCAACGAATTTCCCGAGCGGCGCGTTTCACGTGCACGGGGAGGCCAGCGCGATGTGGCGCGACCATTTGTTGCTTACGGTGTTCATTGCGGCCGCCGCGCCGGCCTGGGCCGAATCGTATCCCCCATCCGCAACGCATCCGATCGATTTGACTGCCGGTTATCACGGACTGCAAACGCCGGCTGCCGACGAACCGACTTTGCCCGCATCCGCCGACGATCAATCGCGTGGCCCGATTCAACTTCCGGGCATTTCGTGGGGCCAGCCCCCCGCGGAGTTCGGCGGCCAAGCCCGCAAGCGCGCCCACTTTGCAACTGTCCGACTGCAGGGCATGACACTGTTCGGAGGCAGCATCGGTGCGAGCGTGGATGGCCGATCGGCGCACTTCAGCCTCACCTGGCCGACCGGCAACTAAGCGGGCTGTGCGTCCAACAACCCCACCACGCCCCGAGAATGCGGGACGGGCCAACCGGTTGAGAGCGCACTGCACTTCGCCAGGACGCAAAAAGTTGCGCAAATAGTGAAAGCTCTCGGCGTTCCATCTGGATGGCCTGATACGCGAGCCATAGACCGTGCCAAGCTTCGCAGCGGAGAATGAATTAATGTCGGACGAATGGCCCGAGTTGCCCTATGCAGCGTGGCAGGACACCGCTGCAACTTTGCAGCTGTGGACGCAGATCGTCGGCAAGACGCGTCTCGCCTTCACGCCGTGGCTTAATCACTCCTGGCATGTGACTCTCGAGGTCACCGCGCGGGGGCTGGGCACACCCCTCATCCACGCCGGCTCGCGCGGACTTCAGATTGACTTCGATTTCGTCGACCACAGTCTCGTGATGCGCGCCAGCGATGGCCGGATTCGCAAGCTTGCACTTCGACCCATGACGGTTGCGGAATTCTACGCGAGATTTTTCGCCCTGCTATCAGAACTTGAAATCGAGCTCAGTATAGATGAGATGCCAACCGAGATTGCCGCCGCCATACCATTTCCCGGCGACCGCGTGCACCGAGCTTACGATTCCGACCTCGCCAACCGCTTCTGGCGGGTACTCGTCGCATCGCACAAGGTATTTTCCTTGTTCCGCACCGCGTTCCTCGGCAAGGCGAGCCCGGTGCATTTCTTCTGGGGCAGCTTCGACCTCGCGGTAACCCGCTTTTCGGGCCGCCGCGCGCCGCTGCATCCAGGCGGCATACCGCACCTGGCCGACGCCGTGGTGCGCGAAGCCTACTCCCACGAAGTTTCGAGCGCCGGCTTCTGGCCTGGCGGGGAAGCGATCCCCTACCCCGCCTTCTATTCGTATGCGTATCCGGCGCCGGACGGCTTCGCGACTGCCGTTATCCAGCCAACTGGGGCGTTCTTCAGTCGCGATCTCGGCGAGTTCATCCTCCCGTACGAGATAGTGCGCGCAGCATCCGATCCGAGCCGGCTTCTGATGGAGTTTCTGCAGAGCACGTATGAGGCCGCTGCCGAGCTGGCGCGGTGGGATCGCCGGCTACTGGAATGCGAGCTGGGACAGTCGGGCACACCACGGCGCGTCGAATAAACGGCCTTCACTGCATCCCGGGTCGCCGCTTGGCTGCTCCCGGCAGATTGAAGGCGCACATGAGCGAGCACCGGCTGTACAGCGTTCCGTCGAGGATGACGGGCGGCGGTCCGAACCCTTCACCTTGCCGATTGGCGGTTCACACAATCGTGGCGTGGGCGGAATTGAGCGCGCGCTTTCCTCTCCCTCGGGTCGGATTGCGCAAGACCTCCAAAACAGCCGGATGTTAACCCTTTTTGTTCTGCACCCGAAACGCCACAATTTACGTTTTGTTAACCGGTAGCAGTCCGGGGAGAGTAACGATGAGACAATGGATTATCGCGGCGGCAGCCGCCGCGGCGCTTTTGGGCGCTTCATACTCGACGCATGCCGGCGCTCGTATGGCCAGCAGCGGTGGCGGCCGAATGCATGGGTTCGCGCGCGGATTCAGAGGCTTTCATGGGCGTCCATTCGGATTCGATTTCGGCCGCGGCTTCGCCCCCTCCCGGTTTGGCCAGATAGGCTTTCGGGGCGGCGAGGTGGCGGCGGGCGACGACGATGTCGACGATTATGACGAGGGGGGAGACGACGGTCTGGGAAATATGCATTTCCGCGTGCAGGAGAGCTTCGGGCCATGGGACGTGGGGCGACGTCCACCGCCTGCGCCGGAGCCTTACGATTCCGGCCCATGGGACGCGGCCCGAATGGATGCTTGGCACGGGTACGAACCCGATAGCTGGTAGCTCCGCTCACGGCGGACGGCGTCCGTGTTCCGGATAGCCTTCGTGCGCACTCTGGTCGATACTCTGCGCGATGAGCTTCCCCTCGCCATGAGTGCGGACCCGTCTGTCCGGTTCGGAACGGGCGGGCCCTCGCGGGCGCGCACCGCGTCGGGCGCGGATCGCGCCGGCATCGCAACAACGATGGCGCGCGCTTTTCTGGACGACCCGTTCGTCTCCTATCTCGTCCCCGGCCATGCTGCGCGCCTGCGTAAACTGCCCAGCCTGTTCGGTCTGCTGTTCAAGCTCGCGCGTCCCTATGGTACTTGCGACGTGACCGATCAGATCGAATCCGTCGCGGTGTGGAGGCCCCCGCATCACTGGCACATTCCGTTCTGGCAATATCTTACCAACGGACCGCGGCTCCTCGGAATTTTCGGCGACAACACGTTGCGGGCGCTGAGCGCGATGGACCGGCTCGAGCGGCGGCATCCACGCGAGCGCCACTGGTATCTCCAGGCAATCGGCACCGATCCGCAATTCCAGGGACGGGGCTTTGGCGGGGCGCTGCTGCGTCATCAGCTGGCGCGGATCGATTCGGCAGGCCTGCCCGCCTATCTCGAAGCGAGCAAGGAAGCGAACGTGCCGCTCTATGCGAATTTCGGCTTCGTTGTCACGGGCGAAATCAAGATGCCGGACGGCCCAACACTTTATCCCATGTGGCGGGCGGCGCGCCCGATCAGTTACCCCGACCCGGCCGCACATCGCGATTACATTCCTTGAGAATTCCAGCGCGGGATGCCGACATCCAATACGCGCATCCCGGCTCCCCCGTATCGACATTTTTCGTACTCGTGATCGCATCGGCCGCGTCCAACACTGCGTTTGAGCCGCCCACCGTTCACGAGGAGGCCTGGGTGGAATCGATGAAAGTCGGGGGATCACGTACAAGACGGGGAATCATTCGCTTCTGTGGCGCCGGCGCGCCCGGGAACTGAGAACGGTCCATTCAGTGTCACCACACGAACCCGCGACTCCCCCTTCGAAGCCGATCGGCGACAGCGTGGTGTGCACGACCTGCTACATGTGCGCCTGCCGTTGCGGCATCAAAGTGCATCTGAAGGACGGCCGCATCCGCTACATCGAGGGCAACCGCGAGCATCCGGTCAACCACGGCGTGCTCTGCGCCAAGGGTTCGGCCGGCATCATGCAGCACTACTCGCCGGCGCGGCTTACTCGCCGCTGCGGCGCGTGGGCCCGCGCGGCAGCGGCGAGTTCCGCGAGATCGAGTGGGACGAGGCCCTGGCGCGGCAAGCGAAGTGGCTTCGCGCGAATCCGGCGACCGATCCGCGCCAGCTTGCCTTCTTCACCGGCCGCGACCAGTCGCAGGCGCTGACCGGCTGGTGGGCGAGCGAATTCGGCACGCCCAACTACGCCGCGCATGGCGGCTTCTGCTCGGTCAACATGGCCGCGGCCGGCATGTATACGATCGGCGGCTCGTTCTGGGAATTCGGCGAACCGGACTGGGAACGCACGAAGTATTTCCTGCTGTTCGGCGTCGCCGAGGACCACGATTCCAATCCGATCAAGATCGGCCTCGGCAAGCTCAAGGCACGCGGCGCCAAAGTCGTCTCGCATCAATCCGGTCCGCACCGGCTATTCGGCGATCGCCGACGAGTGGCTCGGCATCCGTCCCGGTACCGACGGTCTGTTGGTCATGGCGCTGATCGCAGGAACTGCTGCGCGCCGGCAGGATCGATGCCGACTATCTCGCGAGCTACACCAACGCGCCTTGGCTGGTGATCCGCGATCCGGGCGGCGCGGACGACGGGTTGTTCGCGCGCGACGAATCCGGCCGGCCGCTTGATACGCAATCGCCGCGACGGAGCAAGCGGCGCCGTTCGATCCAGCTGTAACGCCCTCGCTTTCCGGCGAAAGCACGCTCGCCGACGGCCGCAGCGCGGTGCCGGTTTTTCCGCTGCTCGTCGGCGCGTTGCATCGAGCCTCAATACGCCGTCGAGAACGCCGCCGCCGTAACCGGCATTTCCGCCGCCACGATCCGCCGCATTGCCGCCGAACTCGCCGACGGCGCCTTCGACGCGCCGGTGGTCGTCGAACAGCCCTGGACCGATGTCGCTGGCCGGCGGCACGAACGGATGATCGGTCGTGCCAGTGTCGATGCACGCGATGCGCGGCATCTCGGCCCATGCCAACGGCTTTCACACCTGCCGCGCCATTCATCTGCTGCAGATGCTGCTCGGCAGCGATCGATACTCCGGGCGGCTTTCGCCTTCGGCCGCCCTATCCGAAGTCCATTCCGCCCGACCCCGACCCGTGGGCCGCGCCGATCATGCAGTCGCCGGCCAGCGCCTGACCGGGTCGCCGCTCGGTTATCCTGCGGGGCCGGAGGATCTCCTGGTCGATGCCGACGGCTGCGCCGTCGCCGCATCGACAAGGCGTTTTCCTGGGAAGCGCCGCTGGCCGCGCACGGCCTGTTTCACATGGTGATCCGCAACGCGTGGAAGCGGCGATCCGTATCCGATCGACACGCTGCTCCTGTTCATGGCGAACGCGGCTGGAACACATCGATGAACACCACGGCACCATGGCGATGCTGACCGATCGCGACGCCGCAACCGGCGAATACCGCATTCCGCACATCATCTATTCCGACGCCTATTATTCCGAGATGGTCGCCTATGCCGATCTGGTGCTGCCGGATACGACCTATCTCGAGCGCTGGGACTGCATCTCGCTGCTCGACCGTCCGATCTGCGACTGCCGACGGTGCGGGCGACGCGATCCGCCAGCCGGTGCGTGCCGCCTGACCGGGACGTGCGGCCGTTCCAGGACGTGCTGATCGAGCTCGGCGCGCGCCTCGGCCTGCCTGGGCTCGTCAATGCCGACGGCTCGCCGCGCTATCCCGGGACTTTATGCCGACTATCTCGTTCATCACGAGCGGCGGCCGCGCATCGGGATGCTCGCCGGCTGGCGCGGCGCCGACGGACGAGCAAAGCGGCCAGGGCGTACCCAATCCGCGGCAGCTCGAGGCCTACGTCGCCAACGGCTGTTTCTGGCGTGCCGAGATACCGGCCGCCGGGCGCTATTTCAAGCACATCAATCGCGACTATCAGGAATGGGCGGTGGCGATGGGTTTTCTCGACCGCGCCGAGCCGATCGCGCTGCAGCTCTACAGCGAGTCGCTGCAGCGGTTTCGCCTCGCCGCGCAAGGACACGGCACCATACAGCCACCCCCCGAGCACCGCGCGCGCGTCGCCACTTACTTCGATCCACTGCCGATGTGGTATCCGCCTTTCGAAGAGACGACGGCCGGATCCGATGAATTCCCGCTGCACGCCATCACCCAGCGGCCGATGGCGATGTATCACAGCTGGGGTTCGCAGAACGCCTGGCTGCGTCAAATTCATGGCGAGAACCGTCTGTTTGTGCATCGCGCCACCGCTGAAAAGATCGGAGTCGAGCGATGACGATTGGGTGCATGTGACGAGCAGGCACGGCCGCATCACCGTGCAGACTACGCCTGATGGACGGCGTCAATCCGCGACACGGTGTGGACGTGGAATGCGATCGGCAAGCGTCGCGGCGACGTGGAATCTGGCTCCGGATGCGGAGGAGGCGCGCCGCGGCTTCATCATCAATCACCTGATCGACGAACTGCTTCCGCCGCAGCCGGGAGGATACCGCTACGCGAACATCGATCCCGTCACCGGCCAGGCTGCCTGGTACGATCTGCGCGTGCGGCTGGAAAAGGCTGCCGCGGCACACGATGTGACCGAGCCGCAATTCGCCCGCGTGAAGCTGCCGCCGCACCTGCCCGAGCGGCCCGGGATACTCCGTTATGGTGCGCAGTTCCGCACGGAGAGAACGCGATGACCGATCTGCCGGCGCCCGCGCCGCAGAAAGCTCGGCCTCGTCATCGACCTCGACACCTGCGTCGGCTGTCACGCCTGCGCCGTGCATTGCAAGGAATGGAACAGCGGCGGGGTTGCGGCCCCGCTGACCGACATTGCGCCCTACGGAGCGGAGCCCGACGGCGTGTGGTTCAACCGCGTGCACAGCTTCGAGGCGGGCAGCGGCGCGGACGGCCGCACCGTGCATTTTCCGCGCTCCTGCCACCATTGCGAGAACCCCGCCTGCGTGACCGTGTGCCCGACCGGCGCGAGCTACAAGCGCGCCGAAGACGGCATCGTGCTCGTCAACGAAGATCTCTGCATCGGCTGCAAGCTGTGCTCCTGGGCCTGCCCCTATGGCGCGCGCGAATATGATTACGATGCGGGCGTGATGAAGAAATGCACGCTGTGCATCGACCGCATCTACAACGAGGCGTTGGTGGTCGGAGGATCGCGTCCCTGCCTGCGTCGCCACCTGCCCGTGTCGGCGCCCGCCACTTCGGCGATCTCGGCGATCCGCAATCCGACGTGTCGAAACTCGTCGAAGCGCGCGGCGGCTATGCGCCGATGCCCGAGCTCGACTACAAGCCGGTCAACCGCTATCTGCCGCCGCGTTCGCGGCCCGCGCCGACCGCGGAGGTAGCGCTTGACTCCGATGCGCCCACGGCGCGGACGGCATTCTTGGCTGGATCGATCGCCTGCTGTCTGCGCTGAACCGCAAATGCATCCGGCGCTCTCCGTCATCATCTTCACCACCGCGACCGGCGCGGGCTACGGCATGCTGTTCTGGCTCGGGGTTGTTCGCTGCGGCGAATGGATTGCCGCTCGACGGCTACTTCGCGCTCGCGAGCCTGGCGACTTCTCTCGTCTTCATCACCGCCGGACTGATCTCTTCCACGTTTCATCTCGGCCACCCGGAGCGTGCCTGGCGGGCCGTCTCGCAGTGGCGCTCCTCATGGCTGGCGCGCGAGGGATTGGTGGCGCTCCTCACCTATGTTCCGGCGTTGCTGTTCGGAATTGGCGCGATCGTATTTCACCGCACGACCGGGTTGTGGGCGGCGTGCGGAGCGCTCGCCGCCATCGGTGCAACCGCAACCGTAGCCTGTTCGGCCTACATTTACCGCTCGCTGAAACCTATCCAGCGCTGGGCCAATGGCTGGGTCCTGCCCAACTACCTCGCTCTCGCGGCGATGACCGGAGCCTTCTGGCTCGCTGCGCTCGCAGCCATATTCGACGTCGCGCATCCCGAGATGAGTTGGGTCGCTGCGGCAGTGGTGCTGCCGGCCGCGCTGCTCAAGCTCGGCTATTGGCGCTACATCGACAACAGCGCCAGCGCGTCGTCCGCCGAGACTGCCACTGGCCTCGCTGGCCCAGTGCGGCTTCTCGATCCCCCGCACACGAGCGAGAACTATCTGCTCAAGGAAATGGGTTTCCGCGTCGCGCGCAAGCACGCGGCACGCCTGCGGCGCATCGCCTTCATTGCCGCGTACGTGTTGCCGTTGCTGTTGCTCGCGATCGGAATCCCTGCAGACCGCTCGATCCAACTCATATTGTTCAGCCTCGCCGCCCCGATCTCCACGTTCGGCGTGCTCATCGAGCGCTGGCTATTCTTCGCCGAAGCCAAACACACCGTGACGCTCTACTATGGGTCGGCGCGCGCCTGATCCTCTCGACGCGAAGCAACCGCGCTTCTAGTGGCTTTTCGACGTTCCCTTCAGATCGAACATCAGGTCGGGTCCGGGCGCGTTCTGGCAGGTTTGGATGCTGCCCCAAGTCCGGCAAACTCCATAGCCGAAGCCAAGAATTCTGCCACATGCCCTCATACCCATATTGCTTGGTGTTCACGTCCCATCCCCAGTCCGCGAAATTGGCGACGACCGATACCCAGTAGTGGCCGGCGGGCAGCCTGAGGCCCTTGCCGGGGAGCGTGATGGCGAAGTTGCCGTTGTTGTCTGCGCCGACAAGATAGTACAAATTTCCCTTTCTGACAGAGTCTTCCCGGGCTGCCCTTCCGATCTTTGTAGAAGATGACATTCTCCGAGCTGGCTGGCGCGGAGCCGTCGAAATACGCTCCCGACACGTCGACTTCCCTGATGGTCCAGGTGGAGCCGATCGGCACCACGAAATCGTCGGCGGCCTGGTCGTCATACGGCTCGTAGATCGATGTGAAGTTTTGCGAGTCGACGTAGCCCCCCGCATAGTTGCTGTTTTGATTGTAGAGCACTTTCGCGTCGTTCGTCGCTTTGAATGCGTTGCCCGAAAACGAGGCGGCTGGCCCGGCCTCCGAAGCGCCGCCGGCAGACAGCCCAAGCACCGCTGCCGCGGTTAACAGTGCAGCTTTATTCATGAAATTTCTCCCGGATCCAAAATGTGTGGTGGCCCCACGTCCCGTTCCTCCACCACTTCCAACATATCAGAGATTTCACTTATGGGGGAACGGCTTTCGCGCGAATCTCGCGGGTTTGACCTTCAGGTTCGTAATTGATTCGGATTATGGTAAATGTTGGAGCTGCGTTGGCGTGGGCATGGTTTACGACGGCCTCCGGAATGTTGCTCGTGAGCCGAATCGCACGTCGCCGCCCGACCTGATATGGAATTGTCTCCCTCCCTCTTTGTTTTGCTGGCGCTTTGGGCCGCGGTCACGCCGCCGGGCGAGCCCGCCGTCCCTCCCGGCCTCGCGCAGAACATCGCCGGGTGCGAAAGCGGCGACGCTCTGCCCGACGCGGTGATTGCGGCATGCAACGCGTTGATCGGCTTCGGACCGTCCGGTGCCGACGACGAGGCGGCAATTCTTTTCGATCTGGGTCGTGCCTGGTACATGAAGGGCGAATACGACCGCGCCATTGCGAATTACGATCGGGCGCTGAGGCTGGAACCGGAACTTGCATGGGCGTACTACGATCGGGCTCTCGCCCATTATGCCAAGGGCGACTATCGCGATGCGATCGTCGACGATGGCGCAGCAATCAAGCTCGCACCTAACACACCGTTCGCTTTCGATAACCGTGGCATTGCCTGGTATCGGCTGAAAGAAGACGATCGCGCGATCGCCGATTTCAATGAGGCGACCCGTCTCGCGCCAAAGCTGGCGGAAGCATTCTACAATCGCGCCCTGGTCTTCTCGGATATGGGAGAAGTCACCCGCGGGCTCTCCGATCTCGACAGCGCGATCATGCTTGGATTGAACGATGCGGACGTCTTCCGGAGCCGCGCGGCGCTCTATATCGACAAAGGCGAATTTGATTCCGGCATCGCAGATTGCGACGCCGCGATCGGACTGAAGCCCGACGATGCGTTTCTTTATTCGCTGCGGGGAACTGCCGAATTTGAAAAGGGCGATGGCGATGGCGCAATCGCCGATTTCAGCCGTGCGCTTGTCCTAAAGCCCGATGACGCCGACGCCTTCGACGGCCGCGAAATCGTCTTCGGCCAAAAGGGTGATTTCGATCGCGCCGTGGCAGATTTCGACCGTGCGCTTGCGCTCGCCCCCGAAGATGCCCGCGCCTACAACAACCGTGGAATCGCCTATGATGACGCGGGCGAGCGCGACCGCGCTATCGCCGATTACGACCGCGCCGTCGCGCTGGATCCGGGCAACGCAGCACCATTCGGCAACCGTTGCCTTGCACGCGCGGAAAGCGGCGAAGGCCTCGATGCTGCACTTGCGGATTGTAACAAATCTCTCAGCCTGAAGCCGGGCGAGGCCGACTTTCTCGACGCCCGCGGACTGGTCCATCTTCGGCTGGGCCAATTCGCGAACGCAATCGTCGATTACGATGCGGCGCTGTCGAAAGGGACTCGCGCGTCGGCGCTGTTCGGGCGCGGATTGGCGAAGCTGCGCGAAGGTGACGTGGCGGGCGGCGATAGGGACCTGGCTGCCGCCGAATCCGCCGATCCGCGCGTCGCCGCGGTGTTCGCGACTTACGGCCTGACGCTATGACAACCCCGGCGGCATCTTCGCTAGCTGACACAGCCGTGCAGAATAGCGATACTTTCCACATGTGCCACATTGTGGATTCCGTGCGCTTGTGATTGACTGCCCCCAGTTGTCGGCGTTCGAGGATTCAATGAGCGCTCCCCCAAAGCCGCGGCGAAATACGGGAGCCAAGCCCAAGCTCGTCAAATCACTTCTCAAGGGCTTGGGCTGCCTGGCGCTCGTCAACCGGAATAGTGGGCTGAACGTCGCACAGGCGGCCCGGCAGCTGAATGTACCGAAATCGACTGCCTATCGCGTGCTCGAAACCCTGTGCCAAGGCGGATATGTGATCCGCGATCCCGACGGTCTCTACCGCGCCACGTCCTTTGTCCGCACGCTCAGCTCCGGTTTCGACGAAGAGGAATGGGTGGTCAAGATCGCCCATCCGGAACTCGTCGCGCTGGGAAATCGAATCGTATGGGGCGTCGGTATCGCGACGCCTGCGGGCTACCACATGCACGTGCGCGAAACCACCGACCGGACCAGCCCGCTGACGCTCGAGAGAGTGTCGGCCGGCGCGCAATTGCCGATGGACAGCTCCACGCCCGGTCACGTCTATCTTGCTTTCCTACCCGAAAAAACGCGCACGCAGTTTATCGCGGCGCTGCAGCGCGAGGCGTTGCGTGCGGACAGCCCTTTGCATCGGCCGGCCAGTTTTCTGTCGCGTCTGTCGGAAATTCGCCGTCAGGGCTTTGCCATTGGCCGGACGGGCGCTCAGGAGGCAGTCGCGGTCGTGCCCATTCTTGTGGGCGAATGCGTGGTCGGCTGTATCGGCATGCATTTCATCCGGCGCGCGCTCGGCGATCAACGAGTGCAAACCGAGTTTGTTCCCGTCCTGAAGGCCACAGCAGCGCGCATCGCCGAAAAGCTCGTCGAGAACGGCTACGATTTCGGCTCAGGCGAGCCTGCTCGCGTATCGCGGATGGCGCCCGGGCGCCGTATTGCAATACTCGCCTAGAGTGACAGGGCCAACCTTCCCGGCAAGTGCGCCGGCCGTGGCTCCGGAGATTGTAATGCCTGGCCAAAATCTGAAGGTGTCATGTCTCACTGTAGTCGATACCGGAATCGGCATGGCGCCGGCGCTGGTTGCAAAGTTTCTGGCGGAATCCGGCGCCACAGTCATCCGACTGGAGCCGCCATCCGGCGATCCATTCTATGGGGTTTATTCCGCCTATGAAATTTGGCGTCGGGGCGCGAGAATCGAGAAAGACAGCGGCCCGGCACGGCTTCACTCGCTTCTGGCGAGCGCCGATATTTGTATCACGGGCGGAGAAGATTTCCCGGGCACCAAGCGGCCACACGGCGCCACGGCATTGGCTCGCGACCATCCGCAACTCATCGTCCTGGATATCGCAGGTTTCCCATCGGAAACCTGCGACGTGGAACGCCCGGCATCCGACATTCTCGTGCAGGCGTGTTCCGGACTGGCGTTCGAGCACTACAGCGCGCGACCCCTGCTCATGGCCTTCGAGCCTTCGAATTACGGTGCGGCGCTGCAAGGTCTGGCAGGGCTCTATGCCGCCCTGTACGAGCGCGAGTCCAGCGGAAAAGGACAGGTCGTTTCAACCTCTCTCTTTCAGGGCGCGTTGACTTGGGTGACGAGCTTCTGGTGCGAAGTCAGCAAACCGACGCCGGGCTTCAACTTCGTCATGCCGCTCGATCCCTGGCCGCTGGTTTTCCAATGCGCCGACGGGCGCTACCTGCACATTGTTCTGGGCTCGACAGGTTCGAAAGGACGGCTCTATCGCATTCTTGGAATCGACGACCCCACGGTGGACATCAATGACAGCGGCATGCCCAGGCCGAGGGCCGACACCAAGAATTTCTTCGGGGACGTGGATCTGCTGGCGTCGTATTTTATCAAGCGCCAAAGCGGCGAGGTACTCCAGGCGATGTGGGAAGCAGGCATGGCCGCGGAGCCCGTGATGGCGCCGGGCGAATGCTGGGACGATGCGCAGGTGCAACATAACGGCATCGTGATTCGCGACCCGGACGGCACGCGCCACGTCGGCCATCCCGTGAAATCGGCTCGCTCTCCGGCGCCGCGCAGCACGGTTCCGCCGGCGGGCAGAAAGCCGCTCGAAGGAATTACCGTCGTCGATTTCGGCATGTTCGTCGCGGGACCCTACTCCTCCGTCATCCTGAGCGATCTCGGCGCCGACGTGATCAAGGTCGAATCGCTTTCCGGCGATCCCAATCGCGGCGTTTTTCGCGCGTTCGCCTCGGCCAATCGCGGCAAGCGCGCCATCTCGCTCGATCTGAAGACGCGTGAAGGCTTGGAGATCGCGCACAGGCTCTGTCTGCAGGCCGACGTCGTCACCAACAATTTCCGCACCGGCGTATCGGCACGCCTCGGCATCGACGCGAAGACGCTGCACCGCATGAAACCGCAGCTCGTCGTGCTCGAAAGCTCCGCCTATGGCGCGACAGGCCCGAAGTCCGGACGCGCGGGATTCGACATGGCGTTCCAGGCGCTTTGCGGCCACGAGCACCGGGCGGGCGGCAGGGGAAATCCCCCTTTGTGGAACCGGACATCGATGGTGGACTACGCAGGCGGACTGATGGGGGCGATCGCGATCCTGCAGGCGCTTCACAATCGCGCCCGCGAAGGCGGGGGTGCGGAGTTGAACGTCGCGCTCATGAACGCGGGAATTTTCCTGCTTTCCGAACTGATCCAACGCGCCGATGAAACGTTCGCCGGCGCGCCGCCCCTTTGCCGCGAACAGACCGGATATCACCCCGCCGAACAGATGTATCGGGCACGCGACGGATGGCTCGCGGTTGCGGCGCGCGACGATACATCCGCGCGCGCGCTCGCCGAAGTGCTCGGCCTCGACATGTTGAAGGCCAAAACACGTGTCGATTGGAATGCAGACGACGCCGGCCAAATTGCGAAGGCCGTGCGGTTACGCGCCGTGGAGGATCTCCTGCGGGCCTTCGAGGCCGCTGGGGTCTGGGCCGAGGCGTGTCGCAAGGATGCCGGCCCCGCGACACTCAACGATCCGGCGCTGGTAGCGGCTGGAACGGTCCATCTCTCGAACCACCCGCAACTGGGAGAGACGCGCGAGATCGGTCCGCTATTCGGTTTTTCGCGTTCGCTTTGCAGCGGCGCCGGACACACGCCATTGCAGGGCGAACACACGCACCAGATACTTGCGAAGCTCGGCTATTCACCCGATGCGATCGCTTCGTTGATGCAGTACAGGATCGTCGCCTAGCCAGACGGCCCGCGTTCGGCAAAGCGGGTTCGAGCAACCCGTGAAGTATGGACCGATGACCGATACTGCGATCGAAACGATTTCCGTGGTTCTCGAACAGGGAGAGGATCGATGAAGATCAAGCTGACCAGCATCTACGTGGACGACCAGGAAAAGGCTCTGCGCTTCTACATTGACATGCTTGGCTTTACCAAGAAGTCCGATTTCAGCAACGGCCCGTTTCGCTGGCTGACCGTCGTCTCACCGGACGAGCCGGACGGAACAGAGCTGCAGCTCGCGCTCAACGACAACCCGGCGGCCAAGGCCTACCAGCAGGCGATATACCAGCAGCGCCGGCCCGCAGTCATGTTCTACACCGACGACGTCAAGGCCGATTACGGGCGCATCAAAGCGCGCGGCGCCGAGTTCGCGATGCCGCCGACCGAGGTAACCGGCTCGACCATCGCGCAACTGAACGACACCTGCGGCAATCTCATTCAAATCACCCAGCTGGCGCGCTGGCAGGGCGGCGCATGATAATCCCATGAAACCATCGGAGCGCATTGACCAGCTGATTGCAGGAACTCACGGACTGGCGCGGCAAAACATTGGCCTGCATCCGCAAGAACTTCCTCGAGGCGGACCGGGAAATAACCGAGGAGTGGAAATGGATGGGAAGCCCGGTGTGGTCTCGCGACGGAATGATCGCTGTCGCCAACGCCCACAAGGAAAAAGTGAAGATCACCTTTGCTCGCGGGGCACAGCTCCAAGATCCTGACAAGCTCTTCAACGCGGGCCTTGCAGGCAACGCGTGGCGAGCGATCGACCTTTTCGAGGGTGACAGGATCAATGAGCGGGCGCTGAAAAATCTTGTCCGTGCTGCTGTTGATTACAATCGGATCAAAATGAAGAAGAAAGGGCCTGCGGGTTCTCGAGCGAAAGTGCGCAAAAACAAGAAGAAGTGAAGCTTCGCTCGGCTCGTCGCAACTCTAATGTAAACAGCGCCTACAGTTCGATGAAAACGCGTCCGTCGTCGATGGTCACTGGGTAGACGCGCATCGGTCCCGTGCAAGGGCCGCTGATTGCGGCGCCGTTGCGCAGATCGAATGTCGCCTCGTGCCAGCCGCAAATGACGTTGTGCCCTTCCACGCGACCCTCGAGCGAAAGCGAAGCACCGGAATGATTGCAGGTATCTTCCATGACGAAGATCGCGCCGGCCGCGCGAAATACCGCGAAGGGCGCGTGTCCTTCGACGACGGCCTGATACGGCGCGTCTGCGGTCACGTCGTCGACCAGACAGAGCTGTATGCGCGCCACGATCGGTTATCTGCGATTGTCCAACCAGCTCCGCCGTGCGTGCATTCGCGTCACGCGCCCTGCCGCGGATGAAGGCGGACTTGCAATGTTTCGAGGCCCCTGAAGCTCAGCACCGGACTGAAATCGAGCCGCGTGTCCAGCAATTCCACGTCGAACCGGCGCACCAGCTCGGGAAAGAACTCTCCCAACTGCATTTTCGCTAGCAGGTGGCCGATGCAGTGGTGCAGGCCCGGCGCAAAGGTCATGTTGGCCTCCTGCGGACGCGAAAAATCGATCGTCTCCGGATTAGGAAATACGCCGGCATCGCGATTGGCTCCTGCCATGAACATGATGACGTATTGACCCTGTTTGACCTCGTGGCCGTTCCACATGAAATCCCGCGCAACACGCCGGGACATGGCGGTCGACATCGCGGCGTAACGCGACAGCTCCATGACTTCGTTGGCGATATTTTCGGGATGGCGGCGGATATGGTCGCAGGCTTCGGGATGGGTGGCGAGCGCGGCCGTTGCCAGCGCCATCGTATTCGCCGTCGTGTCGTGGCCGGCGATCAAGGTGATGTAGCAGATGCCCAGCATCTCTTCGAGCGACAGCTGATCGCCGGCTTCGTTGGCGGTCACCAGTGCGGAGAGAAAATCGTCGGTCGGATTCTTGCGGCGCTTTTCGATCTCGGGCAGAAACAGGCTGCGCATTTCCAGAAGGACCTGCTCAATTTTCTTCAGGTCTTCGAGGGGAAGCTTGATGTTGCCGCTCTGGTTCAGAATGACCGACCACGTGTGGAGTCGCGGCAAATGCTCCTCCTCGAGCCCCAGCTGCCTTAGTATCGTGCGTCCGGGAACGATACGGCCGATTTTTGAGACGAATTCGACGTCTCCCATCGCGCCCGCCTCATCGAGCGCCTCCTGAATAAATCGGCGCGCATGCGGCCGCAGCCCCTCCACCACGGTTCGGCCGAAAGCCTTCAGCATAAGTCTGCGCAGCCGCGGATGCTCGGGCGCGTCCATGTTGAGCAGCCAGTTCTTCGCCGTCAGCAGGAGATAGGGAACGTGCTTCTGTCGCTCTTCCTCCGTCAGATGGGCGACGGCGGAGATCCGGAAGGCGGACATTCGAGAGCGGATACTTTCCCGCGAACGCATCGGCGACCTCCCTGTGCCCGACCACCATCCACACCTTGTTGCGCTCGCTCCAGAAGATGGGCGTGACTTCCCGCAGGCGATCGAGCCGCGTCAGCAAATCGTTGCCGAGAACCGCACATTGATCCAGCCCGAAATCGAGATCGCGCGTGGCGACGTTCACGTTCATGCTTGCACTCCCTCGGGCAAATATTCGGGGGACGGACGGAAGGAATCCTGCAGCATCGCTGTCAGCCCGCCACCGACAACCAGAAGCTGGCCGGTGACAGCACGCACGGCCTCGCCTCGCCGGTGCCGCGTCCCGCACCGGTGACCGGGGCAATTTTGCCGGCAAGAATGTCTGCCATGCTCCTCCTCAATTCCCAGGCTTCGCGGACGCTTCACAGATGCGATGTCGCCGTGATCCCGAATGTGCGCGGCGGCGCGGCCGAGTACTGCGTTGCAAACGCATCCTCGATGTTGAACGACCAGTATTTCACGCCGGTGATATTCTTGGCCCAGAAGCGGACTCCCCAGGCGCCGCTGTCCGCCGTCCAGCCGACGGAGCCATTGAAGATGTTCAATGACTTCTGTTTGTCGTTGTCGGGCGAGCTCGGCGCGATCTGTCCAAGGCCGTTATCCGCGTCCGAATAGTAATCGCCCCCATGGAAGTAGGATAGATCGAGGTCGAACGGCCCCACCGACGACGGGATCGTATAGTTGCCGTTCAGGGTGAACGAGAAAGGCGGCGTCTGAATGGTGTCGAGGCCCTTAAGGTTCCATTGTCCCGTGAGCGGATTGTAGTTCGGCGGCGGATGGTTGGGGCAGCCATTGGCATTGAACGGCGCCCAGGTGCAGTTTCCGGCGCCGTCATACACGAAATAGATGCCGTCCTTGAAATCGTTATAGGTGCCGTTCATGATTTCTGCCGATGCAGTCAGCGTCAGGTTGTCGGTGGGCAGCGCGGTAACGTCGATGTCGACGCCCTTCATCGTTGCTGCGGCCGCGTTGCTCAAGACGGTTTGCGCGCCAATGACTTCATCGATCTGAATGTTCTTGTACTGGTAGAAGAACCCTTCAACGTTGACCCGCAACGAGCGGTCGAGAAATTCTCCCTTCTCGCCGATGGTGTAGGAATCGAGCGTCTCCGGGCTGACCGGTCCCTGCGTCGGAGCGCCGGGAATTGGAAACACGGTGGTATTGTACACACCGCTCTTGAAGCCGCGGTTATAGGCGATGTAGCCCATGATATCGTCGGTAAACTGGTGGTCGAGGGCGATGCGCCCGGTCAGTTTCGGCCACGTATGCGACATGGGCGAATTCGCCGCTTCGACCGCCGGACCGCCCGGCAATACAACGGTCGCATTGAAGTCGCGCGTGTCGACCGTATAGCGCAAACCCCCCGTCAGGTGCGTATCGGGAAGAATCGTGGCGGTTGCCTGGCCGAATCCCGAATAGGAATTTGTTACTTGCCGTCCGGTCGCCAGAGCTGAGCTCGGCCCTCCGGTAAACACCGGAATGAGCGCGCCGTAGAAATCGTAAGGCGCGCTCGTCTGGTCGCCATAGTAGTAAAAGCCGGCTATCCAGGTCAGGGGCGCCTCGTCGGGCGACAACAGGCGCAGCTCCTGTGTCCAGGTGGTTTCCTCAGTCCCCAGATGCGTGTCGACGAGCGCAATCGGGCTGTCGCCCTCGTCGAGATTGGAAATGCTGGTCAGATTGCGCAACGCCGTGATGCTCACGAGACTGGCCCAGCCCATATCCTGCGTGACCTTGAGACTGCCCCCATCCTGCCGCGTCGTGAAACCGGGCTGTTCGTCCTCGGCCACGTCGTAAAATCCGGGGGGCGGTGGAAAACCAACGGCGGTGGTGCCCGGCGCTGCGTGGAAGGCCAGGCCCTCCGAGGTCTCGGTTTTGTCGTAGTCAAGGGTAAAGAGGATGGTTGTGTGCGACGTCGGCGTCCACAGGAACTTGATCCGGCCGCCAAAATCGTAGCCGGTATAGGTCGGGCCGCTCGTCTTGCAGCCGAGAAATCCGTAAAGCGCCGCACACTGATTATTTCCCCAGCCGTCATATTGCCGCGATCCGTAGAGCGCCACGTTCGCATCGAGATCGTCGGCGATCCCGCCCGTCGCATAGATCGATCCCGACGGTGTGTCGTAATTCGCGTAGCCGAGCGTCGTGTCCAGTTCCGGCTCGTCGGTGGGGTTCCTGGTGTAGACCTGAATCACGCCGCCGGTGGCGTTGCGTCCGAACAGCGTTCCCTGCGGCCCTTTTTCAACTTCGATGTTCTCGATGCTGTTGAAATTCGCAATCGAAGCCGCGCCTGCGGGCAAATAAACATCGTCGACATACATCGCGACAGAGGGCTCGTCGCCCGGCTGTCCGACCGGCGAACCAACGCCCCGCAGGAATGGAATGGATGCATTGGCTTGCCGATTGAAGTTCAATCCCGGCACCTGATCCATAAGCGACTGGCCGTCGGTAACGCCGAGCTTGGCCGCGTCTTCCCCTGTAATGGCTGAGATGGCGATCGGCACCCGCTGCATGTTCTCCGACCGCCGGTTTGCCGTAACCGTGACCGTCTCCACCTGATCCGGATTCTGGGACGCGGCCGGTGTCTGCGCCTGGGCATGGGCAGGCGTTGCTCCCCACGCCGCCACAAGCATTGAGCCAACCAGGGCGATGGTCGCTCGCATTGGTGGATTTCTCGTCATACGATTGTTCCCCCCGTTGGAATTTGATTGACCCATTTTTCTTGAAATTCGCGATCACAGCCGGCCGCGGGCAACAACAAGCCCTTCCAGCGCCGCGAACGACGCCGGCGGTCTCGCCGACAAAGCCTGCATTCGATCGCCCGCTACAACGCTGCCTCAGTCCGAGGCAGCTCTTTATCCAGGTAGTTCCTCCACACCCCTTCGTTCGTCGTTTGAAAGTGCGCAGTGCATGCTCGACGAACGCGCACGGAATCTTGTTTACGCCGGCCAACAGAAAACGAGGACTGCATTTCGAAACTAATTCCACAACGTGGATTCAAGAACGAATGTCTGGACGCCCGAATAAGCTCTCAGCTGCATCGCCACTGATCGAACGATCGTTCGCGTTCGTTGACCGACGTAACTCGGCGCAACGCAACCCGAAGCCGCGACGGCCTGCCTTTCTGCTCTTGAGTTGTCACCCGAACCCGACCAGTTGGTCACGAATGCGGCGCATCAATGCAGCGCGCGACGCCAGAAATCGTCCTTGGCACAGCCCGGCACCTGGCCCCGTCGCATGACCGCCGGCTCGCACCTGCCTCGCCTGTCGAGCCGCACCACGACGCCGCGTAGCATCGGCGCGAGATTGAAACGCGGCTGCGGGTACCGATTGTTGAAGCATCCACACATGAGCGAAGCATAAGGCCTTTTTTTCTCGGCGCGCGATCGGCTTGCCGTACGGCTCGCGTCGCGAGCCGGTGGACGCGCCGATCAAAAGCACGCATACAGTCGGCACAATTTCGGAGGCCTGCACTGCATGATCGTGGCGCCGCCGCCCGCAATGCTGGAAGTGTACTATGCGCCGAGCTGTGCGCCCTGCCGGCTCGAGTTGCCGGCGCTTGCCGAATTCGCACGTACCGACCCGACAAGACTTCATATCGTGATCGTGAATGAGGAAAGCCTGGCGCGCGAGACCTTGATTGCGGCATCACCACGACTCGGCGCCGCGGCCGCCTCGTCGCCCGTGTCGAATGCCCGCGCGCTTCTTCGCGCCGCCGGCGACGCCGACGGCATGCTGCCTTATGCGCGCGCCCTCACCCCATCGGGCAGAATTTGCGCCCGCTGGTTCGGAATTCTCACGCATGATCGCTTGCGCACGCTCCTCAACTCCTGTAGCCGCGCCGTTACTGAGCCGCGCTGGCGACGATCTTGAAAAAGATCCCTTTTTCGCCATTGTCGACAAGTGTTAGAGGGCCCGTCACGGTGACCAGTTTGTCAGTCCACTCGATCGGTCTGGGCGCCACCACTTCCACCACCTCGTTGGGCTCGCCGGGTGGGCAGAACATGCACACCGGCGTGTTGCGCGTCAGGAGAAAATGCGAAGTGTGATCGGAGCCGTCCAGCGGCAGAACGAATCCGTTGACCCTTACGGTCTTGCCGGCCAGTGATTTCACGTCCGGCGTTACCGCTATGTTGTAGAGGCCGGAGTGGTTATCGTAGCCGATCCGGCATCTGGCGAATTTGAGCCAGATCGGATTCTGGGACCTCGGCAGGGCCATTTGCGCGGCGCGCTCACCGGGGGGCTGTCCAATGGGCACGGAAAGTATCTTGGTCTGAGTCTGCAGGGCTCCGGTCAGCAAGAGCAGCGGAGCGATGAACAATTGCAGCATGCGATTGCGCATCATGCCTGAAGCAACTCCTCTATCGGCGTTCGCGCGGCGCGGATCGCGGGAAACAGGCTGGCGAAGAACGCAACCGCCAACGCACCGAGAATCAAATATACCATGCTCTCGAGGCTTGCCCGCGGCATCAAAAGAAGGCCGGTCCGCTCCACCAGCATGCGCGATCCGAGTTCGATAAGCACCCAGCCCAGAGCAAATCCCGACAGCAGGGAGGCCAGCGCAATCATCACGGCTTCCGCAAATGCCACCAGCGCAATGGACACAGGCCCGGCGCCGAGCGCGCGCATCAGCGCCAGATCGCGGGTGCGCGCATTCATGGTCGCCATGAGACCCGCGGCCGCGCCCGCCCCCGCTATCGCAACCAGGAGCACGCCAAGCGCGGTGGCGGCATAGATGAGCGGGCGCAGGTAGCTCATCAACCGTGCGATCTCGAAGGAGGGAACCGCCGCGCTCAGCGCCGGATCGGCATCGATCAACCGCGGCACGAAAAGCGCTGCAATGGGACTGCGGAACGAGGCGACGACCGCTGTCGCAGCGTCCGGAAGGTTGGCATAGGTCTGCATGACGCCGGTCGCCGCCGCTTCGTCTTCCGCGTGTTTTCGATGGATATAGCGAACCGTTTCGATATCGCAGAGTACGAGCCGGTCGAGCACCGATCCGGTCGGCGCCAGTACGCCCACCACCGTATAGGGAAACTGCGAATGCAGTTCGCCGCCGGATTCAAGGCCGTGCGCGCCGACGAAATGGCTGCCGAGGTTCAGATGCAGCGCAGTCGCCGCGCCCGCGCCGAGCACCGCTTGCAGCGGTCGGGTCCAGATCCGGCCGCGCGCGATCCCGGCGCGATAAACGGCGAGCAGCTCTGGCGTCGATCCGACAATGCGCCAGCCGTCCACATTGTCGCCCAGCGCGATCGGAGCTGCCGCGCGCACCAGCGGGTGGTGCGCCGCCCCCATCGCTGCCTTTTCCGAGACGAGACCGCGCGGGTCCGATACGTGCAGCGCGCAACACAATACGAGATCCAGCGCCGAGCCTTTGGGACCGATCACGAGATCGGCGCCACCCCATGACCGTTCGGCGGCCTCCGGCAGAGCGTCGAAGCCGACGACTGCCGTCGTCACCGCCGCAATGCCAAGAGCGCCCACCACGACGGAAAGCAGCGCCTGTCCCCAGCGGCGGCTCAGAAAGGCGAAGGCGAGCGTGATCCAGCTCATGACTCGGCCTCCATCTGGGCAACCCTGTCGACGACCGTCAGCACGCGCCGATCGTGCGTTGCGACGACCAGCGCCGCTTTTTCCAGCCTGGCGGAATCGGTCAGCAGTTTGATCAGCGCCTCGGCATTCGCGTCATCGAGGGCAGAAGTGGGCTCATCGGCGAGAATCACGGCGGGCCGGTTAAGCAGCGCGCGCGCGACCGCGACACGCTGCGCCTGACCATGGCTGATGCGATCGGCGCGCCGATGGCGAATGTCGGAGAGACCCAGCCGGTCGAGCAGGCGGTCCATGCGATCCGATTCGTGTTCGGGATATCCAGCGCACTGGGCTGCGAGCCAGACATTTGCGCGTACGCTGAGCGCATCGACAAGATGGAACGACTGAAAGACGAGGCCTATGCGCCGGCCGCGAAAACGGTCGCGCGCCCGCCTTCGCAGGCTCCACGGATCGCTGCCTTCGATCTTGATCGAGCCCTGCTGCGGCGGCCGCACGCCGGCAATCGCCATCAGTGCCGTGCTCTTGCCGGAACCGGACGCTCCGACCAGCGCCAGCGACGCCCCGGCTGCGAGCTCGAAATCGGGCACGCGCGCGAACGTGCGCCCGTCCCGCGCAAGGACGAGCCCGACGAGCGCGAGATTCGGCCCGGGAACTGGTACTTCGTTCATGTCGATACCGGAATGCGCCGTCGGAGGCGGCCGATCACACCCAGATTGCAGGGAATGCCCGTTTGGACAAGGCCTCCGTCGGATAAATACTCCGACAAGCTCTCGGAAGACGGCCGAGTCGATTGCCGCTGCTATCGTTTGCGATCCATGAACGCGCGCACGTTCACGGCAAAGTCCGGATGTGACACGCAGCGGCCGACATCCAGCGCTTCATCCAGGAAATGGTCGCTCAGCGTGTTGTGAAATGAATCATTGAGCGCCGCCTTGGTGCGCGCAATGGCAACGCGGGGCATTCGTGCAAGACGCGCGGCCAGTTTTTCCGTCTCTTCTTCAAGCTCGTCATCCCCTACGACCCAATTGACGAGGCCGAGTTTCATTGCCGTTTGCGCGTCCATTTCCTCGCCCAGCAGGCAATACTGCTTTGCTCTCTTGATACCGATCGAGCGCCGCAAGTTGAATGAAACGGCCGAATCGGGAATGGCGCCGAGCTTGATCTGGGCTGAAAAAAAACGCGAGGTCTCGGACGCAATGATCAAATCAGCACCTGCAACCAGTCCCAGCCCGCCGCCGGCCGCGATGCCGCGAACGCTGGCGATGACAGGCTGGGGTATGCGCTCGAGCGTGATGAAGAGAGGATTTATCGTGTCGGCCTGCCGCATAAAATGGGTCGCCAGTTGCTGTGGCGGCATGTGCGCGGTCTCGGCAAACTCGGTTACGTCGGCGCCCGAACAGAAATTCCTGCCGCTGCCGCAGAGCACGAGCACGCGAATGTCGGGGTTATGCTCGATCTCCTGGACGAATGCGAGCATTCCTCCCCACATCGTCGCGCGCATCGCATTATACGTGCCGGGGCGGTTGATGGTGATTCTCGCGACGCTATCCTTGATTTCGAAAAGCAGGTCGTCCGGCATTGTTTTCCCCACAAATAGCTCGAACGAATGAGCACGTCGCAGCGCAGCCAAACTTCGTCCTCGAACACGCACTTCTCAAGTGCGAAGACGGGGGGTGCCACCCCGTGGAGTTGTTCAGCCTGTGACTTCGTTGTTCACCGCGAACATCTGCCCCGTCGTTTGAGCCGATTCGTCCGAGGCAAGGTAGAGCGCGAGGTGGGCGACCTGGTGGGGGTGGCCGTAACCCAATGGGTGCTGCGCGCTGATGCGCTCGTTCAGCTGCGGGTGGGCCGCCAGATCACGCGCAACCCGCTCGCTCGTTGTAAAGCCGGGAACGATCGCGTTGGCGCGTACGCGCTCGTGCGCATAATCGAAGGCGATCGCTCTGGTCAGCGAGAGAACGCCGCCCTTGGCCGCAGAGTATGCGTGGCGGCCACCGGCCTGCATGCCGACGGCGAGCCCGGAGGACGTATTGATCAGCGAGCCCCCGCCGGAACGGATCATTGCCGGAATGGCGTAATGGCAAAACAGCCATGTGCCGTGGAGGTTGAGCGCCATCGCGCGCGCGTAAACCTCCGGCGAGACATCCGTGACCTTTCCGTCTTCGGGCGAACTGCCGCCCGCGTTGTTGTAGACAATGTCGAGACGACCACAGCAAGAGAGCGTCCGGTCGACACAGGCTTCCACGCTGGCTGCATCTGTAACGTCGGTCTGAACGAAAATCGCGCTGCTTCCATTCGTCATTATTTCTGTCGCGGCATCTTCGCCTGCCGGGCCCGAAATTTCAGCAAGGACCACTGTGGCGCCCTCTTCCGCAAAGAGCAGTGCCGCGGCGCGGCCGATGCCTGTGCCGGCACCCGTGATGATCGCGACCTTGCCCACAAGCCTGCCTGCCGGCGACGCATTCGGGCTGGTCATGCTCATGGCGCCTTCCGCGGTGGCATTCCGCCGATCGGGGGGCGCATTTGTTCTCCATATCCGGTCCAGGCTACCGGCGCTCCCGCCGCGATCGCCGCTTGCCCGGGCGGCAGCGTGCGGTCCCATTTGACTCCGAGAAATCTCTTGCCGGTTACGCCGTCGGAAGCGTTCGACGACAGCCAGACCGCGGGCGCGGCCATGCAATCGGCGGGAATGAGAGCCTCGCGCGGAACGTTCACGCCCATCACCATGCGCGTATCCGCGGGGCCTCCCGGCGCGAGTACATTGGCGGTGACGCCCGTTCCTGCGAGGTCGCCCGCCATCACCGACGTGACGGCTTCCAATCCAGCCTTGGAAACGCTGTAGGCGGCCTGACCCGCGAGCAACATTGTGCTGAGGCTCGTCGTGACATTGACGATGCGGCCCCATTGGCGCGCAATCATTTGCGGCACGGCAAGCGAGGCGAGCCGCAATGCGGAAAGCGTGTTGATCTCCAGAAATTTTCGATAGTCGGCGTCGGCGATTGTCCAGAAGCGAACCGGATTCTCCCAGAAATCCGGACGGATCGAACCCGTTCCGATCCCCGCATTGTTGAACAGCACATCCACCCCTCCGAAAGCGCGCTCGGCGGCGGCAATGATGGAGTCGACTTGGCCGGTGTAGCGGACATCCGCCACGTGAATGACGGCCTGATCGTTTTTCGCCTCGCTCTCCTCGACGGCCTCCTCCAGGGCCCGACGGTCGGTCGCGGTGAAGAGAACCTGGGCGCCCGCGCGAATGCAGGCGAGCGCCATAGGTTTTCCGAGGCCCCGCGCGGCGCCAGTGATGACAATGCGTTTTCCTGCCAATTCCATGTGCTCGTTCGCCTCGATATTTGACCGCCCGCCGCCCACGAAGTGGCAACCGGCATGGATGCTGTTGCTCCGCTGCACGAGAGGGAGGCAGGGTCTGGCCGCCATCCGGGACGGCACCGTCCATGCCCTTTTCCCACAGCAATACCCTGTTTGCTCCCGAGCACAACATCTTCCGCGAATCCGTACGTCGCTTCGTCGAGGACGAGATCGAACCCTATGCGGACGATTGGCGGCGCGCGGGCATGATGCCGAAATCGTTCTGGAAAAAAGCCGGCGAGGCCGGACTTCTCGCAATCGGCGTGCCGGAAGAATATGGCGGACCGGGCGGCGATTTTCTGTACCGGGTCATCATGGCGCAGGAGATCGGGTATTCGGTCGCGGGTGCGAGCATTGCCGCCGGCTTCGAGCGCGACCAGATTTCCAATCAGTTTATGGATCACGCCTCGGAAGAACTGAAGCGCCGCTGGGTTCCAAAAATGGCGCGCGGCGAAGTTCAATTCTCCTTTGCGATGACGGAGCCAGACAGCGGCAGCGATGTTTCGGCGTTGCGGACAACTGCTGTGCCCGACGGCGACGAATATATGATCACGGGCGCCAAGACATACATATCCGGCGTGTTCACCTGCGACGCGGTTCTCGTTGCGTGCCGAACGTCGGTTGACAAGGGAAATTCAGGTATTTCCGTGCTCGTCGTAGAGGCCGACAGGCCGGGAGTGCGCAAGGGACGCAAACTTGAAAAGATGGGCATGCATGGTTCGGATACGGGGGAAATCTTTTTCGACCAGGTCCGCGTGCCCGCCGGCAATCTCTTCGGCCCCAGGGATGGCGGCTTCAAGGTCCTCATGTCCTCGCTCAATCGTGACCGTCTCACCTGGTCGGTGATCGCGCACGCCGCTGCCCAACGGGCCTTCGACGAAACCGTCGAGTTCGTCAAGAATTGCAAAGGCTTCGGGAAGCGGGTCTTCGACCACCAGAACACGCAGTTCCGCCTCGCTGAAATGAAGACGGAAATCGCAGTTGGACGTGCATTCCTGGACGAGACGATTCGAATGGTGATGGATGGCTCGTTCGACGGCGTACGCTCCGCAATGGTCAAGATGTGGCTGCCGGAGATGGAGGGCCGCGTCATCGACCAATGCGTTCAGCTCCACGGTGGGGCCGGCTATATGGAAGAATATCCCGTCTCCAGGCTGTACACCGCGGCGCGGCTGCACCGCATCTTCGCTGGCACTGCCGAGATCATGCGACTCGTAGTCGCCCGATCGATTTAGCCGGACGCATATGCGCACCTCGCAAATACCTGTCCCGCCACCGTACCACTTTGTGAAGCGGCGGCCGATCTGCTTTGCACCGGACGGCAGGTATTCCTAGGCTTCGCCGGTTCTGGCCGCCCCCGCATCCGAGCGCGAGACCGTTGAATATCGAACCACTCTTCGAGCCTCTGACGATCAAGTCGGCGGCCTTCTCCAATCGGTTCGTGATGGCTCCGATGACGCGGAACTTTTCGCCCCAGGGCATTCCCGGATCGGACGTGGCTGCTTATTACCGCCGCCGCGCGGAAGGCGGGGTCGGCGCGATCATGACAGAAGCGACTTGCGTCGAGCACAAGGGCGCGGTGGGCGATGCCGGGCTCGGGGAACACGGCACGCCCTACATGTATGGCGAGCCGCAGCTCGAGGGTTGGCGCCGCGTCGTCGCAGAAGTGCATGCGGCGGGCGCGCTCATTTTTTCCCAGCTCTGGCACATGGGCGTGATGAAGAAGCCCGGCACCGGTCCCTACCCGGACTATCCGGCGTCCCGCCCGGCGGGAATATGGGGGCCGACGGACAAGATCACGGTCCTCGCGCGCGAGTATGTGGAGATGATGAAGGAGCCGACCGCTCCGATGAGCGACAGCGAGATCGGAAACGTGATCAAGGCCTTCGCGCAGTGTGCGGCAAACGCGAAGGAGATCGGATTCGATGGAATCGCCCTGCATGGCGGCCACGGCTATCTCATCGACACGTTCCTGTGGGGCGAAACCAACACACGCCACGACCGGTGGGGTGGCGACCACGTGGCCCGCACGCGATTTGCCGTTGAGCTCGTCAAGGCCATCCGCCGGCGCATCGGCGAAGACATGCCCATTTCGCTGCGCTTCTCGCAGTGGAAGTCTCAGGATTACGACGCAAAGATTGCCACTACCCCTGCCGAACTCGAGCAAATTCTGACGCCGCTGTCCGAAGCCGGCGTGGACATTTTCGACGCCAGCACGCGTAACTTCCAGCCGCCGGAATTCGAAGGCTCAAATCTCAATCTTGCCGGCTGGGCCAGGAAGCTGACAGGAAAGCCTTCCGTCATGGTGGGCGGAACGGGCGTGCAGCGGGGCAAGTACGATTCTGCGCTCAAGCCGCCTACGACCGTGAACAATCTCGACAAGGTGATCGAGCGCTTCGAGCGCGGCGAGTTCGATCTCCTTGCGGTGGGCCGTTCGCTCTTGAACGATCCCAACTGGATTCAACGAGCCAGAAACGGCCAGGAATTTCTTCCCTTCGATCCGCAATCGATGCGGGTACTCACATAGCTTGTCCGCTGCTGCGCCGTGCTAACGTCTTGCCTCAACATCCGGGAAACGGAGAACACGATCGCCGGGCAACCTGGAATGAACCACGCGGCGCCTCTCCTGCGAGCGGTGCTTGCCGCTCTACGGAGTGACGTCATCCCGCATTTGCCATCCGGCATGGCGCATCATCGCGCCGAGCTGATCGATTTTGTTGTGACGCGGCTCGTCGCCGGGATGGCCGCGCCGGCGGAATGGAAAACCGCGTATCTCACCGAACTCGCACGGGCCGTGCGAGAGACGCAGCTGCTATCCTCGTCCGATTGTGCAGATAAAGCAGCGACCGATTCGCGGGAGTTGGCCGATCTTCTGAAGACAATCCTCAACAATGTTGCCCGCTCCGACAAACACAGCGAAATGTCGAAGCCGGCGCTGGGAACCCTCGTCAGCAGTATCGCTCGGGCGGAACTGAACTTTCGCGATCGGTTCGAAGGCTTGGTAAAAACCGAGGGAACGACCGCGCCGGCGAAGACGGCACGGGCGCAGACCCGGATGACCGCGGAAAACATCACGACCTATCTGCGCACCCGCTTTGCGGACATGCCAGACATCGGGGCGACCGCAGTTACTCCCATTCCAGGGGGACGCTCCAAGGGCACGACGCTTGTGAAGCTTGAGGGCCATGCGTCTTTTCCCGCCGGTATTGTGTTGCGTCAGGACCTTGCCGCCGAGATCGGCGGTCAGTCTGTCGTCTACGAATATCCTCTGCAGGAGATCGCGTGGCGCGCGGGATTGCCCCTGCCAAAGCCGCTCTGGCTGGAACCGAACCACACCATGCTGGGTGGTCCGTTCAGTGCCCTGGCCATGGCGGCGGGAAAGCCGGGGGGAACGCTATTTCGCATGGACGCACCGGCGTCGGTGGCGCGCGACGCGGCAAGGTTTTTCGGCCAGCTGCACAGCCTGGACCTCGAGACCGACGATCTGCGCGCGAGGTTGATGTGGGGGCAATCATCGACGCCCGTTCGCGACATGCTCGATTCCTACTATGCGAAATGGCGAACCAGCGAAATCGAACCTTCTCCACTCGTCGAGGCATCGTTCCTCTGGCTCCATGACCACGTGGACGTAACCGTTCGCCAATCGGTGCTGGTTCACGGCGACAGCAGCTACCACAACATGCTGGTACATGGGGGCCGGCTAAGCGCCGTGCTGGACTGGGAGTTCGCCCATGCCGGCGATCCCGCGGAAGATTTGCTCGGCAGCGAGCATTTCACGACGCAAGTTCTGCCCTGGACGGAATTCATGCGGGTTTATCGCGACAATGGCGGCAGGGAAATTTCAGACGAAAGATTCCGATTCTTCGCGCTGTGGCGTTCGCTTCGGTTCGCCATCGCAACCGCAGTTGCGGGTCACGCATTTGCAACGGGCACAGATGGCGATCTCCGCCTCGCAGCGATCGGTTACAACTCGTTCCCTCGCCTGCTGCACGATGTGGCAAGGCAGCTCGCCGCGGCAACAGCGCCGATCGGCTCATCACACAAGAAACGAGGATAGTCACCATGAAAGCATCGCGCATTCACGGTTACGGAGGTGCCGAGGTGGTGCAGTACGACGATGTCGAACGTCCCTCTGCCAGCCCAGGCGCCGTTCTGGTGCATGTGAAGGCCGCTGGCGTCAATCCCGTCGATTGGAAGATTTGCGACGGCTTCACGAAAGGGATGTTCGAGACGAAATTTCCCGCAATTCTCGGTGGCGATATTGCCGGAGTTGTCGAAGAACTCGGCAGTGGCGTGGAGGGCTGGAAGCCCGGCGACGAGGTCTTCGCGATGATCGGCCTGATGGGTGGCAACGCCGAATATGTCGCGGCGGATCCTGCGATCCTGGCACCAAAGCCACGCAATCTGAGTTTCGAGGAAGCCGCGGCAATCCCTCTGGCCGCGCTGACCGCGTGGACCGCCTTGTTCGATACCGCTCAGCTCGCGCCCGGGCAACGCTTGCTGATACAGGCGGCGGCCGGCGGGGTGGGAAGTTTCGCGGTTCAACTCGCACGCCACAAAGGCGCGTTTGTCATCGGGACTGCCTCTTCGGCAAATTCCGCCTATCTGCGAAGTCTGGGGGCGCAGGAGATCATCGACTATCAGACAACCAAATTCGAAGATGTGGTGCGCGACGTGGATGTCGTCTTCGACCTGGTGGGCGGCGAGGTTCAGAGACGGTCCTTTTCCGTCCTGAAACCTGGTGGAATTCTCGTCAGCTCGGTTCCAATCGTCGATCCTGCCAGGGCCGCTGCAGCAAATGTGCGCGCCGTGAACATCAGGGTGAGGCCGGACGGCAACAAACTGGCGCAGATCGGGGCGCTGGCCGAGGCCGGCCATCTGAGGCCCGAGATCGCCGCAATATTCCCGCTTTCGGAGGCGGCCAAAGCTTTGGAGCAAAGCAAGTCCGGGCACACGCGCGGAAAGATCGTCCTCACCATGCCGCAATAAAATGGGCTTTGCCGGCCTCACGCATCCCGAAGCGGTCGAAGAATTCGACGATCTTCATTTCGATGCGGCGCAGACCCGTATAGGAATTCGCGCCCTTGATGAATTCGTCGGTGTTCCCTTCGGCAAAATTCCGGCCTGACACGGCCACGAGCACCGTCCCTTTGAGGTAATGCAGCAACATCCCCAGGCGAATGCGGCGCTCCGGAACATCCGCGCCGCCCGCCTCGCAATAGGCCTGCATGAATTGCTGCCAAGGCATCATCGCCTCGGCGTAGACGCGCGCGATTCCGAGATCCTCGGCGGGATCGCCGATATGCATGAATTCCCAGTCGAGCAGTCCGGTGAGCCGCCGCTCATGCACCAGCAGATTGTGCGGCCCGCAATCGCCGTGGACGAGCACGCCCGGACTCGTGCTCGCCGCATATTCCCCTCGCGCCCAGGCATAGGCGCTTTCGATGATGGGTGACGCGCGCATCGCATTCTTCCGCCATTGCGATGAGTATTGCTCCACCTGCTCGCCCATTCTTCCGTGCGGACCAACGGCTGTTCCTTCGTCCACTCCCACTTTTTTCGGTTCGATACGATGCAAACGGGCCAGCGTCCTCGCCAGTTCGAGGAACGCCAGCGGACACGACTCCTCCATCGCGAAATACGAGCCCGGCACCTTTCCTTCGATGTACTCGACGAGCAGGAAGGGCGGTCCCAGTTCGGTCGCGCGCGGCTCGAAATGCATCGGCTTCGGCACGGGCAGCCCCAATTCGGACAAGACCAGAAGCGGCCCGTATTCGTGGCCGACGCTCCCGACACCGGGTTTTTGATACATGTCCTGGCGCATGACGATGCGGCTCGGCAACGGACCGGACTCTTTCAGGTCTATGAGAATCGTGCGCTTCGAACGTCCGCCGGGAACGGGAGTGATCGATTTGGCGGCAGTGGATGGCGAGTGGGCAAACACGCGGCGCAGATAGTTGGTCATGGACGCCGGTGTCACGAGAACGGGCGACGGCGATGGGAGAGCTTCCATCGCACGCGTCTGCGGAGCCGTGGTCTCGCGTTCGGCTTCGAGCGTGCGAAGCCATTGGCGATCCGCGGCTGCAATCAAAGACTGCGCGTCCGCAATCGCGTTCGTTTCATCCGGTTTGATCTCCTCTGGCGGCAAGTCCGCCAGACAACGTGCAATGTCCGCCGCCAGTTCGCGCAGTCGTTCCATTTCCGGCGTGGACGATTGGTCAGAAGCACGGTCAACTGCCGCAAGCACGCGTTCCCAGCCGGGTGTCGGCCCCGATTCGCTGACAGGCAACAGGGCGATTGCGTCCTCGAGCAACTTGCGAAAGTGGGGCGCTGCCTCTGCCGATAATGCAGGCACCAGATCGAGGTCGGCGGCGAAGTAATCGAGAACGGCCGCCATAAAGGCGACCCTCTCGCGGGCGTCCGCCGTCTGAAGTTCGGACGCGATGCGATCTGTGAGCTCGCGACGGATCGCGCGCATCAACCTGGCGTCGCCTGCGTTCATGGAAACCGCCGATGTTCCCGCGAGCAACCGGGATGTTATTGCTTCAGATACTTCCGCGCCATCAGTGATTTCTGAAGTTCGGTCGCGCCGGCGAAGATGCGGTCGACGCGCGCGGCCGTGAACATACGCGAAATGGGCATGTCATCCATGAAGCCGTTGCCGCCCCACAGTTGCACACAGGCATCGAGCACGCGCGCCTCCATTTCCGGAATCCAGATCTTGATGATGGCGCCGTCGTTCTCCGTGAATTCTCCGGCACGATATTTGCGGATCAGATCGTGCAGAAGCGTGCGCCCTATGGTGACGTCGACCTCCATCTCGGCGAGCTTGAACTGCGTATTCTGAAAGTCGACGAGCCGCTGGCCAAAGATGCGCCGGTTGCGAGTATAGTCGAGTGTCATCTCGAAGGCCGCTTCGGCCGCGCCCAGCGCACGCGCGGAAATTTGAAGCCGGTCGAGGGCGATGGTGTGATGGAACATCTTCATCGCGTTACCTTCCTCCCCGATCAAATTCGTCACCGGCACCTTGACGTCGTCGAAGAAGATCTCGCCTGTATCGCCGCCGCGGTAGCCCATCGTGTTCGTACGGCGTCTGGTAACTCCCGGTGTATCGCCGGGCACGATGATGACGCTCATCCCCCGCGAACGCGCTGCCGGATCGGTCTTCACGATGGCGTAGATGAGATCTGCCTTGTAACCGTTCGAGATAAAGCATTTCGCGCCGCTGATGACGTAATGATCTCCTTCGCGTCGCGCCGATGAACGGATCGAGGCGGCGTCGCTGCCGGATTCCGGTTCCGTAAGCGCCATCGCCTGAATGGCGTCACCCGACAGGATTTTAGGCGCCCAGTATTTCTTCTGTGCTTCCGTCCCGTGATGGATGAGAAAACCGGTCGCAATGTCCGACGAGATGCAGGAACCCACCGACGCAGCCTCCGGACACCGTCCCAATTCTTCGGAAATGATGACGATGCTCAACGGATCGGCGCCGGGACCACCATATTCCTCAGGAATAATCATTCCCAGAAGACCGGCCTTCCCGGCCGCCCGCCAGAAGGCGCGGTCGGACCCCTTGTCGTCGAATTCGCGGGCGCGAGGAGCGAGCTCTTTCTTGAAGAACGCGCGCACGGTGGCGCGAAACATTTCCAGGTCTTCGCCATAGGCACTTTCCACGACATCACTCCCGTTTCACGGCTCTTTTGCTAAGAGTTGAGTAGGTCTCGGCGCAGCGTAACGGTTTTTCGCGCCGGGCACTCGATGCTGATCCACACATACCACTATGTGAATTCGCTCAATCATAGTGCTGTGGCGCGTTTTTCCAGGAACCGCCGCCACGTCGTCGCCGGCCGCCGCGCCACGGTTTCCACCGTGTCGAAGACCGCGGCGATCTCGGGTACCCGCCCGGCATTGACCGCGTCGATGTAATCCACCAGCGCCATTGCGTATTCGGGCTCGCGACCCTGGGCGAGCAAGCGTTCCATCATTTTCTCGGGCGGCGTGGCGCCAACCTTATGCGCACGCCCGCTCATCTGCGTGAAGAGTTCCGCAATTTCCGAGATATGCGCTGCAACGCTCGCGAGCGGATAGGTTTTCCCCGAATGCGAGGCGGGATCGCGGATGACCGCTGCTGCGACAGCAGCGATGTCCTCGCTGGCGATCCACGACACCGGCCGGGCGATGCGATTGAAGATCGTCGCCGATGCGAAGTCGCGCTGCTGCAGCACATTGTCCATGAAGTAGTTCGGCCGCAGATGAGTCCATCCGAGGCCGGACCGCTCGGCGTAAGACTCGACCAGGAAGTTCCAGCCGATGATCGGCCATGGAGTGTCCGGATTGCCGAATGCACCAACGGTGACGATGTGTTTCGCGCCGACGCGGCGAGCCGAATCGATGACATGCTTGCCGTGCATCATCTGACGCAGCGTGTAGGGCCGCAGGAGAAAGATCGTGTCAGCGCCCGCAAGCGCCGCATCGAGGGATTCGAAATCGTCGAGATCGAACGCGACGGGAACCAGCCCCTCATGCAATACCATCGCGTGCGCAGCCGGCGACCGCGCTCCAGCCCTGACTGTCAACTGGCCCGAATCGTGATCGCCGCGAAGCTCCCGCAACAGGGATTTTCCGACATGTCCCGTTGCTCCAATGAGGAAGACGCTGGCCGTCACGCTGCACCACTCATGCAGCACGCGCGGCGATCGCATCGGCGCGCGCCGCAAGCTCGCGCGCGATGATGTAGCCGAAGGTCATGTTGAGCGCGTGATAGGCGCCGTTGGCGATGCCATGGCCGGCCCACAACGAGTTCATGTCCAGCCCGCAAACATAGAGACCGGGGATCGGGTCATCGGATGCGTTCACCGCCTGCGCCTTCGCGTTTACCCGCAAGCCGGTGACGGAACTGTTGTCGCCGGGAAAAACTTCGACGGCGTAATAGGGCGGTCTGTCGATCGGGCCCAGGCACGGATTGGGCTTGTGCGCGGGATCGCCGATCGAGCGGTCGAGATCGGAATCACCGCGTTTGAAGTCGAAATCTTTTCCGGTCGCCGCAAAGGCATTGTTTCTGGCGACCGTTTTCGCGAGCGCGGTCGGGTCGATATTCAACTTGCGCGCCAGTTCCACGATCGAGCGGCCTTCGATGAGATATCCGGCGCGCCGCATCTTGCGCAGGCGCAGACCACCCGGCCACACCATCCCCAATCCATACTTGCGAACGGCTCGGCTGTCCGCGATCACATAAGCCGGGACGGAGCCCGTGTCCTGCATCGCACAGACAAGCTCGAGGTTTGCTTCGTCGCCGAAGCGACGGCCGGCACGGTTCACCGTGATGCAACCGGGCTTGGGCAGGTCCATGAAGAAATGCGGACATTTGATCACGCTGCCGTCGCGATTCTTCAGGAGTGAAACGACTGCCCAGATGGCGTTGCGACG
This sequence comes from uncultured Alphaproteobacteria bacterium, assembly GCA_963812975.1. Lineage (GTDB taxonomy): Bacteria > Pseudomonadota > Alphaproteobacteria > Micropepsales > Micropepsaceae > Rhizomicrobium. The sequence goes on along the minus strand of CAWEXK010000013.1, from coordinate 149,185 downwards.
GTTGGGCTGATCCATCACGGCGCCCGCTTCGAGCGCCATCGCAAGTCCGTCGCCGGTGTTGCCGTCGGGTACGATGGTCTGGTGCGCTTCGGCGAAGGGAAAATACTTGCGCCGCATTTCCGGATTTGCGGAAAAACCACCGGTTGCCAGCACGACACCCTTGCGCGCATTGATCAAGATGTCACGGCCCTCATGATGGACGACGATGCCGCGCACGCGATTGCCTTCGCGGATGAGGCTTTTGGCAGGGCTGCGCAGCCATAAGGCGACGCCAGCATCGATGGCGGAGCGGAGGAAGCGGCCCATCAGCGCATTGCCCATCGTCAGACGCGTGCCGCGCCCATAGCGCAGTCGATCGAGCGCAAAGCGGCCCAACAGATTCGCGGAATGGCGCAGCGAGACCCGTGATCTTGCGGCATTGGTCAGGTGCATGAGATCCGGCGGGCTGAGCATCATTCCCAGCGGCGCATTGAATTCCTGCAGGGGCGGCCGCAGCGTCGCGAACCAGCGCCCGAGCCTGCGCCCGTCATAAACCACCGAACCGAGCGATCGTCCCCCTACCCGGCTGCCTTCCAGTTCGGTGTAATAATCGGGAGCTGGTTTGCGGGCCGCATACGCGATCTCGGTGTTCGCGAGCATGAAATCGATCATGGACGGCCCGTTATCCAGAAAAGCCTTCATGATCTCCGGGCGAAGATAGTTTCCGACGACCGTTTCGATGTAGCGTTCCGCCGCTTCGCGCGAATCCGTTAGTCCCACCTGCTCCATCAGGGAATTGCCGGGAATCCAGCAACCGCCGCCGGAAAGCGCGGAAATCCCCCCGAAATATTCCGTCTTCTCGACCAGAAGCACCTCCAGGCCGAGCTTCGCGGCGACGACGGCGGCGGTCATGCCCGCGCTTCCGGAGCCCACGACGACGACGTCGAATTCCATCTGATTGGCGCCGTTCATCGCGATCGATCCGTCGCGCTCAAACGCCCTGCACGATGACGGCGCGGCAATCGGCGCCGGCAAATCTGAGCGCAGCCACGTCCTGGTAGGCGGGCGAGCCATACCACTCCCGCGCCTCTTCGAACGTCGGAAATTCAAGCATGCCGATGTCCGTCGTCGGCGCGCCTTCGACGGCGTCGTGGCGTCCGTGCAGCACGCGGACCGTGGCATTGCGGCCCTCCAAAGTCGCGCGGACGCGGCTGCGGTAGGTCGCCAGTTTCTCGGGATCGCGGATTTTGTCGACCAGAAAAATGACGTAAGCGACCATCGCTCAGGACACGAGCGCGGGAGGGTTGCGGCCGGCGAATTCGCGATCGGGCACCGCTCCCCACAGGTCGAAATTTTCCGGCGCGGCCGACATGCGGCGTGGCTCGCGCGCGCCGGATTCCGGGAACTGCTCCATGCCGAGCGTGTATTCCCAGACGAAATAATCGGGATCGTAAATGTAGAGGTGGATACTGCCCGAGGTCGGGTGACGGCCAATACCAAACTGGGTTTTCACATCGTGTTTCTTGATGCGATTGAACAGCTTGCCGATGTCGTCGATGGTGTTGACCATGAAAGCGACATGATGGAACAGCACCTTTCCTGACGGCGAGTTAAGGGGCGCAAACGAATGGTGATTGGGGTTCGGAAAGGCGCGGAGCAGAACGACTGGCCAGCCCTCGAGATAATCGGAGACGAGGAAGCCCATGTTCTCGACCATATGGTCGGCCAGCTTGCGCACATCAGGCACGAAGAGACCGAAATGGCCGTGGCCGTAAAAGCTGGTCACGCTGCGTGCGAGCGGCACGCTGATTGTGCTCATCCGGGCAAAATATTCGAAGATGGTTCCCGTGACCGGCTCGCGAATGCGGAAAGCGCGCTCCAGCCCATACGCATCGGACTCCGCGGCCGCCAGCCAGCTTGGTCTGATCCCGAGGCGCTCGTAATGGAAGTAGGCCTTGTCGAGATCGTCTTCCGTTTCCAGCTCCCAGCCCGAGCGGGCGAACGCGGCGCTCGCCGCCGGACGCAACACGATGTCGTGATGATGCGGCGTGCAGCGGAAGAACTTTTCGCCCTTCGGCCCCGTTCCCGCATCGTCCAGTCCGAATACTTCCGTTGCAAAGGCCGTCGAACGGGAGATATCGGGAACATCCAGCACGACGTATCCAAAACGGCGATAGCGAAACTCGACTTTGCCCACACTGTTTCTCCCACCGCGGCCTGCGGTTACAGGATGATCGTTAGCCGGCCCTGATCGTAAAGGCTGTTGATGTCGAGAATACAGCGCTTGCGCCGGATTTTCACCGCGCCATTCTCGCGCACGAGCCGATAATGATATTCGCCCATGTACACGGTCGTCGTGTCTTCCTTGGTGCGATAGACGGCGAAATTGGCGCGCACGTTCGCCTCTCCGTCGGCGCCGTCGCGCACGCGAATATTGGTCACGAGGTGGCGCGTCTTGGACCGGGGAAATTCGGCGTGGGTGCCCGCTTTCATCAGCCGGTTCGCCCGTCCCTGGATGCGGTCGATGCGGTCGGCGATCAGGAAAAGGGTCGATTCGGGGTTGTCTTCGCGCGGTGTGGGCGACGCGGGGCTTGTTACCTCGTACATGGCGTCCTGCGTGAACAGCTTTGCCCATTCCGGCATCTGCCAGTCGTCGAGCAATTCAGCTTCCGATATCAGGAAGTCTTCGGCTTCGGGCCGTGCGATCCGGGGTGCTGGCATATCGCTCCTCACGCTTCCAGCTTGTCCAGGCCGCGCATGACGCGATCCCATTGCGTCCAGTAGGACTGGATGTGGTTCTCGTCGTCCGGACGGCCCCACGCGTGCAGTACATCGCCCTCGCCGGAATACCCCTTGGACACTTCCGACCATTCGATCGGCGAGTGCGCATTGCCGGTTTGGCAGAGCTCCAGCATCTCGATGTCGTCTGGCGAACCGAATCCCGCGGGTCCCAGAAACGAGATGAAATTGTCGAGCCGCAGCTGGCGCAGCGCCACAGATTCCTCTTTGGGCCCGATCGCCCACGCGGTCACCCGCATAAAATCCGAGCCCTCCGGTTCGATGACGCGAACCGTCGCCGCCAGGATGTCATTGATGACGAGATTGGGGAAGATAACGAGGTTCTTCTGATAATCGGCGATGTAGTCGGCTTTTTCCTTGCCGACCTTGGCCTCGAGATAAGCGCGCTTGGCGTCGATTTCCTTTTTGATTTCCGGACCCCAGATCGGCGTCCACTGCGCCACCGGACGGCCGGTCGGAACCATCGAATCCAGGATGGCGTGCCCCTTTCCGAGCGAACGCGTGCGTCCGCTGGTGAAATAATCCTGGATCGTGGATTCGAGCTGTCGGATCGCCGCCTCATTGCCGGCGGCGCGATCGCGCAGGAACTCGAAATAGGTTCCGTGCACCGATGTCAGGTGATAGCCGTCATAGCTGTTCTCGGCCATGAGTTTGTAGTTGGCTTTGATTGTATAGGAATGCTCGCCCGGCAGAATAATGAGCTCCGTTTCCGCCTGGTCGCACAGATTGTCGAAGGCAGTGCGGGCGTCGTCGAGATAATCATGCAGCGAGATTGCGCCTGGATTGTAGTTGACGAAGTAGAAGCCGCGATAATTGTCGAGCCGCGCGACGGGCCGCAGATCGAGCCTGCCGCTCGCATTGAGGTCTTCGGGATACCCGTGATCAGTGCTTGTGGAGAGAAGCTTGCCCGACGTGTTGAAAATCCAGCCGTGATACGGGCAGGCAAAGTTTCTGGCGGTGCCTTTCCGTTCACGGCAGATGCGCGCACCGCGATGCGTGCAATTGTTGTAAAGCGCAGAAATTTTGCCGTCACGTCCGCGTATGAAGATCAGGTCGCGGCCGCCGACGCGCCGGGTGACGAAATCGCCGTTTTTGGCCAATTCACTCTGGTGGCCCAGATACAGCCAGCATCGGCCGAAGATGAGCTCCTTCTCGTGCGAGAATATTTCCGCGCTCCTGTAGGCGTCGCGATGAACGCGGAATGTCCTGCGCTCGCGATTGGCATCGACGAGGTTAGAGAGGGCCGGATTGTGCACGTTCATTGCGCCTCCTCCTGGCGAGAGAAAGCAGCAGGCGCCATTTTCCCGGACGTTCTGCAAGCCTCGCAGGGTGTCTTTGCAGCCGCCATGATGCGGGCTCAGGACGCCTCTTCATACGCCAGCCATACGGCGGCCGATCGGGCCTTTCAATGCCGCGGCCACTACGTGGCCAACATGCCGGTGGCTCTTCCGGGATGCGTCGATGACGTCCACGCTTGACGTGCGCAGCGCGTGTGTGAATGGAATGACCACGCCGAGTGCCGGGCACGCGTCCCCAATTCCCGAAAAAGAGATAACCACATGGATATTCGTGCCGCGATCGTTCGCCAGCCGAATGGCCCCTTCACGATCGAATCCGTCAGGCTCGACGAGCCCCGGTCCGGAGAGGTTCTGGTCAAGCTCGTCGGCAGCGGAATTTGCCACACGGACCTCGCAGTGGTGGAGCAGCTGGTCCCGCTGCCCATGCCGGTGGTACTGGGTCACGAAGGCGCGGGAATAGTCGAGCGTACCGGGCCGGGGGTGACTGGTTTAACCGCGGGCGACCACGTGGTGGTCGGTTTCGGAAGCTGTGGCCGCTGCGCGAGTTGCGGCGGTGGACACCCCGCTTACTGCGAGAACTTCATGGCGTTGAACTTCTCGGGCCGCCGCGCCGATGGCAGCTCGACACTCGCGGACGATAGAGGGCACCCGCTCAACGGCGCATTCTTCACGCAATCGTCCTTTGCCACGTACACGGTGGCGCCCGCTCGGAACACCATCAAGGTTCGCAAAGATGCGCCGCTACGGCTGCTGGGCGCATTCGGCTGCGGATTCATGACCGGCGCCGGCACGGTCCTCAATGCGATGAAGCCGGCGAAGGCGTCCACCATCGCGATTTTGGGCGCCGGGGCCGTCGGGTTCGCCGCAATGTTTGCGGCGCGGATCGCCGGTTGCGGCCGCATCATCGCCGTCGACCGCGTTCAGTCGCAACTCGACCTCGCTGCCGAGCTGGTGGACGCCGAGACCATCAACACCTCGACCGGGAGCGACCAGCTCGAAAGGGTGACGGACCTGACGACGATCATCGACACGACGGGCGTGCCCCGCGTGATCGAAGCGGCCCTTGCGGCTCTGGCTCCGCGGGGGGTTTGCATTCTGCTTGGTGCGAGCAAGGAACCCATGCTGAGCGTCAACATCCTGAACATGATCCCGGGACGGGAAATCCGTGGCGTCACCGAGGGTGATTCCGATCCGGCGACTTTCATTCCCTATCTGGTCGATGCATTCGTCGATGGCCGGTTCCCGATCGACAGGATTTCGCGATCATACCCCTTCGAGCAGATCAATGAGGCCGTCGCCGACGCATCGTCCGGCAAAACGATAAAACCGGTTCTCGAATTCTGAAGAAATTTGGGTGACTCGCGTCGCCAGCTTGAACTCTGCCTCACCAGCCAGCGGAGCCCGCGCTAAACGTCCGGACTACGTCTCCATGATCTCGATATCCTTCGGCCCTTCGATAGATCTTGGCGGTCTTTTCATCAGCAGGATGACCAGAACGCTCGGCAGACTGATATAGAACATGAAGCGGAATACGTCGGAAAAGGCGACTATTTCTGCATTTCGCTCGATAACAGCTTCGATCTGGCGCGCTCCAAAAGTCATCTGCGGATTCCACATCATGCTCGGCCCGTTAATCCCCAACGCGCGATTGAACATGGTGACGTGGCCGGCGAGAGTGGCGTGCGCGGTCTGCGTCGCGCTTTGCAGCACAGTGGTGGAGACGGAGACGCCGATGGCGGCGCCTACATTGCGCACCAGGTTGAGGAACGCGGAGCCGTCGGTTCGGAGCGGTCCCGAAAGCGTCCAGAACGCCAGGATGTTGTTCGGAATGAAGATCATGCCCATCCCCACTCCCTGGATGAAGGAGACGCTGACCAGACTTCCGGAATCGATATCCGGCGTCCAGCTCGACATGACCCACATAGACCACAGGAGGATTGCAAAACCCAGGGCCATCGGGATGCGGACGTCGATCTTCATCACGATGCGGCCGAGCATGAACATGGAGATCATCGTTCCGGCGCCGCGCGGCGCCAGTATGAGCCCGGTCGCAGTCACCGAATAGCCGCCGAGAATTCTGCAGGTAGGGCGGCAGCAGCGCGGACGTCGCCAGCATCACGATGCTGATCATGAAGGTGATGACGACGCCCGACACGAAATAGCGGTCCGAAAACAGCGACCGCGGAATGAAGGATCGGTCCGACGTGAAATAATGAGCCAGGAACAGATAGAAGCACAGCCCCGCCAATACTGCTTCGATGAGGATTTCAGTGGAATCGAACCAGCCCTGCGTAGTTCCGCGGTCGAGCATCAATTGCAGCGAACCAAGTCCCACCGCGAGGAACCCAAAGCCGATCCAGTCGAACTGCTGGGAGTGGCGATCTTCCCGATCATCGAGACACAGCCAAATTCCTGCCGCGGCCAGAATTCCGAACGGCACGTTGACGTAGAAGACCCAGCGCCAACTGTAGAAATCGGTCAGGTAGCCCCCGAGCGTCGGACCCAAAATCGGCCCCATCATCACGACAAGACCCCAGATGGACATGATCGAGCCGCGCTTGTCGGGAGGATAGCGGTCGAGAACGATCGCCTGCGACAGCGGCGTCAACGCCGCTCCAAACGCTCCCTGCAACAGACGAAAGATAATGATTTCGTTGAGCGTTTGGGCCGCCCCGCACATGATGGAGGCGACGGTAAAGCCAAGCAGCGAGGCGACGAAGAAATTTCTCTTGCCGAACCGCGTCGCAAACCACCCCACCGGTGCCGTCATGATGGCTGCGGCGATGACGTAGGAAGTGAGGACCCAGGTGATCTCGTCGCGCGAGGCCTGCAGACCGCCCTGCATGTAGGGCAATGCGACATTTGCGATCGTCTGATCGAGCACCTGCATGAAGGTGCCCAGCATGGCGCAAATGATGGCGATGCGCAGGCCGAGCGCAGTTTCGCGAATGGGTATGTGTCGTTGTCGAGCCGTCGTCTTCACCGCCGGACTGCCGCGTACGGTCGGGTTACAACACCGCCTCGACAGGAGCAATGGCGATCTGTCCGACAGAAACGGTGGCCCTGCGCGTGAAAAAGATCGTGCAGAGAAATCCGAATACGGCCGTCGCTGTAGTTGCAAAGAATGCTTGGTGAAGCGAGAGTACGAGCGGCGTGCCCTGCTTCAGACTTGCCGACATCACCGTCAAGGCAAGCGACACGCCAAGCGCCAGGCCGATCTGCTGAAACGTGATCAGCACGCCGGTCGCAACGCCCTGCCGCTCCGCGGGAACGGCCGCGACGCTGAACGCCATCAGCAAGACGGTCGCGACCGTGCTGCCGAGTCCGGCAATGACCATGACCGGCGCCAAGGTCAATCCATAGCTCCCCGTGCCGGAAACTACGGCAAATAAAATCGTCGCCAGAATGAACACCACGAAGCCCGCAAGGATGCACTGCCGCAACGGGAACCTGGCCATGCCGTGACCGACCAGACGGCCCCCGATCATGACGGCGACGGCGTAGGGCAACATGCCGAGCCCGGACATCATCGCGGAAAAATGCAGTTCCCGCTGCATGAACATGTTGAGGAGGACAAAGACCCCGCCTGTGGTCGCCATGATTCCGACGCTCGCCACGTCGGCGCCGAGCAAATTGGCAAAGCGGAAGGTCGAAAAGTCGACCAGCGGTTCGCGCAGACGTCGCTCGAGCAGGAAAAACAGAAAGAGCAGCCCGATGGCGGCGGCGAGCGTCTCCAGCCCTTGCCGCGAAAGCCAGCCATATTCGCCCATCATCGAAAGCGCGATCAGCAAGACACCGATGCCGACGGTGATCAGCACCGCGCCGCCAATATCCAGCGATGCGCTCTTCTCGCGTTTTTCGAGGGGCGGAATGAAGCGCCAGGAGAGGATGATCCCGGCCACGATCAGCGGCAGGGTCAAGAGAAACACCGAGCGCCAGCCGACCTGGGTGGTCAGCATACCGCCGACGCACAGGCCCAGGGTCATCGCCACGCCCTGCGTCGCGCTGAACACCGCAAACGCGCGATGGCGAACGGGTCCATCGGGAAGAAGGACGTTCATCAGGGAAAAACTCGTGGGAATCAGAAAAGCGCTTCCCAAACCCTCGAGCGCGCGCCCGGCGATCAACACCCAGACATTGGGTGCTGCCGCGGCCATCAGCGTGCCCGCTCCGAACAGATAGAGACCGATCAGGCAAAACCTTCTTCGGCCGTACGAATCGGCGGCGCGGCCGCCCAGAACCAGAAACCCCGCATAGGCAAGCGAGTAGGTCGCGACCACCCACGATGTCAGCGCCGGCGTGATGTGCATGTCGCGTACGATCGACGCAAGCGCCACATTGACTGCGCAGAAATCGGTTCCGAATATCACCTGACAAAGGGCAATCAGGGCGATGACGCCAGCATAGAAGCCCGGCGTCCGCTCCGTTCGTCGCTTATCCATTGAGTGCTCTCCTTGCCTCGGGACGCATCCTGTCTGGAGTCCGCGCTGCTCCTCCGGCGTCGATCATGTCACGCGAACTCGAAATCGGCATAGGATTTCGAGGCGAGCGGAACCTCCGTTTCATCGTACTCCTCTTCGATGATCCACTTGCACATCCGGCGCAGCGGTTCGATGCCGTCGTGAGGTCCCGCGAATGAAAGCCGCGCCGCATAGCCGAGCGATACGAAGCGCTGCGCGCCATGAAACGCCAGGCGGTCGCGAATCTCCTCCTTGAGCGTATCGGGATAGATACCGATCGTCTGGGTGTAGGCGGTGACGGAATTGATCGGGATTTCCAGATCGTCAACAGGTACCAGGTTTCCGACCCGATTGGTCAGGATGCGCGCAAAATCCACGGGCTCGCTCGCCTGCGAAACGATGATCGCACCGCTTTTGCCGCCGCCGATGATCCTGTGCTGGTCGCTCATCATCCTGAGCGTTTGCACTTCCTCGGCCAATTGCGGATCGACCCGATTGACGGGCGTACTGAGCGCCGGCGGGAGCGCCTGCAACGCGTCGTAAACCATCTGTCCGAAGACATTGGCTTTCGCGAGCCCCGCTTTGTCGGTTCCGGTCTCGATATAGGCTACCCGCGCATTCAGGCACGCTTCCTGGTTGTTGGAGCCGATATCGATGGCCATGCGCCGGGCTGCATCTTCCATCGCGGTCCTGCTCTCGAATGTGACCTTGCCGATGATCGTCGAGCTGAGCTTCGGATCCAGCGTGATCAGATCGATGCCGGGCTGGATGTATCTGGCGATATGCGTGATCGACGCGAAGCCACCCCAGGCGATGATCTTTTCGATGTTCCGGGGCTGGTACAAGGCATCCTCGATCGTCGCATCGCCGCCCTTCCAGTAGGCGACAGACAAATGCCGCGTGAGGGGATGATCGGGCGCCATCTCGATCATGGTCCGTGCGCAGGCCGCCGCCGTAAGCGGGTCGTTGGAGGGCGTCTTGATGATTGCGTCGCTTCGCAGGACGGCGTTGCGCATGACGGTCATCGAGGACACGAGCGGAGAGTTGCCCGCCACGACATGCACCGCGCGCGCGCCGATGGCGCGGATGGACACTTTCGCGCCATTGCGCATGCGTTTGCTCACCCAGCCCTCCAGGTAGGGAAGCCCGATCGAGCTGTCCGCGAACTCGCGCACGAAGGCGGGCTCGAAACAGTCGCGCATCAGCTGATAGGTCCGGCGCAGCAGAGGCTCCGTCAGCCCCGAGGTGCCGCGTGCCAGCTCGAACGCCTCCTGGAGGTGGCGGTTCTGCCCGAAGGCCATGCGCTGATGGAGACTGGCCATGTATTCGAGGATATCGTCGAAGGAGAGCCGATAGAGCTCGGCAAGCGCCGATGGGGCAGAGAGCGGCAGCTCAGCCAGATGCTTCTTGACATCGGGCGCCGTGAAGCGCGCCCCGCCGTGCCGGCCGCCGAACTCGACGTCGCCATCGTCGATGATCCGTCCACGGATGATCAAGGGAACGTTGTAGGGCGTGGCCATCGGCTACTCCGCGATCTGGGCGATAAAATCGAGCGCGCGGTCATGCGCGTCAGGCGCGCCGGCGCAGGTGATCTTGTCGTCGCCGCCTTCCTGTTCGGAATAGCGCCGGATTTGGGGATGGACGTGCACGCCGGTGCGTCCGCAGGCACAAGGCTGATCGCCGAAAGTGAGCGTGACCTCGTCCCCGGTCAGGAAGCCGCCCCAATGCGTCCTGATGGCGAGGTCGACAAAGCCGAACCGCCCGGTTTGCGTTCCTTGCCGCGGCCGTTGCTCCCCGCTCTCGTGATCGACCACGAAAGGCACGATGTTCGGCTTGAAATGATACCGGCCGAGAGGACAGGCGCGATGCGTTGCATTCACCATCTCCGTCATGCCGTAGCCCTGCCGGTAGGACGCCACGCCGATAAACTCCGCGATGCGTTCATGGCAATCGTCGGGCAACGTACGGCCCTTGGAGCCGCCGGCGATATGCACCAGCGTGTCGGGCGCAAACACGCGCGTCACGCCGTTCTTGCGTGCTTCTTCCGCGAGGTCGAACATCTGCGCAACAGTTCCGGAAATGACGATGCGCCGCCCGCGCAAGCGGTTCGAGATATCGGCGAAAAAGGCGCGCGTGCGATCTCCGGCGGCAGCCTGCTCCTTGATGAAGGCGTCCCGGCGTGCGAGCAGCGAGGGGGCGATTTTGAGTTTGCCGTGCTCGCCCCGTTGCTCGGCGCCTTGCAGACGCCCGCCGATCGACAACACGTCGGCGCTGAGGCGGCCCGGATTGGAGGTCGTCACCCAGCTGTCCTCGCCATCGTGGAAATAGCGCACGACCGCATCGAGCAGCCGCGCCTGTCCCATGGCGCCGCGCCGATAGCCGGAATGGACAATGGGCAAAGCGTCGAAATCGTCCAGCGTCGCGTCCGGCTCGTCGCCGAAGCCCTGGAAGTAGCGCATAAACCCCTTCGCGACCGTATCCATCTCCGAAAGGCTGCGCGGCACGAAGGAAAGCTTTCCGGTCGTACCGGATGAGTGCTTGATCCGGATTTCACTGTTTGCGTCGAGTAAATCTATCCATTCGTCGATGCTCTGACAGGCCGACGCGTCGAGGCCGGACAGGTCGTGCGCCGTCAGCTTGTCGAGCCAACGTGTCAGCTGATCGAAACGCCCTTCCTCGAGAACGGAAAGCGGATAGGATTTGTACACGGAATGCGCCAGAAGCAGCGGCCCTGCATCGGCGAAATCCGTGAGCGCGCTAATGCCCTGATCGTCGGCCAGCCGCGACAATACGGGTACGGCATGAACCATCATGTTGAAGTGATTGCGCAGTGCCTGGAGCTGGATCTCCAGCAAGACGTCATTCGGGATCGAGTGCATTTGCGTCAGCGTGAGATCGAGAAATCGCTCCGGCGCCTCGATCAGCTCCTGCGTGGAAATCGTCGGCTCGATGGGACGAATGTTCATGGCAGACTTCTCCTGCGGCAGAAGATTGGAGCTAGGCGGGCTTCGTGGCTTTGGCGAAGACGACCTCGATGCGCCGGTGCTGAAAGAGCAATCCGCCGTCGCGGTGCACGAATTGATCGTGATATGCGCCGCGAGAATTGCTGACCCAGGCGCCGCCCACATCCTTGAAAACCATGAAATCGCTGAGCGCGGTGAGCTGTCCGCCGTCGGGCCAGCTCACGACATGGTTGCAGACCATGTGCTTGCCCGCAGGCCCCCAATTGTCGAGCGTATTGAGCCAGCCGCGGACTTCGCCGCGACCCCGGTAACTCTCGCCCATCACCTCGAGCACGGCGTCATCGGCGAACAGACGTTCGCATTCGTCGAGCCGGCGGCTGTCGACAAGATGCGCGTAATGACCGATCAGCCGCCGCACCGCAGCGTCGGCTTCGAGCAGCTTCAGTGTATCCATCGGCCATTCCTCCCCCGCACGCCTTTTCGGCGCGTCGATATTTAGTAAGCATGCGTATAGACTTTCCAGTCTACCTGGTCAAGAGGCGGATTTGGGGGCTGCCTCAGGTCGCAACCGGGGCGCGGCCACGCTCGAGACCGCGCACATACACGTCCACGACTTCCTCGATGAAAGCGGCGCGCCTCTGGTCGTTGCGGTCGATGCCCAGACCGAAAATATAGCGATAGCGCGCATGCCCGATCAGGGCGCCAAAAAAGCTTTCCGCGACAATCTCCGGGTCCCGCAGCGCGATGTGCCCCGCCTCCATTTGCGCCCGGAGATAATAGGCGAGCGCGGGTATCGTGCGGCGCGGGCCGGCGGAATAGGCGAGCGGGCCGATCTCGGGAAATTCCTTCACCGCGCTCGAAATCATGCTGGAGAGCGCGAGCGAATCCGGATCGAGCGCACCTTCGATGTACAGGACCGCAAAACGCTTGAGCATTTCGCGGAGCGGCGCATCGGTTTCGATTTGCAGGAGCGGTCGCATCGTCCGGTCGACGACATCTTCCATGACCGCGAGGAAAAGCTCCTTCTTCCCCGCAAAATGGTTGTAGAGCGTCTGGCGCGCCACGCCTGCCGCAGCGACGATCGTGTCGATGCTCGCGCCGTATCCCTCGCGCAGAAACACGCGCTTGGCTGCCGTGATGATCTGTTCCCGCATCCCGTGACGCCCAAACCGCACGATTCACGCCAGCGTGCGCCAAACCCGCGGCCCAATGCAACGCGCGACTTCAGGCGCGATGCTCTTGCATTTCCTCCCCCAGCGCGGGGGAGGAAAAGCTCTCGTAGCGATATCGCCATATTGCCGCGCTAGACTCGGGCGATGCATGATCAGGCGGAATGATGCCAGAACCGTCCCGCGTAATAACTCTGTTCGGCGCGCGCAATCTGCGCGATCTCGGCGGCTACGCGACCGAAGAGGGCCGGCGGGTCAGATGGCGAACACTGTTTCGGTCGGGAACGCTCGGACCTCTCGACGCAGGTGATCGGATTGTGTTTGCCGGGCTCGGCATCAGGACTCTGTTCGATCTGCGCACGTCGGGGGAACGCGCGCGTGAGCCCTTTGCATTCGATGGCTTGATTGCCGCGGAAGCCTATCACAGCTGGGACTACGACACGGTGCACGAATGGCGAAAGGCGCTTGATTCGAAGCGCACGCCGTCAGCCGCGCGCGCCGTCATGCTCGCGGTCTATGAGGCTCTCCCGGATCGCTTCGCGGATCGTTTCACCGTGGTGTTCCGAAAGCTGGCACAAGGCGAGACGCCGCTTCTCTTCAATTGCTCGGCCGGAAAGGACCGCACCGGCATTACCGCGGCAATGATCCTTCTCGCTCTTGGCGTACCGCGCGATATCGTCATCGCGGACTACGCCCTGACGGACGAGGTCGTGAACCTGGAACGCGATGTTGTTCGTCCGCGACTGGAAGCGGGCGAAACGATGGCCGGAGGCTTTGCCGAAATTGCCGCGCTATCGCCGGAACTTCGCGCGCCCCTGCTCGCGTCGGACCCCGCCTATCTGGACCACGCGCTGTCGGGCATCGAACGGCGGCATGGCGGCGTCCTCGCATTTCTCGAAAGAAAATCCGGTATCGATTCCGATACCATCTCCGCGATGCGTAGCCATCTCCTCGAAGACCCCAACGCCCGATCCTAACGTCCCTTCCAGTTCGGGGGACGTTTCTCCGCGAACGCGCGCGGGCCTTCGCGCGTATCTTCGGCGTTTTTCCAGGCGGCAAATGCGGGATACGTACCTTGACTTTGAATCGCTGCGGCGAGGCTCGGCTCGTCCAGACCGCGCATGACGGTTTCCTTCGAGGCGCGGATGGCGAGCGGCGCGCATTTCAGGATGCGCGCGCACCAGCGGTCCGTCGCCGCGTTCAATTCCGCCGCGGGCACAAGCTCGGTGACGAATCCGAGCGCGGCACCTTGCGATGCCGTAACGCTCTCCGCGCTCAGGATCATGCCCATCGCTCTCTTGAGGCCGATCTGGCGGGCGAGCCGATGGAGACCGCCGCCCAGGGCAACCGCGCCGACCAACGGTTCCGGAAGACCGAACCTGGCGTGATCGGCGGCAATGACGATGTCGCAAGCGAGCGCGATCTCGAAGCCGCCGCCGAGCGCCACTCCGTTCACGGCCGCGACGAGCGGCTTGGCGAGATCGAAGCGTTCGATCAGTCCTGCGTAGCCGTTCCTCGGATATTGCCCGCCCGCGATACCCGAATGCGCGGCCGCCTTGAGATCGCTTCCGGCGCAGAAGGCGCGTTCGCCCGCGCCGGTGATCACGCCGATATATTGCTCGCCATCCTGCGCAAAGGCGTCGAGCGCGGCCTGCATCTCTTGATGCATCGGCCTGTTGATCGCATTCATTACCTCGGGACAATTCAGCGTGATCGTGGTGACGTGTCCTGCAGACTGGACCGCGATGAATTCGTAAACCATGAAAGACTCCGCGGCCTCAGCGCCGGCGACAGCCGGCACGCGAACTACAGCGTCGAATCGGCCGTTTGCCAGTCCGAGAACCAGGACTGCCAGGGCCGCTCGCGCGTCACGAAACCCTGCATCGCCGACGGCGCGTGAAGCAATGGGAATCCCTGCGGGTCGCCGCCCTTCTCGACGCGGCGGGCATTCCGCGTGAGGATGCTGCGCGCGCGGACGACGGCCGCGTCCGTCGGCACGAGGTGCTCGATCGTGCGATTGCTGACTGCGCCCATCGTTTCGGTGACCGCCATATCCTCGATCACCACGTTGCCGATGCCGCTGAAGGTTTCCTTTCGGCGCATCCCGGCGCGGTCCTGCCCGTAATTATTGGCCCGGCAGGCAGTCCCTGAAATGTCGTGAACGAGCCTGGCGCGCTCACGCGCCCGAAGGCGCGGATCTTTCCAGCCGAGAAAAGTAATCAACTGATCGAGCTTCTGTTCGCCCAGCGCCTCATGGTCCTGCCAGAAGACCTGATAGTGGATCGTCCACTCGCTGGTAACGGGGACGGCGAAAAGAATGCTGCCCTCGTCGGTGACGTTCGAGCAGAAGGGCAGGAAAAAGGCCGTGACGCGGGCCTGCGTGACCGGCTTACCCTTGTCGTCGACGAGATCGCGAAGGGCGGCATAGCGGAAGCCCCATGGCGCATCCGCCACCTCCACGCGGGGCGCGAGCGCGGTAACGAACTGGCCCTTGATCTGGCCCGAGACCGGCTTGTCGCCGGTAATGGCCATCACGCCTTTCGAGTGCACGTCCGAATGCAGAAAGCCGATATGCGCGGAATCAATTCCGCCCTCCAGCACCTGCACGAAATTCGCGTTGATGAGCGGACTGCCAATGTAGCGGTGCGTTGTGGGAACATCGAAGAAGGGAAAAAGGGGCAGCGGCGGCTGCTTTTCGGCGGGCCCGAGATAGACCCAGATCATGCCTCCCGCCTCGCGCGCGGGATAGGAAGGCTGCCTGAATGTCACGCCAAGAGCGCGATCGACGTTCGGAGTGTCGAGCACACAACCGTTCACGTCGTATTTCCAGCCGTGATAAATGCAGCGGATGCCGCCCTCCTCCACCCGTCCCAGAACCAGGGACGCGCCGCGATGGCAGCAATTCTCGTCGAGAATCCCCACCTTGCCGGCGCTGTCGCGGAACATGACGTAGTTGCGCGAGAGCAGCGTCGTGCGCACTGGCTCCGAATCGGGCTCCGGCACATCGCTTGAAAGGCCGGCTGGCAACCAGTAGCGGCGCAACAGCTCGTGCATCGGCCTGCCCGGCTCGACGTCGCACAGATACGCGTTGCTCTCCTGCGAAAGCATCTCTCAGGCCCTGGAGGCGAGAGGAACCTTCTCGGGATCGTACTCTTCCTCGACAATCCACTTGCACATGCGCCGCAGAGGCTCGATCCCGTCATGCGGGCCGATATTGGCAAAGCGGCCGGCATAGCCGAGCGAAACAAGCCGCTGGCCGCCGTGGAACGCGAGCCGGTCGCGCAGCTTTTTGCGCAGCGAGTCCGGATAAATCCCGATCGTCTGGGTGTAGGCGTTGGTCGAGCGGATCGGCGTTTCCAGATCGTCGAAAGGCACCAGATTGGCGACGCGGTTGCCGAGCAGGCGCGCAAAGTCGACCGGTTCGTCGATCTGCGAAACGATGATCGCGCCTTCCCGCCCTCCTCCGATCACGTCGTAATAGCCGATCGACATCTTCAGCGCGTCCACTTCCTCGGCAAGGTCGCGGTTCGGAGAGACGGCAGGTCCGCTGATGTGCGGCGGAAGAGCCAGGATTGCGTCATAGAGATATTTGCCGAAGCGGTTGGCCTTGCCGAGGCCATCCTTGTCGGTTCCCGTCTGGATGTAGACGACCCGCGCGTTGTGACAGGCTTCCTGGTTGCGATGGCCGATATCGACGGCGGCCCGCTCCGCCACCTCCTGCATCGCCGTATCGCTCTCGAACGCTTCCCTGCCGATGATGGTGGAGCTCAGCTTGGGATCGAGCGTGATGAGATCGATGCCCGGCTGAATGTATTTCGCGACGTGGGTGATCGAGGCGAGGCCGCCCCAGGCGACGATCTTGTCGATGTTCCTCGGTGTATAGAGCGTCTCTTCGATCTCTTTGTCTCCGCCCTTCCAGTAGGCGACGGAGACATGCTTCGTGATGGGATGGTCCGGCGCCATTTCGATCATCGTTCGCGCGACAGCCGCCGCCGTGAGCGGATCGTTCGAAGGCGTCTTGATGATGATGTCGCTGCGAATGATGGCGTTGCGCATGATGCTCATCGCCGCAACACTGGGGATATTGCCGGCGATGATGTGAACGGCGCGCGCACCGATGGCGCGGGCCCAGGCCTGGCCGCCGGTATCGAGCTTCGTGCCCACCCATCCTTCCAGATACGGAATCCCGATCGATTTGTCGGCCGTCTGATGGACGACGTCCCGCGTGAAGCCTGCGCCCAGGGTCTGGTAGATTCCCTTCAGAATTTCCGGTGACAGACCCGACGTCGTGACCGACAGCTCGTAGGCTTCCTGCAGATGCAGATTTTTTTCGAAATTCAGCCTGCCGCTCAGTTCCGCGAGATAGTCCGTGATGTCGGCGAAATTGAGCGTGTAGAGATCGCCGAGTGCCGAGGGCGTCGTGAGCGGAAGCTTGTCCATATGCTTCCTGACATCAGGCGCGGTGAAGCTGGAGCCGCCCCTGCGGCCCGGATATTCGATATCCGGACTCTCGATGATCTCACCGCGGATGATGAGTGGCACATGATAATTTGTCATGCCCGTCCTCCTACCGCCTGCGCAATGAATTCGAGCGCCTTGTCGTGCGCATCCATCGCGCCGGCGCAGGTGATCTTGTCGTCGCCGCCTTCGATTTCCGAGAAACGGCGAATCTCGGGATGAATGATCGGTCCCTCGCGCCCGCAGGCGCAGGGCTCGTCCCATGTCATGGTGACCCGGTCGCCTGACAGCAGCCCGCCCCAATGGGTCTGAATGGCGAGGTCGAACCAGCCGTAGCGTCCGGTCTGCGTTCCCGTACGCGGCAGCAATTCGCCGGTTTTCGAGTCGAGAAGGAATGGAATCAGGCTTGGCAAGGGATGAATGTTTCCCAGCGTGCACATGCGCGACGAGCCGATGCACATCTCGCTCATGCCATACCCGTCCAGCGGATAGCGCGGCATGCCGACGAACCTGGAGATCGCCTTCTGGTAGTCTTCCTCGAACACGCGGCCTTTGGCGCCGCCGCCGAACATCGCGAGCGAATCCGGCGTGAAGAGATCGGTGAGACCGTTCCGGCGCGCTTCCACCGCAAGATCATACACGGTCGGCGGCGAACCTACGAGGATGACGCGCTTGCCGCGAAAACGCGCGACCACTTGCTCGAAGAATTTCTTGAGCCTTTCGGGCTGGGCGGCCTGCTCCTTCACGAAGGCATCGCGCCGCGCCAGCAGGGTCGGTGAAATCTGCAATTGTCCGAGCTCGCCTTTCGCCTGCGCGGCCTGCAATCGTCCGCCCAGCGAAAGCACGTCGGCGCTCATCCGCCCGGGATTCGACGGCACGATCCTGCTTTCGTCGCCGCCATAGAGCCAGTGCACCGCGGCGTCCATCATCCGCGGATAGGCGAGCGCGCCCTTGCGGTAGCTGATCAGGATGACGTGCAAATCCTCGAAGCCGTCGAGGGCGTGCTCATGGGGTTCACCCGCGAATCCCTCGAACGACCGCCGCCAGCCCTTTGCCGTCGCCTCGGTTTCGTTCAGCGTCCGCGGAACAAATGACAGCTTTCCCGTGGTGCCGGAGGAATGCTTGATGCGCAGCTCGGTCTGTGTATCCATGGCGTCGAGCCAATCGTCGATCCCGGCGCAGCCCGACGTATCGACCGCGGACAGATCGATCGACGTCATCGTATCGAGCCATTTCGTCAGCAAATCGAAGCGGCTCTTCTCGAGCAGCGCCAGCGGATATGACTTGTAAAGCGAGTGGGGAAACAGAAGCACGGCTGCGTCCTGGATGTCGCGGATTTCACTGACGCCCTGCGTCTCGGCGAGCTTCTGCAGCACGGCCACCTTGTTCACGAGATGCGCGAAGCGGTCTTTCAGGACGGAAAGCTGGATGTCCATCACCGTCTCGTACGGAATCGTGTATTGCTGGGTGCAGGAAAGATCCGGATAGGTTTCCGGATGTTTCTTCAGCAGCTCGATATCGACGTCGCTCGTGGGAATATTCTTGTCCATGACGTTTCGGTTCCCTGATGGCCGGTTTAACCTTCGACGTACGGCGGCGGGCGGCCGTCGCTCCCGGGCGCCCTTTCCGGTTTCCGGATAATGCGGAGCGGATAATCGCGCGGCCTTTGAACTAGTACATTAGCATACTATAAGCATGCTATCGAGTGCAAAAGAACAGCCGGCCGACGCCGCGACGGCGCTCTGGGCGGATCGGGAGGTCATGAAGTGGCGAATCTGCGCCGCGACGGATTGTGCGAGGATTTGAAGGTCGTCGATTTCGGGTCCGGTCTCGCGGGCAGCCTGGTCGCGAAATTGCTTGTCGAGGCCGGGGCGGAGGTACGCCGCCCCACAGCTGGGCGCGACTCATTCGCCGACACCTATCCCGCCTATGGCGCCTGGCAACGCGGCAAGATCATGCGCCGCCTCGATGGGCCTGACGATCCCGTGCTCGAAGCGCTGCTCGCGTCGGCCGACGTTTGCATTCTGGGCGGGGAAGACCATCCCGATGCAGCTCCCCGTCCCGACGGTGCTGCCCTCGCGGCGAAATATCCCAGGCTCGTCGTTCTCGAAATCACCGCCGAACCAGGCCGGCGCAGCGCTCCGGCGGTCGATCTGCTGGCGCAGGTCCGATCGGGATTCGCCCACGAGCATCTTTCCGCCCGACCCATCATGTTTGCCTTTCCGCTCGCATCTTACGGCGCGGCGATGCAGGGATCGATCGCCTTGCTCGCAGCATTGTGCGAGCGCGAGGAAAGCGGGCTCGGCCAGCTCGTCAGCACGTCCCTGCTCGAGGGCGCCATGATGTGGTGTGCGCCGCTCTGGTTCGAAGCGGAAAAACCGGACCGCGCACTGCAGGCCGACATTCCGCGTGACGTGCAGCCGCTCATTTTCCGCTGCGCGGACGGCCGCTACATCCATTTCATGATGGGAACGCCGGGCGCGCTGGCGAAAGTCCATCGGATTCTGGGCATCGACGATGCGACGGTCGATCCCAACGATCGCGGAATGCCGACGGGAATGGGCGACCGGAAGAAATTCTGGGGCGATATCGAACTTTTCCAGCGTCACATGATCAGGTTTCGAAGCAGTGAAATCCTGCAGGCGCTGTGGGCCGAGGGATTGGGCGCCGAACTGGTCCAGCCGCCCGGCGCCTGCTGGGACGATCCGCAGGTCGCGCACAATGGAATCATCGCGCGCGCGAACGGCGCCGGATATGTCGGGTTTCCCATTTCCCACGCCACGAACAGTGCATCGGACGCAGACGTCAAACCGGTCGCGCCGCGGCAAGCGGATTCCCGGCCTGGCGGCCCGCTGGCCGGACTGAAGATTGTCGATCTGGGAAGCTTCGTCGCCGGGCCCTATTTGTCGCTTGTGCTGGGCGATCTCGGCGCCGAGGTATTCAAATTCGAGGGGATGGGCGGCGACGTGAATCGTTCGCTGCTGCGCGCCTTCGCCTGCACCAATCGCGGCAAGCGCTCTCTTGCCGTCGACATCAAGTCACCGGACGGGCCGGAGCTTCTGCGCCGCGCCTGCCTTTGGGCAGACGTTGTCCATCACAATTCGCGCCCGGGCGTGTCGAAGAAGCTCGGGGTGGATGCCACGACACTTCACGCGCGCAAACCGGAGCTCATCGTGGAAGAGACGTCGGGCTACGGGCTGGACGGTCCGAAAGCGCAACGCGCCGGATTCGACATGTTGTTCCAGGCGTTTTGCGGCCACGAATTCCGCGGCTCGGGCGAAGGCGACGTTCCCTTGTGGAACCGCTCGGCCATCGTGGATTTCGGCGCGGGAATGTTGGGCGCGATCGGCGTGCTGTTCGCGCTGCTGCAGCGGCGCCGCGGCAAGCCTCCTCCGGCGATCTTCGTCAATCTTCTCGACACGGGCCTCTATCTGATGTCCGAGCTGATCCAATACGCCGACGGCTCCTGGGCGGGCGCGCCGCGCATGAATGTCGAGATGACGGGGCCCAGCCCCGCAGAGAGCCTTTATCAAACGTCCGACGGGTGGCTGGCCATCGCCGTGCGCGGCGATGCGATGGCGTGCCGTCTGGCAAACAGGCTTGGGCTGCAGGACGCGCTGGCGACGCCCGTGGCCGGCTGGGGCGAAACGGAACGCTCCGCCCTCGCTTCTGCGTTCCAATCGCTCTCGCTTGGCGAGGCGCAATCGGGCCTCGCGGCCGCGAATGTGTGGTTCGAAGTGTCGGACGTCGATCGGCGAGACCACGCGATGGCAGACGAGGAGCTGCAGCGATGCGGCATCGTGCTGCGCACCCAGGACAGGAAATACGGAGACTTCCGCCAGATCGGCCCCGCCTTTCGCTTTTCGCGCACGCCGCTCAGGCTCGACACGCGCGGCCACATTCCGGCGCTCGGAGAGCACAGCCACCATATTTTGGCCGCGTTAGGCTACACGCGACCGGAAATCGACAACCTGTTCGCCAGCGGCGCCGTGGCATGAATTAATGATCAGGCCGCGTTTTGATTGGGTCCGTTTAGAGCATTTGAAATCGAAGCTACTAACTAACTTGTCATCCCCGCGAAAGCGGGGACCCAGATGGTTGGCCTTTCCGGATAAAATTACGCTTCTGGATTCCCGCTTTCGCGGGAATGACACCCATAGGGAAGCGAAGTGCTTCAGCGCGGCTTGGGCTTGGCGATCTCTGCCATCGGATTCACGGCGAAAGTCCGGCCGTTGACCGACATGCCGCCATAGGTGGCGTTGACCGTGTTTTGCAGGAAAGCCGCCGGAAAATTGAGCCGGGGCTTCGATACCTGATCAAGCGCCGCAATATCCTCCGGCGCCAGTTTCAGATCCAGCGCGGCGAGGTTGTCGGCAAGCTGCTCCGGCGTGCGGGCGCCGATGATCACCGATGCGACTCCGTCGCGCGCGCTGACCCAGGCGAGTGCGACGCGGGCCGGCGTGGTGTCGCGCTTCTTCGCGATTTCGCTCACCACGTCGAGCACCGCGAAAGTGTGTTCGTTGACGTTGCGGGCGACCCAGCCGCTCCGTCCCGCAAACTCCGCCTTCATGTTGTCCCGGGAATATTTGCCGCTGAGAACGCCGGAGCGCAGCGGCGACCAAGGGGTGACGCCCAGTCCCATGTCGCGCGCCATCGGGATCAGGTCGCCTTCGACCGTGCGTTCCAGAAGCGAATATTCGATCTGCAAGGCGATCAGCGGCGCCCAGCCGCGGAAATGGGCCGTCACCTGCGCCTGGGCAACCTTCCAGGCCGGCGTGTCGGAGAAGCCGAGATAGCGGACCTTCCCGCTCGCGACGAGATCGTCAAGCGCGTGCATCGTCTCCTCGACCGGCGTGAACGGGTCCTCCCAGTGCTGCCAGTAAAGATCGATGTAATCGGTTTGCAGGCGCCGCAATGACGCGTCGCAGGCCGCGGCGACCGATTTGCGGTTGGCTCCGCCCCCATTGGGATCGCCCGCGTGCATATTGGCGCTGAACTTGGTGGCAATGACCACGCGGTCGCGTTTGGCGCTGTCGCGGCCGATATGATTGCCGATGATCTGTTCGGAATGACCCCGCGTGTAGGTGTTCGCGGTGTCGATGAAATTTCCGCCGGCGTCCAGGAAGTGGTCGATGATCGCCGTCGAGGTCTTTTCGTCCGAACCGAAACCCCATTCCTCGCCGAACGTCATGGCGCCGAGACAGAACGGGCTGACGCGAAGCCCCGAACGACCGAGCGTCACATAGTGATTCAAAGCCATCTCAAGAATCCCGTCTGAAAGTGAAAGAAGTTACGCGCCGACGGCAACCGGGGCGCGCGCCGGCTCGGCATCCGGCCACGGCCAGAACGGCTTTTCGGCCGGGTCGTGCTGCTCATTCAGGATCCATTTGCACATGCGCCGCAATGGCTCGATCCCGTCCTGCGGGCCCGCAATGGTGCGGCTCGTCGCGACATATCCAAGCGTCACCAGCCGCTGCGCACCATGCCAGGCAAGGCGGTCGCGAATTTGCGGGACAAGTTCCTCCGGATAGATGCCGATCGTTTGCGTATAGGCGGTGATGGCGCGAATGGGAATTTCGAGCTCGTCCACCGGCACCAGATTGGCCACGCGGCTCGCCAGGAGAGGCGCGAATTCGACGGGTTCGTCGCTCTGCGAGACAATCACGCCGCCGCGGCCGTCACCGCCGTAAACCTTGTAGGCGTCGCCCGCAAAGCGCAACCCTTCCATCTCTTCCGCAAGCGCGGGCTCGACATTGCGCACGGCATTGCTCAGATGAAGCGGCAGCGCCTGGATCGCTTCGTAGACCAGTTTGCCGAAACGATTGGCGACGTCGATGCCCTGCCCGTCCGTTCCCGTCTGGATATAGACCACGCGGGCGTTCAGGCAGGCCTGCTGATTGTAGACGCCGATGTCGAGGGCGACGCGGCGTGCGACCTCGCGCATGCGCGCTTCGCTGTCGAATGCCTGCCTGCCGATGATGGTGGAGCTGAGCTTGGGATCGAGCGTGATCAGCTCGATGCCGGGCTGGATATATTTGACGATGTGCGAGATGGACGCCATGCCGCCCCACGCGACAATTTTCTCGATGTTGGCCGGTTTGTAGAGCGCATCCTCGATCTTCGCATCCCCACCCTTCCAGTAGGCGACGCAGAGATGCCGGGTAATCGGATGATCGGGCGCCATATCGATCATCGTGCGCGCGATCGCCACCGCGGTGAGCGGATCGTTCGACGGGGTCTTGATGATCATGTCGCTGCGCGTGAGGGCGTTGCGCAGGATGGTGAGCGCCGACACCGTCGGAACGTTTCCGGCCACCACGTGCACGCTGCGCGCTCCGAAGGCGCGGACGTACGTCCTGGTGCCTCCCTCGGTTCTTGTATTCACCCAGCCCTCGAGAAAAGGAATGCCGATCACGATATCGGCCATCTCCCGCATCTGCCTGCGATCGAAAACGGCACCCAGATTTTCGTAGCAGTTCCTGCAGTATCGCCTCGCCCAGCCCCGATGTTTTCGTCGTGAGTGCGAGGGCATCCTGCAGATGCCGGTTCTGTTTGAACGAAAGCCGCAACCCCAGCTCTTCGAGATAGTCCAGGATCTGCTCGAAGGAGAGCGTGTAGAGATCGGCAAGCGCCGACGGCGCGGCCAGCGGCAAGCGATCGAGATATTTCCCGACATCGGGGGTTGCAAAGCGCGTTTGTGGATTTCGACCGCCGAATTCGCAGTCGCTCTCCTCGATGACCTCGCCGCGGATGATCAGCGGAGCTCTGAATTGCGTCATGGCGCCTACCCTATGGATTGGAGGATGAAGTCGATGGCCTTGTCATGCGCGTCTGGTGCACCGGCGCAAGTGATCTTGTCGTCGCCGCCTTCGCTTTCCGCGTAACGACGGAGAGTGCGGTGGACATAGGGGCCGACGCGCCCGCAGCTGCATGGCGCGTCATCGCCCCAGCTCAACGTGACTTCGTCGCCCGTGAGAAATCCGCCCCAATAGGTTTCCGTGTTGAGGTCGTACAATCCGAAGCGGCCGGTATGCGTGCCCGTGCGCGGCGATTGATCGCCGGTGGAATGATCGAGCAGGAACGGTATCTCCCAGGGCGGCAGATGGAAATGCCCACCGGGGCAGATGCGCGCCGAACCCCAGCAGCTCCGTCATCCCGTAGCCCTCGACCATCTTTTCCGCGCCGAAGAAGCGCAGGATCGTATCATACCAGTCGTCGGGCAGTTGATGGCCCTTCATTCCACCGCCAAGCTGCAAATAGCTGTGCGGTGAGAACAATTGCTGATAACCGCGGCTCAGCCCCTCGACCGCTATATGATGGATCGTGGGCACCGAGCCGATAACGACGACTGTCTGGCCACGATAGCGCGCGGCGATATCGGCGAGGAACCTGTCCGCGATCGCGCGGGCGTTCTGCTGATCGGCGATGAACTGGTCGCGGCGCGCCAGCAATTTCGGCGAGATGTGTATCTTGCCAAGTTCGCCACGCAATTCTGCGAACTCGCAACCTGCCGCCGATCGAGGCGGCGTCGGCGCTCAGGCGGCCGGGATTGGCCGCCAGCACCCTGGATGGGTCACCGCCGTAGAGATCGCTCTGCAGATAGTCGAGCAGACGATGATAGGCCATCGCGCCGCGGCGGTAGGACGTATAGAGCACCGGCGTCTCTTCGATCGGCCGGTCGATCAGCGGCACCTCGTCCCTGTATTCGCGGAATTTCGATGCCCAGACCGTCACCATGCGGTGCATTTCGAGCGTGCCGCGCGGCAGGAAAGAGAGCTTGCCCGTGGTACCGGTGGAATGCATCACGCGCACATCCGTTTTCGCATCGAGCAGGTCCAGCCAGTCATCGATCGAGTCGCAGGCTTTGGCATCGAGGTGCGAGAGATCATGCGTCGTGAAGCCGTCCAGCCATTGGGTCAGCCGGTCGAATTGCGATTTCTCGAGATAGGACATCGGATAGGATTTCAGCGCCGAATGCGGGATGAGCAACGGCGCCAGGTCCTCAATGGACCGAATGTCCGCGATGGACTGTTCTTCTGCCAGCCGGGCGAGCATCGGAATGCGCGCGCGCAATTCATGAAAACGCCTGCGCGCGCCCTGCAACTGGATTGCTGCCTGGTCCGCAAGGGGAATGGCGTTCATTTCCTCCCTGTTCATTTCGATGATGCGTTCGGGAAACGCGCCCAGCGCATCCACGTCGCTCGAACCTGCAACGATACGATCCATGGTCAGCCGATCGATTGGAGAATGAATTCGATCGCCTTGTCGTGCGCGTCGGGCGCGCCGGCGCAGGTAATCTTGTCGTCTCCGCCCTCGCCTTCGGAATACCGCCTGATGCCGCGATGGATGTAGGGACCGATACGGCCGCACGCGCACGGGGAATCGTCGCCCCAGCTCAGCGTCACCTCGTCACCGGTCAGGAAGCCGCCCCAATAGGTCTGGGCGTTGAGATCGAACGCGCCGAAACGGCCCGTCTGCGTTCCCGTGCGTGGATATTGCTGCCCCGTCGCAGGGTCCAGAAGGAAGGGTATTTCCCATGGCGGCAGGTGATAGCGACCCTGCGGACAGGCCCGCGTGGAAGCAACCATCTCCGTCATTCCATACCCGTCGCTGAGCGGCGCGTTACCGAAGAAGCGATCGACCGTCTCGCGCCACCCGTCCGGGAGCGTCTGACCTTTCATGCCGCCGCCGGCCATGATGAACAAGTCGCGCGCGAACAGGTTTTCGATTCCGCGCTTCAGCCCTTCGGTGGCGACATGGAACAGCATGGGCACATGCGCCAGAATCGAAACCGGCTTCCCGCGGAACCGTGTGGTCACGTCCTGCAGGAACGCGTCCATGTAACCGCTGGATTTCTCCTGCTCTTTCACGAACGCGTCGCGCCGCGACATCAGTTTCGGCGAAATCTGGATCTTGCCGAGTTCGCCTTTTGCCTCGGCCACCCTCAGACGTCCGCCGATGGAAGCTGCATCCGCGCTGAAGCGCGAGGGATTGGTGGTGACGATCTTGCTTGCGTCGCCGCCGTAAAGATATTCCTGCAGATAATCGAGCAGCCGGTGCTGGGCCATTCCGCCTTTGCGGTATTGCACGAAAATCGTTGGAGCCTCTTCGAGAGGAGCGCCCATGCGCGGCGGCTCGGCACGATAGCGATCGAACAGCCGCCGCCATCCTATCACCATCAGCTTCATTTCCGTGGTGCCGCGCGGGAGAAACGAGAGTTTGCCGCTGGTGCCGGTGGAATGCAGGACCCGCACTTCCGTGTTGTTGTCGAGCAGGTCGAGCCAGTCGTCGATGAAATCGCAGGTGCTCGCGTTCAATGCCGACAGGTCGTGCGTGGTAAAGCCGTTCAGCCATGCGGTCAGCCGCGCGAACTGACTCTTCTCGAGATATGACATCGGATAGGACTTCATCGCCGAGTGCGGAATCAGCAGGGGTCCCATATCTTCGAGCGTCCGGATGCGGGTGACGTCCTGCTCGGCGGCGAGCTTTGTCAGCATGGGAATCCGCTCGACGAGCTGTTCGAAGCGATTGCGCGCACCTTTGAGCTGTGTCGCCGCCTGCTCCTCGCGCGGGATCGCGTACATTTCGGTCGTCGAAAGGGCGATGATCTGTTCCGGCGCCGCGCCCAGATCCGTGCCGTCTGGAGGAGGCGAAAATGGCTTGTTCATAAGCGATTCCTTTTTGCGGCCTGCCAGCCTGCGCTGCAGCAATTAGACTTTAGGGTCCAACATTCTCGCCGTCAACGATGTTTCGACAATCCGACGGCGCACGCGCCACAGATTTGCGCCGGTTCCAGAAGCCGCAAGATTTTGCTTGCAATCGCCGCCGCATCTGTCGGAAATTCTGTACGATAACAAATGGACTAGAATCTATATATATGAGAAACGAACGGAAGCGTCGCGATGCAAGCGAGACTGCCTCCGTGGTGGCAGCTGTGGGGCGGGAACTCGCCGCGGGGCGCGGGGTCTCCAATGCCTGCCGCAGCGCAGGCGTTTCGGTGCCGAGCTACTATCGCTGGAAGTCGAGGTTGCGCGACGCGGGACAGGGCCACTCCGAGGACACGCGGGAGGCCATCCTGCTCGCGGCGAAGAGCGTGTTCCTCCGCGAGGGTTATGGCGCGAGCCTCGACACGGTGGCGGCAGCGGCCGGCGTGGCGCGCCAGACGCTCTACAATCAGTTCGGGAGCAAGGAGAGGCTGTTCAGCAGCGTCGTGCAGGCCGTCTATCAACGCATTCTCACCCCGATTCTGGTGATCGAGAAAGGCGCGGATTTTCTCGACACCCTCACCATTTACGGTCGGCACTTCATGCGGAGCGCACTGGACCCCGACAGTCTGGCGCTGCTGAGGATCACGCTTGGCGAATACCAGCGGTCGCCGAAGTTGGCGCAGATCAGCTACGCGCTGCGCGCCTCGCACGCCATTCCAGTGTTTACGGATCACATCGCGGCGTTCCTGCGCGAGCACATGGAACGCGGCGTCATCGATAGCGTCGACCCTCTGATGGCAGCCGAAGCTTTCGCCGGCGCGTTGACCGCGCATGCGCGCCATCGTGCGCTGGTGGGCGTCGGCTACGACACGCCGGAGCGCCTCGAGGCAATATTGCAGATGTGCGCGCGAATTTTTGCGCGCGGGCTCGGTTATCAGGCCGAGCCGTGAGCGGCGTCAGAACGGCGGGCCGGTGAAAGACGGAAAATACATCTCGCGCTCGCGCTCCATCCGTCTCTTGAAGTAAGACCGCAGCGCCCGCCTTATCTCCTCTTGCACATCTGGCGGTTGCCCGTCGCGGCGTTGCAACAGGCGTTCCATCGCCTCCTGATAACGCCGGTTGCGCGTATCGAGCGCAGCAAGGTCGTGGGACGGGATGAAGGTCTGCTCGCCGACCAGGTTCGCGATTTCGGCAGCGAGTTCGGGCGCGACATCCGGGGGAGCCAGTCGCTCCAGCAATGCCGCCAGCACCTGCCTCGCATCGTCGTTATCTGCGAGCAGGACGGGCGCCTCGAGCTGCACCCGCTTTGCGAGGTGCAGAAGCAGAGTGGTGGAACTGCGCACGACGCTGGCCGCCCATCGGTCGTCTGCGAGCGCGGGCAGCACCGTCTGATCCAGCGCCTCGGCAATTCTTTCCAGAAGTTCGACGGAGCTCGGCCGCATGACTCAACCTCCGCTCACCTTCTTGTCGTGATAGGGATTTGGGCGGCGCTTGATGCAGAAGGCTGCCGCTTCCTCGACATCCATGTCGAGAATCGAGCCCAGCAGATGCTCGTAAACCTTGACCTTGCCCAGGCCCAGCGTCGCCCGGGCGAGCCGCCGGTTTTCTCCGGAAAGAAATGGGCGCAACCCCGCGTTCAGGGTGAGCATCGCATTGAATACCTCCCATACCGAATAATAGGCGAGGTTTTCCGCCGGCAGTTTGAAACCCGCGCACGATTCGTAGTGCGCCAGAATCTTCGCGCGGTCCCACATGTTGAGCATGCCTTGCGACAGCGCCAGATCCTGGATCGGATCGCCGATATGGGCGAGCTCCCAATCGCTGAGAGCGACGATCTTGTCGTCCTTCCAGATTTCTTCCCCGATACCCGTCTGCCCTTTGCACAGAGTCACGGCGGCGGCACGCTTGGGAAGGTGCTCCAGAAACCAGTAGAGCACTTCGGTAATGATCGGGAACGGCTCGGTGCGGACTTCCTCCACGTTTTCCACCATCGCATCAATTCGGCGCGTATCACTTTTTCGGGTGAGGTCTCCACCTCCATGAACGCATCGAAGCCACAGGCTTTCCAATCGAGGCGGTGAACCGCCGCGATCTTTTCGATGTATTCGAGCACGACGTGTTTGCGGCGTTCGGCCGCTTCGTCGGTATCGGCCTGCAGGCCTGGGGGATAGGTCACGCCCTCGACCATGGAGCGCACGAAGAGCGGTCGCCCGGAAGTGATGTCCGGCGCATCGTCGTACCAATAGGGCGTTGCGACCGGTATCGACGTACGGTTGAGGCACTCGTAAACATTCCATTCATAGCGCAGCGGAATCGGAACGATGCTCCCCCCCGGAGGGTCGGCGCGGACGACCAGCCCTTCCCTGCTCTTCCCGGCGCCGCGTTCGATCTCGACGAGCCATGTCTCGCGCGACATGCCCGGAAAGGTTTGCCTGACGCTCGTGACGACGATTGGCTCGCCGAACCTGGCGCCGAGATAGGCGGATAATCTCCGTAAATCCATTTCCTGACCCTGCCGAAGCGCGTATTGTACGCAAGATTACTAATTCCTCTCAAGCCGGAGCCCCGAAACATCGTGAGCAGGCCGCAGCGCAATCACCACGATAGAGGCATTTTCCAGGAAGAGCACCACGCGTTCCGCGAGACGGTACGCCGGTTCTACGAGAAGGAAGTCGAGCCGAATGTCGCCAAATGGGAGGCTGCGGGAATCTACGATCGAAACCTGTTCCGCAAGGCCGCGGACGCCGGAATCCTCTGCCCCGGCATGCCCGAAGAATATGGCGGCGGCGGCGGCGACGTCCTGCACCATTTCATCTGCTACGAGGAGCACGGCTATTCGGAGCGCGCCTCGGGATTCGAGGGCATCGACACCGACAGCACCTCCTATCTGATCCTGAGCGCCGGCACCGAGGAACAGAAACGCCACTGGCTGCCGAAATATGCCAGGGGCGATGTCGTGGTCGAGGGCGCCTTCAGCGAACCCCATTCGGGAAGCGACGTCGGAAGCATGCGCACGCATGCGGTGCGCGACGGCGACAGCTACATTCTGAACGGCTCGAAAATCTGGATCACCAATACGACGCATCTCGATCTGTGCATCGTGCTCGCGCGAACGAGCCTTGAAGGCGAGCCGAAGCAGTTCAGCATGTTCATCGTGGATATGACGCTTCCGGGCGTTTCTCGCGGCAAGCCCATCCAGACGATGCATCGTGGTCCTGGAAATCTGGGGGAGATATTCTTCGACAATGTGCGTGTACCGGCCGATCAGCTGCTTGGCGGACGCGAGGGTTCCGGCCTCAAGCAGGGCGGCCATTCGCTGAAATCTCTCGCGCCTCGCCTTGTCGGCCCGCATCGTTGCCTCATGCGAACGCGCGCTGGAACTGACGCTCGATTTCGTCCGCGACCGCAAGGCTTTCGGGCAGCGCATCTTCGATTTCCAGAACACCCAGTTCAAGTTGACCGACATGAAAACGCAGATCGAAGTGGGCCGCGCCTTTGTCGACAAATGCATGCTGAAGGCGCTGCACGACAGGCTCGCGCCCGCCGAAGCGTCGATGGCCAAGCTTTGGACCTCGGAGATCGAAACGGGAATCATGGACGCGTGCGTTCAACTGCACGGGGCGATGGGCCTCAGCCACGAACATCCGATCTCCCAGATGTTCACCGGGGCGCGCTCGCACCGCATCATGATGGGGACCAGCGAAATGCAGCGCCAGACGATCCTGCGGGCCCTTTAGCGTTCAAGGTGCTTCGACAGGCTCAGCATGAGGGAGCATTTTACTGCCATCAGCGCTTATGCAATCAAGAAAATGTCCTCATCCTGAGCCTGTCGAAGGACGCTTTGCGTTGATGCAACGCGTCGTTCAAATACAACGGCCTGGAGTTCCAGTGTGCGTGCTTCGACAGGCTCAGCATGAGGGATGATTTTAGTGCCATCAGCGCCTATGCAATCAAGAAATGTCCTTATCCTGAGCCGCCGAAGCTCAGCATGAGGGAGGATCTTGTTGCCATCGGCGCTGGTGCAAGTCCAAATCTCCTCATCCTGAGCTTGTCGAAGGACGCTCTGCGTTGATGCAACATCTTCAAATTGTGCGCGCGATGGTGAGGCGCTGGATCTCCGAAGTGCCGAGATAGAGGCGATGCACGCGCGCAAACGCGTACATTTTCGAAATCGCAAATTCATCGCTGAAGCCCGCACCGCCATGGAGCTGCAGGCACTCGTCCATCACCCGGCCCTCGAGCTCCGATATCCAGAGCTTGGCCATCGAGCCCTCGACCGCATCGACCACGCCGCTGACATTGCGCTTCAGCAGCTGGTCGAGAAACGCGCGCCCGACCGCGATTTCGGTCTTCATCTGCGCCAGCTTGAATTGCGTGTTCTGGAAATCGAACACCCGCTGTCCAAACGCCTTGCGCGACTTGACGAATTCCACCGTCATCCGGAATGCCAGCTCGCAGGCAGCCATCATGCGGGCCGACTGCGCGAGACGGGCGACTGTGATGGTTCCCAGCGCATTCGCCATACCGCGCCCCTCCTGACCGCCAAGGAGATTTTCCGCGGGAACGCGCACGTCCTCGAAAAACACTTCGGCCACGCCACCGGCACTTTTGAGCATCAGTTCGGTGGGCTTCGTCACCGTGACGCCCTTCGTCGTCCGAAATCGGCACGATAAACATCGAGATGCTGCCGCGGCCGTTCGTCGTCTCGCCGGTGCGCGCGGCCACGACGAGCATGGTCATGATCGGGCCGTTGGTCATCCACATCTTGGAGCCGTTGATGACGTAATCGCCGCCGTCCCGACGGGCCGTGGTCCGCATGCTGCGGGGATCGCTGCCGGAATGGCCTTCGGTCACGCCCACTTCGGAAATCACCTCGCCGCTCGCAAAACGTGGAAGCCACTCGTGCTTCTGCTCTTCCGTCCCGCCATGCAGCATCACGTAGGAGGCGGTGTCGGTGCAAACTCCGGCCTCGATGGCAGCTCCGGCCGGGGAGTAGCCGTGCTCCTCATAAAGAATGGCGTGATGCAGGAAATCGCCGCCACCGCCGCCATATTCTTCCGGAATGCCCGCGCAGAGAAGACCCGCCCTGCCTGCCTTCTGAAACAGCTCGGCAGGAAAGAAGCCGTCCTTCTGCCATCGCCGGACATTGGGCTCGACCTCCCTCTGGAAGAACCGACGCGCGGTCGCACGGTAGGCATCGTGTTCCTCGGAAAAGATCTCCCGTCCGTAGCCGAGAACCTCCGCCGTTTGTGCAACCATGCAAGAATTCCTTTTCCATGCCCGCGCGGGCGCTATCCAGTCCCCGGGCCACCCAAGCATTTCAAAAAGTCAGCAATCAATCAAGTAAGCATGCTTACTATTTTCACGCTTCTGCCGACCGGGGGCCTTCTCGTGCGGGGAAAGCGGTGCTTATGGTACGCTTGGCTCACTATTCGCGAAGGTCGCACGTGGCGGGAACGCAAAGGCTCGAGAGGATCGTATTGGTGCATGGCGCCGGGCACGGCGCGTGGTGCTGGAAGCGCGTGGTCCCCATGCTGGAGGCAATGGGCTATCAGGTCAGCACGCCCGACCTTCCGGGGCTCGGCGATGATCCGACGCCGCAGAAGGATGTGACCTTTGCGGGTTACGTGCAGCGCGTCGTCGACGCCGTGAGCAGCGGAGCTTCGCCGGTCTTGCTGTTGGGCCATTCCATGGGCGGCGCGCCGATCTCGCAGGCCGCCGAAGAGATTCCCGAGCGGATCGGAAAGCTCGTCTACCTTGCAGCCATCTTGCTGAGAGACGGAGAATCGATGACCTCGGTCGCGCTGGGTGGCGAGGAATCGGCCAGGCGCGCGATAACGCCCAGCGAGGTCGAAGGCGCGCACGATTTCGACCGCGCTCTCGCGGCAGAGGTTTTCTATAACGCATGTGATGCCGAGACCGCGGCCTGGGCGTCGCAGAGGATCGGCCTGCAGGCAACAGCGCCGCTCGAGGCCTGCCTGAAACTGAGCCCCGAGCGCTGGGGACCTATCCCCAAAACCTACATCGTCTGTTCCCGCGATCGCGCCTTGCCGACGACGCAGCAGCACTGGCTGTGTGCCCGCGCGCCGGAGGTCAAGAAACGGATCATGGACGCCGATCACTCGCCCTTCTTCTCGAACCCCGCCGTTCTGGTCGATATCATCGACCGAGAAGCACGAGGCGACATCAGATGATGGAGTTCAACTCAAGCCGCTGAATGATCGCCCGTCAAAAGTACGATTCGTCCCTTGGCGCGACGTTCTTTCAGCTCGCGCAGGGCGTCGCCGGCGCGTTCTAGCGGATAGCGCGCGGTGATCTGCGGTTGGAGCCTGCCTTCCTGAAACCAGCCAAACAGCCGGTCCATCATCGCCTTGTTCCGTCCGGGAAGGCGATGCTCGTCCGCGGCAGGTTCGATTCCCATGATGTCGGCGTTCTTGAAGAGCGCAGGACCAAGCGTGACCGACGGCATCCCTGCGGCAAAGCCGATGGAGAGAAACCGCCCCTCCCAACCGAGCACGCGCAGCGCCGGCTCGCTGTAGGTACCGCCAACAGCGTCGTACACGACGTCGTACCCGGCATGTGCGCCGAGCGTGCTCAACAATCCGATGGACGGTCCGGCGCCCGCTTTGGGCGCGCCGGCTTCCGCTCTGAGATCGCGGCTGAACTGCTTTTGCGCGTCGCGGTCGAGCGGCCCTTTCGGATACCTGACAACGGCATCCGCGCCGCGCGCCTGCGCGAGGTTCAGTTTTTCTTCCGATGACGCTGCGGCGGTCACGCGCGCGCCGATCGCCTTGGCGATCTCCACTGCCGCCAGTCCGACGCCGCTTCCAGCGCCGAGAACGAGAACGTTTTCACCCGGCTTCAGCTTCGCCCGGTTGACCAGGGCGTAATGCGCCGTCATCGCTGCGATGTAGAAGACTGCCGCAGTGGCAAAACTCATGTCGCGCGGAATGCGATAGACCTCGTCGCGTTTGAAACATTTCTGCTCGGCGAAGGCGCCCTGGATGCAGGTGGCAAGAACGCGGTCTCCCACATTGAGGCCTTCGACATTCCGGCCCAGCGCAGCAATGACGCCCGCGGCTTCGGTGCCGGGCACCAACGGCATTTCCCGCTTGAGCTGCGAGCGTCCCTCCACCGCAAGAAGGTCGGTGAAATTGAGGCCGATGGCGCGAATGGATACCAGCACCTCGCCCGGTGCTGGCGCAGGCTCCGGCAGATCCGCGAGGCGGAGGACTTCCGGACCGCCAAACTCCGTGCAAACTATGGCGCGCACATTCAGCTCCCCTCGCCGGTATGCTTCCGCGGCCAGAGATTGAAAGCTACGAAAAGTTCGCTAGCGTATCAATCTGCACCTCCAGGGCTATTCGGATGATTCTCGTCACGGCGGCCTACGGCAATCAGGCACGGAAGCTCATTCCGAGACTGGCCCAAGCCGGCGCGAAGGTGCGCGGATTGCGCCACTCCCATGGCACGGAAGGCGAACTGATCGCGCTCGGCGCGGTGGAAGCGATGACGGGCGACGCGAGCGACGCCGATATGTTGGCGCGCGCGATGAAGGGAGTGGATGCCGTCTATCACATCGGCCCCTCTGCGCATCCCGGGGAACGGCAGATGGGATTCGCCGTGATCGACGCGGCGTTGCGGGCGGGCGTCAGGCATCTGGTGCTGAGCTCCGTGCTGCATGCGATCGTCACCGATCTGATCCAGCACGAAGTCAAGAGAGACATCGAGGAGCGGCTCGTCGGCTCCGGCCTGAATTTCACCATCCTTCAACCCAGCGATTACATGCAGGTGTTGCGCTACGCGCGAGCCTTCGAGACCGGCGAGTTTGTCCTGGCGTGGAGCCTCGATCGCCGGCAATCCGTCGTGGATGTCGACAACATCGCCGAAGTTGCGGCCAAGGTTCTCCTCGAAGGAGCGCCGCATTATGGCGCGACCTATGAGCTCAGCGCGCCGGGATGCTTCTCTGCCTACGACATCGGCGAAATCATCTCCCGCGTGACGGGCCGGCCGATCAGAGTTTCGGAGACGACGCCCGAAGCGCGGATGGCGGACCACTTCAAGGGAAAGCGCGAGGGCGAAGCAGATTATCCGCTGCGCGTGTTTCAGGCATTGCGCAAGTGGTACAGCGCCCATGATTTCGTGGGCAATCCCAACGTGCTTGCGATGCTGCTGGGGCAGCCGCCCACGACGCTGGAGGAATTTATCCGGTCGGAATACGCGCGCGCACAATCTGCCGCATAGCCGGGAGCGGTCATAGCCATGCTGGCGCCTGGGCAGGAAATTCACCCGATCTATTTGCGCACGCTGCGCCAGACATTCATGCACGTTTTGCTCGCCGAAATGACAGACCCCGCGGCGCGCGATGCCACAATGGATTGCGCTTCCGTTCTCGTCAGGATGATCGCCGATCTGGAGAAGCTGCCAGCGAGTGAGGTGGCAGCGCGGCGCGAGCCTGCGTTGCGCGCACTGCTTGTCACGCCGGCCGCCACGCAGGTATGGCTCGATCGGCGGTTTTCGGATTGCTCCCCTCGCGTTCGCGACTGCCGGCAAATCGCGGGCGGACGCTCCAAGCTGACTGTTTTCGTGGCTCTGGCGGCCAGCACGCAGTTGCCCGGCGCGCTGGTCGTGCGCATCGACAATCCCGGCTCCGCCCAGAACACCAGCGTGTGCGACGAGTTTCCGGTGCTCCGGGCCATGCATATCGCGGGCGTGCGCGCGCCGGAGCCGCTCTGGCTGGAAACCGACCCGTCTTTTCTCGGGGCGCCCTTTTTGGTCATGCGCCGAATGGCCGGGTCCGCCCCTGGAAATCTCTGGAGTGCGCAAGGCGTATCGCGCCGCATTGCGCTCGCGCTCGCGGACGTGCTCGTGTCAATTCAGCGGCAGGATGTCCACGCCATCTGGCCGTCGGCGCCCGTTTCCGCGCGGGAGGCCGTCGAGCAGATGCTGGCGACACTGAGGGCCAGGTGGCGCCATGCGACCGGCGTGACATCATTGACGATCGAATGCGCGTTCGGCTGGCTCGAGCAGAACAAAAAATGCATCGGTGGTTCTTCCGTGCCGGTGCATGGCGATGCGCATTTCGCAAATGTCCTGGCTGAGGGCGATGAGCTCGTCTGCCTCACGGATTGGGAATTTTGTCACGCGGGTCACCCGGCCGAAGACCTCGCCTTCTGCCAGAGGGCGGTGGAGCAGATCATGCCGTGGGGAGAGTTTCTGGCGCATTATCGCGCCGGCGGCGGCATGCATGTCACCGACGATCAACTGTCGTTCTTCCGGATCTGGGGCTATCTGCGCAACGCCGTTTACGCTGCGGATGCGCTCTCTCAGATTCCCGCGAAGCCGGCCGCCGATCTTCAAACTCTTGCCATCGCCCTCGATTCACGCGCCCGAAATCGAGGCGCTGCTGTCCCTTCACCTTGCGTCTGAGATGAAAGCGGTTGTGCATCGCTGACCGCGTGGGAGCGCCGTCAGTCGTGCTTCGACAAGCTCAGCCATGAGGGAGGATCTTGTTGCCATCAGCGCCGATGCAATGAAGAAACCGCGTGGCACGCCCGTCAATCGTGCTTCGACAAGCTTAGCATGAGGTGGGATGTTGTTGCCATCAGCGCCGACGTTGAGGGAAGATTTTGTTGCCATCAGTGCCGATGCAATCAGGAAAACTCCTCATGCTGAGCTTGTCGAAGCACGCACCGCGCGGGTGCAACTTCGTTCAGATGCGGCGGGCGATGTCATAGGCCTGCGCGATGTTTGCAAAGATGGTGCCGCTGTCCTCCGAGATGACGTCAAAGGCATCGCCGACGATGTGCGTTTCAAGACCTCTGCCCTTTGCGATTTCCGCGAACCCGCGCACGGAACGGCGTTCGCTGGCGAAGACGACCATGTCGACACCATCGAGGCGTTCGCGTCCGTTGGGAGTATCGAGAATAATCGCACCGCCGGCTTCCAACTCGATGCGCGACACGTCCTTGAGCCGGCGCACCTTCTTTTCGATCGTGCGCGAGACCAGATACCAGCGGTCGTTCGCCGCCAGCTTCTGGCCGAAATGGTGGCCCGGTTCGGCGACCGTTACCGCAGCACCCGTCTCCGCCAGGTAGTCGGCTGCCTGCAGGCCGATCTGATCGCCGCCGACCACCAGAATATTCCTGCCGGGAGGGATGTTCTGTTCGAACAGATCGTCGACCATCACCATCTCGATCGCGTCCGCGCCGGCCACGCTTTCGTGCATGTCCTTCGGCACCTGCGGCGTGCTTCCCGTCGCCACGAACACGACATCGGGCTTGACGCGGTCGAGCAGCGCCGCGTCGGCAGTCGTGCCCAGCCGAACGTCGACAGAGTGCTTCTCGAGCTGCCGCGCGTACCACGGAAGCATGTCCGCAATCTCCTGCCTTCCTGGAACCAGCGCCGCGAAACGGATCTGTCCGCCGATCCAGCTCCGGCTTTCACACAGGATCACGCGATGGCCGGAAAATGCGGTGCGCCGCGCGGCTTCCAGGCCGGCAAGCCCGGCGCCGACAACAAGCACGGTTTTGGGGTGTTCTTTGCTCGCGCCCTCGATATCGATGCAGACCCCTTCGCGCTGCATCCGCGGGTTGACGACGCAACTGACGGAGCCGGGCGAGCCTTTCTTGATCGAGCGCATTTCCTGATCGATGCAGCCGCGGCATTCGGCGAGACATTTGCGGATGTCGTCGAGCTCGCCTTGCCGCGTCTTCTCGACGATCTGCAAATCCGCGATCATCGCCCTGCCCATGCAGACGACGTCGGCAACGCCGTCGGCAATCAATTGATCCGCCATGCGCGGATCCTTGATCCGGCCGATGGTCGCCACCGGTATGGTGACGCGTGCCTTCACCGCCGCGGCAAGATCGGTGAAGCAGCCCTGCTTTTCATACATCGGCGGCACCGTCAGTCTCGCCCCGCCCATCACACCCGCGGTGATGGAAAGATAATCCGCACCTTCCGCTTCGAGGGTCGGAGCAATGGCGCAGGTGTCGGCCAGCGTCCACCCACCGTCGGCCATGAAGTCGTCGCCGTTGATTTTGACGCCGACCGCCATCGCGTCACCGACGGCCGCTTTCACCGCGCGCAGAATCTCGTACAGGAAGCGCGCGCGATTTTCGATGCTGCCGCCATAGCGATCGGTGCGCCGGTTGAACCAGGGCGCCAGAAAAGCGCTGATCAGATAGCCGTGGCCGGCATGAATTTCGACGAAGTCGAAGCCGGCCTTCCTGCAGCGGAGAGCCCCGGCTGCGAATTCGCGCACCACCTGTTCGACTTCGTCGAGGTTCAGCGCGCGGACGACGGGCGCCTCGCGCGAATCGATCACGGCAGCGGCGAGCGCCGGCACGCCCGACGGCGACAGCTGGTCGCCGCCTCCCGCCTGCGTTCCTCCTTCCCACAGCTGAACGCCGAACTTCGTGTCGAAGCGGTGCACGGCGTCGACCAACTTTTTGACGGCGGGAATCACGCTATCGCTGTAAAGCGACATCGGCTGCTTGCGCTTGTTGGGCGGCGGAACCACAGCCGAGGCGCCAATGGCAATCAGGCCCGGCCGCGTCCGTGCGCGCTCGAGATAATAGTCGATCATCGCCTCGGTGGGTTGCGCGTCCTCGTCGAGCATCATGCCGGCCGACATGCCGGGCATCATGATGCGGTTTTCCACGCGCATCCGCCCGATCCGGAGCGGCCGGAAAAGGTGCTGAAGCTCGCTCACAGGCCGCTCAGGACGGGGTTTTCTACAACGCGACAAACACGGATTTTGTCTGCAGGTAGGCGTCGACGCCCTCTTGCCCCATCTCCCTGCCCCAGCCGGACTGCTTGTAACCGCCGCCGGGCAACGAGGGGTCTGAAACGAACTCGCAATTGATCCACACGAACCCGGCCTGCAATTTCTTCGCCAGCAGATGCGCCTTGCTGATGTCCTTCGTCCACACCGCCGACGCGAGGCCATAGGTGGTATCGTTGGCTTGCCTTGCGATATCGTCGATATCGTCGAATGGCATGGCTGTCAGCACCGGTCCGAAAATCTCCTCGCGCACGATCCGCGCGCCCGGATCGGGATTGATCATGATGGTCGGCTGCACGAAATAGCCCGTGCTGCCCACGCGTTTTCCGCCCGTGACAAGCTCGGCGCCCTCATCGAGCCCGCTGGCGATGAGCTCGGTCACGCGATCCATCTGCTTGGCTGAAATGAGCGGGCCGATCTGCGTCTCGGGATCGAAGCAGCTGCCGATTTTCATGCTTTGGGCGATGCTGGCAATCCCCTCGACGACCTTGTCGAAGGATTTCCGTTGAACGTAGAGCCGCGATCCGGCAATGCAAATCTGCCCTGCATGCAGGAACACGCCCATTGCCGCGCCGGCTATCGTTTTCTCATAGTCGCAATCGTCGAACACCACGACGGGAGATTTTCCTCCGAGTTCCAGCGTGACCTTCTTCAAATTCCCGGCGGCCGCTTTCACGATCAGCTTGCCGACTTCCGTCGAGCCGGTGAATGCGATCTTGGCAACCTTGTCGTGCGCGGCCAGCGCCGCGCCTGCGGTATGGCCGTAGCCCGTGACGATATTGATGACGCCGTCGGGCACTCCCGCTTCGGCAAAGATCTCGGCAAGACGCAACGCTGTAAACGGCGTTTCTTCCGAAGGTTTGACGACGATGGAGCACCCCGTCGCAAGCGCCGGCGCGATCTTGTTGATGGTGAGCACGACAGGCACATTCCAGGGAACGATGGCGCCGCAAACGCCGATCGGCTCGCGCAGCGTGAAGGCATGGAACTGGCCGTGCGGCCCGGAGATCTCCGAGGTGAGTCCGTGGATCTTGGTCGCCCAGCCGGCGAAATAGCGGATCAGGTTGACGCCGCCCGCCATCATGCCCTGCGCCATCGTCAACAGCATGCCGCTGTTCAGAGCCTCGAGTTCGGCGAACTCCTGCGCGTGCTTCTCAAGGAGATCCGCTGCGCGCCACAGGATCTTCTCGCGCTCCGAACCGTGCATCCCGCGCCACACACCACTTTCGAAAGCGCGCGACGCGGCCTCGACGGCGCGGTCGATATCCTCCGCATCGCCGTCGGGCGAAGTCCCGATCAGCGCACCGGTGGAGGGATCATAGACATTGATGGTCTTGCCCGACGCGGCCGGAACCCGTTTGCCGTCAATCAGCATCAACTGCGCGCCGGTGCCCGCAATGCCGCTCGCAACTCTCTCCATACCCATTTCGTTTTCTCCCGATCGTTATGAAAGCCGCATGTTCAGCCGGCTCAATCCCCTGAAGCTCAGCGATGGAATAAAGCTCAGCCGATCATCGGTCACGCTGCCGTCCGGAAACCGCCGGAAAAACTCTGGAAAGAATTCGCAGAGTTGCATCTTCGCCAGCAGATGGCCGATGCAATGGTGTATGCCGGAACCGAATATCGTGCTGCGGTCGTTGGCGCGGGTGAGATCGATTGCTTCCGGGTTGTCATACAACCGCGGATCGCGATTGGCCGCAGCAGTCATCAGCCAAACGATATCGCCCTTCCTGATCTTCTGTCCGTGCCATTCGAAATCGTCGGCGGCGACGCGGTTGAACGCGGTCGACATCGCCACATAGCGCATCACTTCCATGACGGAATCGAGGATCCTGTCCGGTGTCTCCACCAGGCGGCGGCGGGCTTCGGGCGCCTCACAAAGAGCAGCGACTCCCAGTGTCATCGTGTTCATCGTGGTGTCGTGACCGGCGACGATCACCAGATAGCAGATGCCCAGGAGCTCCTCTTCGCTCAACCTGTCTTCGCCGTCGCGCGCGAGCACGAGCTGGGAGAGGAAATCGTCCGTGGGCTGGGCGCGCCGGCGTGCGATTGCCGGCACGAAAACCTCCTGCATCTCGGCGATGCTTCGCTCGACCGTGTTCATCACCTCCGCCGACGGCGCAATCACGCCGCCAAGTCCCGTGTTGAAGGCCACCGACCACTTCTTCAAACGGCGGAGTTCCTGCTCCGGCAGTCCGAATTTCTTCAGGATGACGCGCCCGGTGATCGGCCGGGCGATATCCTCCATGAACTCCACGTCCTTGCGGCCGGTGACGCCATCAAGAACCGAGGCGATCGTCTCGCGCGCAAAGGGACGCAAATCCTCCACGACCTTGCGGCTGAAAGCGCGGGTCATCAGCGTGCGCAGGCGCGAGTGGCGCGGCGGGTCCGAGTTGACGATCCAATTCGGAAGCGAACTGACCATCAGCGGAAAATGCTCCGCGAACTGCTTCACCGCCTCCGCGTCGCCGATGCTGCGGGCCTCCATGCGGACGCACGACAGGGGAAGCTTGCCCAGGAATCCGTCCATCACGTCCTGATGGCGGGTGACGAGCCAGCCATTGGCAGTGTCGCTCCAGGCGACGGGCTCCTGTTCGCGGATTACATTGAGCCGCGGCAGGATGCCGTTGCCCAACTCTTCGATCTTCGTGAAGTCCAGCTCCGCAGTGGCTTGCAATCGTCTCTCCCTTGATTGCCCGACGGCGGTGTCGTTGGCCGCGGCGATTAGTAAGCTAGCTTACTAGATGAAACCGCGAGTCACAACGGGACTTTCGACGCGAACGGGCGCAGCCGCGTTGGCTCGGATTGTTTCCGGGCACTCGTCGGGAACACAAGTGACTTCGCAGCCCGCAAATATAGACCGTGCCACCCGGCCCGCTCGAGGTTCCGGATATGGGGTGAGGGCGACCGGGCGCGCCGATCGCCGGAGCGACAAAGCTGCTCGCGATCCAGTGGAACCATTCCTTCCAAATGCCTCTCGTTCTGTTGTTGCCCGTCCGCATCTGCGTCGCCCCCCGTTTTTTGAATCCCTGCGCTATGCCTCTCGCATCAGATGAACTCGATCCGACCTGAACATCTCGATCTCCGCTCCCGAGAAGCCAAGTTCGCGCATGATGGCATCGGTGTGTTCGCCCACTGTCGGCGGTCTCATGCGCAGTTGAGAGGGCGTCGCGGACATTTTTACCGCGGACATGCTGACGGGAACGGGCCCCCACGCGTCGGGGTATTCCATCGGCGTCAGCATCCCGGTTGCCTTCACATGCGGATCGTCCAGCACGTTCTGCGGCGAATAGACCCGGACCGGCCGGAATGCGTTCCTTCGCCAGCAGCTCGAGCGCTTCATGGGTGGTGTAGTTCGCGGCCCACTCATGCGTGCGCCGGCTCAGAATCTCTCCATTGCGCGCGCGCAGATCGTCTGTCTTGAAGCGCGGATCGTCGAGCCAGTGCGGCTCGCCCATCAAGCGCACCCAGCGTTCGAAAAGTGGATTGCCCACCGTCTGGATCTGGATGTAG
Source organism: uncultured Alphaproteobacteria bacterium (assembly GCA_963812975.1). Classification (GTDB taxonomy): domain Bacteria; phylum Pseudomonadota; class Alphaproteobacteria; order Micropepsales; family Micropepsaceae; genus Rhizomicrobium. The sequence continues at coordinate 107,051 of CAWEXK010000013.1, read as the reverse complement.
CCGTCCTTCGTCTTGCTGATGTCAGCCGGGCAGCTCGATTGCGAGCGATTGCCGCTCGCCACGCGATCGACTTTCGCCAGTGCCTGCTCGATGATGTTGAAATTGAAAATGGTGACGGCGGAGCCGAACAGGGTCGTTTGCACCTCCTGGCCGCGGCCGGTCCTGTGATGTTCGAAAATCGCCGCGAGCGTCCCGAACGCGGAAAACATCGCCGTCGAGTAATCGACCCACGAGGCGTAGGACTTCGTCGGCTGGCCGGGCAAACCGGAAAGATATGTCGCGCCCGACATCGCCTGGCCGATGCCGTCGAAGCCGACCCGATTGCCATATGGGCCTTCTTCGCCGAACGCCGAGATCGCCGTCAGAATGATGTCGGGTTTGATCGATTTGAGATGGGCGTAGTCGAGGCCCATCTGCTGGCGGGTATCGGCGGGGAGGTTCGCAATGACGACATTGGCGGTGGAAACGAGCCGGCGCAGGATTTCGCCGCCTTTCGGTTTCATCGGGTTGAGCGTGAAGCCGCGCTTGTTCCTGTTCATCTGCAGGAAGCAGGCGCCTTCGCCCTTGTCGGTAACGGGATACTGGTAGCGGTCGTCGCCACCGGTGATGCGTTCGATCCGGATGACGTCCGCGCCGAAATCCGCGAGCATCGCCGCGCACCAAGGCCCCGCGATGTAGCGGCCGAAATCCAGCACCCGAACGCCACCGAGAACCGTGCCTGTTACTTGCGCGTCCACGTGTTGCTGGCGCTCCTTACTCCGCGGCGAGCTTCGTTGCGTCCGGTTTGCCGAAGGCTTCGAGTAGCCGGGCTTCCCTGATCTTGGCAGCCTTGGAATTCTCGTCCTTGATGTAACCGTAGCCGCGGATATCGTCCGGGATATTCGCGATTTCGACGGCCTGCGAAAAATTCTGGGCGGTCAGTCGGGCGAGCAGCCAGCGGACGACGCTCTCGTAATCGCCGATCAGCCGGCGCTCGGTACGGCGTTCCTTCGAATGGCCGAAAACGTCGAAAGGCGTACCGCGCAGTCCCTTGAACCGCTTCAGCACGGCGAACACCGAGAACATCCAGGGCCCGAATTCCATTTTCTTGGGACGCCCGGTGTTCTTGTCCTTGCGCGCAAGGAGGGGCGGCGACAGATGCACCTTGAGCTTGTACTTGCCCTGGAATTGCGCGTTCAAACGGGCGCGCTGCGCCGCATCCGTATGCAGACGGGCGACTTCGTACTCGTCCTTGTAGGCCATCAGCTTGGCGAGATTACGCGCCACGGCCTCGGTCAATTGCGTCTGGCTCGAGAGCTGCGCCTCGCGACGCCGGACCTCGGCAACGAAGTCCGTGTAGCGCCTGGCATAAGCTGCACTCTGGTAGGCGGTCAGCAACTGTACGCGCCGCGCGATGACTTGATCGAGTGTCGTCGAGAAATGCTCGGGCTCGAGTTCGAGTTCCGGCTGCGCTGACCGCGGCAGCTGCGGCGAGCGCCGGATCATGGGCGCTGACGCGGCCCCACCGGAACGTCCGCAGGCTCTGATCGATCGAAACGCCGTTCAGCCTGATGGCCTGCTCGATCAATTCGACAGACAGCGGCAGCCAGCCAAGCTGCGCGGCATACCCGACCATGAACAGGTTGGTGGCGATCAAATCGCCGAGCAGACGGGTGGAGAGCAGCGTCGCATCGACGAAGGCGGTGCGATCCGCGCCGACGACGTTGGTGACCGTGCCGCGGATTCTCTCCGCGCCGAAATCCATCTTGTTGTTGGCCTGGAATTGCGCGGTCGGAACGAGATGGCTGTTGACGACAGCGCGCGTGACGCCGGTGTGAACCGTCTGCATCGCGTCCTTCGACGTCGTCACCACGAGATCGCAACCGATGATCAGATCCGCCATGCCGGGCCCCAGGCGCGGCGAGAAGATGCGTTCCGGCCGGTCCGCGATGCGCAGATGGCTGAGCACGGCGCCGCCCTTTTGCGCCATGCCCGTCATGTCCATGATCGTGCAGCCCTTCTCCTCGATATGGGCGGCCATCCCGAGAATGGCACCGACGGTCAGAACTCCCGTCCCGCCGATTCCCGTCACGAGCACGTCGTATTCGCCCTGCAAGGCGAACGGCTGGGGCGCGGGCAATTTCGCCAGTGCCTCGGAGAGGACGTCGCCGGCTTGGGGCTTGTCGGCCTTGCGCAGAGCGCCGCCTTCAATCGTGACGAAAGAGGGGCAAAACCCCTTCAGGCAACTGTAGTCCTTGTTGCAGCTCGACTGATCGATGATGCGTTTGCGGCCGAACTCCGTGTCGTGCGGCTGCACGCTGACGCAATTGGACTGCACCGAGCAATCGCCGCAGCCTTCGCAGACATCCTGGTTGATGAAGACGCGTATTTGGGGATCGGGAAATTTTCCGCGCTTGCGTCGCCGGCGCTTTTCCGCGGCGCAGGTCTGATCGTAGATGATCGCCGAGGTGCCCTTGATCTCGCGCATTTCCTTCTGCACCGCGTCCAGCTCGTCGCGGTGGCGAATGGTCGTGCCGGGCGGCCAGGCGGTGCCGGCAGGATATTTTTCGGGCTCGTCGGTGACGACGGTGATGGGCTTCACGCCTTCCCAGTACAATTGCTGGGAAAGCATCAGCACGCTCATCTCGCCTTCCAGCGGCTGGCCGCCGGTCATCGCGATCGCGTCGTTGTAGAGGAGCTTGTACGTGATGTTGCGCTTTGCGGCGACCGAGGCGCGCACCGCGAGAATGCCGGAATGAAAATAGGTCCCATCGCCCAGATTCTGGAAACTGTGCTGGACGCTCGTGAACGGCGCGAGTCCCAGCCACAGTGCACCCTCGCCGCCCATCTGAACGGTCCAGGCGTGCGGACGGTCGGGCATGAAGTAGGCCGCAAGTGCGTGGCAGCCGACACCCTGAAACGCGAGGCTGCCTTCGGGCACGCGGGTCGATGTGTTGTGCGGGCAGCCCGAGCAGAAATAGGCGGTGCGAATGACGTTCGTCCCGGTCGCTGCCGATATCCCCCTTTCGTAGCCTGCCTTGATGCGCGTCATGCGTTCGTCAAGCGCCGCATCGGCAATGCCGAGCGCGTGCAGCCGCGCCACGATCGCTTCGCGGACCAATGCTGCGTTGAGCTCGCCATTGGCGGGAAGAAGAGCGCGGCCCGCCTCATCTTTCTTGCCGACGATCCCCGGCCGTTCGATTGCGGCGAGCGGATAGAGAATGCGCGCAATCTGTTCCTCCATCACCTCCCGCTTTTCCTCCACCACCAGCAGCTCGCGGTGGCCGCGCGCGAAAGCCATTAGCCCTTCCGGCTCGATCGGCCATGTCAGTCCGATCTTGTAGAGGCGAATGCCCAGCGCGGAGGCACGCGTCTCGTCGATCGCGAGATCGCTCAGCGCCTGGCGCACATCGAGATACACCTTGCCCGCGGTGACGATGCCCAGCTCGCGACGCGCGCCATCGAGGATCACACGGTCGATGCCGTTGGCGCGCGCAAAGGCCTGGGAAGCGGGAAGGCGCAAATTGACCAGGCGGTCTTCCTGCGGCAGCGGATAATCGTTGCGGCGCAGATTTCAATCCGCCGGGCGGCAGCTGGAAGTCGGCAGGCATCACGATCTTGACGCGATGGGGATCGGCATAGACCGACGCCGTCACTTCGAGCGTGTCGTTCGTCGCCTTCAGCGCCACCCACGCCCCTGAATAGCGCGACATCGCCCAGCCAAGGATTCCGTAGTCGAGAATTTCCTGCGTGTTCGAAGGATAGAGAATGGGAATCATGGCGGAGATCAGCGCCTGTTCCGACTGGTGCGCGGTCGCCGAAGACTTTCCGCCGTGGTCGTCGCCGCACACCACCAGCACGCCGCCGTTCTTCGCCGCGCCTTCGAAATTCGCCATCTTCAGCGCTTCGATTGCGCGATCGACGCCCAGGCCCTTGCCATACCAGATGGAGAAGACGCCGTCATATTTGGGGCCGTCGAACCATTCCATTTCCTGGGCGCCCCGGATCGACGCGGCGGCCAGCTCTTCATTCACGCCGGGGACGAATTCGATGTGGTGTTCCTTGAGCAGCTTTCCCGCCGCCCACAGCGCCGCGTCATAGGTGCCGAGTGGCGACCCGCGATAGCCGCTGATGTAACCGGCCGTGTTCAGACCTGCCGCGACATCGCGGCGCCGCTGCACCATGGGCAAGCGCACGAGAGCCTGCATCGAGGTGAGATAGACGCGCCCGTCGTCCTGCGTGAATTTGTCGTCCAGTTGGACCGCTGACTTCGTCATGACATTCCTCGGTACTTCCTTGCGCGCCGCATGGCGGCGCTTCCACGCCTGGGCTCATGCCGCCGCAAGCGATTTCTGCTCGAACTGGTGCAGACCCAGAAAAACGCGCCGCGTTGCGCCACAAGATCTTTTCCGCGACGATCATATCGCCGCGGCAGGCCCTGGTGATGAATTCTTCAAGCCCGGTCTGTCCGATCGGCGTCGGACCGTCGGTGCCCGCCATCAGGGCATCTGCACCGAATGCTTCGATCAGATAGGTGAGGTACGGAACACTGAACGTCACCGTGTCGAAATAGAAGCGGCGCACATAATCGCGCGGGGAAATCGCAACCGCTTTTTGCAGCTCGGGAAATTCCCGCCAGACATGGTTGAAGCGGTCGAGCACCGCGCCGAACGAGCCGCCGCCATGCACAAAGCCGAGTTTCAATCCGGGGTGAAGGCCGAGAATGTCCGTGGTGATGAACGACGCAATCGCGGCCGCACAATCCTGGGGCACGCCCACGATTGGCGCCAGCAAAGGCGAGCCGAGCAGGCGATCCGTACCCGCCGGTCGATAACCGTGGATCAGCAGCGCCATATCGAGGCGCACAAGCTCGCTGAAGATCGGCGCGAAGCTCGCATCGGCGATCGATTTTCCGTTGACGTTCGATGCGGCCAGAAAGCCGCGCAGCCCGAGACGATGGGCATCGCGCAGGATATCGAGCGAGCGATCGACATCCTGCAGCGGCAACATGCCCAGCCCCGACAATCGATCGGAAGCGCTCGCGACGGCCTTCGCGATCGTGCCGTTGGTGTGTTCCGCCAGCGCGGCCGTCGTCGCAGGCTCGAGCCAGTAGCCAAGCAGCTCCGGAAGCGGCGAAAGAACCTGCAACGCAATGCCCTGGGAATCCATGAAGGCGATACGGCCCGCAACGTCCCAATAGGCGGGTTCGAAGATCCGGAATTCCTTTCCATCGATCAGCATGCGCGCACGGCCGTCGGCGAGCGGCACCATCGTCGGCCAGCCACGCGGACTGACGCTCTCCGGAACATCCGGAAAGGTTTGCGGCACGAGATGGGCGTGCGTATCGACGACGATCATGGGCAATATTCCACGCTCACAACATGGAGCTCCCGCCGTTGACGCTGATCACCTGTCCGGTGACGTAGCTGGCTTCCGCAAGCGCAAGATAGGTCACCATCGAGGCCACTTCGTGCATCTCGGCGAAGCGATGCATGGGAATCTCCCTGGCTTTCGCGTTGATATCGCCGACCACATGCTTCGCGTAGACGTTGCTGTGCGGATCCAGCATCTCACGGATTTCGGGCGTGAGGACGCCGGACGGCGCCACGCAGTTGACGGTGACTCCGTTGAGCGCGAATTCGCGGGCGAGCCCCGTCGTCATGGCGTGCACGCCGCCCTTGGCAGCATTGTAGCCGGCATGGCTCTCGAGACCATTGCGGACGCTTTCCGCGCCGATATTGATGACGCGGCCATAGCCCGCCTTCGCCATGTGCGGCAGCACGGCGCGACAGCACCAGATCGTCGTCCACAGATTGCGGTCGATCGTTGCTTTCAGCGTCTCGGGAGTGTGCTGAAGAAAAGGGCGGATCACGCCGCCGCCCGCGTTGTTCACCAAAATGTCGATCTTGCCCCATCGGGCCATCGCGGCCTCGGCGAGTTTGACAGCCCCGTCCTCCCGGCTGAGGTCTGCGACGATGAAAAACGCATCGGGCGCGTCAGCGGCCTTCGCGACGGCGAGCGTCTCTGCCAGACCTTCCTCGTTGATATCGGACGCAAGGATGCTCGCGCCCTCCAGCGCCAGATGGCGGACGAGTTCGACGCCCAGCCCGCGGGCCGAGCCGGTCACGATTGCGGTTGCGCCCGTGAGGCGCGCTCCGCCCGGATGTGAAGACTTCGCCATGATCCTGCGCCCGTTCGAGGCCGTCTTCTGCATCGCATCGCCCGGGCCCCATCCTCGCATCCGGCGACACGTTCAAATTTGTACGCTAGCATACGATTTTTGGGGGTCCGCGCAACCGCCCCCTGATCCAGGGCCGCAAAGTGGCCAAGCCAAGGATGTCCGATGACTGAGGTCCAGATTGCAAACGACGGGCGCGATCCCGAGATGGCCGCCCTGCTCGAATTGATGGAGGTTTATCGGCGCGCGCTCGATTATGGCGACGGGCCGTTCGATCGCGAGGCAGTGATTCCCCTTTACCGGAGGGACACAAGCTTTACCGCCTATGATCTGGCGCCGCCCAACGGCGGATATATCGGCTGGGAGTCCTACGCGGCGGGCTGGTACCGCATCATGAACAAGTACTCCCACTTCCGGTTTCTTTATAACGACGATCTCAGGGTCTTCCGGCGCGGCGACGTGGCGTGGGCGTCCGTCTCGTTTCGAGTCACGGGACGCTCCGTCGCCGGCGATCCATTCGACAAGGATGGGCGCGTCACGCTTGTGTGGGTGCGGGAAGACGGCAAGTGGCTCATTGTCCACGAGCATGTCTCGAGTCCCCGCACCACCACGAGCGATCGCTGATTAGGCGACTGTGAGGCTATCTGCCCTTCCAGACGGGTTTCCGCTTCTCGCGGAATGCGGCGAGACCTTCAGTGATGTCCTCAGTGCGGAAGATGGCCTCCGCGACGTCCTTGCGGCGCGTGGCCATGCGCCGGGTAAACTCTTGGTCCTCCACGGCTTCGCGCGCGATTTGTTTGCTGTAGCGAAGCGCCAGCGGCGCGAGTGCCAGGATGTCGTCCGCCCATCGCCGCGCCACGCTCATGAGCTCGGCCAAAGGCGCGACCTCGTTGACCAGGCCCCAGCGATGCGCGTCCGCGGCGGTCAAGGTCTTGCCTGCCAGCAAGACGCCGTTGGCGATGTTGCGCGGGATGCGGAGCTGCAATCTCTGAATTCCGCCGCCCAGCGCCACCGCGCACCATTTGGGCTCGGTCAAGCCCATGGTCGCGCTCTCTGCCGCCACGATGATGTCGCAGGCGAGCGCGATCTCCAGTCCTCCGCCATAGGCCGGGCCGTTCAGCGCCGCGATGATCGGCTTGTCGATGTCCTGCCGCTCCGAAATTCCCGCCCAGCCGCTTGCCGGCATGCCTTCATCGGGCCCTTCCCGAAGATCGTGTCCGGCGCAAAAAGCGCGGCCGGCGCCGGTGATGATGGCAACCCACAGTTCCGGGTCGGCCACGAATCGATCGAGCGCGTTGGAAAGCTCGAAGCAGGCTGGCGCGTGGAGCGCATTGAGAACGGTCGGCCGATTGAGCGTGATGGTGAGAACGCGCCCATCGCGCGCGGTTTCGACGAATTGGCTCACGTTGCGATCCTTCCCGGGAGATTTATCTTTTGTCGAACAGACGCTGCGCGATGATCTGTTTCATGATTTCCGCGGCGCCGCCGGCAATCCGCACGATACGGCCGTCGATATAGGCGCGTGCGATCGGAAATTCGAGCATGTAGCCGTAGCCGCCGAAGAATTGCAGGCATTCATCGACCGTCTTCACATGCAGGTCGGTGGCGTAGAGTTTCGCCATCGCGGCGTCGACCGCATCGAGCTTGTCCTCGAGATAAAGCGCGATGCAGCGGTCGACGAAAGTGCGGCCCACTGCGGTCTGCGTCGCCAGCTCCGCCAGCTTGAATCTTGTGTTCTGGAAGTCGCCGATCGTCTGCCCGAACGCTTTGCGCTCTTTCGTATAATCGACCGTCCATTCAATCGCCTGCTCGGCCACCACGATGGAGCGGATCGCCTGGGTGAGCCGCTCGCGCGCGAGCTTCGTCATCAGCATCGGAAAGCCGCGGTTCTCGTCGCCCAGCCGGTTCGAAACCGGCACGCGCACATCGCCGAAGAACAGCTCGGATGTGTCCTGCGCCTTGAGCCCGAGCTTGCGCAGATTCTTGCCCCGCTTGAAGCCGGGCGTCGACGCCTCGACCAGGATTAGACTGACGCCTTTGGCGCCGGCCGATGGGTCCGTCTTGCAGGCGACGACGAGCAGATCGCAATTCTGCCCGTTTGAGATGTAAACCTTCTGGCCGTTGATGATGTATTCATCGCCGTCGCGCACCGCCGTGGTCCGGATCGCCTTCAGATCGCTCCCGGCGCCCGGCTCGGTCATGGCAAGCGCACCGATCGCCTCGGCGCTCACCATCTTCGGCAGCCATTTCTTCTTCTGTTCTTCCGTTCCGAACGACGCGATGTATGTCGCCATCATGTCGGAATGCACCATGAAGCCCGGGCCGGTGATGGCCGCGCGCGCCAGCTCCTCGATCACCACCGCGTTGTAGAGAAAATCGCCGCCCGGGCCGCCATATTCCTCGGCGATGTCGCAGCAGAGAAGTCCGGCCTCGCCCGCCTTGCGCCAGGCGCTGCGATCGACCTTGCCGGCCTCCTCCCAGGCGTCGTGATGCGGCACGAGCTCCTGTTCCACGAACTTCCGCACGGAGGCGCGAAAAAGCTCATGCTCTTCGGAAAAAAGCGTGCGTTCGATCACGGAATTGTTCGCTTCCTTACAATCAGCATGACGAGTTATCTTTACACCTCGGCCGGCGTCAAGGACACTGGGCGCAAGACCATCTGGAGGCAGCATGGACGAGACCGTGCGCGTCGAACGCCACGACGAGATCGGCGTCATTACGATCGACAACCCGCCCGTTAACGCCCTGTCCCACTCGGTCCGTGTGGGGCTTTTGAAACATCTGCCCCGCCTGGAAGCGGATCCCGCGATCAGCGCAATTGTGCTCGCCTGCGCTGGATCGACGTTCAGCGCCGGCGCGGACGTCCGCGAGTTCGGCAAGCCGCCCATGGACCCCATCATGGCGGTCGCCATGGAAGCGCTCGAAAAAAGCCGGAAACTGACGATCGCGGCGATCCACGGCCAGGCGCTGGGCGGCGGCCTCGAGACCGCACTCGTGTTCGACTATCGCTGCGCCGCGCCCGACGCGAAGGTGGGCCTCCCGGAAATCAAGCTCGGTCTATTCCCGGGCGGGGGCGGGACGCAGAGATTGCCGCGGCTCATCGGTCTGGCTGCCGCGACCGACATGATCCTGTCGGGAGAAGCCGTGTCCGCGGCCAAAGCGAAGCAGCTCGGGATCGTCGACGAGATTGTCACGGGCGATATCGTCGACGGCGCCGTCGCCTATGCGAGGAAATTGGTCGCCGAAAATGCACCGCATCGCCGCTTGAGTGCGAAGCATCTTTCCGTGCCGGAGGGTTTCTCCTTTGCGGAACGGCGAATCAAGGCGCTGAAGGATACGCGCGGGCTTCCGGCCGCGGCGGCCGCGGTAGACGCCATCGAAGCCGGTACGAAACTGAGTTTCGCGGAAGGCCTGTCCGAAGAGCGAAGATTGTTCATGTCGATCCGCGGTTCGACGGAAGCAGCCGCGATGCGCCATCTCTTCCTCGCCGAACGCGAGGTGGGAAAAATTCCGGACCTGCCGAAAGACACCACTCCCCGCAGGGTCGACGCGGCTTGTGTCGTCGGCGCGGGGACCATGGGTGGCGGCATTACAATCTCGCTCGTCAATGCCGGACTGCCGGTCACATTGATCGAAGCAACCGCAGAGGCGCTCGAGCGTGGCTGGAAAAACATTCAGTCCATCTATGACAGCCAGGTTGAGCGCGGCCGCATCAAGGCTGGCGAGCGCGATGCGCAAATGGCAAGAATTTCCCGCAGCCTCAGTCTCGATGACGCGGCCAGCGCCGACCTGATCATCGAATGCGTGTTCGAAGACATGCAGATCAAGCGCGAGCTCTTCGCGCGCCTGGGCAAAATCGCGCGCGTCGGAGCGATCCTGGCGACCAACACCTCCGCCCTCGACGTCAATCAGATCGCGGAGGCCAGCGGACGTCCGCAGGACGTTGTCGGGATGCATTTCTTCAGTCCGGCGAATGTCATGAAACTGGTGGAAATCGTGCGTGGCACGAAGACGGCGCCGGACGTGCTCGCGACCGCGATGGCGCTGTGCAAGCGGCTCGGCAAGATCGGCGTGGTCTCCGGCGTCTGCGACGGCTTCATCGGCAACCGCATGCTGCGCGGGTATCGCCGCGAAGCGGAGCTGCTGGTTCTCGAAGGCGCAGCGCCACAGCAGGTCGACAAGGCGCTGACGGGTTTCGGAATGACGATGGGTGTCCACGCGATGGGCGACATGGCGGGTCTCGATATCGCGGCGGCGTCGCGCAAGCGCATGCGGGCCGAAGGCAAGCTGGGAGACGATCCGCGCCTCGGCGCCATTCAGGACAAGCTCGTGGAAAGGGGCCGGCTCGGCCTCAAATCGGGCGCCGGCATCTATCGCTATGAGAAGGGGTCGCGCACGCCGCTTCCGGATCCGGAGGTCGAAGCCCTGATCGACACGGAGGCACAACGGCTCGGGATCACGAGGCGAACCATCGCGGACGAGGAGATCGTCGACCGCTGCATGCTTCCTCTCGTCAATGAAGGCGCGCGCATCATCGCCGAAGGAATTGCGCTGGGCGCTGCCGATATCGACGTCGTCTATTGCAACGGCTATGGCTTCCCGCGCCATCGCGGCGGCCCGATGTTCTGGGCGGATACGGTGGGTATCCCGAAAGTGCTGGCAACGATTGAGCGGTTCGCGCGCGAGCTTGGGGCACGCTACTGGAAGCCCGCGCCGCTCATCGAGCAACTGGCGAAGGAAGGAAAGAAATTCGCCGATGTGCCGCGCGGTAGCCGCGCATAACACAACCAACTGGGTTGGTGGCGGCCCTCGACGGTTTACGCGACGCCCGGCCCCGGCATCTGCCCTATCGCCTGCATCTCGCGGACGAACGTGCCGACGTCGGCATAGTCGCGCCATTCGGCGATCTTCTCGCCATCGAGAACGAATATTCCCATCAGCGGAATTGCGACGCGCCTGCCGCCGAAGATAAAGGCATCGACACGCTCGGTCATCACCGTCTTTCCATCCGCGGCGGTTGCGACGGCGAGAAAGCGAAACTCGACGCTGTCGGCCCTGGTCAGATTCGGCGTGGCGAAATCGCGAACGGCCTTGCGGCCATGCATCGCCGGGATCGGCACGTTGGCGTAGACGCAATCTTCCGTCATCGCCTGCACGATGCCGTCGACATCCTTGCGTTCCCAGAGGCGCCCGAAGTCGCGGACGATCTGTTCGGGTGTGCGGCTCATGCCGGCCTCCTCAATGACCTTTGAATTGCGCCTTGCGTTTTTCCACGAAGGCACGAACGCCTTCCCTTATATCGTCCGACGCGGCGCACTCGCCCAGCGAAATCCCCTCTGCGGTCAGTTGCTCCGAAATCGTCGCGCGGAGCGATTGGTTCATCAATCGCTTCGATTGGGCGAGCGAAATCGACGGCGCGTTTGCCAGCCGGTCGAGAATCTCTTCGGTTTTCGCTTCCAGTTCCGCATCCGGCACCACCCAGTTCACGAGGCCGATGCGATAGGCCTCCTGTGCGTCGATACGGTCTCCGAAGAAGGCGAGCTGTTTGGCTGTCTTTACGCCAACCGCGCGCGGCAGGTGATAGGTGGTGGCCGCGTCCGGAGAAAGGCCGAGGCCCACATGCGCAAGCAGGAACTTCGCGTTCTCGGACGCGATGGTGAGATCAGCGCCCGCGACGAAAGAGAGAGCGGCGCCTGCGGAGAACCCGCGGACGCTGCAGACGACGGGATGCGGCATCCGTTCCAATATGATCCAGAGTGGCGCCGCATCGAGCGAACGTTGCTCGAAATTCGAGCGCAACTCGTCGGCCGGCTTGTCGATCACATCGACAAATCCCTTCACGTCGCCGCCGGCCATGAAGTGCTCGCCCGCGCCCGAGATCGACAGGCACCGGACCTTCGGATCGTGTTCGATGCTTCGGCAAAAACCCAGCATCTCCTGGATCACGACCGCCGTCATGGCATTGCGGGCCTGCGGGCGGTTGATCGTGATCCGGGCGATGCCCTTGTCGACACGCGTCAGGACGTCCTCACTCATCGGTCTGGCTCCCTGTGGGCGTCGGATTTCCCGCCATGCGCTCGGCGAGCGTCTGACCCTGTTTCCAATAGCGTTCGCGCAAGATTCGTTTGACCAGCTTGCCGGTCGGCAGCCGGGGCAGGGATTCGACAAATTCATACGAACGCGGCTGCTTGTAGGTCGCGAGACGCAAGGCGAGCCAGGCGCGCAATTCCTCCGCGAGCTCGGCAGACGGCTCAACGCCATCGGCGAGCTGGACCAGCGCCTTTACCTCTTCGCCGAAATCCGGATTGGGGACGCCGATCACGGCGACGTCGAGCACTTTGGGGTGGGCCGTCAGAAGGTTTTCCGCCTCCTGCGGATAGATGTTCACGCCGCCCGAGATGATGACATTGTCCTTGCGGTCGGTCAGGAAAAGATAGCCTTCCGCGTCGACGAAGCCGATATCGCCGATGGCGGTCCAGCCCCGGCTGTTGCGCGTCTTCGCCGTCTTCTCCGGATCCTTGTGGTAGATAAACGGCGTACCGCCTTCGAAGTAGATCACGCCCGGCTCGCCCGTGGGCAGCTCGCGCTCGCCTGTTTCGTCCATGATGTGAATGGGGCCGCGCACGGAGCGTCCGACAGAGCCCTTCCGCTTCAACCATTCGTCAGACCGGATCACGCAGAGACCGTTGCTCTCGGTCCCGGCGTAATACTCTTCGATGATGGGGCCGAGCCATGCGATCATCTGGTCCTTGATATCGATCGGACATGGCGCCGCGGCATGCACCACGCGCTCCAGCGAACGGAGATCGTACTTCCTGCGCACGTGCTCGGGAAGTTTGAGCATGCGCACGAACATCGTCGGCACGAACTGGGCATGGGTGACGCGATAGCGTTCGATCGCGGCGAGCACGCCCTCGGCGTCGAAGTGTTCCATGACGACGCAGGTTCCGCCGACGATCTGAACCGTGAAATTCCATTTGAGCGGCGCGGCGTGATAGAGGGGCGCGGGTGAGAGATAGACCATGTCGGAGTGGAAGCCGTGTATCGGCACGAGCACCTGCACGATCCCGGTCAGCGCGCCCAGCGGTAACCCCGTCAGCGCCGGTTTGATGCCTTTGGGAAATCCTGTAGTTCCGGACGAATACAGCATAAAGTTGCCCTGGATTTCGCAAGGCAGCGGTGCATCGGCCGCCGAATCCAGGGCCTCTTCATAGGAGTCCATTCCCTCCGCCGCGCCGTCCATCATCAGGATGTGTTTCAACCGCGGCACCAGGACTTCTCAGCGCCGCGATCTTGTCGGCGAAGGCGCGAGAGGTGATCAGAACCCTCGCTTCGCTGTCAGTGAGTATATGGGCAACTTCGGGTGGCGTGAGATGCGTGCTCAGCGTTGTCAGATAGAGGCCGGTATTCTGCGTGGCCCAGACAGGCTCGTAATAGCGCGGATGGTTTTCAAGCAGGAGGGCGACCCCGTCGCCGGTTGCCAGTCCCATGCTGCGAAGGTAGCTCGCAAGCTTGTTGGAACGCGAAACCAGCTCGCCATAACTCACGATTTTCCCCGAAGCCGCCATGACGATCGCGGGCTTTTCGGGATTGTGCGCGGCGTGCTCCCTGGGATGCATGATCTTCCGGTCAGAAATTCACCTGGTGGGCGCCCTTGAGTTTTAGCATCTGGCGCGCTTCGGCAGGCGTCGCGATCTCCAGCGACAGCTCCTCGATGATGCGCCGGACCTTGGCAACCTGTTCGGCGTTGTTTTGTGCCATGCGGCCCTTGCCGAGATAAAGACTGTCTTCGAGCCCGACGCGCACGCTGCCGCCCAGAAGCGCGCTTTGCGTCACGAATCGCATCTGATTGCGGCCTGCGGCCAGCACCGACAGATAATAGTCGTCGCCGAACAGCTTGTCGGCGATGAGTTTCATGTGATGGAGATTTTCGGGATCCGCACCGATGCCGCCGAGGATGCCGAAGACGCATTGCACGAGGAACGGCGGCTCGAGCAGGCCGCGGTCGACGAAATAGGCCAGAGTGTAAAGGTGGCCGACATCGTAGCATTCGAATTCGAACTTCACGCCGTGGCCGTGGCCCAGGTCCTTGATGACGATTTCGATGTCGGCAAACGTATTCTTGAGGATGAAATCGTGAGTGTTCTCCAGATACGGCCTTTCCCAGTCGTATTTGAATTTCGCGATCTTATCGGCCGCGGCGAAAATACCGAAATTCATCGAGCCCATGTTTAGGGATGTCACTTCGGGACTGGCGCGTCGTGCCGCTTCCAGCCGCTGGGCGAGCGTCATTCCGAGGCCACCGCCCGTCGTGATGTTCAGCACCGCGTCGCATTGCTGCTTGATGCGCGGAAGAAACTCCATGAACAGATCGGCGCTTGCCGAGGGGCGCCCGTCTTCCGGATCGCGGGCATGCAGATGGATGATGGCTGCGCCCGCTTCGGCCGCCGCGACGGATTGTTCCGCGATTTCGCCCGGCGTAATCGGCAACGCGTCGGACATCGTGGGCGTGTGGATGGAGCCCGTCACCGCGCAGGTGATGATCACCTTTTCGGCTTTTCGCATTGTTCTCTTCCCTGTCTGCGGCTGTTGATCCGGTCCAAGTTTCTCGCGCCGCTTATGCGATCTCGGCCCGGCCATTATCCATGACAACTATCTTGCGTTCCACGGCCTCGGAACGCAGGGATACGATGTCATCGTCCACCCAAAGGCCGGTTCGAACGGTTTCGCCCGGGTACAGAGGCGCCGTGAATCTCACATCGAAAGATTTCAGGCGGTTGGGATCGCCGTCGCAGATTTTTTCGAGAATGGCGCGGCCGGCAATTCCATATGTCGCGAGACCGTGCAGGATCGGCGCATCAAATCCGGCGTTCCCGGCAATCGCGGGATCGACATGAAGCGGATTGAGATCACCCGACAGACGATAGATAAGCGCCATCTGCGGCAACGTCTTCTGCTCAACGACGTAATCGGGTTCTCTTGAAGGCATTTCATGCGGCGGGGGCAACGGCTGCGGCTCTTCGTTGCTGAAGCCCCCATTGCCCCGGCAGACCAATGTCTGGCGGGATGTCGCAATCAGCGCGCCGGTTCGCGCCTCTACAATGTCGCGTTCGTAATAGAGAAGCGCGCCCTTGCTTTCGCCACGGTCGACGACCTCGCTGATGCGCGATCTCCCCCTCACCTCCCCGTTTGTGGGAATTGGCCGATAGAGGCTCAGGCCTTGTTCGCCGTGAAGCATCTTCACCCAGTCGATGCCCAATTCGCGATTGTTGGCCCAGAACCCCGGATGCGCGAGGATCACGGCCATGGTCGGAAGCGTGCAAAGGTCCTTTTCGTAGGTGAAGCGCAATTGCGCGGAATTGGTTGGGCGGTCGCCCAGGCCCAAACCCAATGCATAGAGAATAACGTCGCGCTCGCTGTAGATTTGCCGCGATTCCGGGAAGACGAATGACTTCAGATGATCACGGGCAAATCGCATTGATGCAATCCAGGACTCAAACTGGAGCCCACGAGAATACGTCGCCGGATTTCTCCAACGGATAGAACGATGGCTTCAACATCGGAAACACCCGCTCGACAATTGTCTCCGCCGTCCATCCGCTGTCCGCTTGCGCGGTGCGGATAGGACGATTCTGGCTGAAAAAGAAAATCTCGTTGTTACGGACGCCGAAGATCTGGCCATTGACGTTGGCTCGACCTGCTTCGCTCAAAAGGGCGATGGTGAAGGGCGCGATTTTTTCCGGCACCATCTTCATCAGTCCCTCGACGCGTTTCTGTTGTTCGGGCGTCTCCGTCGGTATGGTTCCCACCATCCGCGTCCAGGCGAACGGCGCGATGCAGTTCGATGTGACGTTGAAGCGCTGCATGTCCATGGCGATCGCCTTGGAAAGGCCGACGACGCCCATCTTCGACGCGCAGTAGTTCGCCTGTCCAAGATTCCCGATGAGGCCAGACGTGGAAGTCATGTGCACGAAGGCGCCGCCGCCTTGTTCCTTGAAATAGGGGGCCGCCGCGCGGCTGACGAAAAACGGCCCACGCAGATTCACATCGAGAACAAGGTCGAAATCTTCCGGCGACATTTTGTGGAAGATGACGTCGCGCAGAATTCCCGCATTGTTGACGACGCAGTCGATACGCCCGAATGCTTCGATGGCGGAATGTACGATCCGTTGGGCGCAATCCCAGCTGGCCACGCTGTCGGCGTTGGCGACTGCTTCGCCTCCGCTGCGCTTTATTTCATCGACGACCTGTTGCGCAGGCGACGCGTCGCTGCCCCCGCCCGACGGCGCGCCGCCAAGATCGTTCACCACGACTTTGGCACCCTGCTGCGCGGCCTCGAGCGCGATGCCGCGGCCGACACCCCGGCCGCCCCCGGTGACAAGGACGACCTTGCCGTCAAGCAAGCCCATGTTCGGAATCCCCACGCATGATTCAGTACGCAAGCGTATAGTTAGCAACCGCAACGTACCGGACGCGCCGCCCGAAACGCAAGTGGCGCGCTTACGACGCTGCGCTTTTCACCAATCCTGGATAATGGTGCGGCTAATACGATTTGGGCAGTCCGAGGACCCGTTCCGCGATGTGGCACAGGATCAACTCTTCGCTCACGGGCGCGATACGCGGCAGGATAGCTTCCCGATAGTAACGCTCGACGTGATATTCCCTGGCGTAGCCCATGCCGCCAAGCGTGAGCACGGCGCGTTCTGCCGCCTTGTGACCTGCCCGTCCGCCGAGCAGCTTGGCGGCATTGGCTTCCGGCCCGCAGGGTCTGCCGTTGTCGTACAACCACCCCGCCTTCAGGCACATCACGTAGGCCGCTTCGAGTTCCGCCCATACCTCCGCCAGGGGATGGGCGATTGCCTGGTTCTGTCCGATGGGACGACCAAAAACCACGCGCTCGCGCGCATAATTCGCGGCTTTCTCCAGGGCACGTTGCCCGATACCGACGGCGTCGGCGCCGACGAGAATGCGTTCCGGGTTCAGGCTGTGCAGAAGATAGCTGAAGCCCTTTCCTTCCTCGCCGACGCGATCTTCTTCAGGAATGAACAGCCCATCGATAAACACGGCGTTTGAATCGACTGCCATGCGTCCCATTTTTTCGATGCGTTTCACCTCGACCTTGTTGCGATCGAGATCGGTGTAGAAGAGCGTCATCCCATCGGATGGTTTGCGGCACTCTTCGATCGGCGTCGTGCGCGTCAGCAGCAGAATCTTGTGGGCGACCTGTGCCGTAGACGTCCACACTTTCCGTCCGTTGACGATGTAGCCGCCCTTTGTTCGTTCGGCGCGTGTCTTGATGTGAGTCGTGTCCAATCCCGCGTCGGGCTCTGTAACGCCGAAACAGGTCTGCTGTTCGCCCTTGATGAGCGGTATCAGCCAGCGCTGCTTCTGTTCCGGCGTGCCGAACACGACGACGGGATGCGGCCCGAACAGGTTGATGTGAATGGTTGAGCAGGCGGCGTAGGTGCCTGGGCCCCTCGCTACCGTGTTCATCATCACGGTAGCGGCCATGACGCCGAGGCCGGAACCGCCGTATTCCTCGGGCATCGTGATGCCCAGATAACCGGCATCTGCCATCGCGCGGTGGAACTCTCTCGGGAACCGCGCCTCGCGATCGCAATTCAGCCAGTATTCGTCGGGAAAGCGCGCGCAGATCTTTTCGACGTTCTCGCGGATCGCCTCCAGCTCGGGCGAAAATTCGAAGTTCATGTCAGCCTCTGTTGCCCAGTTCAGCGAACAGCGCGAGCACGCGCTTCGCTTGCTTCAGATGCGGGATATCCAGCATGCGGCCGTCGAGCTTCAACGTCCCCGCCCCGGGATGCGCGGCGAACAGTTCGCATATCCTCCGTGCATGAGCGACTTCGGCTTCGCTGGGCGTAAAGGCAGCATTGATGATCTCGACCTGGTCGGGATGAATCGCCATCTTGCTGCGGAAGCCATCGCGCCTCGCCGCATCGCAAACCCGTTTTAAACCGCCCGGATCTCCGATGCCCATATAGGCGGTGTCGATCGCCTCGACGTCTGCCGCTGCGGCTGCCGCCAGAGAAAGTGCCCGCGCCATCCGGTAAAGCAGGGTATGTTCGCCGCTCTCGTCGCTGTTCGACGACGCACCCACCGCGGCCGAGAGATCTTCCGCGCCCCAGGTGAGCCCGGCCAGGCGTGGCGTCGATCTCGAATAGCTTCCCAGTCCAAACATGGCGGCGCCCGTTTCCGTGGCGACCACGACGACCTTGATTTCCCCGCGCGGCAGTGCGTCGCGCGTTTCCAATGCATTCAGATAGTGGTCGAGCTGGACAACATCGTCCGCGCCCGACGCTTTCGGCAGCAGCAGCGCATCAGGCCTGCCCCGCACGACCGCCGCAAGATCGGACAGCGCGTCGGTCGTATCGAGCGGATTGATCCGTACCCAGAGCTTTCGCCCGCGCGTGCCGGAATGCGCAATGAGATATTCGAGCACGATTTTGCGCGCGACTGCCTTGCGCTCCGGCGCCACCGAATCCTCCAGATCCAGAATCAGGGCATCGGCAGGGCTGTCTGCAACCTTGGCAAGTTTCTTCTCGCTGTCGCCCGGAACGAACAGCATGGAGCGGGTCGTCATTTCAGGGCGGACTTCTTGTACATCAATGCCGAGCGGAGGCAGCTACCCACAATCTCGTCACGCTGGTTGAAACAGACATGCCTGAACACGACGATACCAGAGTCCTGGCGCGACCTGCTCTCTCGCTTTTCCATGACAGTCGTCTCGGCGCGCAGGGTGTCGCCGACGAATACCGGTTTCGGAAAGCGGACCTCGTCCCATCCCAGATTGGCGATGGTCGTGCCAAGCGTCGTGTCACCGACCGTCACGCCCGTCATGAATGCCAGCGTCCAGGCGCTATTCACCAGTGGACGACCGTAGGGCGTGGTCTTGCAATATTCCGCATCGAGATGGATCGCCGCGGGGTTGTGCGTCAGAGTGGTAATCAGCACATTGTCGGTTTCCGTGACGGTGCGATAAATCTCGTGTTTGAATACGCGCCCGACCTCGAATTCCTCGTACCAAAGACCCGCCACGATCCGTCCTCTTCAGCTGACTGTCTCAGGCGTGGCCGCCACCCAGTATTGCAACGCAAGCGACGTTGCTCGACGGCGTGCCGCCCAGATTGTGGGTCAATCCCAACCTCACATCTGCGCGCTGCCGTTCGCCCGCACGACCCTGCAACTGCAGATACATCTCATAGGCCATACGCAGACCTGAAGCGCCTATCGGATGGCCGAAGCATTTCAGTCCTCCATCAATCTGGCAAGGAAGGGCTCCATCCGCATCGAAAAATCCGTCCAGTACGTCCCGGATTGCACCTCCCTCTGCAGAAATCCCGAGATCCTCCATGGTCACGAGCTCCGTCACGGAAAAGCAGTCATGCACCTCCATGAGACTGATCTCGTCGCGCGGATTCTTGATGCCGGCCTCCTCGTATGCGCGCTTGGCCGCGATGCGCGTGTTGAGCACGTAACTGCCGTCCCAGTCGCGGTAACTGCCCTCGCTACCGTTCGAGACCGCCAGCTGGAGCGATTTGATCAGAACCGGATGGCGCTTGCCCAGATCGCGCGCGATCTCTGGCGTGGTGACGATCGCAGCAGCTGCTCCGTCGGAAACGCCGCAGCAATCGAACAATCCCAGCGGCTCGGCGATCATCGGCGCCTTCAGTATCGTGTCCATCGAGACCGGTTTGCGAAGATGAGCTTTTGGATTCCTGGCGCCGTTCTCGTGACTTTTCCATGAAACATGCGCCATGGCCTGCTTCAGGTCCGCCATCTTGACGCGATGGCGCGCCGCATAGGCTCCCGCGAGCTGGGCGAAGGTACCTGGCGCGGACCCATAGGGCATCCACATGTCGTTGAAGAGACCCTTCGTTCGAACGGGAAGACCGCCGTAACCGGTGTCCTTCAGTTTCTCGCAACCGAGCGCCAGCGCGATTTCCGCGGCACCAGACGCCACCGCGTAGGCCGCTCCGCGCAATGCTTCGGTCCCGGTCGCGCACATATTCTCGACATGCGTCACGGGAATGTTGGGTAATCGCAACCCGGTCGCCAGGGGAACGGCGGAGTTGCCGACATTGATGGGATCGCACGAAACCCCGAACCAGGCGGCGTCGATGCGATCCTTCCCGATGCCCGCATCCAGCAGAGCTTCCTGGAAGGCTTCCATCATGAGTTCTTCGGAGCCGGTATCCCAGCGTTCGCCGAATTGGGAGCATCCCATCCCGACGATGGCGACCTTATCGCGAATTCCCTTCGTCATTGAGCAGTCTCCGCTTTGGCAATGCACGGCGTCGCCTTCCAGAAATAGTGGCGATAGCCGCGAATGGAATCGATTTCCTTTACCCTGAACACCATCTCGAGGTCCGCTCCGACGCAGAGAGCGCCTTCGGACACGTCGACCATCTCCATCAGCACCCGCGCTCCGTTTTCGAACTGAACCAATCCGAAATAGAACGGAGGACTTGGATAGTACGTCAGCCAGTCGGCGGTGAACGAGACTACCTTCGCCGGGACGTCGGCGAGCGCAACATCCTCGTACTGCGCGATTCCCGAAGCGGCGGGCGCAACGGCGGCCGGTGTCTTGGGAAACTGCACCACGCCCGTCTGTTTGTCGCGACCGCCGAGAAAGGCAAGATTGTCGCGTCCCGTCCGGTATTCGACGGTAAGCGCGTATTTGTTGCCGAATTCCGCGCGCATGCCCCAGTCGATGTTGAGTTCGCCGTTGAACGAGAGAAATCGCGTGTAATCGTCTGTCGGCCGGGACCGCGCCAGCGAACCCGAAACGCCGCGGCTCGGGCGCGCCTTGATGATCTCCGCCGTGACTTCGAACAACAGGGCATCGCAACCATTGGCGAAACTTGCCAGCGCGATCACATCGCCTGGCCTCGCAGTCTCCAACGCTTGTACCAGCATCAACAGGCCATGTGCCGCGCCGCTGAAGCCGCAATTCTCGCTCAATGCATCCACGATTGAGCTTTCGGCGATGCCCGCCTTTTTTGCGATGGCCGGTGCGATGCCGCGTAACGTAGTCGGAAGGATGAACCGGGTAACCCTGCTGCGCGGCGTATTGGTCTTGCGAAACAAGCCGTCCAGGGCCGCAGGCACCAGTTTCATATAACCTTCGTCGCGTACCCAGCGCTCTTCCCAGCCGTAGTCGTACTTCTCGCCGGCCGCACGGAAATGATCGACGAAATCGTGCGTGACGGTGTGGCTCGCGATGAGAACTGCGGCCGGATTGCGTCCGATCAGGAAGGCCGCCGCGGCATCGCCATTCTGCATCTCTGCAAGGCTCGCGGGCTTGGATGAGCGGCGCTCGCTCGCCGCGAACAACACAGGATGGTCATGACCCCGGGCTACGGCCAGAGCGGCGATCAGGCCCGAGGAGCCGGCGCGCAACGAGCCGCCGACATCGAACGACTGCAGAGCGCTCGGGAGATTGAGTGCGCCCGCCACCAATCCCGCATTCAGCCGGTCAGCGAACGGCGCGCTCGTCGACGCCAGGATGCAGGCGGAAACCTCGTCGCGGGGACGATCGCCCATTGCGTCGCGCGCCGCAGCTACGGCCATCGTGACGACGTCTTCATCCCAACAGCACATCGAGCGCTCGCCCCTGGCCATCGCCTTCAGGGCGGGATTGGCCCAGCCATTGGCGGCCGCGATAGCGCTGCGGCGCAATCTCAGTTGTGGGATGTAGGCGCCAAAACGCGCTATTCCGATCTGTTCGGCCATGCCGATTTGCCCGTCCTCGTCTTGCCGGCTATTTCAACGGCTGACCCAGCCGACTTTCCTGACCCGCGCATCTATTTAATACGCATGCTTACTAATTTCGGCAAGGGGCAGCGTTTGCGTCATGCGGCAACGTACACGCGCCGGTATGCAGGCCGGTCTTTCAGCGCTGCAAGCCATTTGAGCGTGCTGGGAAATGGTTCGAGTTCGATTCCAAAAAAATCTGCGTAGGACAGAACCGAGCCGGCGCCGATATCCGCGACGCCAAAACTGTCGCCCGCCAGAAATCGGCTGTTCTGAAGCCGTACGTCCAGCAAGCCAACGAGCGAGCTTGCTGTGACCTGAAGCCTGGCGATCAGGGATTCCGCGCCGGCTTCAGCCGAGCGCTTGGCGCGCAGAATCTGGCTGGTTACCGGCTCGAGCTCGCTTCCTGTCCAAATAGTCCATTGCAGGATTCGCCCCTGGATCGCCGGATCCACCGGCCAGAAGCGATCGCCTTCGCGTTGGGCAAGCCACAGGTTGATGGCATGGGAACTCGCTCAGCACAAATCCGTCGAGTTCGAGAACTGGCACCTTTCCTGCCGGGCTGAGGGCGAGAAACGAGGGCTCTCTGTTGGCGCCTGCGGCAATGTCCACCGACACGAGTTCGTAGGGCTGGCCCATCTCTTCAAGCAACCACAGACAGCGAGAGGCGCGTGACTGCCGTGGGCCATAGATCCTGATCATGCGGGTCCCCGTTAATTCGATGGCGCAGCTTGACTATCGGGTCTCTTACCAACACCCTGCAAAATCGCATTGATTTGGAGTCGGGCGGCCGCAGGATGTCCCAAACCCATTCCCAGCTGGAAACTAGCAAAACTCCGCCAAGAAGGTCTTCCCGGAAACGTGAAATTTCGCGATCGCATAACACCGAGTTCTCACTACACCCGCCTTGGCTTTTTGATTCACGACGTATCGCGGTTGCGGCGAAACGCTTTCGACCGCGTCATGCGGCCGTTGGGGGTCACGCGTTCGCAATGGTGGGTGCTCGCTCATGTGTCGCGGCACGACGGCATGATGCAGACGGAACTGGCAGAGCTTCTCGATGTCGGAAAGGTTACCCTGGGAGGGCTCATCGACCGCCTTGAGGCGGGCGGCTGGGTCGTGCGCCGTCCCGACAAGGGCGACCGGCGGGTCAAGCGCATCTTCCTGACGTCGCGCACGGATCAGCTGTTCAAGCAGATGCACGCGGCGGAAAGCCAGCTCAAGAACGATCTGTTGAAGGGCATCAGTCTTGCTGAGTGCGAGCACCTCTTCAGTATCCTGACGCGCATGAAGCATAATCTGGTAAAGCTGACGGATTCGATCCCGGTAGATGGCGCGGGCGACTGATAGGAAACAGAGATGGTAACCCGCGGTTACCGTGAGGGACGTGCCCGTATTGCAGCAACCTCGGCGTCGCTCTTGTCGCAGACATTCTGGAACTCCAGGGCGCTCCGAGTTCAGGTCTCCAGCGTCACGTAAAGATCGTCGCCTTCAATGGTTACAGGATATGTCTTGAGCGGAACCGTGCAGGGCATGGAGAGAAACGCCCCCGTTCGAATGTCGAATCTGCCGCCATGCCATGTGCATTCGATGACGAAGCCGTCCAATTCGCCGTCTTCGCTCAGCGAAGCCGTGCTATGCGTGCACAAATCACTGGTGACGTAGTAATTTCCCTCGACGTTGAAGACGGCGAGCGGTCCCTCGCCCTCCACGTCATACTTGGAGGGCTGTTCAGGCTTGATTGCCGAAACTGCGCACACCCGAACGCGTCTGTTCATGAGTTTTCCATGTCAGTAACGGGAGTGCCCTCCTCGCCAGTCGCCTAGGCCGAAGCCTGCTCGATGCCGCCTGTGGGGCTGATGAATTCAGGCTGAGGGATCGCCCCCCAGAAATCCATATCCTCGGGCTGCGTGGACATCAGGCGCGGTTCTCGGGCACCAACCTCCGGAAACTCTTCCATCCCATAACTGTATTCCCACATCAGTTTGTCGGGATCGAGCACGTACAGACACACACTGTCCGAGGGCGGATGGCGGCCAGGACCGAAAACGATCTTGGTGTTGGACTTCTGCGCCCTCCAGAACAGTCGCCCGACATCGTCGACCGACGTCACCATGAAATTCACGTGGTGATGTCCGGGTTGGCCATTCCGCGACTGCCCCAGCGCAAATGAATGGTGAAACCGATTGGGCCAGCAGCGCATCAGCGTCACCGCCTCTCCAACGAAGTCGGAAACGCGAAAATTCATCTCGCGCGTCACGAACTCCACCGATTCCTTCAGGTTCGGAGTACTCAGCACGACGTGACCGAGTCGCTGGATATCCGCCAACCTCTTTTGAAACGGCTTGATGGTCTGGCGGATCTTCGCGAAATACTCGAACTCCGCGCCGGTCGTCGGTTCGCGCAGGCGGAATGCCCGACCAAGGCCAGTGCGATCGGTCTCATTCTTCCCGACCATGGAGGGCTTCAGGCCGATGCGCCCAAAGTGCTCGAAAGCATCGTCGAGATTCTGCTCGTCTTCCAACTGCCAGCCGACTCGTTCGAGACCCGGCGCAGCGGCCTGACACAGCATCACGTCATGGTGGCTGGAGCTGCAGCGGAAGAAAGCCTCTCCCGCTTCCGACGTTCCCGCACGATCGAGTCCCATCACGTCTGCGAGAAAATCGCCGGTTCGCGCGACGTCCGTGACGTTGATCGCCACATAACCCAGCCTGCGATACCGAAAGGGCGCGACCATGCCAGTCCTCCCGCCGCCCGCGGCAAGCCGCAGCGCAACGCAAATTATTCTTGTCTCCAGCCCTCTGGGGGCTTGACCCTATCGAACGTTCGATCAATGCTCTTGTCAAGAGGCATTTGCAAATTCGCGGTCTCAGCCGCGGACAGCCCGCCGATCTGTGAACTCAACGGGAGGATGTTGACATGAATGCGCCGTTTCTCGGCAAAAGCGGGCTGGTCGAAATCGACCGCAACCGCCGGACATTTCGGGTCAACCGATCGGCCTATCGCAGCGTCGACGTGTTCGAGCGCGAGCGCGAGATGGTTTTCAACCGCTGCTGGCTCTATCTGGGCTTCGAATCCGAAATCGAAAAGCCTGGGGACTATGTGCGCCGCAGAATTGCGGGCCGCGAACTGGTTTTCGTGCGCTCGCGCAAGGAAGGCCCGCAGGCGTTCTACAACACTTGCATGCATCGCGGAGTGACCTTTTGCCGGGAGCGAGAGGGCACCAACAAGGTATTCACCTGCCCCTATCATGGCTGGGTCTTCAACACGGAGGGCAAGCTCGTCAATCAGGGCGTCGCCGGGGGCTATCCGGAAAACTTCAATGTCGACGGTCGCTACAATCTGATGCGCGTGCCGCGACTGGAGAACTATCGCGGCTTCTATTTCATCAATTTCAACAAACACGCAGTCAGTCTCGAAACCTACCTTTCGGGAGCAAAAGAGATCATCGACCTGATCATGGACCAGACGGACGTCGGCCATACGCTGATCGGCCGCCCCCACGAATATGCCATCGATGCGAACTACAAATATCTGGCGGAGAACAGCTACGACGGTTACCACGCGCCCGAGACGCACCGCACCTATTTCGAATTCCTTTCCGATCGCCTGCGCGCATCGGGCGGCGACTCCGCCGTCACCGCGATGCTGGGCGATTACTCGGGCGGCGGACGCGGCGCCGGCCTCGGCATGGGGCATGGCTATTTCGAGGCGTGGGTGCCCAACGGCAAGCCCGTCGCGTCGTGGATACCTCCCTGGGGGCCCGACGCCAAGGCGGAGATAGACCGCATTCGCAATCGTATCACCCAGCAGTTTGGGCCGGAGCGGGCGAAGCGGATTTGTGACCACCAGAAGAATCTCATCATCTTCCCGAATCTGGTCATCAACGATCACGTCTCGATCACCGTCCGGATGTTCCAGCCGCTTTCTGTCAACAGGATGCGCGTGACTGCATGGGCGATGGGTCCGAAGGACGAAATTCCACTGCTGAGAAAAATCAGGCTGGACAATTTTCTCACCTTCCTCGGGCCGGCGGGTTTCGCCACGCCTGATGACAATGAGATGCTGGAACTCGCCCAGGTTGGCGTGGAGGGGACCGCCGTGGAATGGTCCGACATATCCCGCGGCATGGGCGAAGACGGAGATATCCTGACCAGCGCGGGGCCGTGGACAGACGAAAACCAGATGCGCGCCTACTGGGCGCAATGGGATCGAATCATGAGCGGCGCCGAAGTCCTGGAGGCGGCATGAGCGCGATTTCTGCCACGAGGGGGAGCGCGACGGCACGAGAGGAAGTCGAGGACTTCCTCTTCTATGAAAACGATCTCCTCGATCGGTGGCAGCTGAATGACTGGTACGCGCTGTTCGAGAAGGACGGCATGTATCATATCGTTACGCCAGGCCTGAAAGACGCAGACACCATCTCCCCGGACAATACGCTTTTCCTGGTTTCCGACGACATGGAGCGGCTTGCGCAGCGTATCGACCGGCTTTCGAAACCGTCGGCGCATGTCGAGTTTCCCCGCTCGACCACCAGCCATCTGGTCAGTAATGTCCGGGTCGCGGAGGCAGAAAACGGGGAAATCGTCGCGCGGACGCGATTTATCATCCACCGTACGAAATTTGATCGCACGGTTGGATTCTTCGGGCACCGAATCTATCGATTGGTGAGGCACGGCGATTCGTTTCGTATCCGGGACAAGCGATGCGTTCTCGATTTCGACACCTTGTCGCAACACGGCAAGGTGACGATCATTCTGTGAGCGCCGACGCGGGAACAGCGATGCTACTGCCCGATGCGGATGGCGATCTTGCCGAAATGCGATCCCTTGGCGAGGACCTCAATTGCGGCGCGCGCCTCGGAAAATGCAAAGACATGATCGATCCTTGGTCGCAGGCCGTGCAGTTCGACGGCGCGCGCCATCGTTTCGAACGTGTTGCGCGAACCGACCAGAATCGCCTGGATGCACGCCGCTTTGGGAATGAAGTTCTGCAGCGGAAGCTGCGCGGCCAGACCCGAAAGGAGTCCCACCTGCGCCACGCGCCCGGCGAATCGCAGCGCCGCCAGCGCCTGCGCCAGAGTCGCGGCACCGCCGACCTCGACCACAAGATCGACACCCCTGCCCCCCGTGAGTTTCTTGATCGCCGCGCCCCATTCCGGCTCGGCTTTGTAGTTAAGGACGAAATCGGCGCCCATGCGCTTCGCCTGTTCGAGCTTTTCGTCGCTGCCGGAAACGATGGCCACCTGCGCCCCTGCCGCCTTCGCGAATTGCAGCGCGAACAGCGAAACGCCGCCCGTGCCTTCGATCAGCACGATGTCTCCCGGCTTGACGCGACCGAACTCGACGAGCGCGGACCACGCCGTCACGCCGGCACAAGGCAGGCAGGCGGCTTCTTCGTCGGAAAGATGATCCGGCACGCGCACCGCGTCGTCTGCCTTCAGCGCCATATATTCGCGCAATACGCCGTCGGTCGCCGCACCCAGCGCCTTTGCCTGACTGCTTTCGCAAGGCGGACCCGACGTCCAGCCTGGCGAGAACACCGGGCATACCCGCTGGCCCACCTTGAACCTCTGCACGTCCGGGCCCGTCTCGATTACGGTGCCCACACCATCGGACAGCGGAACAAGCGGCAACCTCGCCCGATAGCGACCCAAAACGACCGCGACGTCGCGAGAGTTCACGCTCGCCGCATGGAGCCTGATCAGAATTTCATCCGCCGCGGGCTTTGGTTGCGGCAGTTCGACCTGCTGAAGACCTTCGAAGCCGTATGCCCTCAATTCAACGGCACGCATGCAGCTTCCTCCACCCACTTGCTGGCGGACAGATAGATACGATGGCTAATGATATGCAAGCGAATATTCTGCGCCGGGCGCTGGTCCTGTTCGCGGAACAAGGCTTCGAAGGCGTCTCGATGCGCAACATTGCGGCCGCCGCCGAAACAACGTTGCCTCTCATCTATCATTATTTTCCGGACAAGCAGGCGCTCTACGACGCCGCGGTGCGCGAGGCCTTTTCCTACATGACGGACCGGATGTTGCTGGCCGCTCGTTCGCGCGCCAGCGGCGAAGCGAGGCTGCGCGCTTTCCTCGAGAAGCTCGTGGAGCTGCAGACGTCGGGCGCGCCTGAGGTACGCCTCGTCGATCGGGAATTGCTGGAAGCGCGTCCGGAAACAATGATGAAACTCGGCTCAGATCTCTTTCAGCGGCCGCACGACGCGCTCGTGCAGATCATTGAGGAACTTGCGCCGGCCGCCGCGGCGCAAGAGATCGCCGAACATCTCATCGCGGCTACCTACGGCACGGTCAAGCTCCGCTCCGTCCGCGCGCATCTCAAAGGCATGAAGCATCTGCGCGAGGTTTCGGGTATTGTCGATAGCCTCACAGCCTTCGCCCTTTCGGTTATCGCAGACGTGCACGGCAAAAAGCGCAGCAAGGCGGGTCGACCCGCTACTTCGGCAGAAGCGACGCCAGTCTCTTGAGGTCCGCTCCCGGATCGCTCAATGCGGACGGATCGACGATTGCCTGGGCCGCAACGAGATCGGCGATCGGCTTCTTCAATCGCGGCTGATTGACCGAAATTGCGCCCACGATACGCCCATCGCGCAATTGAAAGGCCACGAACGGGGCCGCGTCGGCGCTACCGCGGATGATTTCCACATCGCCATGACATTCGCCGGTCATCTGGATGTTCAAATCATACTGGTCCGACCACACCCAGGGCTGCTCGATATAGCTCTCGCTGCCGCCGGCCATGGCGCGGGCCGCAATCGGCGCCTGGTCCACCGCATGACGCCAATGCTCCGTGCGCACGTGCCGTTGATGCCGGACCGATTCAAACCGGGCAACATCCCCGGCCGCGTGAATGTTCGGATCGCTGGTCCGCGTGTGGCGGTCGACCAGGATACCGTCGTCCACTCGCAAACCGGCGGCTTGCGCGAGCTCCGTCACGGGCTCTGCGCCCACGCCGGCAATCACCGCATCGGCTTCCAGACGTTCGCCGCCTTCGAGCTCCACGACCGCGCGCCCCTCATGCGAGGCCACGCGCGAAATCCGGGCGTCACAGGCGACGCGAACGCCACGGCTGCCGTGATACTGCGCCGCAAAGCGCGAGACGGAGGGCGAAACCGATCGCGCCATGACGCGCTCGGCGACCTCAACCACGGTAACCTCGCATCCAAGAGTTGACGCGCTCGCGGCGATTTCGAGTCCGATGACACCGGCGCCGACAACGAGCACGCGCGCAGCAGGTTTGAGGATTTCGCGCAGAACGGCGCTGTCATCAAGCGTGCGCAGATAGTAAATGAGCGAGCCCAGCGGCTCGAGCATCCTCAACCGGCGGGGTCGTGCGCCGGTCGCCAACAGCAGCCTGTCGTAATTCAGCTCCGCTCCTGAGCGCAGCGTGACCAATCGCGCCGCGGGGTCTATCCGCACCGCCGCGTCGCCAAGCGTCAGCGTAATGTTCTTGTCGCGGTACCAGGACTCGGCATGAAGGAATGCGTTCGCTGCCGCATCTGCCGAAAGCAGCGCGGCCTTCGAGAGTGGCGGACGATCGTAGGGGCGGTGCGGCTCATCGCCGACGATCGTGACCGCGCCGCCATAGCCGATCTCGCGCAACACCGATGCAGCCGTATCGCCGGCGAGGCCGGCGCCGACGATCACGATGCGATTGATGTCGGTCAATTGGCGCTCTCGTCTCCGCTGTCAGGCGATTGCGCCGATTTGCTGCAATCGGTCGATCTCCGCTTCCGCTATTCCCCAATCGCGCAGCACCGCCCGTGTGTGCTGGCCGGGAATGGGAGGCGGGCCGCCGATGCTTCCGGGCGTTCGACTGAAACGCGGTGCGGGCGACGGCTGCAGAACAGGCGTCTTCGTATACACCTTGCGGCTCGCATTGTGCGGATGATCGGCCACTTCGTCCAGCGACAACACGGGAGTCACGCACGCATCGGTTCCCTCGAATATTTCAACCCATTCGTCGCGCGTCTTTGTCCTGAAAATCGCAGCCAGCCGGTCTTTGAGCTCCGGCCAGCGTTTGGCGTCCATCTGGCGTCCGAATAATTCGGGATCGAGCGCAGCGCCCTTCGAAAGCGCGGCGTAGAACTGCGGTTCGATCGCGCCCACAGCGAGAAAACCTCCATCGGAGGTTTCATACACTTCGTAGAAATGCGAGCCGGTGTCGCCGAGATTTGTCCCTCGCTCGTCGCGCCAATGTCCCATCGCGCGCATCGCCAATATGCCGCTCAGCTGCAATGCGGCGCCCTCGACCATTGCGGCATCGACAACCTGGCCGCGTCCCGATGAGCGCGACTCGATCAGCGCGCACATCAATCCGAACGCCAGGAACAATCCGCCGCCGCCCATGTCGCCGACGAGATTGAGCGGCGGAATGGGCTTGTCTCCCTGACGCCCAATCAGATGGAGGGCGCCGGAGAGTGCGATGTAGTTGATATCATGGCCGGCCCGTTGCGAAAGCGGTCCGCTCTGTCCCCATCCCGTCATGCGCCCGTAGATCAAGTGCGAATTGCGCTGAAGGCAAATGTCGGGACCAAGCCCCATGCGTTCCGTCACGCCGGGACGGAACCCCTCGATGAAGATATCGGCTTTCTCCAGCAGGATCAGCGTCGCCTCGATCGCGTCGGGCGACTTCAAATCCATTGCGACGGAGCGCCGTCCCCGATTGAGGATGTCGCTCGCGGGATCGATCGCGATCGGCGCGCCGCCCCCCGATTTCCTGTCGATGCGTATCACCTCTGCGCCCATGTCGGCCAGAAGCATTCCGCAAAATGGTGCCGGCCCCAGGCCGGCCAGTTCGACGACTTTGACACCTTGCAGTGGTCCCATAATACCTCGCGAATAGAGCGGATTCCGTTGGGTACCGCGCTAAAGGGTGCGCGCGATCGAAAGACGCATGATCTCGGACGTGCCGCCAAAAATGCGGGTGATCCGCGCCGCCGTGTAGAGCTTGGAGATCGGATATTCGTCCATGTAACCTGCGCCGCCGTGAAGCTGCACGCACTGGTCGACGACACGGCCCTGCATCTCCGTGATCCAGAGCTTTGCAATCGCCGAGCGGGTGTTATCGAGAATACCCCGCGAAGCCAGAACGAGCAATTCGTTCAGAAACGCGCGCCCAACCGCGATCTCGGCCTTCGCGCTTGCCAGCGCGAACTGCGTGTTCTGGAACTCGATCACCTTCTTTCCGAAGGCCTCCCGCTGCTTGACGAACTCGACGGTGAGATCGAACGCCAGCTGCGCCTCCGCGAGCGAGCGTGCCGCAATGACAAGCCGTTCGCGCGGCAGTTCCGACATCAGGATGGAAAAGCCCTGCCCTTCCTGGCCGAGCAGGCAAGAGGCCGGAACGCGCATATCGTCGAAAAAAAGTTCGACATTGTCGCCGGCCTTCATGCCCATCTTCTTGAGGTTGCGGCCACGCCGCATCCCCG
Source organism: uncultured Alphaproteobacteria bacterium (assembly GCA_963812975.1). GTDB lineage: Bacteria > Pseudomonadota > Alphaproteobacteria > Micropepsales > Micropepsaceae > Rhizomicrobium. The sequence continues at coordinate 75,679 of CAWEXK010000013.1, read as the reverse complement.
ACCGGTTCATCTCGACGAGCAGGAGCGATATGCCCTTGCCGCCCTTGCTCGCATCCGTCTTGACGGCGACCACCGCCAGATCGGCGACCTGCCCTCCCGAAATGTAGACCTTGGAGCCGCGCACCACATATTCGTCGCCACGGCGTTCCGCCGTGGTTCGAATGGCGGCGAGATCGCTGCCGGTGTTCGGTTCGGTCATCGCGACGGTCGTGACTGCGTCTCCGCTGACGATCTTCGGGAGCCAATGATTTTTTTGTTGCTCCGTCCCGAAATTCAGAATGTGGAAGGCAGGCAAATCCGACTGCAAAGCGACGCCTGCGCTGGCGCCGCCGATGCAGCTTCCCAACTCCTCCGCGACGACGACGTGATGGAGAAAATCGCCGCCGGGCCCGCCGTATTTTTCCGGCAACCCAGCCCCGAGAATTCCCGCCTTGCCGGCACGACGCCAGAATTCCCGGTCGGGAACGCGGTTCTCCTCCCAAGCCTCGATATTTGGCGTCAGCTCACGGGCCAGGAAATTCCGCACCGTATTGCGAAAGATGTCGTGGCTTTCCGAGTAGGGCCGCGCGATGCCTTCGGCGCTCACCTGTCAGCGACCCTGAAAATTCGGCGGCCGTTTCTCGAAGAAAGCCTTGAGGCCATCCTTCACGTCCGCGGTATGCAAGGCTTGACCACCATAGAGTTCGGCTTCCATCCAGCCTTGCTCCGCCATCGAATTCTCGAACGAGGCATACATCAGTTTTTTAATAAGGCCGTAGCCGAGGGTCGGACCCTTGCAGAGACGTTCAACCAGCTTTGCCGTCTCTTCCTGTAGCCTCGCTTCCGGCACCACGAAATTGATGAGGCCCAGGCGTTGCGCTTCGGGGCCGTAAATACGCTCGCCCAGCAACGCCATCTCGAGCGCCTTGCGCAGGCCGATCTGGCGCGGCAGAAAATAGGTCAGCAATCCGTCATTGCTTCCGCCATGCAGGATGTGCGCCGCCCAGTAGAACGATGTATCGGCGGCAATGACGAGATCGCAGGCTGCGATGAGCCCTACGGCGGCTCCCGCAACTCCGCCCTGAACGCTTGCAACCACCGGCTTGTTCAGGCGCTGCATTAAACGGACCATGTGGGTGTAGCGGATAATGGGACTTTCGCCCTCGCGCGCCCGATCGACATCGGTCAACTTGTCGAATTCGACGATCGTCTCCAGATCGCCGCCCGCCATGAAGTGCTTGCCGTTTCCCTTGAGAAGGACGCAGCGCACCTCGGGCTTGCGCTCGACATCAAAAAGAAAATCCCGCATCAGATCGTTCTGGTCGGGATGCATGGCGTTGGCCTTGTTGGGCCGGTTGAAAGTGATCGTCGCGAGAGGACCTTCGATGTCGAAGATCGGATGGTTTTCGAAAGGCGGTTTCCCGGACATTTTTCCCGTTTCCCTATTGTTGATGGTTGTCAGACGATCCCGCGTCCAACCAGCCCATGGCCGCTCCTGGTGACCGGATCCTCGAAACCGTAGGGATCGTAACGCCCGTTGAGGAACACCTCGATCTGGGCGCGCCCCTCTTCTTCGATTCCGTCGGGGCCGTGCAGTCTTATGTGCGCGATGTGCTCGACACCGAACATCTTCCGCGGTTGCGTTTCTCCGTACAGCGTGTGCTCCGCAGGCTGTTTCGAGAAGTCGAACTCGTCCCATTCCATCACGGGATCCGCCTCGCCGTGGTAGGTGTGTATGGTTCCGCCATCCCTCCAGCTTCCGACGTGATAACCGATCGGTATGATGACGTAAGGCGGCGCAGTGACTTCGAATTCCATGCGCCACAGGCGGCCGGCGACATCGTCGAGCTCGAGCGAACCCGACGTTACCGAGCGGGTGCCCGGCGCGAATTTGAGCTTGTGGCGTCCCCCGACCAACGCCAGGCGCGGGCGGTCCCAGCCGGTATCGATCCCGCCCTCGAACGGAATTCCGAACGCATCGTTCATCTCGATCTGCCGGCCTTTCTCGTCCTCATGCAGGTGGAAATGGCCGGAATGTTTGTCGGTCGCGAAGAACACCGAGAAGCGCAACGCGCGTTTGACCTTCTGCTCTTCCGGCGGGGGCAAAAAGCGCGGTGCGGCGGCGAGCGGAGGTCGCGGCTCATAAAGTCCCCAGGAATGGTCTCTCACCGCGCCCCAGTTCTTGCGTGCGACGGTGTGACGTTCGCCCTTCAGCGCGATCCAGCCCTCGGCCTCGCCGACCTGGTTGTAGCGCGTCTGATCGGTGACGCGTCGGCCGCGGGCCATCGCGGTGTGATGCGCCGAAAGGTGAGCCGGCGCCACCCCGTACCAGTGCAGATCGAAGGTGAGGCCCGAAGGATTGTCGCCGAGAGACACGCGGATATCGCGGAACGGTTCCACGAACTCATAGCGCAGCGGGCCGATTTGCGTGTCGCAATTCTTCCGCCATTCGCGGCTCAGCCGCAACGTGCGTTCGACGCCACGGACGCTCAGGCCCGCATGTGCTCCCAACATATCGGTGTTCGGATTGATCCGCATGCCGGTCATGAGAAACAGGCCGGTCTCGATATTGAAGACGCCGAAATAATAGCCCTCGTCCCAGGCGGGGTCGCTCGCCGGAACGTAACTGAACGGATATGGCGCCTGGTGAACCGGGTAATCGTCGTAGCGTGTGAGTTGCATCCCACCTCCTACTGGGGAGATAATTCGCATGCTTACTAGTTTCCACCGTCGCCCAAGATGGGTTAGATTGCAAGCATGCGAAGGGTCACTTTTCCTGCCCGCGTCTTCGGAATGCCGACGTGCTGACACCGGGCCAGGAAATCGACCCACGGTATCTGCGCGCCATCCGGCAGACGCTCAATGAAATCATTCTTCCGGAAGTTTCGTCGCCGGCCGGGCGCAACGCGGCAGCGCTCTGCGATTTCATTCTCCTGCGCATGATAGCGGCACTGGAGGAATTGCCCGCAATCCAGGGCAAGCACGCCGCCCCATATCGCGAGCTCCTGGGCAGGGCGAAACAGCTCATCGGTCAGCCGGCTTTCGTTGCAGCCGATTGGCCCATCTGGATCGTGGCCCGGCGCCTGCAAGACCTGATTCCCGACCTGTTCGAGCTGGCGGGGCAAAGCGACAGCGCTCGTTCTATGGATGCGACCGCCCTTCTTGCCGATATTGCCGCAAGCGACGCGAATTTTCGCCAGGACTACGAAGCCGGCTACAAACATGCGGAAGCGAGGTCCGAGCCGCGCCCGCTTTCCCTTCTCGTGACGGGCGAACGCGTGAGCAAGTATCTGGAGAGGCGTTTTCCGGGGCACGGCATTCGGCTCCGCTCCTGCCACCAGATTCCAGGCGGACGCTCGAAACTGACCGTCCTCGTGTCAGTCGAACCCGATGCGCGATTGCCGGAAGAGATGGTGATCCGGATCGACGCGCCGGGCTCGGCGATCAATACGAGTGTTCGCGACGAATTTCCCGTCATCGCCGCTATGTATCGCGAAGGCATTGCCGCGCCCGAGCCGTTGTGGGTCGAGCCGGATGCCGAGCATCTGGGCGCACCGTTTCTTGTCATGCGCCGCATGCCGGGCGCGGCAGCCGGCGATCTCTGGGGTGCGCAAAAGGTATCGCCGGCGATCGGCCTGGCATTGGCGGAAGCTCTGGCCGGCATCCACGGCGCCGATGTCGCCGCCATCTGGCCGAAAGCGCCCGGGAGTGCGCGCGAATGCGTGAGCGAGATGCTCGACGAATTCGAAGCAAGCTGGCGGCAGGGAAACAGCACGAACTCTCTCGGGATGGAGGCGGCGCATGGCTGGCTCAGGCAACATCTGCATTGCATAGACGGCCCGACCACGGCGGTGCATGGCGACGCCCATTTCGCAAATCTCCTTGCCCTGGACGACAAGCTGATCTGCTTGCTCGATTGGGAGTTCGCCCATCCGGGACATCCGGCCGACGATCTCGCCTATTGCCGCGGCTACGTCGAGACGATCATGGCGTGGAGCGACTTCCTTGCGCATTACCACGCGCATGGCGGGCGCCCCGTCAGCGAAGAGCAGCTGGATTTCTTCGCGGTCTGGGGGTTTCTCAGAAACATCACCTTCGGCGCGAATATGCTGCGGGATTTCCATGCCGGAAAGCTGCACGGAATCCAGAACCTCGCCATCGCGCTCAATACCAGGGCGCGTATCGAAGCATTGCTCTCGAAAAGCGCGGCCGCTGCCCTGGCACGCGACGCCAGGGAAGACGTCACCACCGTAACCGGCGCAACTTGCACCAGGAGGAACAATGTCCATCGAAATGTCGGAAACAGCACGTGACCTGACGCAGCAGGTCGAACGGTTCATGCATGAATACGTGTTCCCCGCGGAGCCCGTCTTTCACGAGCAAATGTCGAAGGCCGCGGATCGCTGGACTTACATGCCGGTGATGCGCGAGCTGCGGCAGAAAGCGAAGACCGCCGGTCTGTGGATGTTTCCCCTGCCGGAAAAACTTGGTGGCCGCGGACTGAACCTTATCGAATACGCGCCGATCTGCGAGCTGATGAACATGTCGCCGATCGGAACGGAGGTTTTCCATTGTTATTCGGGAACGATCTCCAACGCGCTGGTGCTCGAGCAGTTCGGCAGCGAGGCGATCAAGGATCGTTACCTCAATCGATTGGTAGCCGGCGACACACGATCAAGCATCAGCATCACGGAACGCGACGTTCCCTCTTCCGATCCTACAGAACTCAAATTTCCGATCAGGCGCGACGGCGATGAATACGTGCTCACCGGAAACAAGGCCTGGGCGACCGGCGCGATCATGAAGGAGTGCGATGCGATCCTGGTGCTCGGAGCCACAAACCCCGACGCGGCCCGGCACGCGCGCCACTCCCTTGTCATCGTTCCCCGCTCGTCGAAGGGGCTCTCGTTCGGCCGCATCGATACGATACTCGGATTCGATCACGCGCCATTCGGTCATGTCGATCTGAAATTCGACAACGTCCGCGTGCCCGTCGGCAATCTTCTCGGCGAAGAGGGTACGGGATTTGCGATGATCCAGACGACGCTGGGTTTCGGCCGCGTGCAGCTTGGCATGGGTTCGGTTGGGGCGGCGGAGCGCGCCGTGGCCGAGATGTGCAGCTGGGTCGAAAAGCGGATCGTCGGCGGCCGGCCCCTCGCCGAGCGCGGCGTGGTGATCGACGCGATTGCGCGCTCGCGCATCGAAATCGAACAGGCGCGCCATCACGTCATGCACACGGCCTGGCTCCTTCAGACCAAGGGGCCGAAGGCTGCGCGCAGCGAGATCTCGCAGGCCAAGGTACTCGCGCCAAACATGGCGCTGCAGGTTCTCGACCGCGCCATCCAGTTCCACGGCGGTGCCGGTCTGTCATTCGACACGCCGCTGCCGGAAATGTTTGCCTACCAGCGCACCGTCAGAATTGGTGAAGGCGCCGACGAAGTCCATCGCGAGCTGGTGGCGAAACTGGAAATGACCAAACAACGCGAAGCGCGCGCCAAGTACGCAAGAACCTAGCGCGAAATACCCGACAGGATGCGACGATGACCCTCTCTGCCCTTGACGAGAGCCTGCTTCATCAGGTGCCGCTGCTGTTCGAGCACGCGGCGACCAGCGACCACCGCTTCTTCGATCGCCACATGGGTTCCGCATTCGCGCGCGACGGAAGCGCCGGCGTCACCTTCGGCATGGGACTCTACAAGAACATGAATGTCCTCGATGGCTTCGCCGCCGTCCAGCATAACGCGGACACACAATATAATCTGCGACTGTCGCGCGCGCTGCGTCCGGAACTGGAAACCACGGCCGGGCCCTTGCGGATCGAAGTCGTCGAACCCTTCAAATCACTGCGCTACATTCTGGAGAGTGGCGAAGACTATCCGCACCGGTTCGATCTGACGTTCAAGTCATTTCTTCCGCCGCATCTGGAGGATGCCCATAGCGGGCGCATCGACGGGCGCCTGGCAACCGATTATCTGCGCTATTGCCAGAGCGGCCACCTCAACGGTGTGATCGCTCTCGACCGCAAGGAAATCCGCGTTCGCGACTGGTACATGTGGCGCGATCATTCCTGGGGCGTGCGCCCCAACGTCGGAGGGTTCGATCCCTTCACCGGCACGTCGGGAGGGGGGACGTTCCCCTCCGCGATCCGCTCAGGGGGCAAAGGCATCCTCCTGTTCGGCTTCGGCTTCGCGACGCCGGAGTTCGGCGGATATCTGTCGCTCATCGAGAACGGCATGGGTGAACGGATTTATCTGACAGGTCATCTTGGCTATCCGGGCGGCGCGAATCTGAAGGTGGTCGATGTCGAATATGACATCACGTTCGTCGGCCGCTCTCGCGACTTTTCGCGCATGAACATCCGGTTCAAGACCGAGGACGGCAAGAGCTGGGACGCGCAGAACGACGCAGTCGGCCGTAGCTGGATATTCAAGGGCCTGGGCTACGACGGCGGCTACAATGACGGAAAGGGACAGGGCGTCTATCGTTCCACCGAACTGCACAAGGAATTCGATACGTATGACGTACGCGAAATCGGAAAGGCACGCCTGCCCGACGGGTCGATTTCGAAATCCAGCCATCGCGAACAGCATTGTCGTATGACCATCAACGGCGTCGAGGGAGACGCGTATATTCCGTTGATCGTGACCGGCAAGAACCATCGCTACGAATTCGAATGAAATCGGAGGGAGCGTTTGATGGACGATCTGCAGCGCCTTGTCGCCGTTGAAGAGATCAAGAAGCTCAAATACCGGTACTATCAATTCCTGGATAACCGCGATTGGCAGGCGTTCACGACGGTCTGGACGCCCGATGCCGTTCTGGACGTGCGCGGCGAAACCCGCATCGTCAACACCGAAGATGGCATCTACCGCGGAGCTGAGACGATTACGGCCTTTGCCAGGAAGGCGATCGGCGAAGGGCGGACGATCGATCACGCGCTGATGCCGGAAATCGAGATCCTCTCGCCGAACTCGGCGCGCGCCGTCTGGGTGCAGGAAGATCGCGTGTACTGGCCTGAAGGCTATCCCAATCGATCCCTGCATGGGCACGGCTACGAGCACGAAACCTACGAGAAGATCGACGGGAAGTGGTTGATCAAGAGTTCCAAACTCGAGCGGCTGAGAGCGGTCATCGACCGAAATCCCGCGAAAGCAAGCTGACACAAACTGCGCCCACCACTGGCACGCGATGGCGAACGAAGAGCCGGCGAAATCTCCAATCGTGAACAAGGCGTGGCTTGGAAGACTCCAGCGAAGAGATTCTCGAGCCCGACCTGCCGATCATCGACGCGCACCATCATCTCTGGGACGTGCCGGGTTACCAGTATTACCTCGACGATCTGTTGGCCGATCTGAAGAGCGGCCATCGCATCGAACAGACGGTGTTTGTCCAATGCGGGTATGCATACCGCGACGCCGGGCCGGAGACGCTCCGTCCCGTCGGCGAAACCGAATGCGTCGCAGCGATTGCTGCCGAGGCGGAGCGACGTTGCGATGCGGGCCGGATTTGCGCGGCGATCGTGGGCTATGCGGATCTGCGATTGGGCAACCAGGTGGAGGCCGTCCTGGAGGCTCATGTCGCCGCGGCGGACGGGCGGTTTCGCGGCATTCGCCAAATCCTTGCACGAAATGACGCGATGAAGCGGCACATCCTGCCGCCACCGCCCGCAAAGCTGGCGTCCGATCCCACGTTCCGTCGCGGCTTCGCGGTCCTCTCCCGCTTCGGACTTTCGTTCGATGCGTGGCTATACCATCCGCAGCTTCCCGAGCTCGCCGACCTCGCGCGCGCCTTTCCGGCGATCCCCATCGTCGTCGATCACTGCGGCGGACCATTGCGGATAGGGCCCTATCGGGAAAGACCGGCCGAAGTTTTTCGCGAATGGCGTTCGCACGTTCAGGAGCTTGCCCGCTGTCCGAACGTCACCATGAAACTCGGCGGCTTGGCGATGTCGATCAGCGGGCGGGATTTCCATCTCGCCCCGATCCCGCCCTCCTCCGGCGAACTTGCGAATGCATGGCGTCCCTATGTCGAGGTTTGCATCGAGGCGTTTGGCGCAACGCGATGCATGTTCGAAAGCAACTTTCCCGTCGACAAGGGAATGTGTTCCTATCCCGTGCTGTGGAACGCATACAAAAGGCTCACCGCGGGCGCTTCCGCCGACGAGCGCGCCTCACTGTTCCGTGCTACCGCGGCGCGTTTTTACCGTCTGACGTGATCGGCGCGCTACAGCGCCTTCTTCGCGATAGCGATCGGATCGTAGGGCGTTCCGAACGCGGGATAGCCAAGCTGATCGCGGACCGGCGTAAAGGTCCCGCCCACGGTCGGGCCGCGCTGCTGCCAGTTGGCGCCGTCCACGACAAAGACCTCACCAGACACGTAGCTTGCGAATGGCGAGCACAGATAGGTGGCCGCCCAGGCGAGTTCCTGCAGCCGGCCAAAACGGCCCCCGGGCACTCCGGAATTCGCGACAATGGATTCGATCACGTCGATCTTGAGATCGTTCTGCGGAAACATTCCCGGGACAAGCGTATTGACGCGTATGCCGTATGGCGCCCACTCCACCGCCAGCGAAAGAGTCAGGTTCTGCACGCCCGCTTTGGCTGCCGCGGAGAATGCCTGGCCGGGGCCTCCGGTCCACGCGGTGTGGGCACCGATATTGAGGATTGCGCCGGGACGCTGCGCGGGGATTGCGCGCCGGGCGAATTCGCGAGAGCAGTAATAGGCACCTTCCAGCACGATTCCGATCACCGCCTTGAAGGCGCGCGGACTGAGATCCTCGGCCGCGCCGGGAATGTTGCCGGCCGCGTTGTTGAGGAAAACATCGATCGGGCCTGCTTCGCTCTCGATCTTGTCGAACGCGGTCGCAATCTGATCGGGATTGCGAACATCGACGGGGGCGACAACCGCGCGGCCACCGACCGCCTCGACCGCCCTTCGTCCCTTCTCCATGTTCTCGGCGCTCCGACTCATGATGGCGACGGTGGCACCGAGGCGCGCGAATTCGGCGGCGAACCCGCGGCCCAGACCGCCGCCGCCGCCGGTGATGGCAACCACCCGTCCATCGTAGGTCCCCTTGGGCAGCATGGTGGTTCCCATCGGGGGCGGCTCGGGAAGTGCGCCGCCCGTGGAGACCTTGATCTTCGCGAGCGCTGCCGCGACCGCTTCCTCATCAATTTCATAGCTCATGATGCGATCGATCTTTCCGCTGCATGGAGGAATTCCGTATCCATTGCCTCACCTCGCGATGACGGGCAATCATACGCCGGCCAACAGAGCGGTCAACAAGTTCACCAGTGAACGAAATGATTGCTGGAATCGCAAAGGAATCCACGATGCGTTTGCAAGGCAAGGTCGCCATCATTACGGGCGGGGCGCAGGGCATCGGTGGCGCATGCGTCACGCGCTTCGCCCAGGAAGGCGCCAGGATTGTCTCGGCGGACATTCTCGCGGACAAGGGCGAGGCTGTTGTTCGCCAAATTCGTGAACAGGGCGGCGAGGCGGCATTCGTGGCCTGCGACGTGTCCAAATCGTCGTCGGCGAAACGCATGGTCGACACGGCGTTGTCGGCATTCGGCCGTCTCGATTGCTTGGTTTGCGCGGCCGGCATCGCGCCGACCGCCGAATTCCTCGAATTGACCGAGGAACAGTTCGAGGCCGTGCTCAAAGTCAATCTTCATGGACCTTTGCTGCTTGGGCAGGCCGCAGCGCGCCATTGGGTGTCGACTGGCGGCCGTGGCAGCATCGTGAACGTAACCTCCGTCAGCGCGCGCCTCGCCGGACCTGCGCAGGCGTCCTATTGCGCCAGCAAGGGGGCGCTCGACAGCCTCACCCGCGTGATGGCGGTGGCGCTTGCGCCCTTTGGCATCCGCGTCAACGCGCTCGCTCCGGGACCCACCCGCACCGGCATGGCGGATTCGATCTGGGACAACGAAGATGCCCTGCGGCCCGTCCTGTCGCGAACGCCCTTGGGCCGCTTCGCCGAGCCCGACGAGCAGGCCAAAGTCGCTGCGTTCCTCGCATCCGACGATGCGAGCTTCATCACCGGCGAGTCCGTCTATGTCGATGGAGGCCGCCTCGCATTGAACTACACCGTGCCCGTCCGCCCGCGCGAGAAGCGCTTGTAGCCCTGCCGAAACAACAGGGCTATTTGCATATTTCCTCCCCCGCTCATTGAATGCTTCGTCCGATCGCCATGCGGTGGATCTCCGATGTGCCGAGCAGGATACGGTGCACGCGCGCCTGCGTCCATAACCGCGAGATCGGCATCTCTTGCGCGTAGCCCATGCCACCGTGGAACTGAAGGCATTGGTCGGCGACGCGGAATTCGAGCTCGGATGTCCACAATTTCGCGACCGACAATTCGACCGGCGTGACCTTGCCGTCCATGTAGCGGGATTTGTCCAGACATTGATCGACGAAGGCGCGACCGACCATGATTTCGCTCTTGATGTCGGCGAGCCGGAACTGCGTGTTCTGGAAATCGAGAATGCGCTGGCCGAACGCCTTGCGGTTCTTCACATACTCGACTGTCAGCTCGAAGCACAGCTCGGCCGCGGCGAGGTAGCGGGCGCCTTCGGCGATGCGCATTTCGTTCAGCGAACCCATCACCTGCTTGAAACCATTTCCTTCGCTGCCGCCGACCAGACGCTCCTTCGGCACGCGAACATCTTCGAAGAAGAATTCCGCCTCGTTGGCGCATCCCTTGTGCAGCGTTTCGATCGGGCGTCCCTTCGACACGCCCTTCATGTTGGTATCGACCAGCAGGATGCTGAAGGCCCTGGAACCCGGCCCTTCGCTCGTACGACAAACGACGGGCAGCATGGTGCACATGCTTCCATTGGTGATCCAGATTTTGTTGCCATTGATGAGGTAATCGTCACCGTCCTTCTTCGCATAAGTGCGAAAACCCTGCACGTCGCTGCCGGATTGCGGCTCGGTAAAGCACGCTTCTGCGATGCATTCGCCGGATGCGTAGCGCGGCAGCCATTCCTTCTTCTGTTCCTCCGTCCCGCCGGCAAAGATGATGTAGCTGGAGCCATCGATGCCAAGGCCACCACCCATGCTCGCGCCGGCGATCGAATAGCCCGCTTCCTCATGCAATATGGCGTGATGCAGAAAGTCGCCGCCACCGCCGCCATATTCGGCGCGAATACCTGCGCAGAGAATTCCAGCTTCGCCCGCCTTGCGGAAAAGTCCGGGATCGAACATCCCCCGCTTTTCCCATTCCTTCAGGTACGGTTCTGCTTCCTTCTTGAAGAATCGCTTCACGGTCTCGCGAAACTGGCGATGATCTTCGGAAAAAATGGGGCGTGCGTTCACCTTACTGTTTCCTCCTGTTTTGACAAGCCGTGATCGTTCATATACGAACCGTCAAGCGCTGCTGCATGGCGCGCAGTTGCTCTTCTTTATCGGGATCTGGCCTCAACGAGGTGCCGGCGACGGCCGCGATGTGCAAGCCCGAGCAATTGCCGCTTAATGCCTTCCAGAGCCGCAACGATCTCGGCACCCTGCCTGTCGGGGATGTGGCCCATCGATTGTTCGGTCATGATATCGACCTTGTGGCGCATGTCGGCAACTGCAGCTTTCGCCCGGCGGGTGAGATAGAGCCGCCGCACCCTCCTGTCGCGTTCGTCGAGGCGGCGTTCAACCCACCCTGCGCGCACCACGCGGTTTACCAGCCCCGTCACCGCCACCTTGCTGAGGTCGAGCAGCCCGGCCAGCTCCATTTGCGTGACGCCCTGGTTGAGCGCGAGCCGCCCCAGCATCCCCCACTGCGTGTGCGACGCCCCAGAATTCTTCATGGTTCTGCGCAACAATGCGTTCTGCAGGCGGGCAATATCCGCTGTCAGAAATCCCAATCTGATCTGCCAGGTTTCATTACTCTGCGCATGACCGGTACGACGCGCCGGGTGTTTCGATCTCGAAGCAGCATGGTGTGTGCCGCTACCGGACTTCACGTTTCGGGCAAGTTCAGCCGCTCGCGCGCGTGCCGCGGTCAGCGTCAACCCGTCTTGCTCGCTGCCCAATGTCATCCGTTTCGCGGGTTCGGATCTCCCGCCGCGCCGATATTGATAGATATAAATTCGCTTTCCACTGGGCGTGACTTTCAGTCCGAAACCGGCGAGCTCCGTGTCCCAGAGGAAGCGGTCCCGGGTTTGAGGGACGAGCGCATTAGCGCTCGCCCTGGTGATTCGGCCTTTCATCGCAGCCTTGCGATTGCTGATCTGGAGCCACCCTGCCAGCAATCACACCGCGCGGTCCAGCATCTTGACGGATAAAGGAGAGCTTGCATGACGCCAGGAGAGACCATCGAGCGATTGATGGCAGCGTTCGAGGCGCTCGATTTCGAGTCGTTGTATGACCTCGTGCACGAAGATGTCGTCTACCAGAACATGCCGCAAAACCCGATCTTCGGTAAAGCGGGGCTGCGCGCGCTCTTCGGCAGCTTTGGAGATGTTTCGCGAATTCGCTTCGAGTTGCTCAACATCGCCGTTAACGGCAACGTCGTGCTGACCGAACACCGCGATCATCTGGTGATCAATGGTCGCCCATGCCTTATGCCGATGATGACTTCGTTCACGCTGAAAGACGGGCTCGTTGCGGAGTGGCGCGAGTATTACGATATGCCGACCTTCGAGCGGCAATTGGGTCACCGACACCCCGGCGCCAGGTCGTAGGCGCAAGGACACTCCCTGCCTTTGACCAGATTGGTTCATGAGCCTAACAATACGCATCCATACGAATTTGCGGGAGCTGGGAGGACGGGATGGCGCAGATGACGGTGCTGGTAACCGGAACGAGCAGCGGCATCGGCCGCTCGATTGCCAGCGAATTGCCGGAGCGCGGATACCACGTGGTCGCGGCCATGCGCGACATGAAGGGCAAAAACGAGGAGGCGGCGGTGGCGCTGCGCCGCAGCAAAGCGGGCCGGTGCGACGTCGTCGAAATCGACGTGACGAAGGACGAGTCGGTGGCAAGTGGTGTCGCCCTGGCGTTGGCGCTCGCGGGCGGGATCGACGTTTTGATCAATTGCGCGGGCATCATGTGGCTCGGAGTCAGCGAGGCCTTCGGCGTCGACCAGTTCGACACCGTGATGCAGACCAATCTCTACGGCCCGTTTCGCATGATGAAGGCCGTGCTCCCGCACATGCGCGCGCGCGGCTCCGAACTCGTCGTCTCGGTGACGTCGATCGCGGGACGCATGGTGACCCCGGGCTCAGGCATCTATTCGGCCAGCAAGTTCGGACTGGAAGCGCTTACCGAAGCGATCCGCTATGAAACGTCGTCGCTCGGCATCGATTGTATTCTCGTCGAGCCCGGGCCGTTCCGCACCCAGCTCAAGGCAAACGGCGTATCCGCCGACGACACGGCGACGGCCGCCGCGTATGGGCCGCTGGCCGAGCTTCAGAAAGTGATGCCGCAGCGCATGGCTGCCTGCCTGCGGGCGGCCAACGCAACCACCGATCCGAAAGCCGTGGCCGACTGGGTATGCGAATTGATCGAGATGCCGCACGGCCGGCGCCCTGTCCGCTCCACGGTCGGGCTCGAACTGGGCGTCGCCGAACTCAACCGGACGACGGCGCCCTTTCAGCATGCCTATCTTGCCGCACTGGGCCTGCATCCGTGCGAAGAAATTGTTCGGCGCTGATCTGAAGGCGAAGAGGAGATTTACCATGCATCACTCGGACCCGGGCGTCGATATCGATTTCGGCCAGGCGGGAGCGATGGGGAACGTGCTGCTGCAAAAACTCGATGCCATGCGCGACGTCGATCCGATCTATTTCAGCGAGAAGAACGGCGGCAACTGGATCGTCACCGGTCACAAGCAGGTTGCTGACGGGTTTCGGGGCGACCTGCCGCTTTCCGCCGTCCGCCTTCCGCAACTCGTCGTCGGCGCAATTCCCGAAGAAGAGCGGAAACAGCGTGTTCCCTATCTGATGTCATCCACGCCGCAATGGATCATCAACACCGATCCGCCTGCGCAACCGCGGCTGCGAAAGCTGATGATGAAAGCGTTCAGCCGACAGGTCGTGGAAACGATCCGGCCGCACGCGCAGTGCTACATCGCGGAAGCTCTGGATGAGGCCGGTGCGAAAGGCGATGTGGAGTTCGTGAGCGTGGTGGCCCGCAAAATTCCGTCGCGGGTCATTCTGCGCATGATGGGCCTTCCCGATGAGCTGATGCCGAAGCTGCACCATTGGTCGATGGGACTGAACGCGGCGCTCGGCGGCATCAACATGCCTGCGGCAGTGGTCGAGGAAGGGGAGAGGATCGCGCTCGAAATGCGGAGCCATTTCCTGCCCGAAATCGAGAAGCGCAGAAAGAATCCCTCCGACGACTTCGTTTCCGCTCTCGTCACCGCGCATGACGAAGGCGACAAGCTCTCCGAAGAAGAACTGCTGGGCATCTGCTACACGGCTCTCATTGCGGGGCACGATACGACCGCGAACACGCTTGCGTTGGGCACCGCCGCCCTCGCCCAACATCCCGACGCACGGGATTTCATCCGATGCCACCCGGAGAAAACGCAAGACGCGATCATGGAAATCATGCGCTACATCGCCATGTCGACCATGATGCCGCGGATCGTGAAGGAAGACTTCCTTTGGGACGGCCATCCGATGAAGCGGGGCCAGTTCGTGTTTCTGATGATCGCCGCTGCCAATCGTGATCCGCAGATGTTTCCAGATGCGGACGTCCTCGACATGTCGCGCGCGCAGGATGCGAACATGACCTTCGCGCCGGGTCTGCATTTCTGCATCGGACATTTGCTTGCAAAGATGCAGCTCAGCGAATTCTTTCCCGAGATGCTGCGACAATTCGAACCCGAGCTGCTCGACAGACGGCTCGATTTCGGACTGAGCCTGTCGTTCCGCGAAGTCGAAACACTCAATGTCCGGCTCGTGCCGCGCCACCAACAGTCTCTGATACGCGCCGCGGAGTGACCGTGATGACGCTGACGCACATCCTGAGGCCGATTTCGATCAACAGGGTCGAGATCAAAAACCGTATTCTGCGCACTGCCCACGGCACCTACTACGGAAAAGGCAGCATCAACGACGACCTGATTGCCTATCACGAATCACGCGCACGATCGGGTGTGGGATTGAGCACGCTGGAAGTGGTCTGCGTTCATCGCTCGAGCCTGAACGCCACCTTGTTCGGCTGGGACGACAGCGTGATTTCGGGCTTCTTGAACATATCGCGAGCGGTCCACGCACACGGCATGAAGCTGTTTGCACAGCTCTGGCATGGCGGCCAGCACTGGCCCGGCGCGGGTGGAGAACCGCCGTGGTCGGCGTCGACCGTGCCCAGTCCGTGGGGCCACGTTCCCATCGCCATGACGGAAGACCAGATTGCCGAAATCGTGCAGGCCTTCGCAGCGGCGGCAGGTCGCGCGCGCGAGGGCGGCATCGACGGCGTCGAACTCCATTTCGGCCACGGCTATCTCGTGCATCAATTTTTCTCCCCCATGACGAATTTGCGCGACGATGGTTACGGCGGCAGCCTCGAAAACAGGATGCGCTTCGGCAGGGAGATTCTCAGCGCGGTGCGTAGCGCGGTCGGAAAAGATTATCCCGTGGGCATCAGGCTTTCGGACCAGCACGTCGCGGGCGGACTGACGCCGGAAGAATGCGCCGAGATCGTGCGCCGGCTGTGTGCGGAGAAATCGATCGATTTCGTCAACGCATCGATGGGCAGCTATCACGACGCCCCCTCGATGTTGCCGACTTTGGAAGCGCCGGTGGGCGCGATGCTGCCGTCCAGCGGCCCGATCGCCGCGGCGGCCGATGTGCCCCGCATGATCGCCGGCCGCTACCGGACGCTGGAAGAGGCGGATCAGGCCATTCGCGAAGGCGTCACTGACATGGTCGGAATGGTGCGCGCCATGATTGCCGATGCGGATCTGGTCAGCAAGACGCTGGAGGGCCGGACGGAGCGGGTTCGTCCCTGCATTGGCTGCAATCAGGGCTGCGTGGGCGGCATTCTTACCGCCGCGCAGCGTATTCTGTGCACGGTAAATCCCGCCGTCGGCTATGAACGAACGCTCAGCGAGACCCTGATCGCAAAATCCCGATCGCCGAAGAAAGTCGTTGTCGTCGGCGGCGGCGCCGCAGGCATGGAAGCTGCGCGTCTCGCCGCTCTGTGCGGCCACGAGGTTGTGTTGTTCGAGGCGCAGAAACGCCTTGGCGGCGCGCTCAACATTGCGAAACTGGCGCCGAGGCAGCGGCAGATTGCCGATATCGCGTATTGGCTCGAGCAGGAAATCTATCGGCTGGGAGTCGATGTCCGGCTTTCCACCTTCGCGGAGGCGCCGGATATCTCGGCCAAGTCTCCCGACGCGGTCATCGTGGCCACGGGATCCGTGCCGCGGATGGACGGGGTGCAGGCGTACAATCCCGCCTATCCGGCGAAAGGCGTTGGACAACCGCACGTCTTCTCCTCGCACGACATTTTCGACGTTCAGCGCGAACGCCTTGGGCGGACCGCGCTGGTGCTCGACGATGTCGGGCATTACGAGGCCATCGGCGTCGCGGAACGTCTGATCGAGGCGGGAGTCAAAGTTTCGTTTGTGACCCGGCTTTCGTCGATGACGCCGCCAATGGACGTGGCGATGCGCCTGGAACCGGCGCTGCACCGGTTGCGCAAAGGCGATTTTGCGCTGCACGTCCGCTCGCGTCTCATCGACATTCGCAGGGGCGAATGCGAAATCGGCTCGGTGGATGGCGAACAGACGACGACGGTCCCCGCCGACACCGTTGTTCTCGTCACCTTCAACGAGGCGCAGTCAGATCTATACCGCGCGCTGGGCGGCGGCCGGCGCGCGCACCGCGATTTTGCGCTTCACATCGTCGGCGACGCCCACTCCCCGCGCGACCTGCTTGCTGCCATTCGCGAAGGCCACATGGCAGGCCGCTTCCTGGACGGCCCGCCGGCTTCCTGAGCCTCCAAATATACTTTGCCTGGAGAAAATCATGAAGGACTTCTCCGCGCGATCCGGAAATACAGGCCTTGCTCGACCGGCAGGCGATCACCGAAGCGCTGATGCGTTACAGCCGCGGCGTCGACCGTCACGATCGCAAGATGCTCGAATCCATCTACTGGCCCGACGCGATCGACGATCACATCACCTATCAGGGCAATCCGCAGGGGTTCATCGATTACAGTTTCTCCTTCACGAAGGACATGCGCACCTCGCACATGCTCCTGAACATCATGATCGAATTTGATTCGAACATGCGGGCGCGAAGCGAGACGTACTACATCGGCTATCACGACATGCCCGGCGCAGTGGGGCGCGAGGATTTCGTGATGGGCGGGCGCTATCTCGATCTGTTCGAGAAACGCGGCAACGACTGGCGCATCAAGAAGCGGGTTCTCACCTGCGACTGGTACATGCGCGCGCCATCGACATCGACGTGGGGAAGCGGGCTCCTGGCAAAGCTGAAGACCCGCGGTGAACACTACCCCGACGATCCGCTCTACTGGGCGCTTTCGGATGACGCCGGGCCGCCCGCAAAAAAGAAGAAGCCGCGTGGCCGCGCCTGAGTCACGTCTGCCTCATCGCCCGCCCAGAGCAGCATTAAAAGGCACGTTCTTGTCGGGACGGGCGTCCTGCGGGAGGCCCAACACGCGCTCGGCGATGATGTTCTTGCCGATCTCTTCCGTGCCTCCGCCCATGCGATAGCCGGGCGCCATGAAGAGGCTGTCTTGAATCTCGGCGAGATCGGGATCTGCTGACGGATCGATGACCTGTCCTGCCGCTCCTGCAATGTCCATTCCGAAGGCCGCCATTTCCTGCAGCATCCGGGCGAGCGTCATCTTGCCGATCGTCGCCTCGGGACCTGGCTGCTCGTCCCTGGATAGGTTGGTGGAAATGCGTTTGCGGATGTGATCGACGCCCGCAAC
Source organism: uncultured Alphaproteobacteria bacterium (assembly GCA_963812975.1). Taxonomy (GTDB): domain Bacteria; phylum Pseudomonadota; class Alphaproteobacteria; order Micropepsales; family Micropepsaceae; genus Rhizomicrobium. Next base: position 57,790 of record CAWEXK010000013.1, on the reverse strand, counting down.
GACCGCATGGTAGCTCGCCAGCCGATCGCAAAAACCTAAATCATCGAGCAGCGTGCGCCCGTCGCCCGTTGGAATGCGGCCCGCAAGGCGTATCAAAGGCCCGATGAGATTGCGGCCGACCGTGCGGTCGTAGATCAACGACAAACGCTCGTTGGACAGCGTCGTCAGCACGACCTGCCATCCGCCATTGACGTCTCCAAGACGCTGATGGTCGGGAATGCGCACGTCGGTGAAGAAGACTTCGTTGAATTCCGATCTGCCGGACATCTGTTTCAGGGGCCGCACCGTGATGCCCGCGCTTTTCATGTCGAGCATGAAAAAAGTGAGGCCCTGATGTTTGGGCGCGGACCAGTCGGTGCGCGTGAGCAGAAGACCCCAATCGGCGATATGAGCGCCCGACGTCCAGACCTTCTGGCCGTTGATGACCCAATCATCGCCTTCGCGCACGGCGCGCGTCCGTATGGCCGCGACGTCGGAGCCCGCGCCGGGTTCCGAGAAAAGCTGGCACCACACGATTTCGCCCCGCAAGGTCGGTTCGGCAAGCCGCGCGAGGTGCTCAGGATGCGCGTGCTTCATCAGTACGGGAATCGCCGTCCCCGGCCCGAGATTGAACGTCTCGATGTGGGGAACAGCAACCCGCGCCTGCTCTTCCACGAATATCACTTCCTCCATGGCACTGCCGCCGCGGCCGCCAAGCGATTGCGGCAGCGTAAAGCCGGCATAGCCCGCCCTCGCCTTCTCCGCGGACCAGGCACGGGCGAGTACAACTCTTTCCCTTTCGCTTGCTTCGTTTGCAGGAACAAAACGCGGAGCGGTCGCCGCAAGCCAGGCGCGTACCTCAGCGCGGAAAGCTGCTTCGGACGCCGAGTCTTCGAAATCCATTTTCTTGTTCTCCGGACTTCAGGCAGCTTGGGCGGCAGCCAGATTTTCAACGACCCGCGCGCGCCATTGAGCCGGCGGTCCCAGCGCGAGCGCCAGATGGCGCGAGCGGCGATAGAAGAGCTGGCAATCGTGCTCCCACGCGATCGCCATCCCGCCATGTATCTGGATGGCATCCCGCGCGGCGCGTTCGAACGCCTCGGTTGCCGAGACACGCGCGGTCGCCGCCGCGAGCGGCAGCTCTCGCGCATTCGCGCCCAGCGCCCATGCCCCAAAGTAGGCGTTGGCCCGCGCCAACTCGTTCGCAATGTACATGTCGGCGAGCTTGTGCTTGACCGCCTGAAATGAGCCGATAGGCCGGCCAAACGCATGCCGGTTCAAGGCATAGTCGCGCGACATGAGGAGTGCCGCGTCCGCGCCGCCCAGCTGCTCGAACGCGATCAGCACCGCCGCGCGATCGAGCAGGCGCTCCAATACCGGCCAGCCCGCCGGTTGTGCCCCGCCGAGCGGTTCCGCCCGCGCGCCCGAAAAAACGATCTGGGCCAGGGAGGCAGTCGGATCGACCCCGCGTTGCGGCGTGCGCTGGACACCGTGGCCCGTCAATTCGACGAGATAAAGACGTACCTCGCCATCCGCGAGCGCGGAGACGAGTGCGACATCCGCATCCGCACCGTCCGCAACCGCCGTCTTGGAACCGGTGAGCCGTCCATGTTCGAACACCGCGCGAGTCGAATCTGCGCGCAGGCTTCCGGCCGTTTCCGCGAGCGCTACTGCACCTGCCTTTTCTCCGCTCGCCAGCGCCGGCAGATAGCGCTGCTTCTGATCGTTGGAACCGGCCAGCAAAAGCGCTTCGCCCAGAAGATACGAGGCCCAGAAGGGCGTAGGCACCAGGGCGCGTCCGAGTTCCTGCGCGACACCGCATTGAATGACGTAGCCGAAGCCCTGACCGCCGTACTCTTCCGGCACGCACGTCGAGAGCCAGCCCTGCCGGCCCAATTCTCGCCAGAGCTCGCGACGCAGCGTCATTTCACCGTCGAGCACGCGCCGGACAAATTTTCTGTCAAAGCGCTCGGCCAACATACGGCGCAGCGCCTGCTGCGCCGCGCGCTCTTCATCCGAGAAATCGAAATTCATTTTCTCAACCGTACTGTTGATCCAGGGCATTTCCGATCAATTTGAAAATGCTCCGGCCGCTCAAGCCAAAACCTGTTCCAGCGTGGGAAGCTTCTCCGGTTCGAGCTCGAAACCGGTCATGCGAAACCATCTGCGTTCGCGCAAGACCTGGGTTGCCGATTGTCGCATCACCAGCTCAATCGCCGTACGCCGGGATTCTGTATCGCCGTCTTCATAGGCCGCGCGCAGGAGCATGTCGGCCGCCAGTTTCATCGCACGGGTCAACTGCGAAAGTTCGGACTGGGTGGGAATGACCAGGGCAGCAACGGGCGCGCATTCCTCTAGCGTCTGCCGCGCCGTTTCGAGCGCCGCCCTCGTTGATACCCCTCCCGCGGATGCCTCGATCAGCGCGCGAACGAGCGCGGTGTATTCGCGCAGCTCGACGAGTTCATACTGGTATACCTTGTCATGCTGCTCCGACATCAGCCGCAGGTTGCCGACAATGATGTTGGCCTGGTCGTGCGCCAGGTTCTGGTCCCGCGGTATCGCGGGAATCACGACCTCCTGCATCGAGCGGAGCATCGATTGAATGCGAAGTGCATGACCGGGAACCATGTTCAGACCTTCCCCTCCAGCGCTTTGTGCATCGCGGACAGCATGAGGGGCGCGGAACTCAGGATCCAGCCCACCCGAATATCCTGATGGGTTTTCTCGCCCATCATGATGCGGGGCGCCGTCGCCAGTGCATTCATTGCACCCCGCCAGCAGCTGAAAACGTCGTAATAGGCGAGCTTCGCGGGATCGACCGGAAGCCCCGACAATCTTTCATATTCGCGGATGAATATTGCGCGCGGATAGAAGCCGCCCATCAGCTCGACACCGTTCTCGTCCTTCTCGGAGAAAAGCGGGCTGAAAAGGAACGCGATGTCCTCATGCCGGTCGCCGAGGTGAACGAGCTCCCAATCGAGAATTGCGGTAATGCGTCCGGTGTCCGGAAGAAAGAGAAAGTTCCCGCCCCTGAAATCGCGATGCACGAACGAGACGTGATCGATCGGCGGCGCGTTCTCGCGAAGCCACCGCGCCGCCAGCGTCATCAGCGGATTCGGCTCGACGCTATCTTCCTCCCACACGCGTTCCCACCAATTGATCTCTTTTATAACGCCTTCGTTCGATCCCTCTTTCGGCGGGTCGAAGGCGGAAATTTCGCAGCCCCGCCAGTCGAACTTCGCAAGTTCGGCGAAGTAACGGATGAATTGAGGCGCCAGTAGAGCGCGATACCTGGGGCCGAACCCCTGCCTGGGCGTGTATACGCCCTCCGAAGGCGGACGCGTGATTCCTTCGGCGAAGCTCGCAATGAGAGCCGGCTGGCCGAGCTCGGCGCCATCCGGATCGCACCAGTGGACAGCCGGTACCGGCATGACTGCGGCGGCGGCTTTCATTGCCTGGAACTCCCGCAGAGGATGGGTTTCGACGATGGATTCCGCGGGGCGCATGCGCAGCACAAGCGTTTCGTCGCGCGCGGCTCCCTGCTCGTTCCGGCACTGCAGACGAAACGCGAACTGCTCCTTCGACGAACCACCCGCGAGAGGACGAACGTCCGATACCGTGAATTCGCCCACTAGCCTTTTCTGCAGGAACGCCGACAACCTCTCACGCACGCTCTCGATGGATGGCGGTTGATAGCGCGGACCGGATCGCCTGCGCATTTTCCCGGTAAGCGTCTCGTCCACTGTTCGTTCGGTCGGAAACCTCCGCCTCAGCGTCTCTATCCATTCCCGGGACGGATTCTGCTTGTGATCGACGATCGGCACTGCCGTTTCACCTACAGCCGAAACGAGCGCTCGGTATGGCCGTCGAAGGACTGGCCATCGATCCGGAAAACGGACCCCTGCTCATAGGTCACGATATGCGCGATGCCCGGGGTCACACCGTCGAAGCACTCCATGTAACGGCTGGTTGAATGCGGCAGACTGCGACGCACCTCCGCAGCAATCTCTAATGTACCCCGCTCGTACTGCAGCGTCATGCGATAGGTCGGGGGCGGCTCCGCCGTCGAATCCAGAAAGGGCGGGTCCGGACATTTCGCTTCGTAGATTTTGCCGTCCTGCCAGATGACTGCCTTTTCCAGGGCGCGCACAAACACACCGTGGATATTTTCGATGAAGGTGAGCGCGAAGGAGCGGTCTTGCGGAAGCTCGCCGTGAATCCAGCAATGCCTCCCCATGTCCTTCATGTCGCGCGCGCCGCGTGAGTGGTCATGCCAGCCGAGCCCGTCCATTTGTACCGACGTGCCCTCGTAAGCGATGCGACCCATGAACCGTCCTGTTTGTTCGATGTGGAATTTCCCCCAGTGCTGATCTTTCAGCCCGGCCGTCATATCCCATATCGGAACCTTGCTGGTGAAACCGACGTCCACGTCGAGAAGTATCTGTGGTCCTTCCGGCAACGGACCTTTCTGCAATTCCGCCGTCGTGGTTCTGCGCGCCGGTCCACGATATTTCAGCCGCCAGCTCTCGCCGGGACGCTCGCAGACCAGATCGAGCAGAGCCGCGGATGGTCCGCGGCTCGATTCGCGAAAACCCCATCCGCGATGCACGAGGTATGTCCCGTCGGGAATGTAAAGCAGCACCTGCTCGCGCCAAATTCGCGGATCGAGCGACCACCGCCCGCAATGAAACCAGAATCCGATGTCCCGCGCGGAATCGTATCCATCGAAACAGAAATTTTCCCGCCACGCCGGGTCATCCGGCAATTGGCGAACCGGAAGTTCCTCCTCCCAACCCGTCATCGTGCTGCGTTCCCTGTTTATTACGCCGCCGGCGTCCCTTCCCGAATAGTAAGCATACTTACGATCAGCTTGTGTGTCACCTGATTCGAGATAAGATTTGATCTCGCCGGCCTTTGGGAGAGCTGTCAGTGCTGCGCAATCGACAGGTACTGCTCATCGCCCGGCCCCAGGGCGTTCCGGTTGCCGACGATTTTCAGATCGTGGATGGCGACGTACCACGCGCCGGGCCGGGCGAGTTTATCGTCAAGAATCTTTTTCTGTCCGTCGATCCGGCGCAGCGCGGCTGGGCCAGTGCCGAAGCGAACTACGCAACGCCGCTTCCTCTCGGCTCTGTCATGCGCGCGCTGGCAGTCGGCGTCGTGCGCGAAAGCGCCGACCCCGCCGTCGCCGTGGGCGAACATCTGTACGGCTGGTTTGGCTGGCAGGAATATTGTGTCGCGCAGTCCGCCAGCATCCTGCGCCGGGTCGATCCGGCGGGCGCGCCACTTTCCGCCGCCCTTGGGGTCCTCGGTCTGAACGGAGTCACAGCGCTGCTGGCGTTCGAAGAGCTCGGTCGCCCGAAGACCGGCGAGACGATACTCGTATCGACCGCGGCGGGCGGCGTCGGCAGCGTTGTCGGACAGCTTGCCCGCGCCCGCGGCCTGCACACGATCGGGTTGACGAGCGGCGGCAGGAAAATCGCCATCTGCCAGCAGGAATATGGCTACGAGACAGCCCTGAACTACCGAGAAGCCGATGATCTCCACGCATCGATCCGGGATGCAGCACCGAACGGCATCGACATTTTCTTCGACAATACGGGAGGTTGGATCGCAGACGCCGTGGTGCCGTTGATGAATGTGGGCGGACGGATCGTGCAATGTGGGACCGCCACCATCTCTTCCTGGCTTCCGGTGCCGCACGGGCCGCGACGGGAGCGGGAAGTTCTGACCAGGCGGCTCCACTGGAGCGGCTTTGTGATCTTCGATCACCTCGACAAATTCGGGCAGGCGGCCGAACGATTGCAGGACCTTGTTTTGCGCGGCGCGCTTGCCTATCGCGAAGAGAATTCTGGACGGGATCGAACATGCGCCCGGCGCAATTGCGCGGCTTTACAGTGGCAGCAATCTCGGACGTCTATTGTTGCGCCCTTGACGGCTAGGCGCGCGGACGCAGCCGGAGGTGCAAGCTGTTCAACCCCCGGAAGGCGATGCTGGGGTGGAAATCGAGTTTCTCGTCGACGATTTCGATATCGAAGCGCCGGAGCAATTCCGGGAAAAACTCGACGAGCTGCATCTTGGCGAGAAGATGGCCGATGCAGAAATGGAGTCCCGGCGCGAAGGTCATGTTGGCATCCTGCGGGCGTGTGGGATCGAGCCGCAACGGCTCGGGGAACGCACGTGGATCGCGGTTTGCGCCCGCGATCATCAACAGCACGTATTGCCCCGTCTTCAGTGTCTGTCCGTGCCACGTGAAATCCTGCGAGACCATCCGTTGCTGCGTACCCGACATCGCGACATAGCGCTGCAGCTCCATCACCGCGTTCAGGATGTTTTCGGGATGGTTGCGGATGTATTCGGAGACTTCCGGATGGCGCGCCAGAGCGAGCGTGCCCAGCGTGATCGTGCTGCCAGTGGAATCGTTGCCCGCCAGGAGAGTGAGATAAAGAATGCCGAGCAACTCCTCGTCCGACAGCTGATCGCTCCCGTCGCGCGCCGTCACCAGCGATGAAATGAAGTCCTCGGCGGGTGTGCGGCGGCGCTTCTCGATTTCCGGGAGAAAGTAGCTCCGCATTTCGAGCATTGTTTGCTCTGCCTGAACGAGCAGATCGACCGAGGGCGCAAAACCGCCCAGCGTCGCATTAATGGTATCCGTCCAGCGCCGCATCGGTCCGAGAAGGTCGTCGCCCAGCCCCAGCAGGCGAAGGATCATCCGCGATGGAATTTTCCGCGCCACGGTTCCGACGAACTCGACAACCTCGACCTGCGAGGCGTCGTCGAGCGCTTCACCAATGATCTCGCGTGCGATGGGCCGCATGTCCTCGGCGACCTTGCGGCTGAATGCCTTCATCATCAGCTTGCGCAGGCGCGGCTGGTTGGGCGGATCCATGTCGATCAGCCATTGCGGCAGCGACTCCATGAAATACGGAAAGAGCTCTTTCCTCTGCGCTTCCGGCACCGCACGCCAGCAGTGATGCAGGCGGACATTGGAAAGCGGCAGATCGCCCCGAAACCCTTCCACTACTTCCTGATGACCGGTCACGACCCAGCACTGATTCGTCTCGCTCCAATAGATCGGACTGATCTCGCGCATCGCATCCAGACGGTCGAGCAGCCCGTCGCCGAGCACGGCGGCATCGCCGAAGCTCACGTCGACGCTGCGGGTCTGAATGTTCATTGGATGTCTCCCACCTGGTCCGGCCCGCGATTAGCCGTTCCGGAATTCATCTGTCTGCCCTGGTACGTCACACGAGCCCGGACGTTGATTGCGAGCCTATCACGTGTTAGGCCAGTCTACACACATTTTTGGGGAAGGAAATTGGACATTCCCACGAGGCCTGTCGCCTGGGTTACCGGCGCCGGTTCGGGTTTCGGCCGTGCGGTTGCATTGCGGCTGGTGCGCGAGGGCTATCTGGTCGCCGCGACCGCGAGATCGCAGGCCGATCTGGACGAGCTTGCAACCGAACCTGCGGCCCGGAACGCGATCGGGGCATTCCCCGGCGATGTGACGGATCGTGCCGCGATGGCGGCGGTGGCCAAGTCGATCGAGCGCGACATGGGACCGATCGCCCTCGTGTTCCTTTCTGCCGGCGGATATTTCCCGTTCACCATCGAGCAATTCTCCGCCGAGAAAACCATGCAGACCATGCAGCTCAATGTCGGCGGCGTTGCCAACGTGCTCGAGGCGGTGATCCCGCGTTTTTTGCAGCGCCGGAAAGGCCATATCGCAGTCGTCTCGTCACTCGCACAATATCGGGGCCTCTGCCGGACAACCGCGTATGGCGCCAGCAAGGCGGCGCTGCTTGCAATGTGCGAAACGCTGCGCCTGCAGGGGCGCGACAAGGGCATCAAGGTCCAGATCGTGGTGCCGGGCTACATCAAGACGCGGATGACGGAAAAGGCCCCATTCCCCTTGCCGCACATCATGACTGCCGAAGATGCCGCCGAGGAAGCGATCAAGGGCCTCAGATCCGATCGTTTCGAGATTCCGATGCCGAAGCATTTCGTTCGCAAGTTCCGGCTCGCGCGGCTGCTGCCGCCATCCATCTACTTCTGGTACGCCAGCCGGTCGCCCGATTTCGGCGGCGTGCGGACCAGATAGACGCAGGAGAGTGCCGATGAACATCAATGCCGCTGCCTCCGAAACACATACCGGCATGGTCGACGTCGACCGCAAACGTCTGCGCTTTCGCGTCGACCGGCGCGCCTACACGGATGCCGACATGTTCCGCCGCGAACGATCGGTAATCTTCAGCAAGTGCTGGCTGTATCTGGGCCACGCCTCGGAAATTCCCAAAGCGGGCGATTTTTTGACCCGTACCGTCGGCGGCTATGACCTCATCTTCAGCCGCAATTCGTCCGGCGAGGCGCGCGCGCATTTCAATTCGTGCGCCCATCGCGGCTCGACCGTTTGCCGCGAGCGCGCGGGACACACGCGCGTGTTCACCTGTCCCTATCACGGCTGGGTCTACGATCTTTCCGGAAAGCTGCGCGACCAGGGCGCGAAAACGGGCTACCCCGCCAACTTCAACGCGGACGGGGCCTACAACCTTCGATCGGTGCCGAGACTGCAAGCGTACCGCGACCTCTACTTCGTCAACTACAATCCAAAGGCGGTCGGCCTTGTGGAGTACCTCGCCGGAGCGGCCGATTATCTCGACCTCGTCGCGGACCAGGCCGAATCCGGCATGGAGATCGTTGCGGGCGGCGTGTCGCTCGAAGCATCGGGCAACTGGAAGCTGTTGATGGAGAACAGCTACGACGCCTATCACGGCCCATCGTTGCATTCGACGTATTTCGAATTCCTGGATCAGCGGGTCGCAAGCACCAACATGGCGGCGACGCAATCGGGTTTCGGCTGTGGCCTCGGCAATGGCCACGGCGTGTTCGAGCTTAACTTGCGGTCCGGGCGTCCGATCGCGCAATGGATCCCGCCCTTTGGAGAGGAGGCCAAACCGAAAATCGAGGCGATCAAGCGCAGTCTTGTCGACAAATTCGGTCGGGAACGCGCCGACCGTATGGCCGAGCGCCAGCGCAATCTGATCATTTTTCCGAATCTTGTGGTGAACGACAATCTGGGAATTTCGGTCCGCACCGTGTTTCCGAAGTCGGAAAGCAGGATGACTGTCGATATCTGGGTTGTCGGTCCCCGAGGAGAGGACCCTCTGTTTCGCAGGCTGCGCCTGGACAACTATCTGACCTTCGTCGGGCCCACCGGATTTGCCACGCCCGACGATATCGAGGCCTTCGATCTCTGCCAGCGTGGCAGCGCCCATTCTCCAAACGCATGGAGCGACATCTCCAAAGGAATGTCGGAGGACGAAGATTTGCTGCACGCCCGCGCGGATTTCATGGACGAGGCACAGATGCGGGGCTGGTGGACGCAATGGGATCGCCTGCTCGGCGGAGCCGAAACGCTGGAAGCCCGGCCGGGCGAGGCAGTCTCATGACGGGGGCAAGCTTGCGCGCGGAAGTCGAGGACTTTCTCTATCGGGAAGCCGAGCTGCTCGATCAATGGCGCCTCACGGAATGGGCCGGGTTGTTCACGCCGGACGGGCGTTACCTCGTCGCACCGCTGGGGCTGGAGGACCCGCGCAACGCAGACCCCCAATCCATGCTGTTTCTTGTCGCCGACGACCGCACGCGTATCGGTCAGCGCGCGGCGCGCCTTCTGAAAAAAGGGGCGCATGCGGAATACCCGCATTCCCGCACGCGCCATACGGTGAGCAATGTGACGATCGAGGACCGCGACGGCGATACGCTCCGCGCTGCGGCCAATTTCATCACCTGGCGTGCCCGCAACCGCGAAGTCGTGAGCTATATGGGCCGCACCTACTACATCCTCCTATCGACGCCTGACGGTTTGCGCATACGGGAAAAGCGCGCCTGCCTCGACCTCGAGATTCTGGCGCCGCAGGGCAGCCTCGCCATCATCCTGTGATGGTTCGGCAGGTCGCTTGACCCGCTACTTGCCCTGATAGGTCGGAGTTCGCTTTTCCAGGAACGCGCTCACCGCTTCGCGGATGTCGTCCGACATGATCGATATCTGCTCGAGTGCCAGGGAGTATTCGAACACTTCGCCGGCACGCTGCTGCATCACCCGATTGAGCGCTTTCTTCGTCAGCTGAACGGCAAGTGGCGGCAATGCCGCGATCCGCTGCGCGATCGCCCGCGCCGCAGGCAGAACCTCTTCGGGCGTCTCCACCAGATCGGTCACGAGGCCGCGCGCGTAGGCCTGTTCCGCGCTCATCTTGTCGCCCGTCAGCAGATGCCGCTTGGCCCACATCATGCCGACGGATTGTGGCCACACGACGCAGCCGCTGTCGCCCGCAACCATTCCGGCGGGAACATGCGTATCGCCGAGACGTGCCTTGCGGCAGGCCACGATGGAATCGCAAGCGAGCACGATGTTGGCGCCGAGGCCCAGCGCGTCGCCATGCAGCGCTACGACGATCGGTATGGGCACGTCGATCAGTGTGTTGAACAGGCGCCGCCCCTGCTCGGTGATCCGTGCCCGTATCGCGTATTCCTTTTGCATGCGGAACACTTCGTTCAGATCGCCGCCGGCGGAAAAAGTCTTGCCGGTCGAAGCCAGAACCACGGCGCGAATGGTTTCCGTCTCGCGCAGCATGTCGAACACGCCGATCAGATCCTTGTGCAGCGGTTCGTCGATGCGGTTATGAAGCTCGGGCCGCGTGAACGTGACTTCGCAGACATGATCCTTCGTTTCAACCCTGAGTGCTTCGTATTCGGCCATCCGTGTGCCCCTTTTTTCATTGGTACGCATGCGAACAATATTCCTACTGCAGCAGGTTTGTTCGCGCAATCCGCCGCGAAGCTCAACGCGGCTTGGGGGCGATCCCGCGCAGCAACATGTCCCGCAGTACCCCTCGCAGATCATCGAGCGAAAAGCGCTCCGCCCTCCAGCCGTAGTGCCATTCTTCGATCGAATTGATCGCACCGAAGATGAAGAATACCTGGATCTCGGTAAGGCCCGGGTCATGAGCCCGCTTGCCGGCGACGCGGCGCAGAATTTCGACCCAGTTCTTCAGATAGGGAGAAAGTTCGCGGGTTGCCGCACTGCGAAGGTCGTCGGGGATTTCGCGGTAGATGCGCAGAAGCGCGGAGAGGTATCGCTTGGGGTGGAACAGCGCGCGCAGGTGCGCGGCAATGGCGGCATTGAGCAGATCTTTTCCGTTCACGGCCCGCCCAATAAAATCCGTCACCGCGAGTTCCGCACAAGCCGTTTGCGCCGCAACGCGAAACAATTCGAGCGTGAGTTCCTCCTTGGAGGCGAAATGGTGATAGAGGCTGGGGCCGCGAATACCGATCGCGGCCGCGATGTTGCGCACCGATCCTTCTCCGTAGCCGTGGCGGCTATAAAGGTTGGCGGCGCAGTCAAGTATCCTTTCGCGCGTGCTGCCCAGCTCGGCTAGGATTCTTGCACGTGTGGACAGTCCTGAAATCCTCCATCTGCAACCCTTCCCGACTGCCGACAATCGCTGCCCACGCACCACGCAATGACCCAAAGTTTCTAGCGGACGGAGTCCGACCCCGGAGGCGGTCCCAGCCGCGACCTGATAGCGAAAATCAACTCCTGCCCATCGAAAAGATTGGCTCGAAGCAACCCAGTATAAGGCGCTTTGCGTCGAAAGGCGGTTCCCCGGAGGTATCCAGACGTTCATCCTGGTGCATCTTCGCTTCTGCGGCATAGAAGCTCGCCTTGTCGGGCCAGACTTGCCAGGCGAGGACGATCTTCTCGCCGTCCTTCGCCGCGACCGCGCGGCGGAAATCAGTCTGCTTGCCGTCGGGAACGTTATCCTCCCAACACTCGACGACCTCGAGACATCCATATTCCTTGAAGATTTGCGCCCCGTTCTTGGCCCACTGGCGATAGGCCTCCATCTTTTCCTCGGGCACGGGGATTACGAGGCCGGCGATGTACATGGTTCAGGCTCCTTCAGACCGCGCGCGCACCGGGCAGCGGACGCAATTTAACGATAGCACAGAGCGGTGCATCCTTCGGACCGCTCTTGGCCGCGCTAAACACTTCATTATGCGAAATTGAGGCGTAACCGGATGTCCCGATATGCTGCCGTTATGAGTTCACTCAGCGCGGCGGCGTTCACTTGCTGTGCCCAGCGGAGCTTCACGTGCCGCATGCGTTTGCCGGTGCCTTGCAGAAGGCCGGCCGGGTCGTCGAGCTCCATTCCGTAGAAGAAGCCGACATTCACATGAGCACTGAAGGCGTTGACGTAGCCAAATGCCGCATCTCCCACGCATGCAGTGGGATGGCCGTCGTGCAGAAGTTCGCGAACGTCCGCTCCGCAGGCGCGCATCTGTTGAAACCAAGGCTGGCCGATCCGTCGCAGCTCGTAATCGGGCTGGGAAAACCACGCGTCGACGCTCGGGTCTCGCCGAACGGCACTCGGGAACCGGAGGAGCTGACTCGCCAGATTCAGCCACCCCTATCGCGGTGTCGTTCGTATGCTTACAATGTGCCTGCCTATTATCTGGAGGTCGCGTTGAGCACATTTGTCATCGTGGTCATGAAACACACCAGGGATGAGAAGGAGCTGAAGGAATACAGACGCATCGGCATTCCGAGTCTTCAAAGCACCAATGTGAAGTTTCGCGTGCGGCCAGGACCGGTGGAAGTACTCGAAGGCGAACCGGTGGAAGCGGTGGTGGTACTTGAATTCCCGACCCGGGAAGAGGCGAAGGAATGGTACAATTCGCCCGTCTATCAGGAGGCGCTTACCCATCGGCGCAAAGGCGCGGAATGCCACGCCTTCATGGTCGATGGCAATTGAGCGGTTCACGAGAAATCGCTGCGGTGCAGCTGCACGAAATCCCTCCATCCGAGTGCAGGACTGCCGGTCAGGTCTTCGACCGTCGAGAACGTCTCGCTCACATCCGGCACCAGCCCCTTGCTGATGGCGTGCATGAAGTCCGTAAAATTCCGCGCAAAGTCCGCGTCCCAGCCTCGCGCAGTCAGCTGCGCAAATGCTTCGTCGGGCGGGACATGGCGCGCAGTGAATCTCCTGCCGCAAACCTCTGAAAGTGTTTCCGCGATTTCACGCATCGTGCACGCCTCAACGGCCAGCGGATAGACCCGTCCGCTATGCGGAGCGGGATCACGCAGCACAATCGCCGCGACCCGCGCGATATCTTCCGCCGCCACCCATGACACGGACGCTTCATCGAAATAGTGGACGATTTCGCCGCTTCGTTTGTCTGTGCGCGGCGCGACGTTGTTCATGAAATAGTTGGGCCGCAGGGTCGTATACCCCACGCCCGAAACCTTGAGATAGGCTTCCACCAGCCGGTTCCAGCCGATGGGACTCCACACCGTATCGTCGTCTCCGTGCGAACCGAGATTGACGATGTGAGCCACCCCATTCCTGGCGGCCGCGTCGATGATGATCTTGCTCTGGATCAGGTAGTCGATGCCATAGGGCTTGAGCATGAAAACCGTATGCGCTCCGGCCATGGCGGCGCGCACCGTGTCCGGTTTTTTCAGGTCGAGATAGATCGGGAGGTGACCGGCGGCGCGGACCGCGTCGGCGCTCGCATCCGAGCGGGCCGCGGCGACAATGTCGAAGCGCCCGCAATCTGCAACGAGCTCGCGAAGAACGTTCGAGCCGACCGTACCCGTGCCGCCAATGACGAGGATGCGCCGGCGTTTTTCCCCCACCACCGAAACGTCAATCCATCCTGCTGGGAGGTTGAATGCCGCGATTGTGCCGGGCGCAGAGCTTGCGCCACTCGATAATCATGAAATCCTCTTCGGTCAGCACTTCCTCGAGCCAGGCGCGATCGTGCTTGTAGAAATGCTGCGTCGACTCCCGCGCCATGACATCCTGCATGAGAAAATTCTTGATGGCATACGGCTTCCAGCGCGTTACGAACCGCGAGCGGAACTGGCTCGCCTCTTCCGCGTCCGCGCACAGATGGCCCATCGTCATGAAGCAGCGGTGCTGCGTCTCGTTGATTGGGACGTAGAATTCGTAAAACGTGGTCTCGTCCTCGGGAAACCCTTCCACGCGGAGGACCGCGGGCAACCAGCACGACGCCGAAACAGTCCGCTTGCGCTTGAAGCCCGTGTCGGCGAAACGGATACCGGTCACGGCGCCAGGAACCCCGTCGATCTCGGCGTCGAAGTACATCCTCTCGGCATTGAAGTGGTCGATAATCCCCTTCGGACCTTCGCTGTCTTCCACCTTCTCGCATTGCGACCGCACGCCGGCATGACCAAGCGGAAGCGTGCCTTTGGTGTTCAGCAGGAGCGTGGAATTGCGATGCAGATATCGGTGGATTTCGTCGATGCCGCCTTCGGGTCCGCTGCGCCAGTTGGCTTCGATAATGAAGCTCTCGCCTTCGAGAACGCGAGATCTCGTCGAGAAAGGTCGGCGGCACATCATGGCTCAGCGGCGGCGTGTTGTAATCGTCGTCGCCCACGAACACGAACACCATGCCCTTGGCTTCCTCGACCGGATAGACCTTGATCTTGCGGCTGCCGATCAGCCTGCTTTCCGGTGCGCCGACGATGTTCGTCAGCATTCCGTCGGCCCAGCGGTACGTGAACCCATGATACCAGCAGCTGATCGTGCTGTCGGTATGGCATTCGACCTTGTCGGAAAGGCGCACACCGCGATGAATGCAGCGATCCTTCATCGCATAGACCTTGTTGCGAATCCGGCGCAGGAGGATGTCTTCGCCCAGCATCCGGCGCGTGACGGTGTCGCCTTCCGGCAATTCCCGGCTGAAGCAGGCGGGATACCAGTGATTTTCTGAACCCCACTTTCGCGGCAAAATAGTCGCGCCACGCCTTTACCCGTGACAGCAGGTCTTCATCGACAAAACTGTCGTGCATCGTGAGCGCCTCCAGCATCCGCGCCGATCGCGTACATTCGCGACACTCGAGCTCAGCCTAACGAGTGATAGGGTCATGGTCAATCGCGTGCGATCTGGCCCTATGGCTCCATTGTAACGCCGCCATCGACCACAAGCTTGGCCCCCGTGAGATAGCGCGCCTCGTCGCTGGCGAGAAAGAGCGCCGCATTCGCCACGTCCTGTATATCGCCGAAGCGGCGCAGGGGGATCGCTTCGCTCTGCACTTGCAGTTCCGCGGGCGTACGGGAGTTGCGCACGAGATCGGTCATGAACCAGCCGGGATGAATTGAATTGCAGCGGATGTTGTAGCCCTGCTGGGCGCAATACAGCGCAACCGTTCGGGTCAGGTGACGGACAGCGGCCTTGCTCGCGCCATAGGCCGCCATCCTGGGACTTGGGTTCAGCGCGGCGATGGACGAAATGTTGATGATCACCCCACCTTTCTCCCGCATGGCGCCGATCGCCGCCTGGCAGCCCAGCAGAACGCCCTCGACATTCACTTCGCTGATGGCCCGCCACTGATCGAGATCGACGTGCTCCGGATCCTGGGGCATGCGCGTTTGCGAAATACCCGCGTTGTTGATGACGACGTCGAGACCGCCAAAGACGGTTTTCGCCTTCTCCGTCGCGCGTGACCATTGTTCGGCGCTTCGCACATCGTGCTCGACCGTTACCACGGCATCGCCGTGACGCGCGGACAACTCCGGCAACGGCGTTCCGGGCAAGTCGCCCGCGACGACCCGCGCTCCTTCGGCGACGAAAGTGGCCGTCATCACCCGCCCGAAGGCGCCCGCGGCTCCTGTTAAGAGAACGACCCTGCCTGTCAGACGCCCAGGCATCCTTCACCTAACCGTGTGACATACGCAGAATAGGCTTCACCGTTTCGCCCGATGCCGAATCCGCCACTGCATCGTTGATCCGGTCGAACGGATAGAATTTCGATAGGAGATCGAGCGGCAATTCGCCTTCCATGAACCTGTCGACCAGCCAGGGAATGAACACGTGCGGATCGGCATCGCCCTCGATGATGCCCATCACGGCGCGGCCCGAAAATGTGTGCATGATGTTGAGCGTGATAGTCGCGTCCGGCGACGGGACGCCGAGAATGCCGCAGACGCCGCGCGAACGCACGACCTGCGTCGCCTGCGTGATGACGGCAGGTATCCCGGTCGCCTCGATCGCGAACTGGACCCCTCCATCCGCGTTGATCGCCTGAACGGCATCTTCATCGGACCCGTTGATCACGCGCGTGGCGCCGAGTTTGTTCGCCAGCTCCAGCCGTGACTGGACTTTATCGACGGCAATGATGGGGTTGCAGCGCGCGATCTTTGCCGCCATCAGCGCTGCAAGACCGACACCGCCGCAGCCGAACAGCGCGAAGGATGAGCCCGGAGTGGGCTTGAGCACATTCAGCACGGCGCCCGCGCCGGTCTGAATTCCGCATCCAAGCGGCCCCAGCAACTCCAGCGGCGCGTCCTTGCGCACCTTTACGGTATTGCGCTTGTGCGCCAATGCGTAATTGGCGAACGACGACTGGCCGAAAAAGCAGCCGCCGACCGGGCCGTGCCGGCTCTGAAGCGTGTCGGAGCCGTCAGTCCTCTTGCCGTTCAGATTGTGGAGAAAGAAATTTTCGCAGTAAGCCACGTGGCCCGACTTGCAGTTTGCGCATGTGCCGCAATTGCTGAACGAGAGCACGACATGATCGCCCGGCACCACATGGGTGACATTCCCGCCGACTGCCTGGACGACCCCGGCCCCCTCATGTCCGAGCACGACGGGCGGTGGAGGCGGAAAAAGAAAATGCATTGCGGTGATGTCGGAGTGACAAATTCCGGTTGCGACGATTTTGACGAGGACCTCGTCGGGCCCCGGCGGTGTCAACTCAAGCGTTTCCTGAAGAAACGGGCCACCCGCTTTGCGAACCACCGCGGCTTCGATTTCCATGCATGTCTCCCGCAAGGCAAACGATTTCTTGTGCGCGAGCGCCCGTGCCGACCGATCAAGCAGCAGCAACCGCCGTGTCGCGCGCGCGTGGATGCAAGCGGACATGCAATTCCTGCGGACCCCGGAATGACATTCCGCCACCGAAATGAAGGTCGTCGTCCAGCACCTCGAAAGGTTCGAAACGCCGCAGGAATTCCGGAAAGAACTCGCTGAGCTCCATCTTCGCCAGGAAATGTCCGATGCAATGATGCAGTCCCGGTCCGAACGTCATGTTCAGATCCTGCGGCCGCTTGAAGTCCAGCACTTCGGGATCCGAAAACACGCGCGGGTCGCGATTGGCGCCTGCGATCATCAGGTGAACCACCTGCCCCGCCTTCAATTGATGGCCGCGCCAGGCAAAATCCTCCGATACGATCCGCGACATGGATGTCGACATGGCGATGTAGCGCATCAATTCCATGAGCGACTCCGCGAGGCGGCCGGGATTGTTGCGCATGTACTCTCGCGCCTCGAAATCCTTCGAAAGGGCGGCAACGCCCAGCGAAATCGTATTGGTCGTGGTGTCGTGCCCGGCGAGCAGGGTCAGATGCAGAATTCCGACCAGCTCGTCCTCGGAAAGCGCGTCCTGCCCTTCCCGCGCGGTGACAAGCGACGAAACGAAGTCGTCGGTTGGATTCTGGCGACGCTTCTGGATCTCGACGCGGAAGGCGTCGCGCATTTCGATCATCGCGGCGTTCAGCGCTTCGAGCGTTTCCAGGGTGGGGTATCCGCTGAGGCCCGCATTGGCGAGATACGCCCACCGCTTCATGCGCGGCAGGTAGTCGTCCGAGAAACCAAGCAGATTGACGATCACCCGGCCGGGAATCTGAAGCGCAACCCAATTCACGAACTCGATTTCCCCGCCCTGCTTCACCGCGTCCAGTGTTTCGTGAACGACCTTGCGGGTGTAGGGGCGATAACTCTCCGCAACCTGTTTGCTGAACGCCTTCAGCATCAGCTTGCGCAGGCGCAATTGCTGCGGCGGATCGGTATTGGTGAGCCAAGAGGGAAGGACCTGGGTCAGATAGGCGAGCTTTTCGCGCTGCGCGCGATCGGGCACGAAGTGCTCGAGCAGCTTGTGCCGTCCCGCCGACAGCGGCAGGTGCCCGCGAAATCCTTCCGCCACGGCGGCGTGATCGCTGACGATCCACGCCTTCTGGCTATCGCTCCAGTAAAACGGATCGACCTCGCGCAGGGCATTGATCTTGGCGATGACACGATTCCCCAGCCGTTCGATATCGGCGAAATCGATGTCAAGATTTGTCGCAGCCTGGTCCACGTGTCGTCTCCATCCGATTTTTCGTTGGTCCGATGCGAGGTTGGCCGCGCCCCGGGACGCCGAGATCGTACGCTAACTTACTAATTCGACTCAATGTCCGTTGCGGAGAGCGGCAGCGGCCGCCTGCCGGCAGCCAGTGTTGCCGAAAAGCTTCACCCGGGCGGCATGCTTCGCCGCGGAGCACTCTCCCGCCTTGCAGTTAAAAGGAAACGTACAGTACGCTTGCTTACGATATCATTCGACTCGGGCGACCGGTCCGCAAGAGGCCGGAGCCGGGAGGACGAGGGGACGCCAGGTCAATGCGGGGGCTCATCCGATCACGCCGCGGCGTCTTCGCTTCCATGTCTGCGTGCATTTCGGTCTCGGTTCGCAATCATTGACTTATTCGAGAAACCTGGAGGGGCTGACCATGAAGGGCGCCGGTACGTTTCGAACAGTGCTGATCGCAGGATGTTGTGTGCCGGGCCTGTTGGCGGGCTCGCACGCCAACGCGCAACAGACGGTGCCGGAAGCGGCGCCCGGGCAGATCGAAACCGTCACGGTGACCGCGGAACGGCGCGCTGAAAACATCCAGAAAGTGCCAATCCCCATTACCGCCGTCAGCGCGGACACCGCGGCAAAGGAAGGCGTCCTGATGACGGACCAACTTGCCGATGCGGTCCCCGGCATGGTGTTCGGTCATGAAATCAACGGCGCCACCGCGTTCATCCGCGGCATCGGTCCCAATTCGAACGGAACGGGCGAGGAGAGTTCCGTCGCCATGTATCTGGACGATCTTTATATCGAACAGGGCGACGCCTCGATCTTCAACCTCAATGACATCGACAGCGTCCAGGTGCTGAAAGGTCCCCAGGGGACCTTGTTCGGACGCAATGCGACAGGCGGCGTGATTCAGGTACTGACGAAAAATCCGACCGACACACCCGCGGGCGATCTCCAGGTGGGCTATGCCAACTACGCCACGACCACCGGAAATGCGTATTTCACCGGCGGCGTGACCGACAATCTGGCCGCCAACCTCGCAATCTACGGGTCGAACCAGCAGGATGGCTGGGGCCGCGACATCTACACCGGCCAACCGTCGTTTACGTCGGAAGATTGGGGAATCCGGAACAAGTGGCTGTGGACCCCCACCTCCACCACCACGGTGCTGCTCTCGGCCAGTTTCATGTACACGCGCGGCGAGGTGGGCCTGGGATTTAATCAGGTGCCGAGCTGGGCTGCTACGGGCGGGCACGGTTTCTGTCCCGGCGAAGGCCCACCGCCTGCCTTCGCCTGTCCTGCCGGCGAGCCCGGAGCTCCCTATGCCGGCTTCTACAACACGACCGATATCCGCAATGACGTCGCGGTCAACAAGCACGAATTGGTCGAGCTGAAAGTCACGCAGAATTTCGATGTGGCGACGGTCGTGGACATCGCCGGATTCCAGCGGATGGACGGCTACGCGAACTTCAACCAGGACGCGTCCATCTATGGCGACGTGGTGACGGACCTGTTTCAGACGGGGCGTGATTTCAGCAACGAGTTCCAGGTGCTCAGTCCTGACAACGCGCCCTATTCGGACTGGCTGAAGCAATGGATCTTCGGCTTCTATTATCTTCATGACATTTCCGGCTACGGCGGCCCAAGCGGCGGCGCGCGACTCCAGGGCCTTTCGTTCGGTTTGCCGGTGCAGTTCGTGCCCCCGAGTTTCTACCTCGACTTGAATGACGGTGTGTACACGACCTCCTATGCCGGATACGGGCAGGCGACAGTGCAAATCTTCCCGGCCACAGACATCGTATTTGGCGCGCGCTATACCTCGGACAACCGTATCTTCACCGGCGGCTTGTTCACCTCGCCGGCTCTCGGCGGCGCCACCATCATCAACACCCAACCCGACGATCCCGGCGCCAACCGCACCTGGGACATGGTGAGTTATCGGGCGCAGCTCACCCATCAGTGGACCGATGACGTCCTGACCTTCCTGTCGTTCGATCGCGGGGAAAAGAGCGGACAATTCGACACGTTCGGCACGGCAGCGACCGGGCCGGTCATCACGCCCCCGGTCAATCCGGAAGTGCTCCTGTCCTATCAAGCGGGTATCAAGAGCCAGTGGCTGGACAACCGGCTCCAGCTGAACGCGACCGCCTTCCACTACGACGTCAAAAATCTGCAATTCGCGATCATCGTGCCGGGCGGAACCGAGCTCATCAATGCCGCGGCGGCAACGGAAAATGGCGGCGAAATCGAAGGAACCTGGATCCCCATCACGAACGTGACGCTGAGTTCTGGTCTTTCGATTCTCTACGGTCACTACAGCAGCTTCGACAACGCGCCCGATTATTTTGTCCCGGGTTGCACGCCGACCGGTCCGATTCTCTGCAAGATCAATGCGAGCGGCGCCGACATGGTGCGGGCGCCGCACTACACGTGGAATTTCGGCATCGACTACGAAACTCCCACCACCGTCGGGGACTTCGATTGGAACGTGAACTATACCTACACTGACACCTTCCAGTGGTTCCCGGATGGAAGCCTTCAGCAGCCGGCCACCAACCTCGTGAATGCGTCGGTGACCTGGACGATGCCGAACGGCAAAATCGACGTCCGGCTGTGGGCCGCCAATATCACGGGCGACGAATACTATTCGTTCGGCTCGGAGAGCTACGGTCTGGGGAAACAGTTTTCACCTGAAGCTCCACGGACTTACGGAATTACGCTCGGCGCTCATCTCTAGAACGCCCCTTCCTCGAATATCCCGGGCCGCATGCGATGCATGCGGCCCTTTTTCTTGGGACACCGGCGAGATGGTCGCGTCGGGATCATGGTCCGTCGGGTGCGCGGCGAGGTCTTTCGCGGCAACCGCGATCCCCTCGTGTGGCATCGCCCCCATCGGTTCTGCGTTCACGCTCCGGGCCGTCCCGATCCTCCCCTTGCGACCGCTCCTATCGGCCCAAAACTCCGGAAAGTCCCTGACAACTCGTTTTCGTTCGCTCTTTGGACACTTCCCGCGTCACTTTGCGGACCACGACCGCGCCTCGGCCTTTTGCCATCGTTTGAAGCCCTCCGTGGTCCGATTTGGCCGAGTTCCCGGAACATCGGTTTCACCACCTGCGCTTTCCCGCGCGGCGCAAAGCGCGAACTCCCGGAACGATTGCCGGGCCTCCCGTCTATACCGTTCACGTCGTACTGTCAACTGTTTTGGTTTGGCCGGGAAATCAGCTGTCCAGGCGCGCTGCCGTCGCGGGTGCGGTTCCGATCGGCACCGTGTGCGTATCCCGACCGGACCGCAGAACGCGTCCGGCCATTCGCCCGGTCGCGCGGTTGTCGCGCGCCACCAGGACGCCATTGACGATGACGTGCGAGACGCCGACCGAATTCGGCATAGAGACGTTTCTGATCCCCCGGCAGATCCTGGCGCATCGCGATCGGGCCGCAATCGATTGTGTCGGGATCGAAAATCACGATGTCGGCAGCGGCACCTGTCTCCACGCGTCCGCGGCCGGTCAGGCCGAACCGTTCGGCCGGCAGACCGGTGATGCGGTGCACGGCGTCCTCCAGCGCCAGCAATTTGCGCCTTCGGACGCCTTCGCCGAGCAGCTGCGTCGAGAAGGCGAAGGAATTGAGCATATCCAGATGCGCGCCGGCGTCGGAACCGCCGATCAGGCAGCGCGGGTCCTGCCACAGGGCGGCGCGGATCGCCCAGGAGCGATCGTCGGTGCTTTCGCTCGCCCGCGCAAAGGAAACGGCCAGATTTTCTTCCACCGCGAAATCGAACAGCGCGTCCAGCTGCTCCTTGCCCAGCGCTTGCGCGCAATCGCCGAGCCGTTTGCCGTTCCAGCGAAGATTGTGGGGTAGCGAAAGCCCCTCCAGCACGAAACCCGACCAGTCCCTGATCAGGGTTTCTTCCATCTCCCGGGCCGCGTTCGCGCCGTCCTTCAGATGTTTGCGGAAAACCGGGTCGGCGAGCGCCTTCGCCCGTTCGGCGAGCGGCAACCGCACGAGATCCGACCAGCCCGGCAACGTGTCGATGACGAAGCAATTGACGAAATTGAGGATGGTCACCATGGGTGCTGCGGGAACCAGGCCGTAGACGGTCGCTCCGCGTTCGCGCGCGAAATCGCCCGCGCGGAGCTTGTTTTCGACCAGCTCGGGCTTGCGGCTGTTGATCTGGATCGGATTCCAGTTGAGGGGGCGCTTCGCCGCGCACGACATATCTGCGCCCAGCGCGTAATGTTCTTCGTGCATCACCTGCACGCCGAACACCAATTCCAGCCAGGTGCCGGGATGATCGGCAGCGACGCCGGCCAGGGTCAGCAACTCCCCGCGGCTGGCCGCGCGCGAAGGCACCGGCTGGCCTTCGTAATCCGAATGGGTGTGCGAGATCGTGGTCGAAAAGCCGACGCCGCCTTCCGCGAGCGACCGCGCCAGCAACGCGCGCATCTGTTCGATCTCGGCGGGGGTCGCCTTGTCGGTGACCGCGCGCGCGCCCATGACTGCGCGGCGGAGCGCGCTGTGCCCGACCAGAAAGGCGGTGTTGATGGCCAGCAAGCCATCGATCTTGTCGAGATATTCGCCGAAGCTTCGCCAGTCGGGCTTCACCGCCGCGCGCAACGTCGAAAGCGGCATGCCCTCGACGCGCGAAAGCATGCGCAGCAGATAGTCCGCATCCTCGGCGTCGCCGGACAGGGGCGCAAGCGTAAAGCCGCAATTGCCGGCGATCACCGTGGTGACGCCGTGGAATACCGACGGGCTGAGCATCGGGTCCCAGAATGCCTGCGCATCGTAATGGGTGTGAATGTCGATGAAGCCCGGAGCGACGACGCTACCCGCGGCGTCGATTTCGCTGTCGGCGCGCACGTCAACCGTGCCGAGGGCGACGATCCTTCCCCTGTCGATTCCGACATCGGCCCGATAGCGGGCGCCACCCGCGCCATCGATCACCGTGCCGTTACGAATTGCCATATCCATTGCCCGTGCCCCGCCATTCCTTCATCGTCTCGATCCAACCAACTAATTCATTCCACGCGCCAGAGGAAGCAATGACCGTCAGGCACCCCGGACTGCGCGGCAAGGCGGCAATCGTCATCGGCGCCAGCCGCGGGATCGGCGCCGCCACGGCAAGGGCGCTGGCCCAGTCGGGCGCGCGCGTCATGATCACATCGCGCGATCGCCCCGCGCTGGAGCAACTGGCCGGGGCACTGACGGCCGCCGGCGCCGATGTCAGAGTGCACGCCGGGGACGCCGAACAACCGCAGACGCTCCAGGCAGCAGTGGCTGCGGCCGTGGCGGCTTTCGGCAGGCTCGATATCGCCGTCAACAATTTCGGCATCAGCCTGCCTGCGACGCGTTGCGCGGATATCGGCGAGGCGGATTTCAATCGCATCGTTTCGGTCAATCTTTGCAGCGTGTTTGCCGCCATGAAAGCTGAAATTGCAGCAATGAAGGCGAGTGGCGGCGGCGCAATCGTCAATACCGGCTCGATCGGAAGCGCGGTGGGCCTGCCGATGATGGCTGCCTATACGGCGAGCAAGCATGGGTTGATCGGGCTCACCAAGGTCGCCGCGATCGACCACGCCGCCGACGGCATTCGCGTAAATGCCGTGGCGCCCGGCACGGTGATGACCGACATGCTGCGCGCCGGTATCGCGCGCACTCCGGAGGGCGAGGAACGCGCACGCCTGGCCAGCCCGATGAAACGCATCGCCGATCCCCAGGAGATCGCCGCCGGCATCGTCTTTCTGTGTTCCGATGCCGCCTCCTACATCACCGGCGCCGTCCTGCCGATCGACGGCGGCTACACCGCGCCGTGATACACAAAGAGCGCGATCGCGTGTTCCCCTAACGTGGCGCAGCGTTGGCGAATGCCCGGCCGGGGTTTTGGAGCTTATGGCCGTTCGTTCACGTTGGCAGCCAATGAATTGTCATGGCCGCTTTTCGAGGCGACCATGACAAAACCATTCATCAATCAGGGCGTGATCATGGTTGCAGACGAAGTCCCCGTAACATCAAAGAGCAGGTTTCCATTGAGGTCGTAACCCTTCTGCTCGTTGGTGCCCGAGTAGGTCCCGTTTTTCGTGACAGCGTCCGTTTCGGTTTCGTTGAAGTATCCGGACACTTTGCCCTTCGTGTAGAGCCAGCCATAGTGATTGCGGGCGACGTGCTTCGCGTCGACTGTGGTCCACGAACCGACACAGACGCTGCCGCCGGAAATCGGCAGATTGATGTTTTCCCATTCCGTTCCATCGCTGTGCCACTGGATGTAGGCCTGGGCGAAGTAGTTGCCCTGCACGGTGTAGGTCACGAGCCAGGTACCTACGATGTTCTTCGTCGCATCGCCGCTGTGTATCCTGCCCGTTCCTGGTGACGCGGGGAGCGATATGGGCGGCGTCTGACCAAATGCAGCCCCAGTCCCCGGATCGGCACAGCCTGCATAAGCGGAAACACTGCTAAGAGCGGCGGCCGCTGCTGCGGCAGCCAGAACAAGTGTGCGCGTCATGTCATTTCTCCTGTCGGTTTGCGCGGCCCCGACCATCGGCGCCACCACGCAGGCGCCGGCGCACGAATCCTGAAAACGGGGGCCATTCCGCGCTCCCCGAAGCCGATGTAGGATCGTCCCTTCGGCCGTGAGGCTGTTTGGGGCGTCTCGCAATGGCTGCGGTGGTTTCTATGCCCGTCTTGAGATCGTGCCGACGACGCCGGCGCGTGAGGGCATTGGAGCGCCAACGCCCGCGTTCCGAAATACAGGGCGCGTTATCGATCCATGGTGGATCGCTGATCGATTGCGAATGAATGAGTTTTCGAAGGCGCTGGCCGCTGGACAGCCGATCCGGCTGTCGGATGAAGCCGATTTTTCGCTGGGCTATCTTCGGGTCCAGCCCTCTCTGCGGGTGGTGCGCTGGGACGGCGGCAAGGAACTGCTGGAGCCCAGGGTGATGCAGGTATTGGTCGCTCTGGCCTGCGCAAAAGAAAGCGTCGTCTCGCGGGATGGGCTCATCGAACGCTGCTGGGGCGGCCGCATCGTCGGCGAAGCTTCGATCAACCGCTGCATCTCGAAATTGCGGGAACTGGCGGCATCTGGCGGCCCCAATTCCTTCACGATCGAAACCGTTCCGCGCGTCGGCTACCGGCTGATGTCGGCAAACGAGCCGGCCGCAACGGTTGCGGCAACGGATAAAGACGGCGCGCCAGCGCCGACGACAGTTCTTGCCGCAACAGCCCACAGCCGACGCGGCTATTGGCTCGTCCCATTGGGAGCTGCTCTCCTGGCGGCCGCATTTGCGCTGTATGCGCTTCAGGTTTTTCCGCCACTCCGCCGCTCTCCCACGATATCTCTCGCGACGCAGCAGCCTTCGATCGCGGTCCTGCCGTTCAAGAATTCTGGGCCCCGACAAGGACGCGGGCTATCTCGCCGCCGGCGTGCAGGACGAAATCCTGACGCGGCTCGCCAGGATCGGTTCGCTCAAAGTCATTTCCAGGACTTCGGCGGATCAGTTTGCAGGACGGGCCGTGAACATCGGGGAAATCGCCCGGCGCCTGGGCGTCGCCAATGTCCTCGAGGGAAATGTCCAGAAATCGGGCAGCACTGTGCGCATCAACGTGCAGTTGATCAGGGCGGCGACGGACTCTCACATTTGGGCGGAGGACTACGACCGCACGATGGACAACGTTTTCTCCGTCGAGAGCGACGTGGCGGGAGCTATTGCAACCGTTCTCGCGGCGAAGATGACACCGGGCGAGCGTCGGGAAATAATTGCCCCGCCAACAACCAACGCGGCGGCATACGACTTTTACATCCGCGCTCTGGTGTTCGCGCACAAGAACGATGGCGCCAGCTTGCGAACCGCAGTGCAACTGCTCGGGCAGGCGGTTCAGGCGGACCCCCGGTTTGCGCTCGCCTGGGCGTGGCTTGCGCGCATGCAGGCCTATACCCATTTTGGCGACGATCTTGCGGCGGTTCGCAGCGGGGCGGCGCACGCCGCGCTTGCGAAAGCACTCGCATTGCAGCCGTATCTGGCCGACGTGCAGGCTGCAAAGGGATTCTATCTCTACTACGGTGAAATGAACTATCCGGCGGCGGAGCGCGAACTCAAAGACGTACACGCGAAATGGCCGAACAACACCGAGGCACTCGAAGCGCTCGCCCTGATCGAGCGGCGATTGGGCAGATGGCATGAAAGCTGCGACGATTTCGTGAAGCTGATTTCCCTGGATCCGCTTGTCGCCGCCCACCGCATCAGTCTGGCAACCAATCTCGAATTCGAGCATGAGCCGGGGCGAGCACTGGGCGTGCTCGACGACGCACTCAAAATCTGGCCCGACAATGGTTGGCTTCTTTCCGCCAAGGCCGATAAGTATCAGCAAATGGGGCAGCTCGATCCTGCACAAGCGATTTTGAAAAACGTGCATCCCGCGCCCGATGACAGCAATTTGTACTACGTGATCACGGAGCAATTGTGGCTGCGGCGTGAATACGAGCAGGGGGCAAAGTATTTCCGCGGACTGCTGGCACTGGAGGACGGCAAAGAAAATTCCGACTCGGACTTGATCACGTTAAGGATTGTTGTGGGCGAGTTCCTGCGCATGAAGGGTGATGGCGCGGGCGCAAAGGAATATTATACGCTGGCGCTCCAGGACCTCCTCGCCGAACTGAGGAAACAGCCCACCAACGTCGATCTCCTGGTGCCTCTGGCGGTCGTGTATGCCGGCCTCGGCGATGGCGGAATGGCGCTGCGCTCCCTGGACCGTACCATTGAAGTGCTTCGAACGATGAAAGACGATTTCGCGGGCGCAATGGCCGGGGACGTTCGCGCGCACCTCCTGGCTCGTTTTGGCGATCGCGCGGCGGCAATCGACGCACTTGCCACGAGATTGAAATCGTTCGGGCAAACCTCTCCGGCGATTTTGCGGCTTGACCCCGATTTCGACCGCCTGCGCGGCGACCCACGCTTCGAGGGTTTGTTGGTCAACGCCGCGGTCGAACCGATAGTGGAAAGCCGATAAACGTCTTTTACCCAACAGTCTCGGTGATTTCGTCGCAAGCCTGGTGGCGGGACGTCGCACTCAGCGCGCCGAGTTCGCCTTCGTTCCGGGAGAAGAGCCTGTCTTGTGTCATTCGTACTATTCGATCGTGTTCACGAGGTTCTTCAGCGCCACGATCGTTTCGGCGGCGAGTTTTTCGGGGGATTCGGAATCAATTCTTGCGTCCGTGAAGCCGAGCTTGTGCAGGCCGTCACGCGGCGAATTTCCAAACTTTGCATTGCAAATTCCGGCGAGGATTTTCTCCGGCTTGACGATGCGCCCGAAATGCTGGACGAACGCCTGATAGTCGGTTTGCGTCCCGCCATAAGGCGGCGCGTCGCAATGTGTCCCGAGCAGTTGCGAGCGGGTGGCTACCGAGGGCGGCCCGGTAACGGATCGAGCCCGGGAAACGGCCGCAGGCGGCAGAACAGAAGGCGACGGAGGCTCGGCAACCGCCGCAGGGATTCTTGCGGCCGTGGATCACCTCGAGCGCAACAAACAGCGTCGCGTCCGGCGCGGAGCGACCGAGCAGCAATTTGCCGGTCAGCTGGAGCGGGACGCCGAGCGGCGGCGGCGTTCCGATGATGCGGATGGCGGAAATCGCCTCCTGGATCGGACCGGGAGAAAAAGGGATATTGCGCAGCACACAAATGGGCCGCCGCAGGTTCAGCACCCAGGCGGACCGGCTCGCATTCGGTATCCGCGCACCGCTGGTGGCGACGCCGTCGAACGTGACAATTTCGCCGTCCTGAATACAGGCGGCATGTTGCGCTGGCGCTTCAGCCGCGAAAGCGGCAACAAGCGCAAGTGTCGCAAATACACGCCCGAAGGCGGCGCGTGCACGCATGTTCGGCGCTCAACCAGATTCTGAAAATTCCCCATGGGAACACCGCACGCGCGCCAAAGTTGCAAGGCCGTGAGCGTGGCGGGGCGCGCGGCGCCCTAGGTTTTTCGAAACGCACGGGCAATGGCAAAGCCGATCACGAGCCCGACAACAGCCCCGACGAGCGCGATCTTGATCACGATGCCGAGCAGTTTCAGAACCACGAACACGATGATGGCCAGGATCAGGGCCAGAATGATTTCAATCGCTCGCATGACGTCCCTCGTTGGAATGCGCACGACAACGGCGCCAAGTCGATATCGTTCCAGCCCGGCCGTCCGGTACGGTACGCGGTCGGCTCTAGACAGTTGGCGTCGTCTGTCCGGAATGGACCAAATGTCCGCTGATGCCCGGGCCGGAATCGAGCCACCGACACGCGGATTTTCAGTCCGCTAAAGGCAGAAGCCGGGTAGTGGCTCAAATTTCGACTCGAGCCGGCGGGTTCGCGCCTCATGCGCCCGCTGCGCGTGCGGCGCTGACGACAGGATGGGCGCGGAGAGCATACGCGACGATCGGGAATCCCGAGGAGCGCCGGCAGGACCCAAAACGCAAACTGCGGAAGCTCCCGCCACAGGGGCAGGCTTTTCCCATTGTCCACGTAGAACGCAGTCACGAGAAGAATGTACGAGCCGCCCATGCCGACCACGTGCAACCCGGCCCAGCTCGGCCATTTTTGCCGGATCGCCCGACGCCCGACACATGCGGCTGTGAACGAGAGTGCGCCCAGAATGAACAACGGGTAGTCCTCTGACCATCGAACAAACGCCAAGGCGGAAGCTGTCGCGACCACGCCTGACAAACACCAGAAGTAAATCGTCGCGAACCGCGAATGCCTTCCACGACCTTTCCTGCTGAGCATTGCGACGAGACCGGTGACAACGCAGGCGAGTCCCAGCAGAACATGGATCCCGACGATCGTAAGAAAAACGGGCGCGGTGGACGGAATTGGAATGCCGGCCACCGCAGTCACGCCGTTCATGTACTATCCTTGCGCCGTTTCGACTTCTTCGTTCCAATCTCGGCGTCGGCCATGGCAACTTGCAGCATGCGTGTGATGGCGAGGATCTTTCGAGTTCGCTCGCCTATTGACTTCGCATCCGCGCGATAAAACACGTGGCGGCCCTCTTTTTGCGCCACGACAATTCCCGCCGCCGCGAGCTGTTGCAGGTGCCGCGTTATCACTGAACGATCCTGCGGCCGACGCTCGGCAATGGTGGCGACATCTGCCCGACCCAGCAGAACGACGTCTTGCAGTACGGCTATGCGCGCCGGTTCGCACAGGGCTTTGAAGAAGACCGTGTCGAACACGGCGACACACGCGTTCGCGGCATTCTCGCGCGAAAGCGCACCCGCGCGACCACTTTTTCGCTTTTTCCCGCCGACCAAATTCTCTCTCGCTCCTTGACACCGGAGTCACGTGCATTACGGTGCATACATGCATGATTGGCAACACCGCTCTTGGTGCTTTACAAGATAATCGGAGCGGCTGTCGCTCTGGCCGCAATCGGCTGGCTGATTCTTGCCTGCCAGTCGGGCACTTTCATCCCCGACAACTCGAGGTACGCGGTCGCGCCCGGCGAGTTCACGCCCGATGCGATGGCTCGGTACAAGAAGCTGATCGATCTCGGAGGCTACGAGGTCGCTTACGTCGATATGGGGAAGGGCGAGCCGGTCATTCTCCTGCACGGTTGCCCGTTCAGCGTGTATGAGTGGCACGAAGTCCTTCCGCTGCTCGCGCGACAGTTTCGCGTCATCGCGCCTGGCCTGCTTGGACTCGGCGACACACCTGTCCGTCTCGATGACGACTACCGCCTGCCCCAAGATGTGCAGATGGTGACGGCATTGATGGACCGTCTGGGAATTCCTTCGGCGCGTTTCATCGGCCACGACCACGGCGGCGCCATCGTCGAGCTGCTCATGCGGCACGATCCTCGCCGCGTCGAGATGGCCATCCTGACCAACGTGGAGGCGTACGACCAGTGGCCGAGCAAGCCGGAGACCGCGGACCTGCACCTGATCACCAATCCGCTGTTGAGCCCACTGCTGTATTTCGCGATGCAGTCACGCTGGGTCCAGCGCGAACTCTACTCCATCGCGGTGGTCAACCAGGCGACCCTGACCGACGCGGCACTGGACGCCTTTGCGAGCGAGCACGTGGCCACGCCCCTGCGCTGGCAGCGCTTGCGCCGATTCCTGCGCTGGCAGCTTGATCCGGCAAACACCCGCCTGACGATGGAGGCCGTGCCGTCCATGCAGCGGTTCACAAAACCCGTTTTGATGTTGTGGGGTCAGATGGATACAAATTTCGGACCCGCGATTGCCGGACGGCTCGCCAAAGACATTCCCGGGACAAGGGGAGTTGTCTGGCTCAAACACTCAGCCCATTTGCCGATGCTTGAGGAAGCATCCTATTATAGCAAGGTCGCAACCGAGTTCTTTCTTCACGGACGCACCGCGAACGCCACTGCGCCCGCTCAGTAGAGCGCACCGCTGACGAGCGTGAATTGTGCGGCCCGAGACATGGGTGGCAGGCAGACGCGCCCGTGCGTCATTAGTACTATTCTATTGTGTTCACGAGGTTCTTCAGCGCCACGATTGTTTCGACGGCGG
Organism: uncultured Alphaproteobacteria bacterium; assembly: GCA_963812975.1. Classification (GTDB taxonomy): domain Bacteria; phylum Pseudomonadota; class Alphaproteobacteria; order Micropepsales; family Micropepsaceae; genus Rhizomicrobium. The sequence continues at coordinate 27,158 of CAWEXK010000013.1, read as the reverse complement.
GTTTTTCGGGGGACTCGGGAAATCGATTTTTGCGTCCGTGAAGCGGAGCTTGTGCAGGCCGTCACGCGGCGAATTTCCAAACTTTGCGTTGCAAATTCCGGCGAGGATTTTCTTCGGCTTGATGATGCGCCCGAATTGCTGGACGACACGTCGATATCGTTCCAACCCGGCAGTCTTCAGGCGGTTACAGTTGCAAGCCGTCGTCGACGAGCGAATTAAGCGACAGGTCCAACGTTGACCTGCATATTCGCAGGAGCGCAGTCCCTACACCGTCCGGGCCCAATTCTTGGCTGTGCGTTCGTACTTCAACTGGTGAACGCTGGTCCAGGCGCGATATTCAAAAGCGCCGTTACGTGTTTTCAAGATCACCGAGCGATTCCTTCAGCGAGCCCAGCCATGGTTCGAAATTCTTCCACTGTTCCAGCGCGCCGCGGTAAATCGGCTTGCGAACCTGTTCCGCCGAAGGCGTCAACACTAGCCCGGCGGCTGCGACTCCGCGGTAGCCACGGTTCCCGCCTCCTCCAGCGCCTCCCTCAATGGACCAAGCCATGGCTCGAAATTGCGCCATTGCCCAACAGCGCCGCGGTAGATCGGCTGTCGCACCTGCTCGCCGCTGGGCGTGGCGACGGCGCGGCCGGTCTCCCAGAACCGCAGGCAGCTCTCCTCGAAGGGCAGTCCGCAATACTTCAGCAAGCGGCGGATTTCGCTTTCCGTGTCCTCGACCAGGCGTTCGTAGGAGAGAAAGTGAATATGCCCGGCCATCACCGTCTCATAGTAAGCCATCATGCCGGCATACTGCGTATAGAAGTGGGCAAGTTCGCGGAATCCGTAAGGAAATTGCACGTCAATCTCGAGCTGTTGTTTGTACATGGCAAAACACGCCGCCATCGGCTCACGCCGAACATCCACGATTTTTGCATGTGGCAGGACCAAGCGGATCAATCCGGCGTCCAGCCAGTTCGACGTGCCTTTGTCGATGAAGTATGAACGATTCGTCCTGCGATAGGCTTCGCACTCCTCAAGGTAATGAGTGCCCAAGTCGGTCAGTTCAAAAGCGTTCAGTTCCGTTATACATTCCGGATAGGCGTCGGGTCTCGAAATAAGTCGCCTGAGCGATAAGTCCCGCACCATATTCGCAAGCACCGGCAATTCCATGGTACCTTCCACAAGACTGTGGCTCGCGAGAATTTGTTCGACGAGCGTCGAACCGGCGCGCGGCATGCTGACCACGAAAATCGGCGTGTGGGGAGGCTTTTCCGCGGGCGCCCCGCGCGCAAGCAAAGGTCGCAAGAATACGGCGCGCCGGCGAGCGAGCTCGTCGGCATGCTTTGCTGGAGAATAGGTTCTATCCCGGTTTGCCGCGACCGTCTGCGACAACGCCACGCCGGCTTCATAGGCGGCGAAGCTTCCGGAAAAATCTCGCGCCCGTTCCAGCGCGTGCCCCAGCGCGTATTGAATTGTCCTGCGACTCTCCAGGCCGAGTTCGCCATCGCGCAGATGCTCGCGCATCGCGGCAATGTCGTTTGCGGTAAGATAGTCGCCGCGCAGGTCCGCAAGGCCTCCATAGGCCTCCGCCATACCCGGTTCCAGCGCGAGACAAGCACGATATTCCCGCGCGCTGTCTTCGCGTCGACCCGCAATGTAGAGACTTCTCGCATAGACCCGTCGAGCGCGCGCATTCGTGGACTTCGCGCGCACCACCTGCTCGATCATCGAAATCGCCGGGTCAAAGTCGCCGACGGCGCACAGGGCATTGGCGTGGAGCGCCCGGTATTCGATGTTTGCCGGCGCGCTGGAAATCAGCAGGCAGCTTTCGGCAACGGCGCGCTTATTCTCACCCATGGCCAACAACAAAAGCGCGAGATCGGCGCGGGCGTTGTCATAATCCGGAGCCAGAACCAGCGCCCGCTCGAACAGGGCGCGCGCGGTTATCAGATTGCCACTTTCCCGTTCGAGACGGCCCAGCACACGCATGGCGGGTGCGTCGATTTCATGACCGCGCAAATAGTCGCGTAATTCTTTCAGTCGCTCAGGCGGCGTTTTCAACGCTCCCACGCGCTCCAACAACGCGCGTTCGGCGGCGACAATTTCTGTCGGTGTACGACTGTCGGAAGCTGCCGGCCATAGCATTGAACCGTCGGCGGCCTGGGACATCGCGCCGGTCGCTTCTCTATCCTTTCCCGCGAGACGCAGCAGCTCCGCGAGATTTTTCCAGACTGGCGCGTGGCCAGGAACGCGGACGCTGATGTCGCGTAGAACCGTGGTGGCTTCTCCAAGGAAACCCATAGCGACCAAGGTGAGCGCCCGCTCGTAAAGCCGCGAGGGCGGCGTTACGGCTACCGAGTTCGGCCCTCCGCTCAATCGTTCTGCCTGCAAATCCGTCCCGGACAAGGAACGTGTCATACCGTCTTCCTTGGATGCTGCCGAAAACGGAGCCCGCTCGCTTTTGGCAGTCATCCCAAACCTGATCTCACCTGTTTGTCGACCCGCTACGCCAGGTCCCCCAGCGCTGCCTTCAGCTCACCAAGCCATGGTTCGAAATTCTTCCACTGTTCCAGCGCACCGCGGTAAATCGGCTTGCGCACCTGTTGCGCCGAAGGCGTCAGCACGGGGCGATCGGTTTCCCAGAACCGCAGGCAGCGCTCATCAAAGGGCAGACCGCAATAATTCAGCATGCGGCGGATCTCCGCCTCGGTGTTGTCGACAAGGCTTTCGTAAGAAACCCGCAGGATCGCGCCGGGCATGACGCTGTCCAGGTAATCCATGTAGTCCACATAGTCGCGATAAAAACGGCCAAGATGCGTCAGGTTGTAACTGAAGGCGGCGTCGCGCCGCAGCATCTGCTTGAACATGGCAAAGCAGGCGGCCATGGGAGCGCGGCGGACCGCGATGAATTTCGCCTGCGGCAAAATAAGATGCAGAAACGGCGCATCCACCCAGTTACCGGGACGCTTGTCGATCACGTAGGGCAACTTGGTGCGCCGGAATTCGGCAATGCCGCCCAGCACATCCGCACCGAATCGATCGAGCTCGGCGCGCGAGTATTCGAGCACCCTGTCCGGGTACACATCCGGCGCGACAAGCAGGCGGCTCATGGCGATTCGCCCGGTGACCTCTGATACAACGGGAAGTTCTCGCGTCCCTTCGATCTGGTCATGGCTGGCCAGAATCTGCTCGACCAGGGTCGAGCCGGCCCGCGGCATGCCCATGACGAAGATCGGCGTGGTGGCGGGATTGGGGGGGGCGGTAGCGACGCGGGCGGCGATCGCGCCGGCTGTAAAGGTGCGCCGCATGCGATTCAGGCGCTGCGCAAACTCGGCGGGATCATAGGCCCAATGCGACTCTCGCGCGATTTCGGCGCTTACCCTGGCAGCGAACTCATAGGCCTGGAAACTCGCCTCATATTCGCCCATCCCTTCCAGCGTTTGGGCCAGCGCGTAGGCCATGCTCCGGCGGCTGGCACCGTTCGGAACGCCGGCGGACAGACGGTGCCTCATCTGCGCGACGTCGTCCGCGGTCAGGTAGTTGGCCCTGAGTTCGTTCAGGCCATAATAGCCAGCGCCGGCGTTGGGATAAAACACGAGCAGGCTCCGGAATGTTCGCGCCGCCTCGTCGCGGTCGCCCAGGGTGTTCATCAGAAACCCATACGATCGCAGCAGCGCGGGATGCATGGGTTTTTCCCGCAACAGCTGATCGTAAAGCGCTTTTGCTTCGTCGACGCGTTCGATGTTCATGGCGCAATCGGCCCGCAGCAGCCGGTATCCGAATTCGTCCGGCGCAGCGGCCAGAAGAAGCGCGCACTGATGATAGGCCGCCATATAGTCGCGCCGCTCCGCCAGTACAGAGGCGTAGGCGGCGCGCGCGCCGAGATAGGCAGGTGACAGTTCCAGCGCGCGCAGAAGCAGGTCGGCGGTTCTTGTGGAGTCGCCTGCGCGATTTTCTTGATCGGCCAGATACCGAAGCGCTGCCACATCGAGCGGGTTTTCCACCAGCCTGTCGCGCAACCAGCCGGCGCGCTGGTCTGCGGGAATTCCCGCGAGCTGCTCTTGCAGTGCCTCGTCCAGGCGCCGCAGTTCGGCGGCATCCTGAGGGCCCCCCGCAGATCGCCACGCATCGGCGGGCGCGATGATGGCGTGCGCGCCGGCCTCCGCGGCCTCATCATCGCGCGCGGCGTGGCGCAGCAGCGCCGCGTAATCCCGCCAGCCTCCGGCGTGATCGGGAGCCAGACGCGTAACCTTCCGCATAATGCGCAGCGCGTGCTGGTAGTAGCCCATGGCCATACTGGTACGGCCGCGCTCGTAAATAAGCGCGACTTCGGCCGGCGTTGCGGCGTTCGGCGAGCCGGATTGCGCGGAAGGTGGCGACTCGTGCGCGACGCCCGGGTTCGTCTCTTGGGTCACGGTTCTCCGATTCCGACGTTATTCGCCCGCAGCAGGTTTGCCTCCGGCAGAGGTTTTTCCTCTGTACCCTGGCGGCTCAAAACACTTGCTTCATACCCGTCCCGGTGACGCCCTACCTGGCGGGAGGCTCGGTGATCCGCCACGTGAAGGTGGCCACGCGACTGGGTTTCGCTCTCAAATTCAGTGTGACGGCGATTTTTACCCTCTTGCCGGGAAAAACCTTGTCGTAAGCCTGTTCCATGCCGGTGCGGGCATCGCTGATCGCGCCCTCGCGGACGCGCTCGCCGGGCTTCAGGCCAATGGCTTTTTCGAGTTGTTCGTTGGTGAGCGCCTTGTTGCCGGAGAAGGTCTGGCCACCGAACGTCCAAAACCCCTGAAAGGGAGCCCGGGTGAACGCATCGATGTGCTGGATGTCCCAGATGACCCAGATGAGGTGGCCAGGTCCCTCGCGTTGTAGAAGGGCGGTCGTAACTTCCGCGAAATGGACATGTCGCGCGGTGAGCGCCTTTTTGATCGTGTCGGTGTCGGCCTTGATTTGTGCGACGCTGATCGGATCGCCTTTGTGCTGAGGCAAGGCCGCGATCAGTGCATCGGCGTCAATGTGCTTCGATCCGCTGAGGGCGAAACCGAGCAGACGATACGACTCCCCCGGCTTCAAGGGCGCGAAGCCCTTATCGTTGTCGTCTGGCGCGGCAGAAGTGTGGGCAGTAGCGCCCGACGCGGGTTTGGCAGGCGCCGCCGGAACGGCGGCAACACCGCCGCCGTCGATTGGCGTCGCAGTGGCCGGCAATGAAATTGCCGTCGCGGCGGCAATCAGCAGGAGCGCAAAGACGCGGTCACGTGTTTGCAAGATCACCGAGCGAGTCCTTTAATTCGCCAAGCCATGGTTCGAAATTCTTCCACTGTTCGACGGCGCCGCGGTAGATCGGCTTGCGGACCTGCTCCGCCGAAGGCGTCACCACGGCGCGACCGGTTTCCCAGAAGCGGAGGCAGCGCTCGTCGAACGACAGGCCGCAATAATCCAGCATCCGGCGGATTTCGGCCTCGGTATTATCAATCAGATCTTCATAGCGGACATGCAGCACGCGCCCCGGCATGATGGTCTTGATATACTCCATCTGCGCAACATAGGTGCGGTAATAGCGGCCGATGTGCACCAGATCGTAGCTGAAGGATGCATCGACCGGCAGCATCTGCTTGAACATGGCGAAACCGGCGGCCATCGGCGCGCGCCGGATGTCGATGAATCTGGACTGCGGCAGAACAAGCGCCAGGAACGGAATATCGATCCAGTTCCACGGTCGCTTGTCGATCACGTAGGGCAGCGTGGTGTGGCGAAACAGTGCAATGTTGCGGAGAACATCCTCTCCCAGCGCGTGCAGTTCTTCGCGGCTGTAGTCGGGCACGCGCTCCGGATACACATTGGGGGCGACAAGCAGGCGGCTCATGCCGATGCGCCTTGTCACCGACTCCACGGAAGGCAACTCGCGCGTACCCTCGACCTCAGGGTGACTGGCGAGAATCTGCTCGACAAGCGTGGAGCCGGCGCGCGGCATGCCCAGAATGAAAATCGGTGTGGTCGCGGGGTTGGGCGGCGGCGCCTCCATGCGGGTGCTCATCAAACCCGCGGTGAAGGTGCTCCGCATGCGGGCCATTCGTTCCTCGATCCTATCGGGCTCATGCGCTTGTTTGGTATTTTCCACCTCCTCTTTGCAGACCTTGGCGGAAAAGGCGTAAGCCTCGAACGCGCCTTCGTATTCCTTCATCCGCTCCAGCGTCTGCCCCAGCGCAGAGGCCATGCACTTTCGGCTGGTGGGTTCGGGAATGCCGGCCGCCAGGTGCCGCATCATGTCGGCGACATCGCCTTCGTTCAGACGATTTGACCGCAAATCCGACAGACCAAGATAGGCGCGGCCGTTGGTCGGCTGAACGCGCAGCACCGTGCGAAAGGTACGCTCCGCAGCTTCGCGGCGGCCCAGGTTTTTCATTAGTACGCCATAGGAATTCAAAACGTTCAGATGCTGCGGTTCTTCCTTCAGCAGCGCTTCGTGCAGCGCAACCGCTTCGTCAAACCGCTCCAGAAAGACCGCGGCTTCCGCGCGCAAGAGGCGGAACTCAAAGCTGGCTGGCTTGACGGTCAGCAGGATCGCGGTCTCGCGATAGACGCCGAGATGGTCGCGCTTCCTCACCAACAGCCGGACATAGTCGCTACGCACATCGAGGTAGCCGGGGGACAACTCCAGCGCGCGCTGCATCAATGACTCGGTGGTATGCAGGTCCTCCTCCTGATCCTCCTCGTTCGCAAGGTAGCGCATCGCGGCAACATCCAGCGGATGACCGAACAAGTGCTCGCGCAGCCAGGTCGAGCGCTGCTCGTCGGGAATTTTCTCCAAGCGTTTGCGCATTTTCCGGTCAAGCCGCTCCAGCTTGCCGGCGTCGCGCTCCCCAGTCGCGACCGGCCAGGCGCCGGCCGGCGCCTCGATGGCGCGCGCGTCGGCCGTGGCAGCCTCCACGTCCTTCCCCGCCAACCGCAGCAAGTCCGTGTAATCGCGCCAGGCGGCCGCGTGGTCAGGCGCCTGTCGCGTTACCTCCTCCATGGTCTCAAGCGCCAGCTCGTGGAAGCTCATGGCGGCGCTGGTGCGCCCGGCCTCGTACAGATGGGCAATTTCTTCCCGCGTTTTTGGCGCGGTGGGTTTGGATGCAATGGGGCGCACGGGTTCTGAAGCCATGGAGCGCAACGGCAGACCATGTGCACGGCGAAACGGATCGAGCAGATCAACTTCTGCGAAGGGCTGCGCTCCCGCGCCGGAAGGCGCCCGGAGCACCGCGAATGGTTTGGCCATCCCCGACGGCGGCGTCTGTTTCGTCACGTCTCCGCATCTCCCATCGAAGAGGCAGGTGGGTATCCGTGCCCACGAACACCTGAGCCGGTTTTTTCATTTGCAGCCGCGCCGTGCCGCATGCCGGTCAGGTCCGCGTCCGCACGCGTCGTATTGCTGAGGATGGTCGGACTTTGCAAGACCAGCCGACAGTCGCCGACCGTGCCTCTGCCTGTTTTGCGCCCCTCGGCGTCGCTTTCGAACGGATACCCGTCAAATGGAGTCGGCGTCGATCGCCACGCCAAAAATGTGGAGGCGGTAAATAAAGCGCCGGCGGTCTCAGGCCGCCGGCGCCGTACCAAGTTCAAAAGTCGGTCGCGAATTACTGACCGATGGCCACACTGACGTCCAGGTTCAAGTCGATGTCGTAGATTCCACCGTTGTAATGGATTTTCTTGCCGACCAGGGTGGAAACGAAGGCGTCGTTATGGCCCGCGCCCTTCTTGCTGGTGAGATCATACGTGTCGCCATAGAACACAGTCGGGGCTGTGCTGCAGTACCCGCTATACGTCTCGGTCGAAGTGCCGAGTTTCGCGTACTGGGTCTTCTTCGCGGCGAGCTTGACCATCTGCTTTTCCGACTTGTTGCAGAACGAGCCGCTGTCGTAATACGTGTAGTAGGTGGCGGCCAATTTCACTTTCTTCTTGTAATCCGCCGACGCCGAAATGCTGGTGCTGACGGCTATCGTGCTGGTGATGTGGGCGATTTTGCCTGCGTTATTCAGACGGGTCTTGAGAACAGTCTGGTGGCCAGGATGCAGCGCCGCAGCGTGGATGGAAGGAGCGCCGGCCGCCATGGCAGGGGCGGTTGCCAGCGCGCAGAAAGCCGCGCCACCGAGCAGAGTTCTGGGTGATTTTGTTCATTTTGTGATCTTCCCTTTGGTGAGAATGGGCACGGCACTAAACCGGCGTCAGTCGATCAGCCGAACGTCCGCCCCATGTCCCCAGCGGATGATGAAAGACATGTAACCCGAAACGGATTTCCATAGCAAGCGAAGATAGTGTCGGTGTTGTTTGCCAGCCCAACGACGAAAGCCACTATAAATTGCGCAAAACCGTCTCGGAGGCATGCTGACGTTGCCGCCGGGAATGAGTCCGGGTTGAAGTTGAGTCTGGCCCTTAGTGAACTTGCTCCCGTTCTTGGACCGCCTCCACTACAAAGTTCTTGTTTCTTCAGACATGCAGCTGGCCGGTGATGCCGCCGTACGATGAAGCTCCATCGGCGTTTTGTTGCCGATGGCACTGTGTGGACGCTCCTCATTGTAGTCTCTACGCCAGGCCTCGCATTTTGCGCGCGCCTCGTCGAGACTCATGAACCAGTTCGCGTTCGGACATTCGGCCCGGAATTTGCCGTTGAAGGATTCGATGAAAGCGTTGTCCGAAAGCCGTGGGCTGTCATCTGATCCTGCGCATACGCCTGCGATCAGCACGGTGCATGCGATGCTCGATCGACATGGGCTGGTCAAGCGCCGAAGGTCTCGCCGGACGTGCGCAGAGGGGACGCTCCTTTCCCAAGCCCTTTCTCCCAACGAGCTCTGGTGCGCCGATTACAAGAGCGAGTTCATGCTCGCCGACAGGCGGTATTGCTATCCGCTGACGGTCACCGATTTTGCGAGCCGTTATCTTCTGGTCTGCGAGGCGCTTTCCACCACCAAGGAGCGTTACGCCTTCACCGTCTTTGAAACGGCTTTCAAGGAGTTCGGCATGCCGGCGGCCATTCGCACCGACAACGGCGTGCCGTTTGCAAGCCCCAATGCATTGTTCCAGCTCTCCAGACTGTCCGTATGGTGGCTGAGGCTCGGTATCGCCATCGAACGCATCAAGCCTGGCTGTCCCCAGAAGAATGGGCGCCACGAACGCATGCATCTCACGCTGAAGATCGAGACCACAAAACCGGCAGGAAAGAACTTCCTTCAGCAGCAGGCAAAGTTCGACGACTTCATCGACAGCTACAACAATGAGGGACCTCATCAGGCGATCGGCATGCGCTGTCCGGCCCAGCTCTATCGCCGATCACCGCGCGTCTGGCGCGGCCTGCCGGACCTCATCGCGGGGTCTTACGGTCGGGTTGGAAGGCCGCAGGTCGGGCCGCCGAACGATCAATCGAAACACCCCGTCGAAGAAGCTCTTTAGGCGCGCTTTCGTGCTGGAGCAGATTCTTCTTTTTCTCCTTTCAATATTTCTAACGTATCAATCTGGATGGCGGGCCGGTTCGGAAACTCCGCAACCAATTTGAGATCGCCCCCCATCGCCGCCACGTATTTTCGCATGGTCGAAAGCAAAAGATCAGCGCGACGCTCAATTCGAGAAACGCTTTCCTGCTCCATATCGAGCGCCTTCGCCAAATCCTCCTGGCTCTTGTGAAAAGCTTTGCGAACGTCGCGAAGGCTCATAATCTTGGCTGCCTCCTGAGCAGTTTCAGCTTCAATTCGCTCACGCCGCTTCTTGGGCAGTCCCTTCATTATTTCAGAAAGATTTTTACCATCGCGCACTCCGTTCACTCATTTGTAGCTGCCGAACCTTTCATCTGCTGTAGCGATCAGTTCTTTATAGAACTTCTTGTTTCCGCCCTCTTTGTTTCCGGCGCATAACAGAATCGCTCGCCGCTTGGGGCCGAAGGCATAGGCTATTCGCCAGACCTGCTTGCCGACGGGAGCTCTTAGCTCTTTCATGTTGGCGAACTTTGAGCCCTCCAAAGTGTCGGAATAGCGTCTTGGCACGTTGGGACCGAACTGCCTCAGCAGTCCCGCGCGAGCAAGTATTTTGTCCTGTACTGCCTCCTCGTAGGCGTTGAATTCCGCTTGGAATTCGTCGTCAAAAACGACATCCCATTCTTTTTCTGCCATCGCTAATCCTATTGGTCATGGCGAGTCCCTGGTTAGAATATTGCACGCAAAATATGCGCTCTATGGAATATGATTTCAAGATCATTTTTTAGGACAGGGGTAGCCCTGCTTATTATGGTTTCACTCGATTCTCGAAAGGCACTGTATGAGGGCGCCATCTCGTCCGGAACCATGCTCAATCTGTGACAGGCCGTTGCAAACGTGCCGGCCGTGGCTTGCGGGATATTTGCGGGATGAAATTCAAAAATCCTAGAGAAACCGGGCGCTTATGAACCGTTACCCATGTGTCCGGAATAGACCTAAAATGACTGGTGCCCAGGGGCGGAATCGAACCACCGACACGCGGATTTTCAGTCCGCTTAGGCGAGGCAAAATGAGGCTATTTTCCTCGATCTTTTAGGTTTCATCCCGCAATCATCCCGCGAGATTTTCCGGCAGCTTTGGATTGGCTCGTTACGGCTCGTGATTGACCCACGAGATGAGTTGGGATGGTTGCGCGATGTTACTGTTCAAAATTGGTCAGCCCCCGACCTTTGAAGTTACGGCACGCCTCCATCGGCTGGGCTATCTCCGACGATCCGCCCAAACGCACGCGTGAATGCAGACTGATCAGAGAACCCCGATTGCATGGCGATATCGGCGATCGAAACGTCGCCCGTCACCAGCAGTGCCTTCGCACCATCAATCCTGCGTTCAAGAAGCCAGCGATAGGGAGACATGCCGAAGCTCTTTCGGAAAGCGCGCGTGAAGTGACTCACGGATAGACTACACTCACGCGCCATGTCGGAGAGATGAATGTTCCCATCAAGGCGCTCCCTGATCATTTCTGCGGCGCGCCTGCCTTGCCAGGGAGCTAACCCGCCTCTTTTTGTGATGCTCAACGGAGGAAGGCCGGCATACGTCTTTACGACGTGCGCGCCGACGACGAGGCTAAACTGGTCCAAGGCCAGCGAGCCAATCCAGTCGCGTGAGCCTATCAAGGGAACGACATACTTGGTGAGTTGGGCAGCACCTACGAGAACCGCGACAACCTCGCGCCGGTGTTCCTCGAACAGATCGTGCGCCGATACGAGGGGACGCGGCTCGGCCGGCAGGAGTTGAACGCCGAAGTCCTCGACGACGTGCCCGGCGCGCTATGGGACCGCGCGCGGATCGACGCCGGGCGCGTCGATCGCGCTCCCGCGCTCCGCCGCGTCGTCGTCGCGATCGACCCGGCGGTCACTTCTGGCGAAGACGCGGACGAGACGGGGATCGTCGTCGCCGGGACGGGCGACGACGGGCACGGCTACGTGCTCGAAGATTTGAGCGGCCGCTTCGCGCCGATCGAGTGGGCGCGGATCGCGGTCGCGGCGTACCGGCGGCACCGCGCGGACCGCATCGTCGCGGAGACGAACAACGGCGGCGAGATGGTCGAGGCGACGGTGCGGATGGTCGATCCCAACGTGTCGTACAAATCCGTTCACGCGAGCCGCGGCAAGTACACCCGCGCGGAGCCGGTGTCGGCGCTTTACGAGCAGGCGCGCGTCCACCACGTCGGCGCGCTATCGACGCTGGAAGACCAGATGTGCTCATTCATGCCGGACTTCGACCGCGAGCGCGCCAAGACGTCGCCCGACCGAGTTGACGCGCTGGTGTGGGCGTTCACCGAGCTTATGGTCGAGGGCACCGCTCAGGCGTGGATCGACCACTACGGCGCGATGGCCGCCGCCGCGAACGCCGCCCCGCCTCCCCCTGTGGCGGGCGACGCCCTCCCGTGGCGTCCGAAGCCCGCGCCGTCGCGCCCGGTGGCCGACAACGAGTTGATCGACCTCTACCGCGAGACGGCCGACGCAACGCTGTCGAACCGCAACCTGCGCTGCCGGAACTGCGGCGAGCCGATGGCGCCGGGCGGAACGCGGATCACCGACGGGATCGATGTCTGGCATCCGGCCTGCCGCTAGCTTTCCGGCCCTCAGGTTCTGAGCCTTTGCCGGTCATCAATGAGGCGTCCAGTCGCCGAAAAGAGATCGCCCAGACTGTTATGCGGCAGTACGCCAGCCACACGTCAAGTTCACAATATAACGTCGAACCTCATAAAAATTATGTGTGGATAACAATCGCGATAACCTAATATCCAACGGCATAATCTTATCGGCCGTATGCATAATATCCACAAGAGACAGTGCTAGCGATATTGCAATGGTCGCAACAATAACTCATGTAATTTCAATGAGATACAGATGATATCGTTCTCTGTCTGCGTTGCTCGCACAAATCGACGCTTGAATTATGCATATTGTCTGCGATAAAAAGTCCATAGAATATGAACACAGACTCTATCTCATAATATGATAAAGCGAGTATCGATCTTCGCTTGACGAAGGGCGTGCGGACCGCCATATAGCAGTCGCGGCGATCTCTTTTCGGCGACTGGACGCCTCATTGATGACCGGCAAAGGCTCGATACTTGAGGACCTCTACACCGACAGCGGCGGCTTCGACGAAAAGCGCGCCGTCGGAGCCCTGAAAAAACTGCTTACGATCCAGCGCGGCACCCACGCCGTCTTCTTCAAGAAGGGCACCTCCTTGAAGGAGGAGGAGAAGGTGCTGGCGTACATGCTTGTGAAGAAGCTGCTTAAAAGCGAGGGCGCTGTGGAGACGAGCGAGGTGTCCGGCAAAGAGATCAAGGCTCAGACCAACGTGAAGTCGGGCACGGTGGACGCCGCGATCAAGAAATTGCGTGAGGAAGGGCTGATTGCGGGGAGTGGCAGCAACTACGAGATCCTCGCACACGAGGCGGACGGCATCGTGGATCGGCTCGAAAAACGCGGCGGGGCCTGACGACCATGGCCAACGACATCAAGGACATGCTGAGCCAGATTCTCACGGCGGTGAAGGGTCTGGAGCGCCGCGTCGCCACGCTCGAGGCCGGCACATCCACAAACGCCGTCGCCGGTACAGAAAAGGTACCAAGCCGGAAGCCCATATCTATCAAAGAGTTCATCATCAGCAAGGCGCCGTCCAACGGAATCTTGATGACACTGACAGTGGGCTACTTTTTGGAGAACCACGGCAACGTGTCACCATTCACGGCGGCTGATCTGGAAGCGGGCTTCCGTTCCGCGCGCGAGGCTGTCCCCCCAAACGTGAACGACAAAGCCAACAACTGCGTGAAGCGGGGTTATTTCATGGAAGCGAAGGAAAAGAAGGACAATCTCAAGGCCTGGGTTCTGACCAGCACAGGCGAGCGCCTCGTTGAGGAGGGTTTCTCGTAGCGTGCATACCCGCACATACTTCTTCCCCAATGATCGAATTTGATCACACGTACTGATGAAGCATTGAAAGGAACAATCCAATGAACGAACGGAATTTCAACGAACGAGCCTCCCGGTTGGAGGAGGTCGGTAAGGTGATCGAAAAGCTGCCGACTGAAATCCGCCTCGACGCTTTTCAACTTCTCAAGCCGTATGTATCGCAGGGGCAGGACAGCACCAACGCTGGCAAGGAGTTCTGCCGCGCGAACGGTAGAAGGTTCCGACGAAATCGATGGGGAATTCTTCACCCAACACATGAGCGACAAGCCGTCCAACAACGCGCGCGCCGTTGCGGTGTACCTGTTCCGCGAGTACGGCTCCGCGGCTTTTTCTGCCGACGACATTAAGTCGATCGCCGCGAGAGTCGGGATGACGCTTCCCCATCGTCCTGACGCTACCTTGGCGGCCGCCACAGATGGCGGCAAGAAGCTGTTCCACCGGGTGTCTCGTGGCGTGTTCAAACCCACCGTTCATGGCGAGTTCCTATTTCCGCTCTGCGTACGGGGTACAGAAGGGCACTAAGGCGCGCCCGGACGCTGATCAATGACCCTAGTCGAGTTTCTCGCGCCGCTCTCGAATGGAACGCATCAGGACCGCATTCTCGCGGTGCTTTATTTTTGCGAGCGGTACGAACAGCAGCCCACGCTTACCGTCGAGCGCATCCGCCAGCGCTTGCAGGCTGCGCGCGTTGTCGGCTGGAAAAAGCTCAACGTCGCCGACGTGCTGAACAAGAGCGGCGCCTTTGCCGATGCCGATGGCTTAGAGGGCGGTCGCCGTCTGTGGAAGCTGACGAAGTCAGGGCGTGAGCATGTACGGACAATGTTGGGGTTGCCTTCCAACGAGCCAGAAGTCGAGCACGACGTCGGTTCCCTTACGACCGCGCTCGCCAAGGTGTCGGATCTCTGACGTGCGCGAGTATCTGGACGAAGCCCTGAAGTGCTTGCGCGTCGGGGCTCTGCGCCCGTGCGTCGTGTCGGTGTGGGTCGCCGCCGCGAGAACAATTCAGAACGCGATGATGAGCAAGGGTGCGCCCGCCGTGACATCGGCTGTGCAAAAGCACGACCCCAAGGCGAGGCAGATCAAGACGGTTGACGATTTCGCCTACGTAAAGGAGGCCGTTCAGCTACTGGCCGCATTGGACCTTGGCGTGCTCGATAAGAGCCAAAAGGACGCACTGGTGGACGCACTCAATCTTCGGAACAAATGCGGCCATCCCTCGAAGTACAAGCCGGGGGTGAAGAAGGTTTCGGCCTTCATGGAAGACGTCATTTCGATCGTCTTTGTGTAACGTGCACCGACGTGTGACATCGTGTCCGCTATTGAACGGCAATTGAGGCCGCAGCTTCTCGACGCATTCTCGCATGAATTGCTGACGGGTGCGCTGCAGGTCGCAGGCGACCAGAACAATCCCGTTCGGCACAGCCAGTTTGCTTCTTCGATGCGCGCGCTATTCGATCATACGCTCCACGCGCTGGCTCCCGACGGGAACGTGCCTCAATGCTCGTGGTATGCACAGCAACCGGGGACTAACGGCCCCACGCGGCGGCAACGCGCGAAGTACGCGACACAGGGAGGGTTATCGGACGCGTATGTTGCCCAGATCGGAATCGACGTGAAGGATATTCACGACGAAGCACTCGAAGCGATACAAGAAATGAATAAGTACACGCACGTACAGGTTGATACATTGGTACAGGATCAGGCGGCGATCGATCTGTTCGTTGACGATGCCATGGGCGCGCTCATCAATCTGTTCTCTTCATTCGAGCATTGCCGCGCCACCGTAATCAATGCGCTAGCTGAAAAGATAGACTGGGAGACCACTCAGGCGCTGGCCAGCGACGCCATCGGCGAGGTTGATATCCTTGCGACACACTACTCCATCGAAGGAGCGTATGTCGAAGACATCGCCATATCGGATATCACCAACGATTCTATTCGCTTCAAGGCGATTGGGACATTGGTGGTCGAACTCCAGTGGGGGTCGGATTCCGATTTGGAGCGCGGAGACGGCGCGACGTCCAGCCAAAGTTTTCCATTCCAAGTGTCGATGGAGGCTCCAGTCACTGACGTGACGGCGTTCCATAGCGTGGGTTACACTGTAGATACCGGAGATTGGTTTGGTGATGGTGACGATGACGACGATGTTGATTAGTCACTGGTCAATGGTTGTCGAAATCGTTGTACGGCGTTCCGAGCGCAACTGCGCAATACACCTCGAGCAGGCACTGCCGTAACGGATCGGCTTCTTCGACGCAGCGGAAGTCCATCTTCCTGATCCGCGCTTTGGCGGCGACAAACGCCGATCGGAAAGTGGAGTCCTCCATAAGCGCGTTCCGGCTCCCTTCGCCCGGCTTGTACGTTGCCTTCAACCGGCCGGTCTGCTCGCGCGCAAGCCGAAACGCGAACGCCGCCATGCGGTGTGTCGCACCGGGGTTGCAGTGACGGCCGTACCGACCGCGAATGTCGTTGCTGCGGCCGACGTAGAGGTGGGTGTTGCCCTCTGAGAAAAGATAGACGCCGCGCGCCGGCGGATTAACTTTGAAATGGCCGCCGTTGATCGGGGCATCGGCGATCAGGAGCTCAAAGGAAGCGTGTAGCTTTTCCTTAATCGTAGCGAATTTGGGGTGCATGGGGTCGTCGCTCTAGTTGTCGTTCAGCCCATCCGGCGACCGCGTGTGCAGCCGCTTCTTCCACGTCGTCTCCCGCGCGATCACGCTCTCAGCGTCCATGTCCGGCGAAACGCGCTCCAAGATCGTGAACCGGAAGGTCTCGGGATCGCGTGTGCGCAGCAGACGGTTTCCGCCGTGCCCGGTCGCCGCGTAGTTCAACCAGCGTTGCAGGAGGTTCTCCGATCCGTACGCCGACCCGACGTAGCCTTTGCCGTCCGACGCATCGGAGATGAAGTAGATCGCGCGCCACTCGGAGAGCCTGTTGCGCCACTTCGCCGGGAGGACCCGGAGTTGCGCCCACGTCAAATCCAACTCGTTCCATTCCGGCATCGCGCCGTCGAGTGCGCTGTCTTCGAGGATCGCGCGGACCGGCACGACGTTGTTCTGCGCGCGCCGGTACCACGCGCGTTCCGGCGGCGGCCAGTCCACGATGAGCTTGCCCTTCCACTCCGGGTAGAAGTCGAGCAGCGGCAGGTCGAACCACAGCACCGACGGCCGTTCGCCCTTGAAGCCCGTCATCCCGAGCGATCGTAATTCGACGTTGCCGGGGATCGCCCAGTACTCATCAAATGTGATCGGCCTCGCCGCGTCGATCCTGTACAGACCGATAAATATCGCCCGGCCTGCGCCGTGCGAGATGAACGAGGCGAGGTAACCCTTCCCGACCATCTCCGCCATAGACTTTTCGAGCCGCGGGATTTGGCACTGCTGGTACGCGTTGAACAGGTCGGACCGCTCCGCGCACATCATGGGGAACGCTTTCAACAGTTGCGAGTCGGTCGGCCGGTGCCGGAGGACGAGCACGTCCTTCGGGTCGAATTGTTTTCCGATCAGGAGGTCGTTGAGGTTCATTGAGTTGCGATCAAAGAAACGGGCGCTAAGGGAGTATCTCTTTTCATTTCCCGACCGCCAAGATCATCGCGGCCATCAACGAAATCCAGACGCCTCGCGTGGCCGATGCCAGTTGCTCCGCCGAGTTGTCCAAAAGCGAATCTCCTTACTTTTCAAGCATTTGGATCAAGGAATGGCTGCAAAGTTAGCATCAAAAATAAATCTTGCCGAAGATTTATCTTTTGGCTACATACGGCGTGAGCTCACCTGAAATGAAGGGCAGTGTCATGGCAATCGTGCGCCAAGCCGACGATTGGAGCGAACTGAAGGAAAAGGTCGAAGAGAATGGAGGAGTCATCACCGTCGCGATGGGCGTTATCCGGCACGCGGCCGGATTTCAGTAAGCTAGGGCGCCACGTAAATGCGCAGGCGTCGTTGCAGATGCAGGCGCAAGGCCTCGGGCATTATCCCGTATCGGCCGATGATTTTCCTCTGTACCAGCACGAAAACATTCGAGTGTTCCTAAAGGGCGGGGCCGTCGATCGCCTCTATTCAAAGATGCTCAACATCCCTGATGACGACAGGGAGTCAAACAGAGACGACGCCTTCATCGGCGAGGCCGCGAACCGTCAGTTGCGAGCGAAGATCGACAAGATCAAGGCGATCGTCTGCGACGAATAGGAAGGCGCGCCCGGACGGCGCGCCATTACCAGTTGTCCCAACAGTTGTCCCGAGCGAATCTGCGCCAACGCCCGAAATTTCACCGCCAGTAAGTACCTGATTTTGTTACTATAACTGGTGCCCAGGGGCGGAATTGAACCACCGACACGCGGATTTTCAGTCCGCTGCTCTACCGACTGAGCTACCTGGGCAACGTTCCGGGCGGGCCGGAAGGATCGGTTTTTTAGAAGAGGGGCCTGGCCGTGTCCAGCGGCGTGCCTGCTACGTCTGCTCCGCGCCGTCGGCGGCCGCTTGATCATCGCTCCCGTCCGTTTCCTGCGCCGGTATGGCGTAGCGGCCTTCGAGCCAGCGCGAGAGATCGACATCGGCGCAATGCTTCGAGCAGAACGGTTTGAATTTCACTTCGGTCCGGCGCCCGCATATGGGGCAGCCGCGCGCCGAGGCCCTAGGCGACCGCGGCGACATCGAATCCCTCGCGGGCAAATTCGGCGCGCGGCTCGAACACCACCCGCGGCGCGCGCCGCCGCGCCAGCGCCACGCGCAGCTCGGCCGCATGCGAATCGAGCCAATAGGTAACTTCCGGGGACGCGCGGATGACGATCGCGCGTCCGGGGGCATGCAGCGCTTCGCGTTCGACGCGGCGCAGGATCTCGAGCGCCACGCTTTCGCAGGAGCGCATGCGCCCGCGCCCGCGGCAGGCGCGGCAGCCTTCGGTCATCATCCGCGCCAACGGATCGCGCGTGCGCTTGCGCGTGATCTCCACCAGCCCGAACTCCGACATGGGCGAGATTTGCGCCGGCGTGCGGTCGCGCGCCAGGCTCGCGCCCAGCGCGGCCATGATGCGTTCCACGTTCGCAGGCTCGCTCACATGAATGAAATCGATGACGATAAGGCCGCCGACGCCGCGCAGGCGCAGCTGCCGGCCGATCTCGTCCGCCGCTTCCAGATTGACGCGAAGGCTCGTTTCCTCAAGCCCCGTCGACTCGGTAAAGCTGCCGGAATTCACGTCGATGGCCGTCAGCGCTTCCGTTCCCTCGATCGTGATCCAGCCCCCCGAAGGCAGCGGCACCCGCGGATTCACGAGCCGCTCGATTTCGTTCTCGAGATCGAAGAGATCGAACAGCAGGCCCCGGCCCTCGAACAGCTCGAGCTTGTGTTCGGCTTCCGGCATCGCATGCCGGCAATAGGCGCGCGCCGCGGCAAGCGCCTCGGCGTCATCGATTGTCACGCGCGTGGTCGCGGCGTCGACCTCGTCGCGCATCATGCGCTCCATGGGATCGAGATCCTGGTGCAGCGTGGCGGGCGCGCGCATCGCCCTGCGCTTCTCCGAAACTGATAGCCACGCTTCGGCAAGCCGCTCCGCGTCGTCGCGCAGATCGGAAAGCTCCGTGCCGATCGCAGCGCTTCGCACGATGTAGCCGGCCCCGGCGGCCAACCGGCTTTGATCTTCCACCAGCATCTGCTCGCACAGCGCGGCCAGCCGCCCGCGTTCCGCCTCGTCGTCAATGCGGCGGGAGAGCGCAATTCCCGGCTGGCTGGGAACAAGCACGAGCAGGCGGCCGGGCACGGTCACGTTGGCCGATAGCCGCGCGCCCTTGTCTCCGATGGAATCCTTCACCACCTGCACCACGACCTCTTCGCCTTCGTGCACGCAATCGCCGATGCGTGGCGCGCGCTCCTCGGTGGCCAATTCCGTGGACCGGCCCTCCGCAGCCGCGCGCAGGCCCGCGCATTCGAGACTGGGCAGCCCGGCAAGGCAACGCGCCTCGCGCGCGCCAAGGAATCCGGCGCGATCGAGCCCGATATCGACGAAGGCGGCCTGCATCCCTGGCAGCACGCGCAGCACGCGGCCGAGAACGATGGTGCCGATCAGGCTTTGACTTCGCGGGCCACCGCTGCGGCGCCGCGATGTTCCGTCGTCGCGCCCGATCGTGCGTTCGAGGAAAAGCTCCTGCAGGCGGCCGTCCTCGACGACCGCGACACGAATCTCCCCTGCTCCTGCATTGATCAGGATTTCCTTATTCATCCGCCGGACGCATCGATATCAGCACCTGTGACAGTAGCATGAATTTGCGCAGACGCGTATCCGCAGCTCTCGAGCAGGCCAAGCGTCTCCAGCAGCGGCAGCCCCACCACGTTGGACCACGAGCCGTTAAGGTGGCGCACAAAAGCCTCCGCGCGCCCCTGAATGGCGTAGCCGCCGGCCTTGCCTTCGCCCTCGCCGCTGTCGAGATACGCATCGACTTCCCGTGGCGACAGCCGCTTGAAGGCGACACGCGTCATCACCATGCGATGGCGCGGCGGCGCCTCGCTCTGCGTTCGCGCGGCGGCGACTGCCGTGAACACCTGATGGCGGCGCCCGGAGAGCAGCACGAGAGCGGCGCGGACCTCGTCGCGCGTGCAAGCCTTGGGGAGAATGCGCCTGCCGCAGGCGACCACCGTATCGGCAGCAAGCACGAGCGCGACCCTGTCGCAACACGCCCGACGTACATACTCCACCTTTTCGCATGCCAGCCGCAGAGCGTGCGCGCGCGGCAACTCGCCTTTGCGGGGAGCCTCGTCGATGTGGGCCGGGCGGATTGCATCCGGAACAATGCCCGCCTGGGCGAGAAGAGCCTTGCGCCTGGGACTCTCGCTCGCCAGCACCAGGCCGAGCGGCGAACTACTTGAAGCGATACGTGATGCGCCCCTTGGTGAGGTCATAAGGCGTCATCTCCACCAGCACCTTGTCGCCAGTCAGCACGCGGATGCGATTCTTGCGCATTTTGCCGGCGGTGTGCGCGATGATTTCATGGCCGTTTTCGAGCTTCACGCGGAAGGTCGCATTGGGCAGAAGTTCGCTGACCGTGCCGGGAAATTCGAGAAGTTCTTCCTTGGCCATTCGTCCTCAGGTGTGTCTGGCGGCCGGGAGAATGCACCGAAACCGCCGAAAAGCAAGGCGTTCCGGGTCAGGCATTTCCCGCGCTGCCGACTGCGAATCGCTGCCCGATGCGACGCATCAGTTCGTCGCGCACCCCGCGATAGGCCTCGAGCCGTTGCGCGCGCGAACCTTCCACGACGGTGGGGTCGAAGGTCGGCCAGTATTCGACATCGACCGCCATGGTCCGAGTCAGCTCCATGGCCTTGTGATGCGCTTCAGGCGAGAGCGTGACGATCAGGTCGAACGAGGCGTCTTCGAGATCCTCGAACCGCTTTGGCGTGTGGCGGCCGATGGCGATGCCGATCTCATCCATCGCTTCGACCGCAAAGGGATCGAGCTCGCCCAGGCGCGCACCCACCGAATTGATAAAGACGAACCGGCCATAGAGATGGCGCATCAGGGCCGCGGCCATCGGGCTGCGCACCGCGTTCAGCGTACAGGCGAAGAGCACGGCGCCCGGCAATTCCTCGCCGTTGGGCCCGCGCATCGCTTCATCCCTTCAGATGCAGCACGCAGAGCAACGTGAACAGCCGGCGCGCGGTATCGAAATCCACCTCGATCTTGCCCTTGAGCCTCTCGCGCAGCAACGTCGAGCCCTCGTCGTGAAGACCGCGCCGTCCGATGTCGAGCGCCTCGATCTGATGCGCCGGCGCGTTGCGGATTGACTTGAAGTAGCTGTCGCAGACGATGAAGTAATCCTTGATGAGGCGGCGAAAGGGGGTGAGCGAGAGCATCACCCGGCCGTGCGGCTCGCCGTCGTGCAGCATGACGTTAAAAACGAGACGGTTTTCCTCGAGGGCGAGCACGAGCCGGTAGGGGCCTCCCTGCGAGCCGCGTGGCGCGAAACTGTTGGCCTCGAGCAGATCGTAAATCGCGATCTCGCGCTCCTGCTCGATCTCGCGCGTGCGCCGAATGAGCGTGCGCTCTTCGAGTTCGACCGCGACCAGCCTGAACGGCGACGCTTCGGTCATGTGAATCTTTCCGCCCCCAGCGTGGGGGAGGTGCCGAGCGCAGCGAGGCGGAGGGGGACGTCGCGTGCCATCACATCCCCCTCCGGCCCTTTGGGCCACCTCCCCCACGTTGGGGGAGGAAACTCACGATTCCAGTTCGTGGACGGGACGGCCGCGCGCGGCCCATTCGCCGGAGAGATCGGCAAGCTCGGCCGCAATGCACTCCACTTCGAGCCTGAGCAAGCCGCCGCCGGCGAAGATGAGATCGATGGTGCCGCCGGGATCGTCGGCGCCGTTGGGCTGGAATCGAATCGCCAGAAGCGATGCGACCGCATTCGGATTGCCGACCCTGAGCCGGCACGCTCTGGCGGAGAGCACGCCGTCGATGTGAAGTCCGGCGCGCACGCGCGCGCCGCTGCGGCCATCGGCGCTTTCCCATTTGAAGCGGTTGAACAAGGCCGCAAAGCGCCGCGACTTCGGCAGGAAAACCAGATCCTTGATGCGCGCCACCGCGTCCTGCAGCCGTGCGGAAATCGTCTCCAGGTCCCCGGCATCCGCCGCCGCGAGAACGAGTTTGTGGGTGCTCATGAATCGAACCGCTCGATGGTCGCGCCGACCCGCGACAATTTCTCTTCGATGCGCTCGAAACCGCGGTCGAGGTGATAGACGCGATTGACGATCGTCTCGCCTTGCGCGGCGAGCCCGGCGAGCACCAGGCTTACGCTGGCGCGCAGATCGGTCGCCATCACCTGCGCGCCCTTGAGGTGCTCGACGCCCGTCACCACAGCGGTGTCGCCATCGATGCGAATATTCGCACCCATGCGCGCCAGCTCGGGCACATGCATGAAGCGGTTCTCGAAAATCGTTTCGCGAATGCGGGAGACACCATCTGCGGTCGCCATCAGCGCCATGAATTGCGCCTGCAGATCGGTGGGGAAACCCGGAAACGGTTCGGTCGTCACGTCCGCCGCAAGCGGGCGCACGCCGTTGCGGCGCACCTTGACGCCGCGATTGGTGTCCGCAATTTCGGCACCGATGGATTCGAGCAGCGGGACCACGGCGCCGATCAGTTTCGTTTCGGTATCGAGAAGCTCGACCTCGCCGCCGGCTATCGCCGCGGCGAAAGCATAGGTGCCGGTCTCGATCCGATCGGGCAGCACGCGGTGTTCCGCGCCATGCAGCTGCTCCGTCCCCTCGATCGCGATGCGTGGCGTTCCCAGACCTGAAATGCGCGCGCCCATCGCCTGAAGACAGCGTCCGAGATCCACGATCTCGGGTTCCTGCGCCGCATTGACGATTTCGCTTTCGCCCTTGGCGAGAACGGCGGCCATCAGCGCGTGAACGGTCGCGCCAACGGAGATGATCGGAAATTCGATTCTGGCGCCGCGGAGTTTCTTCGGCGCGCTGGCGATCACGTAGCCTTCGCGCAGCTCGATCGAGGCACCGAGCGCGAGCAGCGCGCGAATGTGCAGGTCGACCGGGCGAGCGCCGATGGCGCAACCGCCAGGCAGCGACACTTTCGCCTGCCCCGTGCGCGCGAGAAGAGGACCCAGAACCCAGAAACTCGCGCGCATCTTCCGGACGAGATCGTACGCCGCCGTGGTGCTACGAACGCGACCGGCCGACAGCGTGAGAGTTCCGTTGTCGCCATGCATCTCCACGCCGAAGCTTTTCAGAAGCTCGACCATGAAGGCGATGTCGGCGAGGTCCGGCACGTTGGCAAGCACGAGCGGCGCCTCGGTCAGGAGGCACGCAGCCATCAGCGGCAACGCAGCGATTCTTGGCGCCGCTGATGGGAATGGCTCCCTCCAGACGGGCGCCGCCCTGAATGCGGATGCGGTCCATGTTTCCTCTGGCCCGATTTCCTGCGCGGGCCGCGAGCCTTTTAGCGCGGGGAATCGGGCCGGGATAGGACCGCGTGCGAGGCGCTGCCCGGCTCGCCCGCGCAAGCGGGCGCGAGAGCCATATCGCCGCGCGCCGGCACGGATTTCGGCGGCCGCCGGGCTTTGCGACGCTTCAGGTTGGCGCGCAGCGCCGCCGCCAGCCGTTCACGCCGCGTTTCGGCGGCAGACTTCGCCACTCTTTTCCTCCTCGAACCCTTCGGCTATAGCAACGCGCCCGTCGGCGCGGCGCCAGCTTTTCGGCATGCGCCTGCCGCGGATCGCCGGAGTAGCGTAGTGGTAGCGCAACCCCTTGGTAAGGGGTAGGTCGTGAGTTCGATTCTCCACCTCCGGCACCAGATTCTTCAACGAGACCAATCCGTCTCAGAGAACGGCGCGCGAACGGTCCGGAGCCAAAGGGCGGGAAGCGGAGCCGAACGGAGAACAAATCCGTGCAGTGCTGGCCAGCGCGCGGGCGACACGCAAGATTTCAGGTTTCGTGGCTGAGACAGCCGCGGCATGCCATCTCCCGGGAGAGGAACTCGATGGAGGCAAGCAAACTCGCGCCCGCAGCGCGTGGCCCAGCGATGAATTTCCGCCGCTAGCGCAACTCGCTCCCGAGAGATAGCGATCTTCGGAACCGGCCGATGGTAATTCGATGGCGACGGCGCCACCAGCCACTGGCTTGATCTTTGCCACTATCAACGGTCCAGGTCGCCGCGGGTCGCACGCCGGACACGGTATTTGATGATTTTTCCACTCAGCCAGTTTTCGCGCTGTCGGTACGTAGCTCGGCGGGAACGCACTCGCTCATACGGGAGGGACCACAGGATCAATCCGTGTCGCAGAGGCCGCTATTAGATGAAATCACTACACAGCTTCGGGACGGGGCGTTGCATTTTTCGCTGGCAGCATTCCGGTCATGCTTGGCTCTGCCGTGGATGCCCAATCCGAGTTGCGTTCCCGCTCTGAAACGGGCTCGAGTATGGGAGAGGTGCCGAGCTGATGGTCTTGGAGTGCTCACCTTTCCCCGTACGATCAAGCGCGCCGCAATTGCCTATAAAGTGCATGGTGCGAAACGCGTGCCCCAGCCAAAGTTTGCGAGCTGTGCCGGGTCAATGCTAATCTGCTTCCGAGCTGATCGGTGATCAGCTTGTCGGGGGGCGCAGTGCCAAGACAGAGCTTAGCTTTGTCGCGTGAACGGGGTGTCGCCGTTCGGACGTCGCAGCTTCGTGGCGCGGGCATGGGCGCGCGCCCAGCGGCCAGATCGGGCTACAGACTCACATTGGCGGTCGCCCTGCTCTACGCGGCGTTGCCATCGGCGAGTTTTGGCCAAACGACATCTCCGCCTCCGCCGCCGCTGCCCAAACCTTCACCGCCAACTCAGGGCCCCCCTCCCTTTCCAGCCGCGCGCGGCGGGAACGGCCCCGTGCAAATCCCTATAAATGGACTCAGCGCTGGAACTTCTCGCATTGCCGCCGGTTTGCAGCAATTCTCCCTGTGCTGGCAGGGGGGTGAGCCCCCATTCGCCCTCGGAGTCCAGCTCGCGGGCAAGCAGCTGGTCGGTGTGACTGATTTCAGTGCCCGGCAATTTACAAACAGGCCGGGCTTGCTCGATATCGAACCCGGAAATTATGATATCCAGCTGGGCGATAGTACGGGCGCGCAAACCAGCGGCCGCTTCACCGCAGTTCCGCCGTCCCAAATCCCCGGCGCCAACCAGCCAGCGGCGACCAAAGGCGACGCGCTGGCGCAAGCCAACACGTTGCTGGCATATGGCGGTGCATTCGACTACGAGGCTTACCTCCGTCTGATGGCGTTGAGCCCGAGGATGCGGAGATGCAGCGCTCGCTGGACGGCATCTGCCACCGAATGCCCAGCAACCTTACCCGCCCGGTCCGGCGCTTGGACTTGGTGGCGCGGAGCTGATCCTGTCGAGCGAGCTCAGTACCGTGGATGAGTCCGATCCGACCGCACCCGTTCCGATCGTCGCCTATCTGACGAGGGCCAACACGTTTTTTACTGAAGTTTTGTATACGTATGGCACCTATTCACGTATCACATTCGATCCTTCAACAGGCACATTCCCAAAGGAGACCATCGACGGCCAGCGGACGACCGCTCTTCTTGCTTACGGCATTACCGACGACCTGACGGTGGGTGCCGAATTGCCGTGGAGCTGGGATTCAAGATACCACTCGATAACAGGCGTAACGAACGAATTTAGCCCAACGACCGACAATCCTACATTTTTCACGGCTTACCGCGTCTTGAACCAGTCCAACGGCCCAGCCACGCTGTTCCTGCAATCCAGTTATTCGCCGCAGCTGTTTAATGAAGAACGAAGCGCATTCGGGATAGGCGGTGCTTTTGTGCGGTGGCAATCGCGGTTCGCAATTGCTGGAACGTTCGAGGCGACAAAAGAGGACGAGTTGACCACGACCGGCCCAATCCAGGACGCATTTTGGATCGAAAGCGCCAGCCTCATCGCCTTTGTCCCTTTCGATCAACGCTGGGCCGCTGCTTTGAGCGTGGTCGACACGTTGCCATATGCCAGCACGATCACCTATGCCAACGGGTTCTCGACTACGGGTAACTTTCTGAACAAAATTTCGATCTCCCCTTCGGTCACCTTCGAACTTTTGCCGCCGGAGATATGTTTAATGCTGAGCTACAGCCACACTTTCAGCCACAACGAAACGACAAATCCCTATCCGGAACGGCCGGGCGCCAATGTGTTCGGCATTGTCCTCAGCGACACAGCATTGCCCGATGAAATCGAGCGCCTGGTTGACTGATCGAGGCGGCGAAGTCGCCGCGAAACTCACGAGCCTCGACCTTGACACTTCCGGGACACAGTGTGGTCAAGCTCGCGCGTCAAACACACGCTTCAATCGACGTCACCGACGACGACAAAGGGGGCCCACGCCGAAGGGGCCGCGAAGCTCAGTCGCGAACCGTCGAACGTCTTGTCGTCCATCAACTCCAGCATGGCTTGGCGCAACGCTTGAGCCTTGTTGAGCGCGGGGTATTGTTCGCGCGCCCGGAAGGTTTCCGTGACAAGTCGTTCCGCCGCATCGTCGCGCACGCGCCAATGCGACAGCAACAGCGAGCGCGCACCGGCATAGAAAAATGCCTCCGAAAAATCCGAAAGACCCTCCCGTCGCAGATTGATCCGAGTCCGCGGTGTTGCACGCTGAAAGCACCACCCAGTCCGCATGCAGATCGAGCGTCGAAATCTCCGAGGCCCGCAGCAATCCATCGTCTGAAGCATCAGCTCCGGCGCGCGGACTGGCGAGAACAAGCGCCGGCTCGGATACTCCAGGTATTTCGCCCCCTGGAAACCCGTGCGTGGCAAATTCAAGCACATTGGCTTGAGCCAGGGAACCGCTGCGCTGACGAAGCTCAAGCTCCGTCTTCGACGCACGCGCGCCAAGCAGCACGTTTTCACTGCTGCCGTGAAGGATTGCCCTCAGCGCCTCCGCCTCCTGTCGCGTTCCGGGCAACGGCTGCAGCGCTGTCTGCCATTTTTCCCTGTCCGTCGGAGTGGGAAGGTGTTGCCCGGCGGCGGATCTCCGGACAGTCTCTCGGGAGATTCCCTGAAAATCTGGATCGGCGAACGCGAGCAACGGCTCGTTTGCTTTTTGGAATGGCTGCCCGTGCCCTCGTCGCAGTATCGCCAGCGCCGATATGCTCGGAATAATTCCAACGGCTTTGTCCTTTATCAACCAGTGCGTCTCGCGAAGCGTTCGCGATTTGGTATCCGCCGCAGGCCCATCCGCCGGCACAGAGGCTACAAGCAGGGCT
>CAWEXK010000012.1:0-106929 GCA_963812975.1 uncultured Alphaproteobacteria bacterium | reverse complement strand
GTCGGCCGGATCCGCGACCTCGCCCCGTCTCCCGAGTACCGGCCGCGGCTCCACTTCGACCTCTACGGCTGCGCCGGTCTCGCGTTCAACGCCGACGTCGACGCGGTCGCCGATTACCTAGTCGAGCTCGAAGCAATAGCGCACCCTTACGACCTCGCGATCGAGCATCCGATCGACGCGGGCTCGCGGGAGGCCCAGATCGCGACCTACCGCAGCCTCCGCGCCGTGTTGAAGACACGCGGCGCACACGTCCGCATCGTCGTCGACGAGTGGTGCAACACGCTCGACGACGTCCGCGCGTTCGTCGCCGCGGGCGCGGCCGACGTCATCCACGTGAAGACCCCCGACCTCGGCAGCGTCGGCAGCACCGTCGAGGCGCTGCTGCTGGCCCGCGACGCCGGGCTGGAGGCCTTCTGCGGCGGTACCTGCCAACGAGACCGACCGGTCGGCGCAGGTCAGCGCCCACCTGGCGATGGCCTGCGAGGCCACCCAGGTGCTGGCCAAGCCGGGCATGGGCGTGGACGAGGGACTGATGATCGTCGCCAACGAGATGGCCCGCACCGCCGCCCTGGTGCGAGCCCGAGAGGCAGCACGCCCGTGAGCAAGCTCGAACTTCCCGCCCTCGAACTTCCGGCCCTCGACAGCGTCCTGGCCAGCCTCACCGAGTACGTGGCGATCCCGAGCGACAGCCGCAACGCCGACCCCGGCACCATGCGGCGCGCCGCCGACTGGATCGCCCGCCAGCTCGACTTCGCGGCCGGCCGGGTCGAGCAGACCGACGGCCACCCGGTCGTCCGCGGCGAATGGCTCGGCGCCCTCGGCGCCCCCACCGTCCTCGTCTACGGCCACTACGACGTGCAGCCGACCGGCCAGGACTCCGAGTGGCTGTCCCCGCCGTTCCGCCTCACCGTCGACGACGACACCGTTCACGGCGACATCGCCCGCGGTCGCGGCGTCTCCGACGACAAGGGACCGGTCTTCCTGGTCGTCGAGATGCTCCGGGCCGCACTCGCGCAGCGCGGCCAACTGCCGCTGAACGTGAAGTTCCTCATCGAGGGGGAGGAGGAGATCGGCAGCCCCCACCTGCCCGCGTACGTGCGCCAGCACACCGGCGAGCTCGCCTGCGACCTGGTGATCTCGGCCGACGGGGCGCAGTGGCGCCCGGACGAGCCGTCGCTCTCGATCGCCTCCAAGGGGCTGGTCGCGTTCACCGTCACGGTCGAGGGCGCCCGCGACGACCTGCACTCCGGCCGCTACGGCGGCACGGTCGCCAACCCCGTCCACGCGCTCGCGACGATCCTGGCCGGCCTGCACGGCCCGGACGGAGCGGTCGCCGTCCCCGGCTTCTACGACGGGGTGACCCCGCCCAGCCCGCAACGGCGAGCGCAGCTGGACGCGGTGCCGTTCGACGACGACCGGTTCGCCGCCGAGCTCGGCGTCCCCGAGACCTACGGCGAACACGGATACTCGACCCTGCAGCGCCTGTGGGAGCGCCCGACCCTGGAGGTGAACGGGGTGACCGGCGGCGGCCGCTACACCGTGATCCCGCACATCGCCCGGGCGTTCATCTCGTGCCGACTGGTCGGCGACCAGGACCCGCAGCGCGTTCTCGAGGCGGTCCGCCGCCACGTCGAGCGTCAGGAGACCCGAGGCGCGCTGGTCACCGTCGAGCAGGACGGGGGAGCGGTGCCCGCCTACCGCATCGACCCGGCCCACCCGGCGATCGCCGCCGCCACCGAGGCCCTGCGAGCGGTCTACCCGGACCAGCAAGTGCTGCTGGCGGTCATCGCCGGCACACTGCCCGCCACGACCCTGTTCGAGCAGGTCATCGGCGCGAAGACGCTGTTCTTCTCGTTCTCCACCGCCGATGAGAAGCTGCACGCGCCCAACGAGTTCCTCCGCCTGCGCCGCATCCACGAGGGCATGCGCGCCTGGGACGCGCTGCTGATCTCGATGGCCGACGGCCCCCACCGCCTGCAGCCCGTAACGCAACCCGTAACGCAGCCGTGGCGCCTGCCCAAGCGAGCGCTGGCCCAGCAGTGACCGCCGACTACGCCTCCTTCGGCTACCTCGACCACCGGCCCGCAGCGTTCGCGCGGTTCCCGCTCGCCCCGAGTCCGGCCGGGTGCCCGGCTACGACGGCGGCTTCGACGCCGCCACCGTCGAGCGCGCCGAGGCGCTGCTGACCCACAACATCGTGGTCAGCCTGCACGACCACCCGGTCCGGTTCCCGGCCGACATGGCGCACACCCCGTCGTACAACCGCACCGGCCGTCAGCACACCGCGTTCGCCGGCCTGGCCGCATCCGGCCTGACCGCCGTATTCGACAACATGATGGACGGCACCGCCTACGTCACCGGGAACACCCCCTGGCAGTGGGACGACGTGGTGACCGACCTGGGCATGCGGCAGGCCGACATCGCCCACCAGGACCGGGTGATGGTGGTCGGCGCGCTCCGCGACATCGAGTTCGCGCACGCCGTACCGGCCGGGTCGGCATCGTCTTCGGCCTCGAGGCGGCCACGCCGATCGGCAACGACCTCGACAAGCTGGACATCCTGTTCGGACTGGGCCTTCGGCAGATCGGGATCGCCTACTCCGACTCCAACGGCCTCGGCGCCGGGCTGAACGAGCCCGCCGACTACGGCCTGACCGCGTTCGGCCGCCGCGCCGTCCAGCGGATGAACGACCTCGGCCTCGCCATCGACGTGTCGCACGCCTCCGACCGGACCGGGATCGAGACCGCGGCGGCCTCGCGCGCGCCCGTCTCTTCATGGTCCACGCCGGCGCCCGCGCGCTGTGGGACATCCCCTGTTCTATCGCGAGCGGGTTTGGGCGCGCCGCATCGCCGGCGGCTTCGAACACGGTTCGGAAGCGCCTGGATGTCGCATCCACCCATGGCCGATAGAGCGCATTGGCCGCGCGCGCGACGATTTCTTCGCGGGTGCCTGCCGCCGCAATTGCTTCGATCAACGCGTCGTCGACGCGCCAGCCTTCATCCGAATAGGCACCGGCCATCGACGCAAGATCGTCGCCGGGCAAGGTTTGCTCGACGGCGGCCGCAAGGCGTGCGAGCGGCTCAAGCGCCTTAGCAAGTGGCGCTTCGTCCAGCCGCGCCCACAGCGTGTCGCGCCGCGCCCGGTGCTCCTGCTCAAGCGCAATCACTTTTTCCGCCGCCTTCTGGCCGGGAAGTGCCGCAACTTCGCCGAGCGCGCGCGCAAGGAACGTCTCGGCGAGCGCGTTGTCGTGCGGATTGGTTTCGGGATGCGCTTCCTCCATGTTCTGAAGCAGATTGCCTTGCTTGATGCGCGTAACGTCGCGGATCCGCTCGCAGACAGGACGAAACTGTCGCGGCGAATCCGCTAGCCGGTTCCACACGCGCCGCCAGGCGCCAGTCCGGCGTGCCAACCGCTCGACAGCTGTTTGGAGTGAACCCTTTTGATCCAAATCGATTGCGTATTCGCGTTTCACCTGATCGCGGAAGGCGTTCCAGTTTGCGTCGTCTTTGGCCTTTCGCACGGCATCGGGATTGGCGATCCACATGAGGAGATCGCGCACATCGTCCGGCACAAGCAGGCGGTTGAAATCGTCCGCGCCCACGGGCCTTCCACGCCAGGACTCCAGATCGAGATCGAGAAGGGCTGCGAGTGCGCCCCGCGCCGCCTCGTCCGTTCGCCCATCCACGGACGCGTTCAGTCCCAAGCCCTGGTCGGGATCGCGCAGGAAGGTGGCAACGGTCCAGTCGCGTGCTTGCTTGCGCTGGCGAAACACCTCGCCGCGATACTGCATCTCGACCAGCATCTGGAGACCGTGCGACAGCGTCATGATATGTTCGCGCAGCGCGCGCCACGATGTGCCGGGCAGAAGTATGATCGGCAATGCGCCGTTGCCGACCACGCCTTTTAGCGCGGGCGAATTCGGCGCATCAATTAGGCAGCGCAGCCAGACCGCGGGCCCGATGCCATCCTCTGGTGCGTAATCGCCGATCGCGTAGAGCGCCACCTTGTGAGCGGCGAGGCGGCGTCGCAGATCGGCAAACGCGGAGAACCATTGCCGTTCCGGATCGGGCCACAGAAGTGCCGCCGGCCAATCCCTACCGGCGTCGAAGGATTGTGCGGCTTCCATGATTGCGCGGGCGAGGGCATGAACGAGCGTGCGGTCGTTCACGGTTTTGCAGCCTTTGTGGCTCGCGCGCCTTCCTTGAGGGCCCGGGTGTAGTGGAAGTCGCTGTAGCGGCGACCCTGAAATTCCGACCTCCCGGTGAAGTCGACTATTTCCACGTCGCTGTCGTCCGCCCAAAACCAGGGATAGTCCTTTTTGTCGTGATGCGGTTCTGCCCCTCGATCGGCGCCTGCGTGCTTTTTCACTCTGGGTGTGACACGCAGAATGCAAGCGTCCTTGCCGCGCGGGTGCTTTGGTTTTGCATTAAAAAACGGACGGATATTCAGCCGCACGCCGTCGTCGATATCCGGTTCCCAGCCGATCGGCTGGCGGAACAACGGTTTCCAGCGGACGAAGATGTCATAGGGCGGCTCGCCTTGGATAACCTTGGTGAGTTCGCCACGCAGATGCTCGGCAGCGATCAGCCGGTTTTCCGCTCCGGGTTCGCCGGCCAATTGGGCGCGCTTTTGCGCCGCGATCCAATCACCGAGATGCGTGTCGCGCAGCTTTTCGAGGAGCCGGCGGCCTGCGCCGTCGGGCGCGCAGAGCTTGTGATAGTTCACGAGCGCGGAGAAGCCGCCGCGCAAACCATCCCAGATTTGCCAGAGGAACGGTGTCTGATGGAACAGTCGGCAGTGGCCCTCGAAGAATTCGTCGGCGAGCCAGATTGCGAGATCATTTGCTTTTGCGTCCTCCGCCGCGAGCAACGCGCGGACGGTGTTTTCGTCGTAGTCCGGTCCCCAAACTGCGCGAATCAGTTCGCGTAAGCGCGAGGCGGCATCCGGTTCGCCGGCGAGCGCAGGCAGCGCAACGATTCCGTCGGTATCGACGAGACCGGATTGCTCGATTTCATCCAGCTCCGCAATCGCCGGGCAATCCATGAAAGAGGAGCCGGTCCGGCGCGGCCAGCGATATCCGAGCAGCCGCGCGACTGCGACCTGCAATGGATGCTCCGCCATGCCGGACCGCACACCATGCGGTGTCACCACCTTGGAGTTGGTCGCCAATTTAGCGTCGCCATTCGGATCAGCGCTCCCTCGCGGGTGACCATCGAACAGCCATTGCGCGGGATCGTTGGAGTGGGGCTTCGGCAGGCCGTAGGGATAAGAATCGTTCGCGATGTTCGACCAATGGTTGAGATCGAAAGGAACTTTAAGCAGTGTCGCGGTGGTTAGTTTCAGCTGTTTATCGATTTTTCGTATAGCGGAGAAATAATCGGGCGACGAAAGAAAGCACCAGATTGCGGCTAAATGCGCATCATCTGTTGGCCAAACGACGCCGCAGTTCATGTCGTAGAATTCTCCCGTGTATAAGCTTGCGGGGAGCGATGACATAAGGTTCACAATAATTCCCTTTTTACCCCAAGCCTCACCTCCCTGAAGGCTTGCGATTCCGATCTCTGCAAAATCTGCGAGGTCACCCATCCCACGTTGCCAACGCAGAATCTCCGTGCGTCCCGAAAAATGCGATTCGGTATTAAGCTCCGAAGAAATTGAAGGGGCGTAATTGTCAGAGATGCTGCTCGGCTCCCAAAAGAATAATTTGAAACGCGCATTGTCCCCGGTTCGAAGCCCGGTGAGACTTCGTGCGTACGAAGAGAGTGCCGCCCCAGCTCCCAAGTCTTCAAACACGATTTTGCAATCAGGATTGTTTTTTTGAGAGCTGTTTGAAGTTCGATAGAATGGCAGATCACATATCAGGGAAAATTTTTCTTGGAATGCCCGATCGCTGAGCTCAAGGAGCTGGAGGGAGTCATCCTCACTGACAGAATTAATGACACTCAAATGGACGTTCACCACCTCGCCGCCGATCGAACTCGAATGCGCCTGGTCCAAGACGTACAACTAAATCGAGCACGCCTCTCGACAGAAGTCGTCGCCGAAATTTCTTGTATGCAGGTTGGTATAGCCACGAGGATGGGCTTACCGACGAGACGGTTACCGATTCCGTTTTGCTGTCGAAGCGAGAGATCATACAGGTTGCGATGTCAGCGGAAGCGTCTGGATAAGCATGGTCAACATATGCCCGAATTACTTCCGATTGCGACTGGCGTGTCAGATACGGGACGTTCGTGCAAACTAAGGTGTAAGTTGTAGATAAGACCTGTGCAGACTTCGCGATACCATGTGCTGTTACTGCAGTCTCGCGAGCCTCAGCCGATGCATCATCTTTCTCAAGGAGCCATTCGAGGACGCTGCTGAGCTTGTCCATGCCCGTCGCGTAGAGCGGTCCAAATTTGCGTTCGAGTTCGCGGCGTGGATCGATGAGACTTCCGAGATAGGGCGCCTTCTCAAAAAGGTCGTAGAGCGCTTCGAGTTCGCCGCGATGCCTTGCAGCTGCCGTTGCACCAAGGGGTGGGCGCTCCGTACCGAGCAAGTCAGTCTTGCCTACCCAGCCTTCGGCGTCGGCGATCTTTTCCGCAAGGCGTAGGAACTCCGCCTTGCCGAGGCCGATCGCGAGGCCTGAGCAGGCGAGATTGAGTTTGGGCAGCGGCTCCGGCCCGCCAAGTCGCTTCCAGCTTGCAAGCGCCAGCGCAAAGGCCGCGATCTGGGTGCAGCGCGGATCGATCTCCAGCCCGAAGAGGTTGGAGGCAAGCACGGCCCTGATTGCCGCGCGCTCATCGAGTTGTTCTTCGGTGCGGCGGAATGCGACAAGGATCGGCAGCGCGAACACCAAGAAATGCCCAGATCCCATGCAGGGGTCGAGCACGGTAATTTCCTTCGCCGTTCTCGGCCAGCCTTCGAACCCATCCGC
This sequence comes from uncultured Alphaproteobacteria bacterium, assembly GCA_963812975.1. Classification (GTDB taxonomy): domain Bacteria; phylum Pseudomonadota; class Alphaproteobacteria; order Micropepsales; family Micropepsaceae; genus Rhizomicrobium. The sequence continues at coordinate 100,013 of CAWEXK010000012.1, read as the reverse complement.
CGCCAGCCGCCACTGGCCGGTCGCTGCATCTGGCGCCTCGCCTTCGCGAGGCTCGCGCACGAAACGCAGATAGGTCCAGCGATAACCGGGCGGACTGGTTTTCGCGCGCAGCTCGTCTTCGGATTGCGCATCCGTCGCAAGCTTCGGGATTCGCCGCCAGCTGCTTACCAGCCCACCACGCGCCCAGCGTGTTCTCCAACACGAACAGGACCATGTAGTCCTCCGTGAAGAGTTGGGTCACCGCCGGCAATTCGTCTGCACCGATCTTCACTTCGGACTTGTTGATGCGGTCTTTATTGTCCGCCTGCCAGAACTGATAAACCCAACCGAGCAAATCGTCGGCTTCGAACACAGCGCGCGGCAATTCCTTCACTATCTCGGCAATACCTGCTTTCGTTTCCGGCGGCAGCGCCAGCGCGAGCACCGGATCGTCCCTGCGAAAAATCTGCGGAAGCATCGGCTCTGCCCAATCTGCGGCAAGCTTCATCGCATCGTGGCCATCTTCGCGCGCGATCTGTTCAAGTTCCGCAAGCGACACCGCGAGTTTGTGTTCCGGGTCGATGAGAAGATTGTTCTCCGCAAGGAAGCGGGCGAACAGCGCACGGTGCCAATGCGCATAGGCGATCTCGCGCATCAGCCGGTCCGTTTTGATGGTATCATTCAGCTGCTTCACATCGCCGAGCGACTGCGCATGCGCCCGCAGTCGCTTGCGCAATTCGGCCTGGGGCGGCGTTTGTCGCTCCGGCTTTTTTGCGTCCTCGACTCCGAGTTCGGTCAGCGCCTTGCGCGCGCCATCCTCCGCCACGATACGCGCCTTTCGAACAGCGCGATCGAGCAGCTTGCGGATGTCGCGGTCGAGCGCTTTTGCCATTCAGGAAATCACCACCGGGCCGCGCTTGACGGCTTCGATCAACGTCGTGCGCTGGCGAGCGACCCAGGCATCCACCTCGTCCGCGTTCCGCACGATGGTACCGCGCTCGATCATGGCACGCTGCGTTTGTGGGGCCGACACTTGTGCCGCCTTCTGCGCCGCGCTCACCTGCTGATCGCCGACAGCTCGGATTTCCGCCCGCCATTGGCCGAGCGGTTTGCGATCAAGGCTGTCGGCGAGACGCTCGTCACCCGAGACATCCGGCTGCGCCGGAATGCGCAGGCCTACGTCCGCAAGGATTGCGTCCTTCTTCGTGATTTCGAGCGCCGCCCAGACGGGATTGCGATTCAACTTCTCGAGCGCGCCGCGGACCGCTTCCGTCAATTCCTTATGCACGGCTGTGACCTGCTTGGTGAGAAGTTCGCGCAGCCGGCGCATGGGAGCCGGCAGAGGATCGTTTGGCTCAAGAAGCTGACGACCTTCGCGAATGCCCTTAAGTTCGATAAGATCGGTCGCAGCTTCCGCGAACGGTTCGGCATGGCGCGCAAGCCGCGTTGCCGTTTGCCAGCGGCCCATGCGCTCCGACTGCAGCTTCGCGCGTGTCTTCCAGGACTTCGATCGCCTGTTCGATTTCCGCCTTGCGGTCGAGCAGCAAGCGAAGCAACGCGTTGCCTGCGAGCGCTTGCGCTTCGTCCTCCAACAGCAGCCGGGGCGCTGCTGGCAGCGGCGGCTCCCCTCCCGCACTCTCACCCAGCGCGCGCAGCTTGCGCAGGAATTCCCGCGCGGGTTCGACGAGTTCGTCGCGATTAGGGATCGGACCGACGAGCGTTTGCAACAACCCCGCAAGCGCGATCTTCTCTCGCTGTGAAATCGACACGTCCTCGCGTCGAAACGACGCTTTGCCGATCGCCGTTCCGTCGAGCGCCGAAATGGCCGCAGGCTCGCCGTTCAGCACTGCATTCAATTTGTTGGATCGCACCAGCGCGAGGAGCGCCGCATCGATTGCATCTTTCGGCCAGCCGTAAGGCTCACGCTCGAATTGCTGCCGCACATCTCGGCCCGCTTTGCCGGCACCGATAAAGCCCAGTACCGCGCGACCAACGGGATGTGTTTCCGCGTCGGCCATGTGGCCCACAGCCGCGAACGGATGTTCGCCGCCCTCCCGCGCTGTCTTTGCTGCCTTCGCCCATTCCGTTGCGGATCGGTCCGCATCCTTGAACTGCGGAAACATCCGCTTGTGCGCGGTCTCGGCAGCGGCTTGCAGGCGAAGAGTGAGTGTCGCCTGGCTTTCTGATGTACCGCCGCCGAGAAGCACGGCCGCGTCGTCGACGAGTTTCTCTGCAAGTGCGACCGCGCGCTCCTGCGCAATGCGCTGGCGCGTTTCCATTCCGCGCCGCGCTTCCTCTCCGGACGAGCTGTGGCCGAGCCCGCGCTTTTCCAGCGTCGTCTTCGCGGCGAGCAATTCGGCAATCGCATCCTTGAGTTCGCTGCCCGACGGTTTCTCAATGAAGAGATTTACAGTTCCGTCCGCGGAACCGAGTGCGCGTGCCGCCTCTCGCACATCCCTCCCGCTCGACTGCCAACCGGTGCGGACCCACAGCGGGATGTTGCGGCCGTCCTTCTCAGGCGCGCGGTCGCCGCGATGCGGCACGAGTTCACAGCGCACCTTTGCCTCGCCGTGAGTCGACGGCACCTGGCGCAATACGACAGCAAGCGCATCCTCAATCAGTTTGTCTCGAGCGTCGGCGATTGCCGCCACGTCATTGGCATAATGCGTGCGAGATTTCTGGAATTCCTGCTGCCAGGCGCGCCCTTCTGTGGTCTGAATGCGCACTTCCTCGCCAATTCGCACAAGGTGTCCGTCCTCGATCATGCGATCGATCAGATCGCGCACGCGCGAGCGAAACACGCCCTGGTCGAGCGTCAAATCATCGACGAGAAGATCGGCCAGATGCTCGGGAGTTGCACGCACGCCGATGTCTGCGCCCAACTCCGTCGGCAGACGTGAAATCAGGAAGGCTGCGCCGGCAAGACGCTTCGCCAGCGGACCATCCGCGCCATACAACCTGTCCAACGGTTCGATGCGGTCATAGGCATCCCGCGGCAGCGCGCCCGACTGAACAAGCGCTGCCTTCAGGGCCTCGTAGAGAACATCGCCCGGAACGACGGCGCCAAGCGGCCTCTCCGCGCTGTCGGCAAGCGCATCGTGAAGTATCCGAAGCTGAGAGCGGAGCTGGCTTTGCGTACCCTGTAGATCCGCGGCACGGAAACACGCATCCCAGAACCGGCGCCGAACGGGAAGCAGAGGGTAGTCGTCGACGCGAACGGCCTTGTCGGCCTGCCGGACCGCGATCTTGGTGTCGGCGAGCTGACGCGCCACGGCGCCATCGTGCTCATCGAGGCATTTCTCGATGAGCGGCCGCGCGTCCGCCTTTTTCCGCAACAGGACCTTGCGCGTAACGGTTTCGACGTCATTGTCGTCGAGTTGCACCCGAATGGTAAAACGGTCGAGAAGTCGGACCAATTGCGGATTGGATTGCGTTGCCTGCAGCGCGCTTTGGCCAGCGGCCACCAGCATGACGCGGCTTTCGAATTCCTTTGCCAGTGTCTCGGCTATTTCCGCGATTGCGCCGGCGCGATCCAAGCTGTCGCCGATATAGATTTGCACCTCGTCCAGGAGGATGAGCGTCAACGGCATCTTGCCGTTATTGCCTTGACGCTTAAGGACGCGATTTAACATCGACACGAACTGCGTGCGGTCGATATCCATGTCCGGTGTCTTGAATTGGGCGCGAATGCGCTCCCGGATTTCCTTGACGCTTTCTCCCGGAAACTGTCCCGCGATTGCTTCGGGAATGACGGGGCTCATGTAAAGCTCGTCGATTTCGTCATTGAACGTTCCGCCCGAGGCAGCGATCGCGGCTTTGACCTCATCCACAATGCCCTTGTCTTCCAGCCAGAGGCAAAAGCGTGCCTTGCCAAAATCAGCCGGAAGTCGGGCTGCCAGAAGGACAATCGCAAGTACCGAGTGACGCGGGCGTTCGAGCTGACCGCTCGGCATGGGTCCTGCCGCGGCGAACAGACCGCCTGCCCGCGTGGCTTGGGTATCCAACTCCCGGAGTGCAGCGCGTACGCTATCAGGCATGTCTTCGACGAGGGCGCGTGGGCTCATGCCATCCGCAAAAGTCCCATTCGTCCACAAATAGCGGAGCATCTTCAGAAGGTGTGATTTTCCGCTGCCGAAGAAGCCGCTCACCCAGGCTGCTTGCTGGCTTGATTTGCCGAGGTCACGGCAAAAACTTTCGATTATCCGCGTGGTGCCGTCGGCGTATTTGCCTTCGCAGACGAACGACTGCAGCTCGCCACGATCTTCCGCTTCGTCGGTGCCGCTCAGTCGCGCCTGACCGTTGTTGACAAGCCGCTGCCCTCGCGGATCGCGGTCGAGAAGATCAGCAATCACAGTCATGGTTAAACTCCACCTTCCAATTGAATGGCGACGGCGTGGTAGTCCCAGCCTTCGCGCGCATCGAGAAGCCGAAAGCGGCCGTCACGCGATTTTCCCGGAAAGAAGACTGCAAGACGCCCCTTAATCGCGTGATCGACTTTCGCAAGGACATCAGACAGAGAGACACAGCCAAAGAGCGATGCCGTGCCGGTCAGCCCGAGAATCTCTCGCTCGTTGTGTTCAGGTCGCTTCAGTGCGGTGAGGATTGCGTCGGCGGCATAGAGGGCAAAGCGATCGTTCGCGCCCGCCGTCAGCATCTCGGGTTCTCTGAAATAATCTTCCCTATACCTGTGATCGCCGAGCCAGCCGGCAAAAGCAGATGTCAGATCGATCGTGTGCCATCCGTAGCCTTCAGCCTTGGCGGCGTTCGCAAACAGATCGACCCTTTTGCGGAGAGTGCGCTCGTCGGCCGGTTCATACACAATCATGATGACGCGCTGAGCACCGGAGCTTCCCGGTGGCCACCCTACTGCGATGTGATCACGGAAGATTTTCGCGAGGTCTTCGATTTTGGACATGACGCAACCCTCAACCCAACCGTTCGAGCGGGGCGGTGTCGAGTTCGAAACGGCTACCCAAAGGGCGGAAGACGATGAGACCTGCCGCGTGCGCCCGCTCGGCCATTTTCCGTGCAGCACTTGGCTCAAGATCAAGGACCCTGACCCATCCGTTATCGAACAGGTCAGAGCCAGCTATGCCGGCTTTCTGAGCGAGCCAGAGCGCGAAGGCGAAAGCAGTGTGGTTCGCCTTGATGTGCTGACGGCGCTTGATCGTGCGCCCTACCAGATGTCCTGACTTCGTCCAGCTGCTCGCGGTATTGCGGACTACCTTGTCAAGCACCGCCTCATTCATACGGTTGCCAACGACGGATGAAATCGCGTGTCGCATCGCATCGCGCAGGAGCTGTGACCCCGGAGCGAGGCCCAGCGCTGGGCGGGCACTCGCACGCAGAAGCGGATCACGCGCGATGGCCATGAGCAGCGCAAGCTGAGGTATCGAGGCCGGATCGCGCCGGCACAACACCGCGAAAATTCTGAAAATCATGTCCGAGGGATCGAAGCTGTAAAGCTCTCGAAGGCGCTGAAGACTTAGGCTGCGCCCGGAGGAACTCGATTTTCTCAGGACATTGTCTTCCAGCACGGACTTCTTGATGTCCCCCAAGAGTTCCGGGCCCCCCCGCGAGCAGCGAAAGCTCTTCCAGCATGATCGTTCGACTGGAGTGAGTTCCGCGCGGGCCCGTGCGGAACCCGACCCGCGATAGCGGCTCACCGTCCCGCGGCAAGAAATCGAATCTGGGCATTCCCTCTCCTGGGCCACATTGAAGCTGGCCCGCCACTGTTTCAATGTCAATTCATTGGCTACATTTCCGCCGGCAAACTTGCCGGCGCGATATAGTTATGACTTGTGCCACACCCCTCCAAGTGACATTTTCGTCAGGCCGGCAATGTTGCCGGCGAAATCGGCCAATGTGGCCGCGTGGCACCTGCAGTCATTCCAACGGGCCAATTGCCATTTCGAGCGGGTGGTCCGTGGGCAAGCTTCGTCGGCTACCGAAGGCTGAAAATTGGGAAATTGTGGAGATGCTCTGCGAAGTTGAGTTTCTAGCCGTGGGAGATGGCAGTCGCGCCGGAGATGCCATCGTCGTGCGCTATGGGGAAGTCAATGCCTATGACCTGATGGTGGTCGATGGGGGTACCTCCGAAACAGGCAAGGAAATCGTTGCCCACCTCAAATCCCAGTTCGGCACGAACGTAAGCTTATCGGACGTTGTGCTGACACACTCCGACGCTGACCACGCCTCCGGCCTCCGCGAAGTGCTCCGCGAGATTCCAGTATCCAACCTTTGGCTGCACATTCCGTGGCTCCTCGCTCCCGAGGCGATCGCGCTGTTCAAGAACAAGAATTGGACTGCCCAGGGTCTGATCGACGAAATCAAGGCGAAATACGACATCGTCTCTGAGATCGTCGACGTCGCGACGGCGGCTGGCTGCGATATCTACTATCCGTTTCAGGGTCAGCGTATTGGTCCGTTTACGGTCATGTCTCCAAGCAAGTGGGCCTATCTTCACCTGCTGCCGCAGTTCGACAAGACGCCGGAACCAGAACAGCCGCTGATCCAAAACGCGAATATGTGGATTGGCAAAGCATCGACGGGACTTCTGAAAGCGATCTTTGAGAAAGCGGCGGCTGCAGTATCGAAATGGGTTCCGGAAACATGGACGTTTGAACGGCTCAAGGATGGCGGCCAGACGAGCGCCAGCAATGAATCCAGTGTCGTGCTGTATGCAAATCTAGGTGACAAGCGGATCCTCCTGACGGGCGATGCGGGCGTGAATGCTCTCTGGTGGGCAATCAACTATGCAAAGGGCATCCAATTCCCGCTGCAAAACTTCAATTGCGTTCAGATTCCCCACCACGGAAGCCGGCGCAATGTGGCACCAAGCGTATTGAACGAACTCTTGGGGCAGATACAGCCTCAAGGCACCCAACGATTCTCGGCCTTTGTGTCAGCACCGAAGGAGGATGACCAACACCCACGCAAGATCGTATTGAACGCGTTCATGCGTCGCGGCGGCCGTGTAATTGCCACGCAGGGGAAAAATAAGGTCTATCAGGGCGGCTTCCCGGCTCGTCCCGGCTATGAGCCGGCCGAGGCGCTCGCATTCTCATCCCAGGTCGAAGAGTATGACTGAGCGACCGCGATGACTTGGCTCACTAACCGTTACACGCTGGTAGCGCGCGTTTATCCCGCCCTGCTCGCAATTGCTCCGGTGATTTGGACGGCGGTTCTACTGTTTCCCGAATCCCTTTCGGACCTGCGTAAGGGAGCCATCTCGGTGATCGCCATTGGCGGTGTTCTCTATCTTCTCGCAAGTCTGGCTCGATACCAGGGTAAGCGGATCGAACCCGAGCTCCTCAAGCGCTGGAACGGCTGGCCGACAACAGTCTTGCTGCGTCACTGCGATCACACGATCGATCCGCACACCAAGGCGCGTTATCATGCCCGTCTCTGTGAGCTTTGCGATGGACTCAAACTCCCAACGCCCGACGAGGAGAGAACGGCCCCTGTAAATGCGGATTGCGCGTATCGCTCGGCGACGACACGCCTGATTGAAGCGCGCCGGGGCCCTGCGTATCGGATGTTGCAAGACGAGAATGCATCGTACGGCTTCAGGAGAAATCTTCTGGGCCTCAAGCCATTCGCGATTGGTCTCGCGTTAATGGCAGCGTTGGTTACGGTTCTCGTCGGAGCCATGATCGTGAAGAGCCCGGTTTCAATTGTGTCAATTGTCGACACCATCAGGGACCATCCAGACCTTTCGGCACTGCTGGTGGCGGATCTGATTTATGCCGCAACCTTCGCCTTCATGGTTTCGACCCACTTTGTCGCCCAGAGTGCGCAAGAGTACGCGCTTGCATTATTCAGGACGCTTGAGCTCTCGTAAATTGCGCCGCGCTCGCGTCACCTCGGCTTAAACGTCGCCGCCGGTAGCGCTACCACGAATCTGCGCCTGAGCTGATTTGAGCCGTTCCAGAAAGTTCTGACGTTCAAACACTGGTGGCTGGGCGTTGCGAAACTCCAGCATTGCAAGGCGAGTGGCTTCCGGACTCGGTTGTTTCGTCTCGCCCAACCAGTCCTGGTACGCAGTATACGGCGCTGACTGTTTCGACGTCTTTGCCAGAAAGGTATCTAGGCCATCCGGAAGACGCGTCCGAAGACCACGCATGACACGTTCGGTGTAGTATTGCGCCAAACCCTCCTTGACGTACGTGTCCGTCTGAATGAAGCGGTCTGTCTGCCAAAACGTGCCATCGATATCGACGCCACGGTGGGTGTAGGCATGCGCCAGTTCGTGGCACAGGACGACAGCGGTCAGCGTCGCCAAAGATACACCGAATACAGGTGCGAATATTGCGAGTGGCATCCAATAGATTTGTATTTTCGAGGCACGGATCCAGTACGCGCCAAGAACGTCCTCCTCGATTTGTCCAAAGCGCTCGAGAAGGGCCTTTTCGACCGATTGCGTCAGTATAGTTGCTACCAAATTGCGGCTGTCGCGGACGGCGTCTGCATGTTGCGAGACGTCGGATATGTGTTGGTTGAGGAGATCCCACTCGTCAACGAGGAGCTTCAAACCCCGGTCTGCTTGTTCCAAGGCTGGACGATGAAGGATGAGCCACCATTGCCACGCCTCGAAATTGCTGGTCGCTTCAGCCAGGGATTTGGGCAGGCCATCCACGACCGCGACGGGGACGGATGTCGATATGCGATTGGAATCGTCCGTGAGCTTGAGCGCTGTGACTGCGCGCACTTCGGTCCTCAACGGGGCATTCCATCGCTTGACGGTATCGGAAACGATCTTGAAGGCGTGCTTGGTCAGGACTTCACGCAGACGTTTTTCCGCCTGGGTTTCCGGCAGCCGCGGCGGCGCAGTCGCGGCCGCAAAATAGGGTTCGTCGAAAAGGTCGCTCACATTCCAATACCTCGTCCAAGTTCCGAGCGAGCCGGAGCCGCCAATACTGTGCGGTGCATCTTGCCAAAGGAATCGTCAACGTAAGGGAAGCCTAGACCAATTTCGGCAAGTCTCGCTGCTTCTGCAATTTATGGAACTTGGTGGCGACGCCAATCTCCGTCGCAAAGAACAGTGTACAATTGGTAGCTAGGATGCCCGAAGCCCAGCTTCTACCTGTTCCTTCCACCCCACTGCAAACCGCCGCATCAGCACTGCCAGCGTCGTCTCCGTTGGCTGCAGTCCGTCGAGGATGGCTTCGACGATGTCAGGTGCCAGCAGCGTCAGTCGAAGGATGCGGCCGACATACGAAGCGTTGATTTTCTCCGCTGCGGCGATCTCCTGGATCGTCGCAAAGACGCCCGTCTCGAGTAGCTTCCGCCACCGGAACGCCCGCGCCAGTGCCTTGACCATTGTGTTATCGACCCGTGGCTGCGGTAGAGCGACGATTGGTGCCCCATCCGGCGCGACCACCAGCTTACGTCCACCGCGCTTTGCGAACGTCATGGGCACGCGCACAATAATGCTGTGGCCGTCTGGGCTGAGGCGGGCTTCGGTCGTCATGCGGCCCTCCGCTTCGGCGGTCCGGCGCGGAGGTCGGCCACCAGAGTTTGCAGGCCATCAATGCGGAGCTTCACGTCAAGTCCGTCCAGATGAACGTCAATGCGCTCGACCAGAAGCTGCAGAATGCGCGTGTGCTCGGCGGGGAACAGCTCGTCCCAGACGGGGTCGAGATTCTGCAGGGCTTCGCGCACCTCGGCCTCGGTAATGCCGCCATCCCTCAACCGTGCCGCGCGCCAGGTGGCGACTGATGATTCTTGGCGTGCGAAGCAGGCCGCGGAGTTGGCCGATCACTGCGGCCTCGATCTCGGCAGCGGGGACACGGCGCACCACTTCGGGTGACACGTCACCCTTCAGCAAACTGGCAGCAACATAGTAGCGGTAGAGTTGGCCAGCTCTGCGCGTATGGGTTGGAGTCATGGCACGCCCGTCGGCACCAAAGATGAGACCTTTCAGCAGAGCCGGTGTCCGTGCCCTCGTGTTGGCGGCGCGCGTACGGGGGCGGAACGGCGACTTGCTGCGGACCTGCGCGGAATGCGGAACCAGCGTACCCGGCTGAACAATCGTGAACGCGGTCAGAGACACATAAGGTTCGGCGAACTGGGTGACACTCTGCGCCTTGGTAGGCCAGGCCGGGGCAGCGTCCGACCCTACGCTCGGAATGGCACCCCTTGTCTTGCTTTTGCCGGGCGCAAGACTCGCCGCGTTGGGTGACCCTCTCTCAATCGCGCTGGCGGCGGGCGGAGCGATCGAACGCGCGACACTGCTGACAACCGTACGCAAGAAAGTCGTGCAGGCTTTGCGGTCGCTCGACGGCGGGCATTCTGCTGGGCGTATTGATGAACGCTGGTATTGGGCAGCACCCTTGCTGCTCGAGGACCGAGCGGCTGTCGACACTTGGTTGGCTATGGTCGATCCCTTCTTGAGCGAGGGCGAGACCGGGCCGACCGACCTCGCCCGCGTACGCGACGCGATCCACGCGGTATTGGACGATCCGGACAATCTCGGCAAGCGGCCACGCGATCTGGCCGATGTAGTAGCCCGCCTTACCGTCGGATCTCCCGGAATGTGCGCCTATCGCGCGCTATCGCGCACGAAGGTGGGGAGCGTCGCTGAGAGCATGCTTCGTCGAAACTCCTTCCATATCGCGCGTGGCTTTCAGACTTTGTTTAACCAGGGCGAGGCGACCGCCGCCGTTCAGCTGCAATATCCCGGGCGCAAGCGCGTATATTGGAGCCAGGCACTCGATTATTGCATCGACGGCAATCTGCAGGCGCTGCTGGACGAACAGTTGCATTTCGAAGCGGACGGTCTCTCGCTGTTCGAAGGCACTGCGGCGGAGAAGCTCGAAAAGGCCGCTAAGGCGGTTCATGCGTCGTTGACCCTTCGTCGGGCGTCGATCGAAGTGCGCGGACTGGAGCGGCGGCGGCGCAAGCGGACACGATCTGGATGCAGTACATCTCAGATGCCGGCATGCGCTGAGGTTTGCTGAGATCAAGGAGGCCGACGGCACCGTCAGCCGGCTCGACGCGGTGCGAGCCGCCTTCAACTCGCCGTTTCGGCCGTTCTTGCTCGCCTCGACCGCGGTAGGTCAGGAGGGTCTGGATTTTCATCCCTGGTGCCATGCCGTTGTGCATTGGAACCTGCCGCGCTCGCCCGTCGAACTCGAGCAGCGCGAGGGCAGAGTTCATCGCTATAAAGGCCATGCGGTTCGGCTGAACGTCGCACGTGGTATTGGCATTGCCGGATTGGCGGGGGTCGGCGCAAGCCCAGACGCTGATCCGTGGAGCCAGATGTTTGCGCTCGCCGCCGAGCAGGACAAGGGGAATGATCTCGCGCCCTTCTGGTTGTTCGAACACTGCCCCGCACCCGTGCAGATCAAGCGGATCGTGCCCGTTCTCGGCTGGAGCCGTGAGCATGACGCTTGGCCGCGCCTACGCGACCGGCTTGCGACCTACCGGCTAGTGATGGGCATGCCGCGTCAAGACGATCTTCTGGAAACATTGGAACGCAATGGCATCACACCCGAACAGGCCCGGGCATGGAGGATCGATCTGTCGCCGCCTCCCTGAGGCGCATTTGCAAGGCCAAAAGGAGGCATCGAATTTCGTACGTGAACCGCGGGGGGTTAACCCGAGTAGTTGGCCGCTGAGCGGAGACAGTTTGTTCGCAGGAGCCGATCCTCCGCCACCGCACAAACGTGTCCGGTACGTTGTGTCACCCATCTCTCGGGTCGCACAGCGCACGAACGAAGATCTGGCGGCAGCTTCACGGATTCATGCGCTTGCGTTTGCGCAGTTCCTCATCGGTCGACGTATCGCCTTCGTAGCCGAGTATGTCGACCGTGATGACCGATTCCTCGGTGCCGTTGCCGTTCCCGCCATTCGAAACCGCCTGGGCGGCTTGCGCTGCGGCCGCCGCGGAAGAGCTTGCGCCCGTCTGTGCCGCAACGTTGACCGCTGCCGTGCCGGGAACGCCCGTCGTGGTCCCGCTGACGCTGAAATTGCTCGCATTTGCCACCGAGAACGCGGCAACGAAAAGATTGCCGGCGACGCGCACGCCGGCGGCGCCGGCATCCACGGTGCCGCGGGGGGCGATCAGGAATACGTCGGGCGCCGGAATTCCGGGCGCGGGCTCGAAGGCGGCGATGCCCGCGCCTGTAACCCCGCCCGCCGAGTCGACTTCGGAATAGAGATCCTCATCGATCTCGACAACGACGGGCGGAAAATCCGAAGAGGTCTTCGGCCCCTCGCCGGCGTTCAGATCTGCGTTCGACGACCACATCGCGATGTCGCCGCCGTCCTCGGTAAAGAGCCGGCTTTGATTGAGCAGGAAATCCTCGTCGGTGAAGGTGTCGATCGAACCGCCGCGCAGCGTGAGAACGCCTTCATAGCCGGCGGGAATGTCGGTGACGGTCGAAGGAAATGGCACATTGTATTCCTGCGACAGATATGGATCGCCATTGTCCGGGTAGTTCAAGATCGGGATACCGTCGTAAAGCAACCCTCCTGCGTAGCTATGGAGCGCCGCCTGGGCCGAGGTTGCAACCGTCGAACCGATCAGCGCTCGGCCTCCCGGTCCCAGAATGTAGATGTTGCCGCCCCACATCGTCTCGATGGCGGAAAGCCGAAGATCGAGATTGCCGGTTTCGACGAGCTTGTTGGCACCATTGGCGCCGCCGGAGAGATTGTTCTGCGTATAGCCCAGCGATGCCGGGAACAGCAGATTGATGGCAATGTAGCCGCGGCTGTAGTTCTCATAGGACGGCCCGGTTGGAATGGACGTCTGGATCAACTCGTTGAAATAGACGCTGTCGAGCAGGAAGACTTGCTGCTCGAGTTCCGGCAGCGTCGTAAACACATTATACGCTTGCTGATAGGTAACCTTGGTGGTGCCGTACACTGCGATCAATGCTGAAGCAGCATTCTTCTGCATCCACTGGACGAGAACCGGAGCGTAGATCGGAGCGGAGCGATCAGGGACCTCGTTTCCGGACTGGTTTGTCACCTGCTCGAAAAGATATCCAGGCAGGTTCGCCACATTCGAGGGATCCAGATAGTAGTCGCGCAGGGCGTCGTAATCGGCGCCCTTGCCGATGCCGAACTCGACATACAGGCTGGCGCCTTCCGGCGCCAGCCAGGGATTCCAGTCATTGCCAACCGACAAAATGCCGCCGCCGTAGGAAAGCGGACCTGTAGGAACGGTGCCGCCCGACTCCGTTGCTTCGTATCCAGCCGTATCGGCCGAGTTGAGGAACGGTCCGGCATCGCGGCCGGCCTCCAGGAAGAAGGACCCGGGCCCGCCAATCACGAAGCTGTTGCCTTCGAGCGTCGGCTCGGGCGGACCATATTGAACCTGTCCATCGACAATCGAATATGGCCTGACGAGAGTCGTGGTCGCCGTGATGTCGCGCCCCGCGACGATGCGCGTGATATCGGTCGGCAGCAGGTTCTGGCCGAAGAACATCATGTTGATGATGTCCTGTCCCGCCCAGATGCGCGCCTGCTTGGGCACGGAGACGATCATGTCGAGAATGTCGCCGCCCGCATCGATGCGCACGGGATAGGGATCGTCGAGATGCGTGGGCGTGCTGTTGTGATAGGTTTCGAGGACGGTTTGCGTCGTATTGGGCAACACGCCGGGAAAAGCGAAGGTGCGCCCGCTCAGCACGTCGCCGCTGCTGGGATCGATCGCAAAAATCGAGAAGGCGCCGGGCAGCAGTCCCGGATCTCCGTCCTCCATGTCGATGGTGACGGGCATGATGTCCGCGCCGGCGAAAAGGTTGAGCTGTCCGACCGGGCTCGGATACAGAACGATCTCGCTGGCCTGCCCGACAACGGGCTCCCCATTACTGCCCAACACATATGTTCCCACCAGATTTAACGTGCCGGTCAGCGATGCCGCCTCGAGCGTTCCCGGATAAACGGCAGAAGCAGTCTGGTTTGTGCCTTGGCCGGCAAGTGTGTTGACGCTGAGATCGAACGGTACCGTGGATGCGGCGAACGGCACATAGGGCGACTCATCGTCGATCGAAACGCTTCCGTCCGCGAGGATCGAGACGCCCGAGATCGCGCTGTAGAAACCGTGGGCATCCAGATTGTCCTGCTCTGCGTTCGTTCCCCCCTGCGAATACACCCCCAGCGCGCTGATTCCCGCGAGTTCCACAGAGCCCCCGGCCGAGATGGACACCGTCGCATCGCTGAGACGAAGGCGGAGCGTGTCGGATATCGTGGTGGGCGTAAGATACCACACCTGCAGCGTGCCCGCGCTCGCAATGTCGGCACCCGCGGTAATGGTTGCCGTCCCTTCGGCCACGTCGAACCGGCCGCCGAAGATGTCGTTGCCGGCATCGATGGTTACGTTGCCGCCGCCGAACTGCAAAAGCGCAAGTGTCGGCAAGAGAAGTGAGCGGCTGGTCACGCTCGCAGTGGTGACGGAGGTATCGTCGGCCACCGTCAGATCGACCACATTGTGCCCGGCATTGATCGTGATGTCTCCTCCGCCAAGAGCACCAACGCCCTCGGTGAATAGTTGAGGATTGATCATGATGTTGGTGATGTCGCCCACGCTGCCGACGCGCCAGGACTGATCGCCACTGCCGATCCAGTTGAAATAGTCGATCGTATTGGTGTCGTTGGCATAATTGTCGGCCAGGCGTGCTTCGTCCCAGACGTCGCGCCGCGAAAGAACGTCGTTGCCCGCCGTGAGCGAGATGCTGCCACCGCCGGTCAGGTAAGCGGGATTGGCAATCATGATTCCCGCGAAGCCGATGTTCTGCGGGTAATTGCCCGGTGCACCATAGAGATACCCGCCGTCCAGCGGCTGCGAGAAGACATCCGACGTATCGTCGAATTGCGAGGGGTCGATGGTGAAGGTGTCGCCCGTCAATTCGTCGACGACAGTCTGCGCCGTGAGATCCGCGAGGTGGCCGGCGGTGTAAACCGGCGAGCCGCCCAACTGCAATCCGTCCTGCTGTGTCCCGGGCTCGCCGTCGAGCTGCAAATAGGTCACCGCACCATTCTCGAGATTCTCGAGATTGATATCACCGGACGCTGCAATAGCGATCGAGCCGGTTCCTGTCCGCACCAGCGTCATGTACGTCGCGGTGGTCGAAGCGGTGATCGGGTGGCTCTTGGGCGCCGGATAGTACTGCAGGATATCTGCGAGATTGGCCATCGGCGCGATGACGTCGAGCATGAACTGATTGGCAATGCCCAGCGTGGTGGTGATCCCGTCTACCCCGTTCTTTCCCGTGACGGTGCCGTACTCTCCCTGATAGTTCGCAAGAAACGAGCCGTCGTTGTTGTCGATCCACTGCTGAACCTGCGCGGGCGCGCTCGAATAGTCGATGTAGGTGTAGGAATTGGCATCGGCTGCCGGATATTGGGACAGAAACGCCATATACCAGGCGTTCGCCGACAGAAAATCGCTACCGACCTCGAAGTCGAGCTGATCGACATATTGGGACGTATAGTCCTTGGTCGCGGCGTAGCTGTAGGTATCGATGCCCTGCACGACGACACTGTCGTCGTTGCCTGGAACGGTACGAAGTGGATCAACGCTCGGTTCGCCATCCGCCCCTGTCAGGTCGGCGCCGGCGACCAGTTCATAAGATGTGGAGGGCACATATTCGGTGCCGTGCGCGGTCGTGACGAGCGGGAAGACCTGCATGCTCGACAGCGCGTCACCCCCATTGTCCCCTACCGCGGCGGGAGAATTTGCGACCGCGCTGTAGGGCACTGGATTGAACAGGAAGCTCTGCTGAGCGAAGCTTTTCGGCAGGGCAAGATCGACGTATTCGCCCGCCAGCGATCCGGGCTGCCAGTTTTGAATCCCCGCACAGGTGCCGTTCTGGCCTTCGCACTGAGCGATCAGATACGGAATGTAAAACCGGTCACCCCCACCCAGCGCGACGTTGAGATAGTTGGGATCATTCTGGTCGCCGAGCTGGAAGAAACCGTCAGTGAGACTCCCTTCGATATCGAGATTGCCGCCGGCACGGATCGTGAGCACGGCAGGCTCGCCCAGAACCGAACCTCCGACGCGGTAGGTCAGCGACGTGTACTTCGAGAATATCTCCCCCTCATCGCCCGGCAGCACATAGTACTGACAGTTCGACGTGCAGTTCGGGTCGACCAGCATCATCAGGCCGGCCTTGACGGCGGCCGCCACGTTCACGGTTCCTGCCCCGAGATTCCAGTTCGAGGCGAGCACGATGTCGCCCGAATAGTCGAGTTCCACGCCCGGCCGCGCATGGAAGTTCGATTGCGAAGCAAGGCCGCCGAGATTGGCGTAGTCGGCGGAAACGTTGAAATTCTGGATGAAATTGACAACTGTTCCCGCGGCGTCGTCGGCGAGGAAATTGGCCTGGCCCTGTCCCGCCTGCGTGCCCACATTGAGCACCGCCTGGCCTTGCTGATCGATCGTGACGCCGACAAAATTCGGATCGTCGGCAATATTGGCCAGATTCCAGCGCTCGAATCCTTCGAGGTCGATGGCGCTCGCGCCTTCGATGTCGCCGGCATAGGACATGTTGACGGTTTCACCATCCTGTCCCTGAATCACCGGCAGACGGAAATTGACGGTGCCGCCCACATCGCCGGGCACGTAGGTGTAGTAAACCGCGCCATCCATTGTCATTGGCACCAGGCGCGCCATGGTCTGCAGCGCGGCCACGTCGATCACGGCGCCGCTCTCGACGGTAATCGCGCCGTTCTGGTCGGTGCCGATGTTGACGGTGCCACCATAGGCCTGGCGCGGATCGAGTTTGCCGTATCCGTTGGCATGCGCGTCAATCAGGGCGGTGCTTTCCAGCGTGACGCCCGTCAGGCCATAAAGATCGACGGTGCCGCCGTTCGTACCGGAAACGTCGATGGTCCCGGCGATGTCGACGAGCCCGCCATCGGCATCGAGCAACACGTTCTGCGCTTTCAGCTCGTCGCCATAGGGAAGAACAAGATTTCCGGCACCCGAAGAAATATCGATCGTGCCGGTGAAATCCCTGGCGAAGCCGGTGCTGAACGACGCGAGATCGAAACTGCCGCCGGTCGACAGCACGAGCGAACCGCCGCCATTGGGCGTACTTGCATCGATGGTGCCGTCGAGATTGAAGCTGCCATTGTCGGACGAGAGCGACAGCGTGCCCGCTGTGCCCGCGCTGCCGCCCACCGACAGGGTCGTGCCCGCTCCGGCATCGATGCTGCCGTTCTGCGCGATCAGGCTGAGCGTGCCACCCGGTGCGGAAACCGCCGTTGGATCGGCGGAGTCGCCGAACGTTTTCGCATAGGCCGGCGTTTCGAGCACGGCGCTTCCCGAAAGGTCGATGCCGGTTTGCGAGTCGATCGTCAGCGTGCCCGCGGTCGCGCGAAGCTCTGAAGTCGTCCACCGCGACCGAATAACCAGCAATGGTCAGCGACGAACCCGGGGCGCCGGGAACGTCGAGCACGCTGGCCCCTGTCGGATTGGTGATGTTGACGCTCCCGGTTGTGCTGAGCGTCAGGCTCGGAATGTCTTCGTTGACACCGGGCGGAGGCGTGTAGCCCAGGTCGCCCAGGAACGCAGTCTCGAGATCGAGAGTGGCAGGGCCAAAAATGTCGCTGCCGTTTCCGACAATGAACATGCCTTTCGACGCGGCAAGCGTTACCGTTCCGCCAAAGCCGTAGGTGTTGACCGTTCCCCAGCCGAAATCGATTTGCGACGCGTTGACAGTCAGGTTGCCATTGCCGCAGACGGGCACACCCTGTTGGCCGCATCCCGGAAGGGCAGCGCTGCCATCGGACAGGGTCAGCGTGCCGGTATTCAGCGTGACGGAGCTTCCGTTCAGCAGCGACAGTCCCGGCGTGTCGAATTCCACGTTCCCGAAATCGTATGTCCCGGATGCAAAAGCGATCGCGTCGGGCGTGAGAATCGTCAGTTGATCGGCCTTGCTAAACAACGCCTGAAGTTGCGGCGTGACGACGAGGCCCGAGAGGCCGTTGCCGTTGGACGTAAAGGTCACCTGGCCTCCGCCAAGTGCGAGCGCGTTCGCCGTAATAGTCGCATCCGGCGCGACCGTCAGATTGCCGGTGGAATCGAGAAGGACCGAACCTCCCGCGAGATCCACGTCGCCCGCGACGAGCGTCGCCAGGTGCTGATCGGATTATCGACGCTGACGAGTCGTTGCGGCCCGTTGGACACGCGCAGCAGCGCGGCCGGATCCGTTTATAATGTAGTTGCCGGTGAGCAGAATGTCCGGACCGTACCCTTCGGCGTGATCGTTGCGCCATTGTCGAGCGTGATACCGGCGGTCGCACCGGTGACGGCGAGAATCACTTCCGGTGCGGACAGCGGATTGGCGGAGTCGTTGTCGACGGTGATCGACTGCGCGGTGACGTCGATCGATGTCGTGCCATCGGAATTATCCGTGCGCACGCCGCCGATCAGGCAGACTCGAAGCGTCGAGATTGGTCAGGCTTCCCGCGGTCGAACGATCGCGCCCGGGTTGGCGGTGTGCGCCAAGCTCGACACGATGTCAAAATCGCTTCCGGTGATGTCGACTTCCGAGCCGCGGCCGCCCGGTGCCGGGCGCCGTGAGGAGGGTTGCGCTCGCGACGAGGCTCTGTCCGCGGCGCAAGGATGAGCCGTCCGGCGTCGATCGGCAGGCGCGGCGTGACCACGTCGTTGTCGCGGCCAGCTGCGCGAAGAACGGTCCGCCGACGTCAGCGCGATCTGCGAATATTGGTCGAACACGCTCTGCGACTGCACTTCGAACGCACGGGGGTGGCGGTGCGCGTATCTGTTCCGGCAACGCCGAAATAACCGGCGACGAGCTGCGTTCCATCGGTCAGCCGCTCGCTGGTGCCCGGCGCGATCTGCCGCGCCGTTCATCTCCTCGACCACCCGCATGCCGCCGGGCAGCATTGCGTATTGCGCGGGGAGGAGTGTGTACCAGCCTGCGGCCAGCCCGGGCGCCGCGCTGAGATAGACGCTCTGGCCCGCGTTCGCCGCCGAGTAGAGATCGCTGTAGTTCGCGGAATAGATGGGATCGTAGGCGGCGACGGGACTTGAAGAGAGCCCCGGCACAATGGCATAGACTTGCGAGCCGCCGGGATATTGATATCCGCCGTTGCCGCTGAACTCGTCGGGATTGTAGTGGTCGAGTATGTCGCGCGAGCCGCCTGTGCCCGGAATAAACTCATACGCGTAAAGATCGCCGCCGCCGCCGAGATTGACCGTTGCGCCGGAATCAAGCGTCACGGATGTTCCGCCGAAGGTCAGAATCGCCGGCAGGCGGCGCGGTCAGCTGCGCCGAGTTCGTCGGCGCGAAATACCATTCCGTCTGATCCGTCGTCGTGCCGTACGGAATGCCTAGTCCGCCCGCGGAGACCGATGTGATGCTGCCTGGAAGAGCCTGGACCGATTGGGTGGGCTGCGCCAACGTGGTGGTTGTCCCGTCGGTCGTCAGCATCAGCGCGCTGTCGGAGCCGATCGTCAGGCTGCCGACCGGCACGCGCAATACGCCGCCCAGCACAATATTCGGCGCTTGGATTGTGAGATCGGCACCCGCCGAATATGGAACCGGAGGCGCGGCCTTGGTGGTCCTGCGAAACTGCGATCGTGCCGTCCGCCGCCGAAGACGTGACGTAAAAGGTCGAACCGGTCGTCGGATACACCTGAGCCGCATCGATTGTGAGATTTCCGCTGACCACAAGCTGGCCTTGCAGCGTATCGGACGTGTCGGAGCCATCGAGGATGCCCAGTGTGATGTCGGCCGGCTGCACGCCGATGAACCGCACGTTCCCGCGCGCGTCGAAAGTCACGTTGGCAACAGAATTGTCGAACTCGACGGCGCCCAGGACGTCGATGTCGTCGGCGCGCAATGTGACGCTGTTGTTGTCCAAGTTCCGCCTTGTCTGGGCGATCCGCCGAGTCTGTTCAACGCTATCGAGTCCGATGTAAGGCGCCTCGATCGTCAGAATTCGCCCGCGCCCACCGTTGTCGTAACATAGGGCGGTCGGTGTCGGGATCGTCTGTCCATCGTACGGTAGCGACGTCAGAAAGAATCCGCGGTCCAGGTCGATCGTCGCGTTGCCGGCGGAGTTGATGCTCCCCTCGCCGACGAAAGTCGAAAAGCCGGCCGCGGCAATCTGCTCTTCGGAAACGGCATCGGCGTCGGATCGACGGGGCGTACTGATAGAAGACCGGATCGAGCATGATCGAGCGTGCCGCCGAGAGCCTGCGGGGCGCCGCCCTGCGCGAGGATCGTCGCTCCCGTAATTGTCCCGCCATTTGCCCAGATCGACCGTGCCGCCATTGCTCCACACCCGCGTCGGCACATGAGGTGCCGTCGGTTCCGAGTTCGTCGTAGACGGCGGACACCCGAGATGTTGAACGTCGATCCGGGCACCGCCACGACCTGTTCCGGCACGCGAATGCCGTCTGGTCATTCCGGTGATGCCTGCTGTTTTAGCCCATAAACCCCAACCCCGATTGTCTGCCCGGAAGATGAGCGTCGATTCCATAAAACGTCGGTTTGGATTCCAGCGTACCGCCGGCGTAAATCTCGCCATGACGTAATGAGATTGTCCCGCAGCGACCGCGCGTGGATCGCGGATGCTTATCCCGGACAGATCGGTGACGCTGCCCGCGCCGAGATGGACGCCTTGGCCGCATCAGCGTGCCGAGAAGATAGATGTCATAGGTGCTGGACGTAATTCGCTTGGTACACCCCAGTTACCACCGCAGGTCAGTTTGTTGTCGACGGCATCTGGTCGATCGTATTCTGTCGATTGTGCCGTTCGCGTTAAACGAGAATGTGTCGGTGAGACTGTGCACCCCCACCAACGTCCGACGGTCCGAAATCGCGGGAGAGTACCTCGGCCTCGTCGATAGTGCCGCCGGGAATTCGTGATCGTGCCCTCATTGTCGAGCTGCGAAAGCGCGAGCACGCCGCCGGCGTCATCGAGCAACGTCCCGCCCTTCGCGACCTGAAGCTCGACAAGTCCGCCCAGCGTGAGATTGACTGCCTTGCGGTCCCAGGCATCGGTTGGGAATCGTCGGCTGCAGCACGGAATAGATATCGCCGCCGCTTGCCAGACCGCGTAATGCCGCCATCTGTGCATCGGCACGCGCGGGATCGTTCAATGCGAGGGCAAAATAGGACTGTGTGAGATCGAGTGTCTGTCCCTTGCCGATGGTCAGCACATCGGTTGCGAGCACCGCATTGTAGCCACCGAGCCCATTGGTGAACGCGTTGGCGACGAGATCCGTCATATACGCGGCGATGTCGTAATTTGCGAAGCCCGCGCGCGCAAAGAAATCGAGCGGCAACTCCGTGCCGGACGATGCGGTCCCGTCGCCGAAACTGATCGAAGGCGTGTCCAGCGTGAACGTTCCGCCCCCCGCAAATCCATCGTCGCGGATCGTACCCGGCGCGATCGAAACCCGCGCGTTAATGACGCCTGGATTGTCGGGAACTACCGGCTCTTGATTGACCAGGATGTCGCTGACCCGGAACCCGGGAATTGCACTCTGCTCGAACTGGGAAATGTCGCTGGAAGTCTGGAAAAAATTTGTTTGGTTGATAAGACTGACGTTGCCGCCTTTCGCCGAAAAATTGACAACACCCAGTGGCGAAACATAGCCGCCGCTCGATGCGTCCAGCAATGCACCGCGATTGACAAGAATGCTGCCGCTGATGTCCTCGTTGACCTGACCGTTGCAATCCTGCGCGCAGTCCTCCGAATTGAGCAGCACGCTGGGCGCGGCATCAAGCGTGATATTGCCGCCGCTCGTGTAGGCGCTGCCGAGCAATTGACCGGGTGCCGCTCCGTAGTCGTTGGTCCACAGACCGCGCACGGAGAGCGTGCCGTTCACGATGATATCATATGAGCCGAGCTGCGCGTTCTCCGGGAGAAACACAGAGCTCCCCTGGGTCCCCGAGCCGCTGCCGTACAGACTTACCGTCTGCAGGTTGATCGTCCCCGAAGGTGCGGAAATATTCCCGTTGATTGTGATCGTGCGGCCGGCCACGGCGTTGAAGGCGCCGCCGGGCGCGAGCTCGACATTTGCGCCCTGCTCCACATCGATCTGGCCGCTGGTCGCCAGCGCGAGATCGCTCAAACCCATGCCCGAGAGCGCGTTGGCATCCAGCGATATCGTCTGGATTCGGTCGAGCGGCAGATATGACGCAGGATCGCGGGTGGGGATTACCGAGATTCCCGTTCTGGATCGAGATTGACTGTCCGTATTCGAGATTTGCGGATACCGGCTGATAGTCGGCCTGGTTGACGATGTCGATGTCACCACCGCCGTCGATGACCTGATTGTTCTGCGCGTCGTTGCCGAGGGCCTGAACGAACAGGAAGCCGCCGACGGGAAGCTGCGAAGGCGCCCCCTGCACCATGCGCGCATCCCCATAGACGTTGGATTGCCCCGTCCCCGTCTGGGCATCTGCCAGCTGCACCGGGCCGGGAAACGCGTGCGCGTAGACGGTACCGTCCAGGACGATGGTCGAGGATTTGAGGGTCAGCGAACCTGCGTCGCGACCTTCCGTGTACTGCCCTTCGTATTGCCGGCCCAACAGCAGCGGATCGCCGTAGGTCTGCACGACACCCCAGCGCGGCTCGATGGAAGTGAATCCGTTGTAGATGCCGATATAGGTATCGTTGGGGTTGGCGTCGCCGATATTGACGATGTTGCCCGACGCATCGATCAGCTCCGTCGTCTGCACCCAGCCCGCCTGATACGTCACCCAGCCGCCATCCAGATCGATGATTGCACCGGATTTGATGGTGACATCGCCTGCCAGATCGGGATTCCCGCCCTGCACAAAGCTCGCCGCGCCGAGCGACACATTCCCGCCCCTGGTCATCAGCTGCTGGACCGAGATGCCGACCTGCTCGGCGTAGCTCGCAGCGGGAATCAGTGGAGAGCCAACCCACGCCACGCCGTCTGAACGAACGCCCGAAAGCCGCGGATCGACGTACACGGTGGCGCCGTTCAGAAAGCCATTCTTGTAGGCATTGTCATCGTCCTGAAGGTCGTTGCCGGTAACGGGATGAATGGGGATGCTGTTGAGCGAAGCTGGGACGATGATGTCCGGCAGACCGGCCACGTCGATGATCGCGCCGCTGTCGATGAAAATGCGCGACAAACCTTCTTGCCCATTGTCGCCATCGGAGACCGTGTCGGCGCCGGGATTCACGCCGATCGTGACGTCGCCGCCGGGGGCATAAATCATTGCGTTGTTCTGGATCTCGACGCGGGACTGGTTGCCGCCGATGGCCACCCTGGACGGTTTGAAATCCGTCAGCGAAACGGGATCCTGGGGAATCGTTTCGGCGGTCGGATCGGGACCGATGGCGAGCGTGCTGCCTGCGCCCAGCTGAATGTCGCCGGCGTAGAGCTGAATGAATCCATTGCGCGCGACGCTCGTTGTCGCTTCCAGAATTCCGTCGTTGATCACACCTCCCTGGTCATTGCTTTCGAGCGAGACATAGCCCTGCGGACGCCGAGATGATCGCGGTGCTTGTGTTTTCGACATAAGTACCGTCGGCGACCTCATTGTCGGTGGACGTCAACGAATAACCGCGGATATCCGGCGTGTTCGTTCCCGGCGCGCCGGTGGACCGCTCCAGTATAATGAACTGTCCGGCTTCGAGGCTGACCTGTCCCTTTGGCGCCGTAAGCTCGCCTGCATTTATCACCCTGGGACCGGTCAGGAGGATGAAACCGCCATCGTTTGTGGTGACACTGGCGCCTGCGTTTACTTCGACCGGACCTTCCGAGGTGTTGTACTCGAGGGTGTTTGCCTGGCAGCTACCCTGAACGACTTGGCAGCTCGCCGCGGCAGAAAACGTGAATTGCTGGGACTCCTCCGACTGCGATGCCTGGTCGGCGTAACCGAGAAGCCCGTATTCCAGGAACAGGTCGTTGCGGTCCTTGATCGTAAGCGGAATGAAGTTGTTGCCCGGGTCAAGCGGATGGCCCACCTCGAGCGCAGTCGCGATCAGCGCATTGACGTTGATCTGTGAAGCGCCGCCAAACAGGATTCCATTCTGATCGATGATGAGAACGGTGCCCTGCGCCTTGATGGAGCCCAGAATTTCGCTCGGCGAGGTAGAATCGCCGACCACGCGATTGAGCACGGTCCAGGCCGGTTCGGCCGCTCCGTTCAGCGACTGATTGAAATTGAGCGTGGTATTCTGCCCCACATTGAACGTTTCCCAGGACAGAATGGCGCGCTGCTGCGTCTGCTTGATGGTCACATTTACGTTGTTGCCGGATTTCCTCTCGGTCGGTTGATCGGCGCCCTGCCATGTGCTCAATCCCGTCGGATCTTGCGCCGCTGGCAATGGGTCTGGCACTTCCTGCAAGCCGCCAATCACGAGACCGTTCGGTACGTCACCGGTCGTGCCGAGGACTGCCTGCCGTGCCGCGTTTTGCGCCTGTTGCGCCAGCGCCAGGGCTTGCGCAACCTGCGCCTGATATTGCAGCGCGCGCGCGGCGGCTGCGCTCATGCCGGCGGCCTCCGCGGCTTCCTGATTGATGTTCGGATTCTTGAGAAGCTGGTTGGTAACCTGATTGTTGAGCGTCACGGCCGCGCGCAATTGGGAAAGGCTCTGCGCAGACGCCTGCGACATCCCGACTGCAGTGACCAGCGCGACGAGGCTCGAGCCGCGCAGGAGGTTTCCACGGAGCGTGTTCCCGCATTGCGCTTTCAAGCCAGCCATCTCGCTCATCGTGTCGTCCTCGCTAACGCATCCAGATCATTGTCCTGCACCCGGCCCTTTAGCCGGCAGCTTTGCGTGCGGATCGAACTTGCCTTCGTGAAGGCTGTCGTCGAATCCCTGCGCTGTATTCTCGAGCTCCACGCGCTTTATGCCGATGAATGGCTCGTTGGCGCCGATGGCGTCTCCAAAGTCGAACTTCTGGTAGGCGTCCAGAATCTCGTTGCCGGTCTTCAGCAGCTTCGAATTCTTGTCCTCGCAAACGCCCAGCAGTTTCTGCGCATCATCGCGTGCAGCCTGCAATTTGTCGCGATCGGCCTGAGCCTGCTGCGCGCCGCCTTGCGCTGCGGCGATTGCCGCCTTGTCTTTCAGGATCTCCGCCTGGTACGCCTGCGCCTGGGCGGATGCGACGCTCTGGCCAGCATGAGCGAGCTGCGCCCTGGCGGCTGCAAGCTGAACCTTCAGCGCATCACGATCTTTTTCCGCCGCCAACTTTTCCGCCTGCAGGGCGGCCTGCTGATCCTGCAGGTCGTGCAACTGATTCAGCGTCGCCCTCAGCTGGTCGCGCAGCCGGTCTTCAAGTGTCTGTGCTTGCGCAGGTGAAGCAAAAATTGCCGCCAAAACAGCAAGCACCGCCAAATTTCTCCACCCGCCCGCGGGGGGGAAAAGCGACTTGCGTGCGGAAATTCGGCTCATCTTCAGAATGCCGTGTAGAGATCGACTTGCAGGACGTCGATGGCGAGCGGGGGACCGTAAACTTCGTTGGCGCTGAACCAGCGCGCCTGAATCCACGTGTTGTGGAACAGGCCCATCGTCGCCTTCACGAAATATCCCTTGGCGTTGGTGCCGCCGAGATGGAAATCGTAATCGGTGAAGGCGTCGAGCACTGGCGTCGGGCTGCAGATATTTGTAGCCCGCGATGACGTTCCATTCGAAGCGCTCGCGCGGATCGGGATCGCCAAAGAGAACTCTTCCCATGAAAGCGTTGGGGCCGCTCTGCAAAGTCTTGTCGGACGGGTTGAAATTGGTGACCGGATAGACGCCCTCGGCCGCGTAGCGATCTGCCAACCCGCCGTCATAGGCGAGGTTGCGCACGTAATCTCCGGTGAAGATCAGGTGCTTGTCCGCAGAAACCCTCAGATCGAATGAAGTCGTTGCATCCAGTTCCTCATATTTGAACAGAAGGCCGGCAAACTGCGGCTGCGCGTAATTCGTGGGATTCGACGGATCGGGTATGATGTTGCGCAGAAGGAAAAGCGTGTTTCCCTTCTGCATGTAGGGAGGGACCATGTCGTCCGTCGAACACTGCAGCGTTCCCAGATAGATTGGACAGGGCGACGAAAGTTCGCCCTGCGCATTCAGGTAATAGTACATCGAAACCGCAGAACGCCAGTCCCACTTGCTGTTAGCCCAATCCTCTCCGAGCTGACCGCCGAACAGCCATTCCGTGTGGTCCGGCGCCTTGCTCGGGCTGAAGGTGGGAAAGCTGTAGTTGATGTAGTTGACCGGAAATGCCCCGAGCGTCGCGAATTCTCCCAGGCCGCCGGATCCCAACGGTTTGGTCAGGGAGGTCACTTCAACTCCGTCCATGTTCAACGTGTCGTGAAAGAGCAGGTCCGTGCGGAAGAACGGATCGAGCATGCGGCCAAGCGTGAGGGAGGTTCCCTCGAACGGCGTGAGCGTAATGTAGGACAGATCCAGATAGATGTTCTTCTTCGTGAAACCGCCGCCGAAAATCTGGGTCGTGGAGACCGGTCCGTTGTCTCCCCCGGATGCCAGTTGCACGCCCGCCTGAACGCCGTCCGCCACGTTCGCCGTCAATCCGATGCGCGCGCTGAGGCTGAGCAGATCGATGCGGTTCTGCGTCGTGTCGAGAAACGGAATCGTGTTCAGGATATTGTTCGGATTGACGTTGGTGGGCCCGTTGGCGTTGAACGCCTCGTAGTTTACGTATCCGTCAATTCCGTCGCTGCCGATATTGTTTGCTCCATAGAAATCCGATTCATCACGGACCCGCATGAGACCGTACCAGCTGATGCGTCTGACCCAATCGGGAAATATGTTTGGTTGCGCCCAGTTCTCGGCCTTCGCTTCCTTCAGGACCTCGGCCTTCACTTCGTCGCGAATCTGGTTCCGCACGATTTGCGGAACGTAGGGTACGCGCACCACGCCGGGCGCGGGCGGCGGCAATTCGGGGCGCGCCGCCGGAATCGGAACGGGCACTGCCGCTGCATTTGTTTTCGCCGAGCGGGCCTGCGCCGCTTCCTGCTCCGCTTCCTTGAGAAGAGCGTCGGCGCTCTGTTGGGTAATGACCTTCTGTTTCACGAGCAGATGGATGAGATTGGTCATCGCGCTCTGCGACGGCCCGCCGTCGGTCTGCGCAACTGCGAGATTTGCGCTCAGACACAGCGCAGCCCCGGCCACGCCGGCGACCAGTCTCCCCCGCACACCACACCCCTTCATGAATTGCCCCTGCTCGAAACCAGTGTGGCCCCGGCTATGCGCGCCGCCGGCCCTCGATGCGAACCCGTTGCGGAAATTCCAAAGTCGCGGGCGGCGGCTCATCCAGCGCGGGCATGTCCTGCAGCGCTGCGACGAGATCCTTGTCGATCGTGGGATCGCCGGTCGTCTTCAGCACCGCGACGCGCGTCACGCGCCCGTTCGGATCTACCCAGACCGCCATGTCGGCGCTGAACACAAGATGATTGACGCGATCGTCGTTCTGGACCGTCTGCTGCAAGGCCGTACCGAGGTACCGCGTGTAGTTCGCTTCGCCAAATCCGCCGCCGGACCCGATGTCGCCCCCGCCAGCGCCGGCGCCAACGTTGAACGCATCGCTGCCCGCCTGGGCCGGGCCATTGATGGTGACGGGCTTGGGCGAATTGTCGGCCGCTTTCGGCTGCTCCACCGGCTTCAGCGGCTGCTCGATCTTCTTTTCCGGTTCGGGCTGTTGTTTTGGCGGGGGCGGAGGAGGCGGCGGCGGGAGGGTGGCGATGAGCGTGGGCAATGGCGGCGCTTCGCGGCGAATGCCAGCCGTATCATGCAGGAAGTACAGGATCGCACCCGCCACAATGAGCAGGATCGCGCCGGGAACTGCCAGTCCGCGCAATCGCGAGGACCAGCCCTCCTCAAATTCTTCTGCAAAGTTGGACATGACTTCAGCCCTGCTGTTTGCCGGTCACCAGACCGACATGGGGAAGATCGATGCGGCGGAGCAGATCGAGAACATCCATCACCTTCTGGTACTGGACCGCAGCGTCACCCTTGACGATGACCGGAAAGTCGGGCGTGAGCGCTTTCTGCGTGCGCAGGCGCGATTCGAGTTCGGGCAGCGTGACGGGATAGGCGTCGAGGAACACCTGCCCGTTGTTGTTGATCGTGATGGCCTTGGTCTGAGGTTTGGCGAGGCTGACGCTCGCGCTCGCCTTGGGCAGGTCAACTTTAATTCCCTGTACAGAGGCCGTGGTGAGAATGATGAAGATGATAAGCAGCACATAGGCGAGATCGAGCATCGGCGTGATGTTGATGTCGTCATAGGGCTTTTCTTCGTCTTTGACCTGCATGGACGTGCGCTCCTATTCCGCCGCGCGCGCGAAGCCGCGCCCGCTGTAGAGCTCGGACAGGCGCGTGATGAACTCGTCGACAAACACCTGCATGTTTGCCGAAACGTTCTTGTTGCGGATGACAAGATAGTTGTATCCGAACAGCGCCGGGATGGCGACGGCAAGACCTGCAACGGTCGCAAGGAGCGCCGCCGAGATTCCCGGTGCGATGGCGTTCACGTTGACGTCGCCGCTCGCCGCGATGGCGGCGAAAGTTATCATCACGCCGACCACTGTGCCGAGCAGCCCGAGAAACGGGCCGCCCGAGATGGAGATGGTCAGGAGCACCATCGAGCGCGCGAGACGCTGGTTCTCGCGCACCATCGATGCATCCATGAGCGCACGGATCACTTCGATCGCCTCGGCATTGAGCGTCAGCCCGCCAGAGCGCGCACTGCGGCGACGGAGTTCCTCCGCAGCGGCATGGTAGACGCGCCAGATGGACGACCGCGCCAGCTTGCGCCGCTCGCCGTCGCTCATTTTGGCTGCGTCGATCGCAAACGGATCACCGCCTTCGCGACGGAAGATCTTCACGAAAGCATCGTTCGCCTTGTCGACCGTGCTTACATAGGTCGCCTTCGTCCACATGACGAACCATGACATCACCGCCATGCAGCCCAGGATTCCAATGACGACCCAGGCATCGATGGTGACCGATTTGACGATGATGCCGAAATAGCCGAAGCCGAAGCCGGCCTGTTTTTCGTCGACTCCGTACTCCACAAGCCGCGACTCGGGGCCCTGGCCGATCGCATCGGCCCGGATCAGTGCCGCGTTGCGTGCGATCCTGGAAATCCGCACTTCATCGATTTCGCCCGTGAGCGCCAAGACCGGCGATGTGAGCGCAGCACCCGGTGCCGCGCCGCCGATGGCGGTGACGCTGTTCAGCGGAGGAAGCGCTCCGGGCGCAGCGGCTACGCTCTTGCCGTTCACATAGAGCGAGATTGTTTTGCCGTTGGCGGTAACCGCAATGTGCGTCCACTGCCCTTTCGCGACGGGCTGCGGCGACGCAACGCGCAGCGCGCCGGAGCCTTGCACCTCGACAAAGGGCATGCCCCCGTCGAGCCCGATCACCAATGCCGAACCGCGGTCGCTGCGCACATACAGACCCTGGCGCGGCTGCACAGCGACGATCTTCACCCAGGCGCTGAATGTGAAGGCACCGCCTGGCGCGATTGCCAGCGACGGGCTCGCAGGCACGATAACGGGAGCTGTGCCCGAGAACCGCGCACCCTTGCCGATGATTGCGCCATCGTCGATTCCCGCGGGCGCGTTCTGGGCATTGTTGCCGTAGGCCGTCGTGTCCTTCGGTGGCGCACCCGCGCCATCCCCGAAATGATAGACGAGTGTGTAATCGGCATCGAAGGTCCCGGCGGGATCGGCGGCTGCGGGAGCTTTCTTGTTGCCGTAGTACAGCCAGACTTGTTTGACCGATCCGGCTGGAAAATCTGCAACATCGACCCACAGCGCAGCGACGCCCAGCAGCGGATCGAAGGATTCGATGTGAAAGGGCAGCGGCGTCTTGTCGTCGGAGCCGATGAATCGAATGTCGTTGCCATTGTCCAGCGTATCGCCAAAGCTGAAATTCCCCGAATGCAAACGGATGAGCACCGGCACGCGACCGGCCGGCTGCGCGATATCGGCTCCCTTGGGCGTGGTGTCGATGGTGATCTGCTTGCGATAGGACCAGTCGGTCTGCCACCACGCCGAGGCCTGGCTCGGGGCCAGCGCCAGCAGCGCCAGCAACAGCCATCCGCGCCGCCAGACGAAGCGCCGCATCGAAGTCATGGGAACGGATGTCCGCAAGTTAGAGCTCCGATT
The DNA here is from genome assembly GCA_963812975.1 of uncultured Alphaproteobacteria bacterium. Lineage (GTDB taxonomy): Bacteria > Pseudomonadota > Alphaproteobacteria > Micropepsales > Micropepsaceae > Rhizomicrobium. The sequence goes on along the minus strand of CAWEXK010000012.1, from coordinate 69,933 downwards.
TGACGCTGAAGGAGAGCCGCGGTCGTCGTGCGGGCGTCGCGGGGCCGCTGCGCAGCGGGAGGGCGATGTCGATGATCCCCAGAAGGTGACCCAGCGCCGCCATCCGCATCCCCGCCCCGATGCTTTCGAGTGTGAACGCATTGGTTTGTCCGGGCAGCGCACCCAGAATCCACACATGCGCCAGATCGGCAAAGCCGTAGACGCGCCAATCGTCGATATCCGCTGAATCGACGTAGCGGCTGAGAGAGGGGCTGCGCAATTCGTTGGATTCAAGCATTCCATCATCGCCGATCGCTTCGGATTGCAGATAGCCGCGCACGGAGGTCAGTCCGCCGGCTGCGAACTGCTCGCTCGACAGAAGGGGTTGATCGGCGATTTGTCCGGCGAAGCGGAACACACCCAGCGACTCGAACGGCAGGTGCTGGGTGTAGGTCACGTCGGTCCCGAGATGGACGAAATTTCCGCGCGCGAAGGCCCGGTTGTTTTCGAATTCTGCTGGCGAGCTCCCCACTCCGCGTGTGCCCAGCACAAGCGTAGACGCCGAACTGACCTCCACATCCGGCGTCACCCAGTTCAGATTGTAAGCGGCGGTCACAGGCACATAGTCGACCGTCGCCACGGTTCCGCTGGTGCCGAGCGTCACACCCTCGAGAAAATGCTTGTAGTCCAGGCCGAAATTGAGGGTCTGGGCGAAATCGCCAAATGCGGGAAGCTGCAGCACGCCGCGAAGCCCCGCAGTGTAGCCGTTGCCGAGCACATTGGTGCCGCCCAGGGTGTTCACATCGCTATTCGACTGATAGCCATAGGCGAGAATGTTCCACGGCGTGCTCCAGACCGGCGCCAGATAGGAACCCGAAAATACCTGTCCGCTGTGAACGTTTTGCGGCGCCCGCAGGAACGTAAAAGCAGCACTCTGGCCCATCTGCCAAAGATCGTCGTAGTGGAGGGTCGCCAGCGCGCGCAGCGGGTCGGTGTTTGGACTGTGGTCGTTGTTCACTTCCACCGAACCGTGAAGCGGCAAGGTGTCGGTCACGCGCAGATCGACATCGACGGTTCCCGGGACCTGTCCGGGTTTCAAAATCGGTGTGACCCGCCGATCCGGCAATCGGTTGACGTCATTGAGCTCGTTCTGCGCTTCCTGGAGATTCGGAACGGTCCCTTGCGCGAGCGCCGGTACCTGCTCCTTGATTGTACTTGGCAGGTAATAGCGGGATCCCACGACGCGCACGCGTCCGATCGGCGCTTCGACCACGTGCAGCTTGACGATACCGTTCGTGACTGTCTGTGGCGGAATTTCCACCACGACGGTCTGATAGCCGAGAGCCTGGTAAGCGTGCTGAAGCGTCGCGCGCGCGCTTTCCACATCCGCGCGCGTTCGCTGCGGTCCGAGAAATGGATAGACGGCGCTCTCGATCGCTTCCTGATCCAGCTTCGTATTGCCGTCTATGTCATAGGCATCGATATCGACGCGACGTTCCGCCGCCGCGGCGTTTGCGTTTGCCTGTTGCGACGGCGCGGGTGCGCTCGGCGGAGACGGGGCGGGTTGGGCAGCCGGCGTCTGCGGCGCTTCTTGCGCGCGGGCCGCCAGATTCATGGTTGGAAATGCCATCACCGCCCAGGCAAGAATCTCAAGGATACGTGCCGCTGAGGCCGGCCAAGGCAGCAGCATTCTCCCCATCACACAACTGCCCCTCCTGGACACCCGCATCCTCGTGGAGTGCTCCGCGACCACGCCTAACCGAGACACTCAAATCGATCAAGACAGACTGCCGGCAATTCAAGGTCTTTACTGCCGATCGTATAGTTTTACTTGCGAATTCACGTTATTGCGACACTTTGATGACAGTTTGACTGCAGATTGATGAACTCTCCCTTCCTGCCTTCTGCGCTCCACGACGGTAGCTATCCAACCGTTTGACTCATAAACTCTATCGAGTCAATATACTTTACAGACTTTACGCGAGGGCGGCGGGGAATGTCCTTTCGCCTCACGAAAAACAGAGGAGATCTATTGATGTGCAATCTGAAGCAGCGGGCGCTGGCTTCGAGCTGCGTACTGATCATGGGAACCGCCATGTTTGCGCCGGGCGCGTTCGCTCAGAATTACGCAAAGGGCGACATTTTCGGTGGTGGCGCGTCGGTGCCGGCGCCATATGCGCGGCAGACGTTCGATTGCTATGCAGAGCCGACGGATCTCATTATCGCCGGCACGCCGCCGAGTTTCCAGCAGATAGCGCCATTCAACTATACCGGCAATCCACCGCAGAACTGCGCCACCCAGCACATCACTACCAAAGAAACCACCTACTACGTATCCGCAAGCGCGGGCGTGGGAATACTGTCCGTGTTCGGCCACGACCCGACGTTCTTCGGCTACATCAACCAGCAGGACAACGAATATTTCCCGAGCGTTCAGTTTGGGATGTCCACCACGCCTCTCGGATCGAGTGACGTGACTGTGTACAATGACGGCGGTACCGAAACCGAGGGTAAGACCAGCATCGCCATCGGCGCGCCCAACCAGGTGGGATGCACGAGCGGGTCGAAGAATCCCTATCCAAATCCGTTGCAGTGTTACGGACCGCTCATCCAATTTCCCTTTGGAATCACTCCGATAGCCTTCGCATACAACGCGGCTTACGAAAAATGGATAGGCTCGAACGGCGCCGAGACCGACTATCACTTCAACATCCAATATGGCCGCAAAGACGGCAGCGGTGGCCTTCGGCTCAGCCCCACCACCTACTGCAAGATATTCAACGGACAGATCACCAATTGGAACGATCCGGCAATAACGACCGACAATGGCGGGGTTGAGCTCGGAGATCCCAACGATCCCGCGATGCAGAACGGAAACTGGAGTGTTCCTCTGCAGATTGTCGGCCGCTCCGACAGTTCGGGCGCCACCAGCATACTGTCGCGCCATCTTGCCAATGTTTGCGCCGGACTGGCAGGCAACCAGTACACCACCGGCTCCTCCACGCTGCCGACCTCGCTGCAGGGTCCGACATACAACACGAACGACCCCAATTATCCCCCGGTCGCGGGCGAAACGCCGGGACTGTTCACCCTCGCGCCCGGAAATTCCGGCGTCGCCCAGTACACGGCGTTTACGGCTGTGCCGGGTGGCAGCAATCCCTCCAATTGTCCGTCGCCCCCGGCTGGCTCAACCGCATGCATTGCGCTCGGCAGGATTACCTATAGCGGCACGGACTACGTTCTGCCCTACGTCGCCGCGACACAGCTGAATACCTACGGCCTGAATTCAGCAACTCTCGAGAATTCCTCTGGCCATTGGGAAGTACCGTCAGCCTCCGCCGCGCTGGCAGCCTATTCAAGCATTCAGCCGCCGCAGAGCAACCAGAACGGAACCTATTGCGCGAGCTGCCTGAATTTTGGCTATCGCTCCGATCCCACAGCCTGGGTCCAAAGCAGCTCGCCGACAGCCCTGATCGCCAATCCCCCGAGCGCAGGCGCTTATCCCGTCGTGGGCACTGCGAACTGGATCACCTATACCTGTTACGCCAGCAAGTATCAGCAACACTCGTTGGTCGGCGTAATGGGATACATCACTTTCAAGCCGATCAACTACAATTCCAAGCTTGGAATCCTGGCCAGCGCCGGCTTGTCGCCGCTTTCCGAACAATGGCGAAACGCGATTTAGACGACGTTTGTCGGCAGCAAATCCGGTCTTGGCCTTAATATCGAACCGGTGGGTGCGCCCGGGGCGTGCAGTACTGCCGGCGTAATCGGGGGATAAGCGCATCATCAGCGACAAGAGCGGCCCCCAAGCCCCGGGGCCGCTCCTTTTTTCCCCCGCTGCCGCCGCGGAAACCAGCCGACACGGTTCGTGGCGAATAAGAACACCGACCGCCATTTTACCGAGGGGAGCCTCGGGCGGTTGCCGCGCTTGATCGCGGAACGACCATCTCAAAACCTTCACATATCGTTCGCGGAACTTTCGAAGTCGAGCGCTACTGAAGAGCGAATTGTCGGGGGACGAAGCGGCAATCCGCCCGCCGGGTCGGTCTCGGAATCTCGTCGTTTGGTATGCCGATCGGGCCCTCCGCAGCGGCGCACGGATGGCGATGCAGCGCGCCGTCCCTAGGCTGTTATGCTTGGCGTCCGCTGACTTTTGCTTTTGCAGCAATCACCTAGTCTGTGAATTTTTATTGAATACTTCGCTCGGAGTATTGTTGGTCTTGAGCATTCCAATATGATCCGGGCGTTCCGCGCCAGTTTTTTTCGTCCACGCTTCGTGGTGAGCCGGAAGAAGGGGTCACCACGCACGCCGGCCGGCCATCGCACATCACCTTGCAATTTCACGCACCAGAGGAGATCGACTGACATGCTCAAACTTCATCACTATTTTCTGGCCACGACCTGTCTTGCGCTCGTGGGCGCGGTCGCACCTGCCGACGCCGCCACCTGCAACGGCGACACGAATTGCAGCCTGGGCACGCAAGCCTACGTTTTCGGTTCGAGCGACGTATTCGGCGGAGGTTCCTCGCTGGTCGCGCCTTACTGGCGGCAAACCAGCGACTGCTACGCAGAACCCGCCGATCTCGTCACCAAAGGGTCTCCGCCGACCTACGTGGACGAACTGTTGTTCGACTGGAAGGGCAACAATCCGCAAAACTGCGCAACGCAGCAGGTCATCACCAACGCGACGACGTGGTACATCTCGACCGGTTCCGGAAGCGGCATCCTGGGCGTGTTCAGCCACGATCCCAAGTCCTTCTGGGGAGAGGTCAATACTAACGGTCCGCAATATTTCCCGGAAGTGTTCTACGGCCTTTCCGACGCGGGCCTTGGTACGACCGATGTCGACGCATACGATAACGGTACCGGCGGCGGCACCTACTGCCAGGGCAGCACCTGCATCTCGATCGCTGGCGTCAAACGGCGTTTCGTGCACGAGCGGATCGACCGACCCCTACCCCAATCCGCTGCAGTGCTACGGGCCGCTCGTCCAGTTCCCGTTCTCGATCGATCCGGTCACGAATTTCTACCCGAGCAAGGGAATTTACGAGAAGGTCACCGCGACCGGAAAAGCCGAGATCGATTACCATCTGAATGTTTATAACGGCAACGGCAACGGCGGCCTGCGGCTGAGCGTGTCGTCGATCTGCGCAATCTGGAACGGCCAGATCACCAACTGGAATGATACGCGACTCACGGCCGACAACAATGGCACCTCGCTAGAGGATCCGAACGATCCCACACCGGCAGGAAATTGGAGCGTTCCGCTCTACGCGGTGGCACGCAGCGACGGCTCGGGAACCACTTCGATCATCACGCGCCATCTTGCAAACGTCTGCGCCAGCTATGGCTACAATCTGTACACGACGGGCGCGACCACCCTGCAGAATGCGGGTGCCGCCTCGATCATCGGAAACACCTACAATGTCAATAATCCCAACTACCCGGGCGTCGACGAAAGCGGAAAAATTACGCTCGCGCCCAACAGTTCGGGCGTCGCGCAATATGTTGCCTTCACGCAGTCGCCCGCCAACGAGGGCGATCAATGCACGACCGAGACGGTCTTGCCGAAGGGCTATACCGACTGCATCCAGCAGGCGCGCGTTGGCTATGTCGGGGCCGATTACGTAAGGCCTTACGTCGTTCACAGTCATACCAACACATACAACCTCTCGGCGGCGACTCTGCAGAACAGTTCCGGCAACTGGATTGCACCCTCGCCTACCGCCGCGCTTGTCGCATTCGAAGGGATACAGCCCCCACAGAGCAACAAAAACGGCACGTACTGCGCAAGTTGCACGCAGAACGGCTCTCGCAACGATCCGACCGCCTGGGTCGAGGGATTGTCTCCGGCGGAGCCTCTCGCCAATCCTACGGAGGCAGAAGCCTATCCGCTGGTCGGAACAACCAACTTCCTGGGCTATACCTGCTACGCCAACAGCGCCAAGCTGGCGACGCTTACCGGCCAGTTGGCTTACGTCGACACTGCCGACATCAATATCGACGCAAAAGGCATCCTGGGATACGCCGGCCTGTCGCCGTTGCCGAGTCAGTGGCGCACTGCGATCTACCAGACCTTTGTTTCCGGCAAGCTGGAAAACACCCTGGGGCTCAATATGGAGCCGGTCGGCAAAGGCCCCGTCTGCTCGGGTTCGGGCATTCAGGGTGCCTGAAGCCTCACTTTGCTAGCACTGTGCAAGCGGCCCTGTTCGACAGGGCCGCTTTTTTTTGCAGATCTCGCGCCGGGACGGAACTCCCTCAGGCCCGCATCACAGCGAGTAGCCGAGCCGCAGCCACAGCATCCGCGCGTTCAGAAGGTAGAACGACTCGCTGCCGAACTCGCTGGCGCTGACCGGCGGGCGCTGGTTGGTGAGGTTGGTTCCCTCGACTGAAACGAGATAATGATCGAAACGATAACCCGCGGTCGCGGCGAGCGTGGTGTAGCCGTCGACGGGGGCGATATTTTCCTCGTCGAGATACCGCCGGCCGACATAGTTCACGACGAAAGTGGCGTTGAACCCTTGTGCGGGCGTGTAAAGAACACCGCCCGACGCCAGAACATGCGGCGACAGCGTCAGCTCCCGGCCTGCCACGTTCACGCTGCTCACGCCGTTGAAGAAGAAATACTGGCCGAAGCGGTCGTCGTGGTACGCGAAATTGGCGGCGAGCGCGAGGTTGGGCAGCAACTCGTACCTCGTCTCGAATTCGATGCCTTTGAGCTGCTCATGGGCGGCATTGGTGAGAAAGCCGGTGGGCAGGGGCACGACGAGGTTCTGGAAATTCTGCAGGAAGATCTCGGCATCGTAGCTGAGTGCCGACGCGGCGAGCGCGCCCTTGACGCCGGCTTCGTAGCTCTGCGCGGTCTCGGGCAGGAGCACGGTTGGCTGATAGTCGGGGCCGAAATCCTGTGCCGAGGGTTTGAATGCGTTGCGATAATCCGCATAGAGCACCGCCTCGTCGCCGCCGTTCTCCCAGGCCTTGTAGCTCGCCCCGATCGTTCCCGCCGGCTTTACGAGATCGCGATTGGAGCTCTCCGACGCGAACGAAGCCGGCGGCGTCAGAAGGTAATCCGACGAATATTGGTGTTCGAAGGTTTCGTTGAGCCGGAAGCCGGCGATCACGTCCCAGCGCGCGTCCGGGACCCAGTCGGCCTGCAGATACTGACCGAGAAACTCACGCTTGTCGTTGACGCTGCCGATCTCGTTTGCCGGCAGTTGGGTGGTCGGCGGCGGCAGCACCGAGCCGTCCAGGGGCACGGTATAGGCGCCGTTGTCGTTATAGGTGCCCTGCCGTCCGAAGCCATAAAGCATGTCGGCGCCGGCGATCAGAGTCAGGTGATCGAACTGCGTGTTGGTAAGGTGCGTGTCAAAGTAACCGTCGTTCAGCAGCCGATGCTGATCCTGGGTATCGACCGTGCCGCTGAGATCGGGATGCAGGAAACCGGCGATGTAGACGATGTCGGAATGGGCGTAGGAGAAAAGCGTGTCCCAGCTGCCGAGATTCGTCGGCTGCGTCCAGCCGATATCACCCTGATATTTGTTCTCGGCGATTTCCGCGTTGGCGGGATTGAAATTGGCGTTGAGCGGGATGAGCGGCGTGAGTTCCGTACCGACACGGACGATCGGGCTGGGCGGCACATCGTGCACAAAAGTGAGATCCGTATCGAAGCGCAACGTACCCGGCCCCAAATCATCTTCGGCGCGATAAAGAAACTGGCCGTCCGAAACGTTTTCGCGCCTGTCGGCGAAGCCAAGACTTTCGCCGTCGAGCGCCAGCGAGTTGCGGAAACTGTCGGAACCGGGCAGCACCATCGAGAGATCGCCGCGGGCCGAACCGTAGCTGCCGCCTTCGAGGTCGATCTCCTGCGCGGCCTGTCCCGCCGGATAATGCAGCACCTGAACGACGCCGACGAACGAGGTCGCGCCATACATGACGGGCGCCGAACCCTTCAAGACTTCGATGCGCTCCACGTCATTGAGGTCGAGCGTGGAGATGGCAGGGTTGAACGATCCGCCCCACGGCACGGCATCGACCACCAACAGGAAGGCATCGAATTCGTGCAGGCCCCAGAACGAGGGAACCGAGCTCGAGGGTCCCGCATCGCCGCCGGCGGGCGCTTCGACGCCGGGCACGAGGCTCAAGCTCGTTTGCAAATCCCAGGCATCGCGCGCGCGCAGTTCGTCTCCCGAAACAACCGATACGTCCGCCGGCACCTTGTCATTCGGCTCAGGAATCCGGGTCGCGGTGACGACGACCTGTTCAATCCCCGTTTCGGTCTGTGCTAAGGCCGGTGCGACCATCAGGCAGGCGAGTGCAAGAACGCGCGTGTTCGGTCGCCCCATTTGTTTCCCGCTTCGATGGCTCCGACCGATCTACGCGGCGAATTGCGCCTTTTCCAGTCGCGCGCCGCCGCGTCCGCAAGGGTCGAAAACGAATTCAGCTGCGAGTGGCTCGCAAGTCACAGGCGGGCCATTGGTTCGCGAACCGAGCTGTCCGCCGATCAACGCCGTCTTGATACTTTGACGGGTGCGCCGCGCGCAGCGGCCTCTGCGACGAGCGCGGAACAATTGGCATTCTTCGCGAGATCGGCGTCGACGAAGGGCAGAAGTGCAGCGATGGGCGAAAGGAAACCGAGGGCTGCGGCGATGCCGGCCTGGGCGACCGCGGCCCCCGCCTTGACGCCGACCACAGGATGGGCGAGCGGGCCCTGCACGGTGACCGGCACGTTCAGACGGAGGAGCTGAAAGCTCTTCGGTTTACCGGCGACCGTCAAATTCATCGTTTCGCTGCGAAGATCGATACTCCCCCGACCCGTGACCAGTACGGGGTCGGTATCGAAAACCAGCTGCTGCGCGGTCAGGATTTCATGCTGCGCGCCAAAGTGCGCGATCGCGCAGCGCAGTCCCGTGTCGCTGGTATTCCCGGTCAGCGAGATCCGAGCCCGTTGAGCACATTGACGCCCAGCCATTCCGCGAGGCTGCGACGGATCCGCCCTTCGGGAACCACGACGGTCAGCGCGCCATCGGCACTCAAGGCCGCGCTGCGCACCGAGTCGCCCTCGCCTTTCAACACTGCGCGCGCCTCGAGCAGACCAGCGACAGGCTTGTCGCTGCTATGAATGAACTGCTCGATCCGGGCCCCGGTCACGCGCGCATCCAGGTTTGTCACCGTCACCGGTCGCCGCGCATCGATACGCACGAACCCCGCGAGCTTGCCACGCGGAAAGTCGAAAGCCAGCGGCTTCAGCAGCAGCACGCCGTTTTCGAGGCTGATATGGGTCGCGAGCTTGCGGAGCGGGAAGTCTCGCGACTTTACATCCGTGGCCGTGTAGTCGACCTCCGCGTCGGTCTTGCGCAGTCTCGCCACGCGCAATGGAGTATCCGGCAACAGCCCTGGTTCGGAGCGATGCGTCACCGCCTTGCCGCCGACGAGTGGCCCCAGATCGGCGAAATCGAGCCGGCGCGAAGCAACGATGCCGCGGATAAACGGCACGGCAGAGGAAACATCGACCGAGAGATTGCCGTGCAGGTCGCTGTCACCGACGATCCCGGAAAAATTCGCGAACCGATAGAACGCTCCTTCGCGCGTCAGGGCGCCAGAAATGCGGTACGGCGGCGTCCCAGGCAGCGCGAGTTCCGTCAGGTCATAAAGATCTGCGAGATCGTGCCCGCTGATCGTTGCAGTGGCCGAATAACGGCCGAGATGAAATGGATGCGTGATCTGCCCATCGATCACTGCATGTGTTGCACCCGCCCGGATATCGGCGGTGAATGTGTACGGCCGCGATTCATCGACGTGGATGAGCGGGCCTCCGCGAATGTCCGCCGTGAAGTCTTTGGCGTTTAGGGTACCGCTTCCGAGCAGTTGGAAGGCAGCGGCGGCGCTCCCGGTCGTTTCGCGCGACGAGACCGTACCGGTGAATTTCAGATTGCGTTCGCGATCGTCGATCAGGACCTTTCCTTCGTGCAGCACAAAGCGGCGGATGGGCGGAATGTCCCAACCCTTCGCATCGTTGGAGAATTGCCAATTGGTGCGGCCATCGGGCTCGCGCACAATGTCGATCGCCGGGCGGTCGATCTGCACCAGGGCAATATCCATCGGCCGCCGAACAGCAGCGGCAGCAGCCGGAACTCGAATGTCAGATGGTCGACGTCCGCGGCCGGCTTCCCGCCCAGCCACTTCGGATTGGCGATCCACAGACCGCCGACATCGACGCGCGGCTGCCAGGAAAACAGCTTCACATGGAGATTGCCGTCGATCCGCACCTCGCGGCCCAACCGGTCCGACACATAGCGCGCGACCGGCCCGCGCATCGTGTTCCAGTCGAGGAAATAGAGCGCGATCAGCGCCGCCGCCAGGACGGTCACGATGGCGAGCCCGGTTCGCCACACCCATCCCGGCCATGCCCGAAGAAGCCGCGGAAGCCGCCATTTTCCGCCGCTTGTCGCGGCAGGCGCCCGCGTCTCCCTGGCCCGCTGCATTTGCGTTGTCATCGCGACCGCTTGTCTCTTTCGGTCCTCCTCTGAAAACGCCAAACCGGCTGAAAAGTCGGCGTCAGGGGCAGCCCTACCGGCCGCTCGGTCCCGCCCACATCCGGAATGTTACGACCGCCGGGCGATCCGCCGTGCGGCCGAGCAAAGGGGCCAGCACGGTTGCCGCCGCCCTCATTTCACGCTCAAAACCGAATGGCGCATTGACCACCAGGAGCCCTGCCGCGGAAAGGCGTTCCCGTGCGGCTTCGGGCGCGCGACCCACCTCAACCTCGACACGCAACAGCGGTGCTACGCCGCGCGCACGAACTTCGCCGCCGAACGCGTCGGCGGCCACGCGCGACTTGATCGGATACCACACGATGTAGATGCCTGTGGCGAACCGCCGATATGCGCGCCCAAGAGCGTCCGCCGCGCGCGCGAACTCGTCTTCGGCTTCGTAGGGCGGATCGATCAGTGCGATGCCGCGCCGCTCGCGCGGCGGCAGCAGTGCGGGCAACCGCTCGTAGCCATCGCCGACGACCGCGCGCGCATTCCCGAACTCCGCAAGCGAAGCGTGAAGCATGGCCGCCTCTGCGGTTTGCTTCTCGATGGCGACGAGGCGATCGTGAGGCCGCAGCAATCTGGCCGCAATGCGCGCAGACCCGGGATAGCAGCCCTCCCTCTCCTTGCCGATGCAATCGAGGTAAGTCTGGAGTGCCTCCGGCAGCGCGGCTCCCTCAAGCGCGCCCAGGCGCAGGATTTCCTCCCGCTGCTTCACCGCTCCGGGCGGCTTCGCCGCTCCCGAGATCGTAGATCCCTGCGCCAGCATGGGTGTCGATGATGCAGAACGGCTTCTCCTTGCGCTTGAGGTGCAGAATGATGGCGACCAGCGCGACATGCTTTACGACATCGGCAAAATTGCCGGCATGGAAGGCGTGGCGGTAATTCATGCGCAATTCTGGACGAAAAGCGCCTTGTCGCGCGGCGCCGGCCGATGGCCAAATATTAGTATGGCGTCTGATGCCCGGATCGCTTGCCCTGCCGTGGGGTCTGCGCCATGATCGACCCGGCGGAATTGGAACCAGGAATGGCGACGCATGTCAGCCTTGCCTCGACACGCGCTCATCCGGACCCAGCCTCGCCGTGGCAAGGCCGAACTTGCTTCGCATCTGGGAAACGGCGTAACCGTCACCGGCGACGTGGACACGGACGGAGATCTTCACATCCACGGTCGCGTGTTGGGATCGGTGCGCGCCGGGAGTTTGATGCTGGCTGCGGGTGGTAAGGTGGAAGGCGATATCGTGGCACGCGAAGCGCGCATCTGCGGCCGGGTCACTGGCCGCGTGTTTGCGGTCAATGTAACACTTGACACGACGGCAGACATCACGGGCCGAATCTTTCACCACACTGTCGACGTAGCAAGAGGTGCGCGCGTCGATGCGCGAATGCCCTGGCGACCGGTCAATTTCTTCGAAACGCTTGTACAACTACCGGAGACACAACCATGACCATGTTCTCACGCAACGATAAAATGCCCGATTCCGCTCCGCCGGCAAAGCCGGTGGCATCGGCAACGCCTCTTCATGTCACGCCACCCGCCCCTGCACCTGCTCCCGTTGAGATACGGCGATCACCAGCGCCCGCTTCGGCCTCCCATGGGCCGTCGGTGTCCCTGATCAGCAAGTCGCTCAGGATCTCGGGCCAGCTCGAGAGCACCGAGGATATTCACGTCGAAGGCGAGGTCGACGGTGACATCCGGGGTGTTTCGGTGAAAGTCGGGCAGAGCGCGAACATCAAGGGCAACGTCTACGGCGAAGAAGTCGAGCTTGCGGGCACTGTCACCGGCAAGATCGAAGCCAGGAAAGTCGTTCTCACCAGCACTGCACATATGAGCGGCGATGTGATCCATCAGGATATCCGGATCGATTCCGGCGCGTTCATCGACGGCAATTGCCGTCCTGAATACGGCAAGCCGGACGGCAAGGCCCATGTCGTGCAAAAGCCCATCGCCGCCGCCCGCGAAAGCTTCTCGTCCGCAAAGCCGGCCGAAGCCCGCTCGATCGCATAAGGGAGCTGCCGGGCTCTCTCCGCCGGCTGCACTTGTTGCTGCGCCGGCTCAATCTCCGCCCTGTGCCAGTCCGCGATGCTGCAGCATCGGACCGATATCGGGATCCTTGCCGTAGAAGGCGCGGAACATCGGGCCGTAATCCACGGTATGGCCGCGTGACAGGATCAGGTCGCGGAAGCGCTGGCCGTTGGCGCGCGTCAGGCCGCCATGAGCGGTGAACCAGGCAAAGGCGTCGTCGTCGAGCATCACCGTCCACTGATAGGCGTAATAGCCGGCGGCATAGCCATTGGCCCAGATGTGCAGGAAATAGCTGGAGCGATAGCGCGGCGGCACGTTGGGAAAGTCCGTGTCGGTGTCCTTCAGCGCCTTGGTCTCGAAGGCATCGACATCCTGCCTGGGCGCATCCGCCGGCAACATATGCCATTTCATGTCCAGTTCGGAGGCCGCCAGCAATTCGCCCAGCGCATAGCCCTGGCCCCAGGTCTGCGGCTTCTTGATCTTGTCCACCAGCGCCTTGCGGGATCGGCTGCGCCGGTCTTGTAGTTGATCGCGTAATGCTTGAGCACCTCGGGATAGAGCGCCCAATGCTCGTTGAACTGGGAGGGAAATTCGACAAAGTCGCGCGCCACATTGGTGCCCGACAAAGACGGATAGTTCTCGTTGGCGAACAGGCCGTGCAGGGCATGGCCGAATTCGTGGAACATGGTGGTGACGTCGTCGAAGCTGATCAGCGCCGGCTGGCCCGGGCGCGGGCTTGGTGAAGTTGGCGACATTGTAGATCACCGGCTTGGTGCCCAGCAGGTTCGACTGCTCCACGAAATTGCTCATCCAGGCGCCGCCCGGATTTGTTGTCGCGCTTGAAATAGTCGAAATACATCAGGCCCAGCGACGAGCCGTCCTTGTCGAACACCTCGATACACCATCACGTCAGGCTGATAGACCGGGATGTCGTGGCGCTGCTTGAAGGTGATGCCATAGAGCTGGTTGGCGGCATAGAACACGCCGTTCTGCAGCACCGTGTGGAGTTCGAAATAGGGCTTGAGCTGCATTCTCGTCCAGGTCGTAGCGTTCCTTTGCGCACCTGTTCGGCGTAGCGTTCCCAGTCCCAGGGCTTCAGATCGAAATGCGGGCCGTCCTTGTCGATGGCCGCCTGGATCAGCTCTGCGCTTCGTCGGCGGCCTTGGCGCGCGGTCGGCCCCACCAGCTGGCCGAGGAATTTCTCGCACCTTCGCGGGCGTCTCGGCCATCTGGTCGTAGAGCACATAGGCGGCATAGTTGGGATAACCCAGCAGCTTGGCCTTTCGGCGCGCGGATTGCCGCCAGTTCGCGCGATGATCCGCGCGGGTGTCGTTGGCATCGCCTTTTTCGGTGCGCGTCCAGCGGTTGTTGAACAGTTTCTCGCGCATGGCGCGGTCGGTCAGCGCGGTCAGCAGCGGCTGCTGCGTCGTGTTCTGCAGCGGGATGACGTATTTGCCCGTCGAGCTTGCGGCTCTTCGCGGCATGCGCCGCGGCTGGCGATTTCCGCATCGCTACAGGCCAGCAAGCGCGGCCTTGTTGTCCACCACCAGCGCGCCGGCCTTGGTGGCGGCCACCAGCTTCTGCTGGAACGAGGTTTCCAGGCTCGCATCGTCGCTTGTTGATCGCCTGCAGCCGCGCCTTGTCCGACGCCGGACAGATGCGCGCCGGCATGGACGAACTGCATGTAGTAGAGTGTCGAGCAGCTGCGCGATTCGGCATCCAGATTCAGCGGGCGCGCGGGTCATAGAGCGGCTTTACCCGCGCGAAGAGCTTGGGATTGAGATAGATCGCGTCCTGATGCGCGGCGAGCTTGGGCGCCTCCGCGGTCTGTACCTTCGTCCAGCGTGGGTTGGTGTTGGCCTGCACCACGCCGAAGAAGGTGTTGCTGACACCGGTCCAGCATCTCGGCCCGACTTTTCCATCGCCACGATGGTGTTGTCGAAGTGGGCGGCGCGGGATTGTCGGCGATCGCCGCGATCTCGGCGAGCTGCTCCTTCATGCCCTCCTCGAAGCGCGGGCTGGTAGTCGCTGTCCTTGATCATGTCGAAGCGCGGCGCCTGATAGGGCAGCGAACTCGGCTGCGCGAACGGATTGGAAGCCGGCAGGGCGGCGGAGGCCAGCGGCGCGGCGGCAGCGGAGAGCATGGCAAACGCGGTAGCGCCGACACAAAATCTATGCAAGCGGGACATGTCGATTTCCTTCGGAGCGCGGCGACGGCTGCCGCCAAGGCGGGAAGCGACGGCGACATTAGCGCACGAAGCTGGAATTGGCCACGGCTGCGGCGTTTCCGACCGTTCAGTTTTCGGTGAGCCATGCGCAGCCACGTAACGCGCACGCTCCTGGTGCTAAGTGTGAGAACGCAATTGCCCGCGAAACGGCGTGAAGGCAAGCAGATGCGGGGACAGCGTCAAGCCGTCCCCGCCGGTCTTTATCGGCCGCCGTTCGAGCCGGCTCCGCCAGACGTGGCGCCGCCAGACATGGATCCGCTCGTTGTCGTGGTATTTTGGGTCTCGGTCGCCTGCTGCTGCTGGGTAGACTGTTCCGTGTTGGACGACTGCATATCCGCAGCGGGCGCCGGTGGCGGCGGGGGCGGTGGTGGACTCTGGGTGGCGCATCCTGCCAATGCTGCCGCACCCAGGATGCCGGCAATCGCGGCACCCATTTTCAACTTACGCGGGGAAAAGCTCATGATTTCTCTCCTGCGCCCGCTCGACGGCAAGAAAACGCGGTTTGCATGCACCCGTTCCGCGCCGCCGCGACGGCTGCCGCGCCCCACTTCCTTGACGACGCGAACAATCATTTCATGGGTAGCCGCTCGCCGAGAACCGGTTTGGCGTTTTTCTGGATTGGAAATAAAAGGGAGGAGCGACCGACATCGATCCGCGTCGCGATGGCGCCGAATGTCGGTTCGGCCCCGCGGAGGGAGGCGCGCAATGCCGAAATCCATTTGGTTCGTATTGGCCAGCGCGCTGTCGCTGGCGGCCGGCACGGCGGTGCCAGCGACCGCGCATGACTCGGCGACTGCGCTTTTCGAATTCGACCAGAACAGCGGCTATTCTCCCGGCGGCGGCGTCATCACCACTGCTCGCGGAACCCTTTTCGGCACCACTCCCATCGGCGGCAACGGTGCCTGCGATGGCGGTGCGGGATGTGGCACGATCTACGCGCTTTCGCCGCCGTCGGGTGGCAGCCATTCCTGGACGCTCAATGTTCTTTATAATTTTCAGGATGACGGCGACGGCTGGGCGCCCGAGTTGCAGCTCACCCTCGGTTCCAAAGGTTCGCTATACGGCTATCCCGCCGCTGGCAGCGACGGAATTGTGTTCCAGCTGCTGGCTCCGGCGAAGGGCAACAGCCCGTGGACCTATCAGATTCTTTACACCTTCAACGGAGGGACGGACGGCAATCTCTTGTATGTGACTGCGCCACTCATCCGGCACGGCAATGCGCTCTATGGCATCGCCTCAGGCGGATCGAACGCCTGCGGCCAGACAGGCTGCGGGAGCGTGTTTCGCCTCACGCCTCCAAAATCGGGAAAGGGCCGCTGGAAAGAGACGACGCTGTTCAACTTTACCGGCAACTCGACCGGCGGCGTGCCTACCTCGATCGTGGGTTTCAAGGGTCAGACGGCGCTTTACGTCTCCACCGCATACGGCGATGGCGCGGTCGTGCAGCTTTCGCCGGCACACGGCATGTGGAATGAAACCGTCCTGACCACCTTCAACGGCGGCAACGACGGACAGAATCCCTCGAACCTCGTCTTGACGGCCGGCGGAACAATCTATGGCACCGCGAACACGGGAGGAGGTGCTGGAGTGGCGTTCGAGCTGGCGCAGGGCAACGCCGGATGGACGCGCACGACAATTGCCAAAATTGCGGTCCATGGCTACGGCCCCAATTCCCTGGCCGCCGGCGCAAATGGTTCTCTCATCGGCACGGTCTGGGGGGACGTCGATTTCTTTCCTGGCGCGGTGTTCCAGATCACGCCGCCGGTTGGCAACGGTAGCTGGACTTTCACGCAACTGTGGGGCTTCAACCGCGGACCCGACCGGAATCCGGTCAACGTTGTGACCGGCCGCCGCGGAGATCTTTTTGGCGTACTGAACGGCGGCAATTCCGATAATGGTACGCTGTTCGAGCTGAAGTGACGAATTCTTGCTTTCCAGGCCGAAGCTTATCGCGCGCCGGAGTTGCATTCCGGAACGGGACGCGCTTCCGTCCGTTACGGACCCAGGAGTAGCGATATCATGTCTTATTCGCCGGATGACGATCGACTCGCGGGAAAGCCCGGCCGTGACGAGAGCGCAGCCCTGACCACCGAAAATTTCTGCGCGGAAGTGGAAGCTTATATCAAAGCCAGGCCTTTCCGGGCGCTGGCTATCGCCCTTCTGTCCGGCATCGTCGTCGGCAAAGTCATTCTTTAGCGGTACTCCGCCCTTCCCCCGGATGGCAGAAATGCCGGATGGCGCGTTGACAGATACATAAGTTTGTACTTATATATAGATATGCACCGGCAATCGGCCGACACTCTGTTCCATGCGCTCGGCGATGCCACTCGCCGGGGACTGTTCGAGCAGTTGGCGCGCGGGGGCGCGCTGAGCGTTGGCGCCCTGAGAATGCACGCCGGCGTTTCGCAGCCGGCAGTGTCGCAGCATCTGAAAACGCTGAGGGATGCCGGTCTCGTTTCGCACCAACGCTGCGGTCGCAACGTATTTTACCGCGCGAAGCCCGCGGGACTGCGCCACCTCATCGACTGGCTTGCCTTTTACGGAGCCTTCTGGCCCGAACGCTTCGACAGGCTCGAAAAACTTCTCAGGGAGATGGACCAATGACCGCAGCTTCCGCCGCGCAGACGAAGAACATCGTCGTCGAACGCACGATGGCCCACCCGCCGGAAAAGATCTGGAGAGCCCTCACGCTCAGCCCGTTAATCGCCGAATGGCTTATGCGCAACGATTTCGAGCCTGCGGTCGGACACAGGTTCACTTTCCGGGCAAACCCCGTACCCGGCTGGAGCGGCGTCACCAATTGCGAGGTGCTGGAGATCGATGCGCCCCGCCGGCTGGTCTACAGCTGGGGTGATGGAACGGAGTCCGATAGCGGGCTGAGAACCGTCGTGACATGGACTCTCACGCCGGCTCCGGGCGGCACGCTTGTACGTATGGAGCACGCGGGCTTCCGTCCCGAAGATGAGGGCGGCTACCGTGCCATGGGCGGCGGCTGGCCCCGCATCGTCGAACGCCTGGAAAGCGTGGTGCAAGAACACAAGTAGGGTTCAGTCGCCCGGCGCTTCGTCCCCCTGCTAGGGAAGCGAGGCGAGGGGTCGAGCGATGCCGGACGCGTCGCGCGACAGAGGGGAATCCCGCCCAAGCCAAGAATCATGCCGCCTGGGCGCGCGCCGTCGTCGGATCGATCGTTTTGGAAACTTCCGTGATTTTCGTAGCCGGAAATCCGCTCAATTCAGCGTGCTTCCGGATGATCGCCTCGTCCCTTGCGAGATAGATGCAGAAAGTCTTGTCCGATGCGACGTAGCTTTCCACCCACTGAATGTCCGGCGCAAGTTCCGCAAGTACGGCATTCGATTTCTGGGCGGCGCTGCGCAAGGCGTCGCGGTCGGCGCTTCCAATCTGCGGAATGTCGCGTTCAATGACGAATTTACGCATGGGTTTCCTCCCGGGTTCGCAGGTGCCGAGCTTACGAAACGCGCCGCGGGATCTCAACGGAGAAGGAAGCCGGTCGCAGGCTTCGTTCTCATGTTCGGCAACACGGCGGGGGCGAGGAACGAGTTCGCCGCCGCAATTGGGGCAGCGATCGCTCATCGCCCCGGCGCACGCACTGCAGAATGTGCATTCGTAGGAACAGATGCGGGCGGTGGCGAGCTCCCTCGGGAGCGCCGCACCGCAGCGCTCGCAGACTTCCCGCATTTCGAGTGCCATCGCGAACCCGCCGTCAATCCCGCTTCATCAGCGCGTTGATGTTCATCGAACCAAATGGACCCTCCATAAAAGGCGCGGAACGCCCGTCGCGCAGGAATCCTTCGGCGAGCTCCCGAACCTGGCCCAGCACGACCTTGGCGAGGCCCGTGCCCGCGCTCAGGCGGCGCACGCCCAGCGCTTTCAGTTTCTCCGCGTCGGGAAGACCCGGCCACGCGAGAACGTTGAGCGGAAGTGCAATATCGCTCACCAGTTTCGCAATGAGGGTTTCATCGGCCACCGCAGGAACGAAAATCGAATTTGCTCCGGCCTCGCGATAGCGGCGTGCCCGTGCGACCGCGTCCAGATACGCCGCTTCGCCTTCCGCGAGCTGGCGCAGATAGACGTCGACGCGGGCATTGATCCACAGATCCACGCCCGCGCGATCCGCAACGCGTCGCAGCTTCTCAATCTTGCCGCAGAGCAGATCAGCTGGCTCGCGGCCGTCCTCGATATTCACCCCGACGGCGCCCGCGTCGATCGAGCGCGCCGCAAAGGCACCCGCAGCTTCCGCATCCTGCGCATAGCCCGCTTCGATATCCGCCGACACGGGAACGCTCACCACCCGCACGATCTCGCGCACCGTTGCTATCAATGTGTCCGCAGGAACGGCCTCGCCGTCGGGATAGCCGTGCGACCACGCGACAGCAGCGCTGGAGGTCGCAATCGCCTTTGCCCCCGCCGTCTCTACGATACGTGCGCTGCCTGCATCCCAAGCGTTGGGAAGGATGAGAAGACCCTCGCGGTGGAGCGCGTGGAAGCAAGAAGCGCTGTCGGACGCATTCATGCCGAGGCCTCCAGCCGGAATTTCGTCGCGCAATGCCGCGCTTCGTGCTCGAGCAGCCACTTCTTGCGCGGGAGTCCCCCGCCATAACCGGTCAGCGAGCCATCGCTTCCGATCACGCGATGACAAGGCACGACAACGCCGATCGGATTGGAGCCGTTGGCAAGTCCGACCGCGCGCACGGCCCTGGGTTCGCCGATCTCCCGCGCCACGGCGCCATAGCTGACGGTCGTGCCGGTCGGAATCCTGCGAAGCGCGTTCCACACCTTGTTCTGAAAAGGCGTCCCGTTGAAGACCACCGGTATCCGGTCGAGCGCTTCCATGTCTCCTTCGAAATACGCCATGAGAGTGGATGAATGACCGAACGGATCGCGCCGAGCCACCACTTCCGCACCCGGGAACCAGCGCGCAAATTGCCGCCGCCAGCGTTTGTCGTCTTCGTCGAAGGAAAGCATCCGCATCGCGCCCGCCGCATCGGCAACGATGACCAGCTTGCCGACCGGCGTGTCGATGCGGTCAAAGACAAAAGTTTCGCGTTCAGCCATGTGTATTTCTCCTTGCATCTCCATTCGAGGCCCAAAGATGCTGGGCCGCATAGGCTCGCCACGGGCGCCATGCTTCGGCACGTTCTGCCAGCGCCTTGGGCGACAGGCGCGCCCCATTCGTCGTCAGCGCGCGGAGAAGCCCGACATCCGCCGCGGGAAAAGCATCGCTGTCCCGCAGGGCGCGGAGCGCCCAATATTGCGCAGTCCATTCGCCGAAACCCGGGAGCGCGCGAAGCCGTGCAACCACGTCGTCCCGCGCACCCGCGGATTCGAACAGTTTCGGGTCCGCGCACGCGGCCCGCGCCAGCGATTGCAGCGCCACAATGCGCGCGCGCGGCATGCCGAAATCCGACAGATCTGCTGCGGCAACCTGTTCTGGAGTGGGAAAGACATGTGTCAGCGCATCGTGACCGGCCGCCTCGCGCGTCACTGGCGTTCCCGCACGACGCACGAGCTTGCCGGCGAGAGCGCGCGCGGCGCGCACGGTAATTTGTTGGCCAAGAATGGCGCGCACCGCATGCTCGAAACTGTCCCATGCGCCGGGAGTACGCAGGCCCGGGCGCCGCGCGATCAGAGGCGCCAGGCCCGAGTTCGATGGAAAGGTGAGCACCGATCGCTTCGACATCCGCGTCGAGATCGAACATGCGGCGCAATCTGCCGACGACGGCAAGCAGCGCGCGCAACGCCGGCAGGCGGATGGTAGCAATCAGGCAGTTCTCGCCGGGCGCGATCTCGACGCTGCCGACGGCTCCGTCGAGTGCAATCGTGCGCCGGTAGCGGCCGCCATCGACCGCCTCGGTCCCCGCAATCGCGCGCTCCGCGAAGAACGCGAGGATCGCGTCCCAGTCATAGGGAGGCCGGTAACCGAGCCGCAGCGTCACGAGCGACGGTTCGGCACCTGCACTCCTGAGAATCCCGAGATCGCTGGGGGTCCGGCGGTAGAGCTTGCGAAACGCATCGTTGAAGCGGCGCACGCTTCCGAATCCCGATGCTTCGGCAACTTCTGCCATCGAGAGACGCGTTTCCTGGATGAGTTGCTTGGCGAAAAGGATGCGGCGCGTCTGCGCGACAGCGACCGGGGGCACACCCAGATGTTTTTCGAAGAGACGGCGAAGCTGACGTTCGCCGAGTCCGAGCTTGTCGGCAAGCACGGCCACGCAGGATTCCCCGCCGTCGAGCCCGCCCTCTGCGATAAGCGCGAGCGCACGCGATACGCTGTTCGACGTTCCTCTCCAGGCGGCGGCGTCAGGGGAAATTTCGGGCCGGCAGCGCAGACAAGGCCGGAATCCCGATGTCTGCGCCGCGGCTGCGCTTGGAAAGAAACGGCAATTCTCGCGCTTCGGCGTGCGCGCGGGGCAGATCGGCCGGCAATAGATGCCCGTCGTCTTCACGCCCACGAACAGGCGGCCGTCGAAGCGCGCATCGCGTGCGCTGAGTGCGCGATAGCAGATATCGTCAGGCGGCAGGATCATGTTCATCGGACAACTATGCACGAGTCGGAGCCAAAGGTCTGGCCATTTTCGGACGCGACCGTTCGGGCTACCCGCCCCCCAACGCAAGTATTATTGTCCTGGAGGCACGCAGTGCGTGCTTCGACAGGCTCATGGTTCGACAGGCTCATGGTTCGACAGGCTCACCATGAGGGAGGATTTTGTTGCCGTCGGCGCTGATGGCAATCAGCATCGTCCTCATTCTTGTCGAAGGAACGCGTTGGACTACTGCAATGCGTGCTTCGACAGGCTCATGGTTCGACAGGCTCACCATGAGGGGACATTTTAACGCCATCGGCGCTGATGCAAATCAAAATTGTCCTCATCCTTGTAACGTGAATCGGCGCGTATCGGTTAAGCTGACCGGTGCGGTGGCGGACGGAAAGCCAACTCATCCTGGGGCTTATAAGCCCGTAGCTCAGCGCGGTGTTCCGTCCGCCGTTCCATCGAACCCGAACAGTCGCTGGGGCCGCCAAGCGAGCCCGATTGAGCAAGGATGGGACAAGATGGACGCGCTCTATGTTGGCATCGACGTTTCGAAGGATCGGCTGGATGTGTACGTGCGCCCGACAGGAGAATCCTGTGCGGTCGCACGCGACGGCAAAGGTCTGGAGGAACTTGTTAAACGCCTGCGCGCTCTGGCGCCGGCGCTCATCGCGGTGGAGGCGACCGGAGGCTACGAAACCGTGGTCGCTGCAGCCCTGGCGGGGGCGGCTCTTCCGCTGGCGATCGTCAATCCCGCCCAGGTGCGCCACTTCGCGCGTGCGATTGGCAAGCGCGCCAAGACCGATCCGATCGATGCGCAGGTGATTGCGCATTTTGCGGAAGCGGCAAAGCCCGAGCCGCGCGCGGTCCCCGACGAACAGGCGCAGATGCTGTGCGACCTTGTTGCCAGACGGCGCCAGATCATCGAGATGATCGTCGCCGAAAAGCAGCGGGAAAAGCGTGCCGTCAACCGGCGTTTGCGCAAAAGCATCACCCGTCTGATCGCCGTTCTGGAGAAGGAGATCTCCGCCGTCGACAGCGATATCGACGATCTGCTGCGGGGGTCGCCGGTGTGGCGGGAGAAGGAGGATCTGCTGGCTTCGGTTCCCGGCATCGGAGCGAAGACAATTCCCACCCTCCTCGCCGAGCTCCCCGAACTGGGAACGCTCGATCGCAGACGCATCGCAAGCCTGGCCGGTCTTGCTCCCTTCACCAGGCAATCGGGCGCCTGGAAGGGCAAGAGCATGATCGGCGGCGGGCGCGCACCCGTGCGTTCTGCACTCTTCATCTGCACCATGGTGGGCGTGCGTCACAATCCGCTTCTCAAAGCCTTCTACCAACGCCTCCTCGCCGCCGGAAAACCAAAAATGGTCGCGCTCATCGCCGCAGCCAGAAAACTCCTCACCATCCTCAACGCCGTTCTCAGGGACAAACAACCGTGGAATCCAAAAAGCATTGGCGCCTGACCATCCTCTCGGAGCCGCAGATCGGTCGCCCACAGGGCAAGCGACCGAGATGTGGCGACGAGAGGATGGTCCCATCCGCTTGGTGAGCAGTGAGGGAGCTTCAGCATGAAAAATCATTTGACTCGCAAGACAGTCGCTGAGCTTGTCGAAGGACCCACCGAGCAGATGCAGCTTCTCAAGCGTCGTAGTTGAGAGCGACTTCGTCGCTCGTCGGGACGGCCTGGCAGGTGAGGACGTAGCCCTGCGCGATTTCGCTGTCGCTCAATCCATAGTTTTTCTTCATTGCGACTGAGCCGGAAACGACTTTTGCGCGGCAGGTCGTGCACACACCGCTCTTGCAGGCGTAGGGCGCGGGCAGTCCCGCCGCCTGCACACTTTCCAGGATGTTGCCTTTGCCCGCGTCGAAGCGGATGCGCGAGCGGCGGCCGTCGAGCGTGACGACCAGTCCCGTACCGGCTGCTTTCTGCTGTAGCGCTTCGTTTCGCGCGAGCTGCTCGGCCGATGGCGCGCTGGTCGTGAAGCGCTCGATGAAAATCCGGTCCGCAGAAACGCCACGCTCCAGCAACACGGCTTCCGCCGCATCCATCATCGGCCCCGGTCCGCAGATAAAAAACGCGTCGGTTGCAGTCACATCTATCAGACTCGACAGAACTTCGTCGCATTTCGCGCGATCGAGACGGCCATTGAACAGCTCGATCTCTTCCGCCTCGAATTCAAGGAAGTGATAAACTTCCAATCGCTCGATATAGCGGTTCTTGAGCGCGGCCAGCTCTTCGAGAAACATGATCGAGGCCGTATCGCGGTTGCCATAGAGCAAGGTGAAGCGGCTAAAGGGCCTGGTTTCGAGCACCGTCTTCAGGATCGAGATGACCGGCGTGATGCCCGAGCCGCCGGCAAGAGCGACATAGCGCGGCGACGGGCCGGCCTCCGGCGGAAGTATGAACCGTCCCATCGGCGGCAGCACGTCGATCGACTGGCCCTCACGCAGCTCCGCATTCGCCCAGGCTGAAAACCTTCCGGCCGGCATCTGCTTGATCGCGATGCGGATTTCGTTGTCCGAAGGCGCCACGCAGACGGAATAGTTGCGCCTCACATCCTCGCCGCCGATCCGGGTCCGCAGCGTCAGGTGCTGTCCCGCCTGAAATGCAAAAGTATCTCGCAGATCGGCGGGCACATCGAAGCGGATGGAAACCGCGTCCGCGGTCTCGCGCCGGACTTCCGCGATTCTCAGGGAATGAAAGCCCTTATTGAGAGACATGCACGCTCAGTGGCATTTGAAGCGGTCGAATGGCTCGCCACAGGCGAGGCAACGATGCAGCGCCTTGCAGGGAGTAGAGCCGAAACGGCTGATCTCGTGCGTTCTTTCGGAGCCGCAACGCGGACACTCGGCAGGTTCTTCTCTCAGACTGTTCTTGGGAGCCCCTTTCGGTGGCGGCGCGATGCCATAGGCGTGCAGCTTGCCGCGACCTTCATCGCTGATCCAATCGGTCGTCCAGGCCGGCGACAGCGCGGACTCGATCTGCATGCTCGACAATCCGGCCTTGTCGAGCGCCGCGCGGATCGCTGTGGCGATGACGAGTGTTGCGGGGCATCCCGTGTAGGTCGGCGTGATGACGAGCGTCGGCGGCGTGCCCGCGCGCACTTGCCGCACGATGCCAAGATCGACGACAGAGACGCAGGGAATTTCGGGGTCCGGAACGTGAGACAAAATTTCGAGGACATGGCGATCGAGGTCTTTGTGCACGCACTCTTTCTTGTCATCCCCGCGAACGCGCGGACCCAGAGTCGCTCCCGAGTCCTCGCCACTGGGTTCCCGCCTGCGCGGGAATGACAAGGGAGCGGAGCGCGGGGAAGAGCTCACCACACGGCACCGGGATAGGCGCGCGGCAGGAATTGCATTTCGGAAAGCAGATGGCCCAGATGCTCGGAGTGATGCCCGGCGCGGCCACCTGCAACCGCACGCCGAGGTTTCGGCGTGTCCAGCCCCGCGGCGGAAAGCGTTGCCGCGATACGCGTATCCCATGCGGCGCGTGTCGCGCCCGCATCTGCGGCGACGCCGCCTGCAATCAGATCCTCGGTCACTGCGTCGACGACGAACAATTCATCGACGAAGCGCCACATACCCTCAAGAGCCGCCGTGACCCGCTTGCGGCTTTCCTGCGTGCCGTCGCCAAGCCGCACCATCCATTCGTTCGCAAAACGGGCGTGATAGGCGACTTCTTTCACTGCCTTCGCAGCAATCGCGGCGATCTGCCCGTTCCGGGAATGTGCAAGTTTGCGGAACAGCAATTCCTGCCAGTTGGAGAACAGAAATTGCCGGACAATGGTCTGCGCAAAATCGCCGTTCGGCTGCTCGACCAGAAGGGCGTTGCGGAAATCGAGTACGTCACGACGGAACGCGAGCGCATCTGCGTCGCGCCCCTCGCCTTCCGCTTCCCCTGCCAGCGCCAGGAAATGAGTCGCCTGCCCGATCAGGTCCAGCGCGATGTTGGCGAGCGCCAGATCGAGTTCGAGCATCGGCGAATGGCCGCACCATTCCGACAGACGCTGCCCGAGCACGAGCCCGTCGTCGCCCAGGCGCAACGCATATTCCACGAGCGGTTTCATCAGATGTTCTTGATGTGCTCCGGGATCACGTAGAATGTGGGGTGACGATAGACCTTGTCGGCCGCTGGTCCGAAGAGCGCGTCCTGCTCGTTGGGATCGGACGCCGTAATCGCCGCTGAAGGAACCACCCACAGACTGATTCCCTCCATGCGCCGCGTATACGTGTCGCGCGCCGCCTCGACCGCCATCCGCGCGTCCGCCGCGTGCACGCTGCCCACATGTTTGTGCGCGAGCCCGTTTTTCGCGCGCACGAATACCTCCCAGAGCGGCCATTCCTTGTTCATCGCGCTCACTCAGCCGCCACGTGCAGGTTGTGTTTCGCGGCGTGCGCGAGTGCCGCTTCGCGAACCCAGGCGCCCTCCTCCCAGGCGCCGACCCGCGCGCTCATCCGTTCCTTCGCGACGGGCCCTTCGCCGCGCACCACCGCATAGAATTCCTCCCAGTCGATCTCGCCGAAATCGTAGGAGCCGCGCGCCTCGTTCCAGGAGAGCGCGGGATCGGGCACGCGAAGTCCGATCGCATCGGCCTGCGGCACCGTCACATCGACGAATTTCTGGCGCAGCTGATCGTTGGTCTCCCGTTTGATGCGCCAGCGCATCGACTGGGCGGAATTGGGCGAATTGTCGTCAGGCGGTCCGAACATCATCAGCGACGGCCACCACCAGCGGTCGAGTGCGTCCTGCGCCATGCGCTTCTGCTCGGGATTTCCGCCGGCCAGCGCGATCATGATCTCGTAGCCCTGGCGCTGGTGAAAACTCTCTTCCTTGCAGATGCGCACCATGGCGCGCGCATATGGGCCGAATGAGGTGCGCTGCAGCGGCACCTGGTTCATGATCGCCGCACCATCGACGAGCCAGCCGATCGCGCCGATATCGGCCCAGGTGAGCGTGGGATAGTTGAAGATCGTCGAATATTTGGCGCGGCCCGAATGCAGCGCCTCGATCATCTCGTCGCGGCTGGTGCCCAAAGTTTCGGCCGCGGCATAGAGATAGAGCCCGTGGCCGCCTTCGTCCTGCACCTTGGCGAGGAGCACCGCCTTGCGCCGCAGGCTCGGCGCGCGCGTGATCCAGTTGCCCTCCGGCAGCATGCCGACGATCTCGGAATGCGCGTGCTGCGAAATCTGGCGGATCAGCGTCTTGCGGTATGCCTCGGGCATCCAGTCCTTCGGTTCGATGAAGTCCTCGGCCACGACGCGCGCTTCGAACGCAGCGAGGCGTTCCGGGTCCTCGTGCGTCACCGTCGCGGCCGCCGGTTTCCTGTTCTCGTCGTTCAGCTCGGTCGTGTACATCGCCGAGAATCCGTTCCTGAGGGATACCGGGACGCTACAATAAACCGAACGAGCGGTCAATTAATTCGTTCCGCCCGTGTCGTTGTCATTCCCGCGAAAGCGGGAACCCAGCGTCGTGCTGGCTGGTGGTCTGCTGTACATCTGGTTCCCCGCTTGCGCGGGAATGACATTTTGATGGACGCCGGCCAAGACCATTTGCCAGTCTGCGGCTGGAATACGGTCGAAAGGTGCGGCGATGGCGTATGAGACCATTTTGCTCGAAGTCGGAAACGGCGCCGCGCGGCTCACGCTGAACCGTCCCGACCGCCTCAACAGCTTCACAGTCGAGATGCACCGGGAGGTTGCCGATGCCTTGTCGCGCATCGAAGGGGACGATGCCGTTCGCGTGCTGCTGATCACCGGCGCCGGACGCGGCTTCTGCGCCGGCCAGGATCTTTCCGACCGTGCGGTCGCACCGGGGGCGGAGGGTGTCGACCTCGGCGAATCGCTCGAGAACCGTTACAACCCGCTGATCCGCCGGCTGATCGGGTTACCCAAGCCGATCGTCTGCGCGGTGAATGGCGTGGCGGCAGGCGCCGGCGCCAATATCGCTTTCGCGGCCGACATCGTGCTCGCCGCGAAGAGCGCGAAGTTCATCCAATCGTTCTCCAACATCGGGCTTGTGCCCGATTCCGGGGGCACCTGGATATTGCCGCGGCTCGCCGGCCACGCGCGCGCACTCGGCCTGGCGCTGACGGGCGAACCGCTCGGCGCCGAGAAAGCCGAGAGCTGGGGATTGATCTGGCGCGCGGTCGAAGACGATCAGCTTGCAGTCGAAGCCGAAAAGCTCGTCGCACGCCTTGCGAGCGGCCCCACCAGAGGTTTCGCTGCGATCAAGATGGCGCTGCGCAAGAGCTGGCTCGCCGGCCTCGACGAACAGCTCGATCTGGAGCGCGATCTGCAGCGCGAGCTTGGCCGCTCGAGCGACTATCGCGAGGGCGTCGCCGCCTTTACCGAAAAGCGCAAGCCCAATTTCACCGGTCGTTGAAGTGGAGATGCTGCGGCACAAACAAAACTCACGCGGAGACGCGGAGGCGCGGACGCGGCTCCGCGTGATCATTTTTTCGACGGGGCAGGAGCATCGCAATGAGATTGCTTAACAGCTACACGCAGGATCGCTGGATTGCGCCGCAGGGAGCGCTGACGGACATCCGCTCCGCGGTCAGTGGCAAGCCGGTGGCGCAGATCGGCAGCACCGTCCGCGACTTTGCTGGCGTGCTCGATCACGCTCGCAATGTCGGTGGGCCCGCCTTGCGCGCCATGACGTTCCACCAGCGCGCAAGGATTCTGAAAGCGCTTGCCGAACGGATCATCGCGCGCAAGGAAGAGCTGTACGAACTCTCCTTCGACACCGGCGCAACAAGGACCGACGGCTGGATCGACATCGAAGGCGGCGCCGGGACGTTCTTTGCCTATGCGTCGAAGGGCCGGCGCGAACTTCCCGATGACACCATCGTGACGGAAGGCGTGGTGGAAAATCTTTCGAAACGCGGCACCTTCATCGGCCAGCATGTGCTGACACCGCTGCAAGGCGCGGCAGTGCACATCAACGCGTTCAATTTTCCGGTATGGGGCATGCTCGAGAAGCTGGCGCCCACGCTGCTCGCGGGCATGCCGGCCGTCGTCAAGCCTGCCAGTGCGAGCGCCACGGTCGCGGAAGCTGCGTTCCGCATCCTGATTGAAACGGGATTGTTGCCGAAAGGCGCGTTGCAGCTGATTGTCGGACCGACCGGCGATCTGTTCGATCACCTCGGCGGCCAGGACGTCGTCTCCTTCACCGGCTCCGCGAGCACTGCGGAGAAACTGCAGCGACATCCCGTCGTTGCGCGCGAAAGCGTGCGTTTCATTGCCGAGCGGGATTCGCTGAACGCTGCGGTGCTTGCGCCCGATGCCTCTGCCGGCTCGCCCGAATTCGATCTCTTCGTGAGCGAGATCGTGCGCGAGATGACGGTAAAGGCGGGCCAGAAATGCACGGCGATCCGCCGCGCACTGGCGCCCTCATCCGCTATTGATGCCGTAGAAAGTGCTCTCAAGAAGGCGCTGGCGGAAATCGTGGTCGGCGATCCGCGCGTGGAAGGCGTGAAGATGGGTCCGCTGGTCAGCCTTTCGCAACGGGACGACGTCCGCGAAAAAATAAAGGAACTGTCCGGTGAGGCCCGTATCGTGTCCGGCGACCCGATGCACATCGAACCGCGCGGCGGGGACGCCGCAAAGGGCGCATTCCTCTCACCGATTCTTTTGCGCTGCGACGAACCTTCGAAGGCTTCACGCGTGCACGACAGCGAGCCGTTCGGGCCCGTGGCCACTCTGATGCCGTACACCGACATTTCCGACGCCGTGCAACTCGTCAATCGCGGCAACGGTTCGCTCGTCATGTCGCTGTTCACCCATGATCCGGAGGCCGCGCGCGCCATCGTCACCGGAGCGGGCGCATTTCACGGACGATTGCTCATCGTCGACCGCGACTGTGCAAAGGAATCGACGGGGCACGGTTCGCCCTTGCCTCCCCTTGTCCATGGGGGGCCCGGTCGCGCGGGTGGCGGCGAGGAGATGGGCGGGCTGCGTGGGGTTTTTCATTACATGCAGCGCACCGCCTTGCAGGGCTCCCCGCGCATGCTGGCCGGCATCACGCGGGACTGGATCGCCGGCGCGCCAGAGCACCACCAGGGACCGCATCCCTTCCGTCTCAAATTCGGCGAGCTCGAAGTGGGAAAGACGCTTCTGACGGAGGCGCGCACGATTACGCTCGACGACATCGAGCATTTCGCGCGTTTCACCGGCGATACTTTCTATGCCCATATGGATGAAGCCGCAGCCGCCGCCAATCCCTTCTTCGGCGGCCGGGTGGCGCATGGCTATCTGCTGCTGTCGTTCGCCGCGGGGCTGTTCGTCGATCCCGCGCCGGGACCGGTGCTCGCCAATTACGGTCTCGACAATCTGCGCTTTCTAAAACCCGTGAAACCCGGCGATTCAATTCGCGTGCAGCTCACCGCGAAAGCCAAGACGCCGCGCAACGCGCAATATGGCGAGGTGCGCTGGGCCGTGACCCTGACCAACCAGAACCAGGAAACCGTCGCGACCTACGAATTGCTGACGATGAACGCGATGTAGCTGCATCAGCGTGGTGCGTGCTTGGACAGGCTCAGCATGAGGATATTTCTTGATTGCACAGGCATTCGTGGCAACAAGACCTTCCCTCATGCTGAGCTTGTCGAAGCACGGACAACCGCGCCCCAGGGCTTCTCGATAGTCTCGACGAAGTGCGTGAGCCATGCATTGCACTGGTGCGCGTCGAGGACGCGATGGTCGATGGTGAGCGTTACATAAGCCATCGGACGGATTTCGATCCTGTCGTCACCTCTCACCACCACGCGCTTCTGCAATTTGCCGATGCCGAGGATCGCCGATTGCGGCTGGTTGATGATGATGGGCGCGGCGAGAAGCGAACCGGACACACCGTGGTTGGAGATGGAGAAGGTCCCATTCTGCACATCGGCCTGTGCGAGCCTGCCGGTTCGCGCCTTTTCCGTGATCTCCGTCAGTCGCTGCGCTATCTCCCTCAGCGACAGCGTCTGCGCACGATGGATGACCGGCACGATCAGGCCCTTGTCGCCGAGTGCGGTGCCGATGCCGATATTGATGTCTTCGAAGATCTCTATGCGATCGTCGAACCAGCGCGCGTTGACTGCGGGCACGGCTTTCATCGCCGCAACCGCCGCCGCAACGAAATAGGCGGTGAAAGTGAGGTTCGCGCCATTGCCCGCGCATTCGCCCTTGTGCGCATTGCGGTGGGCGATGATCGCGCTGAAATCTGCCTCGAACAGCGCCGTCACATGCGGCGCGGTCTGCACGGATTGCGCCATGTGTTGCGCAATCCGCCGGCGCATCGAATCATGGGGAATGATGTTCGTCCCTGGCGCCGGCGCCCGGGCCCGACGTGCCACTTCCGCCTCGATATCTTCGCGCGTCAGCTTCTCGCCGCGGAGCGGAACGTCGCGCGGATCGAGCTTGTGCGCGGCGAGAAGCCGGCGGATTCCCGGGGCCAGCGGCGCGAACGCGCCCGGCGCCCCTTCGGCCGCGCTCTGCGTTATGCGCCCGAGGACCTTTCCAGGCCCAACCTCCTCGCCCGCTTCGACGAGAATCTCGGCGAGCACGCCGTCAGCCGTCGCCGCGATCTCCACGGCCACCTTGTCGGTCTCGATCTCGACGAGCGGCTCATCGACACGCACGGTATCGCCTGCCTTCTTCAGCCAGTTCTTGAGAACCGCTTTCGTGCCCTCCTGCTCTGCCGGAACGATGATATCGGTGCTCAAGCTTTCCTCCCCGCCCCGCGGCCAGATCTATCACGCATCCGTTTATAAGAAAGGTTGCATCAGCTTGGTGCGTCCTTCGACAGGCTCAGGATGAGGACGATGCTGATTTGCATCAGCGCTGATGACAATAAAATTGTCCCTCATGGTGAGCCTGTCGAACCATGAGCCTGTCGAACCATGAGCCTGTCGAACCATGAGCCTGTCGAACCATGAGCCTGTCGAACCATGAGCCTGTCGAACCATGAGCCTGTCGAAGCACGCACTAGAGTGCTCCAAGGCCCTTGGCGAAACTGAACCACATCTTTCAGAACCCGATCAGCTGGTCGATTTTCGCCCGAATATTTTCGACCGAGGGCAGTGCCCATTCCATCAGCGCGGGATTGTGCGGGCTCGGAATGTCGGGCATTGCAAGCCGCGACACGGGGGCGTCAAGATCGAGAAAACATTTCTCGGCGACGACTGCGGCGATCTCGGCGCCAAAGCCGCCGGTCAACGAATCCTCGTGCACGATCAGGCAGCGCCGCGTGCGTTTGACGGAGGCGATCACCGCGTCGCGGTCCCAGGGCATCAGCGTGCGCAGATCGATAATTTCCGCGGAGCGATCCGCGGCGGCTTCCTCGCAACGCTCCACCATTGCCCCCCAGGCAACAATCGTCAGGTCACTGCCGTCGCGGAGGATTCGCGCCTTGCCGAACGGCAGAACGTAATCGTCGCCAGGATAAGGTCGTCGCGCCGACGGCGCATCGAGCATGGCGCGATGCTCGAAGAAGATGACCGGGTCGTTTCCGCGCAGGCTTGCGCGCAGAAGCCCCACCGCGTCTTCCGCGTTCGACGGTACCGCCACTTTCCAGCCCGGCGCGTGCACGAATTGCACCTCGTTGGTCTGGCTGTGCCAGGGATCGCCGCATTTGAAAAAGCCGATCGGCATGCGCACGACGATCGGCGCCGCGAACCGGTTGTTGGTGCGCCAGCGCATCGTGCCGCAATCGTTGAGCTGTTCCATCGCGGGGTCGGCGTATTTGCGGAACTGAATCTCGGGTACGGGCACCAGTCCCGCCAGCGCCATGCCGACCGCGCGGCCGATGATGCCTTCTTCGGAAAGGCTGGTGTCGAAGACGCGCGCCCCGCCGAACTTTTCCTGCAGGCCGAGGGTGACGGCATGCACGCCGCCCTTGGGTCCGACATCCTCTCCGAAAACCAGCACGCGCGGATTGATTGTGAGTTCGTGCTCCAGGGTGCGCCGGATCGCCGTCACCATGTTGATGCGCTGGCCGTGGCCGGCCGGTTCATCGCGCGCCGGCGGCGGAGCATAACCGCGGCTCCATTGCCCACCTTCCGTCTGCAGCTCGTCTTCGAAGAACACGTGACGTGTGGTGCGGTCGAAATCGGCAACAGGGCGCGCCTCGGCGTCGCGGTGCGCCTGCTCGACAGCCCGCGCCGCGTCTTCCGCGATGCAATTCCATTCTTTCTCGTCGAATTCGGCGGGAACCAGATAGTCGCGCAGCTTCGGCAACGGATCGCGCGCCTGTTCGGCGGCGAGCGTCGGCTCCGGCTTGTAGGTCTGCGTATCCTGAAAGGAATGACCCTCGAGGCGCGGCACGCTGAGCCTGAGCAGCGCCGGACCGCGCCGCTCGCGCACATGGCAAACCGATTGCCGGATCAGGCGCGTCGCTTCCGCGGGCTCCGTTCCGTCGCCCGATACGACATGCAGGTTGTTGAAGCTCGCGAGATTTGCCGCGATATCGCCTCCCGGCGTCTGCAGCGCCGACGGCACGGAGATGCCGTAGCCATTGTCCTCGATCAAGAACAGCATCGGCAGCTTGAGCGTGGTTGCGATAGTCAGCGCCGACCAGAAGCCATTGGTCGCCACCGAGGCGTCCCCGCCGAGCGCGACCGCGATCGCAGCGCCGCATTCCGCTTCGTGAAGAACCGTGCGGCGATAGTCGAGCGCCTGCGCCCACCCGACTGTCGGCGTGAACTGCGCGCCCACGCCGCCGCACATCGGTAGCGCGGAAGGACCCTGCGGATTGGGAAAGTTGAACACCGCGCCGATATCGCGCCCGTCGGAATAGCCGCCGGCGCGCGCCATCGAGGAGCCGAGCGTATCGGCGACCGGTACGCCCAGCGCCAGCAGGATGGGCCGCGACCGGTAATAGCCGCAGATTGCGTCCTCGTGGCGCGTCAGCTGCGAGCCCAGCAGGATCTGCGCCAGATCATGGCCCCGCGCGGAAAACTGATAGAAAATCTTGCGCTCCGGCACGAGCGTCGACTCTTCGAGCGCGTCGAGCCCGCGCGAGACATGCATGAGAAAGGCAACGCGCCGCCAGTCGATCCCGGGGTCGGGACTGTCTGCCGCTGCCGTCCGCTCGATTGCCGCCACGAAGCCCCGCGTCCGCTTGAATTGCCGAAGCGGGTGAATTAACCGGACGGACGGTCAATTTTCAACCCGAGAGCGAAACATGGCGCGGACGCAGGCCGCCGATTTCGAGAAACGCCGCGAGGCCATCGTCGAGCACGCGGCGCGCCTGTTCGCCGAGCGCGGCTTTCTCGGCGCCTCGATTGCCGACCTCGCAGCTGCCTGCAGCACCTCAAAATCGCTGATCTACCATTACTATGCGTCGAAGGAGGACATCCTGTTCGACGTCATGCATGCCCATGTCGGGGCGCTGCTCGATGCGGCCGAGGAGATCGCCGCGCAGAAGAATTCCCCCCGCGGCGAAGCTGCGCGCTCTCACCTGCGCCTTCATGCGGCTTTATGTCGGCGCCGCGGCGCGCCAGCGCGTGCTGCTGAACGAGCTGCAAAGGCTGCCGCAGGCGCAGCGCGCGATGGTGATCGGCATCCAGCGCCGCCTCATCGATATCGTGCAAACAATACTCGTCGAGATTCGCCCCGATCTGTCCGGCCGCTCGGCGCTCAAGCGCCCCGCCGCGATGCTCTATTTCGGCATGATCAACTGGATGCACACCTGGCTCGATCCCAAAGGCCGCGCTCGACCGGCGCAGATCGCCGACCTGGCGGCAAATGTGTTCCTGGAGGGGATTGAAGGGGCGGACATAGCTGGATGAAGTTTCACCGCCCCCTCACCCTGCCCTCTCCCCCAAGTAAGTTGGGGGAGAGGGAACGTCCACTTGCTCCCTCGCCCCCATTCTTGGGGGAGAGGGCTGGGGTGAGGGGGCCTTCCCGCCGCGTGGAGCAAATTCAATACGTCCAATTCTGACGTAATCGACGGATAGATTTTCCCCTCACCAACGAACGCACGGGGGGAGACGCGACAGTGTCGGACATCGTGAAGCTGCGGCTGGCGCAGCGGGTGCATCCGCCCCCGCTGTTTCAGGATTACACGCGGGAAATCCTGGGCGCCTGGAAAGCCTGGCTGACGGGCAGCCTGCCCATGGTGGGCCTGTCGCTCGCAAGCCTTGCAAGGCCGGAGTGGACGCGCTTTCCGCCCTGGGTATGGGTGCTGGTGATCTTCATGGCAGGGCTCTTCTTCGCGACCTTCAGCGTCTATCGCGAATTGCGCCGGCAGCGCGACATTCTTCACCAGCGCCTCGCCCGCATCAGCATCGCCGGCCCCTATCTGCTGGTGTCCTGGTCCCACGATCTGACCGAAAGGATGACGGATGACCTGCGAAATCGCAGTGATGAATAAGGGCGGGCTCGCGCTCGCTGCCGACAGCGCCGTGACCGTCGGCGCGGGCGAGAAGATTTATCATCACGCGGAAAAGCTTTTCGCGCTGGCTTCCGGTGCGCCTCTCGCAGTCCTGATCTATGGCTCCGCGGAGATCATGGGTGCGCCGTGGGAACTGGTCATCAACGCCTACGCACGCGAGCTCGGCAATCGCCGCTTCGACCGCCTCGACGAGTATGCCGAAGATTTCTTCCGCTTCGTGGAGGCCTGCGGAGCGCTTTTTGCGCCGGACGTGCAACGCGCGTATTTTCGTTCTCTCGTGGCAGCCTACTGGAAAACCGAGCTGGCGGAACCGCTCGCGCATCGCCTGAAGGCCGCGGGAGTTTCCCAAACCGCCGATGCGCTCCTCCGGGAGCTGATCGCGGCGCTGCACCAGACGTGGACAACCTATCCTCCGCTCGGGGAACTCGCCGGCGGGTTCGGCGACAAGGTGGTTGCGGAGTACGCGGATATCCTCACCACGCTCGAAAAAGAGAATCTTCGGCGCTCACGAATTGGGTGCCGAATCAAAGCGGGACCTTCGCGAGACAGTGCGCCTGATGCTGACGCGACAGTGGATTCATCATCTCGACCTGAGCGGCATCGTCTTCGCCGGCATGGGAGAAGCCGAGCCATTCCCGGTGCTCCTGAACTTTGCCGTCGGCTCGATCGTCGGCAGTAGGCTCCGGCGCTTCCAGCTCGACGAGGCACGGGTCAGCCGCGAACACCCCGCCTTTGTGGCGCCGTTCGCGCAAAGCGACATGGTCGATATGTTCTATCGCGGCCTCGCGCCGGACCTGAATGACAGGCTCGATGATCTGGTCGCCCGCTCGATGACGCACGAACTGGCGAAGCACGGCGACGAGCTGCCGAAGGAGCGGATCGAAAAACTCAAGATAGCCTTTCGCAAGGCGCTCGAGAACGAGATCGACGGGCGCTACCAGCGGCCGTTGATGCAAGCGGTGGACGCGCTGCCGCGCCGCGATCTCGCCCGCATCGCAGAAGCGCTGGTCAACCTCACGGCGCTGCGCCGGCGCATGTCGCTCGGTGAAAAGGAGACGGTAGGCGGCGCGATCGACGTGGCAATTCTTTCCAAGGCGGAGGGGTTTCGGTGGGTGAAGCGGACCGGCCGCCCTGTAGCGCCCGCCGGCCCGTGATCCCGCTTATGCTCCGCAATCGCAGTCCGCTATCGTGAGCGGGATCGCATGCGCTCCGCTGCGGTCGGAGGGGGACGCGCCGATGCGCTACGAAAAGGCGGAAACGGTTCTGCGCATCGCATCCGACATGCAGGGCACGGCGGAGGGTCTCTCGCTCGACGACATCCGCAACAACTACGCGGACAGGCCGCTCAGCCGGCGCACCGCGGAGCGGCTGCGCGACGCGATCGAGCGCGTGTTCCCGCAGATGGAGCAGGCCAATCCCGGCGCGCTACCAAAGCGCTGGCGCATCCGCGCGGGCACATTGAACGGTCTTGTCGCCTTCTCTGCGGGCGAAGTGGCGGCGCTGCAAGGCGCCGTTGCGCTGCTCCGGCGTGAGAACATGCAGATGCAGGCGGCCGAAGCCGCAATCGCACTGTCGAAACTGCGCGCGCTGATGAAGCCGGCAACGCTCGCGCGCATCGAACCCGATCTGGAGGCGCTGACCGAAGCCGAAGGACTGGCGATGCGTCCCGGCCCGCGGCCCCGCATCGACGCGGAGATCGTCGGCCAGCTGCGCGCCGCGATCCTCGCCTTGCACAAGGTGCGCATTCACTATCGCTACCGCGGCTCCGGCAAGCGCGGCTTCGAGACGGTGCGGCCATACGGATTCCTCTACGGCAATCGCAATTATCTCGTCGCGTGGAGCGAAAGCGAGCAGGCGCGCGATTTCCGCTCCTACGCGCTCTCGAACATCGAACGCGTGGAGGCGCTCGGCAAATCCTTCGTGCGCCAGGGCGGCTTCTCGCTGCAAGCCTATGCCGAGCGTTCCTTCGGCGTGTTCCAGGAGAAGCCGGTCGATGTCGTCTGGAAATTCTCGCCCAAAGCCGCCGAGGATGCGAAGGATTTCCTCTTTCATCCGACGCAGAAGCTCGAGCCCCAAAAAGACGGCTCTCTCATCGTCCGCTTCCGCGCCGGCGGACTGCAGGAAATGGCGTGGCATCTGGCGATGTGGGGGGATGAGGTACGGGTGGTGAGACCGAGGCGGCTAGCCAAATTAACCACCTCCACAGCGTTATAGTTGCTGCATTCTTGCCTCTTCTAGTCCTGCTCGTATCCATCTCGCCAATCCAACCGCCATTTCATCAGAGGAAATAAAGTCGAGCTTCAAAACCTTGATCAGCTCGCGCTCTGACATACTCCAACCTTGGGCTCGCAGCTTCTGCGTTAAATCGGGCGGTAAGGGTGGATCTCTTTCTCCGTGCGGGCCCACACTTACGAAGGCAGCAGTTGCGTCGGGCAATGGTGGTTGCGCATCTCGCCAATATGAAGCGCCGCTAAATCGAATGCCCCATCCGAAATACCAATTCTGGCCACATGGAAGATCCCCCCACCCCCACAATACGCGACCATCGCAATCAAATATTGGGTCTTGCATGCGGTTCAGATTCACTTCGTTCTTGATGCCCTCGAACGTCGCACGGATACGAGCGTCGCTCGGCCCATACACATCTGCCGCAGAAAGATCGGGAAATGTCATCTTTGCGGAACTCATTGATTTCTCCTTCAGAAAACTCCCAAATTCGCTCGCAAGGAAGGCCCAATCAGATCGATTTGGACATGGATTCGCACGGTCTATTTTCTGGCACCAGCGCCAGATATCTGACCAGTAACAGATTCGCCGGAAGCATTGGCCGTAATTGTTTGGCGCCTGCGCTTCGAAATCCTCTGGCGGAAGGCTCGTGTGCGTGAGAAATACCAAGGCGCCTGGCCAAGTTTCGCGCTCGCGATGGTGGGTGAGCCATGCACCGTAATTCTGAAGCTGATCAACATGGCGAGCACCTATCTTGCATTCAATCAGCAAAATCGGCGAAAATGTCGGTTCGTCCTGACACTTTGCTTCCAAGCAGATATCAGGAATCAAGCAGATATCAGGAATGCCTGCTGAGATTCTATACCGCGGCGACCATTGAAATTTGGGACAGCGTTCAATCAGATTTGCCCACTTGCAAAGTGCGGAGTCGGGAATGAAACACTCCTGAATGAATTCGAGACATTCCGTACCAGGTAGGCGGTTAGCGATATCGGTCAGCGCTTCTGACATGAAATCTTCAAGGGGAGTTCGCGATTCCTTTGGACGGTATTTGAAGAGATTCGCGTATAAGCTCGGCATCACCAATCCATTCCGTTGTATCTAGGAAAGTTTACATTTGCGTGCGCCGACGTCAATTACCCGGCGGGACACGTGATTGATCGTATCGGGTGCGCCAGCACCCCCAAGGAAGGACCGCGCTTCAAACAGGGAGGTAAAGTTCTGCTTCCGCCTGGCCGTTGCCGCGCTTGAAGTTCAGCGTCGTGACGATGTCCGCGTCGGTCGACAAAACGGCGCGGCAGGCTTCAATCCGTGTGCAGCACTCGTGTAGCCATTCCGATGTTTCGGCATAAGTCGCCGCGAGGAGCGCGGTTTCAGATCGCCGAAGTATTTCCCGCGCAATCGGGTGCGCGTCTTTCACGGCCTTGATGCCTTCTGCTGCATCGAAGTGATAGACGATGCCGTTTCGCGAGCTTGTCAGCACGCCGAACAAGTCGGCCGCATCGACACAGATGCCGCCATCCGAGAGGAGCGGGTGCAGCAATCCCTGCGCAGCGCGCGTAATACGGAAAAGATCATCGCCTTCGGTCCGACGCGTGCGCGACGAACGCGGGCTCACGATCGTCACGCTCGGCGCAGCGACCGCGTGGCCGTCCCTTTCCGCCGCTTCGACGGAAGCGAACCAGGCGACGACGGCGCCGCCGTGACGCCAATCGGCGATCTGTTCGACGAACTCGTCGCGCGCCTCTCGGACTTCGCCGCAGAATAGGACGACATGCGGAACGATACGGGCAGCAGAAGACCAGTAGAGACTCTCCGGCGCGCGCTCAGCCCTCTCCGTCCACGTCCGCAGTTCGTCCACAATCGGCTCGACCCCGCACACCAGCACGCGCGGACGCAACTGCGGCAACGGGCCCGGATGGAAGATCGGAACCGCGCGGATTCGGCTCACGCGGGGTATTTGCATCGTCGCCGTTTTCGCTCGTTCGGGCCAATGAACACGACACCGCGTCAGATATGGACGCACGGTCCCGGCTTGCCAAATCGTGATTTTGGCGGGCGGGTTTTCGAATTTCCGGTGGGGAAGGTTCGCGCGGGCCTACGCGAGAACCTTCGCACTCAGCCCGATACCGAGAGCCTTCATCACGGCGATCGTCGTTTTCAGCGTCGGGTTGCCGTTCTCGCTGAACGAACGATAGAGCTGTTCGCGGGAAAGACCGGTCTGATTGGCGATCTGCGACATGCCTTTGGCGCGCGCTACCACGCCAAGGGCGTGCGCAATATAACCTGCATCCTCCGTCTCAAACGCTTCGGCCATGAGGGTCGCAATCGCCTCATCGGAGGTCAGATCTTCGGCGGGATCGTAAGTCGTAAGTTTTCGGGTCATTCATTCACTCCAATTGACCCAAAAGTCATTTTGCCGTCTTGATGACTTGCGCCTGACTGCTCTTGTCGCCGCTCGAATAGCGCTGGTATTTTTTGATCAAACGCGCTATCGTTTTCGACAGGATGAGTGAATGCGCCCGGCGCCCGGAAGGAGCGGCCGGGTTTTTGTTTTGTTTCACTTTCCGTCCCGGTCGGCCCGCGCGCCAAGATCGCTGATAATCGCTGCTAAAATCGCTGTTATGCAGTGGGAACGCGCGAACGACGTGCGGACCTATCCCCGGGGCAGTTCCAAAAGCCCGGCGATCGTCTCCTTGCCTTCAGGACTATGGATCCACGAATTCCGCGCTTTCCTGGGACTGGAACTGCAGCGGCACGCGATGGGGTTTCACGCGCTCGGGCGCCGGCACCAGGACTTCGAAGGTGCCCGCGAAGCGCGTGTCCTTCGTCGGTGCGGCATAGGGACCGGGGAGGGATTTCTTCTTTTTCATCGCTGGGTTTCCTTCCATAAATCGTCAGGCGGCGCGGCGCGCGTTGCGCCCGCGACGTTGCTGGCCGCGGAGATAGTTGGGATGTTTGCGCGCAGCAGCGGTTTCATCGACCGGTCGGGGGCTGGCGCCGATTGACCGCAATGACTGTTTCACCAGCCGCTCGATGGCGCGCAGCGACTGGCGCTCCGCCGGATCGCAGAAGGCGATGGCGATGCCGCCGCTGCCGGCGCGCGCCGTGCGCCCGATGCGGTGGACATAGCTTTCCGCCACGTCCGGCAGTTCGTAATTGATCACATGCGAGACATCGTCGATGTCGATGCCGCGCGCAGCGATGTCGGTGGCGACGAGGATGCGGGCGCGGCCGCTGCGAAACAATTCGAGCGCGCGCTGGCGCGCATTCTGCGATTTGTTGCCATGGATCGCCTCGACGCCATGGCCGGCCCTGTCGAGATGATCGGCCACCTTGTTCGCGCCATGCTTGGTGCGGGTGAAGACGATCACGCGCGTCATCGCCGCATCGCGCAGCAGGTCGTGCAGCAGGGCGCGCTTGTCTTTGGTCTCGACGAAATAGACGCGCTGATCGACGCCTTCGGCGGCAATCGCCTGTGGCGAAATATCGATGCGGACGGGCTCGCGCAGAATCTCGGCGACGAGATGGGCGACCTCTTTGGGCATGGTGGCGGAAAACAGCATCGACTGCCGCGCGCGCGGCAACGCCGCTACGATGCGCCGCACGTCGCGGATGAAGCCCATGTCGAACATGCGGTCGGCTTCGTCGATGACGAGAGTGGTCGCCGCCCCCAACCGCACATGCTTTTGCGACATCAGATCGAGCAGGCGCCCGGGCGTGGCGACCAGTACGTCGACGCCGCGGCGCAGCAGATCCACCTGCCGGCTCTGCGTCACGCCGCCGACAATCACCGCGTGTCGGAGCGGCAGATGACGGCCGTAGCTGCGCAGCGATTCATGAATCTGAATAGCGAGCTCGCGGGTCGGCGCGAGAATCAGCGCGCGCGCGGATTGCGGTCCCGCCTGCACGCGCTGCGCGGCAAGGCGCTGCAGCAGCGGAAGGCCGAACGCCGCCGTCTTGCCCGTGCCGGTCTGGGCAACGCCCACGATGTCGCGGCCGGAGAGAACGACCGGAATGGCAGCCACCTGTATGGGAGTCGGATGAAGATAGTTCTCGGCGGCGAGCGCACGCTGCAGCGGCTCGGCGACGCCGAGCGTCGAGAAGGATGGATTGGTCACGTTAATTCCTTTTGCACCAAAAGGGCGCTTACGCCCGCGTGGCGGCTATTTGCCGTCTTCCACGCACATCTGGAAGCAAACGGTCTGTTGAAAATTTCCCGCGCAGTGTCAGGCTCTGTGGCCGTCGTGCGACTGCGGGGTTGGCCGTTATATCGGCGGTATGCGTCCCAAAGTCAACCTGTGTTGCGGAATTGCTGCCGATCAGGGCCTGAATCGCGGCGGAATCGCGGCGGCCTGGGTGGGATTGAGCAGCGTCATCTGCTTGACGATGCAGGGTTCCGGAATGCTGCCGGGCGGCGGTTGCGCGACGGACAAGTCCCAATCGATCGCCGAACAGACAGTGTCGGGCCCGCGGGTCTTGGTGATGAGATGGGATTCCGGCATTGTCAGCGACGGACAGGCGGCTGCCAGATCGAGGCGATAGATGCGGTCCAGGTTGACGCGAATGTAGATCGTCTTGTCATCGGGCGCCTTCCAGCCCCTGAATTCGTTGATGAAAAAACAGGTGTTCGGCGGCGACATGGGCGGTTCGGACTGCGACGCCGGCTGCGCCGCGACCGGCGCGATGCCCAGCGCGACCGCAAAAAGTCCTGGAATGGCTGTTCGGTTCACGGCAATCTCCTGCGAGAGCCTTGCCATTCTACACCACGTGGAGGTTGCGGTGCACGGACTCATCTTCTGTGCGCTGTCTTTCCGGTCATCGTCGCGAACCCCGGGCTTGCCTCGCATCCGTGAGCGACGACGCCTGCAACCAAACGTCCCTTCCCTCTTCGCCGTCTGTCTCGCCGCCTGTAGCGTGTTCGCTCCATGCGCGTCTGCACAGGAGCAAAAGGCGCGCGAGTTCCAGGAATGCCACGATTGCCCTGTGATGCTCGCCATTCCGGCAGGGCGCTTCATGATGGGCAGCGAAAAAAGCGAGCCGGGGCGCTTCGAGAATGAAGGTCCGCGGCACGTGGTTGCGGTGCGTGCGTTCGCACTCGGCAAATATGACGTGACGAGCGAAGAATTCCTGACCTTTCTGCGCGCGACCGGCTATCAGCCGAAGCCCTGCAATCCGATCCTCGACATGAAATGGCACTCGATGGGGAACGGGCTGGCCTGGCCGCCTTACGACGAAGAGCCGCGCCGCTGGCCTGCGGCGTGTCTGGACTGGAATGATGCCAACGCGTACATCGCCTGGCTCAACGCCGAAGTTCGCGGCGAACATCCGCAACTCGCGCGCCGGGCCGAGCTGTACCGTCTGCCGAGCGAAGTCGGAGTGGGAATATGCGGCGCGCGCCGGCACCGCAACGGCGCGGTGGTGGGGCGATGCGATCGGCGTTGGCAATGCCGATTGCAATGGCTGCGGCAGCCACTGGGACGACAGCGAACTCGCGGGCGTCGACAGTTTTGCGCCCAATCCGTTCGGGCTTTACGGCATGCTCGGCAATGTGTGGCAATGGACGGCGGATTGCTGGCACGAATTCCTATGTCGGCGCGCCGCCGGACGGCAGCGCGTGGAAAGCCGGGCTGTGCGAGAAGCACGTCATCCGCGGCGGTTCGTGGGACAATGTGCCGGTTTTGATCCGCTCCGCCGCGCGCAGCGCCAGCAGCGCCGACGGCGGCGAATACGATTACTCGAGCCTTTCCGGCTTCCGCATCGCCCGCGACCTGCCCTGACAACAGCCAGTTTTTCTCAACGCGTTACCTCTTTCGGATTGAGCGCCAGCGTTACGTCGAGCGGGCCAGGATGGCCGGCCGGAAAAGTCAGCGGTGACGACAGGAGCACCGCGTCGCGCGCGCTGAGCGCCACCGCGCGCCAGGCCGAAATCGCTCGCGTAACGCGTCCGGTCGACGATGTCGGCAGACGTGACGCTTCCGTCTCGCGCGACGACGACATGGATCAGGATCACGACATTGCGCGCGCGTTTCAAATCCAGACCCCAGCGGCGCACCACCTGGGCACGAATGAAATCACTGACGCGATAGCCGGCCTCGGCGCCGGGCGATGCGTTGTCGCTCGTCGCGGCTTCGTCGGACGCGCCGGCATTGTCGACATTGGGAAGGGCAGTGTCCGGCTGACGCAGCTTCGCCAGCATCCTCAGACGGATCTCGAGCGTATCCGGTGGCGGCAACTTCCGCGACGGCGAGAGCGCGCCGGGCCGGCGCGGGCTGGTCGGCACTTCGCGGGCCGCGCGCGATGCCTGGCGCCGCGGTATCTCGGCTTTGCGTGGCTGCGGCGGCGAGGTCGTCTGCGCCGCGAGTTGCACGAGATCAATGGGGAGGAAACGCACCAGCGGTTGCGGCGGCTGCGCCGCCGTCCGGACGATGAGAAAGAAAATCAGCAAGCCGAAGAAAACGTGCAGGAGTATCGAACAAACAATTCCCGGCCCGAACTCACGTGCCGGCGCCTCCCGCGCGGAAGACCCGGCATACCTCAGCTCGTTCGATAGACTTGCAAGCATTCCCGGCGAACCTTGTGTGATCCAATGCTGCTCCCGCGCCAGCCGTTTCGCAATCCGTTCGCGACGTAAGCCTCCCTTAACGCAACCGGCCTATCGTGCAGCGAAGAGGGAGAGCCGCATGAAGATGGATATCGGAACAGGCGTCCCGAAGCTGTCGCCAAAACATCAACAGATGGTGTCGCAGTTCGAACGGCATGTGGGCGCCGAACTCGAGGGCGATCTCGACACGACAATGGCCACGATGAACGAAGAGCCACATCTCAACCATGTTCCCACCATGGCCGGTGGCGTCGGCCGCGACGGCGTGCGCGCCTTCTACCGCGATCATCTGGTCGGGAAGTTCTTCCCGCCGGACGTGAAAATGATCAACGTTTCGCGCACGGTCGGAGAAGATCAGATCGTCGACGAGATCGTCATCAGCTTTACCCACACCACGACGATCGATTGGTTGCTGCCGGGCGTGGCACCCACCGGCAAGCCGGTCGAGATGGCGGTTGC
This sequence comes from uncultured Alphaproteobacteria bacterium, assembly GCA_963812975.1. GTDB lineage: Bacteria > Pseudomonadota > Alphaproteobacteria > Micropepsales > Micropepsaceae > Rhizomicrobium. The sequence continues at coordinate 25,944 of CAWEXK010000012.1, read as the reverse complement.
GGTGATCGTGGGCTTCAAGGGCGACAGGATTTCACACGAGCACATCTATTGGGACCAGGCCGGCGTCCTGGTGCAGATCGGTCTGCTCGACCCCACGAGATTGCCGGTGACCGGCGCCGTGAGCGCGCGCAAAGTCCTCAATCCGAAACTGCCGTCCCGCGTGTTCTGAACGCCGCTCATTCGCAGCGACGCAAGGATCGTGTTGGTTTTTCTGGAGTGAGCGCCTAGTTTTCCGGTCCCCGCGAGCCGGAGACCGGGAATGATTGGCAAATCGGGATTATTGTTCGCGGCAATCGCGCTCGCCCTGGTGGCGCGTAATGGTTCGGTTCTGGGTGGACCTGCCCTGCCGCAAATACAATCCGCCATCGACGACACGCACCGCGTCACCCTGGGCGGCAACACGCGGCCCGAGGCGCAGCCCGAAAACGATCGCGGCCGCGTTCCCGACTGGCTGCCGATCGTGCACATGCAGCTGCTGCTGCGCCGACCCGCGGCACAGGAAGCGGCGCTCGTTCGCACCATCGACGAACTGCACGACCCTGGTTCCTCCGTTTTTCACAAATGGCTCGGCGCGCGCGAATTCGGAGAACGGTTTGGCGTTGCACGACAGGACATCGACAGGATCGAAGCCTGGCTCGCCTCTCACCACTTTCATGTCGAGGGCGTATTGCCCAGCCGTTTGGCCATCGCCTTCTCCGGCACCGCGGGCGATGTGCGCGAAGCTTTCCACACCGAGCTCCATGCGCTTCGCGTGGATGGCGCCGACCACATCGCCAATATGAGCGATCCGCAAATCCCCGCGGCGCTCGCGCCCGCGATCGCAGGCATCGTCTCCCTTCACGATTTTCGCCCGCACCGGAGCCGCACGCCGAAAACGGCCTACACGTTCGGCACGGACCAATGCTGGCCGCTCAAGAACGGCCGCGGCGGCCCGTGCTACGTGCTCGTGCCGGCCGATCTGGCCACCATCTACAATTTCAATCCCGCCTTTGCGGCCGGCATCACTGGCCAGGGCGAGAGCGTGGTCGTCATCGAGGATACGGATGTCTACAATCCGGCGGACTGGACAACCTTCCGAAGCGCCTTCGGGCTTTCAGTCTACGGTTCGGGCAGCTTTACCCAGACTCACCCGCAGGGCAGCGTGACCTGCAATGACCCCGGCGTCGTGCAGAGCGCGCAGGACGACGCGATTCTCGATGCCGAATGGTCGAGCGCCGCGGCGCCGAATGCCGCGATCGTGCTTGCCAGCTGCCAGAGCACCGCAACCTTCGGCGGCCTCATCGCGCTGGAGAACCTGCTCGGAGAAAAGAATCTGCCCGCCAGCGTCAGCATCAGCTATGCCGAATGCGAAACCGAAGACGGCGCCGCGGCTAATGCCGCCTACAACAGCACCTATCAGCAGGCGGCGGCAGAAGGCGTGTCGGTATTTGCGTCGGCAGGCGATGACGGATCTTCCAGCTGCGACGTTGCACAGACGGGCGCGACGCATGGCATCGGCGTCAGCGGCCTTGCCTCGAGCCCCTATGACGTGGCGGTCGGCGGAACGGATTTCGGCGATGCCTATGCAGGCACGGTCGGCACCTATTGGAACGATTCGAACACGTCCGTTTATGGCTCCGCGAGATCCTACATTCCCGAGATTCCGTGGAGCGATTCCTGCGCGAGCGTTCTGATCGCCAGCTACTACAGCGGTTCGCGTGTGACCTACGGCAAGAACGGCTATTGCAACAACGGAAACGACCACGCCGATTTCCTCACCACGGTGGCCGGCAGCGGCGGTCCGAGCGGCTGCGCGACCGGGTCGCCCGCAACACGCGGTGTCGTGAGCGGCAGCTGCGCGGGCTGGCCCAAACCGTCGTGGCAGGCGGGCTTCATCGGCATTCGCCATGACGGCGTGCGGGACATGCCCGACCTTTCGCTGTTCGCGGGCAACGGCATCTGGAGCCACTACTATCTGTATTGCGACAGCGACGGCGGGTTGTGCTCCGGCGCGCCATCGAACTGGGGGGCGGCAGGCGGCACGTCGTTCTCGACGCCGATCCTGGCGGGCGTGCAGGCGCTGATCGCGCAGAAGACCGGCCAGTCCTGGGGGAACGCGAACGTCACCTATTACATGCTCGCCCGGGCGGAGTATGGAGCGGCCGGTGACGGCAAATGCAACTCGACGAGGGGCAACAAGGCCGCTTCGACCTGCGTGTTCTACGACGTGGAGGAAGGCGACAACAACAACGATTGCACGGGGCAATATGATTGCTACCTGCCCTCGGGCGAATATGGCGTGCTGTCGACCACCGACAGGAAATACCGGATCGCCTATGGCGCGACGAAGGGCTGGGATTTCGCGACCGGAATCGGAACCGTCAACGTCGCCAATCTCCTCGACGCTTGGCCTGCCGGCGCAATGTCACGCTGAAGTGCGAGCGCCCGCTCACCCGCGCGCGATTCATCCACGCGTCATTGCTGACGCCCACATGGAGCACGCCAACACGCGGCACGAGGCGCAGCAAGCCCCGTATCACGGTCGCGCGATTGATTGCTCGTGCATGATCCAATTGTCTTTTTTGAAGGCTGCGGCATTGCCCATGAACAATTTGCACAGTATTTTGTTCACCGGCAGACGGGCCCGCGCCCGACCGGAGCGATTAGCTCCAGGCTGGGTAGAGATGTCCGCTTTTGACCCAAGAGCGGACTTCATGGATGGCCACATGGAAGAACATGGCTGACCCAGATGTGGACTTGACGAGCGTGCTTGCAGCAGCATGTTAGACGCGGCAGACTTAAAATCCAGCGCCCGCGAGGGCATGTCGGTTCAAGTCCGACCTGGGGCACCAAATACTTAGATATCATTATCGTAGTGTGTACCAAACGCCGCGCGTCTTTCCATGTATCTCAAGATGGCCATTCTCAACCAAAAGCTTGAAATGCTCCTTGAGCGTATTGCGGCTGACCCCGGTCAACTTGGTCATTTCGCCGATTGTAACCCGACCGTGCTGGCGAACATGATCGATAATTTGCACCGAAAGTTCGGGCAAATTAGACAGGACAATTTTTTCCCTCTCGACTTTTTTGGCAAGTCGCTGCATCTGCTGCTGCAGCGCCCGCAGTAAAAATGAAAGCCACGGTTGCCAATTCGGATTATCGGTTCGAATGGTCTGCTGCGTCTGCCGAAGTGCTAGGTAATATCCCTCTTTGCTGTGCTCAATAACACTTTCAAGGGAGCTATAGGGAACATAGGCATATCCTGCTTGAAGCAAGAGCAGGGTTGTTAGTATGCGCGAGAGTCGACCATTTCCATCCTGAAAGGGATGAATGGCGAGAAGTACCACGATGAATATGGCTACGATGAGCAGCGGATGATACTGCTTGTCGCGGCGTGCTCGATCGAGCCATTCGATGAGCTCGGTCATAAGGCGTGGCGTGTCGAATGGGGTCGCCGTCTCGAACACGATTCCAATTTGGTTTCCGTTTTCGTCGAATGCAGCCACGTCGTTCCGCAGCGTTTTGTATTCCCCGCGATGGCGTTCGTCTTTTCCGCTGTATTTGAGAAGATCGCGATGAAGCTGTTTGATGTGATTTTCGGTTATCGCGATGTCCTTCCAAGATTGGAACACCGTTTCCATCACCTCAGCGTAGCCGGCAACTTCCTGTTCGTCGCGGCTGGCGAAGGATTTGATGTCGAGATTGGAGAGCAGCCTTTCGACCTCGCGGTCTGTCAGCTTGCTGCCCTCAATGCGGGTAGATGACCCGATGCTTTCGATGGTTGCGACCCTGCGGAGGGCTGAAAGTCGTTCGGGTGCTAAGGTGCCCAATGCGCGCCATGCCCCCTTGAACTCATCGAGTTCCGCGATGATTTTTAGGACTTCGCTCGTAATCTGCAGTGTCTGGGTGTTGATCATACATCCAATTATACACCCAATAGCACCTAATTCGCAAGCCAAATATGCATCCAATAACACCTAATACCGAACCCAAAAAGTCACCCAAATTCATCCGATTCACGTAATCTGTAAGAGAGCTCTACAGACATAAACGGAGAGCTCTAAAAAATATCCGCTAGAGCTCTTGACACGGTTCCATGTGAGCTCTAGAAAATGCCCCATCAGCTCGCCAAAACCGACTGAGCGATTGTCGCTCTTCCCCGGTCACAGAGCTTAGAAGGAGAAGACAATGTTCGTACACGTTCCCGCTATGCGCGGAAGAATGGGCTCCCGCACCTACTACGCGTGCCTGATGCCTCTCAGCGCGATTCCCAATCTTTTCAAATTCACCGACTGGGCCGAGTCTACACCTGAGGATCGCGAACAGCGCGTTCTAAACCAGAAACGCGTCCCCGATCTCGCGGACTACATTCTCGAAAACGAAGATGACTACCTCTTCGCCTCGATCACCGCGTCCTATAAGGCCGAACCGATCTTCACCGAAATCCAAAAAGACGGCGATTCAAACATCGGAACGCTGAAGCTGAAACTCGGTGACGATTTGATCATCAACGACGGCCAACATCGCTGTGCGGGAATTGCGCAAGCAATCAAGCAGAATCCCGCTCTGGGCAACCACACGATCTCCGTACTGTTGTTTCCCTATGAGAGTCGGGAGCGGGTTCAGCAGATGTTTTCCGATTTGAACCGCTTCGTCGTCAAAACATCGAAGTCACTCGACATCCTCTATGATCGTCGTGATCCGATCTCGATCGCAACCATGTTCGCCGTTGATAAGATCGAGATTTTCAAGGAACTCATGGAGAAGGAAGACATTTCGCTCAAGGCGAAGTCCACAAAGCTCTTCACTCTTGCAGCCTTCTACGACGCGAACGTCGAGCTTCTCAAGGGTAAAGACGAAGAGGACTCTAGAGACAATTGCAAAAATGCTCGTGGAGTATTGGAGCGCAGTCGCCTCCAACATGCCCGATTGGATGAAGGTTCTGAAGGGGCAGAAAAACGCGCTCGAACTTCGGGCAGAGAAGATTTCCGCTCACTCCACAGTGCTCCGCGCCTTAGGCGGCATCGGCTCCGAATTGATGAAGGAGCCCGACTGGAAGGAGAAGCTTGCCGGCATCAAGTCCATCGATTGGTCGAAGAAAAACAAAGACTGGGAGAACGTCTGTATCGTTGCCAACTCTGTCGTTTCCAACCGCCAGGCGCGCGCCGCCACCAAAGCCTACATCAAAGATCGGCTTGGTATGAACCTGACCGAGGGCGAACAGCGCTCGGTGGATCGGGCGGCGTAGAAACCAGGGCGGAGGCACGAAGCCTCCGCCCCTTTTTTGTCGGAGGGCAACGTGAAGTCAGAAAGCAACACCACGAAGCAGCTGTGCATTGACCTGATGCATGCTGATACGGAAGCAGAAGTGATTCAGCTCCTGCGGGCGGCGGGCCACTGGGACAATGACAGTGCGTGGCGGTATCTCGGCGATCAGGAATTCAACTACTCTTCGGTCGGCAATCAGCAAAGCAAGGCCGAACAAGCGATCATAGAAAAGCTCATCAACTCAATTGATGCAAAGCTAATTGGCGCCGCAAGACACACGGGCTGTCTCCCGCTCGTTGAGAGTCTTCCGCAGAGGGAAGATACGCCGACAAGTAACGCCGACGCGCGCCAAAGATTTTTCGGTACTCAATTGGCCGACCAGGAAACGCTCTCGCGCAGTATTACTGTGGCCGCGACGGGTGCGAAGCCGAGGGAAGACAATGGGCGTCCCTGCTTCACAATCGTCGATGACGGCGAAGGCCAAACTCCTGCTCGCATGCCCTTCACGATCCTGTCGCTCCATCAAGGCAACAAGGACAAGATCAAATTTGCGCAGGGCAAGTTCAACATGGGTGGGACTGGCGTTCTGGAATTTTGCGGCATGGAGCGGAATCTCCAGCTCGTGGTCAGCCGCCGCCGACCAGACCTCTTACCAACTCCGCTCGCAGATCCTCACGACACCGATTGGAGTTTTTCGATCATTCGCCGCGAAGATCCGACCAGCGAAGGCAAGAGTAGCCGTTTCACCTATCTCGCTCCGGTTAACGCCAGCACACGGCCAGGGAGCGGTGACGTGCTTCACTTCAGCGCCGATGTGATGCCGATTTTCCCTGACAAAAATCAGGCTTACGTTCGCAATGCCGTCTCGGGCACGCTGCTCAAACTCTACGAGTATGACGCGCGCCGCTTCGGCACGAACATGATGTTCGCTGACGGACTTATGTACCGGGCGCGACTGTTACTCCCACAGCCCGCACTTCCAATTCGCTTCCATGAGTGCCGGGCCTATCGAGGTGATCCCAATCGAAGCTTCGACACAACGATGCTTGGACTTGTCGAAACCCTCCAGCGCGACTTTGACGATCCCAAACGCGACAACGTCGAATGGTTCGACAAGCTTCACTTCGACGTTGAGGGGGAACCATTCGAGGCGCTGATATACCTTTTCAAGTCGAAAGATGCAGCCGATGCATATCGGCGGGACGAAGGATTGGTGTTTGCTTATAACGGCCAATGCCATGCCGTGATGTCCAAGGACTTCTATCGGCGGAAGCGGGTAAAGCAGGACTATCTATGGCATTCCCTGCTGATGATCGTCGATTGCAGCAAAATCGGCCGCCGCGCACACGAACGGCTCTTCATGAACAGCCGAGACCGGCTAAGAGAGACAGAGCTGAAAACCAAGCTCGAAACCGAGCTTGAAGATCAATTGGCTCGGCACGAGGAATTGCGCGAACTGGCTTCGGAGCGGCGGAAGAAGGAGCTCTCCGAGCAACCGAAAATCACCGAATCCATGACGAAAGTGATTGAAAGCCTTCTCAGCAAGAACCCGGCATTGGCTGCCCTCTTTGGTCAAGGCCTGCGGATAAAGAACCCTCACAAACCCGAAAGCGCCGGTACAGGCGTGGCCGGATTCATTGGGAAAAGGTTCCCCACGAAATTTCACTTCAAAGGTCACGAACCTGCATATCAGCTTGTGCGCAACGCGAATCTCGGCGCGCACGTCCGCGTTGCCTTTGAAACAGATGCGTCGAACGAATATTTCAAACGTGAGGAACAACCGGGGTCATTCGAGCTATTCCGGTTGACAGTCAACGGACCGGTCCCAGCGACAAATTACCAATGGCCGCGCCTCCATAATGGCGTTGCGCAGCTCTCGTTGTCGCTTCCGGAAGGCACGACGGAAGGGGACGATCTTCAGTTTGAGGCCGTCGTGACTGATCCCAGTCGGATCGAACCGTTCCGCAACCGATTCATTTTGACGGTGCTTGCAGAGCGGGAAACGAATGGTGGTGGTGGTGGCGGTGGCGGTCGCAGCACCAAGACCGACGACGACGATGGCGAAGGCAAGGGCTCAAGTGGCAAAGGCTCCGACCAGGATAAGGACAGCTTTCTCGACATACCGCAGCCAATCGAGGTTCATGAAAAAGATTGGGCAAACCGCGATCCCGCGTTCGACAAGTTCACATGCATGCGGATCAAGAGACCGCCGGACGCGAAAGATAACGAAGAGAAGTACGACTATTACATCAACATGGACAATGTTCACCTTCAGACGAGTCTTAAGTCCAGGCCGAAGGAAGTTGGGCGGTTGAGACTGAGGTTCACAGTGGGAATGACACTCGTTGCCTTGGCTGTCCTTCATCAAGAGCTGCTACGAAAGCGCGATGCTCGTAGCTCCGAAGACATGCCCGACGGACAGGTCGAGGTTCCCGAACGCGTCGCTCAGATGACAAGCGCGCTCGCGCCTTTTCTTCTGCCACTAATTGAGAGCGTGGCCGAGCTTGACCAGATTGAAGAGGACGAGCCGCTTTCAGAAAGTGCGGGAGAGGCAGCTTAAGAGTTACGATCGCCCGGGGTTCGCCTTGCGATGCACTAACACAACTTCGCGGGCACCGGGCGACTTCGTTTTTTGTTGCGCGTGCCAACGGCGGTTCGGAACATCGCGCCACACGCGGCCATCGGCAGAAATATCCGCCTCTTGCCAAGGCTGTACTTCTTGTAGGCTGCAATCCTCCATCACTTCAAGATAGTGCGGAAGCTGCCAATCAACGTCTGAAAAAGCTACCATTTGGACTATGGTCGTGTCTTCTCCGCAGACTTTGGCGATAGAGCCAAACGCGCCACGCAAGTTGTCAAAATAGCTTTTCAGGTTGGGATTTTTGCGGTCGCCCATCGTGTAGTGCGAAAGGCCCGCACCATCCAATTTGTTTGCTATCCAGAATGGAGCCGGAGCTTCCTTCCGGCCATCGACTTGCCAACGATGGTAGAGGACGTGAATACCGGGATACGGCGGCGACGTAACGACAAGCTTTGGTGATCCTGTTTCAACAAATACTTCTTCCTGCTCGAGGCCGTCCGCCGGTCGGTTAATTGAATGAGCACGTGGTGGTTTGGAAACGTGCCGGCGCATCTCAGTGCGAAATTCCAACGCGCCTTCGAGCATTTTCGCGCCTTGGTGTTGAAGCTCTTTCCTAAATTCGGAAACAGACGGAATTCTCTTTCGTGCATCCAAGGCCCATTGCGCGGTTCTTAATACAATGCAACGCGCAAGAACGCCCGCTCGCTCACATATGAGGCGATCAACGGATGCTAGCAATTGTTCTATTGCCTTGCGCAACCGCCAAACGCCATCGAGGTTGCGATAGTAACCCGCGTCGGCATACGACGCTGATCTAACGGCCTCGCCGTGAATATTGACGATTTCCGGCACGCGATTGATCCAGCGCCGTACCGCAGCACCGTCCTCATCTCCAATCAGAAGGGTCTTTGCTTCGCAGATAAAGTGCGCCAATGAACTGATATCTGTGCCAATCGCGTTGCGGCCAAGTACCAGTGCTTCCACGAGCGACGTGCCACCGCCCGCGAACGGGTCAAGCACCCAATCCCCCGGCTTGGAATAAGCCTCGATTGCCGCCCTCACAAAGGCGGGGGAAAATCTCGCCGGATAGCGGTAAAAGTTATGCGTAAGTCCGGAAACCGGTGCGCCATCTTTGGCCGCTGCGGCCAGGGCCGCAATCGATTCAATGTCGGAATTCGAAGCCGTAGCGTGTCGATTCATGACGATATTCGTTGGTGGTTTTTTGAGCGTCCGATAAACAGTTGAATCTATTGGTCGAATCCTGACAAGTCCCTTCCCTAAGTGCCTGGTTCTGCCTGGTTATTCCACTTTTGTCCAAGGCCGGGCAGGGCCGAACGATGCCAATTCTTGATTCGGTAACTCGCGCGCAAAGGAGGATTTTTCTACCGAACACGCCTACGCACACGACGATTCAACGAAGCTTCGTCATTGTTGCCTGGATGCTCGCCTCCCCCTTTCCAGTCATCGGAAACCAACCACTCCTCGTAATAATAGAGCCACGTGGCCGCCCACGGGACGAAGGTCTGATCAATCCGCATGGTATCGAGCCACTCTCCGGACCCCGGTAAATATAAGCAGAGGCGTGTCGGATTTTTGTAAACGTGAGGGAGGTCCCTCCCTCCGGCCAGCACGGCAAGATCGGGCTCCCTGACAAACACGCTTGGCGTATCACCCTTATCGTAGCGAATGCGAACAGAGTATTCCCGACTGAGAAGTGTCGGTCGGACCCCATAATTCCAGACGAGCCCGCGATGATTCAGCCGCCCTTCGCCTGCGCAGATCGGATTGTTCTTCAGAAAGAGGAACTGCTGCGCAGGCGTGAGTGCAGGTCGTGCACCGCGCATTAGCGGTCGCCGAAATTCGTATTGCGAAGAACCTGGGTAGCGCGCGCCGGACTGGCCACCGTCAATCCGACCGTGGGGGCCACAAAGAGCTTCATCGCCGAGCGAGCTTCCGAAATCTCGCGCGTGCGTCCGTTGAATACCGCCCCTACCTCTTTCGCGCCAAGAGACTTGCTCATCTCCTTCGTGAGGAGATCGACGCCTTCCAGACTTGCCAGACGCTCGAAATCTTCCAACGCTTGCTTATGCCAACTGTAGAACGCTTGAGCCCCGCGCGTTGGTGTTGATGGCTCCGGGCTGGATCCGCACCGATTTGGGCGGTCCGAACGCACCGGTCAGCATGGAGGACGCCATGCCGAAGGTCGTGAACGCGCTTCTCGCGCAGCAGGGCAAGCCTGGTCTGCAATACCTCGACCGTGACGGGAACGCCGTCCCGTGGTGAACGCGCGTCCGAGCTGGATTGAGAGAGCTTAAGGATGGCCATTGCCAGAGGCCGTGCAGAGACGGCCAGCGGTTCAAAATATCTCCAGCAGCTCTGCAAGCACTGGGGCCACAAGTTCGAAGTCGAATTCTCTGCGGACAGAGGAAAGGTTCGCTTCCCTTCCGCCGTCGCGACCATGGAGGCGAGCGCGGATGCGTTGCTCGTCACCATCGAGACCGACGATGCGGAATCGGTCGAGCAACTCAAAGCGGTCGTCGCCAATCATCTCGACCAATTCGCGTTTCGGGAGGCGCCCCTGCCATTCGAATGGTCAGCCACCGAAGATCGCTGACAGCGCACCTAGAACCGTTGTCGATGGAGGCCATCATGACCTGCCCTCGGGCGAATATGGCGTGCTGTCGACCACCGACAGGAAATACCGGATCGCCTATGGCGCGACGAAGGGCTGGGATTTCGCGACCGGAATCGGAACGGTCAACGTCGCCAATCTCCTCGACGCTTGGCCTGCCGGCGCAACATCGCACTGAACGTCGTACGGCATCGCCGGGGGAAACATTTTTGCCCGTGAATGCGGCTGCAGTCTTGGGCCGGGGCCGCCCCGAAATCCGCAGGCCACTGCGATTGCCGTCCCCGCGATTGGTGCCCGAGGTCGGACTTGAACCGACATGCCCTTGCGGGTGCTGGATTTTAAGTCTGCTTCGTGAATTGCTATCTCCTTGTTATTAAACAGTTTTATCAAATCAAAATCGTCTATGTGTAAGGAATGTGAAAGAAATCCGCACTTTCAGCCTGGCTGCTTTCCGCCATTGGGATGAGCGCCCAAGAGCTTCTCAATTGGCTCGTCATCGGCAGTATAAATCCCGACTAACCGATTACAGCGAAAATAGTACACGTGGCCGCGCTCGTTCCAAGCGTCAGCGATTTTCTGAACGGTCGGGTAGCCTCGGTCGCTCGATCTTCCTCCAGCCCGTCGAGATATTTGAGAAAAAGAAGCCACGAGGTCTGTTCAGTGTAGTCCAGCTCTGTTGTGCACCCTGCTTCTTTGCGGAGTACGTCATCGATGTTCTTGAATGCTTGTTCGAACATGGTTTGCTCTCTGAGGCATAAATGTGAGGTTGTACGTGTCAAGTTTCAGGGAAGAGTCTCGGAAAAAGAAGATCAAGCGTGTCTGTAGGAAAGCGAAGCGACACCGAACCTTTCGGGGTATCTGAGGCCAATAAGCCTTCAGCAACCACGTCATTGAATACACGCCGGGCCGTACGTTCTGGCAAGCCTGTAATGCGCGGCACGTCTCCACGCTCGAATTCGCCGCGAATAAGCGCTTCCTCAAGCAGGCGAGCTGCCTCTGGTTTGAGCTTTTCGCTGCGTTCGACATAAACGCGAAGCCGTCGTGCCAAAACGTCGAGTTCGAACAGGTCCGACATGAAGGTGATCTGATCGAGACATACACGCAGAAACCACAAGACAAATTCCGTCAATGCGCGCTGCGAAAGATTACCCCTGCCGTCGAGATCGCCCTGTCGCGGGCTGTCGGCGTGATCCATCATGCGCTTGTAGTCGCCCCGGCTCTCCAGGCCACGCGCAAGTCCCCGCGAGACAGACCAGAAGTCCATGCGCGCCGATACCTGCGGCATGCGCCATTGCGTGGCTGACAAGACGGCTGACACGTCCATTTCCGTCTGGGAATGGGTGGATATAGTTGAAGCGATGATGCGCCGCTGGAATGGCGACGATCCGAGCCGCCTTGCCCATGCGATCAAAGCGATAACGCTCGGCGAAGTAAGCCATGAAGTCGGCAACGCGATCGCTCGATGGCGGCTGGTGTCTGCCGACAGCTACGTCATGTTCGGCTCGCGAGCGCCAAGCGCCAGGCTCCATCAGGAACTCGTGCTTCGTGCCGCGAATGCGCAACATCTCTTCGGGAGCGTCGCGATAGAATTCGCGGTGAAGCCAGAGGATAAAATCCGTTGAAGCCGGCTCCGGCAGTCTGCCCTCGGCTTGCATTCGATCAACTTGGGCCTGCACGCGCACATGCGCCGCCGCTTCGATCTGTAGATTGCGGCGCTCCTTATCTCCCTCGAATTTCCCCTCAAGCGCGCGTTCGATATCGCGAGGGCGGGTGTTATGCCCTTCGATGAGATTGCTGTAATAGGTGTTCATAATCCGCACGAGCGTTGCCAGATTTGCCGCGGTGCGCGGATTCAAAGCGTGTTCTAGTTTGGCAGAGGCCGCTGCGAGTTCGGCGACGACATCCGAGATTGCTTCCGAAACTTCTTCGAGGCGTGCGGGCTCGATGCGCTGAACGCTTTCTAATGACGCTTTTTTGGCCGATTTTGTCCCCTTCATAACCACATGTATATAAAGGAGAAATCCTTAGAGCGCCAGAGCTTTTGGCCGGTCTCTTGGCCGATCTTGTCGGGACGAACAGCACCCCCGCATGTGCTTGAGAACACAGAGATTTTTCGATGAAGTTCCCATGTTTTTCGGCGGCTCGCTACGCGGCGTCATGTGGCACCTCCAAGATAGGGACGCATGACATTGCTCACGCGATCGATCTGCGCATAACGCCAGATGTCGTCGGCGGTCGCGCGCTTCTTGCGCAGCGCGTCGCGCAGCGCCTCAAGCGCTACATCGAGACCGATCTTGCTGCGATACTTGAAGCAGTCAGCGACCGTCTTGGCCGGAACGGTGATGGGGACGGATACGCCGTCTATGATGTGCCGCTCCGCTCCCGCCGTAAGGGCCTGGCCGCTGGCCCGAACGATCCGCAGCGCGACGGGTGGGTTCTTCGGAGCCCATGCCTTGGATGGTTGCAGTATCCATACCTCGTGCGGCGTTTGGGTCGTAAGGCCGTGGAATTGCAGGGCGGAAATGAGGGCGATGATACCCTTGGGCGCGGCCTGAACGGCCTCGGCGAGGCTATGCGCCGCCGACAGTTCGGCATCGGCAAGCTGATAGAAACCGCGCGCCGGGTGTTTAAGGACGCCTTCGTCGCATAGGCGACGCAGATAAACGCGCGGCACACCTGCGGCGTCGAAGTCTTTGGCCCTGGCGACGTCCTTGCGGCGCGCCACAGCGATGGCTCGGTCACGGTGGGAAAGCGCGGTCATAGATCTTGTTACAATTCCTAGGTGATGATTCGCAAGCACCTTGGAAATGTAACATCGGTATCCGGGAGGCGATGGGACAGCGGCGGTCTTCGAACGGCTTTACAATCCACATTTTTGATGTATTGTATCGCTATACTCAACATTATTGGAGCGCACATTATGCCCATCACCGCAAGCCAATGTCGAGCCGGTCGCGCACTCTTGGCCTGGTCGCAGGACGATTTGGAGGGTAAATCGGGCGTCTCAAAGAAATCCATCGCTGACTTCGAGCGCGAGGCCAACATACCGTTCGATCGTACCTTGCGCGAACTGGAACTTGCTCTTGAGGCGGGTGGCGTTCAGCTGATCTCAGAAAACGGTGGCGGCGCTGGTGTCCGGCTCAGAACGGCGATACCTCGATTGGCACGCAAAAAGGTCTCTCGCTTTGATCGCGTTGCCGCTATCTCGATCAACTACAGAGATCGTGAATATCAGATCAGGCTTTCCACCGACATCCTGGACGACATCGACAGGACCAATCATCCCAATGATGCTGCCTTCGAGAAGTCCCTCGATGCTCACATGAACCTTATTTTGCTCACTGCGGCCGCCGCGATAGATCTACCCGACAAGAGCCGCGTGGATGAGAACGGGGTCGTGATGCTGACGAACGAAGATTTCGAGGAGGATACCGCTGCGCGCGCTCGGCAATCTGGCGCTCATCTTCGGTTTGAGGTTGGCCAAAAGTTCATCGGCAAGAAGCCACCGCATCGTAGAGCCGAAGTCGTACAGATCGCTAATGAAGGCAGGAAGGCTTGGGTGGACGTTCGAACACCTGATGGAATTCTGCTAAATAGCGCGTGGGTGGTCGCGGCTCAGTTTAATCAGCACTGGACCCTGGCGTAGCGAAACTATAAGCCAACGGCAGCAGCTCGCTATGCACAGAGGATTCTGGCCAGGGCTGGGCATCAAACGCAGGCGCTTAAAGCGACAGCCGCATGTCGCATCATTTCGCAAAATACTGGCGCCACGTGATCTTGCCTTCACAGTGAATCAATGCAATCGAAGCTGATGCCAAATTATGTGGTGCCCGAGGTCGGACTTGAACCGACATGCCCTTGCGGGCGCTGGATTTTGAGTCCAGTGCGTCTACCGTTCCACCACTCGGGCGCCTCCAAGCATCTATAGCGGGAGAGATCGCGTTCGCCAAGAATTGTGGCGAGTGCCAGATCTCAGGTGCCTCTGACCGCAAGCTAGAAACTTTCGGAACGCGCTTCGCCTCGCCCCGTGCATTCGGCGTCAATAAAATGGTGGTCGCCTGTTCGCAGAACACTTTTCATCCTCACCTGCGCCTTGCCGTCGCCGACATCGACGGAGGCATCCCCCGCCTGCACGTCTGCATCCCGATCGTCGCCTGCGGGCGGATCGGCGCCGTTGTCGCGCTTCCCTTTTGGATGGTCCGGACGTAAGAGCCGCGCATGACTCTCCGCCCGATCCGCCGCGCGCTGCTTTCGGTGTCCGACAAGACGGGACTGGTCGAATTCGCCTGCGGCCTTGCAGAGCACCGGGTGGCACTGATCTCGACCGGCGGCACCGCAAGGGCGTTGCGCGATGGCGGTCTCGTCGTGGTCACCGAAATTGCCGGGATCACGGGTTTTCCGGAGATCATGGACGGCCGCGTCAAGACGCTGCATCCGCGCATTCACGGCGCGTTGCTCGCCCGCCGCGACAAGCCCGATCACGCAGAGGCGATGCGCGCGCACGGCATCGACGGCATCGATCTCCTCGTCTGCAATCTTTATCCCTTCGAGTCCGCCGCCGCGCGGAAGGCGGGCTTCGACGAGACGCTGGAGAACGTCGATATCGGCGGGCCGGCGATGATCCGCGCCGCCGCAAAGAATCATGACTGGGTTACGGTTGTCGTCGATCCGGAAGATTACGCGCGCGTGCTCGCCGAACTGGGCGCGAACGGCGGCGCCACTGGGCTGGCCCTGCGGCGCAGGCTGGCGCAGATTGCCTTTGCGCGCACCGCCGCCTACGACGCGGCCGTGTCGAACTGGCTGGCAGGGAACGCGGCAGACGCCGGCGAAACGACGCCGCCGCGCCGCCGCGCTTTCGCGGGCCGCCTCAGCCAGGCGCTGCGTTATGGCGAGAATCCGCATCAACAGGCCGCGTTCTATACCACCGGCGAAGCGCGCTTCGGCGTCGCGACCGCGCGGCAGCTGCAGGGCAAGGAGCTTTCCTACAACAACATCAACGATACCGATGCGGCTTTCGAGCTTGTCGCGGAGTTCGATCCGGCCGCGCATGCTGCGTGCGTGATCGTCAAGCACGCCAATCCCTGCGGAGTCGCTCTCGCATCCACGCCGCGCGAGGCCTACGCGAAGGCGCTGGCCTGCGACCCGGTGAGCGCCTTTGGCGGCGTCGTGGCATTCAACCGTGCGCTCGATGCAGCGACGGCGGAGGAAATCGCAAAGCTCTTCACCGAGGTGATCATCGCGCCGGACGCGGACGAACAGGCGCGCGCGATCCTTTCCGCAAGAAAAAATCTCCGGCTTCTGCTCGCGGGCGGACTGCCCGATCCGCAAGCCGGCGGGCTCACCTTCAGGAGCGTCTCAGCCGGATTTCTCGTGCAGTCCCGCGACGCGGCGCGCGTGAGCCGCGCCGAACTGAAGATCGTGACGCGCCGGCAGCCCGCGGAACGCGAAGTCGCGGACATGCTGTTCGCCTTCACGGTTTGCAAGCATGTGAAATCGAACGCAATCGTCTATGCGAAAGATCTGCAGACGGTCGGCATCGGCGCCGGCCAGATGAGCCGGGTCGATTCGGCGCGCATGGCGGCGATGAAAGCGCGCGAAGCGGCGGCCGCCGCCAATCTCGCCGAACCGCTCACCAAAGGCTCGGCCGCAGCGTCCGACGCCTACTTTCCGTTTCCCGACGGTCTGCTCGCGGTTGCCGAAGCCGGCGCGACTGCCGTGATCCAGCCCGGAGGATCGATCCGCGACGAAGCCGTGATCGCGGCCGCCGACGAAGCCGACATCGCGATGGCGTTCACCGGCATCCGGCACTTCCGGCATTGACGCCGGAGATCGCGGCGCGGCTCGGAAAAGCTTTTGGCGATGGTCCCGAGGTCTGGTTGCGGATGCAGGCCGCCTTTGACGCCTGGCACGCGGAACACGATGTGGATGTGAGCATGGTCCGATCCTTGCGCGCAGCCTGACGGCGCAAAACGGCTTTCATCATTACGAGCGAACATCGGATTGCAATGTTCCCCATTTGTGGTACAATGCGGCGAAACGGAGACACCGATGAGCAAGTCCGAAATGATCCGGGCGCGGGTCGAACCCGGTCTCAAGAAGGAAGCGGAAGCCGTGCTCGGCAAGCTGGGCATGTCGCCGACCGAAGCCATAACGGTTTTCTACAGGCAGATTGCGCTCAACCGCGGCCTGCCTTTTTCCGTGCGCATTCCCAATGCCGCGACGCGCAAGGCTTTGCGCGAAGCCGAAAGAGGTGTTTTGCGGGAGTGGCCGGATGTTGAATCCCTGAAGAAGGCATTCGCCTGAAAATTCGATGAAGCGGATTCTGACCGCGGGCCGTTTCGAGAAGGATGTGAAGCTGGCGATCAGGCGGGGCCTCGAGCTGGAGCGCCTGTGGGGGCTCGTCGAACAACTCGCCCGCGGCCAGCAGCTCGCGCCGCGTCACAGGCCGCATCGCCTCGGAGGCGAGTGGCGCAACTGCATGGAGTGCCACATCGCGCCGGACTGGCTTCTTATCTGGCGGGAAGATGAAACGCAGCTGATCCTGTTGCGGACCGGTTCTTATTCCGATCTGTTCGGATGAATATTCCAACATCTGCATGGACATGCGGTTCGAGACCGCCGCTTCACGGCTGGAGTCCAACGGGCGCAGGATCGGCACCAACGAACTCTGGATTGCCGACCACGCCAAGCTGGCGTCACGCCCGTCACGAACGATGAAGCCGAATTCAGCCGCGTCCAACGGTTGAAAATTCGGAATTGAACCGCAAACGAATGGGGAATCCTGGACAGCTGGCCGCCCGCACCCGGCCAGCATATCTAGGCCTTTTGGCGCTTAGAGTTCTCTACGCCTGGCCGCCAAAGAGATCCAAGAGTATCTCGGCTTCCATCATGTCTTCGGGCGGCCGCATGAATCGAACCGCAGCATTCCAGGCGCTTACTGTGGCTGCTGCATCTGTCCGCGTGCACCTTCTTCGCCGTAGCGTGCTTCGCGTTCAGCACGGCGCTCGGCATGCAACTGGCGAATCTTTTGCACGAGGAGGGTACCTTCTTTGTGACTGAGCCGGCCCGCGCGCATCTCTTCCTTGATCACGGCGAGGATGCCGTGGTGATGGCGATGCGACGGGGCCTCCCCGGGAGCTTGCTGGTCGGGTCCCTGCTGGTAAGGTCCCTGCTGGTAGGGTCCCTGCTGGTAGGGTCCCTGCTGATAAGGTCCCTGCTGGTAGGGCGCGCCTTCCGGCGCCGGCTGGGCAAGCGCCGCGCCGGCTCCAAGAGCGGCGGTCACGCCTGCCAGGATGAGAGTTCTGACGGTCATTGCTTTCGGTCCTTTCATGCTTGCGGTGTGGCCCTGATTGGCATGCCGCGATGGGGGTACGTTCGTCCTCGCGCCTTGAACCCGCTCTGAAGGGTCCATTCATCATCCGTTCATTGTCCGGAAATGTTCGGGAGGCGCGGCGGCGGTTACGCGGATTTGAGAGTGCGGTCCCCGCACGCATACGCCAATTCATCGAGCGCTTCCTGGACGCGAAAGACAACGCCGCTGGGATGACAAAGTGTCCCTGCGCGTACGGCTTCCGCCATCGACCAGCCTTCGCCGCAAAATTTTTCGACAATGATCCAGTCGCGGGTCTTCAGCTTTGCGCGCAACCGCTCCAGCCGGCGCATGGCGTCGATCTGGACCTGCGTGAACGGCGAGCGCGGAGCGCCGCCGCCTGCGCCGGGCGCCATCTGCGTGCTGTCCCGTGTGCTCGCGGCGCGCAGTTCGCACAACCTGCGCAGCTCCTCGCCGGCACTGAATTGCGCGTCGCTGATCTTGCCGCGGGCGTGCGCCAGCGTAAGCGGATGTTCGCCGACATTGCGATAGCGCTCCTCGCGGCCGGTGCTGGCGGACACGAACTCGCGCACATAATGGTCGCCATGCGCTGGCTTCGGTATGAAGCGGTCGGGCGCCGGCTCCCGGGCACGTTGTTTGCGCAATCGCTTGCTCATGGTGCGACCCCTTGCGCGTTTCGTCTCTCGGCCCATTGCGCGCCATCCAGGAATGCGCGGCCGATTTCCTGCATCCGGCTGAACGCCTCTTCGATCGCCTGTACATCGCCCCTGGTGAAGGCGAGAACGTAGCGGGCGCGCGCCTCGCGATAGGCGCGGCATGCATCGAGAAGCGGGCGGGTCGATGCGCTCATGCCGGGTCGCTCTTGCGCGCACGCCGCGCAGCGCAACGGGGACAGGGCTCGGTTTGAAGCAGGCGGATGGCACGGGCCCGCAGGGGCGTGCGCGCAATGCGGCCGCGGTCCTCGAGCTGGCGCAGCAAGCGGAGCGCGCCGCCCTTCGACCTCAAGCCCAAGGCGACGCGAAGATCCTCGACGCTCGGCATGGTTTGCGTTCGCGCCAAATAGGTTTCGATCGCGTCGAGGCACCCACGTTGTTTCTGCGTCAGACCCATCTGGACCGAAAAGGCCGGTTTTGGACGCATGCAATTTCCTCGCGGGATTGACTGACAGGCCGCCAAGATAACCAATTCAGGCCTATTGTCAACTGAATTGGTTCTGGCATGGAACGTATTGGTATTGTTCACTGCAAATCATGAACAACATCAGCAGGCTGCGCCACGCCAAAGGGATGTCCCAGCAGGAGCTCGCGAACAAGCTGAACACCACCGCCGTTTCAATCGGGCGCTATGAGCGCGAGGATCAACGTCTGTCGCTGCCGCTGCTCAGGCGTTTCGCCAAGGTTTTCGACGTAACCATCGGCGAGATCGCGGGCGAGACGCGGCTGACCCCGGATTATCTGTCCGTCCCGGTGTTCGATTTGCGCGCGGCCGCCGGCGCGGGCGCGCTCGCCCAGGATAACGAGCCGGCGGGCCACCTCATGTTTCGGGAGCAATGGCTGCGGCGCATGGCGGCGGACATCCATCGTCTCTTCGTTCTCGAAATCTCCGGCGATTCGATGTGGGAGACGCTTCACGACGGCGATCACGCCCTCGTCGATCCCTCGCAGAACAACGCCCGCCGCGAGGGCCTTTACGTGATCCGGATCGACGACATGCTGCAGGTCAAGCGAATTTCCATGCATCCGGTGACCAAGCTGCTGACCGTCAAATCCGACAATCCGGCCTATCGCACCTACGACAACATCCAGCCCGACGACATCGCCATCATGGGCCGCGTCATCTGGATCGGCCGTAGCCTCGGCTGAATTCGCGCGCGTATGGTTGACGATTTCTTGGCGACGTCCCTCAACGCCCGCATGCCCAACTCACTTCCTGTCAATCAGCTTTCGCGAAATGGTTCGCGGCGCCCGGAACCATCCATCGCCTCATGGGCTCTTGCATCATGGGGACTGAAACAAGGAGACGATGCATGGGACGCCTTGACAGAAATATGAAGTCGCAGATGAAATTCGTATTCGGTCCGGACGGCGCGACGCTGACACTTCCGGATCTGCCGCCCCCCGAGACGCGTCGATGGGTGATCCGGCGCAAGGCGCAGGTGGTGGCCGCGGTGCAAGGCGGACTGCTCACGCTCGGCGAGGCTTGCGATCGCTACGCTCTCAGCGTCGAGGAATTTCTCGCCTGGCAGCACGCCATCCGGCGTCACGGCATGGACGGATTACGCGCGACACACGTGCAGGATTATCGGGAACATCATCACGCCGCACATTGAACTGGGCGGCAGCCGCCGGCGGTCAGGGCGAATGGGTGGCGATTGGAGGTGGCGGCGCGGTGAAGCGCGCAAGGTCGCTCAAACCGAGCTTTCCCTCGATCTCCCCTATTCGCCTGACCGCATCATCGAAGCCGTCTCCGCCGAATTCCGCGCGTTCGATGTCTTCGAAAAGATTGCCCATCTCGGCGATCTCGACCGATGAAAGCGACGTCTTCCACACCGGGAAGACGATCGTGTCCTCGCGGGCCGCGTGATTGGCGTACATCACTTCGAAGCTGTCGAAGGCGCGCGCAAGAAATTCGGCATCTGCAGCCGCAATCTGCGCACCGGCAGTAACGGAAAGAATGTAGCTCGTGATTTCGCGGCCGCGCGCGTGCTGCGCGATCAGCGCGTCGACTGAAGCGGCGCTGCCCGGAAGCAGCCGTTTCACGCGCGGGAATATGTGTGTCTCTTCGAGCTTCTTTTCGTGATAGTCCTCGCCGAAGCTGCGGAAGAGTCTCGCAGCGTCGTTGAGCGCGGAGGCGTCCACCTTGGCGGGATCGATGCGTAGCCGGCCCGCGCATTCCCGATAGGCCAGAAAGCAGCGCCGAAGCACGCCGTGCTCTCGCATCAGATTCTTCGACGGCGCCCGTCTCCCTTGCATCGACCTCGCCTTTCTTTTTTTGATTCGCTTCGGCTTCACGCGGCGAGGGCGGACCGCGCTTGATCTCCGCGGCGCCCGCCGATGCAGCGCCCAATACGAGGGACGTGGTGGCAAATCCCGCCGCAATGAGGCCGCGGCGGCCGATCATGGCATCGCGCATATGGGCTTTCCTGGTTGGCCGCAGAACGCTAGACGCGCCCAGCCGGGGCCGCAAACGCGCCCTCCTGGCGCATTCGCGCGACGCATTCCGCCGGACGAATGTTCTGTCTGCGAAGTGCTCCTCGCCGCCTGCGCCCGCTGGAAATGCGCCCGGGTTGGCACCGAAGCAAGGGTTTTGCCGAAAACGTAGCCGCCTCTCGCGCGTTTCCTTGCCCGGGAGGACCCAATTGCATGCGGTATGCCGAAATTTGCAGATTTGTGAAGCAGTGTATCTGGGCCTTTATCGACGACAACGCGCTCAGCCACGGCGCCTCGATCGCCTTCTATGTGGTCACCGGTTTTGTGCCCGCCTTGATTACGGGAATCACCCTCCTGCGCGCCCTTTTCGGCCACACCATGATTCATGGCTACGTGGCGCAGGCGCTGCATCTCTTGATGGGACGCGAGTCCAATATCGTCGTCGACATCGCCGCCAAGGCCGCGTCGGGAAGTGCCGTCGGTCTTCAGACGGAGATCGTGGGCGGGATTATCCTCGTGGTGACGGCCTCGGGCGCCTTCGGCGAAATCCAGTGGGCCCTCAACGCGATATGGAAGGCCAGCCCCGAAGGCATCTCGCTGGCAAGCTTCCTGCGGGCGCGTCTCCTCGGCCTGGCACTCGTGATCGGGCTGGGCGCGCTGCTGCTGTGTTCAAATCCT
This sequence comes from uncultured Alphaproteobacteria bacterium, assembly GCA_963812975.1. Classification (GTDB taxonomy): domain Bacteria; phylum Pseudomonadota; class Alphaproteobacteria; order Micropepsales; family Micropepsaceae; genus Rhizomicrobium. The sequence goes on along the minus strand of CAWEXK010000012.1, from coordinate 4,327 downwards.
GGCGACTGCCATTGTCGCGAATGGCGCTGGGGAAGCAATCCGCAGCCCGCTCCTCACGGCGGTTGCCAATTTTATCCTTACGTTCCTCCTGGTCTCGATGATTTTCGCCGCGATCTACAAAGTGCTTCCCGATATTGATCTCGACTGGGGGGACGTCGCGGTGGGTGCGATGGGCACCGCGGTTCTCTACGAGATCGGACAATTGGTGATCGGTGTTTATCTGCACAGCGCGGGCGCCTCGGCCGCCTATTCCGCTGCCGGCGGACTGATCGTCGTGGCATTGTGGATCTACTATTCCGCGCAGGTGTTTCTTCTTGGCGCCGAGTTCACCAAGATCTATGCGATGCGCCGCGGAAGCCGCCACGAAGATGCAAGGAAAGGCGCGCTTGCGCTGACAGCGGCTGCGCGGGGCTGAGGGAACATTCCCGCTGCCTCCGCGTTGCTCGCGCAGGGTTCCCGCAAGGAGAGCGAAGATGAGGGGTCGAGCGAGCAAGGGCCGCAAAGCGAAAGGGCGCAAGACAAAGGGGCGCAAGACAGCGGGCCGGGTCAAGACAGCGCGAGTTGCGCGCAGCAGAACCTCAAAGACGCGAAAGACGGGCCGCTCTGCAGCAAAGACGCGAAAGACAGGCCGCTCTGCCGCACAGAAAAAATCGACCCGCAAGCCGGCAGCTCCCGCCCGAAAAAAGATTGCGGCGAAAACAGCGCGGAAGAAGTCGACGCGCCGCGCCACGAGCAGGCAAGTTTTCGGCGAGGGAAACTATACCGGCTCGCGGGAATTCCTGCGGGATGAGACGGAATTTGTCCGTCGCAATCGCAACAAGACCCCGGCTATGGGCCAGGAAGCCGCCGCGGCTCTCGATCGCGAAGAAGGTGGCCGGCTAGCGGACCCAGAGCAACGCGCCCCGGCACAGAGCCATTCGCCTGGCGAGGAACATTGAGGGAAAGCAATCGGGCGGCCCATATTCTTGGGCGAAGGCCTTATTCCATCACTCGATCCGTATGGCGCCCGACGCCCGTTGGACGCGGTTCTCGATCGCGCCCAACCCGTCGATCTCGACCCGCACGACGTCATCGGGCTTGAGCCAGAGCGGCGGAGTGCGGGCCATACCCACGCCGGCAGGAGTGCCCGAAAAGATGAGGTCGCCCGGTTCCAGCGTCATCGCCTGGCTCAGATGCTCGACCTGCGCCTCACAATCGAACAGCATCTGTTTCGTGTTGGAACTCTGCCGCACTTCGCCATTCACCAAAGAGCGGATTGCGAGGGAATGGGGATCGACGTCATCGGCCGTGGTGATCCACGGGCCGAACGGCGCATGGCTATCGAAGGATTTGCCGATCATCCATTGCGGCGTGCGCTTCTGCCAGTCGCGCACGCTGACATCGTTTCCGACGCAATATCCGAATATGACTTCCCTGGCGCGCGCGCGCGGCACGTTGCGGCAGCGCCGGCCAATGACGGCAACAAGCTCTGCTTCATAGTCGAGCTGCTCTGATACCACCGGGTACTCGATGGCGTCGAATGGTCCGTTTGCGGCGTTGGGCATTTTCGCGAAGAAGGTCGGCCAGGCCGGGCGCGGCGCATGAGTCTCCTCGATGTGGTCGAGATAGTTGAGCCCGATCGCGAGAATCTTGCCCGGTCTCGCAATGGGCGCACGCAGCTTTACTGCGGAGATCGGCCGATCCGGACGGCCTGCCAGGGCCTGTTCGAGGCGTGGTCGCAAGGTGGTCCATTGCCGGATGAGACAGATCATGTCGCCAGGCGCGACATCTACATGGCGAGCAATGTCCACCACGTCGCTGCCGACCACCGCACCGAGTCTCGGACTTGTGTCCGTCGTATATGTCACGAGCTTCATGCTGGGTGGCTCTCCCTTCGAGATAATATCACGACTTTGGCTCCCCGCTTTCGCGCCGGGCTGTCCGGGGTAAATATTTGCAAGCGGCTTGAGAGCGCGCGGGGATTTGTGCGCTCGGGGTCTTTCCGATTCAGGAGTCCGGATCAGCCGGCAAAAGGCTCACGCGGTGGTGCCGAGCAAAACACAAACTACATTGTCATCCCGGAACTGCGCTCTTGCGCGGTATCCGGGACCCAGCGTGTATGCCCTTTGTACGCGTCGCTGGGTTCCCGCTTTCGCGGGAATGACGGGTTTTTTCCGTTCTCATTTTCCGTGTCGTCCGCTTCTTCGCGTGCCCGTTCTGCGGGCAGGCATCGCACAATGCCTGCCGTTTTGTCGCTGCGACCTTGCGTGAGGGAGAGTGATTCCGTTCGACTTCAATGCGCGCTAGTTCGCCGAACGATCGGGATGGCCGATAAACTCCACCGCGATTCCATTCGCTGTATGGCGCACAACGCGCGCCGCCGTCTTGCCAAACGCCAAAGTCGTGCCGATTTCAGGGCGCGCCTCGGTGCTGAGCGAGGCGCCGCCCAGCGCGATATCGATAAGTTTGCAATCCATTCTCGCGCCATCCTCGGCGACGAAGTGGTCGAGCGTCGGAACCTCCGTGACGCGCACGCCGAGGCGCGACGGGGGGCGTATCATCATTCCGGAGGTGACGAATTCCGCAAGCTGGTCCCGGGTGCGCTCGCGCTTGACCTGGCTGGACAGGAACTCGATGCCAAGCCTGGTTCTGTCCCGGCGGACAACGATGCCGTCGAACCGGCCGAAGCCGTCGACGTACAGGACGATGCGCGTGCCGATCGGGGCAAACCCGGCACATTTCAGGCCTGCGCCATGCGTGGAGAAATCAAGAACGGTGCACTCGTCGTCGCAGTTGCGCTGCGGAACGAAGAGCTTTCCCTTCAGGCGCACATGCGTGCGCATTTCCCTGCGCTTTTCGGCACCCGTGCGGATCTGCGGCAGCCGAGCGTGCTCAACGTTTCTTTGCATTCCCAAACCGCCGGAGCGAACGTGGACGCAGCATGAACGACGCCAGTTAAGGAGGGGTTTACAGCTGAGACGGGAATAATGCCGATTTTAGCAACCAAAGGTTGCTTTAGGCTCCTTCGGCGGGGATCGGGAGTTCAATGGCGCAGCGCACGCCCTCGGCAAGGAATTCATGCTTGACCGTCGCGCCGGGAAGACCTTGACCGATCAGCCGGCTGCCGAATCCGGCCGAGGGAGACCCGTCAACCCGGGGCCCATCATGCTCTTTCCAGACGACCTTGAGCAAACGCGGATCGTTGCGCGAATTCAGTTGCCATCGCAATTCGACCTGGCCCTTGTCGGTGGAAAACGCCCCATATTTCGCCGCGTTGGTTGCCAGCTCGTGGAGGACCAGGCCGAGGGGCGTCGCAATGTGGGCGGGAAGCGCCACGGGTTCGCCGACAAGTTGCAGGCGCTGACCGTTCTGATCGCCGTAGGGCGCCAGCTGATGTTCGACCAGTCTGCGCAGGTCGGTCCCCTCCCACTCCGAATTGGCGAGCAGCTTCTGGGAGCTTGCAAGCGCGGCTATCCGGCCCTCCAGTTTCTCGATGAACTCTTCCGCCGAATTGCTGCAGCGCCAGGTCTGGTGAACCATCCCCTGAACCACCGTCAACAGATTTTTCACGCGATGCGCGAGTTCGGCCACCAGCAATTGCTGGCGCGCCTCCAGCGTCTTGCTGTGGGTGATGTCGCGTGTGCTTTCGAGCACATACCGGCGACCATCCACCGGCACCAGCTCAGCCTGGCTTTCCACGATCAGACGACGGCCGTCCTTGGTGACATGGTGCAGTTCACCTTTCCATCGTCCCTTTTGCAGCAGTTCCTGTCGAACGGCATCGAATGAAGAACCCGGCACGCTTGTCTTCAGAAGCTGGCTTTTCGTTTTTCCGAGCGCCTCGGCACTGCTATATCCGTATAATTCTTCGCCTCCACGATTTCATTTCAGGATCCCGCCGTCGAAGTCCCATACGAAGATCGGCGCTCCCGACAATTCAACCAGCTTCGTCTCCTGCCTGAGCTTGTGTTCACTCTCGCGCAGTGCGTCTACCGCGCGACGCCGGTCTGTTATGTCCAGGAAGGTGACGACAACTCCGTCAATTCTGTCCTCGCTCGTGCGGTACGGACGAATCCGCGCAAGATAGCAGCGTCCGTCGCGGCTGGTGATTTCGCGCTCCCGGGGAGCGCGTTCCTGCAGGACCAGACGGACATTCCGGGGCAGGTCGTCATCGTCGAGCCGGTTGGTGAAATCGGTGATCGCTCGGCCCACATCTCCCGGCGCGATGTTGAACAGATCCGTCAGGCGCGGGGTGAAGAACTTGATCCTGAGCTGCGGGTCCAGAAACAGCGTGCCGATATCTGTGGCTGCTATCAGATTCTGCAGGTCGTTTTTGGAGCGCGATTCA
>CAWEXK010000011.1:0-19395 GCA_963812975.1 uncultured Alphaproteobacteria bacterium | reverse complement strand
GCGAGCAGGCCCGCCAGCTCTTCTCTGAAGCCAACGCCCTTCTCGATCGCATCATTCAGGAAAAGCTCCTCTGCGCTCGCGGCGTCTACGGCTTTTTCCCCGCCTCAGCCATCGGAGACGACATTCAGCTCTTCACCGACAACACGCGCAGCAGGGAACTGGATCGCCTCCACTGCCTCCGCCAGCAGGCCAACCGCGAAGGCAGCGAGCCTTGCCGTTCGTTAGCCGACTTCATCGCTCCTTGCGAAATCGGCCTCGCAGATCACATCGGAGCCTTTGCCGTCACCACCGGCCACGGACTCCAGGCTCTCTGCGACCTCTTCCGCGCCCAGCACGACGACTACAACGCCATCATGGCTGAGGCTCTCGCCGACCGCCTCGCCGAAGCCTTCGCCGAATGTCTCCACCAGCGCGTCCGGGTGGAATGGGGTTACGGCCGCGACGAAAATCTTACTCCCGAAGAACTCATCCACGAAAAATATCGCGGCATCCGCCCCGCTCCCGGCTACCCCGCCTGTCCCGACCACACGGAGAAGGGAGCCATCTGGCGTCTGCTCGATGTTGAAGCGAACACCGGCATGAAGATCACCGAGTCCTTCGCCATGTGGCCCGGCTCCAGTGTCAGCGGCATCTACTTCGCCCATCCCGCCTCGCGCTATTTCTCCTTAGGCAAAATTGGCCGCGACCAGGCAGAGGACTACGCAAAGCGCAAAGGTATGACGGTCGCTGAAGCAGAACGCTGGCTCAGCCCCAACCTAAACTACGACCCTTCATAACCAGTTAAAGCGCGACCCGCATCACCACTTCTTCGTGCAGCGCTGTCGGCCCCCGCGAGCCAGCCGCGCTTTCCGGATTACCATTACGCATTCCCATAGAAAATCCCCGCCCGCCCCGACCTCCTCCTCCGCCGCGGCGCCCCCCTCATCATGTCCGACGGCGATCTCATCAACTTCCAGCGTAAAGTGGACCGCCTCCGAGCCTGCCTCAAATTCTCCGGCCAGCCCGTCTGAAGCGCATTCAGCGCGGCTCCTGTGAGACCTGGACCACCCGCAGGGTCACATTCGGTGTGACGCAGCGCACATTAAATCGTGCCAGCTGTCACTAACGTCTTCCTCAGGACTCAAAGTTCAACCAGTTTTCTAATTACATCGTTCGCGGCCAAACCCCCCAGGTATAGCCAATGAAGCGTCACCTCATTCGATTTATAAGTTCGGAAGGCAGAAAGCTCGCGATCTCCGCGTTCTGCATTGCTCTCCCCGTGGTGGGGGGAATGTTTCTTTGCCATTCCCTCCTGGGGAAGATGCTGCGCCAGGACGCGCAGGATACATCCAGCGAGTGGGTCTCCATGCTGCTTGCCAGAAATCCGGACATTTTGACCCTGCTCTCCGGCGCCCCGCCTTCGGCTCGTACCACGCAACTTCTCGACGATGCCACCCAGGTTGGCGACATCTATCGAATTCAGGATCTGGGACGCGGCCGGACATATTGCCTTCAAGTCCAGGCGGTCGACCTTTGCCTCAGCGCCGATTGACCGGAACCGGGTAGCCGAGGCCTTCGTCTCGGGATCGATCGTCAACGAAGTCCACGAGGGCAGCCCGCCGCAGAACGTACCCTATTTTGTTGAATCGTTCATACCTGTAAGGCAGAATGGCGCCGTCATCGGCGTTTTCGACATCTATCTCGATCAGAGTGACGACGAGGTTCTTTACAAGAGATCTCTTCTCCTGACCGAAATCATCCTTGGCGCATTGGTCCTGCTGGCCGCCGGTATTCCCGGATATGGCGTCTATCGCCATATGCTCAAGTTGCGCATTTCCAGGGCGCAAACCTTGTATCTCGCTGAACACGACAGTCTGACCGGCATCCTCAATCGAGACCGGATGAACGATCTTGCGAAGAGCGCGCTGGCTTTGGATCGCAGGAGGCCGGTTGCGGCGCTGATGATCGATATCGATCGATTCAAAGACATTAACGACAGTTTCGGACACGCTGCCGGCGATAAGGTCCTGCAGACAGTTGCCAGGCGCCTCAGGTCCGCCATTCAGTTGGAGGACGCGGTGGCGCGGTTTGGAGGCGATGAGTTCCTCGTCCTCCAGATCGGCGTGCGCCAGCCTGACGGGGCAAGGTCTCTCGCTGACCGTCTGGGTGAGGTTCTCTCGGAGCCCTATGAAATTGGCGGTTCCCAGGTGGCCTGCGGAGCCTGCATCGGCATAGCGATTTCTCCCCCGGACGCGGAAGACTTCGAAGCCCTGATCGCCTGCGCATACTCTGCCCTCTACAAATCAAAAGCCGCGGGCCGTAATTCCGTAAGCTTTTTCGAACCCGGAATGGATGCAAAGAACCGCCAGCGGATCCAGATCGAATCAGACATCCGGCGAGCCCTGGAGACAGACTCCTTTCAACTGGCCTATCAGCCAATTCACAGTTTCACCGATGGCAGGCTTCTCGCCTTCGAGGCCCTGCTGCGCTGGCCGGAAGGCTGGAGTCCGCAGTCCCCCGCCGAGTTCATCCCCGTTGCCGAAGAGTGTGGCCTCATCGACCGCCTCGGGGCCTGGGCCCTTGAAACGGCTTGCAAAACTGCGGCCAGTTGGACCAATCCACTGAAAGTCGCTGTGAATCTCTCGCCAGTGCAATTCCAGGACGGCGATATCGCTTCCGTGGTCGAAGATGCACTCAGAAACTCCGGTCTCAATCCTGAACGTCTCGAACTGGAAGTGACCGAAGGGGTGTGGATTAAGGACAAGGATTCCGTGTTCAATCAGCTCAGACGCCTTCGCAGACTGGGCGTTTCCATTTCTCTGGACGACTTCGGAACCGGCTATTCAAGCCTGGCCTACCTCTGGAAGTTCCCCTTTGACACTCTAAAGATCGACCAGTCCTTTGTGAGCGGGATGGAAACCGATCTCAAAGCATCCGGCATCGTAAAAACGGTCACGGCCCTTGGAAAGATCCTCAACCTCACCATCACTGCCGAAGGCGTCGAGACAGCGGCACAAGCAAGAATCCTCTGTGAGGCAGGTTGTGACCAGGGGCAGGGCTATCTGTTTGGCCGCCCGCTCTCCGCCGCATCAGCCAATGCCATGGCCAATGCGGAGTGTGTCGCAGCCTGGTCGGAAGCCACTCGTTAGACAACAGCCGGATGCCACCGGTCTGGCCGCCGTTGGCAGAGGGGTCGCCCGATACCCGCCGCCAAGCGCGTGATCCCAATCACATCTTCCCCCCGCCCAGCTCCGGCATCATTTCGAGTCATGGACCAATCCCTGTTGCTCCGCAAGCTGAATGATGGCGCAGCATCCATCCAGCTTCCCAAAAACTCGATTCTGTTCCACGCCGGCGACTTCGCCGAAGGCGTCTACCTGATCCATTCCGGAAGAGTGACGCTGCACTGGGAAACCGGCGCCGACGACTCTCTAACCGAATCCATCGGCTCCGGCGAAATTGTCGGCCTTGCCGCCGCCTCCAACGGCGTCTACCGCGCAACCGCGCACATCGCGGAGGACGCCGAACTTGGCTACGTCCCAGGCAACGTGCTGCATCGCCTCGTAGAAACGTCTCCCGCAATCAGCGAAGCCATCGCAGACCACATCGCCCATAAGCTCCACCGCAGCCGAACCCTCCCCTCCCACGCCCATCGGGATTTGTAACCGCGCCCCTCCAATCCACACTCGACCCTCTTTCGACCTTCTGTATTGTTCTTGCGGAAATGGGAGCAATGATGTCTACGAGCTGTTTGTCCAGGAATGGCGCAGCCACGGCCACGCTCACGAGAACTACAACGCCATCACCGGCTCCGGCGACGACGTCACCAGCAGCGACCGCTTCTACCACTGGGGCGCGCTGCTCGGTTACATCGAATACCTGGAGCCGAGTCAGTCGCAGAAGTAATCGGGCTTACGCTACGGGAGTTTCTTCCATCAGCCCGGTGGGCAGGCCGTCAATGCTTACGGAATTTTTCAGTCGCCAGTATTCCTCGAGTCCCGCATCGCCCTTCGCGGCAGCCCACTTCGTCAACGTCTGCCGGTCCTCGACGTAATCGAACAGCGGCACGCCATAGCCGCACGAAGTCTGCACGCGATCCACGTCGAGCACCACAATCTGCCGAGCACCCGCGCGTTCCACATCGTCAAAGTGCCGCGCCAGCGCCTCTCGATACGCAGCCGATCCCCGTCGCAACACGCGCCCGCGTCCATACAGACGCAGGATCATCGGTGCGCCCTCAAAGGCGCAAAACATCAGCGTCAACCGCCCGTCCGCCAGCAGATGCGCAGCCGTTTCGTTGCCGCTGCCGGTCACGTCCAGATACGCGACGCAATGCTCGCCCAGCAACCGTAGCGCGGCGCAGTCTTTCGGAGAAACGTTCACGCGCCCCGTGGCAGCTGCCGACGCGGTGAAGAAAATGTGCTGCCGCTCGATGAACTCGCGATGAGCCGGCTCAATGCCGCTGAACTGTTTTCCCATCTGAATTTTCCCCGCTGATCGCTTGCTGGTTTATCGTTGCAGTTTCAGCTGCAGCGCCGTCTTCACCTCCGGCCATTCCGCCGCCACGATCGAGAACCGCGCCGAGTTCCGCGGAATCAAATCCACGGCCAGCCGATGCGCCCTCAGGATTCCCTCAAACTTGCATCCGATCCGCTCCATCGCCGCGCGCGACCGCTCATTCCGCTCATCCGTGTGCAGGCAAACACGCGCCATCTTCCATGTCTCGAAGGCATGCGTCAGCATTAACAGCTTGCCCTCGGTATTCGCGGCTGTGCGAATCGCCGACTGCGTGTACCAGGTGTAGCCAATCTCGGAGGCATCCGGCACGCCGCGGCCTGCCAGCGCATGACCCGCGGGCCACGGCCAATATTCGAGATCGAAATAGCGCGTTGATCCGATCACAGTGCCATCCGACCGCCGCACCACCGCAAACGGAAACGCTGTGCCCGCATCGCGCGCCGCAACAGCCGCGTCCACATAAGCCGCCGTGGCCGCCGCACCCAACGGGACTGCGCTCCATTGATACAGCGAAGGTTCCACCGCCGAAGCCGCAGCCAATGCCTCCACATGATTCCGTTCCAGCGGCTCAAGCCGCACATGCGTGCCCAACAGTTCAAATTTCTCCATCGTGATTGCAGTATCGCGGATGCCGGATACGCCGCGCAAACCAACGCACACCAGCTGGTAGCCGGTGGCCAGTAGCGAGAAGCCGGGAGCCTGCTTTCCTACGCGCTATGCGCCACACGCTGGGTTTGCGCCAGCAGCAACCAGCCCAGCTCCGCGCCATGCCGCAGCACGAACCGCTCCAGGGGCTGTGCGCCTACGTGCACAGCCAACAAGCTTCGAAACAGTTCCGGTCGCGCAGCCAGAGCCGAAATTGTTCGCCGCCGCAAGCCCGGAAACCGGTCCAGCAACAGCATCGCCGCGGCCATCCGCTGCGGCAACACCAGCGTGTTGCCATGGCGCGCCTCGTACAGTTCCAGCCCACCCGCGTCCAGCGACTCAGCCAGCAGTATCGCCTGACGAAAACCGAGCGCCAGTCCTTCGCCGGTAATGCTGTCTACGGAGCCGGACGCGTCGCCGATCAGCGCCACGTTGGCGTGCGTCACGCGCCGCAAACGCCGCGTCAGTGTTACCGCACCGCGCTCACGGCTCGTCGCCGCAGCGCCGGTCAGCTTGTCCCGCAGAGATGGAAGGCTCGCGACAATCTGCTGCAGCCGTACGCCGGTTTGTCGCGTCATCGCCGAAACGCATATCTCATCGGGACCTGTCGGCGTCACGTAGGCCTGCCCCAGGTTGCTCCAGTGAATCTCGACAAACGAACTCCAAGGCGCAATCCGATAATGCTCGCGGAATCCAAACCGCCGACCGGGAGTCCTGGCGTCTTCCAGATCAGCCCAACTCCGAATCCGGGAAGCCTGCCCATCAGCGCCGATCAACCAGCGATAGCGGCAAGCCGCGTCGCCCACTCGCACTGTCGGCCCATCGAGAACGACAGGAGTCTTCCACAACCTGCGCACACCCAACGCAGCCGCACACTCCACCAGCGCCTGATGTAGCACCGTTCGCCGCACGCCCAGGCCAACGCCCTGCGGAAACGCCGCCGCAACGTGCGCGCCTTCGTCGGCAAACAGGATGCCCGCAAACTCCGCCCCGTGTCGCGCATCCAGTTCCACGCCCAGTTGCGCCAGCGCGTGCCGGGAATCGGGCATCAGCCCTTCACCGCACGCCTTGTCAATCGGCGGCTGCTGCCCATCCACCACCAGCACGTCCGCACCGCGTTGCCGCAGAGCAATCGCCGCAGCCAATCCTGCGGGGCCGCCACCGGCAATCAGAACATCGCAGTCCACCGTCACCACTCCAGCAGCAAAATTTCCGCGCAGAATCCAGGACCCATCGCCGCGAGAACGCTCTTCGTTCCCGGCGCTGGACGCCGATGCTTCATCACTTCATCCAGCACCACCAGAACCGAGGCCGACGACAAATTCCCAACCTTTCGCAGCGCTTCCCAGGAAACTTCCAGCGCCTCGCGCGGCAATCCCAGCGCCTCGGCTGAGGCCTCCAGCACTTTCGGACCGCCGGTATGCATAATCCACGATCCGATATCGAGTCGCGTCAAGCCCTGTGTCTCGAGAAAGCGGTCCACGTCGCGACCCAGATTCTCGCGCACCACCTTCGGCACATCCGGCGAAAGCACAATGCGAAAACCCTGCTCCGAAATATCCCAACCCATCACGTCTTCGGTATCGGGATAGAAAACGCAATGGCTGGCCACGATTCGTGGCCCGCGCCGCGGCACCTCAGCGCCCGCCACCAGCACGGCCGCTGCGCCGTCGCCAAAGAGGCCGCTCGAAATCAAGTTGGCCACGGACATGTCACCGCGCTGCCAGGTGAGCGAGCACAACTCCACCGACAGCAGCACCGCAATCTTGTCGGGATACGCCCGTACGTAATCGGCCGCGCGCGCCAGTCCGGCTGCACCCGCCACGCAGCCAAGGCCAAAAATTGGATTGCGGCGGACATGCGGACCAAGGCGCATCCGGTTCATCAGCCGCGCGTCGATCGAGGGGCTGGCCACGCCGGTCACCGTCACAAAGAAGATCGCGCCGATCGAATCACGCCTCACCCCGGCCTGCTTCAGCGCGCAGTCAATGGCACGCTCGCCCAGTTCCTGCGCCACTTCAATCCAAACGTTGTTGACCTTGCCCCAGGTATCCAGGCCCGCGTATTGATCCAGAGGACGCGAAAAATAGCGGCCGTCTACCCCGGTGCGCAGGTGCAACCGCTCCAGCACAGCGCCAATCTTTTCATCGTCGCCCCAGAAGGCGAGCAGCGCGTCCACTACTTCGCGCTGGCTGTAGTAGTGAGGAGGAAATGCCGTCGACGTGGCAAGAATATGCATGGATCCCGAGGTACCTTCCTGGTTCTGAGAGTAGCTGATGCTGCAACCATTTCGCCCGCCAGCGCATCCATACGGGTCATTTCGATGCAGTTCGAGTGACCGGCGCGCGCGCTGATTTGTTAGACGTCAAACGCAGCCAGTCATTCGTTTGGTACTGGCAGAATTGCAATCTATTACGAATTCCGTCGTATAGTGGAGAACGTGTTGCGACGGGAAACCGCAGGCGATTGCGGCGGTTGCTGGTTTGTTCCCCAGTGAACTGGCGCGTTCCTGTAACAACCGCTGTTCGACCATTCCCCGGATTGCAGCACGGAGTACGCGTTGGAGTTCCTGGGTTCTCCCCGCATGTTTGCGGCGTTTCTGCTTTGCATTTTCGCCTCCGCAAGCGCCGTGCGCGCTGATGATGCCTCGTCACTCAATGCAGCGAACGGCCAGGGCGCCAATGGCCAACTGAAATCGCTGTCTCTCGAGCAGCTCGGCAACGTCGAAGTTACCAGCTTCAATAAAGCACCCACGGAACTCTGGCATACCCCTGCCGCCCTCTACGTCATCACCAGCGAGGACATCCTGCGATCCGGCGTAACCACCATTGCAGACGCCCTGCGGCTCGCTCCGGGCGTGGAGGTCGGTCGACTCAGCTCGACCACCTGGGCGGTCGGCATCCGCGGACTCCAAAATAATTTCTCCAAATCGGTGCTGGTGCTTATCGACGGCCGGAATGTCTACACGCCGCTCTTCGCCGGCGTCTATTGGGACGTGCAGGACATGCCGCTGGATAACATCGATCGCATTGAGGTCATTCGCGGTCCCGGGGGCACCATCTGGGGGCCCAACGCGGCGAACGGCGTTATCAACATCATCACCAAGCGGTCTGCCGACACCCAGGGCATCCGTGCAACCGCGCTCGTGGGCACCGAAGACCACACCATCGACGATCTTCAGGTTGGATCTACGGTTCGCAACGTGAGCTTTCGAGCCTATGGCCGGGGCTTTGTGCGCGGCCACGAATATCACACCGACGGCATCAACGACGACACCTGGCACGAGGAGCGGCTTGGGATACGCGCCGATAAGGCATCCGGCCGCGACGCGTATTTCATGGAAGGCGACCTCTATCTCGGTGACTCACCGCATATTGTTGGTACCACTCCCCTGTACGACAAGACCTCAGGCGGCGATATCAATCTGCGCTGGCAGCGCACGAACGACAACGGATCGGGACTGACGCTGCAGGGATACTTCGACCGCACCCTGCGCACCAGTACCGCTCTGGGGGAGACCCGCAACACCATCGATATCGACTTCATCCAACATCTGCCGATCGGAAGCAGGCAGCAGTTTTCCTACGGCGCCGGACTCCGCTGGAGCCCTTACCACATCCTCTCCAGCAACCCCGCGGAGAATCTCATTCCGCCCGTCGCGACCGACCACGTCCACACCGGCTTTCTCGAGGACCAGATTCGATTTGGCAAAGACGTATATCTGACTGCGGGCGCCAAGCTCCAGCACAACAACTACAGCGGATTCGACATTCAGCCCTCCGGACGCCTGCTCTGGTCTCCGGGCGAGCACCAATCCCTTTGGGTGGGCGTGACCCGAGCGGTAACCACACCCTCCGATCTCGAAGAGGATTTCCTTCTGCAGGGTGTCGCGGGGACTACCGTGATTCAGGTGCTCGGCAATCATCAGTTCAAATCGGAAGACCTGATCGGCTACGAGGCCGGTTACCGGCGCCTGTTCAACAACAAGGCCTTCGTCGACATCGCTACCTTCTATAACCAGTACAGCCGTTTACAAAGTTTCAGCGCGCCGACCGTCACCACTGCGGACGGCTACACCTATATCACCATCGATTACGAAAACCAGATTGCTGGATCGACCGCAGGTTTTGAGATTGCGCCTCAGTTCGCACCAATCAGTTGGTGGAGACTCAATACCGAATATTCCTTCCTCAACTCCCACTTTCACGCGAATGGCCCGACGTCGGATATCAGCTCGACCGGCTCGGTTGAAACCTACGACAAGTCAAGCCCGAAGCACATGGTCACGATTCAGTCGAGGTTCGACATGCCGGTGCGCTTCGAATTCGACCAGCTCTATCGTTATGTCAGCGACCTTCCCGCCCAAAAGGTGAAAGCTTATCAGACCATGGATCTCCGGCTCGGGCGTCCGCTGGGCCCCGACCTTTCGTTCGAAATTGTCGGGCAGAATCTTTTTCAGAATGTGCACGACGAGTGGGGGACGGGTGACCCGTCTCAACCTGTGGTCGGTATCTACCGCGCTGCCTACGCGCAGCTAACGCTCCACACCAAAATTCCTCATCCGAATTAGCGCAGAGCCCATGCGGCACGCAGCGTTCGCACATCGCGCGTCCATTGGGTCAGCATGAACGACATCGCCAAACCTTCCACTTTGCACGCGATGCCCACGATCAGCGACAGGCTAAACAGGCTGTTGCCGTAAGGCGTCGCCAGCGCGACCAGGAGCGATGTGGCCAGCACCACGCCCCAGCTTTTTGCCAGCCACGAGTGATAGCTGGCCGGCTTGCCGAACTTCGCGTAGTCAAAGCCGAAATGGAAGACCTCCATCGCGAGCACAACCAACAGCAAATCGGCATTCCTCCTGAAAATATCGGGCCGTGCCAACCACAACGCCACGCCTGCGCAGAAATAAAAGACAGTGTCCGCAACGGTATCGAACAAGCGCACCCCCGCTGTGTCGCACTTCCAGCGCCGCGCCAGCACACCGTCGTAAATGTCTGACACCGCCGCGCCCAGCACCATAGCGGCGAGTGCCAATCCGCTCCAGTTACATTGCGCTCCGGCGATCAGAATGGGTCCCAGAGCCGCGCGAACCCCCGCCAGTGCCCAAGGAATCTGCTGCCTGCGTATTGAAAATTGCATGTCCGTCTCCCATCGGGAATCCCGATGAGAGCAGCGTAGGCCGCGGCCAACCCCCGTTGGCGACCCCTGCATACAGTTTCCCGAGTGTCCTAGCCGGGTCGGCCGGTCACAGCCCGTGTTGGCCTCTTCACAGCCCGGCAAAATCGCAGGAGCGCGCGATGGTTTCGCGAGCCGAATCCGCCAGGACGGGGAAGATGACTACTCGCGGCTTTCCGGCGATCCCGGGCAGCGATGCGGAAGCCTTGTCGCACAAGGTTACCGACACTTGTTCCAGTCCGCGCCGCCATTGCGGCTTGCGCGCATCTCGCAGCAGCAGCGCCTCAGCGGGCAATCCAGCGGCAATCAGCATGGTGCGCGCCGTCTCCAGAAATTCCGGCCAGCGCGAGACGATCCCAACCAGGTGACCGGCTGGCGCCGGCAGCCACGGCGCCAGCCAGTGATTCGCAGACCGTATGGGCAGCGTGATCAACTCTGCGCCGGCCGGCAACGCCGCGCGAATGGCCACGTCTTTGCTGGGACGGCATAGAAAGATAGCCGAAGTCAGCGACTCACGCTGCGCGCACTCCTCTACGGAAATAGCCGACACCGGCAAAGGTCCCAGCGCCCGCAATTCTTCCAGCAAAATCTGGCGCAGCTCTGCGTCCGGTTCCACCAGCACCAGCCGATCCGGAGGCGGGCTCGCGATCCATTCCTCAAGACGCCGCCGCACTACGCTGCGCGGAACCTCCAGCGTCCGCAGGTCGCGAAAAAATCGCGCAATCCGCTGGTCGAGGATCTGCTCCTTCGTCGGCGCAGGATCCTTCTGCCTGCGCACATACACGCCGCTGCCGTGCCGCGCCTCCGTCCAGCCCTCGCGCTCCAGTTGCCGATAGCCCGCGCTGATGGTGTTGGGATGCAGCCCGAATCGGCGTGCCAGCTCGCGCGTGCTGGGCAGGCGGTCACCAGGATGCAATTCACCGGAGAGGATGGCCAGCGCCACCTGCGTCACCAGTTGCCGATAGACAGGGACTTCGCTGCTTGCTGCGAACCAAAGGCGCACGCCAGCCCTCCGCTGAAAAGGGATTGTGGCGAGGATTTTATCCTGCTGCGCGCTCGGCTGCCTCCACCGTATGCGCAATGAGCGTAACGATGGTCATGGGGCCAACGCCGCCCGGAACCGGCGTGTAAGCGGAGCAGCGGTCGATCACTCCGGCCAGCTCGATGTCGCCCACGCCGCCCGGATGGTAGCCGGCATCGACGACTACCGCTCCGTCGCGTATCCAGGCGCCGCGGATAAACTCCGGCTTGCCCACCGCGCCCACCACGATCTCCGCGCGGCCGATTACTTCCGCCAGATTTTTTGTGCGCGAATGACAAATTGTCACCGTGGCATTAGCGGCGAGCAGCATCATGGCCATCGGCCGCCCGAGGATCGGGCTGCGCCCGACGATGACGGCTTCGCGCCCCACCAGTGGAATCTCATAGCGCTTCAGCAGCCGCATAATGCCGGCGGGTGTTGCGGATCCATAGGCCGGCTCGTCCATCGCCATTCGCCCAAACCCCTGCGTGGTCACGCCGTCGACGTCTTTTTCCAGCGCGATGCGGTCGAAGCAGGCGCGCTCGTCAATTTGTTTCGGGACGGGATGCTGCAGGAGAATGCCGCGCACGCGCGGATTCGCATTCAACTCATCGATGGCCGTCAGCAGTTCGTCGGTGGTGGTCGTCTCCGGTAAATCCACGCGCAGCGATTCCATGCCCACGCGGCGGCATGCATTACCCTTCATGCGAACGTAGGTGGCCGACGCAGGATCGTCGCCGACGAGGATGGTGGCGAGGATGGGCGGTTCCTTGAGCGCCAGGCGCTGCACCCGCGCCGTTAGTTCTGCTTCCAGTTCTTTCGCGTACGCCTTGCCATCGAGGACCAATCCCGCCATGGTTCCAGTGTAAAGGGTGGGGCGGACCGGTCTGGCCGTTATGGAATGGCGGAGTTTGCTTCTTCGTGAGGAACCGCGTCGCTGCCCGATCAGAACTCTAGTTAAACGCTTCCATGATCCGGCAGAAAGTGCAATCGGGATTGTAGACGCAGTAGAAACCCAACACGACGATGAGGACGACTCCACATCCCACCAGGAAAATGCGTTGGTTCGCGCTCATGCGAGCCATAGTCTCACGACCCTGGCAGCGCTACAACCCCTTCCAAATCCCAGACGTGATCGGCGATTTCAGACTGACCCCTCAGATGGCGCGCAGCACCCGCACGGGCAGGAAAATAACCGCGCTCACGAGTTCCAGCGCGCCGCCGACGGCGATGCCGATGATGCGGAAGGGAATCATGAGCAGCCAGACGAAGGGATACGCGATGAGCGCCAGCAGGGCCAGCGGCCAGCAGAGAACGAAAAGAATGCAGAAGAGCGATAGGATGGCGAGCTCCGACGGACTGAGGGCGACCGCCCGGCCGTTGATCGTCAGCCTGCGATCGAAAAGCTCGAAAACGAGCAGCCCATTGCGGTAGGTGCGGGGACGCCCGGTCAGGTTGAAGCGCCTGAACTCCGCGACCCTTACGCGCGCCGCAAGATCCTGGGCTCGGAACGGGCGCGCCAAGTAATCTGCGTCCGCGTCCAGAATAGCGACACAGTCGGCCTCACGGAATTCGCGGGCGAGCGCGATGACCCGCGCATTCGGGCACGCGCGCCTCGCCGCCGAAATCACATCGTGGTCGACCAACTCGGCGTCGATGATGACGACATCCGTCTGATCAGTGCGAATGTCCGCGTTGCCGCCGAGAGGCGCGCTTCCGATCACCCTGCAGGCCTTGAGGATCCAACGCGCCAATCGGATGAGCCCGGCGTCACTGGTCAGGACGAGAACGGTCGTGCCGCGCCGGGAAATCCGCGTGCCCATGGAGTGCGCCGACGACGATGCTCGAATCAGTCCAATGCAGAACAGCGGCAGACGCCCGCTGATGGACGCGGTAGGCGTGTCTTGGTGATTTCCGGCCGCTCAAGCAGGGCCGCCCAAGCCGGGCCGGAAGCCCATAGTGGGATCAGGCGGGGTCGCCGTATTTCTTATGCAGCTCCAGGTTCACATCGAGGACGTTGACCAGCGTCTCGCCGATCGCGCCGCCCCAAGGCGCGTACGCCTTTTGCTGGAGGAGGGCCTCGATGTCCTTCCGCACGTCGTCGGCATTCAGCTTTTTGTCGTCCGCCCACTTGGCGGCCACGCGGTCGAGCTGGAACTCGGCGTTGGCAAGGGTGATGTCGGGATCGAGCCCGGAGGCAGAAGCCGTGACAAGATCGCCTGGAACGTCGTTGAGCGCTACGTCGGGATGATCGGCGCGCCACATATCGAAGAACATCGACTGGACGTCCGACCCGGCGCTGACCGGCTCGATGTTGGTCACCGCTTTGCCGTCCGCTCCGGTCTTGGTCACGGACGAGGGGAACATGCCCGGATGGTCGTTTGAGAAGGTCTCGAAGAACAGCACCGCAAGATCGGACGCCTTGGGTTGCGGGGTCGCCGGATTCTTCTTGATCCAGTCCTTGACCATGCTGTCATGGGCCTTCGTCCATTCATCCACATAAGCCCCATGCGTCGGATCGGCGGTAACCCAGCCCTGCGCGAGGCTGTTATGGGCGTCGGCCCATTGGGCAACGATGTGCGGATTGCCGCCGAATTTGTCCGCCTTGAACCACGCCTCGACGTCGGGAGCAACGAGCTGACCCTTCTTGTCGCCTGCGGCATAGGTGCCTATCGGGCCGATCACGCGCGCGACCCGGTCGCGTAGCGCATAATTGGAAGGCGCTAAGCCCGAAGAAGTCGATGCAGTCGCATCGTACGAAGCCGCCGACGGCCGCGGCTGGAAGTATTCGTCCTTGGTGAACGGCTGAGCCACGAGCATCGAGCCGATGACCTTTCCGTCGTCGCCGCGCACAATGCTGCCGTTCGCCTGAAACGGGAACAACGTTTGCCCGATCACCCAAAGAATGCCGGGATAGACGCCGCAGACGATGAGGACCGTGATGCCGATGAGCAGCGCGCTCTTCGTCAGATACCGCAACATGGAGTCTCTCCTTACTCAAGCAACGAGACGCAAGGCGACCATCACCATGTCGATCACCTTGATTCCGATGAAGGGAACGATCACACCGCCGAGGCCCCAGATCAGTAGGTTGCGACGCAACAGCGCGTCCGCGCCCAACGGTCGATACTGAACGCCCTTAAGCGCGATTGGAATCAGGAGTGGAATGATCAGCGCGTTGAAGATGACAGCCGACAGAATCGCCGAGGTCGGCGAATGCAGGTGCATCACGTCAATCGCCTTCAACCACGGCAACGTGCCGGCGAACATCGCGGGCACAATGGCGAAATACTTGGCGACGTCGTTGGCGATCGAGAAGGTCGTCAGCGCCCCGCGCGTCATCAAGAGCTGCTTACCGATCGCGACGACCTCTATGAGCTTGGTCGGATCGCTGTCGAGATCGACCATGTTGCCCGCTTCCTTCGCGGCTTGCGTCCCGGAGTTCATCGCCAGGCCCACGTCGGCCTGCGCGAGGGAAGGGGCGTCGTTGGTGCCGTCGCCCATCATCGCAACGAGCTTGCCTTGAGCCTGCTCAGAGCGCAGGTAAGCGAGCTTCTTTTCCGGCGTCGCCTCGGCGATGAAATCGTCCACCCCGGCTTGGCGCGCGATCGCTTGCGCCGTGAGAGCGTTGTCGCCGGTGATCATCACCGTGCGCAGTCCCATCAGCCGTAGTTGGGCCATGCGCTCGTTTATGCCGGGCTTGAGGATGTCCTCGAGCGCGATCACGCCTGCGACCATATTATTTGAGGCGACCACCAGGGGGGTCGCCCCGCGCGAGCCGATCTTGGCTACGATGCCGTCGAGGTCCGACGGAACTGCGCCCCTCATGGTCTGGACGTAACGAACGATGGCGTCCGGGGCGCCTTTGCGGATTTGTGCGCCGTTCGGAAGATTGACGCCGCTCATGCGCGACTGCGCGGTGAACGGCACGAATTCGGCCTCGTTCGGTGCGCTGAGGGCAGTCTTTTCAAGTATCGTATAAGCCGCGACGATGCTCTTGCCTTCCGGGGTCTGGTCGGAGACCGACGCGAGCGCGGCGAGCCGCATCAGCTCGGTCCGGGTTGTAGCGCCGAGCGGAACGAACTCACGGGCTTGTCGGTCGCCGAGCGTGATCGTGCCTGTTTTGTCCAGCATCACGGTATCGATGTCGCCGGCGACTTCGACAGCCTTGCCGCTCTTGGCGATGATGTTGGCGCGAAGCGCGCGATCCATACCGGCGATGCCGATCGCAGCCAGGAGTGCGCCGATCGTCGTCGGGATGAGGCAGACGATGAGCGCGACCAGCGTTGGCACGTCGGTGCCGAGGCCCTTCAGCGGATCGGACAGACCGAGATAGCCGGTCATATATTGCTCGGCGTTGAAAGCCATTGGCCACAAGGGCACCACGACAATCATGAAGATGAGGGTGAACGCAGTCAGCACGAGGGTCAGTGCGATTTCGTTCGGCGTGCGCTGGCGGCGCGCACCTTCGACCAGCGCGATCATCTTGTCGAGAAAGGACTCGCCAGGGCCCGCCGAGATGCGCACTAGGATACGGTCCGACAGCACGGTCGTGCCGCCGGTCACCCCGGACCGGTCGCCGCCCGCCTCACGGATTACCGGCGCGGACTCGCCGGTGATCGCCGCCTCGTTGACGACGGCGCCCCCTTCGATCACGTCCCCGTCCCCGGGAATGACCTGGCTCGCCTCGATGACAACGACGTCGCCTGGCCTCAGGTCAATTGACGAGACCTTCTCGGTCGAGCCATTGGCGCGAAGGCGGAAGGCCGGCGTGGCGACGCGCGTCTTGCGCAGCGTCTCGGCCTGCGCCTTGCCGCGCTCTTCCGCGATCGCGGTGGCGAAATTGGCGAACAACACGGTCAGCCACAGCCAGAGATCGAGCGCGATGAAATAGCCGAGCGACGCGGCGCTGGACACGTTGCCGAGCGCGATTTGGATGACGTAGAGCAGCGTCAGGACCGCGCCGATCTCGACCACGAACATCACCGGGTTCTTCCACTGCACGTCGGGGCGCAGCATGAGAACCGACTGCTTGAGCGCGGTGACGACGATATGCGACGAAAAGAGGTCCTGCCGGCGGGCGAGGTTAATGGCCGGGGCGGGAACGCTAGTGGTGGTGCTCATAAGATCGAACTCCGAAGTCCGAGAGGCGGTGTGCTACCGCTCAATCGCGGCGTGGGCGCGCGTGATGTGACGAGATCAGCCGCCGAAGGGGATCGGCCCGAGATGCTCGGCCAAGGGCCCGAGCGCCGCCACGGGTAGAAACAAGAGCGCGCCGACGACCGCGATCGTACCCAGAAGCAGCATTCCGAACGTGAAAGTGTTGTCGCTCATTGTGCCGAGCGTTACCGGGGCGACCTTCTTGCGGCCGAGCGAGAAGGCCATGGCGATCGGCGCGATGATCGGCAGATAGCGGCTGAACAGCATCACCAGGCCCGTGCCGATGTCCAAGGGAACCGCTTCCGGCGAAGGGTTGGGGTTGTTGTTGAGCCCGTAGGTGACGCCGAGACCGTCGAACGCCGAGCCGTTGTTGGCCGAGGCCGACGAGTACTGGTAGACGATCTGACTGAAGCCGTGCGCACCGGGATTTGACTCCGCCGTCGTGCCCCAACTCGTGGCGGCGAACAGGCCGCTCGGGCCGAGGATCAAGATCGGGTGCACGAGCAGCGCGATCATAGCCAGCTTCATCTCCCGCGCGCCGACCTTCCTACCCAGATACTCGGGGGTGCGGCCGACCATCTGCCCGGCGAGGAACACGCCGACGATGAGGAACAATAGCAGGTTGATCATGCCGACGCCCTTGCCGCCGAACACGCAGTTCACCCACATGCCGATCATTGGCGATAGGCCTGCGAGCGGATTGAGACTGTCCATCTCGGCGTTGATCGCGCCGCAGGTGACGTCGGTGGTGATCGCGGCGAAAGCGGCGCCGGCCGATGTCCCGAAGCGCAGTTCCTTACCTTCGAGATTGCCGAGATGCTGATCGACCGGCAGCGCGGCGACTGGCGGGCTGACCACGTCGATCTTGCCGTTCGGCGCCGAGGGGTTAGCGATCTGATAGGTCGCGCCGGCATGCGCCGTCAGGCCCGGGTTCGGGTGCAGGGTGTCGAAATAGATCACCCACGCAATCAGACCGATCATCATCGTCAGCATCACGCCGTAGATGACCACGGAATGTCGGATGCGCCCGAGCATGCGCCCATACATGAGCACCAGCGCGAACGGGAAAATCATCATCGCAAGCGTCGTGAAGAAGTTCGACGTCGCAGTCGGATTCTCGAACGGATGGGCGGAGTTCATGCCGAAGAAGCCGCCGCCGTTGGTGCCGAGCATTTTGATCGGAATGACCGCCGCGACCGGGCCCACCACGATCGTCTGCTGCTTGGCCTGCCCCTTGTCGTCAAGCCCCATCGATCCCAACTCAAGCGTCGTAGCGACCTCGGTGGAGGCATAGGTCATCGGCATGCCTTGCGACATGAAGATGACGCCGAAGACGATCGAAACCGGCACATAGATGTACATGGCGACACGCCACATATCGACGAAGAAATTGCCGACAGTGGCCTCGCCGCGGAAGGCGCGAATGATCGCCGCCAGCGCGCAGAAGCCGATCGAGGCCGAAAGAAACATGTTCGGCAGGATGAAGAAGATCTGACTGAAATTGGAGAGCGACTGATCGCCGGAATAATGCTGGAGATTGGTGTTGGTCATGAAGGATATGACCGTGTGGAAGATCGTGGTCGGCTCCAGTATGCCCAGCCCTCGCGGATTGAGCGGCGCGATCGGCTGCAGGCAGAGTACGACAAAGCCGAACACGAACAGCGCAATGCTGAACGCCATCATCGCCAGCACATATTGCTTCCAGTCCTGCGGGCCGGTGTCGACAAGGTCCTCGAACCACTTGAGCACGCGCGGCGCGCGATACTTCCCGTCCATCAGCCAGGCGAAATAGCCGCTGAGCGGGATCGAACAGACGATCGCCGCCGCAAGAAGCAATGCAGGAAGAAGCCACATGGTCGCAGCCTTTCGGGTCGTGCGCCCGCGCCGTCAGCGCCGCGCGAGCAGTATCAACAACGGTTTAGATTGGTCTCGACGTCTCAGAACCACTCGGGCCGGACGAGTGCCGTGAAGAGGTAGACAATGACGGCGGCGGCCACCACAATAGTGACGTAGGTCATCGGAGAGGGATCCTCAGATTTCTTCGCAGGCGAAGACGAACGCGTAGCAAACGCCCAAGCTTACGAGCCCGAGCGCGAACAGCGCCGGCAGCCAAACGACCAAATTCATCGATCTCTCCTTTTTCGTCCCTATCGATCCAGCCCTGAGGGGACGAGCTTGCGCACAATGCGGATTGGGCACGGTAGCGCCCGCGCAGGGCTCTGCGCCGCGCCTGAAGGTTGCGCATTGGAATCCACACCGATTGCTTCCGTGGCGCGTCTGCTAGCTCACAGCGCCGTAAGCGATCCATACGGATCAGCACCAACGCACATAAGGAGAGCATAAGGGCAGGAAGCAACGTGCTCATGCGACCGACAGCGCTGATATGCTTCGCTTTGCAAGGAAAATGTGGACTGCGCGAAGCGGACGAGGGCTGCGCGTTCCGCCGAACAATGGCGTCTTCGCTTAGATGTCAGGATTGCCCTCGAACTGCTTGGCGCCCGGAACACGACTGACCCAGGGCCGGCGCCGGCCCACGAGCAGCTCCCACACCAGGTGGAACCATTCGTTAGAATCGAGGGTCCCGGCTTTGATCATGAAGAGCTCGGGCGTCAGGTCTGGCTCGGTGGTCAGCGGCGAACCGCAACGCGGGCAGTAGCGGGGCAACACTCGCCGTCCGCTCGTTCCGATGTCTTCAAAGACCGCCGTCTCTTTGGTGATCGTCAAAGCGCTACGGTGGAGGAAGATGATCGTCGAGAACGCGGTCCCGGATTGTGGCCGGCAGCGGTTGCAGTGGCAAAGGCCGTCCACCATCGGCCCTTCGGTGATTTTGTAGGTGACAGCGCCGCACATACAGCGGCGCGTCAGCATGTCAGGGACTTGGGGAGCGTAGTCGC
>CAWEXK010000010.1:0-184551 GCA_963812975.1 uncultured Alphaproteobacteria bacterium | reverse complement strand
GGCGGGAATAGCCAAGGGTCATCAGCATTTTGCCGACCGTGTTGGCACTGACTGCGTGGTTCAAGGCGCGTAGAGCCGATGCCAGCTTCTCCCGACTTTTCGAGAACCCACAGAAGTGGCGCGCACCGGATCCCCCATGGTCGCGGGTTCCACCAACCGGCGCAGGTCTTCCAGCACGGCTGGATTGGACTGGCTCAGTGCCGAGCCGGCCGGCACCCTTGCGCCGCACCCGGTCCGGGGCCGCTGGCGCCGTCAGAAGGTCCTTGGTCCCGCGAATGATCGTGCTGTGCGCCACGCCGGTCGCCCGCGACACCGCCGCGGTTCCGCCGTAACCGGCGGCGACCTTCTCCGCGGCCACGAACAAGCGACGACCGCGCTCATCCAACTGGTCTTTGATGGCTAAATAGCGGGCGGCGAATCGCGGTCTCGTCGGATCATCCCAGAATCGGCACACAGCTGCACCAGCGCGCCGGGAATTCCCTATCTGTGGAAATCGTTGTCCCAGTCGGTTATTCCTGCTCGTCGCCTAACCGACGTATATGCGTGATCAGGTCCGCACGCGCCCGCAAATACTAGCTGAGGAATGTACGCGGAAGCGTGATCGCATAGAGGCTCATAGGACGAAGATAATCGCCCACGATCGTGAAACGATGTCCGTTCGGACGAGTGGCGATAAGCCGGACAGCAGGATGTCGTCCGACGCGAAGGCATCGGCCTTGCCCGCGGCGAGCATGGCGTAGGCGGCGTCCAGATCGTGCGCTCCGCCACGGTGAAGCGGCGGTGAGACGGTCGCGCCAAACGCCGCATCACATCGGCGTTCGTGGTGCCCTTGCCGACGGCCACGACCGAGCGCCCGGCAAGGTCGTGATAGGACGTGAACCAGCGCCCGCCGTGCGGGGCGCAGCGGCACCATCAGCTTGGTGCCCGCCAGGAAGAACACCGGCGAGAACGCCACGGTCTTCGGCCCGTTCGGCGTTGGCGGTCGTCGAGCCGCACTCCAGGTCGATCGCGCCGGAGACGACCTTCGGCAGCCGCTCCTCCGCGGTGACCGGCACATAGACGATGCGCACGCCGGTCTGCCAGGCCGGCGCATCGGCCTCCAGCAGGTCGCGGTTCAGCGTGCGCGCCACGTCCTCGGCGATGCCGTGGCACATGTCGAGCGAAAACCCGATCGGCTGCCCCGCCTTGTTGAGGAACGAAAACGGCGGCGACGCTGTCGCGGTAGCCGATCAGGATCGTGCCGCGATCGTTGATCGTCTTCAGCGTGCCGGTCAGCACGACCCCATCCTCCGCCCGGGCGGAGCGCTCGATGCGGCCAGCAGCAGCGACGAACGCGCGAGGAGCGCCTCATGCCGGCTCCACCTCCATGTCCTCGATCATCTCGCGCGTGTCTTCATCGGCGATCAGCTGGCCTTCCCATTTGGCGACCACCGCGGTGGCCAGCGAGTTGCCGATCACGTTGGTGGCCGAGCGCCCCATGTCGAGGAACGTGTCGATGCCGAGGATCAGCAGCAAGCCTTCCTCCGGCAGGCTGAACTGGCTGAGCGTCGCCGCGATCACCACCAGCGAGGCGCGCGGCACGCCGGCGACGCCCTTGCTGGTCAGCATCAACGTCAGCAGCATGGCGATCTGCGTGCCGAGGCTCAGCGGAATGTCGTAGGCCTGCGCGATGAACACGCTGGCGAACGTGCAGTACATCATCGTGCCGTCGAGGTTGAACGAATAGCCGAGCGGCAGCACGAAGCTGGAGATCTTGCGGCGAGATCGGAAACTTCGCCAGTTGCTCCAGCATCTTCGGATAGGCGGCTTCCGAACTGGCGGTGGAGAACGCCAGCAGGAACGGCTCGCGCACCAGCAGCATCAGCCGCTTGCACGCTGGGGCCGAGGATCACGAAGCCCACGAGCGATCAGCACGAGCCACAGGCAGACCAGGCCGAAGTAGAACTCGCCCATGAACTTGGCGTAGTTGACCAGGATGCCCAGGCCGTTGGTGGCGATCGTCGCCGCCATGGCGCAGAACACCGCGAGCGGCGCCAGCTTCATCACGTAGCCGGTCACGCGCAGGATGATGTGCGACAGGCCCTCGATGGCTTCCAGCACCAGCTTGCGCGCGCTCGCCCATCGCGGCGCAGGCGACGCCGAAGAAGATCGAGAACACCACGATCTGCAGGATCTCGTTGTCCACCATCGGGCGGATCGCCGAGTCCGGGAAGACGTGCTTGACGAAGCCGTCCAGCGTCATGGCGTGGGCGTCGACGCCGGAACTGACGCCGGCTGACGACCTTGTGGACGCCGTCGCCGGGTTCGAACAGATTGACCAGGATCAGGCCCAGCGTCAGCGACACCAGCGAGGCGCAGACGAACCACAGCATGGCCTTGCCGCCCACCCGGCCGACCGCGCCGGCGTCCGACATATGGCCGATGCCGACCACCAGCGTGGAAAACACCAGCGGCGCGATGATCATCTTGATCAGCCGCAGGAAGATCATGCTGCCGATCGAAATGTAGCCGGCGAACAGCTTCTGCGTGGCTGGATCGGCGAACTGGTCGTGGATCAGGCCGCCGAGGGCGATCCCCAGCACCATCGCGACAAGGATGTAGGTCGTCATACGGCTCGACTTCATTGTGCCAGCGCCCCCTGCTGATCAGCGTCGAGGCGATCATGCTCTGTCACGGCACCGTCTTACAATAATTTAACGAAGCCGCGTCGGGCTGAAGAGGCGTTTTCCCGGGGCCTGGGCGCCGATACGCCTCACATCGTCATGCCCGGGCCATGGTCAGCCGCCGGCGGTCAGGGTCTGCGTTGGGAGGACATGCTCGGCCTCCTCGCCCGCCTCCAATCGCCGCGCTCCGAACTTCCGCGCGACACCGCGCGGCAAGAACGCCTAAGTCGTTTCCAGTCCGCCTGAAAATGCGATAGAAAAGCGTTTTCGGCACCTCGGCCTGGAGATTCCTGATGACGCGGGTCCTGTTCGTCGCCCTGCTGCTGATCGGTCTAGGCGGACACATGGCCGCGGCCGATCTCAGCCTGAAACGCGTCATCCTTTCGTCGGGCGGCGTCGGGTATTTCGAATACGCGACCGACGTCGATGGCGACGAAACGCTGGGCCTGGATGTCCCGGTCAGCCAGGTCGACGACATCCTGATGTCGCTCGTCGTGTTCGATTCCGCGGGCGGCGTCGCCAGCGTCGAACTGCCCGGCCGCGACGACACGGTCCAGGCGTTCGGCGACGCTCCGTTCGGTCCCGAGGCCCTGAACTCGCCGACCGCCTACCTGAACGCCTTGCGCGGCACCGAGGTCACCGTGCAAGGGCCGAGACCGATGACCGGGCGGATCGTTCGCGCTGAACCGGTACCGAAACGATCGGCCGATCCGACGACGCAACGAACCCGCGTCACGCTGCTTGCCGCCGACGGCCTGCGCCAGTTCGTGCTGGAAGACGCCGACACCGTCCAGGTCACCGACCCGGCATTGCGGTCCCGGGTGGAACGCGCGCTGCAATCCCTGCGCAACAATTCCGGCCTTGCCTCCGCGTCACCTGACGATCCGCGTCAAGGGCACCGGCAAACGGACCGTCGCCGTCGGCTATGTCGCCGGCACGCCACTGTGGAAGGCCGACGTATCGCCTGATGCTGCCGGCCGGCACCGCCGCCACCGCGCGCCTCCAGGGCTGGGCCACGTTGGAGAATCAATCCGGCAGCGACTGGAATTCCGTGTCGTTGACCTTGCAATACGGCAACCCGGTCACCTTCCGCCAGGCGCTGTACCGCAGCTACTTCGTGCAGCGGTCGGAGGTTCCGGTCGAAATCCTCGGTCACGTCCTGCCCGACATCGATACGCGCGCACGTGATGGTGATGCCGCGCTCGCGCTCGATGTCCATCGAATCGAGCACCTGCTCCTTCATCTCGCGCGCAGAGAGGCCCCCGCAGATCTGAATCAGGCGGTCGGCCAAGGTCGATTTCCCATGATCGATATGGGCGATGATGGAGAAATTGCGGATGTGGGCGAGGTCGGTCATAGGCCGCGCCGTCTAGCATTCCCGCTCCGCCATTCCAACAGCGGCTCAGGCGCGCCTCATGTCGCGCAACGCGAGAGCGAGAGGCAGGAGTGCGGCGAGCTGCGGCAACACCGAGACCACGACCAGCCAGAATCGCGACACGTCGTACAGTGCGCCGAGTGCGGCGCTGCCCAGAAACCACGCGACGCCGAAGATGGCGGTGAAGATTCCGAACGCGCGCGCCCTGCCATGCGCGGGAACCATATGCGCGATCGCGGCGGCCATGACGGAACCCTGCACGCCGAGCGCCGCGCCCCACATCAGCGTGCCGACAAGAGCCGCGCCAAACCCGCCCACGAATACGAGTGGGGCGACGACCGCGCCCGCCAGCACACCTGGAACCATGACTACCGGTCCGCGTGCATCGAACCACTTTCCGAAAAGCAGCGATGCCGCGCCGCTCGTCGCCATCGCGCCGGCATAGAAGACGGGCACGAGCGCCGCAGACACCGTGTGCGTGTGGCTGAAATGAAAGGCGATCAGCGGATAGTCGGCGTAGCCGAATGCCATGAGGGCTGCCGCGGCCGCGTAAAGCCAGAATGCGCGCGAAAGGTTGAGGATGGCGCCAGGGCGTGGCGCCACAGGTATCCGCGCCGCCTGGGGAAAGCGAACCGAAACGATCAGTACAAGGACGATGGTCAGAGCCGCCGGTATGCCGAGCCAGAGAAAGGCGTCGCGGTAGGCGCCGTGGTGGGCGAGTACCAGCGCGGCGATCAGCGGCCCGGCGAGGGCACCGGACTGGTCCAGCGCCTCATGCAACCCGAATGCCCAGCCCTGGCCGATCTCCTCGCCGGCGTGGCTCATCATTGTGTTGCCGGCCGGATTGCGCACCGCCTTTCCCGCGCGTTCGAGCACGATCAGAACCGCCGCGACCTGCCAGCTGCCGGCGAGCGCCAGCGCGGGCACCGCCGCCATCTGGATGGCGTAGCCGGCGATGGTAAATGGCCAATAGGCGCGGCTGCGCTGCGCGAGGTTTCCCGATGCAAGCCGCAGCAGATAACCCGCGAGCTCACCGGTGCCCGCGACAATCCCGACGACCGTCGCACTCGCACCGAGGAGCCCCAGAAACGGTCCGGAGATGGCGCGCATCCCTTCATAGGCCATGTCGGCGAACAGGCTGACCACGCCCAGCGCAATAATGAATGCAAGCGCGGAACGCTTGTCGAAACCTCGCGTGGATGAAGAAGGTGAGCCGGTCAACTTCGCAGCGCGCCGCCGGTTGCCTTTGCGACCGCGGTCACAACCTTATCTGCCACGGCTTCGATCTCGCCGTCCGTCAGCGTGCGATTCTTCGGCTGCAGACGCAGGGAGATGGCAAGCGATTTCTTTCCTTCGGCGACGCCCGCGCCCTCGTAGACATCGAAGACTTCGACCCGTTCGATCAGCTCGCGCTCCGCCGCGCGGACGGCGCGAACCACGTCCGCCGCAGCGACATTCGTGCCGAGGACGAAGGCGAAGTCCCGTTCCACGGCGGGATATGGCGACGGCCGGAAAGCCGACCGCGCACGGCTCTTCGTCTTCGCTTCGGGGACCGCGTCGAGAAAAAGCTCGAACGCCGAGGCCGGACCTTTCAAGTCGAAACGGTCCAGGACGGCGGGGTGCAATTCGCCGAACCACGCAAGTGTCCTGGCGCCGAGCGCAAGGGTGCCGGAGCGGCCAGGATGGTACCAGGCCGCGGCGCCGCTGTTGACCGGTGCCGTCATGGGCGCGCCCATCGTGGCTTCCAGAACGGCCAGCATGTCCGCCTTCACGTCGAACGCGTCGGCTGTATGCGTATCTTTGGTCCAGCTGCGCGGCGCGGCGCCGACGCGAATGCCGGCCGCCACGGTGGTTTGTGCGCCGGGGATGCCGCTCGCGAACTGCGCCCCGATTTCGAACAGCAACAGCTCCGCTGCTCCACGCGCGAGATTGTGCTGCGCGGCGGCGAGCAGCGACGGAAGAATGCTCGGGCGAAGCGCATCCATGTCCCCCGCAATGGGATTTTCGAGTTGCCGCGCCGCGTCACCGCCGCCGAACAGCACGGCGCGCGCGCGCGGAATGAAGGCGTAGGAAATCGTCTCGTTGAATCCCCGGGCGGCCAGCGTGCGCCTTGCCAGGCGGAGCCGCTTTTGCGCCGCAGTCAGAACCGGTCGCGCGATAGGGTGCGCGCGTTCCATGGGCTGTGCCGGAACCTTGTCGAGGCCATGGATGCGCACGACCTCCTCGACGAGATCTGCGGCGCCCTCGATATCGCTGCGCCAGGACGGCGCCGTGACCCGCAAGGGTTCTTCGCCCTCGAGGGCGAAGCCGAGCGCCTTGAGAATGTCACGGATCGTATCGCGGGGCAGATCGATCCCGGTCAGCCGCCGCACATGGGTCGATGAAAACGCAATCGGCCGATTAATGCGGGGAGCACGTCCAGCAACGACGATGTCCGCGGGCTCGCCGCCGCAGAATTCCAAAACCAGCCGCGTCGCGAGTTCCAGCCCCGGAACGACGAATTCTGCATCCGTGCCGCGCTCGAAACGATAGCGCGCGTCGGACAAAATGCCGAGCTTGCGCCCGGTCGCCGCGATCCGCCGCGGATCGAACCAGGCCGATTCGATGAAAACATTCCGCGTCGCCTCAGTGCAGCCCGTCTGCTCGCCTCCCATGACGCCCGCGATGCTGAGCGCGCGTTCGTCATCCGCGATGACAATCATCTCGGGGTCAAGCGAATAGGTGCGGCCATCCAGCGCGGCAATCATCTCGCCGTTGTGCGCGAGACGCGCCTGCATGTCGCCCTTCAGTTTGTCCGCGTCGAATACATGGAGCGGTCGGCCGCGATCATTCGCGACGAAGTTGGTCACATCGACGAGCGTCGAAATGGGACGAAGGCCCACCGCACGCAGCGTGCCTGCAGCCAGGCGGGGCTTGGTCCGTTCCGCACATTGCGGATAGAGTCGCCCGGCGAAAAGGGGACATGCATCCTCGGCGCCAGGGGGGAAGTTCACTGAAATTCCGGGGGGCGACGCAAAGCTGCCTTTCACCGGTTTGACGGCGGTGTCTCTCAGCGTTCCGAATTCGCGCGGCGGCAAGATCGCGCGCGATGCCCATGACGCTCGTGCAATCCCCGCGATTGGGCATGATGGCGACATCCAGTACCGGATCGTCGAGGCCGAGCGCGGCCGCGGCCGGCGCGCCGATTTCAGCCTTCGCGTCCAGTTCGATGATGCCCTGATGTTCCTCCGACAGCAGAAGCTCGCGTTCCGAGCACAGCATGCCCCGCAATTCGACGCCGCGGATGTTCGAAACCTTGAGCGTTTCGCCCGAGACAGGAATGACAGTTCCCGGGCGCGCGAAGACACCTTTCATTCCGGTGTGCGCGTTGGGTGCCCCACACACCACCTGCACGACATCGCTGCCGGTATCGACCATGCAGAGCTTGAGTTTGTCGGCATTGGGATGCTTTTCCGCCGAAACCACGCGCGCGACGCTGAAATCCTTCAGCGCCGCACCCCTGTCCTCCACCAATTCGACTTCAAGCCCGATACGCGTCAGCGTTTCGGCGATCTGGCGCACGTCCGCCTCCGTCTCGAGACGCTCCTTCAGCCACGAAAGGGTGAATTTCATCGGGAGCCTCGTGATGCACGGGGCCTGCACAAACGTTGTGCGTCCTTCGACAGGCTCAGGATGAGGAGGGTCTTACTTGCACAAAAGTTTGTGGCAGTAAGATTTCCCTCATGCTGAGCTTGTCGAAGCACGAGCAGTGCTGATCCAATTCGCTGTCGAAACGCGCTCATCGGCTCAAGCCGCCATCGAGCGTCGGCAGGTCGAGCGCGGCAAAGCCGTAATGGCGCAGGCCCAGGATGAGGAGGCTCTTACTTGCACAAAAGTTTGTGGCAGTAAGATTTCCCTCATGCTGAGCTTGTCGAAGCACGAGCAGTGCTGATCCAATTCGCTGTCGAAACGCGCTCATCGGCTCAGGCCGCCGTCGAGCGTCGGCAGGTCGAGCGCGGCAAAGCCGTAATGGCGCAGGCCCAGGATGAGGAGGGTCTTACTTGCACAAAAGTTTGTGGCAGTAAGATTTCCCTCATGCTGAGCTTGTCGAAGCACGAGCAGTGCTGATCCAATCCGCTGTCGAACCGTGCTCATCGGCTCAGGCCGCCGTCGAGCGTCGGCAGGTCGAGCGCGGCAAAGCCGTAATGGCGCAGCCAGCGCAAATCGAACTCGAAGAACGCGCGCAGATCCGGCGCGCCGTATTTCAGCATGGCCATGCGGTCGAGGCCGAAGCCGAACGCGAATCCCTGGTAGCGTTCGGGATCGATGCCGCACATGTCGAGCACGCGCGGATGCACCATCCCCGAGCCGCCGAGCTCGAGCCAATCATTGCCGGTGCCGAACCTGATCTGGCCGCCAGAGCGGTCGCAGCGCATGTCCCATTCGACGCTCGGCTCGGTGAAGGGGAAGAAAGACGGCCGCGCGCGCAGCGCGATATGTTCGACTTCAAAGAAAGAGCTGCAGAACTGCTCCACCACCCAGCGCAGGTGTCCGAATTCGTCAATTCATCGATGACAAGCGCTTCGAGCTGATGAAACATCGGCGTGTGCGTCGCATCGGAATCGCGGCGGTAGGCACGGCCTGGCACAATCACGCGGATCGGCGGCTTCTGTACCAGCATCACCCGTGCCTGCACCGGGCTCGTATGCGTGCGCAGGACATGCCGCTGCCCATCACTCTGACGCGCGACGTAGAACGTGTCATGCATCTGCCGGGCGGGATGATCGGGGGGAATGTTCAGTTTGGTAAAATTGTAGTCGTCGTATTCGATGTCGGGACCCTCCGCCACCGAGAAGCCAAGATCGGCAAAGATGGCGGTGATTTCGTCCTGTACCTGGCTGACCGGATGAACAAGGCCGCGCGGCTCGGGACGCGGCGGCAAGGTCACGTCGATCCGCTCGAACGCGAGACGCGCATCGAGAATCTCTCCTGCGAGCGCGGCCTTGCGAGCGCCGATCGCCACGGCAACCCGGTCGCGCAAGCCGTTGAACAGCGGCCCGTTCTCGCGCCGCTCCTCGGGACTCATCTGGCCCAGCGATTTCAATAGTTCGCTGACAGCGCCTTTTTTTCCCAGCGCCGATACCCGCACCGTTTCCAGCGCAGCTTCGTCCGCCGCCGCTGCTATATCGGCGAGAATTCTTTCTTCGAGGGGATCGGTGGCGGTAATCTAGAAACCATCCCGCACTCTCTACCATGTCATTCTCGCGCAAGCGGGAACCCAGCATTGCCATAGCCGGAGGCTGGAAGTGCAACTGGGTCCCCGCTTTCGCGGGGATGACAAGTACAAGGCGGCGCTAAGTCTGCGCTTGCTCCGCCAGCGCCTTGAACGCCTCGGGCTCGCGCACGGCCAGATCGGCCAGAATCTTGCGGTCGAGTTCGACCCCGGCGCGCGCAAGCCCGCTGATAAATCGGCTGTAAGTGAGGCCGTGCAACCGGCAGGCGGCATTGATGCGCTGAATCCAGAGCGCGCGGAAATTCCGTTTTTTCAGCTTGCGCCCGATATAGGCATGCTGGAGCGAACGATCGACCGCGGCATTGGCGGTGGTGATGTTGTTCTTGCGACGGCCGCGGAAACCCTTGGCCTGCTTGAGCACCCGTTTGCGGCGGAGATGCGACGGAACGGCGCGGGGGGCACGGGACATGGGCGAGCCTCCTTCAGGCCGAATAGGGCATCCAGCGGCGGACGCGCTGGGTTTCCGAGGCCGACATCACGGTCGTGCCGCGCAACTCGCGGATCTGTTCGTTGGATCGCTTGATCATGCCATGGCGCTTGCCGGCCTGGCCGTGCTTCAGTTTTCCGTTCGCAGTGAATTTGAAGCGCTTTTTTGCGCCCGATTTGGTTTTCAGCTTGGGCATTTCGCGGTCTCCTGGGAGTGCCTGACCGGCTCCCCCGGATAGATTCCAGGGCCGGCGATGCGCGCATTCGGGGCCGCCACGGCATGCCCTTTACGCCGGGCGACCCGAAAGAGGCCGCGTCTTATACGTAAAACTCGGCGGCTGGCAAGGAGGCGGCGCCTTGTTGCCTCCCGATCCTCTCCCTAAAGTCTCCTCCGCCGAAGGGGATCGCCATGAAAATAGCCGACGAATTCAGGAAGTTCGCGATGCGGGGCAGCGTGATTGATCTCGCTGTTGGCGTGGTCGTGGGCGCCGCATTTACCGGCATCGTCAACTCGCTGGTAAAGGACGTAATAACCCCGCCCATCGGGCTTTTGCTGGGCGGCATCGATCTCTCGAATTTTTTCATTGTACTGAAGGGCAAGGCCGGGCTCGCCACGCTCAAAGCGGCCCAGGATGCAGGCGCGGTGACGATCAATTACGGCATCCTCATCAATGCCCTCTTCAATTTTGTTATCGTGGCCTTCGTGCTCTTTCTGGTCGTGCGCTCGATCAACAAATTCGCCGCACCCAGGATGAACCCGCGTCCGCGCCCGCGCCCTCCGAGGATGTCCTTCTCCTGCGCGAGATCCGCGATCTTCTGAAGACGCGCACGTGAAAAAACCCGTCCTCGTCATGGTCTTCAGCGGCGTTACCGCTGCTGTCGCGGCGCCCGCCGCGCCGGAAAGCGCGCAGGCCGTCGCGGCTGCTACTGGTTTCTACGCCGTTTATGGGAGTTTTCATCCCTCGGATGGCATTCCAGGCGAGCCGGCGCGCGCACGGCTCGAGCCGTTCATTTCCCCGGCCCTGGATCAGCTGCTCGTCGAGGGCGACGCAGCGGAACGCCATTTCGCAAGCGTGACCAGGCATATGTCGCCCCCACTCATCGAAGGCGATCTGTTCACCTCGAATTTCGAGGGTGCGACCGCCATTCATGTGGGTCCGTGTGAAGTCGTGGCCCGGACGGCCCAATGTCCCGTCGCGTTGGGCTACCGTGGTGGCGCGAGCGAAGACGCAAAACCGGTCAACTGGACGGATACGATCCACCTTGTTCGCACGGCTGCGGGCTGGCGCGTCGACGATATCTCCTACGGCGCGCCATGGGCATTCGCCAACAAGGGGCGCCTGACAACGACGCTGCAAAGCGCCATACGCGACGGCAACATCGCGACGCCAGTAGGGTTCGAATCGAAAAGAAGGAGAGTGAAAGTGCCCGCGAAACAATTCCCAGTGGAGAAAAGTGACGCGGAATGGCGCGCGACGTTGTCGGAAGATCAGTATCGCGTGCTGCGCGAACACGGCACCGAACCCGCCGGGCACAGCCCGCTCAATGCCGAAAAGCGCGCCGGCATGTTTCGTTGTGCGGGTTGCGGCAAGGAACTGTTCCATTCGGCGAACAAGTTCGAGAGCGGCAGCGGTTGGCCGAGCTTCACGAGGCCGCGTGACGACGCGGTCGCAACGTCGCGAGATGCGAGCCACCTCATGGAACGGACTGAAGTGCATTGCGCCGCGTGCGGCGGCCATCTGGGCCATGTGTTCGAGGACGGCCCGCAGCCCACCGGTCTGCGCTACTGCATGAATGGCGCGGCTCTGACGTTCGATCCAACGAAGAAATGAATCGGACGCTGCGGCGCGCGACCCTGCGAGGCAAGCCGTGACGGGCGCAGTCCAGGCTGCGGAACAGATTGCGCTCGTCGCGATTCCCATCGTGGTGGCCATCACGCTCCACGAGGCCGCCCACGGCTATGCGGCACGCCATTTCGGCGACGACACGGCCGCGCGCGCCGGCCGGATCTCGCTCAATCCGCTGCGCCACATCGATCCGTTCGGCACAATTCTCCTGCCCGGTTTGCTGCTGCTGTCCCATGCCGGCTTCGTCTTCGGCTATGCGAAGCCGGTGCCGGTGAATTTCGCCGCGCTCCGTCATCCCAAACATGACATGATCTGGGTGGCCGCGGCGGGACCGGGGATGAACGTCTTGCTCGCGCTCCTCTCCGCGGCTCTTCTTTTTATCGCGCTCCATCTCGACGCCAATCAACTGCTCCTCGCGGCGCTCTGGACGTCGGTGGAGATCAATCTCGTGCTCGCGGTATTCAACCTGCTGCCGGTGCCGCCGCTCGACGGCGGACGCGTTGCGGTCGGGCTTCTGCCGCAGCCTCTTGCGCTCGCGCTCGCGCAGCTCAACCGCTTCGGCATGCTGCTGCTCATCGCAGTATTCATTCTGCTGCCGCTTCTGGGGATCAACCTCTTCCACACTCTGGTGCAGATCCCCGTCGACTTTCTCGAACGCCCGCTGATCGCGCTACTGGGAATACGGTCGGGATAATGGCGTCTGTCCCGCCGGTCTGCGCATGCTTCCCACGGCTATGGCGAGCGAACCTCGAGTCCGCCAAGTCGATTGGCCGCCCTTGCGAAACGCGAGTCGAAAGTCAAGAAGACTTCGCAGTCCGTTGCATGAAGCAAGTGCAGCGCGTCGGCGAGGTCTACACCCTTCCTCATCCAGCCCAGAGCTATCGCCGCCAACGCCGGGTCTTCCATGGTGACGCGCGGAAGCCCCGCAAAGGCCATGAGCGCCGCCGCAAGGTGTGCCGCCTCGAAGTTGTAAACGCTGCGAAGCACCCATTCCGATTCGAGAAGAACTGTCGTGCACACGAAGACGTCATTGCGGTCGATGAGCGCTCTGGCTCTTGGGGACTGCACGGGATGATCGCCAGTCAGGTAGCGGACGATCAGGTTAGTATCGATGGCGAGCATGGCGCCGCTTTGCTTCGGCGGCGATGCCCGCCTTCATTTCCTCAAGGGTCTTCGGGCTTCCCGTCCAGGCCAGCGTCCCGTAGACGTCTTTTGGGCTGGCAGGCGCGAAAAGCGGCGCCGCCTTCAAGAGCACGCCGTCCGCAGTGTCCTCCACAGTCAGCTGCGTGCCGGCGTCCCAGCGCCGCCGTTGCCGAATCGCTTTGGGCAGAATGACCTGCCCCTTCGTCGACAGGACGGTGGTGAGTTTGGCAGGGTTGACCACATTGCAATCTCAGTAAGACGCAGGTAAGATATAGCGTTTCCAGGCCTTGTTCAAGTTGTCCTTAATGGAAGTCGCGCGAGCGGGGGACGATGCGGATGTTGCGGGGATGGCGGTGCATGGGCGCGCTATCCTGTGGAAAAGGAGGCTGGTCTGTGCGGTCTTCCGACAGGCGTTCGAGTTCCTGCGTGCGGTCGAAGATTCGCTCGGCCACCAGATGAACGACGTTCTCCGGGCTGCGCTGGACCTTGCCTTCAATCAGAAGCAGGCGCGCGCCCATCACCGCGCGGCGGAATTTCGAAGAGCCTCGGCCAGACGACGACATTGGCGACGCCCGTCTCGTCGGAGAGCGTGATGAAGACGACGCCCGCGTCGCCCGGCATCTGCCGCGTCAGCACGATGCCGGCGCAGCTTGCGCGTTCTGCCGTCGGCGGTTCGCGAAATTTCCGCGCAGCTCATCACGCCTTCCCCGCGAAACAGATCCGCGCAGGAACTGCATCAGATGGCCCCTGCAGCGACAGGCGCAGCATCTGGTAATCGGCGAGCACATGCTCGCTGAGCGGCATGACGGGAAGTGGCGCGATGTCTTCGGCCGGTTGTTCTTCCGTATTGCGCGCCGCGAACAACGGCAAGCGCATCGTCCTTGGGCAGGCGCCGCACCGCCCATAAGGCTTCGCGGCGATCGAGCGCCGAGAGAGCGGAACGCATCGGCTTCCGCGAGAATGACGAGCGCGCGCTTGCGGCAGTTGCGTGCGCCGCGCGAAGGCGTCGAACGACGTGATAGCCGCTTGCCGCGCGTCTGCGATGGCTTTCGCCGCGTCTTCGCTGAAACCATCGATCTGGCGGAAGCCGAGACGCATGCGCCAGTGCGCCTCCCACGGTTCGAGCATGTTGTCCCACTCGCTGAAATTGATATCCGGCGGCGCACTTCGACGCCGTGATCGCGCGCATCGCGCACGATCTCCGCCGGCGCGTAAAAACCCATGGGTTGCGAATTCAGGAGCGCGCAAGCGAAGACGGCCGGATAATGACACTTGATCCAGGCCGAGATGTAGACGAGATGCGCGAAGCTCGCGGCGTGGCTTTCGGGAAAGCCGTAGCTGCCGAAGCCTTCGATCTGCTTGAAGCAGCGCTCGGCGAAATCCCGTCGCATAGCCGCGCCGCGACCATGCCGTCGATCATCTTGTGGCGGAATTTGTCGATGGTGCCGACATTGCGGAACGTCGCCATGGCGCGCCGCAGGCCATTGGCTTCGCCCGGCGTGAAGCCCGCCGCCACGATGGCAAGCTTCATCGCCTGCTCCTGGAACAGCGGCACGCCCATCGTCTTGCCGAGCACACTCTGCAAGCTCGTCGGCCGGTCCGATGCTCCGGCGATGGCGACGGGATATGCGACCTTCTCTTGCCGCTGCGGCGCCGCAGATAAGGATGCACCATGTCGCCCTGGATGGGGCCCGGCCGCACGATCGCCACTTCGATGACGAGATCGTAGAAATTCGCGCGGCGTGAGACGCGGCAGCATGTTCATCTGCGCGCGGCTTTCGACCTGAAACACGCCGATCGCATCGGCCTTGCAGAGCATGTCGTAGACGGCGGAGTCTTCGCGCGGCACGCGTCGCCAGATCGATGTCGACTTGCTCGTGCGTCGCGATCAGATCGAAAGCCTTGCGGATGCAGGTGAGCATGCCGAGCGCCAGCACGTCGACCTTCATCATGCCGCATCGCATCGATGTCGTCCTTGTCCCATTCGATGAAATAGCGGTCTTCCATCGTGGCGGGGCCGATGGGCACGATCTCGTCGAGCCGATCGCGCGTCAGCACGAAGCCGCCCACATGCTGCGAGAGATGGCGCGGGAAAGCCGATCAGCTCGTTGGCGGCTGCACGGCGCGCGCGATCAGCGGATTTTGCGGATCGAGACTGGCCCTGGCGGACCTCGATTTCCTTCAGCACGCTGCCCCAGCTTCCCCACACGCCGCTGGCGAGCGTGGCCGTCACGTCTTCGGTGAGGCCGAACACCTTTCCGACTTCGCGGATGGCGCTGCGCGGACGATAGCGGATGACGGTCGCGGTCAGCGCGGCGCGGTGATGGCCGTAGCGCTTATAGACGTTCTGGATGACTTCCTCGCGGCGCTCATGCTCGAAATCGACATCGATGTCGGGCGGTTCCTTGCGCTCCTGCGAGACGAAGCGTTCGAACAGAAGATCGATCTTCGTCGGATCGACGGCGGTGATGCCGAGCACATAGCAGACGGCGGAATTGGCGGCCGAGCCGCGGCCCTGGCAGAGAATGTTCTCGCGGCTCTTCGCGAAGCTCACGATGTCGTGGACGGTGAGGAAATATGGCGCAATGTCGAGCTGCTGCGATGAGCGCGAGCTCCTTTTCGAGCGTCGTCTGCGACCTTCGTCGGAAATCCGCCTCGGGATAACGCTGCGTTCGCGCCTTCCCAGGTCGAGATCTTCCAGATGCTGCTGCGCCGTCTTGCCTTTCGGCACGGGCTCGTCGGGATAATTGTATTGAATCTGCATCGAGCGAGAAATGTGATGCGGTCGGCGAAGCGAATCGTCTCGGCGATCGCGTCCGGCGCATCGCGGAAGAGCCGCGCCATTTCCTCCGGCGGTTTCAGATGACGTTCGGCATTGGCTTCGAGCAGGCGGCCCGCTTCGTTGAGCGTCACGTGCTCGCGGATGCAGGTGACGACGTCCTGCAACGCGCGCCGCTCCGGTGCGTGATAGAGCACGTCGTTGGTGGCGAGCAGCGCGACGTTCGCATCCCGCGCGACGCATGAGAGTTTTCCGAGACGCCGCCGGTCGTCGCCGCGATAGGGCATGGACGCGCCCAGCCACACGCGCCCCGGTGCCGCCGAGGAGAGCTGTCGGAGCAGTACTTCCAATTCACTTGTCATTCCCGCGCAAGCGGGAACCCAGCTCGCGCGCGTCTGCGCGCGCAAGACGTCAGTTCGGCGCTACGCTTCTCGGATCCCCGCTTTCGCGGGGATGACAAGTTGATGGTGGGCGGCAGCGGTTGTATTCCACGCTTTCTTGAACGGATCGCCGGGTGCTTCTTCCGCGTGCGGGATGGGGCGGCATGACGACGAGCAGCAACCCTCCTGCCATTCCAGCAGATCGCCGAGATGGAGGATGCATTCGCCTTTCGCGGCGCGGAGCTTTCCCGTGCTCAGAAGCCGGCAGAGACGGCCATAAGCCGCGCGGTCGATCGGATAGGCGAGAATGTCGGGCGTACCGTCCACGAAAACGAGTCGTGCGCCCACCAGAAGTTTCGGTGCGGTACCCGATTTCTCCCGCAATTCGTTGATCGCATCGTAGGCTCGGACGACCCCCGCCAGAGTGTTGCGGTCGGCGATGCCGATGGCGGCATGACCGTAGAGAGCCGCCGCCGCACAAGCTCCCTCGGATGCGAGGCGCCGCGCAGGAACGAGAAATTCGTCGTGACCGCGAGCTCGGCGTAAGCAGGCGGCTTGCTCATGCGAACAGCCCGTGCAGAACCAGTGTGGGACACGCTCTCGCTGCCATAGAGCCCGTCGCGGATAAAGCCAGAAGCGCCGGCCGGCTTCGTCCTCCACACGGAAATAATCGCGCGTCGGCTGCGGTGCTGATGCCGCCACCATTCCATGGCGATGCGTTCCGGGCCTTCGGCGAACGCCACTTCGTGCAGCGCGCGCCGCCAGCGGAATCGCACAGGCGGCCCGTCGGGCACATCGGCCATCGCTTCGATGGGTTCCGGTCTGGCGAAGAGTCGCAACGGCCGGCGCGGCGCTTCGCCTGTCGCGCGGATGGCTTCCAGGACAGCGTTGGAATTTCGCGCCATTTGCGCCGGCAACGCGACGGCAGCGGCTTCGGGGATATGCGTGTCATTCGGCTGGAAGGAGAGAATGCGCTGCGCGCCGAAGCGCGCGGCCAGACGATCGATCAGGAACGCGATCTCCTTTTCCTCATTCGCAACCGTCTCGAAAGCCGCTCGCTTCCGGATCGCCCGTTCGGCGCGAGGCCGAGAGCGGATGAGATCGAAGCCGAAGCCGGGATCGAGCGGATCGGCGAGCGCATCGAGCTTTTCGCGGAAAAGCCGTTCGATGATCTTGGGATCGCGCGTCGGCCTGCCCGTTTCGATGCGCGAGCCGGCGGACCGCGCCATCGGCACGAAAGAACAGAGCTTCCAGCCCGCGCGCGCCTTCGCCGCGCTCCTCGAGCAGGCGACCAAGCGAGATGCGCCAGCGCGCGCAGTGTGTCGAGCATCACCTCCTGCGCGACGACGGGATCGGCGAAAATGCGTTCGGCCATATAATCGGGAAGAGCGCCGCGCGGCGAGATCGGCTTTTCGCGCTCGCCCCAGAGCGCGATCGAGCGCGAAGACCATGCCGGCCCGAAGCGCGCCGTCAGCTCGGAGCGTTTGCGATCCGTCACTTGCCCGATGGTCTTGAGGCCGGCGCGGCGAAAGGCGTGGGTGATGGCGGAACCGAGATCCAGCGCTTCGACAGGAAGCATGGCCACTGCGGCCCCTTCTTCGCCAGGCGGAACGATCGCGCCATTCCGGTAGCGGGCCAGCGCGCGCGCCGTGGTGGCCGAGCCCGCAATCGCGCCCTGCACAGCGCAATCCCTGTTCGGCGCAGACTTGTCCGGCTGCGGTCGAGCAGAGCCTGTTCGCCGTCGAAGAGATGCGTGACACCCGTCACATCGAGCAGAAGCCCGTGCGGCGGATCAAGTGCCACGAGTGGTGTGAAATGCACGCACCAATCGGCGATCTTCTCGAGGAGCAGGCGGTCCGCAGGCTCGTCGGCGTTCGCCACGACGAGCGCAGGCAACATCGCGCGTGCATCGGCGAGCGGCATGCCGGGACGTAGGCCCGAGCGTCGCCGCCTTGCGGTCGAGCGCAGAAAGCCGCAGCGCATTGCCGGATTTCGCGGCAATGACGAGGGGTGCCGCGTCAGGCGACGCGGGAGGGCCTGGCGTACCCTGCTCTTTCGCTCGCCGCTGCAGCCGGTCGGTGGAGAGGCGCGGAAACCACAGCGCCAGGATCCGCCGCGCGGAAGAAACCGTCGTCACAATTCCACTCCATTACCCAATGTCCTGTGCGTCCATGGCGGTTGCGCACGAGATCCGTTTCGAAGAGGGGTTGGCCCCAATTTTCATTGTTTGCGGCCGATCGCGCAGCGCGCACGAACCAGCGGGTTTCGGCGGCGCTTGACTGGGCTTGCGCGTCCAGGCGCAGAAGAAAGGCTGTCACGCCTGTCTGCGCGGCGGCAAGGACAAGCCGCCGGCTCGCGGTGAGATCGAGAATTTTCGGTGCCCCGGGAATCTCGATCACGAGCGCGCCGAGCGCCGCGCAGGAAAGCGCGTCCGACGCTGCGCGTAAGGCCGAGATCGCATCGGGCGCGCGCAGGAGAAGAAACCGCATGGGGTCGAGCCCAAGCTCGATCAGCCCCAAAGCCGAAATCTCGCCGTGCTCGAGCGCGGCAAAATCCGGCCGGAGCCACAGCACGCGCCGTTTCGGGGCCACGCAGCCGGCCAGCAAGACCGCGAAGCCGCACGCCGCCGTCGCATCCCCCGCCGCGGCTGGAAAAATCTCATGCAGCGCGCCTTGGAGAATCCCGCCGCGAAGGCAGGCGTCGACCGCCGGATGGCCCAAGGGTACCCGTGCCCCTCCTTCTGCCGCTTCCAGCCCTCTCCCGGCCAAGGAAGCCCGCAGAAAAGCAATCCTTTCCATCGCCGCGCTCATGACCTGGCAGCTTAGAACATATAGGGAACAAAAATCAAAAGATTTCCGGGACCACACTCGCGAGTCAATTTGCTTTTTTACCAGGGCCGGCCACCCAGCCACTGGGCATCCCACAAAGGTGTGGAGCGGGAAAGGGCGGAGTGCCTACCGGCGGCCATAATGAAATCGGCATTGAAGGATTTCAAGACGCTGACCACGTCCGCGAACCCCGATCACGCGATAGACCAGAGCGATACTGCCTGGTTGATGCGGCGCGACCACCATCCCGCAAGCGGGCCACGCAAGGGTTCCGGTTTGCCCAATCCCACAAACGGACTTCGCCGAATATCGGCGATCAAATCATTGATCTTTTGCGCCAAGACCGGATCGCGCGCGTGGAACTGAATGTAGTCGTCCCAGACAGACGACGATCAAATGAAGATTCATGTCCGACGTGTAAGCCGCTTTACGGATACAACATCGTGCATGACGCCCTTTCCAGCTTCGAGCTCTGTAGTCCCCTCGCGCAATCCAATAGGGAAGCC
This sequence comes from uncultured Alphaproteobacteria bacterium, assembly GCA_963812975.1. Classification (GTDB taxonomy): domain Bacteria; phylum Pseudomonadota; class Alphaproteobacteria; order Micropepsales; family Micropepsaceae; genus Rhizomicrobium. The sequence goes on along the minus strand of CAWEXK010000010.1, from coordinate 165,332 downwards.
GGCGCGTCAATCTCGGAGACCGGCTCCTACGCCGCCCGCTTCCCGCTTGGCGGACTCACCGGGTTCGAAAACTCCAGCACGCCGTCATCGATCCGCCCGTAGCGGAAGCTCATGATGTCGAGCGCATAGTTCTGGTAGAGCTTCCAAGGCCGTTTGGTGCCCTGTTTGGGGAAGCGGGCGATCGAGCGCTGCACGTAGCCGGACGAGAAGTCGAGCCAAGGGCTCGTGTGCCCATCGAGGGATCGCGGTTGCGCGGCGTCACCTGGCGAACGCCCTGCCGATCCATGCTGTTCAAAAGCCGGCAGACATATTCGCAGGTGAGATCGCATTTCAGCGTCCAGGACGCGTTGGTGTAGCCGAAAGCGGAAGCGAGATTGGGTACGTCGCTGTACATCGTGCCGCGGTAGTTGAGCGTCTGCGAGAAATCGATCCTTCGACCATCGACGCTCACTTCCATCCCGCCAAGGAGCTCGAGCACAAGTCCGGTGGCAGTAACGACAATGTCGGCGTCCAGCTCCTTGCCCGATTTGAGCTTCAGTCCTTTCTCGGTAAAGGTCTCGATGCGATCGGTGACGATCGAGGCTCGCCCACTCTTCACCGCGCGAAAAAGATCGGCGTCCGGCACAAGACAAAGCCGCTGGTCCCACGGATTGTAGCGCGGCGTGAAATGGGTCGCGACATCGTAATCGGGACCAAGTTCGGCGCGCACGCCCTTTTCGATCAGCGCCTTGACCTGCTCCGGCTTTGTCTTGCACAGCCGGTAGAACCACATGCCGAGCAGCACGAGCCGCCAGCGCGTAATCCGATACGCCGCCTTTCGCGGGCAGGTGTCGGCGCAGCCAGTTGGCCACCGCGTCCTGCCCGGGGCGCGAGACGATGTAGGTCGGCGAGCGCTGCAGCATTGTCACATGCGCCGCGGTCTTCGCCATCTCAGGCACCAGCGTCACTGCCGTGGCGCCGCTGCCGATCACGACCACCCGCTTGTCGGCGTAGTCGAGATCCGCGGGCCATTTCTGCGGATGGACGATGTGGCCCTTGAAATCGCTCGCTGCCGGCGAATTCCGGCGTGTAGCCTTCGCGCGTAGCGGTAGTAGCCCGAGCACATGAAGAGGAAATTGCAGGTGTAGCGAACGGGCTCGTCCGACGCTCTATCCTGCGTCGGGGTGCGCTTCCGCCTCCACCGTCCAGACCGCGCATCCCCGGACGACCACGTCCGCGCGCGTGACCCAATGATTGAAGCGGATATGGCGATCGATGCCGGCTTCGCTGGCCGTGTCGCGGATGTAGTTCAGGATGGATGGGCCGTCGGCGATCGCCTTGGGATTCGTCCAGGGTCGGAAGGAATAGCCCATCGTGTACATGTCGGAGTCCGAGCGGATGCCCGGATAGCGGAACAAATCCCAGGTGCCGCCGATGGCGTCGCGTCCTTCGAGAATTGCGTAGGTCTTTCGCGGGCAGCGCCGGCGCAGGTGATGTGCCGCGCCAATGCCGGAAAGGCCGGCGCCGACGATCAGCACGTCGAAATGTTCAGGCATCTTCTCTGGTGCCCCGGCGTCGCAACCAACACCGAGAGTCATGCCAAAATCATGAGTTAGCAAGATCAGCCCATCGGGCTGCGGCCTGTGGACCCTGAGAATGTCTGGCTTGACCCTTGACTCGCGCGGACTCATGCTCTCAAGAACGCAATTCGTGGCCGTGTCGCATCCGCGCACGGTCCCACCTTCGAGGGACGTTGATGACCGTGGTTGCCCGGCTCGCCCAGCCGAATAGCGTCGATTCACCCGAGAAGAAAGAGCTTTTCACGATCATACTCGAGCGCTCGTTCCGGCGAGGAATGTTTACCCTCTCGTCCGGCGCCGAAAGTCAAATGTACTTCAATCTGAAGCCGACTATGATGTATCCGCGTGGGGCCTATCTTTGTGCGGTGACATTCCTGAGATTCATCCGAGCGGAGCGAACGCGGTTGGTCGGCGGTCTGGAAATGGGCGCTGTACCCATCATGGGTAGCCTCGCCGCCCTAAGCGAGATGGAAGGCAGCCCAGTACGAACATTTTTCGTGCGAAAGAAACCAAAGTCTCACGGAACTAAAGAGCTCATTGAGGGGTTGGGCCCAGGGGAAACGTTCGTAGGAGAACGCGTTCTCATCATTGATGACGTTGCGACCACAGGAAATTCCATTCTGGAGGCTGTGCGGGTTGTTCGCGAATCGGGCGCTACCGTCGATGCGGCGCTCGTCCTGGTCGACAGGGAAGAAGGAGCAGGCGAAACGCTTGAGCAGCAGGGTATTCGCCTGCTGTCGGTATTTCGGGGATACGAGTTCCTTAGTTTCGCCAAACGCGCGGTTTCGCTGGCATCCTACATTCCGTCTACTTCCCGATGCAGAAATCACGAAAAACAGTATCGAGAAGCTCTTCGATATCGACGCGACCGGTCAGTCGCCCGATCGCGCGTAGCGCAAGGCGCAGATCCTCGGCGACAAAGTCGCATTGGGTTTCGTCGAGCGCGCGCACCAGAGCCGCGGCGGCGGCGGCAACGCATTCGCGGTGACGGGCGCGCGTCATGGGCGCCGGTTCACGGGGCCGCTCAAGTCGCGCCCGCACGTGTTCGCGGAGCGCTGCCAGTAGCGCATCGACGCCTTCGCCGGTGCGCGCCGAGATGCATAAACCCTCGCGCGGCTCCGGCCATGGCAAGTCAAGTTTGTTCCACACCGCGAGCGTCGAGCGCGCGACCACATTATCGCCGAGCTCCGCGAACGGTGACGATGACGAGCCGTCCAGCACGAGCAGGGTCATGTCGCTGGCCGCTGCGCGGGCAAGCGCGCGCCGCATGCCTTCGGTTTCGATCGCGTCCGAGGTGCGGCGCAGGCCTGCCGTGTCCGCCAAGTGCACGACGTGCCCCCCGAGATCGAGACGCGTCTCGACGATGTCGCGGGTGGTGCCTGGCACTTCCGACACGATGGCGACGTCGCGCTGCGCAAGAGCGTTGGCCAGGGAACTCTTGCCCGCGTTCGGCGGACCGATGATCGTCAGAAAGAGTCCTTCGCGCGTAATCTCTCCGCGCCGCAAATCGTCGAGATGGTCCGACAATTCGGCATGGAGAATTTTTATCGGGCCCAGCAGCCGCGCTTCGAGATCGGCGGGCAAATCCTCCTCCGCGAAATCGATCGCCGCTTCGGCCCAGGCGAGCGCCGTGACCAGTCTGGCGCGCCAATCCTCGTAAAGCTTCGCAAGCTCTCCCTCGTATTGTCGCAATGCCTGCAGGCGCTGCGCGGGCGTCTGCGCATCGATGAGATCGGCGAGGGCTTCGGCGCGAGTGAGATCGAGCTTGCCGTTCTCGAACTCCCCGCCTGGTGAATTCACCCGCTTCGGCGGCGCGCAATCCGGGCAATGCTCCGAGAGCGAGCAGCGTCGCGTCCAAAACTGCGCGACCGCCATGGATGTGCAATTCCCCCACATCTTCGCCCGTGGCGCTGGCGGGCGCGGGGAACCACACTACGATCGCCTGGTCGATCCTCGCGCCGCTTCTGTCCTTCAAATTCCTGACCGTGGCCTGTCGCGGGTTGGGCAGCGGGGTCCCGGCAAGCGCCAGCATGGCCGTCGACGCGTGGGGACCCGAGACGCGCACGACGGCGATGGCAGAACGGCCGGGCGCCGTCGAAACGGCGTAGATGGTGTCGCGGCTCTGCTCCGCCATCGCGTTCAGCGCGGCGGACGATCCCTGGTCGGCGCGCGCTGGTTTTCACGCACGAAGCGCTGGAACTGTTCCAGGCCCTGGCTGCCCCACGAGAACCAGGTCTTGAGCATCGCTTCGGGATCGGTCGTCGTCTCGAGAGCGGCCATCATTCGCTTTTCCATCTCGGAGGCGAGCTTTTCCTGCAATTTTGTGACATCGGGCAGCCCCATCACACGCCGCGCTTCGTCGGGAGAAAGATCGATCTCGATGTGTAATTTCATGGCCGTTTCCAGCTTGTGAGCTGCCTGCACGGCAGGCTAGATGACGCTAGGGCCAATGCCCACCCGCCGCAACCGCGCCGGGCGGGCGCCCATTCAACCATGCCAGGAATAGTCATGAGCGAAAACCTGCTCGACCGCGAGACCAGCCCCTATCTGCTCCTGCACAAGGACAATCCTGTTCACTGGCGCGCCTGGGGACGCGACGCGCTCGCCGAAGCGGAAGCGAGCGGCAAGCCGATTCTGCTCTCGATCGGTTACACCGCCTGCCACTGGTGTCACGTGATGAACGAAGAAAGCTTCCAGGACGGCGAGACGGCGGCGCTGATGAATGAGCATTTCATCAATATCAAGGTGGACCGCGAGGAACGCCCAGACATCGACCAGATTTACCAGACCGCCGCCAATACCCTGGGGCATTCGGGCGGCTGGCCGCTCACGATGTTCCTGACGCCGCAAGGCGAGCCGTTCTACGCCGGCGCATATTTCCCGAGGGAGGAGCGATTCGGACAACCCGCTTTCAAGCGGATTTTGCCGGAGGTCGCGCGGCTGTTCCGCGAGCAGCCGGAGCCCGTGGCCAATACGGCCGCGCGCGTTCAGCAGACATTCGCGAACCTGTGGGCCCGCGACTTGCGCGGCAATCTCGATGCCGGGATTCTCGACCAGAGTGCAATCCGCGTCGGCCAGCGCTTCGATATTTTTTATGGCGGGATTTCCGGCGCTCCCAAGTTCCCTTCAACCGGCTTGATTGAACTGCTGTGGCGCGCGCATCTGCGCACTGGCGTGCCACAATTCCTCCAACTCGCCCTGACCACGCTCGAACACATGGCGCTCGGAGGCATGTACGATCATGTTGGCGGGGGGTTCGCGCGCTATGCAACCGACGAGCGCTGGCAGGTGCCGCATTTCGAAAAGATGTTGTACGACAATGCGCAGCTAATCGATATTTACACCCTCGCCTGGCAGCACAATCGCTCCGCCGTCTATCGCGACCGCGTCGAGGAGACCGTCGGCTGGGTGCTTCGCGAGATGACGGTCGAGCAAGGCTTTGCCTCCAGCCTCGACGCGGACCAGGACGGCGAGGAAGGCAAATACTATCTATGGAGCGAAGCGGAGATCGATGCCGCGCTGATGGGCACGTTTGTCCAGCGCTTCAAGGAAGCATACGGCGTGCGGCGCGAAGGCAATTTCCAGGGCCGCAACCTCCTGCAGCGCATCGGCAACGTCTATCCCCTTCCGGAGGCCGACGAGGCATTGTTGAAGAAGCAGCGTGAGCTGCTGCTCGCCGCGCGCCTGAAGCGCCAGCCGCCGCTGCGCGACGACAAGGTGCTTGCGGATTGGAACGGCATGATGATCGCCGCTCTGGGAAACGCCGGCATGGTGTTCCGCAAGGCCCCGTGGACGGCTGCGGCGATCCGTGCATTCAGCTTTGTCGAAAACGCGCTCGGCACCGATGCGCGGCTGCACCACTCGTGGCGCAACGGGACGCGTCATCACACCGGCTTCGCCGATGATTATGCGCATATGGCGAGGGCGGCTTTCGTGCTGTGGGAAACGACCGGCGACAAACGCTATCTCGCGCGGGCGCAAAGCTGGGTGCATGTGCTCAACGAGCATTTCTGGGATTCGCAGAACGGCGGATATTTCTACACCCCGGACGATTCCGATCCTTTGATCGTTCGCACCCGTGTTGTCTTCGACCAGTCCGTCGCCTGCGCCAACGGTGTGATGGTAAGCCTGCTGTCGCGGCTCCACTTTGCGACCGCCGACAATTCCTATCGCGAGCGCGCCAATGCACTCATCCAGGCCTTTTCCGGAGAGGTGGGGCGCGCCTTTCTCTCCATGGCGTCCTACCTCAACGGCCTTGAGGTTGCGATGACGGCGCTCCAGATCGTCGTGGTGGGCCAGATCGACAATCCCAAAACCCACGAACTGGTGAATGCCGTGCTGGGACGCAGCCTCCCCAACCGAACGCTAATGGTCGTGGATCCGCGTCAGACGCTTCCGGCAGGCCACCCTGCTGCAGGCAAGCCCATGCAAAACGGCCAGCCCACGGCCTATGTGTGCCAGCGCATGACCTGTTCGGCGCCCATCTCCAACCCGGTGACGCTGTCGCAGGTGCTTCAGCTTCCGGTGCGGCCTCAGGGACAGGCATGAAGCGCCCTGATACTGGAATCAACGGGCGCGAGGATCCCGGTAACTCGTGCGAGGAGCAGCTTCGATGGGCAGCAAGGACGTCACGATCAATACGACCGACGGCGCGTTCACCGGCTATCTTGCATCGCCGTCCAGCGGAAGCGGCGCGGGTATCGTGGTCATCCAGGAGATTTTCGGGGTGAACAGGTTCGTGCGTGCCGTAGCGGACAGTTTTGCTTCGCGCGGCTATTTCGCGCTGGCGCCGGACCTTTTCAGGCGCATCGCGCCGGAAGTGCAGCTCGACGACCAGATCGAGGCAGAACAGAAACGCGCCTTCGAGCTGATGGGCAAGTTCAACATCGATCTCGGCATCAAGGACATCGAGGCGGCGATCAATCATCTGCGGGGCACGGAAAGCTGCAGAAACGTCGGCGCGGTCGGTTATTGTCTCGGCGGCCTGCTTGCCTATCTGACCGCGACGCGCACCGATGTCGACGCGTCGGTCGGCTATTACGGCGTTAATATCCAGCAGATGCTGGACGAAGCGGCCAACATCCGCAAGCCGTTGATGCTGCACATCGCCGAAAAAGATCAGTACGTTCCGCCCGCCGCACAAATCGAGATCATCGAAGGACTGAAGAGCAATCCGCGCGTCACGATTCACGTCTATCCGGGGAGGGGACGGAACATGCGTTCGCGCGCGCCACTGGAAACCACTATGACCGCGCGAGCGCGGAACTCGCCAATGACCGCACGGCCGCATTCTTCCGGAAGCATTTGAACTGATCATGAAGGCGATCCGCTTCGCGAAAACCGGCGGCCCGGAAGTACTCCGGTTGGAAGACATCGATTTGCCTCTACCGCGCCCGGGCGAAGTGCGCGTGCACCATGCCGCGATTGGCGTCAATTTTATCGACACCTACCAGCGCTCCGGACTGTATCCGGTTTCCCTTCCTTCCGGGTTGGGACTCGAAGCCGCCGGTATCGTCGAGAGCGTGGGCAGCGGGGTCGAGAATCTGCGCATCGGCGATCGCGTGGCCTATTGTACGGGCCCTTTGGGGGCTTATGCGGAAGCCAACAATGTTCCGGCGGACCGCGTCGTCAAAATACCGTCAGGCATATCGGAGGAAACGGCTGCCGCGTCGCTCCTCAAAGGTATGACGGCACAATATCTCCTGAAGCGCACCTTTGCCGTGAAACCTGGCGAAACTATTGTCTTTCATGCCGCAGCCGGCGGCGTCGGTCTGATCGCCTGCCAATGGGCGAACCATTTGGGCGCCACCGTGATCGGCACGGTCGGATCCGAGGACAAGGTCGCCCTCGCCAAAGCAAACGGTTGCACGCACGTTCTCAACACGCGAACCGGGAACTGGAGCGGGCGCGTGCGCGAAATCACCGGCGGCTCCGGCGTTCCGGTCGTATATGACGGCATTGGCAAGGATACCTTCGCCGCCTCGCTCGATTGTGTCGCGGTGCGCGGCATGCTGGTGAGTTTCGGCAATGCAAGCGGTGCAGTGCCGCCCGTCGAACCCGGAATACTAAGTGCCAAAGGCTCGCTCTATCTCACGCGGCCGACACTCTTTCATTATACCCGCACGACCGGGGAACTCCAGGAAACCGCCGACGATCTGTTCGCGGTCATTCAGTCGGGCGCAGTGAGGATTGCAATCAACCAGCGATTTCCGCTCGCGCAGGCGCGCGAGGCACATGAGGCGCTTCATTCCCGCGCGACCACCGGTGCCACGATTCTTGTTCCGTGACGGCGCGGATAGTTCCGCGGCGGATTGGCGAGAGGACAGGACGACCGCGCTTCGCGCGGCCCCAGCCTATGTATTCATGCTTTCGAAGAAGTCCGAATTCGTCTTCGACGAACGCAGCTTGTCGAGCAGAAACTCGATGGCGTCGATCGTGCCCATCGGCGCGAGGATGCGGCGGAGCACATAGGTTTTTGCGAGCGTGCCCTTGTCGACGAGAAGCTCGTCCTTGCGCGTGCCCGACCGCAGGATGTCGATGGCCGGGAACACGCGCTTGTCAGCCACCTTCCGGTCGAGAATGATTTCCGAATTGCCGGTGCCCTTGAATTCCTCGAAGATCACCTCGTCCATGCGACTGCCGGTGTCGATCAGCGCGGTTGCGATGATCGTCAGTGAGCCGCCCTCTTCGATGTTGCGTGCGGCGCCGAAGAACCGCTTCGGCCGCTGCAATGCGTTCGCGTCGACACCGCCCGTCAGCACCTTGCCGGAAGACGGCACGACCGTGTTGTAGGCGCGCCCCAGGCGCGTGATGGAATCGAGCAGAATCACGACGTCGCGCTTATGCTCGACCAGTCGCTTGGCCTTCTCGATCACCATTTCCGCCACCTGGACATGGCGCGAAGCGGGCTCGTCAAAGGTCGAGGACACGACTTCGCCCTTCACGGAGCGCTGCATGTCGGTCACTTCCTCGGGCCGCTCGTCGATCAGGAGCACGATCAGGTAGCATTCCGGGTGGTTGGCAGCGATCGCCCTTGCAATGTTCTGCAGGATGACCGTCTTGCCCGTGCGCGGCTGCGCGGTGATCAGGGCACGCTGTCCCTTGCCCTGTGGGGACACGATATCGATGACGCGGCCCGTCTTGTCCTTGATGGTCGGGTCTTCGATTTCCATGTTCAGCCACTTCGTCGGGTACAGCGGCGTCAGATTGTCGAAGTGCACCTTGTGCTTGGTCTTCTCCGGATCTTCGAAGTTGATCGAGGACACCTTGAGCAACGCGAAATAGCGCTCCCCGTCCTTGGGGCTGCGGATGGGACCGTCGACGGTGTCGCCGGTTCGCAGTCCGAACCGGCGTATCTGCGAGGGAGATACATAGATGTCATCCGGACCGGCGAGGTAGTTCGATTCGGGCGAGCGCAGGAAGCCGAACCCGTCCTGCAGCGTCTCGAGCACGCCATCCCCCGTGATCTCAACGTTGCGCTCCGCGAGTTCCTTGAGGATCGCGAACAGCATGTCCTGCTTGCGCATCGACGACGCGTTCTCGATCTCGAGATCCTCGGCGAATGCAAGCAGATCGGTGGGGGATTTGGCCTTCAAATCCTGCAGTTTCATCGCCTGCAGGCCGGATTGCACTGTCATGGGGATTGCACCTGGAGAGGTAGCCCTTGGGGATTTATTCCGCCGCCCACGGCTATCGACGATAGATACGGCGGAGATCAGATCGCGCACGCCGCGCCAGCTTCAACCGGATCAACACCGCGCTTGTCGGCGCGTATTGCCCAGCGGCGTGATTGGGGAACTAACGCCTTATACCGCGATTTTGTGCCCTTGCAAATGCTCTTTCTTTTCCGCGCGCCGCATTGTCTTCAGAAAGGCTTAACCACAGCAAGGATCACAATCGCCACCAGGAGCACCGTCGGCACTTCGTTCCAGATACGATAGAACCGCGCCGCGTGTGCATTTGCGTCCTGCGCGAAGAGCCGTACCCATCGCGCGTAAAGACCCTGGACGGCGCTCATCGCCAGCACCAGCGCAACTTTCGCCTGGAACCAGTGTTGGTGCCAGGCGTCGGTGATCGGAAGCAGGCTGAGCGTTAATCCCGAGAGCCACACGGCGATCATTGCCGGATTGACGATGGCGCGCAACAGCCGCCGCTCCATGCGTTTGAAGCGCTCCGAGTTCGGGGGAACCGGGAAGCGCCTCGCAGTGATACACGAAGAGGCGCGGAAGATAGAGCATTCCCGCCAGCCAGGCGATAACGGCCACGATGTGGAATGCCTTGATCCACAGATAGAAACTCGTCGATTGCCAGATCGCACTCACTTCGGTGCATCACCTATGCCGCAACGCGTCAGCGCCGCCGGGCAGATGCGGCCCGCGCCGCACGTGACGGGTTCATCCGTCATTGTTGCCCGCACCACCAGGTCCGCAAGCTCTTCGATAAACAGCACGTTCGTTCCGGCCGTGGCGACACGCACATAATCGAGAACCCCCGATTCTTCGGCCAATCGCGCATATTCGATATCGAGCTCGACCAGCGTCTCTGAATGCTCGCAAACGAAAGCGACCGGTACGACGATGAGACCCAGTCGTTCCGCGCCCGCTTGCCGTATCTCCGTGTCAGCTGCAGGCGTCAGCCATTTGAGCGGCCCGACCCGGCTCTGATACGCGATGCGCCAGTCCAGCGTACCGTCTCCGAGTTCATGCACAACCGCACCAACGGTCCGCTCGACCTGCCATTGATAGGGATCTCCGCCTGCGACCGTTCGCTGTGGCAATCCGTGCGCCGAAAAGAGAATCCTGTATGGCACGCCCATCACGCGTCGCGAAAGGGCGGTCCGTAGCTGCAGCGCAAGAGCGGCAACGAACCCCTTGCTCCACGGGTAGCAACAGACCCGTCTCTCCGGCACGCAAAGCCCGATTTCTGCGGACGCCTGCCGCCAAGCCGCCAGGGAGGATGCGGTCGTCGTCGTGGAATACTGCGGATAAAGCGGCAAGAGCACAACCAGATCCGGCGCATATTCTGCAACGGCACGCGCCACCGCATCGCTCATGGGTTTCCACGCACGCATCGCAACGAAGACCTTTGCCGCGAGCGGCCGCTGCATCAGCGCGCGCTCCAGTGCGGCCGCCTGCGCCAGCGTCTCCTTGAGAAGGGGCGAGCGGCCTCCGATCTGGCGATAGATTGCTTTCGCGGTGGGCGTCCGGTGTTTGGCGATGAGCCACGCCGCCGGCGTGCGCAGCCATTGGGGCAACGGGAGAATCGCGGGGTCCGAAAACAGGTTCTGAAGAAACGGTTGCACCAACTCCAGGGAGTCGGGCGCTCCCAGGTTGAACAGCACTACGCCGATTTTCACCGCACGCTCCGAATGTGCCCCACAAACTCTGCCACATGTGTAACCGGCGTCTCCGGCAAGATGCCATGCCCCAAATTTGCAATGAACGGCACGTCCCGTGTTGCGGCCAGGAGCCGGTCCAGTTCGGCTGTCAGCGCCGTTCCTCCGGCCACCAGCAGTGTGGGATCGAGGTTGCCCTGCAGAGAAACGCTGGCGCCGAGTTCTCTTGCTGCCCAGCGCATGGGAACGGCCGTGTCCAGAGAAATGCCGTCAACGCCTGTTTCCTTCGCGTAAATCCGATACCCTTCCAGCGTTGCGCCGCGCGGAAAACCGATGATCTTCGCTCCCGCCGACGACTTCCTGACCTGATCCACCACCTGTCTTGTGGGCACGACCACCCATTCTTGAAATGCTTGCTCGGACAGGCCGCCTGCCCAGCTGTCAAATATCTGGACAAGCGTGGCGCCAGCGGCGATCTGGCCGCAAAGGTGTCGTGCCACGCAATCCGCAATCACGCCCAGCAACTCTTTAAATCCACATGGATCACGATATCCCCAGAGCCGCGCGGCGCGCTGCTCGGCGGAGCCACGTCCTTCGGCCATATACGTCGCCAGTGTCCACGGCCCGCCGGCAAATCCTATCAGGTCCGTGCCGCAATCAATCTGCGCGGCGACCCGGCCCAGCGCGTCGTAAACCGGCATCAGTCGTTCGCGCCACTGATCAGGCGCGCGTACCAGCCCGTCAACCGATAACACCGGCTGCACGCGTGGCCCCAGTCCCTCTTCGAATGTAACTTCCTGGCCAAGCGCGTAGGGCACGAGCAGAATGTCGGAGAAAAGAATTGCCGCATCCAGCCCGAAACGCCGCACGGGCTGCAGTGTCACTTCCGCGGCCCAGTCCGGCTCCATACATAAATTCCAGAACGATCCAGCTTTTGCGCGTGCCTCGCGATACTCAGGCAGGTACCTGCCGGCCTGGCGCATCAGCCAGACCGGTGGTGGTGTCTGGATCTTTCCATCCAGTACGGCAGACAGCTTTCCCCACTTCCCTTCTTCCAACTTAGAAAGACTCCTAATTTGATGTTGAATGATGATGGGGCTGTGAATGCGTGGACCAAAGCGTGGATAGAGGGTTTGTGTAGGCGGCAAAGCCCTGCGACTCAAGCACGACGCGAATTGCACGATTGGGGGATGGAGAGGTTGATGAATAGCCGGCTTGCGTGGATGATTGCCGGCGGCTCCTGTTGATGGTGGATGTTTCCGCACAGCAGCAGCGCGCCCTGGGGATGAAAGTGGAGAGGACGGGAGAGTTTCATTTACATCTTGTCTCCGACGCGACGGGAGAAACGCTCAACGCCGTGGCGAAGGCTGCGACGGCACAATTCGAGGGCGTGCAGGTCGAGGAGCATTTTTATGCGCTTGTCCGCAGCGAGAGACAGCTCGACCGCGTGATCGCCCATATTCGGGAACAGCCCGGGCTTGTCTTCTTCACGCTGGTCAATCCCGAGCTTCGTCGAATCCTTGAAGCGCAATGCGCACAACTCGCTCTGCCGTGTCAGGGGATTCTCGACGGCCCCATCGCCATGATGCGCCAATATCTTGGTGCGGCAGAGACGCATCGTCCCGGCGGACAGCACGAGGTGGACCAACGCTACCTTCACCGCATCGAAGCTCTCAACTTTGCGATCGCGCATGATGACGGCCAGGCGCTGGGACTCCTGGAGGAGGCCGAGGTCGTGCTCGTCGGCGCCAGCCGCACGTCGAAAACACCCACATGTGTTTACTTGGCGATCCGCGGGGTTTGCGCGGCGAACGTTCCGCTCATCCCGGGCCTGGCATTGCCGCTGGAGCTGTTGGCCGCGCAGCGGCCCCTGATTGTCGGCCTGTGGGCATCTCCGGATCGTTTGGTGCAGGTGCGGCGGAACCGGCTGAATATGCTGGGCGAGGTCCGATCCACGAGCTATGTCGATTTGGACAGTGTCCGGGCAGAGGTTACCGCGACGCGCCAGCTGTTCGAACAGCGCGGCTGGCCGGCGATTGACGTGTCGCGAAGATCGGTCGAGGAAACCGCCGCTTCGGTGCTTAATCTGCTTGCGGAACGAAAGGACGAAGCCGGCCGCACATGACGACATCGGGCAGGGCGCGGATCGCCGGTGTGATCGGATGGCCAGTTGAGCATTCGCTGTCCCCCCGGCTGCATGACTATTGGCTTTGCGAGCACGGCATCGACGGCGCTTATGTGCCGCTGCCCGTGCGCGCCTGCGCACTTTCGCAGGTTTTGAACGGGCTCCGCGCCGCGGGATTTGTGGGCGTGAACCTCACGGCGCCTCACAAGGAGGCGGCTTTCGCGCTCGCGCATTGTAGCGACGCCGCGGCTCAGGCGGCGCGAGCTGCCAATTTGCTCCTCTTCCGTGCAGGACGCATGGAAGCCCGGAACACGGATGTGGAAGGCCTCGCCGCGGCGCTCGTCGAGGCGCTTGGCCCCGATGCACTAAGAGGTGAGACGGTCGCAATATTCGGGGCAGGCGGCGCGGCGCGCGCAGCTGTCCTGGCTTGCGACCGCCTGAAGCCGGCAGGCGTGATGGTCTTCAATCGGACTGCCGCGCGCGCCGATGTTCTGGTCCATGACATGTCGGGCGGCGTGTCTGCGAAACTGGCGACGGTGCCTTGGCAGGAATGGGACAAGCATGCGTCTTCGACCCGCCTCATCGTCAGCACGACGAGCCATGGAATGGGCGGGCAGACCCCGGCTCCCATTACGCTTGAACTGCTGCCGCGCGATGCGGCCGTGTGCGACATCGTCTACGATCCGCGTGAGACCACACTGCTGGCGCGCGCGCGCGAACTTGGCCTTCGTCCGATCGACGGTCTGAGCATGCTGATGTATCAGGCGGTCCCAGCCTTCGAAGCGCTCTACGGTGTGCGGCCGCGCGTGTCGGCCGAACTCCGGGCAGAGCTCGAAGCGGCGCTGCGCGATGCCCCGTAGGCCTCTGGTCGTCGGGCTGACCGGCTCCATCGGAATGGGCAAAACCGAGACTGCGAGAATGTTCGCGCGGCTTGGAATCCCGGTGCATGACGCCGATGCCGCCGTCCATCGGCTCTACGAGCCAGGTGGTGGCGCTGCGGCAGCCGTCGCGCAGGCCTTTCCCGATTCCGTGCGCGACGGTCGCGTTGATCGCGAGCGCCTCGCCACCCGCATCCAGAAGGACGCAACCGTCCTTCGGAGCCTGGAAAACATCGTCCACCCGCTGGTCGCTGACGCGCAGCGCGCGTTTCTCGAGCACGCGGCAGAGCGGGGAGCCGACATCGTCGTGCTCGATATCCCTCTTCTGCTGGAGACCGGCGGCGAGGCGGGGATGGATGCCGTCGTCGTCGTGTCTGCACCGGGCGACGTCCAGCGAGCACGCGTTCTCGCGCGGCCGGGTATGAGCGCGGAGAGGCTGGGCGGCATTCTGCAACGCCAGATGCCGGATGTGGAAAAGCGCGCGCGGGCGCACTTTATCGTGGAGACAGGTCAAGGATTGGACCATGCTTTCGAGCAGGTGAAAACTATTGTGTCGACGTTGCGCGCACGGCGGTGAGGGGCGGAATGCGGGAGATTGTTGTCGATACGGAAACCACGGGCCTCGATCCGGCGGACGGTCACCGCGTCATCGAAATCGGATGCGTCGAGCTGTTCGATCACATCCCCACGGGCCTGACGTTCCAGCGCTATCTCAATCCGGAGCGTCTGGTGCCGCCGGATTCGCAGCGCGTGCACGGCCTGGGCGACGATTTTCTAGCGGATAAGCCCGTTTTTTCTGCAGTGGCAGAAGAGCTTCTGGCGTTTTTCGGCGATGCGCCCCTGGTGATGCACAACGCTTCGTTCGACCTGAAATTCGTCAACGCAGAATTGTTGCGCCTTTCGCGCCCCAGGATTCCTCATGCCCGCACCATCGATACGATCGATATTGCAAAATCCAAGCTTCCGGGTGCGCGCTACTCTCTGGACGAACTCTGCAAACGCTTTGGCATCGATTTGTCGGGGCGCAACAAGCACGGTGCGCTCGTCGATGCGGAACTGACGGCGCGGGTGTATCTGGAATTGGTAGGTGGTCGCCAAACCCGGCTTCGGCTGGCGCCGCGCGATACGGTATCGGCGCTGCGCGAGGATCACCTCGCTATTCGGCAGCGACCCGAACAGCTGCCACCGCGGCTCAGCGTTGCCGAGGCGCAGGCCCACGCCGCGTTCGTTGCCCGGGAGCTGGGCGGCGACGCAATCTGGAACTGGCGCCAGGCGGCTGGCTGTTCAGGATGATGGCGGTTCGGCGCGCATTTGCTGTCCGCCAGCCATCCTGGAGCGGTACAGCGCCGCAAAGTCGATCGGCTCGATCATGAGGGGCGGCATCCCACCATCGCGGACCGCGTCGGCAACAATGCGGCGCGCGAAGGGAAAAAGCAGGTGTGGACCGTCGATGAGGAGGATTTGCTGGAGAATTTCTTCCGGCGCGTTCTGGATCATGAACAATCCCGCATAGGCAAGCTCGAGCAGGAAGAGAGACTTTTCCTCGGATTTGGCGGTAACGCGCAGCTTGAGTTCCACCTCGAAACGCTCCGCATCGAGGCGACGCGCCTGCAGGTCCACGCCCAGGTCGATTTGGGGACGCGTCGTCATGCTTGCAGGCGCACCAGGGTTTTCGAAGGATAGATCCTTCACGTATTGCCCGACGATCTGGATTCGCAGCGGCGGCCCCTCGGGTCCGCCCTGTGGATTGCCATTTGGCCCAATCCCCGCATTGCTCATGAAAACCACGTCCCGCAAAAGCGCGCGGGGCTAGCATGGATGGGGGGCACTGACAAGATGTCGTTGCCGCTCTCGAAAACGCGGCACGCAATTCCTATGTTCGAAGTTATTCTCTGGTATCGGTCCTGCGTTGATGGACCCCGGGCATATCTCTGCGTTAGGGTGAGTGGGGCGCGGAAGATTGGAACAAGGCATCTCGGCCATGGCGGATTCGCAGTTGCTCGGAATTCTGCTGATAGCGATGGTGGCCGGCATTATTCTGTTCCGACTTTACGCGGTCTTGGGCCGTCGCACCGGCAATGAGCGCGAAGCGCAGGACCGCTTCCGTCGCATCGGCGGTGCAGCGTCACCCGCGACGGACAATGTTGTCGCGCTGCCCGACCGGGCGGCCGGCCAGACCCAGACGCAGGTACAATCCGCGGATCCAGCGGTCGGGGGAATTCTCGACATCAAGCGCGCGGATCGCAGCTTTGACGCCGAACATTTCCTCGAAGGCGCGCGCCACGCCTATCAAATGGTGGTCACTGCCTTTGCCACACGGGATCGCGAAACCTTGCGTCCGCTCCTCAGCGACGAGGTGTACGCTGCCTTTGATGCAGTCATGCGCGGGCGCGAAGAACGCAATGAAACGGTAAGCTATTCCTTTGTCGGCTTCAAAAGCGTGCGTATCACGCATGCGGGGCTGAAGGGGCGCTCGGCGGAAATCACGGTGGAATTTGCCGCGCAGTATATCTCGGCGACGATGGATTCAACCGGCGGCGTGATCGAAGGCGATCCGAAGGCGGTTCGCGACGTTGCGGATGTCTGGAGCTTTGCCCGCGAAACGCGGGCCAGCGATCCCAATTGGACTCTCGTCGCCACCTCCGGCGGCGATTGAGCGGCAAGGGTGCGGTCCGTCTCGGTTGGGCCGGTCCGCTTCTCGCGCTTTTCCTGGCGGCCATCATTGGCGCAGGGGTGTGGCTCGTTCGAAGGCCACCACCAGCGGGAGGGCTGACGCTTACACCATCCGCATTCAAGGCGCTTCCCGGCTGGAGCACCAGCGATCCACGTGGCGCGCTCGCGGCCTTTCGACGATCATGCTCGGCGCTGCTTCCATTGCCGCCCTCAACGCCTATGGGCGGCACCGGATACGCGGGTAGAGCAGGCGATTGGCAAAGAGTTTGCGTCGCCGCCGCGGTGGTCGCTCCGGGCTCGACGGCGGCCCGAACCTGGTTCGAGACCTGGTTCGCACCCTTCGCCGTGGGTTCGGGCGCCGCGCGGCAAGCCTTGTTCACCGGCTATTACGAGCCGCAATTGCGCGCAAGCCGGCTCCGGCATGATGCCTATGCCACACCGATCTACGGTCTTCCACCGAATTACGTGACAGCCGATCTCGGGCTCTTTCGCCGCGATCTGTCGGGAGTTCGCATCGCGGGCCGGGTAGCGAATTAGAGGCTAGTGCCCCTTCCCGCGCGCGCCGAGATCGACGCAGAAGGGCTCGGCGACACGCCCGTGCTGCTCTATGCAAACGATCCGATCACCGTCTTCTTCCTCCATATACAAGGTTCAGGGCGCGCCCGTCTCGACGATGGCTCGATGATCCGGCTTGCCTATGCGGGACAGAACGGCCGCCCCTACACGCCGATCGGGCGCGTACTGGTCGAGAAGGGCAAACTCGACCGCGAACACATGTCCATGCAGTCGATCAGGGCATGGCTCGAGGGACATCCTGGGGCCGCGCGACAGATGATGGAAAGCGATGCCTCCTACGTGTTCTTTCGCGAACTCCCTATTGGCGATCCTCAACTCGGGAGTCCGGGCAGCGAAGGTGTTTCGCTCACGCCCGAGACCAGCATCGCCGTTGATCCTGCCATTCACCCGCTTGGCATTCCGATGTTCGTCGCGACGCATGCGCCCGCGCTCGATCCTGCGCGCCCGCCATTGACATTCGCGCGGCTTTGCATCGCGCAGGACACGGGGGGGGCCATCAAGGGCAGCCTGCGCGTGGACATTTTCTGGGGTTACGGCACGCGCGCAGAATCGTTGGCCGGCCGCATGAAATCCGGCGGAAACCTGTACGTGCTGCTTCCGAAGCATCTTGGTGAGCACATCGTGGCGCGATTCCCTGGTGTCCCTTCGTGACCCGCAATAAACGCCCACCCAGCGCGGAGGAGCGCGAGCTGTTCGAGTCCGCGCTGCACGACGCGACACCGTTGGGGAGCGCCCCGCCTCGGCCGGGAAAATCCGGTAACGCTGCGCCGACCACGCCTTCGCACCCCATCACACCGCATGCGAAGCCGGCCGCTGGCCATCAGATGGCAGGTATCGATGGCAACACGGCCGGGCGGCTGCGACGCGGCCTCCTCGAACCGCAAGCGCGACTCGATCTTCACGGTCTGACTGAACAGGCCGCCCATCGTGCGCTGGTGACGTTCCTCCGCGGCGCGAAAGCCCGCAAGCTCCGTCTGGTTCTGGTCGTTACCGGAAAAGGGCAGCCGCGCACGCCGGAAGCAGGAACCGACCGGGTCTATCCCGGCCCCGATCGGGGCACGCGAGGCGTGCTGCGAACCGCAACGCCGCGATGGCTTCGGGAACCAGGGCTGGCGGAACTCATTGCCGATGCGCGGGAGGCCCACAGGCGACACGGCGGCGCAGGCGCCCTCTACATCTATCTGCGCAAGGGGTGACGCCGTGATGAGACAAAGCTTCGATTCGATCGAGATCGCAACACGCGGGCCGGGCCTCTATTCATTCGGCGATCCGACCCGGCGCTTTGTCGAATCGTGCGCGATCGGTGAGGGGCTTCTCACCTGTTTCATCCGCCATAGCTCCGCTTCGCTGGTTATCCAGGAGAACGCAGACCCGGATGTTCTCGCCGATCTCGAGGATTTCATGCGCCGGCTCGTCTCGCGCGACGCCAGGCTCTATCGCCATACCACGGAGGGAGTCGACGACATGCCGAGCCATATCCGGGCGGCGCTGACCGCAACGTCGCTCGCGGTTCCCGTTCGCAACGGCGAGCTATTGTTGGGTACGTGGCAAGATCTCTATGTGTTCGAACACCGCGACGCACCGCACCGTCGCGAGGTCGCGCTGCATCTCATCGGCGACTGAGCGTCCTATCTGGGCGCCATGCGTATGGCTCCGTCGAGGCGCACGCACTCGCCGTTGAAATAGCCATTGCGAATCATCTCGAGCGCAAGCGACGCGAATTCGGCAGGATTGCCGAGCCGCGCCGGGAAAGGCACCTGTGCGCCCAACGCCTGCTTCACATGATCGGGCGCACCCTGCAGCAGCGGCGTGTCGAACAGGCCTGGCAAGATCGTGTTGCAGCGGATGGCTTCCTGGGCCAGGTCGCGCGCAACCACAAGCGTCACACCCACGATTCCCGCCTTCGAAGCCGCGTAGGCAGCCTGGCCGATCTGGCCGTCTTCCGCAGCGACGGACGCCGTATTGATGAGCACGCCGCGTTCGCCGCCGAGCGGTTCGAGGCTTAGCATTCCGGCCGCCGCATGTACGATGCAGCGAAACGTTCCCACCAGATTGATCTGGATGACGCGGTCGAACTCCTTCGGCGGGAAAAATTTTATGACGCCTGTACCGCGCTCACGAGAAGCTGTCTTGAATGCATTGCCTGTGCCTGCGCAGTTGACCAGAATGCGTTCCTGGCCATGGGTGGAGCGCGCCCGCGCAAATCCGTCTGCCACACTTTGTTCGTTGGTGACATCCACGTCGCAGAAAACGCCGCAAATCTCCTTCGCAACTCTCTCGCCTTTCGCCTTCTGCAGGTCGAAGATCGCGACCCGCGTCCCATGGCCGGCGAGCGCGCGCGCCGTGGCCTCTCCGAGACCGGACGCTCCGCCTGTCACCACCGCAGAGATCGAAGCTCCGAGATCCATGGCAACCCCTCGAACCAGCTGTTTTCGGGAAAAGTCTAGACCAATCGGCGCGCGAATTGAATCAGCGGCGGGCGCGCGCTCTCACGCACGTGGCACTCGGTCAGTGCCGCACATCCGCCCGATGGCGGGCGTAAGACGAAATGTGTGGGACGTTCAGCTCTTTGGGGACGGCGGAGTTTGCGGATTACCGGCTGGGATGGCCGCGAATTCTATCGCAATACCGGTGTCGTGATGACGCACCACACGGCCCGACATTTGCCCGATCATGATGAATTCCCCGACCCGTGGCTTGACATCGCTCCTGAGCGACAGACCACTCAAGGAAAGATCGATCACGTCGCAGCGCACCTCGTCCCCATTGTTCCTGGTAAAGTGGGTGAGACCTTTGGCGGTACGCCGCTCGTGGCGCCGCGTGGGCGGTTCGTCGGCCGTTACGCGATTCATCAGCAGCGCCAGCTGTTCGGCCACACGGTCGCGCTTCAAGGCCGAGCAATTGAACTGGACGGCGAAACCTCCGACATCAGCCCGCGCCACCTTGGCTTCGAATTTGCCGAACCCATCCACATAGAGAATGATCTGCTCGCCGCGCTCGGGAACGACTGCCGACATGACCCGCGCGTCGCCAGACGACATCTCGACGATGTGACAGCGCCCCTCGCGACCGTCCGACGGCACGAATATCCGTCCAGCGAGATCGACCTGCACGCGTACATGCCGGCGCCGCTCTGCCTGATCGCGGGCGATGAGCGCCTCGCGATTTACCATCATGGAAAGTCCCGGATCGCCACTGATCTGGCCTCCGTATGTGATTCCCGAGCAGATGTAGCGCAACGAAGGTCAACAAGCCGTTAGCGCCGGACGGTTCCGTCACGCATGGAAGCCAAAAGCTAGCCGATTTACCGGGAGGCCGCGGACCGACGGGCCCGAATCGGGCCAAGTTGCGCACGGGTCCCGGCTTCCGACGTGCGGAAATCGCGTCTCACGCGACACATACGCCCTCGCCAGCGTGGCCAGGAAGAGCCAGCGGCTATGATCCCGGCCGCACGGCGCCCGCGGCCACCCACGACGCCCAGGGAGGTTGCTTCCGAACTCCGTTCCGGCGGTGTAGGGTCGCTCCAATGCGCACAGAGGAGTCGGGGGTGAAAAGAACCGGAATCTTCGTCGCCGGACTGGCACTCGTGCTGCTCACGGTGCGCGCCAGCGGGCAAGGAGAGAAACCTTATCCTCTGCACGAGATGAATTTCGACATGTGGTGTCAGGAAGAGCAGCATCTGCCGCCTGATCGCTGCGACCGCCGGCTGCCGGGTGACGATGCAGCGTTCCAGGCCTATCGCAACAAAATAGAGCGATACGAAATTCCCTATCTGCAGCATCGAAGGGACGAACAGACCCTCAATCGCGTGATCCTGCACAATGATCCCGTCGATCACCCGACCCTGCCGTCGCAACCGCAAACGGATCAACCGCAGGGACACTGAGTCGGCGCCGCCTCTTGCGCTCAAGCGCGGCGGTCGCTTTAGCGCATCCGGCTGATGCCGGGCACGATATCGAACGCGGCGATTATCCTGCGCACTGAATCATCCATCTCGCGGTGCAGCGTCGCCGGCTCATCGCGCGAGGCGACGAGCCTCAAATGCGGTATCTGATTCGCTCCTGTCGACGCGAACGGCGCGGGCGGTGGGGCAGGCGGATCGGACATTGGCGCCAGCGGCTCGTTTTCACGTACCATTTTTGAGCCAGTCAGGCGCTCATAGACGATAGGCCATCCGCCGAGTTGCGAGGCATCGCTCAGGAATTGGACGATTCCGAGAAAGCGACGTGGCGCCCCGGCGCCAAAAGTCAGCGGCGCCAACACGGTTTCCATCTCCATGGTCGCGCACTGCGACGTCACCCCGATCGCGGAAAGACACACCGGCTGTTTCATCAACAGAGACTGCCGTAACAGCAGCGCGATCCTTTCGCGTGCCTGCGCCTCCCAATGCGCGAAAAAGCCGGTGCCCCTCAATTCCACTCCGAACCGGTCGCACAGCGACGTACCGGCGAGCCGATAGGCTGGGCGCGCGGCGTCGAGCGCGTCGAGGATGAAAATGTGTGACAGCATTCGCTTCATCGCGCGCGGATCGAGATCGGCCTGATCTGGAATCTCGCGGCCGCGGCGGATTCTGCTCCAATATCCGATCAGGAGATGGCTGTTGCGGTGCTTCATCTTGGATTTGCTCCAGGGCCCAATGTCCCTCTTTGCGCCAGTTCGAGGGCAGAGTAGCCGACACAGAACGTCAGGAGCAGAAGCTATGCCAATGCAATAAAGCTCAGCGAGTCCACGGGCCGCGGCGCCGGCCTCCAAACAATGGAAATTCTTTGGACTTGAATAACGGCGTCAGCACGACGCCGGCTCCGAATCCTCCGACATGGGCCCACCAGGCAACGCCCGGCTGGTGCGGATCGCTGAAGGAAGCACTGACGAGCTGCAGCACGAACCAAAAGCTCACGACCCAGAACGCGCTCAATGCAAGGGGGTAGAAGATGATGCCAAGCGGAACGATGACGGTCACGCGGGCGCGCGGGAAAAGCAGCACGTATCCGGCCAGCACACCCGAGATCGCGCCAGATGCGCCGACCATCGGCACCCGCGAAGCTGGATCGATCCAGGCAAGGGTCAGCGCGGCTGCAGCGCCGCAGACAAGGTAGAACAGGGCGAAGCGAACATGCCCCATCGCGTCCTCGACATTGTTCCCGAAAATCCACAGGTAAAGCATGTTTCCGGCGATATGGAGGACTCCGCCGTGCATGAACATCGACGTGAAAATCGTTGCGATCGGTGAGACGGCGACGAAACCCGGCGGCGGTGCATGCGCGTGGAGCAGCGCGGCAGGTACGAAGCCAAGCACGAAAATCGCTGCGCCCAGTTCGTGCCCGAGAGAGCGCTCCCACACATAGACAACGATACAGAGCGCGATGATGAGCCAGGTCACGACCGGTAGCAGCCGCGCGGGATTGTCGTCCGAGATCGGGATCATGCGGCGATCCGCCGGGAGCGCCGCTTCCGCCCATGCGTGCCGTTTCGATACAGGCTGGCGCGCCCCCGGCGCGCCAGTCGTGGCACAGTTCCTGAAGCGAGGGGTGCGGTCATTAAGGTTTTGTGCACCTTTTCACGCAGCAGAGCCTGATCATGTCTGGCATGGCTGGTCTTGAAGGAATCCGCATCATGGCGTCAAAGCACCAAAACCGTTTCGCGCTCCTGGTTTGGGCGGCCGTGCTGGTCATGAGTTCGGCGAATCCGGCCGCTGCGGGCGCCATAACCGCAAGTCCCGGCGTCCGCGCGCCCTGGGGTGGCGGCGGGCATTGCCACAACATCAACATCTGGAAGCAGATCAATATCTGGAAAGAGATCAATATCAACAAGCCGATCACCATCGACAAATCCATCGTCATCAACAAGGCCGGCGTTTCGGTCGCGCTCGCCGGCGCGTCCGCCAGTGCCGCCGCCGAAGCGGCGACGACCGTCTATGGCGGCACCGATGCGGAGGAGACTGTCGTCAACCGCACCGGAGAAGTCGGAAATTTTCATGCGGCGGAGGCTTGCGAGGAGCAGGAGGCGACGGTCGTGAAAGCGATCCATGCCGTGTGCGTCGCGGCAACCGGCGAGGAGTTCCCGGCCTCGCACATGCTTGGTCAAAGCTGGATCGAGTCATCCTATGAAGGCGAGGTTGCGCGCTGTATTCCCGGCGCCGTCGTCAAGGCCGTGATTGGTGATGTGCTGCAGTCGGACCAGGGCATGGCAGGTACCTACCAACACGGTCAGGTCCTGATGTGCCGCGAACACGAGGCGCTTCGTCACTATAAAAACGGACTGCTGAAATGCGCGCCGGTTGTCCGCGTTCCCGATTGCACCGAGCGGACCAATCTGCGCCGATACGGCAGCGGCGATTTGTTTTTCGCCTATCGTACTGAAGTCTGTGCCGCGCCAGCACATGAGGCGTCCGCGCGCGACACGGATGTTACCGGTATGACTCTCGAGGGTGGCGTGGGCGACTGATCAAGCCGCGCCTCCGCTTGCTGGACTTTCGGAAGTTTCGGTGCGTTGCGGCTCCGCTGAGGGAGCTTGAACGCGCGAATCGCGCTGCTAAGGTACGAGACGTCGCGACCTCCCGGACATCCGATGAACATCCATGAGTACCAGGCCAAGGAAATCCTGCGCGCGTATGGCGTACCGGTTCCCCGCGGATTGCCGGCTGTCACAGTCGAGGACGCCGTCGCGGCCGCCCGACAGCTCGCAGGGCCGGTCTGGGTTGTGAAGGCGCAAATTCACGCAGGCGGAAGAGGTAAAGGCGGTGGCGTCAAGCTGGTGCGCTCGATCGAGGACGTTCGCGCGGAATCCACGCGAATGCTGGGCATGACGCTTGTCACCCATCAGACCGGAACGCAGGGCCGGATAGTACGGCGCCTCTACATCGAAGAGGCCTCCGACATCGCGCGGGAGCTCTATTTGGCGGCGCTGGTCGACCGCGCGACGAGCCGAATTGCATTCATCGCCTCGACCGAGGGAGGCATTGATATCGAGGAGTTGGCGAGCCACAGCCCGGGAAAAATCCGCAGCTTCCAGATCGATCCCGCGACGGGCTGCCAGCCATATGCCGGACGGAACATCGCCGCCGCGCTGAAACTCGACGGCGAGACGAGCAGGCAATGCGGCACCGTGGTGGAAAGGCTTTACGCAGCGTTTCTGGCAAAGGACATGAGCCTTCTCGAGATCAATCCGCTCGTGGTGACCAAGGACGGAAAAGTGGTCTGCCTCGACGCCAAGATCAATTTCGACGACAACGCGCTTTTTCGGCGCAAGGACATCGCTGCCCTTCGAGACCCGGACGAAGAAGACCCGACGGAACGCGAAGCCGCAAAATTCGATCTGTCCTACGTCAAACTCGAGGGTACGATCGGCTGCATGGTAAACGGCGCGGGGCTTGCCATGGCGACGATGGACATCATCAAGCTCTTCGGCGAAGAGCCCGCCAATTTTCTCGATGTGGGCGGGGGAGCGTCCCGTGAGAAGGTTACGGCAGCCTTCAAGATCATCGTCTCCGATCCTCACGTGAAAGGGATTTTGGTCAATATTTTCGGCGGGATCATGAAATGCGATATCGTTGCAGAAGGGATCGTCGCCGCGGCGAAGGAGATTGGGCTTGGCGTGCCGCTTGTCGTCCGCCTCGAAGGAACAAACGTCGAGAAGGGTAAAGAGATTCTGGCGCGATCCGGACTGCCGATCGTCTCCGGCAGCGATCTTGCCGATGCGGCGAAGAAGATAGTAATCGCCGTTCGGCCCCGGAATTAGCGGCGTTAGGTCTTACAACGATTGCCTTTGCCGGCTGCCGTGCTTGGCGCATCGTGTGGCGTCAGCGCGAATAAACCCCGACCAGCGCGGCCGTCGCGAGGGCATGCGAAGTCAGGTACGGCGCGAGAACGGATCCTGTCGCGTGGGATTCAACCGGAACCGCCGCCGAATCCAAAGCATAAAGAGTGAATACATAGTGGTGGAGTCCGGAACCGCGCGGTGGGCAGGCACCACCGTACCCGGGATCGCCGAAATCATTCTCGGCTTGAACCGCGCCGGCGGGCAAGCCATTGCCGGAACGCGCCCCCTGCGCGAGCGTCTGCGTGCTGGCTGGAATATCGACCACGAGCCAATGCCAGAATCCGCGCCCGCCATTCGCATCGCGATCGAACAGTGTGAGCGCCAAGCTTCGAGTCCCCGACGGCGCGCCCGACCAAGCCAGGGCAGGCGAGTGGTTTTGGCCGCCGCAGCGATTGCTGACTTGCAACAGCGTCAGGCTTCCACCGCTGGCCAGGCTTGGACTTGTCAGCTGCATCGCATGCGCGCACGAGCCGAAAACGAAAAAGCAAACCGCGGGCAGCACTGTTCGTATAACGCGAGCTGCCGGTCCGCGTGGCGCCTCGTGCGCTCTCACCATTGGTAGCTCATCGAGACCAGCGCAGCATGAGGCGACACCTCGATGCCAGAATTCAGGTTGTAGGCGTAGTGCCAGTGGCTCGTGAACAGGAAGGTGTAGCCCCAGGCTATGCCGGCGCTCGCCGCCACGTCCCACCAATGGTGCTCATCGGAAGCAACGCGCGTATAGCCGGAAAAGATCGCGGCACCGTAAGCGGGCACGCCGTATTGCCAGCCGTAACGGTCCCAAAGGTAGCTTGCGGGTGCGAAGGCGAGTGCTGCCGTATCGGACGGGAACGAGCGGTCGTCACTGTAGTCGGGCCGCTCCTCCTTCACGAGTTGCTTGAGAATCAGCGCCGTGCCGACCGTGGCCCCGGTGGTCAGCGCCAGCTCTCCTATCCCCTGCCAGTCGTCCTTCCAATATGAAATGCCAGCCGCTGCGACCGGAAGCGCGATCGCCACCCCGGTTCCGACGTTGGCGAGACCCTGATTGGTTTCGGCGGGCGCAGCGGTGGGGATGAGCATCCCCAACAACGTCGCGGCCCCCCAAAGAAGTCCGGCCCGCACCACCATCTTGCGCCCCTCGCCTCGCAGCCCCAAAGGCGACTATAGGTGAGAGCGTCCCATGGCCGTCAAGCCGAACAGGGTCCACATGAGGAAATTGTACACCAGCGCCGAGGCCGCCCTTGAGGGCCTTCTCTTCGACGGCATGAGCGTCATGTCGGGCGGCTTCGGGCTCTGCGGCATCCCCGAAAACTTGATTCTGGCCTTGCGCAATTCGGGCATTACGGGAATCACCGCGATTTCCAACAACGCCGGCGTGGATGATTTCGGGCTGGGGCTGCTGCTGAAAACACGACAAATCCGCAAGATGATCAGCTCCTATGTCGGCGAGAACGAAACCTTCGAGCGGCAATACCTCTCAGGCGAGCTCGAACTCGAGTTCAATCCGCAAGGCACGCTTGCCGAACGCATTCGCGCCGGAGGCGCCGGCATTCCGGGTTTTTACACGAAGACGGGCGTGGGCACGCTGATCGCGGAGGGCAAGGAGCACAAGGATTTCGACGGCGCCACCTATGTGCTCGAGCGCGGGCTCACCGCGGATCTGGCGATCATCAAGGCATGGAAGGGCGATGCGGCGGGCAATCTCGTCTATCGCAAGACGGCGCGAAATTTCAACCCGATGATGGCGACTGCCAGCAGGGCAACGGTGGCCGAAGTGGAAGAGCTCGTTGCCGTCGGCGCGCTGAATCCCGATCACATTCATACGCCGGGCATTTTTGTGCAGCGCATCGTGCAGGGCGCGAAGTACGAAAAGCGCGTCGAAAAACGCACATTGCGGGAAGGATGACTCAAGATGCCCTGGAGCCGAGATGAGATGGCGCAACGCGCCGCACAGGAATTGCGCGACGGGTATTACGTCAATCTCGGCATTGGCATTCCCACGCTCGTCGCCAACTACATCCCCGAAGGGGTAAACGTGACGCTTCAGTCGGAGAACGGCATGCTCGGCATGGGCCCGTTTCCGCGCGCTGACGAGGTCGATCCCGATCTCATCAACGCCGGAAAGCAGACCATTACGGAGTTGCCGCAGACGTCCTATTTTTCTTCCGCCGACAGTTTCGCGATGATCCGCGGCGGACACATCGACCTGTCCATCCTGGGTGCGATGGAAGTTTCGGAGATCGGTGACCTCGCAAACTGGATGGTGCCGGCCAAGCTCGTGAAGGGCATGGGCGGGGCGATGGATCTCGTGGCCGGAGTGAAGCGCGTGGTCGTGACGATGGATCACACCGATAAGGCCGGGAATCCGAAGCTGCTGAGGTCCTGCCGTTTGCCGTTGACCGGTAAAGCCTGCGTCGATCGAGTCATTACCAATCTGGCGATTTTCGACGTGACGACGAGCGGTCTTAAGATCATTGAGCTCGCACCCGGCGTCACGCGCGCCGAAATCGACGCGAAAACCGAGGCAAAGCTGGCGGAATGACGGCTTTCGCTCGGATGGTTGTTGCGCGACCGCAATCATGAGAATGCCGCTTGACGCGCTGCGCGGCTGGACGAGCGCCCAGAAGCACGCGGTGGCCGCGAGCTACGCCGGCTGGACGCTCGACGCGTTCGATTATTTTCTGGTTGTATTCGTGATTACCGACATTGCCAGAGAATTCGCCGTCGACATCAAAGCGGTGACCATGGCGCTCTTTCTGACACTGGCGTTGAGACCGGTCGGCGCCCTGGTATTCGGACGTCTCGCCGACCGCTTCGGCCGCAGACCCGTCCTGATGGCCGACGTGTTTCTCTATGCCGCGCTCGCGTTCGGTTCGGCGTTCGCGCCGAGTCTGTTCGTTTTCCTCGTATTGCGCGCGCTGTTCGGAATTGCGATGGGCGGCGAATGGGGCGTGGGGGCCTCTCTCACCATGGAAACCGTGCGGCCGGCATCGCGCGGGCTGGTATCGGGAATGCTGCAGACGGGCTATGCGAGCGGCTATCTGATCGCGTCGATCGCCTATGCGGTTCTGTTTCCGCTGATCGGCTGGCGCGGACTGTTCATGCTCGGGCTCGCTCCGGCGCTGCTGATACTCTACATCCGCCGCAACGTTGCGGAATCGCCCGGCTGGAAACCCGAACGCAGAAGCGCGGGAACGATTGCGAACGTACTGTCGGCGCACTGGCAGCTCGCGCTATACGCCATCCTCCTGATGACGGCGCTCAATTTCCTCAGTCACGGAACGCAGGATCTCTACCCGACATTTCTTAAAGTCGATCACGCCTTCAAACCCCATCTCGTCGGCCTCATCATTGTGGTCGCCAATCTTGGTGCGATCCTCGGAGGCCTCACCTTCGGCGCGCTTTCGCAGCGTTTTGGCCGCAGGCATACGCTGGTGGTAGCGGCATTGCTTTGTTTGCCGATGCTGCCGCTGTGGATTGCTGGCGACAGCTCGGTTGCTCTTGCCACTGGCGCGTTTGCCATGCAGTTCGTGGTGCAGGGGTGCTGGGGGATCATTCCTGCACATCTCAACGAACTGTCTCCGGCCGAAGTGCGTGGTACCTTCCCCGGCACCGTTTATCAGCTAGGCAATCTGTTCGCCGCTTATGCCGGCCCGCTGCAGGCAGGTCTGGCCGTACGATACGGCAGTTATGGATTTGCGCTTGCGAGCGTGGCCGGGGTGGCGGCGCTCTCCGTCGCCTTTCTTGCGAGTATCGGCCGCGAAGCCAAAGAGGTCGACATGCGGATTGCCGCGCCGGTATAGGTTGGCAGCTATTCCGCCCGATCGGCTAACCGCTCCGCACGAACACGTCGACGCGGTCGCTCGGGCCCTTGTCGTCCACGCCGCCCATTGCGCGCACATCGATGCGGCTCGACGGGACGCCGTTATCGATCAGCAGCTGGCGCACAGCGAGCGCGCGCCGAAGCGACAGACGGCGCGCGTCGGAGGATTTGTCGCCGGGAGCTCCTCCATAGGCTTCCAGCTGCACGCGGCTCGCGCCGGATTCCAGGGCGCTGCTGAGATCGCCGGCAAGCAGTTTCACCCCTTTGAATTGCGCGGGCGATGGATCGCTGACGCCTTTGTCGAACAGGACAGCACCGCGCTTTGCGAGGCCGGCATGCTCTTCATCCGATAATCCAGGCCGCGGAGCCGCGCGCATGGGAGAGACCGCGCGTGGGGAAATCGAAGCCGTGTGGATGTCAGGTGTCGGCGGTGCGGCAGGCGCGCCGGCTGGAGAACCCGCTTCGTTGTCGCCAAAGTCGAATGGAATCGCCGGAGACGAAGTTGACGTCGCAGGCAAAGCCTTCCTGCGGCTGGACGCGGGAGGCGCAGTCGCGGGCGTTTCGGATGGCGACGCCGATTCCGCACCGATCGCGTCGACGTTTGCCGTCGCGGCAGGTTTGAGCGAGCGATGGCGAAGCGGATGAAGGTGGATCGCGTTACCTGGCATGTGCAGGTGAATCACGCCGTCATCGGCGCTCTCGGTCGCTGCCGGCGGGGATCCGTTCGCATCGTCCTGCGCGGCCGCTGCGGCACACCACGCGCTGGCTGCTGCCGCGATCGCCAACAGCGCGAAATCTCGATTGCGTCTGACCGTCATGCGCTCACTACTGCAAGCAGGATATGCAATTCTAGCACCTTGCCCGTTGCACTCAACCCGGCCGCGCAGGTGCGCCAGGAACTCCGAGCGACCTGTCGCGATCGCTGCTGCGCAGAAGCTTGAGCAGCTGTGGGTGAAGCGTGTCGTTGGCGGCGAGAATGTCGCCGGTCTCCAGGGCGCGCGCGCCCCCGGCGAGGTCGCTGATCTGACCGCCCGCCTCGCGCACGAGAAGGATGCCCGCGGCAACGTCCCAAGCCGCAAGGCCGCGCTCCCAAAAGCCATCGAACCGTCCCGCCGCGACGTAGGCGAGATCGAGCGCCGCGGAGCCTTGGCGGCGAACGCCTGCCGTCGCCTCCATCATCGGCGCCAGTTCTGCGAGAAAGCGCCCATGTCCCTCGCGGCCATGAAATGGCATGCCGGTGGCGACCAATGCTTCCTTCAGATGCTTGCGTGCAGCGACCCGCAGCCGCTTGTTGTTCAGATAGGCGCCGTGGTTCCTTTCGGCTGTGTACATCTCGTCGAGCACCGGATTGTAGATCACACCGGAGACAAGCTGACCCTCGCGTTCGAGCGCGATCGAGATCGCAAAGTGCGGAACGCCATGCAGGAAATTCGTCGTGCCATCGAGCGGATCGATGATGAAACGGTGCGATTTGTCCGGCCCTTCGACCGCGCCCCCTTCTTCGACCAGAAATCCATAGCCGGGCCGGGCTTTAGAAAGTTCCTGAAATCAGGATGCGTTCGGTGCGCTCGTCCGCGGTCGATACGAAATCGGCAGGACCCTTGAGCGAGACCTGGAGATTTTCGAGCTCTCCGAAATCGCGGATCAATCCGCGGCCCGCCTTGCGCGCGGCAGACGTCATCACGTTCAGCGCCGGCGATAGATAGGGCATCTATTCGGCGCGCCGCACATAAGAGCCGTCGGCGGTGCTCACCACGATTCTGGCGCCTGCTTCAACGAACGAAGGTACGAGCACGCGCAATCCGTTTTCCAGAATTGCGGCCTTGTAGCCCGGCGCCGCAGTCTGCCCGCGCAAGACCGGATCGGCCTGCGTGACGGTGAGCACCACCTGTTGCGGCAGCGACACCGAAACGGGCGCTCCTTCGTGCAGCTGCAGCAGAACTTTCATTCCCTCCTGGAGAAACCGCGCCTGTTCTGCGAGAAAGCCGCGCGGCAGCTCTATCTGATCGTAACTCTCCGCATCCATGAAGGTGTAGACTTCCCCGCTCGCATAAAGAAACTGAAAATCCCTTTTTTCGAGCCAGGTTTCCTCCACAGGTTCGTCAGCGCGAAAGCGGGCATTGAGCTTGGCGCCGGTGACGACGTTCTTGAGTTCCACCTGGTTGTAGGCGCCGCCCTTGCCGGGCTTGACCGCCTGGGTCTTCACCACCAGCCATACGCCGCCCCCATGGGCGATCAGCAGCCCCGGTCGGAGTTCGTTGCCGGCGAGCTTCGACACCGCCTTATTGTCCGCGCGGGGAATGGAGGCAGGCGGGCTCGGGCGAGAACATTCAAGAAGTCGTCGTTGAAATCGGCGGGTTCTAGCAGCAAGATCTTCGCACGCGCAAACGCCGTCAAAAAATCATGGGCGGGTTGCCCCGCCCATGATGCACGCAAATGCGCGGAATAATGCGCGCTTAGCTGTCCAGAGTCACGGACACGCCTGCCGATGCGATGCCGTTCACGATCACCTGCAGGGTGCTCGCGCCGGTTTCGCAGCTGTTCGGGATGTCGAACACCGCGCTCGTGGTGCCTTGCGTCCACACACCGCGGGTCGAGAAGCTGTAGCTGCGCCCGAAGCAGACGTCGCCAGTTGAATTGTTGGTGATGCGAACGAGAGGATAGTTCGACTCCTCCTGCGCGTCGTCGCCATAGACGCCGCCTTGCGAGAAGCCGTTGAAGTTGGTTCCCGAAAACGCATTGCCGGTGCTGCCGACCGTAAGCGTCGTTTGCACGCTCGAGACCACTGGAAGCCACGCCGCCTTGGGTTTGCCGTTCGGCGTGTAGATGGCGACTTCGTTGGGTGACGTCTGGCTGTTGTCCCACAGGACCTGGCCCGTTGGAAGTACGAGCATCGTCCCTTCGAATGAGGAGGTGCCACCCGCCTGCTTGGTATCGTTCACCTGAGTTGCCTTCACCTTGCCCTTCGCGTTCACGCTGAACTCCCAGAAATGCGACGGGGTATTGAAGGTCCCCGGGCTCGCCTGCACGAGAACGTTTCCGTCAGGGAGCGTCGCTGCCGGCGCGTCCGAGCAATTGTAGACTGCGCCGTTGACTTTCATGACCGGCATGGTGCTCCACGTGCCCTTCGAGACCGAGTAGATGTCGTTGTAGCCTTCACTCGGACTGGCGCCGAATTGGAGTATGTTGCCGCCCGCCGGACCGCTCGGGGTAAGGGCTGCAGGCCCAAGCTCGCGGTACTGCGTTGTGGTCAGCAGATTCGGGGTGGTTTCCGGCGAGACTCCAGGTGCCCGACGCCGTATCGTATATTTCGTAATCGTCGACGCTATTGGGCAAGTTCCAGACGTCGACGGTCAGGAGATCTCCTCCCGGCAATGGGGTCCACGCCTCTTCGTTGTTGTAGTATTTTGCCCCGCCGGTCGCCGTCCACGTCACGTTGTTGCCGCTGATCGTGGCGATCGCCTGGCCGTTTGAGCAGCAATCGGCGAGCATATAATTACCGTCGGGCAGGACGACGCTTTGGGCATCGCCAATGGTGCTGAACCCGCTGGGAGCGGTGACCGAAACCCACTTGTTGGCGACCGGATCGTACAGGGCGCCCAGATTGGTGTGATCGCCCTGGCCATTGTTGTATTCGCCGCCGTTCACGATCACGCGGCCGTCGGAAAGCACCTGCGTAGCCATGAAGAGAGGGGCATAGCCGCTTGGCATGGTCGCAATCGCGCTCCAGGTGCCGTCCGTATATTGGCCCTTGCTGTCAGGCGTAAGCTTGTACCATTGCCCGGACATGCCGTTCTGCACGAGTGCCGTGCCGTCCGTGAGCTGCTCGGCAACCCAGGGACCGTCGCCCGTGAACGGCAGCTTGCCGCTCACATCGGTCCATGTCCCCGATTTGGTCTTCGGGTTCTTGTCCACGTAGGGCGGCAGATACGGTCCCACGTGATGGAGCGGGCGGTTCGGATCGATGGGCGTGGCGCCCAGCCTGTAGGGATAATAGATCGGATTTGCCGCGGCGCCCGTGGCGAGCAGGCCGATTGCTGCGAAAGCCAAAACCGAAACGCCTGCGGTAAGATAGCTGTTTATTTTCATGGTCGTCCCCTTGAGGAGTCGTCCGCCAATCGGACGAACTCGCGCCCGGGTGGGCGGATCGCGCCGATACTATTGAGAATCGACCTAAGGAGCAATCGCGCAGCCGATACGGAGATACTATTCTGCCGCCAGCGAACTTGCGTCCATCGGCGTGCCGCAGCGCGCAAGCAGACTGCGCAGGTCGCAAATCGCCGGAAATATTTCGTTGTTCCAGTCCGCTCCCTGCGCGTCGTGGGCAGCCTGCTCCTGCTCCACGATGTGCTTGTCCTCCCGGAAAATGTTCTCCGTGAACCAGGTGATGAATGGCCATGCCAGATACAGAAGCGGCGCGAAGCGCGGCTTTTTGACGGAGAGGTGCCCGAACGTGCGGTTGGTCCTCTGGTTCTTGTCGAGCGGCGTGTAACCGAGCCAGACGTCGAGCACCGGATCGCCGCCGTCGACCCAGAATTTCAGTCGCTGATAGGGATAATTCGTTCGGATCGTCATCAGGTCGCGACGTCCGCCCTCGCGCTTTTTCTCCAACACGTTGAGAATGGCGGATTCGCCTACGGTAGGCCGTCCCGCGACCCGGCTGAAGGTGTAGTCCACTTCGCACCAATCTTCGCCCAAGCGCCGGCCCAGACAGCGCGCGCGGATCATTCCCATCTGCCGGCGATGCAGGAACTGATGATTCATATCGAAGAGGTTTTCATGCATGAAGGTATAGTGACAGGCGACTTCGCGGTTCAGACGCCGCGTCAGATAGCGCGCGTCACCTTTCGAGCCGATGGATTCCGGCTTGCGACCATCGGCGAGGCTCGACGCGCCCGGAAAAACGAAGACAAGGCCATCGACTTCATGAGCCGGATAGCTTCTCACGCCGTTGGGAAGCCGGTCGTTTCCCAGGTAGGGAACGTCGACGCATTTGCCCGCGCAATTGTACGCCCAGCCATGGTATCCGCATTTCAGCGTGTCGCCAGCGACAGTGCCGAGATGAAGCGGGACCTGACGATGCGCGCAGCGGTCCTCGAGCGCGAATATCCGGCCGCTGGCGCCGCGGTAGAGCACCACCGGTTCACCGGCGAAGCGCACACCGAGGGTCTTTTCGGGCTTTACCTGGTCTGACCACGCGATGGGATACCAGAAGTCGGGATGGGTTCCGATCCGCCTCAGGTCGAGTGGCGCGTCGGCGAGCAGACGATTGCGGGCGTGCATGTGACCTTGCGTACTCCAAATTCCGGAAGGGGCAAGGGGCACAGTTTAGCCGCGCCTTCGCCCAATGCTACGGTTTGGTGACGCTTGCGACAGGAAAATCTTCGACGGCCAAATTGCCGAAGTCAGCGCCGGCTGACCCGCCCCAGGTTCAGATCGCCTATGGTGAGCCGGCCAATGCGCAGTTCGCGCGCCTCAGCGCGGCCTAGCGCGATGCTGCCGATTACAAGTCGCCCAATGGCAATCAAACCAAAGGCAAGAGCGCCGATCGCGAGGGCACCGGCCGCAACAGCGCCAAGCGTAGTCGCTCGGGAGCGACGCAGCTGAGGTCGCGGCGATTCCCAGATCGCGCGCTCGTCGGAATCGGCTTCGGCGCCATGGTTCATTACCGCTCGCTGCCTCTCTGCGACCCACATGAGCACTCTGCCGCGACGAGCCGCGTCAGATCAAGGAAGAGACAGAAGCGCACGCACCGCGGCTACATCGACGGCGTACAGTGCCGAAGTAATGGCGATCACTGCCCCGACGAAGGCCGCCGAGAACAGCAGACCATCGCTATGCGATCGCCGCGCCAGAAATCCGGGCGGATGTGCGTGCCGCATGCCCCTTCCCCGAAACACGAACCCCGAAAGGTCTCACGGACGCGTTACGGTTTGATTACTTGAAACCGGGACATTTGCGGTCGCAACTGCGCCATCAGACCTCGGCGTCAGGGGGGAGCTGTTCGCCGTCCGATTCACCGTGCGACGCGATGAAGGGAATGCTCAGAAGATAGCACAGGAGTCCGATTGTCAGGGTTGCCCACGGCCACAGAATGGCAAAGCCCAGGAGCACGCCTCCAAACCCAATCGCCGCCTTCTTGAAGGGTTGGGGCACCTCCAGCTGCTTCAACGAGAGCGTCGGCACGCGACTGACCATGAGCCACGACATCAGTGCGATCATCGCCGCGCTGAGCCAGGGATGCGAGAAGGCACTGTCCTTGAACTGGAACGCCAGCACCATCGGCAGCAGGATGAGGCAAGCAGCCGCCGGGGTAGGCAGGCCGGTGAAATAGGATGGCTGTGGCGCAGCAGGATCGCGCTCGGCGCTTTCAACGTTGAACCGCGCGAGTCTGATGGCGCTTGCGGCGCAGAAAATCAGGGAAAAAGCCCAGCCGGCGCCTTGAGCGTGGTACAAGGTCCACATGTAGACCAATACCCCCGGCGCGATGCCGAAGCTCACCAGGTCCGCCAGTGAGTTCGAGCTGGGCGCCGAACGCTCCGGCCACGCCGAACAGGCGCGCGAGACGTCCATCGAGCATGTCGAAGATGGCCGCGCAGAGGATCGCTGCCACGCCGGCTTTCCAGTCGCCTCCCAACGCGAACCAGATCGCGGTGGCGCCCGAACAGAGGCCGAGCAGCGTCAGCGCGCTCGGCAGGACTTTTCCGACCCTGCCGTCCTCGCGCAGCGCCGCAGCCGTGCGCACCAGATTGGTCCGGCCCGCTTTCCCCATGCGCACCATCAGGACGGGAATTCCGCGAGCACCGTGATGCCGGCCCGTACGATCTGGCCCTCGCGCGCCACTACGCGCGCGCCGTCGGGCAAGAACACGTCCAGCCGGCTGCCGAAACGGATTATGCCAAAACGATCGCCGCGGCATACTTTCTGTCCTTCCCGAAGACCGCACTGAATGCGGCGAGCGATAAATCCCGCGATCTGCACGACGCCGAGATCCACGCCTTCGCCGTTCTCCCTGGCGGCCTTCATGCGGATCGACATGCGCTCGTTGTAGAGGCTCGCCTTGTCGAAAGACGCATTGAAGAATTTGCCCGCCCGGTACGCAAGGGCCGTCACGGTTCCGTCGCACGGAATTCGGTTCACGTGAACGTCGAATATTGACATAAAAATACTCAATTTCTGCCGCGGCGCCAACCCCAGGCCCAATTCCGGCGGCGGCGCTGCGCGCGCGAGTGGCAGAAGCCTGCCGTCCGCCGGCGACAATATCAGATTTTTGCCCGCAGGCGGCTCGCGACCCGGATCGCGGAAAAATGCGATCACCCAAACAGTCAAGGGAATCAGAAACCACCCCGGCCAGCCCATAAAGGCGAACGCGGCAGCGTTTAGGGAGCCCGCCGCCGCAATGAAAGGCCAGCCGGCGGGATGAATCATGCGCCGCGTCAGATCGTTACCTGCGTGCCCATCTCCACTACCCTGTTGGGAGGCAAGTGATAGTAGCGGGCGGGCGAGAGAGCAGCCGCGGCGAGGCGCATGTATAGCCACGTGCGCCATTTTCCAAGCAGCGGAGGATTTGAAGGAACCAGCGTTTCATGACCGATGAAGAAGGTGGTGCTCGACAGAATCCAGCGCAATTCCGAACGGCCGCGCCGCCTCGAGCGCGCGCGGGACGTCCGGAGTCTCGAAGAAACCATGATGAATAAAAACGTTAAAAAAACCCTTGCCGAGCTTGGTCACGTCCAGTCGCCGGCTTGCCGGCACGGTCGGCACGTTTTCCACCACGACGTGAGCCAGTACGACGCGCTCGTGGAGCACCTTGTTGTGTTTCAGATTGTGAAGGAGTGCGCCAGGCACAGCGTCGCCGCGGGCGCTGAGGAACACGGACGTGCCGGACACCCGGACCGGAGTCTTGTCGGCGCGTTCGAGGAACAGATCGAGGGGCATTGAATCCCTGCGAACCTTTTCGAGATGGAGCCGGCGCCCGGTCCGCCAGGTCTCCATGACCACGAACACGCCACCGGCAATCAGCAGCGGGAGCCAGCCACCCTGTACGATCTTCAGCGAATTGGAAGCGAGAAAGGCGAGATCGATGAGGGCAAGCGGTCCGAATATCGGGATGATGAGTTGCAGGGGCCATTTCCATCTTCGCAACGCCACCAGCGAGGCGAGAATGGTACTGATGACCATCACTCCGGTGACGGCAATGCCGTACGCAGCGGCGAGAGAGTCCGAGCTGCGGAAGATCAGTACGATCAGCACCACGCCGACGCAGAGATAAAGGTTCATCTGGGGCACATAAATCTGCCCGTAATCGGTGGCCGAGGTGTGGCGAACTTCCATGCGCGGCAGCTGTCCCAGCTGCACAGCCTGTTGTGTAATGGAATAGACGCCTGAAATGACGGCTTGCGATGCGATGATCGTCGCGAACACTGCAAGCAGAACCAGCGGGTAGTGCGCCCAGGCCGGCGCGCCGGCATAGAATACATATTCGACCGTGCGGTGGTCGCGCAGGATGGTGGCCGCCTGGCCGAGATACACAAGGACGAGGGCCGGCAAGCTCACGAAGAGCCATGCGAGACGGATGGGCTCTTTGCCGAAATGCCCCATATCGGCGTAAAGCGCTTCGCATCCCGTCACCGCGAGCACGACCGCGCCCAGCGATATGAAGGTCGTTGCCGGCTTCGCGACGAAAAACGCGAGCGCGTAGTAAGGATTGAGCGCCCACAGAATGGAAGGAGTTCTGGAGCACCGCGCGCGCGCCCATGCAGGCCAGCGCGGCAAACCAGATCACCATGATGGGACCAAACAGTCTGCCGATTTTCGCTGTGCCCCGGTTCTGGAAGGCGAAAAGCCCGATGAGAATGACGAGCGTGAGCGGAACGATCAGCGGCACGAGTTCCCGATTTTCCGCTCCGATATATTCGACGGCGCTCAGCACGGAGATCGCGGGCGTGAGCATGCCGTCGCCGTAAAACAATGCGAGTCCGAGAATCGCGGCAAACCCGATCCAGGCCTTGAGCCTTCGACCCAGCGCGGGCGAACGGTGTGCCAACGCAGCCAGCGCGAGCACGCCACCCTCGCCGTCATTGTCGGCGCGCATGATAAGAACGACGTATTTGATCGTGACCACGATCACGAGCGACCACACAATCATGGAAGCTGCGGCCAGAATCGAAAAGCGATCGGGCGCACCGCCTCCTGTCGCGCGCACTGTCTCGCGCATCGCGTAGAGGGGGCTGGTGCCGATATCGCCGAAGACGACACCGAGCGCTGCCACAGTCAGCATGGCTGTCCGCCGCCGGCTAGGCGCAGCCAATGCAGGTCCGCGCGAACGATTGCGCGAGGCCGCCTCCTGCGGCGGGGTCGAAACGATACCGCCGGTGCCATGAGGTTCGTTCATGCGGACAGGACCGCCATCCTATGCAAGCTCAGAGCTAACGCGTCGTGGGGCGAGATGCGGCCAGACGATCCCCACCCATTGTCCGCATCGTCCGCAAGGGCGCGGAACATAGAAAGGCCCGAACCCCGGCAAAAGAGGGGCGAGGCAGAATAGCGCAGTTGGGGATGAAATCCAGCAAATTCAAGGAGTTGAGTGTCGCTCGGGGCTCGCCCGCAAACTGCTATTCGGCGGCGACGCGCTCGGAACCGGCGACCCGAGATGGACCGATGAACCCCTCGACAAGATACGTCTTGATGCCCCAGGAGTGCGCCCGCGGGTTCCAGACGCGCACTTCACTCCAATTATTTGCGGGACTTACGTCGACCACCGGATCGCCGAGATAAATTGCGCCGTCGCCCAGCCAGTTCGCGTGGTCAAGTCGAATTTCCCGCGAAGACAAGAGCTCGCTGACGACGCCCACATGTCCACGGCCCGGTCCGGCATAGCCGGTCAGCACGATCACCGACCCGAGTAGCGGCGTCTGGCTCTTCGCGTACCGGCTGTCTGCGCTGTCCCACCACGTTCCTGCATCGCCGAACAGGCGTAAACCCGACCGGGCTCGCGCATAAGGAACGCATTCGACCGGGACCGGCGGCGTCTCGACGCGCGCGCCGCCCGTTGACGGGTCATATCGCGCAACCGCGTTGGCTGCAAAATCTCCGTCAGACATATTCGCACAGCCCGCACCAACCAGAGCTACCAGAGCCATCGGCGCGACCCGGACTCCAATCCCTTTCACCACTACCCCTTGTCCCGACTGTCGTGAGCTGCCTCATGTGTCAGTCTAGTCAAGGGCTCCTAAGGCTGACTTAGGCGCATGTGTTCAATTTGAACCATCGCAATCAGTTCTGGCTGTTGGCGCGAAACGCCTCGGGTGCCGGCAATGATGCCTTTCCGCTCCAGCCCATCGCGCCTACCGACAGAAGGCCAGCTGCGGCGAACACGAAGAACGGCGCGCTCCAGGCTTGCTCGGCGAGCGCGAAGACCGGAAGAAGCAGGCCGGCCGCAAGTTCGGGACGGCCGCGCCAGCGGCCAGCGGCAAACTCTCCTGCCCGTGGAGTGCGAACAAAGACCATGTCGGCATTCGAGAAAGCCTCGAACGTGGCGCGTGCGTTTGAGAGTATGAGGCCGCTCGGAAATACAATCGCCAGGAGAAGCGACTGCGGAAGAAGGGGCTCCTTCGCCCGCCCAAGCATCAGCTGACCGCAATAGAGATAGCCAATGCTGGTTCCCACCCCGATGAACGTAACACCGAGGCCGAGCTCGGCCACGGCGTGTAAATAGGTCACCCCCATCCACATGAGCGCGATGCTGATGGAGGCGCTGAGTGCGGCCAGGGTGTAGAAGGCGAACTGGCAGATCTGAAACGACAGGACGAGCTTTTTCCAAACCGGCAATGTGCTGGACAGAATGCGGGGAAGGAGCTTGCGCGCCACCTGGACGTGTCCTTTTGTCCAGCGTGCCTGTTGCGCGCGCCAGGCGCCCGCGGTCTCAGGCAACTCGCCGGGCACTTCGAGATCGGCGAGAATTGCACTGCGCCATCCCTTCAGCGCGCAGCGGATGCTTAGATCGAGATCTTCAGTGAGCGTGTCTCCGGTCCACCCGCCACCCTGGTCGATCGCCCTGCGGTTCCACACCCCGGCGGTGCCATTGAACGAAATCGGAAGGCCGGCCCGAAAGCGGCCCTCCTGTTCGACGGCAAAATGGCTGTCGAGAAGCACGCCTTGGGCCCGGGTCAGCCAATTCAGCGTCCGGTTGGCGTGACCCCAGCGTGCCTGCACGAAGGCGAGTCCTGGGTCAGCGACCAGCACAGGGATGGAGCGACGCAAAAAGTCTCTGGGCGGAACGAAATCCGCATCGAAGATTGCCACAAACGGAGCAGGCGAATGAACAAGGCCGAACGCGAGATTGCCGGCTTTGAAACCCGAGCGGTCGCCCCGCCGGAGCACGCGGACGTTAACGTCCGCCGGGACAGCCTGCCGCGCCGCCTCGCGCAGTCCCTCGTGGGCCTCGGCTTTGCCGTCGTCGAGCAACTGGATTTCGAGCCGATCGCGCGGCCAATCGAGGCGCCCTGCTGCCTCCACCACGCGAAGTGCGAGCAGCCCCTCATCGCAAACGGGAAGCTGCACCAGAACGTGGGGAAGACACGCCTCAGGAAGTGCTGGCGCCGCGGGACGGCGCGCGGGCCAATAAAGGCGTACCACGCTTAGGGCGAGAAGCTGGAGCGAAAGAAGCGCCAGGAGCACAAGCACGCATGCCAACGCGGTCTGCAGGATCAGCGAAAGGCCGGACATGATAAACGGTTCGGACCCCCCACTTGCCAATTGCCGCCTTTTTGGCGGGTTGCCGACCGGCATGACGCAAAGCGCCGGTTCCGACGATTTAAGGTGACGCAATTTGGGGCGGCCGGCCCGGTTTCGCAAGTGCCGGAGCCGCTGCGTTGTGGCAGCGCGGAAGGCGGCCATTGAAAGCTGGAAGCCGACACGCTATGGGGGCGCCCTTCGAAGGAAAAGCGTCCATGAGAGACACAATCGTCGGCGCGGCGCTGGCGATCGTTTTTTTGGCACTCCTGTTTTCGGCTCCACGACTCCTGCCGAGAGGGATCGAGGGGGCGACGCGCGCCGATATTGCGCGGATCGGCACCGGCTTTTCCGGAACCGAATTCATCGGCTCCTGGACGCTGACATGCTCGGCCGCCACCGCAGCTGGCGCAAGCACGCGTGCGAGTGACGGATCCCGCGTCGGCCCGCAACAGGCGGTCGGGCGCTGTCGCATGGCCCGGGGCTATCGGGACCGCAACGGTCGATTGGTGCTGGCAGTGGCCTTTCGATACGCCGGTCCCACCAAGGTCCTGACCATGATCGTGCGATTTCCGCCAATGGGCCACAAAGGACAATATGTCGTCGTTGCGCTCAACAGACAGACCAGCCTGCGACTCCCCGTGTTCGGATGCGCGAAGAATTCTTGCATTGCGGTCGGAGCCCTGATCCCGGCAGCACAGACGCTGCTCGTGGCCGCGCCGCAGGCCCAGGTCGTGCTGCCTCCCCAGGCTGACGGGAAGCAGTACACGATCGGCATTCGGCTGGACGGACTGGCCCCTGCTCTGGACGGCATGCACCGCGCCGAGCTGTGAGGCCGCCGCGTTCCTTGTCACGAGCGAATGTGCTAGGGTCGGGTTTGTGGGTGCCTCCTCGCGCAGCAGGGCTGCGGCCCGACAGGGGTGAGGCTATGCCCGGGCCCGGATTCGACGGGCCTCTTGAAAATTCTGATCATTGAGCGATGGGCCACTCGGACAGAGCTCTTGCTGACGGAGCGACGAGAATGACAGTGCTGCCGATAGCGGATTCGACACGTGGCAATGGTGGTGCACCAATCTCGGAGCGCTCGTTCGCCGAATACCTGACCGCGGCAGGCAAGGTGCAGCCCCAAGCCATGGAGCGTGCGCAGCACCTGGCTGTTGAAAGCCAGGATCGGCTCGAGAGCGTACTCACCCGGCTCGGTCTCATCACGGAGCGCGATCTCGCCGAGACGCTTGCCGAGTTCCTGCACTTGCCGCTCGCAGTCGCTGCGGATTATCCGCCGCAGCCCATTCTCGAAGACCTGCTCGGACGCAAGTTCCTGCGGGAAGCCAAAGTGCTGCCGCTGAAGGAGGTGCCGGAAGGCGTCGTGGTCGCGATGGCGAATCCGCTCGATTCTTATGCGGCGCATGCGGTGCGGTTTGCGGTTGGCAAGCCCATCCTTCCCCAGGTGGCCCTGCCCGCCGACCTGGAAGCGGCGCATGAACGCCTGTATGGCGACGGGAAGTCCGGCATCCATCAGATCTCAGGCGAAACGGGCGAGCATGTCGGGGAAAGCATTGCCGACGATGTCGACCGTCTGAAGGACATCGCGAGCGAAGCGCCGGTGATCAGGCTGGTCAATCTCTTGATCACGCAGGCCGTAGAGGCCGGGGCGTCCGACATCCATATCGAGCCGATGGATAACGAACTGCGCGTGCGCTACCGCATCGACGGCGTCTTGAGGCCGGTCGAATCGCCCCGCCCCGGCTGTCCTCCGCGCTCATCTCGCGGGTGAAAATCATGGCGAAGCTCAATATTGCGGAGCGCCGGCTCGGACAGGACGGCCGCGTCGCGATGGCCGTGCGCGGCAAGGATATCGACTTGCGCGTCGCCACTACCCCCACGATCCATGGCGAAAGCGTGGTAATCCGCATTCTCGACCGGGCCCATGTGGAACTCGATCTCGTTTCCCTGGGCTTTGACGAAAGCGTCATCGGCCGCTTCCGCGGGCTGCTGGCGCACCCGCATGGTATCCTACTTGTCACCGGACCTACAGGAAGCGGTAAGACAACGACGCTTTACTCGGCGCTCTCGGAAATCAACACAAGCGACAAGAAGATTCTCACCATCGAAGATCCTGTCGAATATCACCTGCAGGGCATCAACCAGGTGCAGGTCAAGCCGCAGATTGGCCTGAGCTTCGCGGGGCTCTGCGTTCTTTTCTGAGGCACGATCCCGATATCATCATGATCGGCGAAATCCGCGATCTGGAAACGGCACAAATTGCCGTGCAGGCGGCGCTGACGGGCCACCTCATTCTTTCGACGCTCCACACCAATGACGCAGCAACTGCGGTGACGCGCCTGCTCGACATGGGAGTGGAAGATTATCTTCTGACGTCGACCGTCAATGGAATCGTGGGGCAGCGCCTCCTGCGTAAATTGTGCGCCGCCTGCAGCGAACCCTACGAGCCGATACCGGAGTTGGTAGAAAGACTGAGACTCGAACCGCTGACCCAGGGCGGTGCTATCATTCTGCGCCGCGCGGTCGGCTGTTCTCAGTGTCACCATACCGGATATCGAGGGCGCACCTCGATCGTGGAGGTGTTGGCGGCGACAGATTCCGTCCGGCAGGCGATTCTGAAGAACGCCGACGGCAGTCACATTCAGAAAATCGCGATCGAAGAAGGCATGCAGACCATGGCGACCCATGGCCTGTTGAAGGCGATTGCCGGCGTGACGACGATCGACGAAGTCTTGCGCGTCGTGCCGGTGGTGTGATGGCGCAATTCCAGTACAGAGCGATGACGGGATCGGGAGCCGTGGTGCGCGGTGTGCTCGATGGATCATCGCGCGAGCAGGTGGTGCGTCAGCTGCGCACGCGCGGGCTCTATCCGCTCGACGCGTCCGAGCGCGGTGAGGGCGGTTTGCGCGGCGCGCTTTCGAGGAATTTCCGCTTCGGCGGCGGCATATCGCTGCGCGGACTGGCAATGGCAACGCAGGAATTGGCCACCTTGCTCAAGGCTGGCCTCGAACTGGACCGGGCGCTGGGCATTCTGGTCGGGCTCTCCGACATCGGCGCTTTGCGGGTGCCTTTTGAAGCGGTGCGCAACCGTGTGCGCGACGGCATGAGCTTCGGGGAGGCGCTTGCCGCCGATCCTGTGTTCCCGAAATTCTATGTGAGCATGGTGCGCGCCGGCGAGCATGGCGGCATGCTGGACGTCACGCTGCAGCGGCTGACCGACTACCTTTCGCGCACCCTGGCGATCCGGGAGCAGATTACCTCCGCACTGGTCTATCCGTGCATTCTGCTGTTTACCGCGGGCGCCGCCATCATCGTGATCCTGGTGTTCGTGCTGCCCGAGTTCGAGCCGCTATTCGCCGATGCAGGAAAGTCGCTTCCCCTGCCCACCAAGATCGTCATGAACGCGGGCGATGCAGTTCGCGACTATGGCTGGTTTTTTCTTGTCCTTGTCGCGGCGGGAGTGATCGCTCTGCGCCGTGCGCTGCGAAACCCCGTCCACCGCCTCAAATGGGATGCGTTCGTCCTCAAACTGCCGGTGCTTGGCAAGCTCTTCGCCGCGATCGAGGTGGAGCGTTTGATGCGCACCTTCGGTACGCTCCTCTCCAACGGTGTTCCGGTGCCCACCGCGCTGAACCTGTCAAAGGATGTGCTGTCGAACACGGTTCTTTCCCGCGCGGTCAAGGACGCCGCCATTTCGCTGCGTGAGGGCGAGCGGCTCGCCCAGCGGCTCGGACGCTCCAAAGTATTTCCGGCCGTGACCCTCGATCTGATACAAATCGGCGAGGAATCCGGAAAGCTCGACGAGATGCTGCTTCGGCAGGCCGATCTCGATGAGCTCAGGATCAAGCACAAAGTCGATCGCGCGCTGGCGCTCCTCGTACCCGTCCTCACAATCGGGCTCGGTGCGATGGTGGCCGGGCTGATCGCATCGTTGCTGGTTGCAATCATCAGCGTGAACGATCTCGCGCTGCAGTAGGAGGTCAGTCGTGAAGAGTTGGAGAAGTTTCCGCACCCTCGCCGCTCGTCGCCGCAACGATGAGG
Source organism: uncultured Alphaproteobacteria bacterium (assembly GCA_963812975.1). Classification (GTDB taxonomy): domain Bacteria; phylum Pseudomonadota; class Alphaproteobacteria; order Micropepsales; family Micropepsaceae; genus Rhizomicrobium. The sequence continues at coordinate 120,790 of CAWEXK010000010.1, read as the reverse complement.
CCGGCTATACTCTGATGGAGTTGCTGGTTGTTCTGGCGATCCTGGGATTGCTGGCTGCCATCGCGACGCCCATGGTGCTGCACTATCTCGATAGCGCCAAGGTTTCCACCGCCAAGACGGAAGTGTCGAATCTGGCCGCCGGGCTGGACCTCTTCAAGTACGATGTGGGCCGCTATCCGACGACGCAGGAGGGACTGGAAGCGCTGGTCAGCGCGCCTGAGGGCGTCGACAACTGGAACGGTCCTTACGTGAAGAAGACGACAAAGCTCACCGATCCGTGGGGCCGTCCCTACAATTACCGATTCCCGGGTAGCCATGGCGAGTTCGACCTCTACAGTTACGGCGCTCACGCCGATGTGGCCAAAAACGACGAGAAGCCACCGATCGCGAACTGGTGAGAACGAGGTGAGACCGGCCCGTACATCGGTGCGCGTCGCACCCGAAGGCAGCGCGAGAGCGGATGAAGGTTTCACGCTCATCGAGGTGCTGGTTGCGTTGACAATTCTCGGCGTGTCGCTCGCCGTGTTGCTCGCCGTCTTCCTGCAGGGATTGGATCGCTCGCGGGAGAGCGCCAACGAAGCCGCCGCGCGCGTGCTTGCCCAGTCGTTGCTGGTGCAGGCGAAATCGGCTGCGAGCCCCGCGATGGGAAGTTCGGCGGGGAAGGCCGCGGGGCTTGTCTGGCGCCTGCAGGTCGTGCCTTACGGCACCGCAAGCGATCGTGTGTCCTGGCAGGAGAATGCCGCCCAGATTGTTGCGACAGTCTCCTGGCGCGGAGACGGCGGGATGCGTTCGATCAGCTTGTCCACGCTGCGCCTGCTGCCCAAGGCGGAGTTCGGCCTCCGAGTGATCAAGCTTCGCGTCCACGACTTGCCGCACGGTGCCGACGCAGGTTTCACCCTGCTCGAGCTTCTGATCGCCACCACGGTGTTGGCGTTTCTCTCCCTGCTTTTGTTCGGAGGGCTGCGCTTTGGAACGCGCGTGTGGGAGAAAGCCGAAAAGTCGACGACCGACACCAACGGGTCCGCTCTGTCCAGCTGTTCCTTTCGGACGAAATTGCACACATCTATCCTTTCTTTGCCGGAGATTCGCCTGCCGATCGGCACGTCGATTTTTCCGGCGAGGAACGGCGCGTAACGTTCTTTTGCGCCGTCGAAATCGCTGCCCGGTGGACTGGACCTCGATCACCATTCAGGCCTTACCCGGCAAGAATGGTCTGTCCGTGGTGGTGGCGAGCAAGAGCGAATTGGCGGGAAGCCGGGGTGCAACGACGCACCACACCCTGCTCGGCGGTTTCAAATGGTTTCAGATATCCTATTACGGCGTGCCCTCGCCCGCCGGGGCTCCCACGAACACGCGTCCGCCGACGGCAAACGCCGGCTTGGGGCGTAACGCGGCAGCGGCCGGGCCGCCGCCTCAATGGACTTCGGTATGGGAAGGTCAGCAAAGATTGCCGATGCTGATACGCATCCGCGCGGTCTTGGCGCGCCAAGGGCGAATGGCCCGATCTGGTCGTTTCGCCGCGCACGGAGATCGACGAATCCTGCGTCCTGGATCAGCTCACGAAATACTGTCAGGGTCGCTGATGGCAACGCCAACCTTTACCGATTCCGTCGGTCAGTTCCGGGGCCTCGCCGTCTGAACTCTTATCCGAATGGCGTCGCGAGCTCCTTCGTCTTGCGCGCGAGATAGTGGCACGCCCGCTCGCGCGCGGAGGCGAACTGGTGCTGCTCGCAGGTCGCGCGGAGCAGGTGCGCGTCAATCTTGTGGCGGAGAGCACCGCTACGAGATCGGGCGCGCCAACGGCGCGGGCGAGGCCAGCGCGCGGGAAATATCCTCGCTGCTGGCCGCTTCCGAGCTGGTTCCCCGTGGCACCACCGACGTCGCGTCGAACTTCCCGCCAGCGAAGTTTTGCGGCGACGCTTCGAGCTACCCGCGGCAAGCCATGCCACGCTCGCGCGTGCCGTTCCATTCGAGCTCGAACGCCTGAGCCCGATCGAGGCAGACCGGCTCTATTACGATTTCAGTGTCGAAGAATCGCCAAGGAAGAAAAAGCAGGCGGAACTTGAACTGCGCATTGTCAAGCGCAGTACCGCCAATTCCGCTGTCGCGCTCGCGCGCGCAGCCGGGCTGCGCGTGGGCGCGATTCGGTTTGCCGGCGATCCGCGCGAAGCCGATTGGCGCTCCTTCCCGCTGGACCGTGGTGCATGGCTGAGGCTCAAATGGCGCCAGTGGAACGTTCTCGCGCTGGCAGCGCTGGCGCTCACGCTCGCAGTGGCCGTTGTCTTCGCGGCTTACCTGCGCGGCGTTGCCGCTGCCGACGCACTCTCCACGGAAGTCGAGACGGCAGCCGATCGCGCCGCGGTTGTTCACCGCCTCGTTCACGAAATAGCCGACGTGCGGGCGCAGATCGAATTTCCACTGGCGCAAAAGCGGGCGCCCTTTCTGCTTGCCATCCTGTCGGAACTGACGCGTGTCCTGCCAAACGGTACCTGGCTCACAGAATTCGAGCTCGATGGCGGCAAGTTGCACATCCAGGGGTTTTCAAAATCGGCTTCCGACGTGGTGGGCGAAATCGACCGATCGCCGATGTTCGCAAATGCGCAATTCATGGCGCCCCTGCAGAGCGCCCAAAACGGAAACGAACGCTTCGATCTCTCCTTCGACGTCAAGACGGCACACCGCTGATGACCGCTCCCTCTTTCCTGCATGGCCGAAAGGGTGCCCTCCTTGCATTGGGCGTGATGACACTTCTGTTTGTCGTGGTGGTCGGCGTGCCTGTCGTTGCCGTCTTTCGATCGCAGGCAGAAGACCGCAACGAAGCGCTCGCTCAGCTCGCTGCCTATCGTTCGCAGGAGGGCCAGCGTCCCGTGCTTGCCGCGCGCCTCGCCGCGTTGCAGGAAGGCGCCAAATCCGTGCCCGGCCTCCTCACCGCATCCAGCGCACCGCTTGCACAGGCGCAGCTGCAAAGCGACATCAAGGCGTTGATCGACAGGAATGGCGGTTCCCTGTTGAGCGCGCAATTGCTGCCGCCCACCAAGGTCAAAGGTTTCGATTCCGTCGCCATCGAATATGACGTCACCATTCCACTCTCGCATTTCAGCTCGCTCGTCTACGCGGTCGAAACGCACGTGCCATACTATTTCGTCGACAGCGCCGACTTTGTCATGCCGCCGAACTGGCGCCCCAACTCGCTGCGGCAGGATCCATCCATGGAACTGCGCTGGACCATTCACGCCTTCAGATGGCGAGGTTCGCAATGATGCCGCGTCTCAATCCTGCGCAGCTCGTCCTTGCGGCGATTTGCATCGCGCTCGCTGTCGTTCTCGGCTACATCTTGCTCGCACCCCTGCCGGACATTGCTGTCTCACCGGTCCAGGCGCGTTCAGAAGCCGTCGATGACACCCCGCCGGCGCGCTTTGAAGCGCCGCCAAGGCAGGCCTTCGCCGAAGTGGACGACCGCTCCGTGTTCAATCCGCTTCGGGTGCGCGTCAGCGCGCCGTTCCAGCCGGGAACAAACAGCGCAACCACGCTTCCCACCGATCTTTCCTTGATCGGAGTGATCCTCGACGGCGACACGAGACTCGCGCTCTTCAGGTCGCCGGCCGCGCCTCTTGCCGTGAGCGTCCCGGTTGGCGGCAGCATCGAGGGATGGCAGGTCACGCGGGTGGACCCGGATCGGGTGGGCCTGCGAGCCGGCGGTCCCGAACAGGAAATAAAGCTGTCAACAGAGAAGCCCGCCGGCCTTGCCCCCGGCGTCGGTCCGAATGGCGCTCCCGGCTTCGGACCGCCGAACGTGAACCGGCCCAATTTCATTCGGAACAATCCGAACAACAATGTCAACAACAACAACGGAAACAACAACAACGGAAACAACAACAACAACGCAAATAACAACAGCAATAACAACAACAACGACGATAACGACGACGACAACAATTGAGATTCAGATCGCGTAGCTTGCATGGTGCTGAGTGCGTCGGCATTGGCTCGGCCGCACGTTGTCGTCAGGAGGAAGTCGCTCTGGCCATTCTCGCGAAACGACCGAACAGGTAATTGCTGTCCATTGGTCCGGGCGATGCCTCGGGATGATACTGCACGGAGAATGCCGGCATATTTTCAACGGCGATTCCGCAATTGCTTCCGTCGAACAGCGACACATGGGTTTGCCTCACGCCCGGCGGCAACGTCGCGCCGTCCACGGTGAACCCGTGATTCATCGCTACGATTTCTACCCGGCCCGTCTCGAGATCCTTGACCGGATGATTGGCCCCATGATGGCCCTGTGCCATTTTGCGCGTCGTCCCGCCCAGCGCGAGCGCCAAAATCTGATGACCGAGGCAGATACCGAATATCGGCACTTGGCGATCGAGCAATCGTTGGACAGTCGGGATCGCATATTCGCCGGTGGCGGCGGGATCGCCAGGACCGTTCGAGAGCAGAACTCCATGGGGCTCGAACTGCATGATGTCGGTAAAGCTCGCGCTGGCGGTCAGGACGGTTATTTCCGCGCCGTGTCCCGAGAGTTGGCGCAGAATGTTCCGCTTCACGCCGTAATCGAGAACGACGACGCGCCAGCTTGAGCCCGTCTGTTTCGCGTAGCCTTCGCCCCACCTCCAGGGAGACTCCGTCCACTTATAGGTTTGGCGGCAGGTGACCTCGTGCGCGAGGTCGAGCCCTTCAAGGCCCGGGAACGCCTGCGCCTCTCGAACCAGCGCCGCGAGGTCGAACCCTCCCTCGGGCAGATGCGCCACAAGACCGTGCGGCATACCGCCGTGGCGGATTCGGGCCGTCAACGCACGCGTATCGATTCCGGCGATACCGGGAATGCCGTGCGACTTGAGCCAGCCGTCGAGCGTCGATAGGGCGCGCCAGTTCGAAGGATGCTCTGCATCCGCGCGAACCACCACGCCGCGCACAGCCGGCGTCGCCGATTCGATATCTTCGCCGTTGGTGCCGACGATGCCGATATGCGGGAATGTAAAGGCAACGATCTGTCCCGCGTAGGAAGGATCGGTGAGGATCTCCTCGTATCCGGTCATCGCCGTGTTGAAGCATACTTCGCCCACGGCACGCGCTGTTGCACCGAACCCGTGGCCCTCGAACACGGTTCCATCCGCAAGAACAAGAACGCCTTTCCCGCACGAAAACAGCCCCGCCGCGTTCGCGGCGGCAGGGGTCGGCAGGTGCGACATGGGAAAGACCTCGGATTTGGCGGAAAATAGAAACGCGCCTGCAGCCGGTCAAGTTCACGAAACGCCGGAGGCCGGACGAGAGCCTTGATTGCGGGGTGGATGACGGTCACCTAGATTCGGCTGGACAAACGGAGTTCGTCGATGACGTTGCGCCAGAGATTCAACGACGCGCTGAAACAGGCGATGAAGGCCAGGCAGCAACGGCGTGTCTCGACCATTCGCATGATCCTCGCGGCTCTCCAGGAGCGGGACATCGCCAGTCGCAGCGAAGAAAACCGCGCTGGCGTAGGCGATGCCGACATTCTTTCGCTGCTTGCCAAGCTTGTCAGACAGCGCGAGGAATCGGCTTCGCTTTATGAGCGTGGCGGACGACCTGAACTGTCGGCGGCCGAGCGCGAAGAAATCAATATCATTGGCGAATTCCTGCCGCGCCAGATGAGCGACGAGGAAGCGCAAGCCACGGCCCGGGTTGTCGTGGTGGAGTTGGGTGCAACTTCGATCAAGGACATGGGCCGCGTGATGGCAGCGCTCAAGGAGCGTTATGCCGGGCAGATGGATTTCGCCAAGGCTGGTGCCGCGGTCAGGGAATTACTCGCGCCCAAGTGATCGCAGCGCCGCTCGACTCACAGAATTTGGATGCGGTGGCCGCGCATTGGGCGCGTAAGCGGCGTACACTGGGTAATGCGTTATGGTCAGGGATTGCTCGAGGAGATCCTGCGGCGGACAGACCTCGTCCAGCTCGTCGGCCGGCGCGTCAAGCTCGAGCGTCGCGGCCGCATCTTTTGGGGATTGTGTCCGTTCCACAAGGAGAAGTCGCCATCGTTCAAGGTCGAGAACGAGCGACGCAATTACAAATGCTTCGGCTGCGGCGCCGGCGGCGACGCCTTCAAATGGCTGGGCGAGACCGAAGGGCTGACGTTTCCCGAAGCGGTGGAACGGCTGGCGCGCGACGCGGGCGTCGATTTGCCCAAATGGACTCCGCAGGAGGAAGCGCGCGAGCAACAACGAAAATCGCTCTACGATATCGTGGAGGCGGCTTGCCTTTTTTTCGAGCGGCAGTTGCGGGAGCCCGGCGGTGCAGCCGCACGCGCCTATCTGGCATCGCGTGGACTGGATGAAGATGCCATACGGCAATTTCGTCTGGGTTATGCGCCGCCCGGCCGCAGCGCTCTGCTCGCGCATCTGGCGGCGATCGGCGTGGCGCCCCAGGACGCCGCCGCTGCCGGTCTTGCACGGCCGGCCGACGCGGAGCAGGCGGCGCGCGATTTCTTTTTCGACCGGCTGATATTTCCCATCGGGGACACGAAAGGCCGCATCGTGGCTTTCGGCGCGCGCGCACTCGCGAGCGACGCCAAGCCGAAATACATCAATACCGGCGAGACTTCTCTCTTTTCGAAGGGGCGCCTCCTTTACAATTTCAGCGCGGCGCGCCTCGCGGCTCTGAAAACCGGCAACCTCGTTCTGGCCGAAGGCTATATGGACGTGATTGCGCTTGTGCGCGCGGGGATCGACGCTGCAGTCGCGCCGCTCGGCACGGCGCTCACCACGGACCAGCTTGCCCTGCTGTGGCGCGCCGCAGCGGAGCCCATCCTCTCATTCGACGGAGACGACGCAGGATTGCGAGCGGCCTTCCGAGCGGCCGAGTTGGCGCTGCCGCTGCTCGCGCCAGGTCATTCCCTCCGGTTCGCCTTTCTTCCGCCCGGGGACGATCCAGACAGTCTGATCCGCGCTCACGGCGCGCAGACGATGCGCGCAGCGCTTGAGAGCGCGATTCCGCTGGTGGATGTGGTCTGGCGGATCGAGACGGAAGGGCGGGAGTTCGACACCCCGGAACGAAAAGCCGACCTTTTGGCCCGCCTCAATGGCCGGTTGAGGACGATACCGTCCGTCGACGTAAGACGGTTTTATTTCGATGAGATTGCCAGGACGATTTCGACACGGCTTGGGATGAAGGCTTACGTCTACGGAGACCAGCTCCGCGCATCAGGATCTGCACCTGGAAGGGCGGGCGCGAAGGGTGTTCGCGCCCCGGGCGGCTTCACGGCAGTCTCCGCCGCTCTGAAAAGCAGCAGGCTGGTTCCTCGGGAGGCACCACGAAGCGCCGGGCCGTCCCACGACGGTGCAGCATCGGTGCGAATTGCCAGGTCGCCCCCGCCGATTCCTCCGCGGCAACGCGCCGCCGACGGCTTCGCCCGCTCGGGCGCGGACGACGACCGAGCCTCGCGCCGTGTAAAAGAGAGCGAAGTCTTGGCTTTGCTCCTCGTTTCTCCGGAGATCGTGGAGCGGAATCACGAGATTTTGGCTGCTATTCCCCTGGAAGACCGCTTGCTTGACAGGCTGCGGCACGAACTCCTAAACCTCGCCGCTTCCGGCTTCAGGCTTGAAACTGGGAGGCTGGAGGACCATCTCGTCCGCACAGGCATGGCCGCGCTCGTCGAACGTCTGAGGACGCGGCTGGCGGCCAGTTCCTTTGAAACGGAACCCGCGCGGCAGAAGCCGGAGGGGAATGACATCGACGCAATTGAGGCGCGCTGGCTGCGGGCCGCGGCCCAGTTGCGGGAAATCGCTGAAAGCGATCCTGAACGGAGACAGGCCTTGGAGCGTTTCAAATCCGAGGCGAGTGAGGAAAGCTGGCGCGATTGGCATCGCCTCCTTCTCTCCCGCGCGCTCCCCAGCGAATAAATCCGTCAGGACCGCGGACAATCGAATTGACGAATGATGCCGCCCTTGGGAGGCGAAGCGACGAACGGCGAATGGCAACAAACAGGACACGTCACTCCAGAAAATCCGCAAAAACGGTGATGAAGCGGGCTTCTGGAGCCGCGCGGGCGGCCAAGCCGCCTCAGACGAAGGTTGCCTCACTTCGCAAGGCGCCGCCGAAGTTGGCTGCCAGGTCCGCCAAGGCGAAGGCCGTCCTCAAGCCGCGGCCGAAAGCAAAAGCGGAACAGAAGACCAAACTGCAATCGCCGATAGCGATTGTCCCCGAGACAAAAAGCGTGGAGCCGGTCGCCGTGCGAGCCGCGGAAACTAAAGTGATCGCGCCTGCGAGGCCGCTTGTGAAGGCTCCCGGCGCGCCGGCCGAAGTCGTCCCGACCCGCGAAGATGCCGATTCGCCGCTGCTCGACATGTCCGATGTCGCCGTTCGGAAAATGGTGACGCGTGCCAAGCAACGGGGCTACGTCACCTATGACGAGCTCAACAAGGTGTTGCCGTCGGACAAGGTCTCCTCCGAGCAGATCGAGGACACGATGGCGATGCTCAACGAGATGGGCATCAACGTCATCGAGAGCGAAGAGCAGGATGAGCAGGGCGATCTTCCTGCTCTCGCACAAACCAAGCAGGTCGCGGTCAAGTCCGGAGAAGAGGAAGAGCCCTACGACCGCACCGACGATCCCGTCCGCATGTATCTGCGCGAGATGGGATCGGTGGAGCTGCTGTCGCGGGAAGGCGAGATCGCCATCGCCAAGCGCATCGAGGCCGGGCGCGAGCTGATGATCGGCGCACTTTGCGAGAGCCCGCTGACGTTCGAGGCCCTGACCGTATGGCGCGACGAGCTCAACGAAGGAAAGGTGCTGCTCCGCGATATCATCGATCTCGAGGCTATGTATGGTGCGGGCCCCGACGCCCAGCCTGTCCCCGCGCTGGCTGGCGCGCCCCTCGCTCCGCTGATGACTACCGCCCCGCTTCAGTCGGAGGCTGCGCGCATCAACGGACACGAAGCGTCGCCCGCGCGACTGGAATTGGGTGTGCCGGGATCGCCGGCCGCTGACGGCGCAGAAATTCCACTGGATCCGGGCGAGGCCGCCGCGGCGGCAGATGCTGCTGCGGAGGCCGAGGAATTCGATGACGAGGGAAACCTTTCGCTCGCGGCGATGGAAGCCTCGTTGAAGCCGCAGGTCCTCGAGACGCTCGACCAGATTGCCAACCTCTACAAGAAGCTCGGCAAGCTGCAGGACGCATCCGTAGAGGCCGCGCTTGCGTCGGATGAACTGTCCAGCGGCCAGGAGCGGCGTTTCAAGAAGCTGCGCACGGAAACCGTCGATCTGGTCAAGAGCCTGAAGCTCAACAACAACCGGATCGAGGCGCTGGTCGACCAGATGTACGGCATCAATCGCCGCCTGGTTTCGATAGAGGGGCGCCTTCTGCGCCTGGCCGAGGCGCACGGGGTCGACCGCGTCGACTTTCTCAAGCAGCATTTCGGCAATGAGCTCGATCCGAACTGGGCGCGTCGCGTTGGCAGGCTGAGCGGCGACGGCTGGCATGAGTTCGTCCAGGAGGAACGCGAGCGAATTCGCCAGTTCCGCGACAACATCCAGACGCTCGCGCAGGAAATGCGCCAGTCGATCAGCGATTTTCGCCGCATCGTGCAGACAGTGCAGAAGGGCGAGCGTGAAAGCGGCCAGGCGAAGAAGGAGATGATCGAGGCGAATCTGCGGCTCGTGATCTCGATCGCCAAAAAATATACCAATCGCGGCCTGCAGTTCCTGGATCTCATCCAGGAAGGCAACATCGGCTTGATGAAGGCGGTCGACAAATTCGAATACCGACGCGGCTACAAGTTCTCGACCTACGCGACGTGGTGGATACGCCAGGCAATCACGCGTTCGATCGCCGATCAGGCGCGCACCATCAGAATACCCGTGCACATGATCGAAACCATCAACAAGCTCGTGCGGACATCGCGGCAGATGTTGCACGAAATCGGTCGGGAACCCACGCCCGAGGAACTGGCCGAGCGCCTCGCCATGCCGCTGGAGAAGGTGCGCAAGGTCCTCAAGATCGCCAAGGAGCCGATCAGCCTCGAGACTTCCCATCGGCGACGAGGAGGATAGTCACCTCGGGGACTTCATTGAGGACAAGAATGCGATTCTGCCTATCGACGCGGCGATTCAGGCCAATCTGCGCGAAACCACCACCCGCGTGCTGGCGACGCTCACGCCCCGCGAGGAGCGGGTGTTGCGGATGCGTTTCGGAATCGGGATGAACACCGATCACACACTTGAGGAAGTGGGCCAGCAATTTTCGGTCACGCGCGAACGCATCCGCCAGATTGAGGCGAAGGCGCTGCGCAAGCTGAAGCATCCAAGTCGCTCGCGAAAGTTGCGCAGTTTTCTGGACAACTGATTTCCGCGCGGCGCGCGAAAAACGAAATCGTTGTGCCGAGCGCGCTTGGCCATCATAATCCACCCAATGAGTTCCCGAGCGGATCGCTCTTACAGCCGCGCGGAGCGCGCCGCAGACGCGGTGATTCACGCGACGGGCGTGATTTTCGCAATCAATGGCGGGCTCTGGCTGCTGTTCCACGTGACGGGCCTCGGCGTCGTCGCAAGCGTTTCCGTCTATTGCGTCGGGCTTGTCGCGATGTTGACCGCGTCGGCGATCTACAATCTATGGCCGCACGGAAATGCCAAGGACTGGCTTCGCCGCTTCGATCACGCGGCCATCTTCGTCATGATCGCGGCAACTTACACACCCTTTGCAGTGAACCGTCTGCACCAGCCGGCGGGCGAAACGATTCTGGGCCTGATCTGGCTCGGCGCGACGGTCGGCGTGGTCATGAAGCTGCTGTTTCCCAGGCGGTTCGAGATAGCGAGCATGGCGCTCTATCTCGGGATGGGATGGCTGGTGGTGACCGTGATCAGACCGCTGTCGGCAGCTATGGCGGCGACCGATTTCTGGCTCCTGATCGCCGGCGGCCTCGTCTATTCGGCGGGGGTCGTTTTCTATCTTGTCGAGAGAATTCCGTATCACAAACCCATCTGGCATGGATTTGTTCTGGTAGCGGTGATGCTTCATTTTATCGCGATCGCCAGCGAGTTCGCCGTTTGAGGGGCGCCGCAGCACGGTGCTCGACGCTCTGGCCCGTGCGGACCTCGCATGAGAAAGTGACACGGCGTCAAACCGCTTGCGCATCTTGATTCTCGACATTCCCTACAATTTCCATTGGATCGAGCCCGGTCGGGCGGCGCGTTCCGCCCAGGCTTATGCCGGATTTCTGGGCCCTTTCCTGAGCGCGCATGGCATTCGCGCGATGGTGAATTTGAGAGGCTTCAACCCCGGGCATCTGTGGTGGCGCGCCGAGACCGGCATTTGCAGGAAGCAAGCCATCGTGCATCGCGACGCGAAGCTCAACTCGCGTCAATTGCCGCCACCCGCGATGCTTGTCGACTTGCTCGACGCTTTCGACACCGTGCCGCGGCCGTTTCTGCTCAAATGTTCGGGCGGTCAGGACCGCACCAGTCTCGCTGCAGCGCTTTACCTCCTGCATCGACATGGCTGGCCGGCGTTTGCCGCCGCCCAAAACCAGTTTGCACTGTGGCCTTACCTGCATCGGCCGCGGCGACAGCAGCGCTGGCTCAAACTTTTCTGTGCGTTCGCCCGCGACCAGGCTGCGGGAGTTCCCGTGCGGGATTGGATCGAGAAAAGCTATTCCGCATACTCTTTCCGATCCTGGCTGGAGGCGCGCGGGGAAGGAGGGGCGTTTCACGGTCTGTACGGGGTTCCCGGCAACGCCGGCGGAACGTGATCGACTGATCGCCCGGTCAGCAATGGTCGAAATCTCGGCCGGAATCTCCGTGTGGCCAGGCTATCTCGACTTGCCCGGGCAGGTGCAGTTGGTTGCCGAAATTCATGCCCGCGCAGCGCAGGCGCCGCTTTATCGGCCGCGGATGCCGCGCTCCGGAAAGATGTTTTCGGTCGAGCAGACGAATTTCGGCGCGCTTGGCTGGTACTCCGACGCGCGCGGCTACCGCTACGAGGAGCGGCATCCCCTGACTCACCGGCCTTGGCCGGCGATCCCCGAAGCCCTCTGCGCGATGTGGGATGCGCTGACCGGTTGCTGCGCGCCGCCGGAGTGTTGCCTGGTAAACCTTTACCGTGGCGAAGCACGCATGGGGTTGCACCAGGACCGCGACGAAGCGGCTCCCGATGCGCCGGTTCTTTCCGTGTCATTGGGCGACGACGCGGTGTTTCGCATCGGCGGGACGGCCCGAAATTCGCCGACGCGCAGTCTTGTTCTGAGGTCCGGAGACGTACTCGTTTTCGGCGGAGTCGCAAGGCTCGCCTATCATGGCGTCGACCGCGTCAGCGCGCAAAGTTCAAGCCTGCTGCCCGGCGGAGGCCGTATCAACCTGACCTTGCGCCGCGTAACCTGGCACCCGAACGAAAAGACGCCCGACCAGGGGGCTGATCGGGCGTCAACGCGCCGTTACGCGCTGGTGCCGGGAGGGGATGACCGGCACCTTTGGAAAGACGCCATCCGGCGTGCGAGCGGGGGGGCAGTGCCTGCCGGACGGTGACTCGTCCTTCCGCCGTTCAAGCTATGTACTGATGCCACAGTTTGCAACTATTTTTTTCGTTACAATTTAGAATGCTCTTTTGCTGATGACAGTGCCATAATTAGCACATGATTGGGTTGCCGATCATTTGCCCATCGCCAGTCTTGGTGCGATCGCGCGCCGCCAGCTTTCGGCAAGTTCGGGCGCATCGTGCACACGCTGGCGAAGCTCCTGTGAGGCACGGCGATCATGTCGAGCCGAGAAGGCGTCGCGGACGCTGGGGCCACCGCGCGCCAATATCCTCCGGCAGGTGGCGCCGCGCGTAGATGCCCAGCCCTCCTGGATAACGCGCAAATACCAGCCGCAACGACCCGACAGGGTCATTGCCCGGGCGATGTCGGTACGTCCGAGATGGAGATCGAGAGTGGCGCAGGGTCCGCGCGGCGACTTCACTTCGAGCACGACATCGTTCCAGCGAAAACGGTCGCCGATGCCGATTTCGCCCTCGTCGGCGCCGCCCAATGTGAGATTCTCGCCGAAGGATGCAGGGGCGCAATCCAGACTCATCTCGGCCCGCCACCACGGCCAGTGATCGGCCGGATAGGCATAAACTGCCTTGTCGACGCCTCCGTGCACCGCGCGATTGACCTGGACATCTCCGGCGAGTTCGTCGCTGCGCACGCAGACGACCGTTTCGGCAATCCGCGATTTCGCGATCGCTGTAATCAGGCTTTGACCGTTCGGCCCGTCCAACGTGCGGGCAGATCCGCGGTTGACCGACAGAACGACCAGTTCCAAGCCGCTACATCCTGCCGAAATCTTTGGCGGTGCGATCGATCGCATCCTTTGCTCGATCGGCGATGTCGTCGATTTCGGCTTCGCTGGCGACCAAGGGCGGCGCCAGGACCATCGTGTCGCGAATGGCACGCATGACGAGGCCGTTGGCGAAGCAATAGTTGCGGCACCGCGTTCCCACCTCCATTTCGCGCGGGAAGAAGCTGCGCACGGGTTTTTCGGGTACCAGCTCGATGGCAGCCAGCATGCCCATGCCCCTCACTTCGCCCACGAGCGGATGGGATTGGAGACTCTCGCGCAAACGTCGCTGAAGATAAGGTCCGATGGAGTGCTTTACGCGTGCGACCAGTCCCTGTTTCTCCATTACCTCGAGATTTTTGAGCGCAACCGCGGCCGCCACCGGATGTCCCGAATAGGTGAAGCCGTGCACGAGTTCCTCATTGGCGGAAAGCACCGTTTCCGCCATTCGCTCCCCCAACGATATGGCTGAAATCGGCTGATAGCCGGAGGAGAGTCCTTTTGCCATCGTCATGACGTCTGGAAAGATCGCATAGGCATCCGCGCCGAACCATTCGCCGATGCGCCCAAATCCGGTGATCACTTCGTCGAGATGAAGGAGCACGTCATGCTCGCGGCAAATGCGTTGCACTTCCGGCCAGTAAGTTGCCGGCGGAAAAATGAGACCGCCCGCGCCCTGAATGGGCTCTGCGGAGAAAGAGGCGATGCGATGCGGCCCGATTTTTCGAATTGTGTCTTCGAGCTGCGCGGCGATGGCGAGGCCGAACTCTTCCGGTCCGATGTCGCCGTAACCGGCCGCAGCGGCCCCGAACCAGTACGGTGCGGGCACTTTCGCAAATCCCGGCAGCGGTAAATCCCATTGCGGATGCATCGGCGAGAGCCCTGACAGTGACGCCGCGGCCATGGTCACGCCGTGATAGGCGTAATCGCGCGAGAGGTGAATCTTCTTTTCCGGTCTGCCTTTGCGATTCCAATAGTAGCGGATCAGCTTGAGCGCGGAATCGTTCGCTTCCGAACCTGAATTGGCGAAAAGAATGTATTCGTGACCGTCCGGCAGAATCTGGGCGAGCTTTGCGGCAAGCTCCACCGTCCATGGGTTCGTCGTCTTGAAGAAATGGTTGTAATAGGGAAGCGTCTTCAGCGCCTCGTACCCCGCTTCCGCCAGCTCCCGATTCCCGTAGCCGACCTGCACGCACCAGAGGCCCGCCATGCCGTCGATGATTCGCGTACCCTCCGAATCCCAGAGGTAGATGCCGTCCGCCCGGGTGATAACGCGCACGCGTTCACGAACGAGCGCGGCGGCATCCGAAAAAGGATGGATGTGATGTGCGGCGTCCAGCGCCTGCCAGTGCCGGGTGAGATTGCCAGTTGAATTCTGCTGCGCCATGACATGCTCTATGCTTGTGGAAGAGAAAATATAATGCGGGCGGAGAACCGCGCATGCGCGAAGCAGCTAGGGATTGAACCCGATGCGCGCGCAGAGAATGAGCAGGCCGCGTTTGCGTGTCATTCCGCCAGACTAGCAGCCTGCGCAGGGCACGAAAAGGATCGTGGCTGCTCGCACAATTTGACCTGGAGCGAATTGATGACCCATCTGGTGTGGTAAGCTCTCGCGGATGACGCGCGAGCAGAGATACGAGGCATTTCGGGCTCTCCATGCGCGGCAAGGCGCATTCGTGATCCCCAATCCGTGGAATGCCGGAACAGCGCGCATTCTGACGGCGCTCGGCTTCGAGGCGCTGGCGACGACGAGCGCGGGCCATGCCTTCGCGATCGGGCGCCGCGATTCATCAGCTGCGCTCAGTCGCGACGACATTCTCGACAATGCAACAAGCATCGTTGAAGCGACGCATCTTCCCGTGTCCGCCGATCTCGAGGAGGGTTTCGGGCGTTCACCGGAGACGTGCGCGGCAACCATCCGCCTGGCGGGCGATGCCGGCCTTGTCGGCGGGTCGATCGAGGACGCGACGGGCGATCCGGACGATCCCATCTATGAATTCGAACTTGCGGTGGAGCGGATCGCCGCGGCGGCCGAGGCCGCGCGTGCCTGTCGCTTCGTGCTGACCGCGAGGGCCGAAAACTTTCTTCACGGTCGTCCTGATCTCGCCGACACCATAAGGCGGCTGCAGGCGTTCGCCGAAGTGGGAGCCGATGTGCTTTATGCGCCGGGACTCCCGGGCCTCGAGGCAATCCGCGAGGTTTGCGCATCGGTGCCAAGGCCCGTCAATGTCGTCATGGGCCTGAAAGGCGCAATCTATTCGGTCGAAGAGCTTGCCGCCGCCGGTGTGAAACGCGTGAGCGTGGGCGGCTCGTTTGCCCGCGCCGCCCTGGGCGCATTTCTGCGCGCCGCGCGCGAAGTGAAGGACACTGGCACCTTTACCTACGCCGCCGAAGCGATCCCGCACGCCGACCTCCACCGCTACATGGCGCAGTCGAAACGATAGGTCGCTGAACAAGTCCCTTGCGCCACGTCCATACCGGCACTGCCTGTGGAACTGTTGGACGCCCGTCACGTTGCCCGTAAAACGGCAGGAGCTTTCCGAATATGCCCCAGACCACGCCCCGTCAGAGAAAAACCATAGGGCGCGTCATGCACGAATATGAGCACGGCGAGTTGAAGAGCGGCCGCTCGGGCAAAGCCGGCAAGGTGAAGAGCCGCAAGCAGGCCATCGCCATCGCGCTGAACGAGGCGGGCGCGTCGAAATACAAGAGCGAAGGCGAAAACCGCCGCTCCGAAGCCAGGAGTGAGAAAAAGGAAGCGCGGGGCGACACCTATCAGCAGGAAGCCGAGGGCAAGTCGCATGTCGGCGCCCGCGGCCGGCGTGAAAGCAGCCCGGCGATGGGTGGCAAGAACGCGACGCGCCGAACCGCACGGGGAAAGAAGGCAGCCCGCACCCGCGCGAAAGCGAGCAGGACGACCTGAGAGATATTGCAGAACCAGCGGCGCAGCGGTTCGAAGAACCTTCGAAAACCGCTGGCAAAATCATTCGAGGTTGCGCTTCACTGCGTATCGGGTCGCAATGGTCTTGCGCGGAAGCACCAAACCGGCGCTGCGCTGCCTATGTCGGAGGCGCCGCCGCTGGAACACGAACAGGGGTCTGATGGCGCGATAGTTTTTGCTCTCGCGAGCGGGCGCCCTGCCCCACCCTGTCGGCATGAACTGCCCAGACTTCCCCGGCCTTCTCCTTCGGGCGATAAAACAGCGCCTTGTCGGGATCGCATCGGTTCTTGTCGCCGTGGCCGTCCTTGCCGGCATTATCGGCGCACCGACGACGAAAAACGCGCTCGACCTCGTCCTCGAATTTCAGCGACAGCTCTTCGCCCGCGTTTTCACGCCGGGTGCGGATGGCTCGCATGACAGACCACCGGCGCAATCCGGCGGGATGACGAAGCAGGAGTTCGATCAGGTCGTGGAGATAGGCTTCCTCCGCCTGCGATCGATCCGTCGGCTCCCCGCCGTTAACGGTCGTGTCCGCGCCCTGTCTCGAAGCGTCACATGTCATTTGTGTATCCATAATACGGAGTTTAGAATTCTCCCTTGGGCGCAGCGCCGCTCTGCAGCAGGCGGCGGAATGATCGCATCCGCCGCCCCGCCGCAAACACTGACGCTCAGGCGGCCTTGAGATTGACCGCCTTGCTGCCGCGAGCATCCGGCTGGATGTCGAACGAAACGCGCTGGCCCTCGCTCAAGGTGCGCAGGCCGGCCGCTTCGACGGCGGTTGCGTGCACGAAAACGTCCTTGCCGCCGCCCTCCGGCGCGATGAAGCCGAAGCCCTTGGCAGTGTTAAAGAATTTTACTGTTCCGATGGTCATTTTGTCTCCTGGATGCATCGGGGTTCCGTGCGAACTCCTGTGCGCACGGTGCGATAGGACGCAAACCATCTTTTGGAAGTTGGGCTGTCTCGTCCAGGCGCGCACGTAAGGCGAGTCGGATTTACAACAGTGCGCTTCAAAGTGACGGACGCCGTCGCGGACCCTCCTATAACCCGGAGGTGCGTGAATTGCAATCCGCGGCAGCTGCCCGGCGCTGCCATTTGATGGAACCGGGGAACCCGAGCGCTGAAATTTCATTTCATTTCCGGTCGCAGGGGCGCTTACAGAGGAGTGTGCGATGAGGCGCCTATGGATAGCAGGTGTGGCGGTCGCGGGATTGCTGGCAGGCAGTGCGGCGATGGCCCAGGACGAGGCCCCGATGCCCAGCAGAACTGAAACCACGACCACCACGACCACCTGGACGGTGCGGCCGGAGGAGCGGACCGTCATCCACGACTACGTCGTGAAGGAGAAGATCAGGCCTGTGCAGGTGCAGGAGGACGTCGTGGTAGGCGCCCCCGTGCCCACTGACGTCACGCTTCAGCCGGTGCCGGAAGAGATTTACACCAGCGTGCCCGAAGCGCGGCGTTATGAATATTTCGACTGGAATGGGCGCATGGTTTTCGTCGATCCCAACTCACGCAAGGTGGTGCAGATCGTCGACTGAATTCCGCCAGTCTTGCGCCGTCGGCAGCGCGCCGACGCACACAGCCCGGCCCTCGCGCCGGGCTGTTTTTTGCCTCGACCGCGTTTGGGACGATGCACCGGGTGTTCTGTCCATTTCACGCATCCGGGCAGGCTCTCGCTTCAGCCCGCGCCCGAACGGAACTATCCTCAGGCTTCGAAAAAGGGGGGATGCGATGGCAGCCAGGCCAAGACGGCGCAAGCCGCGCTACACCGTCGATGTGGCGCTGAAGGCGCAGGATATTGCGCGACTCGGGGCCGCGCTGACCTTCCGCATCAAATCGGGCGAGGCGATGCTGGGCACCATCGAGGTGGGGCAGGGCGGCTTCCGCTGGAAAGGCCGCAGCGGCAAGTTCTTCCGGCGCACCTCCCTGGTCCCGATTGTTCGAGCGGCTGGAGCGGGCATAGCCTCACCCCACGTCTGCCCATTGACTCGGTTTCCGCCGGGATGATTGAATCGGTTAACAACTTGTTTATCGGGGTCTCAACATGAAGAAGCATCTGATGATATCGGCCGCGGTCGTTGCTCTGATGGCAGGGCCAGCGGCTGCGAAAAGCGAACTCTACCAAATCACCAATGTCCCTAACAGCACGTCGACCAACATCTTCGGAATCAACGACAGCGGCATCGCCACCGGCAGCTGGCTGGATTCAAGCGGCGTCGAGCATGGCTATGTGGGGCCGCCGGACGGCAGCAACTACACGACCTTCGACGATCCGAACGAGCCCGGCCCGGGAACGGAGCCGCGCGCCATCAACGACAATGGCTACATTACGGGATCTCGGAAATAATTCGGGTGGAAGCCCGGTGACCGACGTGCCTTGGGAACGCAACCCGAGTGGCACGATTACCGAAGTCACCGAAAAAGGGAAGGTCCTGAACTATCTGGCCCAGGGGCTCAACAACAAGAGGAATGTATTCGCCGCCAGCCTTGTGAACGCGGGCGGAAACGATGTCGGCTACCTCGGCGGGAAGGCGAAGTACAAGGCGACGATCAAGCTCAAGATCACCAACTCCGGCTATGCCGGCCGCGGCATCGACAATGCGGGCGACATCGTCGGCTGGTACATCGATTCAAGCGGTCTTCAGAACGGATTCCTGATCAGCGGCGGGAAGGCCACGACCATCGACTATCCGAGCGATTCGGAAGTGTACACGGTGCTCGAAGGCATCAATGACAAAGGTACCATCACGGGCCAATGGGAAGACACTTCGGGAATCATCCATGGCTTCACCTACGACATGAAGACCAAGAAGTTCAAAGACATCAACATTCCCGGTTCCGTGTCCTTTGTGCAACCGTGGGGCGTCAATGACATGGGCTGGGTCGCAGTCGGCTCCGATGCGGGTTATTACGTCTATTGCCCGTCATCGAAAAACTGCGTGGGTACAGCCGGCGCATACCGCCCGCCCACCCAGAAACTTCACCCCCAGCTTCCCTGATTGATTTGGTTGTTGTTCACCGCGCCCTCTCCTCTCCGGAGGAGAGGGCGTTGGCGTTCTTGGACGTTGCGCGGCCGCGCTTTTCTGCGGTATCGAGATGATGTTCCGGGAATCCCGCGACACAGAATCCGTTCACCTGCCGGCGGTGGTGGCGCGTCACGCGCGCATCGTGGAGGAAGGATTCTGGAAAAAGCTGCAGAGGTTTGCGGGCCGTATTCCCTTCGCGGAAGATCTCGCCGCCGCGTATTTCTGCGTAATCGATCCCACAACGCCTGGCCGCGTGCGGGGCGTGCTGCTGGCAGCTCTCGCCTGGTTTGTCCTGCCCGCCTCGGTGATGCCGGAGTTTGTAATCGTTCTCGGCTTCACCAATGAAATCGCGGTGACGGCGATCGCGGTGCGTATGATTCGCAAACACCTCAAGGAGCGCCACTATGTGCGCGCCCGCCTGGCACTCGGCATTCCCGAGCCGTTGCCGGAGCGATGAGCCATGCCGTTCCGCAATCTCGATGATGAGCGTCCGACCTTCGTCAGCCATCTCGAATGTTCCGCGACAGGCGAGCGCTACGAGGCAGGCAGGCTTCACGGTCTTTCACGGGCGGGAAAGCCATTGCTTGTCCGCTATGCGCTGGACCAGGTCAAAGACGCTCTGACGAAGGACATCCTGCTCTCCCGGCCGCCGGATATGTGGCGCTACCGCGAGCTGCTGCCGGTGCGGCAGACGCGAAACATCGTCAGCCTCGGCGAAAGCACGACGCCGCTCATCCGCATTCGTGGCGTGAACCGTGGCGAAGTCCTCGTCAAGGACGAGGGCCGTTTGCCGACGGGTTCGTTCAAGGCACGCGGCATCGCTGTTGCAGTATCGATGGCGAAAGAATTCGGCCTTAGCCATCTGGCGATGCCGACCAACGGAAATGCCGGCGCGGCGCTCGC
Source organism: uncultured Alphaproteobacteria bacterium (assembly GCA_963812975.1). Lineage (GTDB taxonomy): Bacteria > Pseudomonadota > Alphaproteobacteria > Micropepsales > Micropepsaceae > Rhizomicrobium. Next base: position 100,637 of record CAWEXK010000010.1, on the reverse strand, counting down.
CGCCTACGGCAGCCGCGCTGGCATGCGCACGACCGTGTTTTGTCCCGAAGATACCCCGGAAATCAACATCCGGGAGATCGCGGCGCAGGGAGCGAACGTCTATCGCGTCAACGGGCTCATCGATCAGTGCGGCAAGCTTGTCGGCGCCGGTCGCGACGCCGCGGGCTGGTTCGACATGTCGACGCTGAAAGAACCGTACCGAATCGAAGGCAAGAAGACGATGGGCTTCGAGCTTGTCGAACAACTCGGCTGGGACACGCCTGACGTGATCTTCTATCCTACCGGCGGCGGCACCGGCCTGATCGGCATGTGGAAAGCGTTTGCGGAGCTCGAGCAGATTGGCTTCATCGGCGCGAACAGGCCACGCATGGTGGCGGTGCAGGCCGCAGGCTGCGCGCCGATCGTGCGCGCGTTCGAACGGGAGGAAAAGCATGCGGCGCGCTGGGAGAATGCGCATACCATCGCCGCCGGCATTCGCGTTCCCGCGGCCATCGGTGATTTTCTTGTTCTCGCCGCGGTTCGCGAGAAGTCATGGATACGCGATCGCGGTGAGCGATGAGGAGATCCTCGAAAGCCTGCACGAGGTGGCGGATCGGGAAGGATTGCTGCTGTGCCCGGAAGGTGCCGCGACGCATGCCGCGTGGCGCAAATCCGTCCTCGAAGGCAGGATCGGCGCGCACGACCGCGTGGTCCTGTTCAATTGCGCGACCGGCCTGAAATATCCTCTGCCGCCGGCGGAAGCGCGGCTCGACCTGGATGCATCGATCGACTTCACGCGGCTGTAACCCGAAATGGCGGGAATGAATTGCTCAAGGGGGCGGTGGCGAAAATCCGGACGCAGAGATCATGAGCGTTGACGCGCGGCAGGTGGCCAGCTGGCTGATCAGCACCCTTGCGATTCTTGCGATCCTGGTGATCGGTCGGCCCCTGTTGGCGCCGCTCGCTTTCGCCATGCTGGTCTGGGCGATCCTGAACGCGCTGACCGATGCTCTCGAACGCGTGCGCCTGCCGCCCGCGTTTGCGTGGGCAAGCTCCCTCCTTCTTGTCGCCGGCGCGCTCTATCTCATCGCGCGCGTGCTCGGCAACGAAGCTGATGCGGTAGCGGCGCAGGCACCCGCCTATTTTCCAAAGCTGCAGCAACTCGCCGGCTCTGTGCTTGGGTTTCTGCATCTGGGACGCGGAGCCAATTTCAGTGACCTCTTCAGCACCTCCAATGTCGCAGGCATGATCGGCCAGGTGGCGGCTTCGGCCGGGTCGTTCCTGTTCACGCTCGCAATGATAGTCGTCTATGTGGGTTTCCTGCTGGCGGAACAACGCCATCTCCCCGAGAAGCTTGCAAGGCTGCAGAAGGACCAGAGCAGGCGCGACGAAGCCGCAAAGGTGATTCAGACCGTGGCGCGGCAGGTGCAGGCTTATCTCGGCGTTTGCACCCTGTTGAGCGCGATCATGGGCGCAGCCACGTACGCGCTGCTCGTTGCGATGCATGTGAGCTTCGCCGGCTTCTGGGCGCTGGTGTTGTTCCTGGCGACCTATATCCCGACGATTGGGGCAGTGGCGGTGCTGCTTCCGGCGCTGATGGCGCTGCTTCAGTTCGGTGCTTTTGCGCCCTTCCTGATCATCGCGGTCTCGCTTGGCGCGCTGCATTTCGTGCTCGCAAACATCGTGAGCACGGTGATGCTTGGGCGCACCCTCAATCTCAGTCCGCTCGGAATCATCCTGTCGCTGAGTTTTTGGGGACTTCATCTGGGGAATCGGCGGGCTGTTCCTGGCGGTTCCCATCACCGGCGCCTTTGCCATCGTTTGCCGGCATATCGACGGATTGAACTGGGTCGCAGTCGCGCTCGCCGGGCCCGAGCCCAAGCGCAAGACGAACCGCGGGCCGCACGGTAGCGCGACGCGAGGGCCTGACTGAAAGGAAAGAGCGCAGCGACTGCTGCGCTCATCGCCCGCAAATCGGCTTAGACGGCTTCCTTCAGGTCCTTGGAGGCGCGGAATGCGACTTTCTTGCTGGCCTTGATCTTGATTGCCTCGCCGGTCGCGGGATTGCGGCCCATGCGCGCCGCGCGCTTGCGGACGGAAAGAATTCCAAGGCCCGTGAGGCGAATGCGGGCGCCCTTCTTCAGCTGTTTGGTGATCGCCCCGACGAAATCGTCGAGAAATTGGCCGGCGGCCTTGTTGGAAAGATCATGCTTCTTCGCCAATTCCACAGCGATCTGTTTCATCGTTACGCTTTCGACCTTGGCTTTGGCCGCCGGTTTGGCGACGGCTGGCTTGGCGACGGCGGGCTTTTCCATGAGTTTCATCCTTCGAGAAAACGAATCAGATGGGGCGTTTCTACACGATTCCGTTGGTTTGCGGCACAGGGTTGCTTGAAAAACCCGTGCAAAACCGAAGCTTCGTGCAATTTCGAGTTTGGCAGGCCCGAGAAGGGGACCGGCGCGGCAAAATTCGCTAAGCTATGGCCATCGCGGAGGAATCCCCATGAGTCACGCGGCGCAGGCTTTTGGTAGCGAGGCCACAAGCCCCTACGATGTTCCGCTCGATACCATCGACGTGAGCCGGCCCGAGCTGTTCCGCTCCAACACGCTCTGGCCGTAGTTCGAACGCCTGCGGCGCGAGGATCCCGTCCATTTCTGCGCGCAAAGCACGTTCGGCCCCTACTGGTCGGTGACGAAATACAAAGACATCATGGCGGTCGACACCAACCATCAGGTGTTTTCGTCGGAGGGCGGCATCACGATGCGCGACGCGCCGGAGGATTTCCGGCTGCCCATGTTCATCGCCATGGATCCGCCCAAGCACGAAGCGCAGCGCAAGGTGGTCAATCCGATCGTAGCTCCCGACAATCTCGACAAGCTCGAAAGCACGATTCGCGAGCGCGCGGGTTAGATTCTCGATTCGCTTCCGATCGGCGAAACCTTCAACTGGGTCGACAGGGTCTCCATCGAGCTGACCACGCAGATGCTTGCCACGCTGTTCGATTTTCCGTGGGACGACCGGCGCAAGCTGACGCGATGGTCGGACGTGGCCACAGCGCCGCCGGGCGGCGGCATCATCGATTCCGAAGAGCAGCGCCGCGCCGAGCTCCTGGAGTGCGCGGATTATTTCCTGCGCTGTGGAACGACCGCGTCAATGCGCCGCCCGGGAAACGATCTCATTTCGATGCTCGCGCACGGCGAAGCCACGCGGAACATGGATCGCATGGAGTATCTCGGCAATCTCATTCTTCTGATCGTGGGCGGCAACGACACCACGCGCAATTCCATCTCGGGCGGCGTGCTCGCGCTCAACGAAAATCCGCGACGAATACGACAAGCTGCGCAACAATCCGGCGCTCATCCCCAACATGGTGCCCGAAATCATCCGCTGGCAGACGCCGCTCGCCTATATGCGCCGCACCGCGCTCGCCGATATCGAACTCGGCGGCAAGACGATCCGCAAGGGCGACAAGGTTGCGATGTGGTACGTCTCGGGCAATCGCGATCCCGACGCGATCGAGAATGCCGGATGAATTCCTCATCGATCGCGAACGGCCGCGACAGCATCTCTCCTTCGGCTTCGGCATTCATCGCTGCGTCGGCAACCGTCTCGCGGAGATGCAGCTGCGCATCGTCTGGGAAGAAATCCTGAAGCGGTTTTCCTTCGTCGAAGTCGTGGGCGAGCCCGAGCGCGTCTATCTCCATTCGTCAAAGGCTATTCGGACCTGCCGGTCCGGCTGCACGGGCGACGCTGATCCCGTTTTCCTTCAGGCGATACGCAGCGAATACCGCAGGTTTTTCCGTGCCCAATTGCGCATCCCGTGATTTCAAACAGCACAACCGCCGGAAAGCAGTTGCGAAGAGCGGTCCGCTTCAATAAGGTTCGCCGCCCCGCCCATACGGCACGAAGGACGCGAAAAAAGGGGCCGCATCGCTTTCGGCTTGGTCGATAGAGCGTGCGCGAAACGCTCCCCAGGAGGAAATATCATGATGGCTGGTACCGCGCGGTCGGCCGCGTACGCGCTGCTTCTCGGCTCTGTCGCATTCGTGCCGACGTGCACATCGGCCCAGGAAGTTTTGGGTGCCCCCACTGTTCGTTACGCCGCCAGGCACGATGTTTCGTTCCCGCTGCGCGACATGGCGCGGAACGTTCGACAGACGCCGCAGCGCAGGCGCGAAATGCCGGAACCCGGACACAAACGGCAGCTTCCGGCGGGGCCGCCCGGTGAAGACCGGGCGGTGCAGCAATTTTATCTGCCGGTAGTCCATACGACCAAAGTGCTGGCTTTCGATGCGGTGCGCGAGGATGAACAAAACGCGCAGGTGCCCGACACCAACGGCGCAGTAGGCAGCACCCAGTTCGTCGAAATCACCAACTTCGATTACGCGGTGTACGACAAGGCGAGCGGGAAAGTCGTGCTGCCGCCCACCAACACGAACACGCTGTTTTCGGGCTTCGGCGGATTGTGTGAAAACACCGATCCCGGCGATCCGGTCGTGATCTGGGACAATCTTGCCGATCGGTGGCTGGTCTCGTATCTGAACTATTCCGGCAACTATGCCCTGTGCATCGCGGTATCGACCGGCTCCGACGCAACCGGCTCCTATAACCGCTATGAATACGACTACGGCAGCACGCTGCCGGACTATCCGAAATATGCCGTCTGGCCAGATGCGTATTACGGCACCTCGAACCTCGATGGCGGCAACGCGGAACCCTGCGCCTATGATCGTACAGCCATGCTGGCGGGCGGATCCGCCGCCGCGATCTGCTTTACGCCCGACGGTGTGTCGAGCCTTCTGCCCTCCGATCGCGATGGTTCCGCCTCGCCCCCCAAAGGAGCGCCGAACCACTATCTGCAACTCGGCAACACGTCCGATCTGCTGCAGGAATTCGATTTCCACGTGGATTTTGCCCATCCGGACAAATCCACCTTTACCGGTCCCAACAACATCACGGTGCCGACGTTCGCCGAAGCCTGCGGAGGATTCTCCAACTGTATTCCGCAGCCGGCTAACGGGGAGCAGGTCGAGGGGCTGGGAGATCGCCTCATGTTCCGGCTCGCCTACCGCAATTTCGGCGACCACGAATCCATGGTGGTGGCGCACAATGTTGCGCCAGGCGGCGGTTCGAGCGCCGTTTCGGCGATGCGCTGGTACGAGCTTCGCGCGGCGCCGGCAGGGAGCGGTTTTGCCCTCTATCAGGCGGGCACGTTCCAGAACAAGGCGGACAGCCTGTGGATGGGAAGTACCGGCATGGACAAAGATGGCGACATCGCCCTCGGGATGAGCGTCTCCGGCGATGCCCGGGATCCGAGCGTCTGGTACACGGGCCGGCTCGCATCCGATCCACTGGGGAAAATGGAAGCGCCGACGATTGCCGCGAAAGGATCCGCTGTCGAAACAGGCGACAGCCAGCGCTGGGGCGACTACAGCAGCATGAGCATCGACCCTGCCGACGACTGCACCCTCTGGTACAGCCAGATGTACTACAACAAAAAGGACGGCGGCAAAGCCAGCGAGGACTGGGATACCCGCATCGTCGCCTTCAGGTTCGATAGCTGCAAATAGCCGGGACGCAATCTGGCCGCGCTTGGGCCGCCCGAGGGTTCGTCAGCGCCGGAACGGTCTAGGCGCGTTCGGCCGTTTCGCGCCACACCCAATCGAGGCCCTTGTCGAGGCCGCGCTCGAAGCGGTCGAAGAGTTCGTCGATTTCCGCCTCCTCGATGACGAGCGGCGGGCATAGCGCGATGCGATCGCCCAACATCGGTCGCGTGATCACGCCTTCTTCCTCCATGAACCTGCAGATCGTGGCGGCCACCAGTTTCGCGGCGGGGAAATTCGCCTTGGTGGATTTGTCGGCGACCAATTCGACGGCGCCGATCAGGCCGATGCCGGCCGCTTCGCCAACCAGAGGATGATTGCCAAGTTTCTTCAACCGAGACATGAAGCGCGGTGCGACGCGGCGCACGTGACCGACGAGATCGCGCTCCTGATAGATCTCGATCGTCTTCAGCGCGACGGCGGCGGCGACGGGGTGGCCAGTGTAGGTGTAGCCGTGGCCGAACGTGCCGATCCTTCCCGACTCCTCCTCGATCGTCTGACTGAGTTCCGGCGAGAGCAGAACCGCGGAAATGGGCAGATATGCTGAGGACAGCGCCTTAGCGAGCGTCATGCTGGCCGGCTCGAATCCATACGTGGCACAACCGAACCAGTTGCCCGTGCGCCCGAAACCCGTGATTACCTCGTCATCGATCAGCGGTATGCCGTGGCGGTCCAGCACATCAGTAAGCGCATCGAAATAGCCTTCGGGCGGCAGAATGACTCCACCCGCGCCTTGTATTGGCTCCACGATCATCGCGGCGATCGTGTCGGGTCCCTCCTGTTCGATCAGGGACTCCAGGCTCCTCGCCATCCGCCTGGAGAAATCGCTTTCGTTTTCGCCGGGTTCTGCTCCGCGATAATGATGCGGACAATCGGCGAAGCGCACGAAATCGAGCGGCAACCCGAAGCTCTGATGATTGGCGGGCAGGCTGGTCAAACTCGCCGTCGCGATCGTCACGCCATGATAGGCCTTCCTGCGGCTGACGATCGTTTTCCGCGCGGGTTTTCCTCTTGCGTGATTCGCATACCAGTAGAGCTTGATTTGGGAGTTGTTCGCCTCGGAACCGGAATTGGCGAAGAACACCTTGCCCACGGGGAAGGGCGCAATCTCCTTGAGCTTCTCCGCCAGCGCGATGGCGGGTTCATGGCTCTTGCCTGCGAAAAGGTGTCCAAAAGCAAGCTTGCGCATCTGCTCGGCGGCCGTTTCGACGAGCGCCTCCTCGCCCCAGCCGAGTGCGGTGCACCAAAGTCCCGCCAGGGCCTCGATATAATCCTTGCCGTGCTCGTCATAGACCCGCACGCCATCGCCCCTCTCGATCACGAGCGGTCCGCTCTCCCGGAACTTCACCAGATTGGTATAAGGATGAAGCACGCTCTCCACGTCGCGCATCTGGGCATTGCTGAGAGGCATTTGAGCGGCTCCGGCATTTATGCGGGCGCGATTAACGCGCGGGGCGCGCACGGCGTCAACGCAGGCGCGGTTCTCGTTGCCCCCGTAGAGCGTCGTTCCTATGATGGCCCAAGAAAACGGGACGCGTTGCCATGCTCGGGCTGATGCAGGACTGGCCGCTGCTGATCCATAAGATCATCGATCACGCGGCGCTCTACCACGGCAGCCGCGAGGTGGTGACGCGCAGCCCCGAAGGTCCGATCCATCGCACCAACTACCGCGAGATCGGCCGCCGCGCCCGCCGCGTGGCGAGCGCCCTCGAACGGCTCGGCATCAAGACCGGAGACCGCGTCGCCACGCTCGGCTCGAACACCTGGCGGCATCTCGAATCCTGGTATGGCATCGCCGGGATGGGCGGCGTCTATCACACGCTCAATCCGAGGCTGTTTGCAGACCAGCTCGCCTTCATCGCCAACCATGCGGAAGATCGCGTGCTCTTTTTTGACGCGAGTTTCACTTCGCTGGTGAGCGCAATTGCGCCGCGGCTGCAGACCGTGAAGCATTTCATAGCCTTTTCCGAGCTGCCGCCGGAGACGAATTTCGCACAAATTGTCGCCTACGAAGATTTCATCGCGCAGGGCGATGAGGATTATGGCTGGAAGGATCTCGACGAGAAATCTGCCTGCGGCCTCTGCTACACGTCGGGCACGACGGGTAATCCGAAAGGCGTACTGTACAGTCATCGCTCCAACGTGATTCACGCTTTCATGGCCTGCCAGGCCGATGCAATGGGCGTGCGCAACACCGATACGGTGATGCCGGTCGCACCGATGTTCCACGCCAATGCGTGGGCGATTGCCTTCGTCGCGCCCATGACCGGCGCCAAGCTGGTTCTGCCGGGCGCCAGGCTCGATGGCGCTTCCGTTTATGAGCTTCTCGACAGCGAGCGTGTGACGGTAACGGCCGCGGTGCCGACTGTCTGGCTCACGCTGCTCCACTATCTCGAAGAAACGGGCAAGATGCTGCCCTATTTGAACCGCGTGCTGATCGGCGGCTCCGCCTGCCCGCGCGCGATCATCGAAGCGTTTGAAAAGACATACGACGTCGACGTCGTGCACGCCTGGGGCATGACGGAGATGAGTCCTCTCGGCACGCTGGGTTCGCTCACCGCCGCTCTGGCCGACCGGTCCGACGAGGAGAAGATCGCGCACAAACTGAAACAGGGCCATCCCCTGTTCGGCGTGGAGATGAAGATCGTCGATGACGCCAATCGCGAGCTTGCGCGCGACGGCACGGCCTTCGGACGTTTGAAGGTGCGCGGGCCCGCCGTCGCCAAAGGATATTTCCGCGGTGAGGGCGAGGATGCGTTCGACGCGGATGGCTGGTTCGACACCGGTGATGTGGCCACGCTCGACCCCGATGGCTACATGACGATTACCGATCGGGCAAAAGACGTCATTAAATCGGGCGGCGAATGGATATCGTCGATCGAGATCGAGAATATCGCTGTTGGCCATCATGCGGTGGCGGAGGCGGCGGTGATCGGCATCGCCCATCCCAAATGGGACGAGCGGCCGCTTCTTATTGTGGTTCTCAAGCCTGGCAAGGCCGCGACAAGAGAAGAAATCCTGCGCTATCTGGAAGGCAAGATCGCCAAATGGTGGATGCCCGACGACGTGATTTTCGCAGCCGAGATTCCACACACCGCTACGGGAAAGATTCAGAAGACGACGCTGCGCGAGACCTATGGAAAGCATCGCCCGCACCTCGATTGAAACGCAAAAGAGCGGCCGCACCGGTGCAGCGTTGAAGCGATTCCTGCATCTTGTGGCGCGGCTGTCCTTTGTCGTCCTGTTGCTCTCGATCGGGGTCGGAGTGGTGGCCGGCGTCGGCTCCCGCCTTCACCTTTGGGATCTGCGGGTCGGACTTCTCACGATTTTTCCCTATTGCGTTTATCTCGGGATCGCCGGGTTCGCATCGGCTCTCGTGTGGCTGCTGACCGCCATATTCTCGAATAGTGCTGCAGGTGCGCGTTATGGCCTGATTGGTCTCGTGGGCTCGATGGCGGTGTTGTGGATGCCGTTGCGCGACCTCTATCTCGTGAACATCGAGCAATCGATACCGCCGATTTACGACATCACCACCGACACGGAGCACGCGCCCGCTTTCGTGGCCCTCGACCATCACCAGCCCGGTGCCGCCGCTTCGTCGGCCTATGACGGCCTCAAGCAGGTACGCTTCGACGGGAAGAACTACACGCAGGAAATGCTGCAGAAGCTTTACTACGCCGACATCAAGGCCGCTTCGCAGCTGGGGACGACACCCTCCAAGTTGTTCAATCGGGCGTTGGCGGACGCGCGCGCGATGGGCTGGACGATCGTGGCGGTGCGACCCGAAGCCGGGGGCGGCATCATCGAAGCGACAGACCAGACGCTGTTGTTCGGCCTGACGGACGATATCGTCATCCGGGTCAAACCGGCGGGCATCGGCGCGCGGCTCGACATCCGTTCCAGGAGCCGTGTCGCCATCAGCGATTTCGGCAGAAATGCCGCGCGCATTGGCGCTTATTTGAAAAAACTTGCGGCAGGGTAGAAATTTTGCTGTCGGCGATCACGCGTATATACGCGGATTGACGCCAAAGGGGAGTATGCCTACACTTGCAGCGAACACCTATGGGCGAGACATGCCGCGCACGCGCGTTTTCAAGTCTGGAAATAGCCAGGCGGTTCGCATCCCGGCCGAGATTGCCTATGCCGATACGAGTGTCGAGCTGGAGGTCACGCGCCTCGGCGACGTGATCACGATCTATCCTGCGCGCCGGACGTTAAACGAAACCGTTGCCGCGCTTCGCGCGATGCCGAAGCCCGGCAAGCCCGAAAGGCGCATGCCGATCGAAGTACCGCGTCGTAAGCGGGAGTGAGCTTGGCCTATCTGATCGACACCAATATCGCTATTCATGCGCGTGACGGAACCGAGGCAGTGCTCGACAAGCTTTCTCGGCACGAAGGAGCGGTCCTGCTTTCTGCGCTGAGCCTGGCCGAGCTCCGGCGGGGCCTTTACAGGGACTCGAGCCTCGCTGCCCTGCGCGCCGCACGCCTCAATATTTTATTGCGCGATATTCCGGTTCTGGCTTTCGATGCCGCGGCGGCGGAGGCGTATGGCCAAATCATCGCCCAGTGCGGCTGGGTCAAAGGCCGCGATTTTGACCGCATGATTGCCGGACACGCGCTTGCCACCGCCTCGATATTGATCACCGACAATGTTGCTGATTTTCGAGATGTCCCCGGCCTGCGGGTGGAAAACTGGACGACGCGCTAAATCATCCGCTATCGCGCGAGCCGGTACGTCGCCGACAGATCCGGAGTTGGTGCGGCAATCACGCGGCCCGCGTCCGCAAGTTCGATCAGATGCGCAAGGACGGACAGGGCTGCGGCCGGGTGCAGTCGTTTGTCGACGTCGGCATACAGACGCGCGACGATGTCGGGAATCTTCGACACGCCGTCGCGCAGGCACGCCAGTATCTGCGCCTCGCGTTCGGCGCGGTGCGCGAGATAAGCCTGCAGGAAGGGCTGCGGCTCGCGGACGGGCCCGCCATGTGTGGGCCACAGGATGCGGTCGTCGCGGGCGATCAATTTTGCCAGACTGGCGCGGTAGGCCGCCATGTCGCCGTCCGGGGGGGCGACGACGGTTGTCGACCAGCCCATGACGTGATCGCCGGTAAAGAGCGCATGCTCCTCGCGCAGCGCGAAGCACATGTGATTGGAGGTGTGTCCAGGCGTGAACACGCATTCGATCGTGAAGCCATCCCCTTCGAGAACATCGCCATCGCCGACGCGGATGTCCGGCACGAATGCACGGTCGCCGCCCTCCTCGACCTTCACCACGCCGTCTTCGCGACCGCCCGGGTGCGGTCCGTGGGCGTAGGTTTGAGCCCCTGACCATTCCTTGAGCGGCGCGGCTGCCGGCGAATGATCGCTATGGGTATGTGTGAGAAGAATATGCGTGATGCGCCTGCCGGCCAGCGCGCGCTTCAGGGCATCGATATGCGCCGGAATGTCCGGCCCGGGATCGATCACTGCAACGTCGCGCGCGCCGACGATGTAGACGCCGGTTCCCTTGAAGGTGAAAGGTCCGGGATTGGGAGCCAGAACACGATGAATGCGCGGCGCAACGCGAAGACAATCGCCGTACGGTGCATCGAAATCGCGCTCGAACGGGATCGGCGCCACGGCTCAGGCAATCTCGCCGCCGCGCCTGGCCTGCATGCGCGCCTTGCGCCCGAGCGCCCGCGGACGCGTCGAAGCTTCCATCGTCTTCACTTGGCTGGGTGCGCGGCGGGTAATGAATTCCAGGCCGTGCGACAGCCACGTGTTGCGATGCCGCAGATGCTGCACCCAGCGCCGAAATGGCTTGGAATGGGTGGTCAGAATCGCGCAGCCGACGAGGAACAGCATGATCCCCACCGGAAACGGAAGCGGCAGCGGAATGGGCGTGAGCAGCGCACCCAGGATGGTGATGATCCATCCTCCGGTCAGTATCAGGGCTTTTTTCATGTCCGTTCGCTGCATCTGGAGGCAAGCTGGGCGTGAACTCGCGCAATTGCAATGGCGGTGCGGGCAAATTGACCCTGCATGCTCGCCGGCCTAACCTCGGCGCGTCGTTCGGCAGGGATCGACCCATGAAGCTCTACAATTCCATCGGCCCAAACCCGCACGTCGTGCGGATGTTCATAGCGGAAAAAGATTTACAAATTCCCGCGGTGTCGATCGACGTGTTGAAGGGCGAGAACCGGCGCGAGCCCTATCTTCGGCTCAACCCGCACGGGCAGTTGCCGGCGCTCGAGCTGGATGACGGCTCGTCGATCTGCGAGATTACCGCGATCTGCGAATATCTGGAGGACCTGCATCCCTCGCCGCCCCTGATCGGCAGCAATCCGCGCGAGAAAGCCGAATGCCGCATGTGGACGCGACGGATCGATCTCAACATCTGCGAACCGCTGACCAACGGGTTCCGGTTCGGCGAAGGGACCTGGGTCTGTTCAAGGACCGCATCGTCACGGTACCCGAGGCGTCGGACGGTCTAAAGCGAATCGCGCGCGACCGGCTCGGCCTGGCTTGAGAAGCGGATGGCCGGGGGGCCATTCGTTTGCGGCACGCGCTTCACTCTGGCCGACATGTTGTTGTTCTGTTTTCTCGATTTTGCGGCGACGGTGGGCCAGCCGCTCGATGCGTCGCACACCAATCTCGGCGCCTGGTTTCAGCGCGTCAGGGCGCGTCCCTCGGCAAGCGCGTAGGCGTCTGCGAGGCGCGCCCAGGTTCCGGCGCAATCGCTGATATTCGCTCTCACAACCGCTGTTAAGCGAGAACTGCCGGCCGGTTTAGCAAAAGGCAACCCGCTGGCGCGGCGCGCGTTACATGAGCGCAAGGACGCTTTTCCAGACGAGGGAGTTGTCACATGTCTCGCATAGTCAGGACCCTGGTTGCACTGACTTTCGCGCTGGGTTTGGCCGCCGCCGCCGCGCCCGCCCAAGCGGACCAGATGTCCGTCCTCAACCAGGCGACAATCACGGTCGACCAGCATGAAATCGGATCCGACCTTCGGCCCCTCGCGGCAGTTTCTGCGGGACGCCAAGGCGGTCCTTATCGTGCCGCAACTGCTCAAGGGCGGTTTCATTTTCGGTGCGGAAGGCGGCGACGGCGTGCTGCTGCAGCGCCTTGGCCGGCGCTGGAGTGCGCCCGCCTTCTACACGATCGGTTCGGCGTCGTTCGGTCTGCAGATCGGCCTCGAAGAGGCGCGCTTTGTGATGTTCATCATGACCGACCGCGCTTTGCGGGCGGTGGAGCAAAGCAAGTTCACCTTCGGCGGCGAAGCAGGTTTGACAGTGATCACCCTGGGCGCGAATGCGCAGGCCGCGACCAGCACCAATCTGACCGGCGATATCATTGTTTGGGCATCGTCGAAGGGCGCTTATGGCGGACTGACATTGCAGGGTTCGGTATTGGCTCCGAAGTCGGACGCGAATGCCCAGTTCTACGGACGACCGCTTTCGGTGCCCGAGATTCTCAACGACGAGGGCCGGAATCCGGCAACAGTGCCGCTTCGGCGTGATCTGGCCAGCCTGTAGAATTCGAAGACCCCCAGCTTTCCAACGCGCCCGCGAAGAGCGATCCCTCTTCGCGGGCTTTTCTTGCGCGCGCCGTTGCTGGAAGCTCGGGCCGAGCCCGCCTATATTGCGGTGATGGCGCACAATAACGGGATGGTTCCGCGCGGAATCTCGGATGCATCGGTGCGGTTCCGCGGCGCGGGCGTCACGGCGCCAATCGCGCCGGCGCCGATGACCGCCGCGGAAATCGCTGCTTTCGTCCCGCACCGTCCCGCGCGCCCGGTGAAATCCGAGGGTGGCAGGCGCTTCAGACTGGTCAGCGAATACGAGCCGGCGGGCGATCAGCCGACCGCGATCGCCGATCTCGTTGCAGGATTGGGTCCGCAGCCGAATTCGGGCGAGCGCGACCAGGTGCTGCTCGGGGTCACGGGTTCCGGCAAGACCTTCACCATGGCCAAGGTGATCGAGGCGCTACAGCGCCCGGCGCTCATCCTGGCGCCCAACAAGACTCTTGCCGCGCAGCTTTTCTCGGAGATGAAGGGGTTCTTTCCGGAGAACGCGGTCGAGTATTTCGTCTCCTACTACGATTACTACCAGCCGGAAGCCTACATCCCACGCACCGACACCTACATCGAGAAAGATTCGTCGATCAACGAAGAGATCGACCGTATGCGCCATTCCGCGACGCGCGCGATTCTCGAGCGCGACGACGTGATCATCGTTGCCTCCGTCTCCTGCATTTACGGCATTGGTTCGGTCGAGACCTATTCCGGCATGACGGTGGCGCTCAAGCGCGGCCAGCACGTGGACCGAAGCGACCTGATGCGCCAGTTCTCCCAGCTGCAATACCGCCGCAACGACGACAATTTCGTCCGCGGTGCCTTCCGCGCGCGCGGCGACACGGTCGATCTTTTCCCCGCCCATTACGAGGATCGCGCCTGGCGCATCGAACTGTTTGGCGACGAAATCGATTCGATTTCCGAATTCGATCCGTTGACGGGACGTTCGGCCGGCATGCTCGATAGCATCAAGATCTATGCGAACTCGCATTATGTGACGCCGCGACCGACGCTCGCGCAGGCGACGCAAGGGTATCAAGCGAGAGCTGATTGAACGACTCGAGTGGTATCGCGCCAATGGCAAGCTGCTGGAAGCGCAACGGCTTGAACAGCGCACGCAATTCGATCTCGAAATGATCGAGGCGACCGGCTCCTGCGCGGGAATCGAAAACTATTCGCGCTGGCTTACCGGGCGCAAACCGGGCGAGCCGCCCCCGACCCTGTTCGAATATCTGCCGGACGAAGCGCTGGTATTCGTCGACGAAAGCCACGTCACCGTGCCGCAGATCGGCGGGATGTATCGCGGCGACTACCGACGCAAGGCGACCCTCGCCGAGTATGGCTTCCGGCTGCCCTCTTGCATCGACAACCGCCCGCTCAAATTCGAGGAATGGGACGCGATGCGGGCGCAGACCATCTATGTCTCCGCGACGCCGGGCCCGTGGGAGCTCGAACGGACGGGCGGCGTGTTTGCCGAGCAGGTGATCCGGCCCACCGGGCTGATCGATCCGCCCGTCGAAGTGAGACCGGTCGAGCACCAGGTGGACGATCTGATCGCGGAATGCCGCGAGATTGCCAAACGCGGATATCGCGCGCTCGTGACCACGCTCACCAAGAAGATGGCCGAGGATCTCACGGAATACATGCACGAACAGGGCATCCGCGTCCGCTATATGCATTCCGATGTGGAGACCCTCGAGCGCATCGAGATCATCCGCGATCTTCGGCTCGGCGCCTTTGACGTGCTGGTCGGCATTAATCTCCTGCGCGAAGGTCTCGATATTCCCGAATGCGCGCTGGTAGCCATTCTGGACGCCGACAAGGAAGGATTTCTGCGCAGCGAGACTTCGCTGATTCAGACCATCGGCCGCGCCGCGCGGAATGTGGACGGCAAGGTGATCCTGTATGCCGACAAGGTCACCGGCTCGATGGAGCGCGCCATGGCGGAGACGTCGCGCCGGCGCGAGAAGCAACGTGCCTTCAATCTCGCCAACGCGATCACGCCGGCCAGCATCCGCAAGAACATTGCCGATATCATGGGTTCGATCTACGAGCGCGACCATGTCACCGTCGACGCGGGGGTCGCCGAGGAAGGAGAGCGCTCTTCATCGGCCACAATATCCGCGCCCATATTGCGGGCCTGGAAAAGCGGATGCGTGAAGCTGCGGCTGATCTGGAATTCGAGGAGGCGGCGCGGCTGCGCGACGAGATCAAACGTTTGCAGGCAAAGGAACTCGCCATCGCCGACGATCCTTTTGCGCGCCAATCGCAGGTCGACATCGCCGTCGACGACGCCATGCACACGATCTCGACGGAAACGACGCCCTCTCGAATAACAGGAAACGACGACCAGCAATCGCCGCGGCCGCGCAGCAGGCGGCGCCGCGCCGGCCGTCCCAACATGCCCAAGACTTTCGGCAGCCGAAGTCGGTAGCCGACCCCTCACCGGCGCCGTCAGCCGAGCCTGCCGGCACTCCTCTTTCACAAGCAGAGCGGGGACATCGGTGCGCCCGCATGATCGGGGTGTTTGTGCGGCGCCCCCTCAGTTGCCGATGGCGTACAACGTCGCGTTGTTGATCGCATAGATCGTGCCGTCGGGGCCGATCAGGGTGGGCGTGTAGGCTTCGCCCAAAGGCTGATTGAGCTGAAGGGTTTGCGCCAGCGTGTTGTTTGTCAGGTCCCAGCGATAGGAATAACCGTCCTCCGCATTGGCGATTACCGATTTGTTGCTGCGGTCGACCACCGCCGTATTGACGCACCATTCGTAGACGACGCCTTGCGGCTCGCCCGGAATCTGATGGGGATCGAGAATGGTTTCGACTTCTTTCATCACCGTCGCGACGCTGTACTGATCCTGCTGGGTGGCCCTGGGATTGAGGATGGCAATCTCGTTGTGGCCATTTCCCGAGCCGCAATCGAAATAGTTGTTGTATTTCGACATGAGGTAATACGGGCTCCGGCTGCGGACTTGCGGCGCCAGATCGGAGGGCACGATCGAAACCGTGTCGTCCCAGCCGAACGATCCCGGCGTGTTTTCCGTGCCCAGATCGGAGGAATAGCTGAGCAGCCAGCCGCGACAATTGTGCTGGCCGGCATCCGACTCGAGTACGCCGTAATAGACATCCCCATCGGGTCCGATCGTAGGTGCGGCGGAGGAATCGTCATCGACGGTTGCGCCCACTTTCGTGACCGGATCGATAAGCTGCGTTTTGTATTTCGGGGCGAGAGTTCGCGAATCGAGACCCACGAGATACCCCGTCTGCCCGTTGCTCACCGCGATGTAGATCGTCGACCCGTCGGTCGAGATGGCGGGTGCGCAATTCATCGCCACCTGGGTGATCTGGGCATCGGCGGCAGCGCTGGACGCGCTGATCCACGTGCCTTTGCCACTCGAATCCATCCGGGCAATACCACTTTCGAGACCCGCCGGATTTGAACCGAGCACCACGAAACCGAAATAAATATTGCCCTGCTCATCGGCAGTGATCGGCGTATCGATCATCACGTTCTGGTCAAAGGCCTGCTTGTTGGCTCGGTATTTTGCGATTCCATAGAAGGCCAGCCGGCCGCTGTCGCCACTCTTTGCATCGGGCGAGTCGCGAAACAGGACCGTGCCTCCGGCGCCGGCGAAATACAGACGATTCTGTCCCGTGAGATGCGCGGGCAGAGGCGGCACCCAATCATAGGGCGGCAGAACGTAGTCGGTCTTCTGTTTCCAGATCCCGTCTCCGGTCGGCCCTTTGACTGCGCGGATCTCGAAATTGCCCTCGGACGTCGTCTTTACGGGAACGAGAACGGTGTTCTTCGCCGTGATCATGGGCGAGGCGTAGTGGATCAGGAGTTCGCCGGCCGCCTTTCCATGCGCCTGCGGAGGCGCCAGATCGACCGCCATCGTCCAATGTATGTTTGCGAGCGATTGTCCCGGCGCGGGCGATTTGGCGGTGTGTTGCGCATTCGCGGCATGGCCCCGCCAGGCCGGAACGTCATTGCCCCACGCCGGCGCCAGGCAAAGCCAGGCGAGGACACAGCATGCGAGGACTCTGGCCAGACTTCCCATCCGTGGCGCCTTCTGCATTCCTCGTCCCGACAGTAGCTTATTCGCGCGCGCAAACAATTCCGCTTATCCCGCCTCGGCACGTGGCGCGCGAAGCGGGGTTATAATAAATTCGATCGGTCCGGTGCCCGGCAGGCTCGGCACCGAGGCGACAGGGGGAATCAATGCCGCACATCGATACGGGCAACACGGCTTCATGCTGCTGTGCAGCAGCCTCGTCATGCTGATGACGCCGGGCCTCGCCTTCTTCTATGGCGGCCTGGTCAGCCGGCGCAACGTACTCGCCATCATGATGCAGTCCTTTGTGTCGATGGGCTGGACCACCGTGATCTGGTACGTGGTGGGTTACTCGCTGTGTTTCTCGGGCGGCGCAGGTGGCGTCATCGGCAATCTCGACATGGCGTTCCTGCAGGGCGTGACGCTGGCCACGCCTTCGCCCACGCCAGGAATTCCGCTGCTCGTCCACGTCGCCTATCAGATGATGTTCGCCATCATTACTCCGGCGCTGATCACCGGCGCATTCGCCAATCGCGTTTCCTTCAAGGCCTACATGGCCTTCCTCACTCTGTGGCTGCTGTTCGTCTATTTCCCGTTCGTGCACATGATGTGGGGCGGGGGATTGTTGCAGCGCTGGGGCGTGCTCGATTTCGCCGGCGGCATCGTCGTGCACAATACGGCTGGCCTGGCGGCGCTCGCCTCCGTTCTTTATGTGGGCCGGCGGCGCGTTGTCGACACCGGCCCGCATAGTATTCCCCTGGTCGCGCTCGGCACCGGACTTCTGTGGTTCGGCTGGTACGGTTTCAACGCCGGCAGCGAGTTCCAGGTCGATTCCGTTACCGCGGTCGCGTTTCTGAACACCGATGTCGCTGCCTCCTTCGCGGCAATCGCCTGGATGGCAGTCGGCTGGTGGTACGAAAAACGGCCGACTTTTGTGGGACTCCTGACCGGCGCGGTCGCGGGGCTCGCCACCATCACGCCGGCGGCCGGCTATGTTTCGCCGATGGCCGCGGTGATCATCGGGATCGTGTCGGGTGGCGTGTGTTATTTCGCAGTCGCGCTCAAGAACCGGTTGAAATGGGATGATGCGCTCGACGTCTGGGGCGTGCATGGCGTCGGCGGCGCGCTCGGGATCATTCTTCTGGGCATCT
The DNA here is from genome assembly GCA_963812975.1 of uncultured Alphaproteobacteria bacterium. Classification (GTDB taxonomy): domain Bacteria; phylum Pseudomonadota; class Alphaproteobacteria; order Micropepsales; family Micropepsaceae; genus Rhizomicrobium. Next base: position 82,301 of record CAWEXK010000010.1, on the reverse strand, counting down.
TCGCGACCACGGCTTTCAATCCCCATGGCGCGGACGGACTTCTCGCCGGCAACAGCGCATTTTTTGGCAAGCAGGTTGTGGCGGTCGCGGTGTCTTCCGTCTGGGCGTTCTGTTTCACCTATGCGATGCTGTGGCTCATCGACCGGATTACCCCGGTAAAGGTGGAACAGGCAGCCGAGGTGAGCGGACTCGATATGGCGATCCACGGCGAGACCGCCTATCTCGGCGAAGCTTGAAGCAACGCGCCCGCCTTAGTCCTTCTCAGGCTGCTCTCGCCGGAGCACGCCGGTCGTCTGATCAATCGTCGCGATAAACGCGTTCGCGCCGCTCGTGGCGCTCCTGCGCTTCGATCGAAAGCGTAGCGATGGGGCGGGCATCAAGCCGCCGCAACGAGATCGGCTCTCCCGTCTCCTCGCAGAAGCCGTAAGAGCCGTCTTCAAGCCGGCGGAGCGCCGCGTCGATCTTCGCAATCAACTTGCGCTGGCGATCGCGCGTGCGCAACTCGAGCTGTCGCTCGGCTTCGGTGGCAGCTCGATCCGCCAAATCCGCGTTGGATACCGTTTCGGCCTGGAGGTTCTGGATGGTTTCGCGGCTCTCGCGCAGTATCTCATCCTTCCAGCGCGACAGTTTGCGGCGAAAATATTCGCGTTGGCGTTCATTCATGAAGGGTTCACTCTCCGACGGCCGATAGCTGGCCGGAAGCTCGATACCCATGGATACACCCCTGATCTGATTCACCCGTCGACGAGCGGCCGGGTTTATACAGTCCGGTTTCTGCTCCAGCAAATGGAATTCGTCGGGGTCGCGGATGGATTGCGATCAATCAGGCGGCTGGGAGGATTGCAAGAAGACCGCGGCGCTCATCCACGGTGATAGGGATGGCCGCCGAGAATGGTCAGTGCGCGGTAGATCTGCTCGGCCAGCATTGCCCTGACCAGCAGATGCGGCCAGGTCTGCGGGCCAAAGGCGAGACTGCGTCCCGGCTTCACAGTGGGACCCGGATCGAGTCCATCGGGACCGCCGATCAGGAATACGAGATCGCGCGCGCCGGCATCGCGCATCGCCCCCAGCATGTCTGCGAAGGCTTCACTCGTCATGCCCTTGCCGCGCGCGTCGAGCGCGATCACATGCGCGCCCGGTGCGATGCGGCCCGCGAGTTTTTCGCCTTCTTCGGCGATGCGGGCCCGCGCCTCCCTGAGTTTTGAGACGGCGATCTCGTCGACCGTGACTGAAACGACACCCTGCTGCCGGCCGATCGCCCGCGCCCGCATGAGATATTCCTCGACCAGCGCGTGCTGCGGGGTGCCGCGTGCAAGACCTGCTGCCAGAATAGCGATGCGCATAGCTCTAGTTCCAGCTCGGTTTCACGAAAAACGTCCCACGCGCGCCAGACGCGGCTGCTGCCCCCAATCACACAGTTCTTTCTTGCGCGGCGCCGCATTTCCGGCGGGGTCCGCGCATGTTTCGCACCTCCTGCACCGAGTTTGCTCCTCTCAGTGGGCGACTGCGTGGGCCGGTTCTTCCACCGACCACATTCCTTCGAGATCGTAATAGGCACGCACCTCGGGACGGAAGATATGCACAATCACGTCGCCGGCATCGACGAGCACCCAATCGCCGGATGCGAGACCATCAATCGGCCTCGAGCCGTAGCCAGCCTCCTTGAGGCGGCGCGCGAGATGTTCCGCAATGGCGCTCACATGGCGCTGCGATCGGCCGTTGGCGATGACAATGAAATCGGCGAGCGACGAACGACCCGCCAGATCGATCGTCACCACGTCTTCCGCCTTGTCGTCGTCGAGGGAAACCAGGATTCGCGAAAGGAGCGCCTGCTCCTCTCCAGGGCGCGCGCGCCGCGGTGCAGCTTTCGTCGGCGCATGGGAAGCGCCGGTGTTACGGGTCCGAATGCGATCCTCCGTTCTCGATATGCGCGACGAACGCACGGACCGCCGATATCTTTCCCGTCATCACCAGCCGAATGACCGCGCGTTTCGTAGGTTGCGAAGCGCATGGTAGCACGCCTCAATCGCGGCGAGGAAGGCCCTGCGCACGAATATCGGTGGCGCTGGTCTGGTTGCGCCGTGCATCGAGAATGAGGAAAGCGGGCGGTTTTGCATCGGCAATGCTGCGTTCGAAGCGAGCTCTCGCTTTGGCAAAACGCTGGGCAAATTTCGCCTTGAGCGGAGCAAGCGCAGTGCCCGGACGCATGACGACGGCAATCGGGATCTGCAGGGCGAGTTCCTGCCAGTTGCGCCAACGATCGAACGTCATGAGATTGTCACTTCCCATCAGCCAGACGAAGCGCAGCTGCGGAAAGCGCTGCTTCAGGCGGACGACGGTATCGATCGTGTAAGCCGTGCCCATGGGGTTCTCGATATCGCTGACGCGGATGCGCGGATGGTGGCGCGTCAGCATTCGCGCATCCGAGAGGCGGCTTCGAAGCGCCGCCATGCCGCTTGCCGGCTTCAATGGATTCTGCGGAGCAACCAGCCACCAGACATAATCGAGCCCGAGCCGTTTCAAGGCCAACTCGCTGACATGGATGTGAGCGCCATGTGCGGGATTGAACGAGCCTCCGAGGAGGCCGATGCGCAGGCCCGAGGCGACTGGTCCGGGCGGCGTGAGCCACGTCGCGCGCCTACTTTGCTTGCTCACGGCGACCAGGCGGACGCGGGCTGTGGACTGTTGCGCTGCGACTTCTGCTTCTGCACTTCGTGGGCGAGCGCCCGTAACACATCATCGACACCTTCGCCGGTGACGGCAGACAGAAGTAACACCGGCCTGCGACTCGTTTTTTCCAGCGCAGCCTTCTTGCGCGCGAGCAGCGGCTTCGCAATCGCGTCGACCTTGTTCAATGCGACGATCACGGGCTTGTCGCCGAGCCCATGGCCATAAGATGCGAGTTCGCTGCGAACCGTACGATAGGCTTTCACGATCTCCTTTTCGGTGCCGTCCACCAGATGCAGAATGACGCCGCAGCGCTCGGCATGGCCAAGGAAGCGGTCGCCCAGTCCCGCGCCCTCGTGCGCGCCCTCGATGAGGCCCGGCAGATCGGCGAGCACAAAATCAATTCCGTCCGCGCGAACCACGCCCAGCTGTGGCACCAGCGTCGTAAAGGGATAATCGGCAATCTTCGGACGCGCCTGAGAGACGCGCGACAGGAAAGTGGATTTTCCCGCGTTTGGAAGTCCAATCAGACCCGTATCGGCGATCAGCTTCAGCTGCAGCACGATGGCTTTTTCCTGAGCCGGCTGGCCTGGAATGGCCCGGCGCGGTGCGCGGTTGGTCGAGCTTTTGAAATGCGTGTTTCCAAAGCCGCCGCGGCCGCCCTCCAGCAGCAGCGCACGATGGCCAGGCACCACGAGATCGCAGATGAGGGTCTCGCCGTCTTGCTCGAAGATCGTGGTGCCAACAGGTACCCTCAGCACGGCGTCCGCGCCGTCGGCGCCCGTCATCTCGCGCCCCATGCCGTGCTGACCGTTCTTCGCCTTCACGTGTTGCTGATAGCGGTAATCGATCAGCGTGTTCAGGTTCTCAACGGCTTCCGCCCACACATCGCCGCCGCGGCCGCCATCGCCGCCGTTGGGTCCCCCGAACTCGATGAATTTCTCCCGGCGGAATGACACGCAACCATTGCCGCCCGCGCCGCTGGCGATCTGGACTTTGGCTGTGTCGAGGAATTTCATTTCTTGTTCGCCGCGCGCCGCGCCTTACCTCTTCGCCTGCGGAAGAGGTACACGAGGGTACACGGCTGCCACCAATCGGTCGCGGCCTGGGGGATTCCTAGTCTGCGCGATCCGCCGCCGTCGTTTGCACAGACACGTAGGTGCGTCGCTTGAATCCCTGGCGAAATTCGACCTTGCCGTCGCACTTGGCGAACAGCGTGTGATCCTTGCCCATGCCGACATTCTCGCCGGCAAAAAATTTTGTGCCGCGCTGACGCACGATGATGTTGCCAGCGCCAATCGCCTGGCCACCATACATTTTCACGCCGAGCCGCTGACCGGGCGAGTCGCGGCCGTTGCGGGAGGAGCCGCCTGCCTTCTTGTGAGCCATCTTTCTTGCCTCTTATGCGCCCGCGTCGATCGCGGTGATCTTGAGCTTCGTGTAGTGCTGGCGATGGCCACGCTTGCGATGCGTGTTCTTGCGCCGCTTCTTTTTGAAGGCCACGACTTTCTCGCTGCGGCCATGTTCCAGAATTTCGACGTGAACGGCGGCGCCGGAGACCAGCGGTGCCCCGGTCCTGGAGTGATCGCCTCCCAGAAGCAATATGTCTTCGATCTTGAGCGTGGATCCCACCTCACCCTCGAGGCGCCCGACCGTCAGGATTTCATCCTGGGCCACCCGGTATTGCTTTCCGCCGCTGCGGATGACCGCAAACATAGCCAAAATCCTCGATTCGGGATGAAAGGCGGGGGCCGCCCGACGAGGCCGACCCCACGCGAAGCCGCGCAATATACGTACGCCGCTTGGGCGGTCAAGCGAACCTGAAAGAGCACTCCAGGCCATCGGTCGGTTCGATTTCCCCGGCTATCCGGAAATTCGCATGCCCGGTGCCGGCAAATGACAATTTGTCATTCCCTCTGACCCACCCTATCATCGACTTTCTTCGAGGATGTGCCGATGTCCGGGACCCCGCTTCCTACCGTGTTCGACCTGACGCCGCTCAATCCCGCCTTCAACGACAATCCGCACCAGTTGCTGGACCGGTTGCGCACGGAATGTCCCGTTCGCCGCGATACCCAGGCCGGGAGTTTTGTGCTGACGCGATATGCGGATGTGCGCGGCATACTTTCGGACACCAGCCTGTGGCGCGATCCGGATCGGGCGGAGCCCGAAGCCGTCCTGCAAAAGCGCCTCCGCGAGGAACGGATCGATGGCCTTCCGGTCGACCTCGAGCAGGAGCGCAAGGGAATTCTCCTCCTCGACGATCCCGATCACGCACGCATCCGCAATCCGCTGGCCAAGGCGCTATACAAGCGCGTGGCGCGCTGCCGGCCCCAGGTCGAAAACGTCGTCCGCGAAATTCTCGATGGCATCGATTGCCGCGTGCGCTTCGACGCGATGGCCGATTTCGCGATTCTCGTGCCTATCGACGTCATCGCGCGCATTCTTGGCGTAGACGAAACCCGTCTTGTCGAATTTCGCGACTGGTCGGAAGGCGTCATCCTGACGCTCAATCCGTTCCGCACGCCGGAGCAGACGAGCCGGCTTGCCGCCGCCGCGACGGCTCTGTCCGCGTATATGAAAAGCCTCATCGAAGCGCGCCGCGCCGCGCCGCGTGACGATCTCGTGAGCGACATGGTGAGCCTGCAGGCGGGAGGTGCGCCGATCAGCGATGGCGAGCTGTCCGTCAATCTGCAATCACTGCTCGTCGGCGGAAATCTGACCACCACGGATCTGATCGGTAATGCAATCTATCATTTCCTGAAAAACCCGCTCGAGCTCGCAAAGCTGAAAGCAGACCCTTCGCTCATCAATACCGCAGTGGAGGAAGTGCTGCGGTACGAAGGTCCGGTCGACGTCACCGGGCGCATCGCTTCGCGCGATCTGGAAGTTGGAGGCTGTCCGGTGCGGCAGTCGCAATCCATGCTGCTCTCGCTGCGCGCCGCCAATCACGATCCGGAGGCATTCCCCGATCCCCACCGCTTCGACATCACGCGCAAGGACGCGCCGCATGTTGCGTTTGGGGGTGGCCTGCACGTCTGCATCGGCGCGCCGCTCGCGCGGCTGGAGGCGCAGGTGGCATTGCCCGCCTTCTTCGAGCGTTTCCCCAATCTCCGTCTGGCCAATCCCGACGAGCCGCCGCGCTGGCGCTCGCTGCCTTTCTTTCGCGGTCTGCAGACCGTGCTGGTCGAGACCTGAAAGGAATTACATCTCGCGGCGCGCGCGAAACGCCGCGGAGAGTGTGCCTTCGTCGAGATAGTCGAGCTCGCCGCCGACCGGTACGCCGTGAGCGAGGCGGGTCACCCTGGCCTTCGAGCCCGCCAGAATGTCCATCAGATAATGCGCGGTGGTCTGGCCCTCGACCGTAGCGTTGGTGGCCAGAATCACTTCCTCAACTCCGTTGGCCACGCGCGCCGCCAGCGGCGCCACGTTCAGTCTTTCGGGCGTCACACCGTCGAGCGCGGACAGCGCGCCGCCCAGCACGTGGTAGCGGCCCCGGAACACGCCCGCACGCTCGAGCGCCCACAGATCCGCCACATCTTCCACCACGCAAAGCACATGAGAATCGCGGCGGGGATCGCGGCAAACGGCGCACGGGCTCCGCGTATCGAGATTGCCGCAGGTTTCGCAGACGCGGATTGCCGCCGCCGCTTCGCGCATGGCCTGGCCCAGCGGTTCGAGCAGGGCTTCGCGCTTTTTGAGCAGAACAAGCGCCGCCCTTCGTGCCGAGCGCGGTCCGAGCCCCGGAAGCTTTGCCAGCAGCTGTACGAGCTTCTCGATCTCCGGACCCGCGGGAAGGGAGGCCATTCGTTACACGCGCTTTCTGGCGGCGCGCATGGCGAGGTGAACGATGTCTGCGCGCGGAGATTGGGAGAACCGCCATGACACCCGGACGCGCAGGAAAAATCGCGCGCGAATGCATGCAAGTGGATTCCGGCAGTTCGGCGCCCTGGTGGTTCTCCTGCGCGCCTGCGCGCCTTTGCGCGATCGTGTCTGTCAATTCATGTCTCGTCAGTAGACGGAGGAATGGGTGCACGGTCGCGGACCGCGACAATTTCGGCACCCGGAAAGCGGTCGAGCACCGCGCGCACCAGTGGCTCCTGCGCCACCCGTTCGAGCTGCACTGCGCGCTGTGCATTCTTCTGTTCCGCGAGGGTGGGCTCGCCGCCTTCGCGCGCCACGGTGACCACCCAACGCGCGCCGGTCCATTCCTTCAGCTTCTGCGCCAGATCGCCAGCAAGACTCCGCGGCGCAGCCGCGCCCGGCCGGAACTCGATTTGCCCGGGCTCGAGACGCACAAGGTGCACGTGATTTTCGATCTGCACCTTGAGCACCGAAGCACCTTTCGCAGCCGCGAGCGCTGCAAGGTCGGCGAGCGTGCGCAGGCTCACGGTTTCCACCGCCGCGGCGTGCGGCGACGAATCGCTCTCGGCGCGAGGAAGCGCTTGAACGCTCACCGCCTCGCTGCCCCGAGTGCCGGCCCCTGGCGATGGCATTCGGCTGGCGCGGCCCACTGGGGCCGCCGCGAGATCCCGCGCGCTCGAGTACCTCGCGCACCAATTTGTCCGTCGGCGGAAGATCGGTCGCATAGGCGAGGCGGATGAGCGCCATTTCCGCCGCCGCGACGGGGCGCACCGCGTCGCGTACTTCGAACAGGCCCTTGAGCAGCATCTGCCAGGCTCGCGTCAGGCCGGAGAGCGGAAGAGCGGCCGCCATTGCCGCAGCACGCCTGGCTTCGCCAGACCCACCGTCGAAAAAACCTTCCGCCGCCGGCGCCACTTTCAGCCGGGTGAGGAAATGCGTGATCTCGAGCAGGTCCTGCATCACCACGAGCGGATCGGCGCCGCCTTCATAGATGTCGGCAAGCTCGGCGAGCCCGGCGCCGATCTCGCCACGCATGATCTTCTCAAACAGATCGAGAATACGGCTGCGGTCGGCCAGACCCAGCATGGCACGCACGCTTTCCGCGGCGATCGTCGCGCCGTCTTCATGCGCGATGGCCTGGTCGAGAAGGGATAACGCGTCGCGCACCGAACCCTCCGCCGCGCGCGCGATCAGGGCGAGCGCCGCCGGCTCAACCTCCACCTTCTCCTGCGCCGCGATCTTGCCGAGATGGGCGATCAGTTCCTCCGTCCCGATGCGGCGCAGATCGAAACGCTGGCAGCGCGACAGGATCGTGACCGGGACTTTGCGGATTTCGGTGGTCGCGAAGATGAACTCGACATGGGCCGGCGGTTCTTCGAGGGTCTTCAGCAGCGCGTTGAACGCCTGCTTGGAAAGCATGTGCACTTCGTCGATGATGTAAACCTTGTAGCGCGCGCTCGCCGGTGCGTAACGCACGCTGTCGATGATTTGGCGCACTTCGTCGACGCCGTTGTTCGAGGCGCCGTCCATTTCCTGCACGTCGAGATGGCGGGATTCGGCGATGGCAACGCAGGGATCGCAAACACCGCAGGGCTGGATCGTGGGTTCCTTGCGCGTGCCGTCGGGTCCTACGCAATTCAGCGCACGCGCGATGATCCGCGCCGTGGTGGTCTTGCCCACGCCGCGCACGCCGGTAAGCATGAAGGCATGCGCGATCCGCGCTGTGGCGAAGGCGTTGCGCAGGGTGCGCACCAGCGCCTCCTGCCCGATCAGGCCGGTGAAATCCTGTGGCCGGTATTTGCGCGCCAACACGCGATAGGCTTCGGACTTCGCGGCCACCGGCGCAAATCCGAGCCCAGGTTCGTTCGTTTCGTTCATTCGGGAGGACTATAGCAGCGTGACGTGCGCGCGCGAATTGATCGGATGACGTGACGGGACGTGAGAGACCGGCCGCGACCCGTGGCGGATTCGTTACGGCTGCTTCCTTCCGGACCTGACCGGATTGGCGAGCGCCTCGTCCGCGACCGGCCTCCCGGGACTTTTATAGCAAACGCAGCTGAGCGCCGCAAAAAGGATTCAGCGGGAAGCGCGGACGCGATGTTTGCCCTTGGTCAGCGCCACAATCATGCCGCGCAACGTCTGGACTTCCTGATACGTCAGGCGCGCGCGATGGAGCGTCGCGCGGATGGCGCGGCACATCGCCTCGACTTTGTCGGGCGGATAGAGAAAGCCGCTTGCAAGCAGCTCGCGCTCCAGATGCTCGAACAGCTGCAGGAGCTCCCGCCGCGTCGGTTTGCGCTGGAGCGGCCCGTGCTCCAGCCGCGCGGGTGCAGTTGCATCCGCAGTCCGGAACCATTCGTAGCTCGCGATCAGCACGGCCTGGGCGAGATTGAGGGAAGCGAACCGCGCCGTCGGAATCGTGATGACCGCATCGCAAAGCGAAATCTCGTCATTGTCGAGCCCGGCTCGCTCGTTTCCAAAAAGGATTCCGGTTTTTTCGCCCCGATCGAGGGCGGCGCGCAGCCGCCCTGCACCTTCCTTCGGGGTCACGATCTCCCGGGTGATGCCGCGCTCGCGCGCGGTGGTCGCATAGACGAGCTGGAGATCGCCGATTGCAGACGGCAGGCTGTCGAACACCCTGGCACCCTCGACGAGGCTCGCGGCCCCCGCCGCCATCGCGAGCGCTTTCTGGTTCGGCCAGGCGGCGCGCGGCGCAACGAGACGCAGATCGGAAAGACCGAAATTCGCCATCGCCCGGGCCGCGGCACCGATGTTTTCGCCAAGTTGCGGTCGGGAAAGGATGATGGCGGGAGCGTTCATTTCCGTCTCGATTAAGTCGCGATGTCTCGTCTTTGACGCGTCCGGACGGCCCCGCTATAGCGTCCGCCGCCGCCCCGCGAGGTTTTCATGGACAAGATCAAGGTCGCCAATCCGGTCGTCGAACTCGATGGCGACGAGATGACGAGAATCATCTGGCATCTCATCAGGCAGAAGCTGATCCTTCCCTATCTCGACATCAAGCTGGACTATTTCGACCTCGGAATCGAACACCGCGATGCGACCGCCGACCAGGTGACGGTCGACGCCGCGGAAGCGATCAAGCGCGTGGGCGTGGGCGTCAAATGCGCAACCATCACGCCCGACGAGGCGCGCGTGGCGGAATTCGGGCTGAAGAAAATGTGGAAGTCGCCAAACGGTACGATTCGCAACATTCTGGGTGGCGTCATCTTTCGCGAGCCGATCATCTGCAGGAATGTGCCAAGGCTGGTACCCGGCTGGACCAGGCCCATCGTCATCGGCCGTCACGCCTTTGGCGATCAGTACCGAGCAACTGATTTCCGCGTGCCGGGACCGGGCAAGCTGAGCGTGATCTTTTCGGGTAAGGACGGTCAGCGGATCGAGCATGAAGTGTTTGACTTTCAAGGCCCGGGCGTGGCGCTCGCCATGTACAATCTCGACAATTCGATCCGCGATTTTGCGCGCGCCTCGATGAACTACGCGCTCGCCAGGAACTATCCGCTCTACCTCTCGACAAAGAATACCATTCTCAAAGCTTATGACGGTCGCTTCAAGGATCTGTTTCAGGAGGTTTTCGACGCGGAATTCGCGACGCGTTTCGAGGCCGCTCGTATTACCTACGAGCACCGCCTGATCGACGACATGGTGGCCTCCGCGTTCAAATGGGGCGGGGGTTATGTGTGGGCGTGCAAGAATTACGATGGCGATGTCCAGTCGGATGCGGTCGCGCAAGGCTTCGGTTCGCTGGGAATGATGACGAGCGTGTTGATGACGCCCGAGGGCAGAACGGTCGAGGCGGAGGCGGCGCACGGTACGGTGACGCGCCATTATCGCGAGTACCAGAAAGGCCGCCCCACCTCGACCAACTCGATCGCCTCGATCTTCGCCTGGACGCGCGGATTCAGCCACCGCGCCAAGCTCGACGGAAACCATGCACTGGGCAGGTTCGCTCAGACGCTGGAGCGTGTTTGCGTCGAGACGGTCGAATCCGGATCGATGACGAAGGAATCTCGCCCTCCTCGTGGGGCCGGATCAGAAATGGCTGACGACGGAGGGCTTTCTCGACAAGGTAGACGCCAATTTGAACGCAGCCGTGGAGCAGGGCTAAGTCGGCCGGCGCAGGGCCAGGCGCGCCGGTATGTTCTTGATTTGTTCCACGATGCATCGTAGCGTTCACCGTCGCAGAGGAGGAAGTCATTCATGATCGGCTATGTGACAATCGGTGCGCAGGACGGCGAAAAGTCGGGCAAGTTCTACGACGCGCTGATGGGAGCAATCGGCAATGAGCGCAAATTCAGCGATGGCGGCTGGATTGGCTATGGGTGCGCCGGCGAGGATGGTCACAGCGTTTATGTGTGTCCGCCGTTCGACGGCAAACCGGCAACGGCAGGAAACGGCACGATGATCGCCTTCGTCGCGCCGTCGAAGGACGCCGTGCATCTCGCTTACGAGGCCGCACTGGCCAATGGCGGCACGGATGAAGGTTCGCCCGGTCCGCGTCCGCCGGATTCGTCCACGTTCTACGGCGCCTACCTGCGCGATCCGACCGGCAACAAGATCTGCGTGTTCGCGAAAGGCCCGTTCGCCTGAGGCGGACATGACGGATTTTTGGTTCGGCCTTACGATGCTGGTGCGAGGTCCGCCAGCCGTCGCTCGATCGCGGCGAGAGCATCCTGTGCCTTGGTGCCGTCGGGGCCGCCGGCCTGCGCCATGTCGGGGCGGCCGCCGCCGCCCTTGCCGCCCAGGGCTTCCGCGCCGCCTTCACCAGATCGACCGCACTGATGCGGGCGGTGAGGTCGTCGGTGACGCCGACCACGATCGAGGCCTTGCCGTCGGCGACCGCGACGAACGCGACCACGCCGGAGCCGATCTTCGCCTTGGCGTCGTCGGCCAGACTTTTGAGATCCTTGGCGCCAACGCCTTCGACCACCCGCAGCACCGTCTTGACGCCCGCGATTTCGCGCGTTCCTCGCCGTGTTCGCCCCCGCGGGCCCGGCGAGCGCCAGGCGCGCCTCGCTTCGCTCAGTTCGCGTTCCAGTTGCCGGCGCTCTTCCGACAATTGCGCCACGCGCTCCGGCAATTCCGACGATCGGGTTTTGAGCGCCGCCGCCGCCTCGCGCGCGATCTCGGCCTGGCCCGACAGATAGCGACGCGCGCCTTCGCTCGTCAGCGCCTCGATGCGGCGCACGCCGGCCGCCACCGCGCTTTCCGAGAGGATGGTGAAAAGCCCGATATCGCCCAGCCGTCGCACATGGGTGCCGCCGCACAATTCGACCGAATAGGCTTTTGTGTCCGTCCTCGCCCATGGTGAGCACGCGCACCTCGTCGCCATATTTCTCGCCGAACAGCGCTTCGGCGCCGGCCGCGATCGCCTGGTCGGTCGGCATCAGCCGCGTGGTGGTATCGGAATTCTGGCGGATCACGGCGTTGACCTCGGTCTCGATGCGCTCCAGCTCTTCCGGCGTCACCGGCTTGGGATGGCAGAAATCGAAGCGCAGCCGCTCGGCCGCCACCAGCGAGCCCTTCTGCGTGACATGCGGCCCCAGCACACGCTTCAGCGCGGCATGCAGCAGATGGGTGGCGGAGTGATTGGCGCGGGTGGCGCGGCGGCGTTCGGGATCCACCTTCAGATCCACCGCATCGCCGACAGCCAGATCTGCCGTGACACCTCGCACGACATGGACATGCAGAGGCGCCCAGCTTCTTTTCCGTGTCGATCGACCTGCCCTTCGCCCTTGGCCGAAAACATCGCGCCCGCATCGCCGGCCTGGCCGCCGAACTCGCCGTAGAACGGCGTCTGGTTGGTGAGGATCTGGACCGTCTCGCCGGCCTCGGGCGCCTGCGAACCCGCGCGCCGTCCTTGAACATGGCGACGATCTTGCCTTCGGCTTCCTCGGTGTCATAGCCCAGGAATTCGGTGCGCCGATTTCGTCCAGCACCGCGAACCATTGCGCTTCGCTGGCGGCTTCGCCGGAGCCCGCCCAGGCGGCGCGCGCTTCGGCGCGCTGCTTCTCCATGGCGGCGGTGAAGCCGTCGGTGTCCACCGTGATGCCGCGCGGCCGCGAGCGCATCTTCGGTGAGATCGAGCGGAAAGCCGTAAGTGTCGTAAAGCTTGAAGGCGTCTCGCCCGGCAGACGGTCGCCTTTCCTAAAGCCCTTGCGTGGCTTCGTCCAGCAGCTTGAGGCCGCGCGCCAGCGTCTCGCGGAAGCGGATTTCCTCCAGTTTCAGGGTTTCGGCGTCAGCGGCTCGGCGCGCTTGAGTTCGGGATAGGCCCGCCCATCTCCGCCACCAGCGCCGGCACCAGCCGGTGCATCAGGGGCTCGTGTGCCCAGACAGATGCGCATGGCGCATGGCGCGGCGCATGATCCGGCGCAGCACATAGCCGCGGCCTTCATTGGAGGGCAGCACGCCATCGGCGATCAGGAACGAGGTGGAGCGCAGATGATCGGCGATGACGCGATGGCTCGCGGCGTGCGCGCCCGCGCCGGCTTGATCGGTCAGCTCGGCCGATGCCGCGATCAGATGGCGGAACAGGTCGACGTCGTAATTGTTGGTGACGCCCTGCAGGATGGCGGCGATGCGTTCCAGCCCCATGCCGGTGTCGATGGACGGCGTGGCAGGATTCGCGCGCGGCCGCCCGCGACCTGCTCGAACTGCATGAAGACGAGATTCCAGAATTCGACGAAACGGTCGCCATCTTCGTCCGGCGAGCCGGGCGGGCCGCCCGCGATCTTGGGGCCCTGATCGTAGAAGATTTCCGAGCAGGGGCCGCAAGGTCCGGTATCGCCCATCGACCAGAAATTGTCGAGTCGGATGCGGATGATCTTCTCATCGGGAAGGCCGGCGATCTTCTTCCACAGCGCGAAGGCGTCGTCGTCGTGCGCATAGACGGTGACCAGAAGCCGGTCCTTGGCAGGCCGAAGTCCTTGTGACGAAGTCCCAGGCATACGTGATCGCGTCTTCCTTGAAATAATCGCCGAAGGAGAAATTGCCCAGCATCTCGAAGAAGGTGTGATGGCGGGCGGTGTAGCCGACATTGTCGAGATCGTTGTGCTTGCCGCCGGCGCGCACGCATTTCTGCGCCGTGGCGCGCGCGGACATAGGGGCGCTTCTCCGGGCCGGTGAAGACGTTCTTGAACTGCACCATGCCGGCATTGGTGAACAGCAAGCGTGGGATCGTTGCGCGGCACCAGCGGCGAGGACGGCACGACGGTGTGGCCGCGGCGCGGAAGAAATCCAGGAACGTCGAGCGGACGTCGGACAGGCTTTTCATGCGAGGGCTTGTAACGGCCGAATTTCGCGGCGAGGGAAATCTGGCCATTGAAAATGCGGACCGCGAGCTGAAAAGCGAAGGGGCGCCGCACACGTGCGGCGCCCCTTCTGGAGCCGTTGCCCGCTGCGAACAGGAACGACACTAGTCTTCGGCCGCAGCCCCGGCTCGGTTCCTTCGCCGCTTGTCCGTCATCAGGTTCTGGCCGATCTGGCCGGCATTCGCGCGGATCGCGCCTCGATCTTGTCGGCGACATCGGCGTTCTCGCTGGAGGAAGGGCTTGGCGTTCTCGCGGCCCTGGCCGATGCGGGTGCCGTCATAGGAGAACCAGGAGCCCGATTTCTCCACGATCCCGGCCTTGACGCCCAGATCGACCAGTTCGCCGATCTTGGAAATGCCCGAGCCGTACATGATGTCGAACTCGACCTGCTTGAAGGGCGGGGCGACCTTGTTCTTGACCACCTTCACGCGGGTCTGGTTGCCCACCACTTCGTCGCGGTCCTTGATGGCGCCGATGCGGCGGATGTCGAGCCGCACCGAGGCATAGAATTTCAGGGCGTTGCCGCCGGTGGTGGTCTCCGGATTGCCGAACATGACGCCGATCTTCATGCGGATCTGGTTGATGAAGATCGACGATGGTGTTCGATTTGGAGATCGAGCCGGTGAGCTTGCGCAGCGCCTGGCTCATCAGCCGCGCCTGCAGGCCGGGCAGCTGATCGCCCATCTCGCCTTCCAGTTCGGCCTTGGGCGTCAGCGCCGCCACCGAATCGATCACCACGATGTCGACGCCGCCGGAGCGCACCAGCGTGTCGGTGATCTCCAGCGCCTGTTCGCCGGTGTCGGGCTGGGAGATCAGCATCTCGTCGATGTCGACGCCCAGCTTCTTGGCATAGACCGGATCGAGCGCATGTTCGGCGTCGATATAGGCGGCGATGCCGCCCTTCTTCTGGGCCTCGGCCACGACATGCAGCGCCAGCGTGGTCTTGCCCGAGGATTCCGGGCCGTAGATCTCGATGACGCGGCCGCGCGGCAGGCCGCCGATGCCCAGCGCGATGTCGAGGCCCAGCGAGCCGGTCGAAACCGTGTCGGTCGTCGACCCCCGATCGCGCTGGCCAGCTTCATCACCGAGCCCTTGCCGAACGCCCGGTCGATCTGGGACAGCGCCGCCTCGAGCGCCCGCTTGCGATCGCTATTTTCTTCCTTGCCCACCACCCGCAAAGCCGCCTGTGCTCATCGCTTCATCTCCTTATTTCACAGCGCCCCCCAAATCCCAAGCGGATCGGGAGCGTCGCAATGTACATGTTTTGTTCCGGCCCGCAATAGCGGCGGCAAATCGTTGGTGGCAAAATGTTTTCGGGAAACTGTTCTGGTATTGTTCGAGACACAATAGGGTGGTGTCCCAGTTTGAAATTTCGTGGCGTCTGACCTCTTGGCGGGCGTCATTCGACTTCCAGGACTCTACTGAGGAGTCGGGTGGGTGCTGACCATCAAGTGGGCTCTATTTGCCTGCGCCTCGGCAAAACCGGGCTTCAGTTCGAGCGCTTTGTCGTAATCCTTTTTGGCCCGATCGAAGTCATTCGCGGATTCGTAGGCGAGGGCGCGAGCATAGTAGAATCGGGCGAGAATACCGTGGGGTGCCAGGTTTGTATGAATGGCTACGTTGCACGCTTCGATTCTCGTCTCTGAGGTGAGATTGGAATTCTGGCAATTGTGAATGGCCGTCCCGATGCCGATGGCCGACAACCCGGACGCGACGCCACCGCTGATAACGACGATAGCGCCCACCGCGAGCGGTACAATTGGAATCCGGCGCATCTTGCCCACCCTCGCCAAGCAGCTACGCGGCAATCTACCCTCGGACAAGCGATGCCTAAAGGCCAGTCGGAATGGCGCTGGCGACCGGCCCTCCCGAAGCAAATGCGCAAGGAAATTGCGCGGGCGCTGCAAGATCACCGCTTCGTGATTGTCCTGCTTGCTGCTTCGTTCTAGGCTGTTTTTCAGAAGCTGGCGCCGGGAGAATGCTGATGCGCGTATTTGGATTGGGCCTGGTGGGGGCCGCCATCTTGCTTGCTTGCCCGGTCGCGCTCGCCGATCCACCGGACCAGCCGGTTGCCGCACAACAAACCACGACTTCGGCCCAATCGCCTCCCGCACAGCAACCCCCAGGCGCCCCGAGCGAAACTGTAGTGGTGCACTGGGACGGCGCTAGCGCCGGACACGATCCAGGCCCATCCGAATGAAATTGTCTGCCGGCAATCGCCGCCCCCGACCGGTAGCCGCTTTGGTGGTCGAAACGAGTGCCTCACCGTCCGGCAATGGAACGAGCGTACGCGAGAAGCGCAAAGCATAACCTCCCGCATGGAAAGCACGCCCTTCAATTCACTCTGCGCGACACGAGTTCCGGAGCATGCCGGGGCCACTAGAGCAGCAACCAAGTGAGGGTTCCCCACGTCCAACTCAGGACCAATGGGGACAAATTCCCTGCCTATCGCGGTGCTGTCAAAAATAATTTCCGGGTGTATCCGCTCGGAATCCGACCGGCCGAAGGCGCAGCGTTAGCCAACAACCATAATTACTGAATATTTCATATTTCATTCATTGCCATGTTGCGGCGCAGTGCATAATGTTGCGCTGCAACAAACCGCTGCAAGCTCGCGGTCAGCCTCGGAGTGTGTATGCGTCCCGCGCCAGACCTTAGCTGGTTCTCACGAATTCATGCCCACGTGCCCACCGTCCTCACCCTTTCCGTCATCGTTATCTGCGGGATGATCACGATGAGGCTCTGCGGGGCATAACGCCCGGCGGACGCCCTTTCCCGCGCACGGTGCGACGCTGTCATGGCTTCGAAGTGGGCGGCGCCGGCGGCTCGGCGCCGTTGGGCGTGGCGCCAAGGACGGTGATCTTCTCGATCGTCACCGGGTCCACGGGAAAGGCGCCGGCGCCCGGCATCGGACCGCTGGTGCCAAGCGGAACGGCGGCGATCTTGTCGACCACATCCATGCCCGAAACCACGTGGCCGAACACCGCGTAGCCCGTGCTGCCGTCGGCGTCGCCCGGTTGCCGGTCGAGTTGCGTGTTGTCCGCGAGATTGATGAAGAATTCCGCCGTCGCCGAATTGGGATCGCTCTCGCGCGCCATGGCGATGGTGCCGCGCAGATTGCTGAGACCGTTGCCGGCTTCCAGCGCAATAGGATCGTGCACCGGTCGCGCATGGGTGGCGGAATCGTAGCTCCCCGCCTGGACCACGAAGCCGGGTACGACGCGATAGACGAGCGTCCCGTCATAATGTCCCTCGCTCACATAGCGCAGAAAATTGTCGACCGTGACCGGGGCGCGCCCGCGATCGAGCGAAAGCGTGATGTTTCCCAGAGAGGTTCGGATCAGCACGTCCGGCGACTGGGCCGGTTGGGCTTGAGCAAGACTTCGACACAGACCAGGAAGAAGGCTGCTGCAATGATCGTCCCGACTGGTATTCGCATGACCGCGCTCCCAAAAACATCTGTCCACCATAGCGCGATTCGGTTTCGCTGCGGCGAGGGGTGACAGGACGCCGCCATTCGGGCGAAATCGCGCGCGATGCCAATCCGCCGCCAAAGGATGCGAGCTCTTTCCTGCGTTGCCGTTACCGCCTGGGCGAGTGCGGCAATGGCCGGCCCGCCTTATCTGACGGACGATCCGGAGCCACCGCCGCTGAACCACTGGGAAGCGGTCCTGTTCACGATGGGATTGGAGGCTGGCGGGACGGCCACAGGTCTGCTGCCGGCTGTGGAGTTCAATTATGGAGGATTCGCAGACACGCAGTTGCACGTTCAGGTGCCGCTTGGTTTCGCGACCGGCGACGGAACGAAATTCGGTGGTGCCGACATCGAGTTGGGGGTCAAGTACAGGTTCATCGAAGAGGACGAACAGGGTTGGCGCCCGCAGGTTGCGGTCTATCCGCTGGTGGAAGTTCCCGTGGCTTCGAGCCGAAATGGTCTCGCAACGCGCGGCGTCGATACATTTCTGCCGGTATGGACGCAGAAGGATCTGGATCAGAACTGGACGCTTGACGCCGGCGGCGGCTACTGGATCGATCCCGGCGATCGCAATTCCTGGTTCGCGGGCGCGCTGCTGCAGCGCAGCGTTTCGAACGCGCTCGTGATCGGCGTCGAAGTCTTTCACCAGGCGCCCAGCGTCGAGGCCACGCCCGCCTTCACGGGTTTCAATGTCGGCGCGGTCTATGATTTCGACCCGAACAATCACCTGCTCCTGTCGGCCGGGCGCGGATTTGTGAACGCAAATTCCAGCGACCAGTTGACCTGGTATGTCGGCTACGAGATTACCGACTAGCGCTTTCCGGTCTCGCCCGGCGCCGGTTCAACCGACGCGTCTTGCGGCTGGCGCGCCCGACAGCACGTCCTTCACTTTCGCCGCCAGCTGTTTCAGACCGAACGGCTTGGCGAGAAAATGCAACTCGGCCGTATCCTCGTCGTGGCGGCGGAATGCTTCTTCCGCGTAGCCGGACATGAAGATGACCGCCATCTCCGGTCGCAGCCGGCGCACCGCCCGTACAAGCGTGGGCCCATCGATGTTCGGCATGACGACATCGGTAATGAGAAGATGGATGGCGCCGGTATGGCGCCTGACGAGTTCCAGCGCTTCCTCTCCGCCTGCCGCCTCGAGCACCTGATAGCCCCGCAGCTTGAGCGCCCGCGCGGCGAAGCTGCGCACGGCTTCCTCGTCTTCGACCAGAAGGATCGTGTCCTGACCGGTGATGTCGCGCGGTTGGGTGCGCTCGGCTTCGACCACCTGCTGGGGCTCGCCCTTGTGCCGCGGCAACCAGATTCGAAAGAGCGTGCCCCTCCCGATCTCGCTCTCAACGGCGATGAAGCCACCCGTCTGCTTGATGATGCCGTAGACGGTTGCCAATCCGAGGCCCGTTCCCTGGCCGACGGGTTTGGTGGTGAAGAACGGATCGAAAATTTTTCCGACATGCTCCCTGGGAATGCCCACGCCTTCGTCGCGGACATCGATCCGCACGTAATCGCCCGCCGGCATCAATCCGGTCCCGAGAGAGGTGGCATGGCTCACGGTTTCGTTTGCAGTCGCGATCGTCAGCGTTCCGCCACCGGGCATGGCATCGCGCGCGTTGACGACGAGATTGATGAGCGCGTTCGAAATCTGCGTCTCGTCGGCGCGGACGGGCCACAACTCGCTGCCATGCTCGAGCTTCAGCTCCACGCCCTCGCGCAGCAGCCGGCGCAGCATCAGCGCGAGTTCCCCGATCACGTCGCGCAGCGCCAGCACGCGCGGCTGCAATGTCTGCTGGCGCGAAAAGGCGAGCAATTGCCCGACCAGCGTGGCCGCGCGCAGCGCGTTCTGATGAACCTCGTTGATCTCCTTGAAAGACGGATCGCCGGCCGGGTGACGCATCAGAAGAAATTCGCTGTTGCCGATGATGACGGTCAGCAGATTGTTGAAATCGTGCGCGACTCCGCCGGCCAGTTGCCCCACCGCCTGCATCTTCTGTGATTGGGCGAACTTGGTCTCCAGGGCCTTCTGTTCGGAAACGTCGATCAGATAAAGAACAAGCCGGTCAGTTTCGAGCTGCCGCACATGAATTTCCGCCAGCCGATCGCCCGCGGCATGCAGCCCGAGCATCGCGCTTTGCTCCACGCCCGCCCGCGCAAGCGCATCGGCGAGCGCATTTCTGTCCGACGGAGCCGCGAGATCGGCTATGGAACGGCCATCGGCATTTCCGGCGATGCCAAAGAACTCCTGGAACAGTGCGTTCGATTCGATGAGGGCGCCTTGGCGTTCCACGATGGCCATTCCGATAGGAGCATCGTGAAATAGCGCCGCGTACTCATCGGGCGTATCGTTTCCATGCGCGTTTTCCGTGGCGCGCGGCGCGGGTTCGCGCGTCACAAAGCGTGGTGTGAACCACCAGGCGGTTCGCGCTTCCGAGAGAGGACGTATCGCAGCCTGGAGCTGAAGCCCGTCGCCAATTTCCAACGTCTCCTCATGGGCCTGGCCCGCGGCCGCCTTGCGCCGCAGCCGATAGAGCATCGCGGAAGCGGGCTCGCGCGCGAGCGCAAGTTCCGGGGGCGGCGGCGCATTTTCGTGGTGGACGTTGACGAGGCGGCGATAGGCGTCGTTGCAATGAATGACCGCGCCTTCGCGGTTCGTCACTACCCAGGCGACATTGGCCCGCGCCGCAGCTTCTGCAATCTGTCGCGCGGCAAGGGCCGCGCCGTTGGCGCGCGGCCAGATCGTATAGAGGAAAACGCCGCCCACGGCGCCTATGCCTGCAATGAGCAGCACTCCGAGCCACCCCGATCCCGGGGCTGAGAGCGCCATGGCCGCGGCGGCGAGTGCGACGACAATCAGCGCAAGTGCAACCCACCGCCATGAGCCGGCCGGCAGGCCATCATGGGCCGCATGCGAGATGGCGCGCGCGACGGTCATGCGGAGACGCCGTTGTCCATCAGTCCCGCTTTTCGAACACGGTGGGGAAGCACGTCCGGGTCCTTCGCCGACGCGCTATTGTGCCTGATTCGGATCGCGGAGCGACGGCCAATTTCGCGCGCGCTCCCGGACCGTGCTCGAGGGCCGGAATCGTATTCGCACCGGTCGCCTGCAGCGTCGCGCCATCGCATTGAGCCCAATCGGGGGCCGCATGTTCTTGATCCCCCCATGTCACAAAAAATGGCGGCCTTGGCTAACCCTTTGATTTGTCTGCCATTCACCCACAGCGCCCGGCTCAGCCCCTCCAAATATTCATCCGGCCCATGCGCAAACCGCACTTCACAAATGGGAATACAAACATTATTGTTCTGAATGCTAAACAGTTAAGGAGATATTCACATGACCAAACTTAGTGCTCTGGCTGTCGGCGCCCTCGTCGCTTTCTCCACCGTGGCTCTCGCCCGTGCGGAGGAGCCAGTGACCGGCGTGTGGAAGCTGAGTGTGGGCGAGAACGACGCGCCCTGCACGCTCACTCTCGCCAGCGATCCGGCAATCGCCACGGCGGGAATTGCGACGCCCTCGAGCGATTGCGGGGGCGGCCTGAACGCGATCGGTCGGTGGAAAGACACGCCGTCGGGCTTGCAGCTCTATTCTCCCTCCGGCGACATCGTTGCGTTATTGAAGGAGAAAAACGGCGCCTACCAGGGCTCGCGCTTCAGCGACGGCCGCAAGCTCGCGCTCGACCGCTGATTTACCTTCTCTCCAGTTCTCTCCCCGCTGGGGCCGCATGTCACGATGCGGCCCCTTTTTTGTCGCGGAGCCCTTGCTTGCCGCGCCCACTTGGCGTGGGTATCTAGCGCAAGCCGCATACGACACAGCGAGGCGAAGGCGCGTTCATGAAAGAGCTGACGCATTTTATCGGCGGCCGGCATCTGAAAGGCCAATCCGGCCGCTTCGGAGACGTGTTCGATCCTGCGATCGGCGAGGTGCAGGCAAGAGTGCCTCTGGCGAGTCGCGCCGAGATGCGGCTCGCGGTGGAAGCCGCGCGCAACGCCTTCAGCGAATGGTCGAGGATAAATCCGCAGCGCCGCGCCCGCGTCATGTTCAATTTCAAGGCGCTCGTCGAAAAGAACATGGACGAGCTCGCGCACCTGCTTTCGAGCGAGAACGGCAAGGTGATTGCGGATTCGAAAGGCGATGTCCAGCGCGGCCTGGAAGTGATCGAATTTGCCTGCGGCATTCCGCATCTGATGAAGGGCGAGTATACCGAGGGAGCCGGACCGGGCATCGACATCTATTCCATGCGCCAGGCG
Source organism: uncultured Alphaproteobacteria bacterium (assembly GCA_963812975.1). Taxonomy (GTDB): domain Bacteria; phylum Pseudomonadota; class Alphaproteobacteria; order Micropepsales; family Micropepsaceae; genus Rhizomicrobium. The sequence continues at coordinate 60,722 of CAWEXK010000010.1, read as the reverse complement.
CTGGGCGTAGTTGCCGGCATCACACCGTTCAACTTTCCCGCCATGATTCCGATGTGGATGTTCGGCGTGGCGATCGCCTGCGGAAATACCTTCATCTGCAAGCCCAGCGAGAAGGACCCGGGCGTACCGCTGCGTCTGGCCGAACTCTTCATGGAGGCGGGCGCGCCCGCCGGCGTTCTCAACGTCGTCAACGGCGACAAGGAGGCCGTCGATGCCATCCTCGAAGATCCCGATATCCAGGCGGTGAGTTTCGTAGGCTCTTCGGCCGTCGCGGAATATGTCTACTCGCGTGGAACCGCGCACGGAAAGCGCGTGCAAGCGATGGGGGGCGCCAAGAATCACGCCATCATCATGCCCGACGCCGATCTCGACCAGGTGACGAATGAATTGATCGGTGCAGGCTACGGCTCGGCGGGCGAGCGTTGCATGGCGATTTCGGTGGCCGTACCGGTGACAGACAAGCTCGGTGACGCGCTCGTCGAACGTCTAAGGCCGCGCGTGGAAAGCCTGAAGGTGGCGCCGCCGACCGATCCGGATGCGGCCTATGGGCCGCTGGTGACGGCGGAGCATCGCAGAAAGGTGCTCTCCTATATCGAGCTCGGCGTAAAAGAGGGTGCGGAACTCGTGGTCGACGGCCGCGGCTTCAAATTGCAGGGATATGAGAACGGTTATTTTCTCGGCGGCTCGCTTTTCGACCATGTGACTCCCGAGATGAAGACCTATCAGGACGAAATATTCGGGCCGGTTCTGCAGATTGCGCGCGCCGACGATTTCGACGCGGCGCTCGCGTTGCCCTCCAACCATCAATACGGAAATGGCGTCTCGATCTTCACGCGCGACGGCGATGCGGCGCGGGAATTTGTAAGCAAGGTCCGTGTAGGCATGGTGGGAATCAATATTCCAATTCCCGTTCCGCTCGCCTACCACACTTTCGGCGGTTGGAAGCGCTCCGCTTTCGGCGACGTCAACCAGCACGGGCCGGAAGGCGTGCGCTTCTTCACCCGCATCAAGACGGTGACCCAGCGCTGGCCCAAGGGCGGCGTGCGCGAGCATCCCGATTTCGTCATCCCGACGATGAGATAGTGCAGACAATCCGAACGGCAGGCACGAATGTCCTCTCCGGCCACGGTCGCAACTGAGCGCGCCCTCGCGCGCGAATGGCTTGCTGCCCGCATCATTGTCATCGGTGGCTTTGCGATCGCCATCGCGGCGGGGCTCTATTTCGGCGTGCTGGTTCCGAAATTCATCCAGCCACGGGCACAACACGCCGAACTGGTCAGGCGCGTTGAGACCATTCTCAAGGCGGAGATGCAGATCTGCAGCATGGCGCTGAACACCGCCAAAAACTTCGGCATTGTTCCGCAATACGGACAGCTGGCGACCGCCAGGCTGGCGGCCACCGACGTTCAGGGTCGCTACGTCTGTCTCGCGGCGACAAACGCGGCGAAATATGTGTTGGCCGTCGATCTCCTCTGCCGCGATCTGAAGAGTCCGCGCTGCATCTCGCTCTACAACGTCTCGCAGTCGGACGGCACGGTCCTCTATCAACGCCAGCGCTGATCGCGCGGCCCGCTTGCAATCGCGCCGCGCATTGCGCCTCAGCTGTTCTTCAAGCCGCCGAGTTTGCAGATGTGTTTCCATTCTGCATCGCGGACGGGCTGCACGGACAGGCGCGAAAACTTCACCAGCACCATTTCTGCGAGCTTGCGATCGCGCTTCGCCGTCTGGAGTGTGACCGGCTTGGGCAGATCGGCGATGGCCTTGACGTCGACGAGACCGAAACGCCCGCTCTGATCGGACGGATCGGCCCTGTATTCGCCGATAACCTCCACGACGCCAACGATGCGGCGTTCTTCGCCGGAATGATAGAAGAAGCCCCGATCCCCTTTTCGCATGGTCTTCATGTGATTTGCGGCCTGGTGATTGCGCACGCCGCTCCACGGCTCGCCCTTGGTGCCCTTTGCCTTCTGCTCATCCCACGACCAGCCCTCGGGTTCGGTCTTGAACAGCCAGTACGCCACTTTCTTCACAGCTCCGCCTTGCAATGGTTGGCGGTTGCCTTCCACGGGCGCAGTTCGACACGCGCGAACAGGCCGGCTTTGGCGTAGGGGTCGTTTTCCTGCCAGCGTTGCGCCGCTGCGAGATCGGGAGCTTCGATGATGATGAGACTGCCGATCATGTCACCGCTGTTGTCCAGATACGGACCACCGAGCCTGACCGCGCCGCTCGCCCGCGCGTAGTCGAAATGCGCGGCGCGCGTCGCCTGGCGCAGCGGCAGCGCACCTTCCCGGTCCATCGCCGTGATAACGAACAGCATGATATCACTCCCTCCTGAAGGGGCGCGCCATCAGGCGCGGCACCGCATCTGACGGCGCGACCTTGCCTGCGAGCATTTCCATTACTGTTTCCGCGACAGGCAGCTCAATGCCAACCCGCACCGCCCGCGCGACCAACGCGGGCGCAGTTTCGATACCCTCCGCAAGTGGCGCGCCTGGCGCGCGCAGCTCGCGTAGCGGCTGAGCGCGGCCAAGTGCGAGTCCAAATGAAAAATTTCGCGACGTCGAACTTGTTGCGGTGAGAACCAGGTCGCCAAGACCCGAAAGGCCCATCAGCGTTTCGTCGCGCGCACCCAGACGCACGCCCGAGCCTGCACAATTCGGCAAAGCTCCGCGCCAGCAGCGCGGCGCGTGCGCTCTCGCCAAGTCCAAGTCCCATCACCACGCCGCAGGCAATCGCGTAGACATTTTTTGCCGCTCCGCCCAATGCGGTGCCGATCATGTCGTCGCTGGCATAGGGACGAAAAGCCGCGTGGCCGAGGCTGGCCTGCAGCCTCCGGGCTGTGGGCGCGCGTGCCGCGATGGTGACCGCAGTCGGCAACCCCCGAATCACGTCCTGCGCAAAGGACGGTCCGGAGAGAATCGCCGGCTCTGCCTCTGGAACGGCATCTGCGAGCACTTCCGTCACAAGCTTGCCGCTCGCGCGCTCGATGCCCTTCATGCAAAGCACGAGCGGGCAAGCGGGCGCGGACCGAAAACCGGCGAGGACGCCGCGCATGTGCTGCGTCGGCACCACGACGAGAACAGCGTCGGCGCGCTCTGCCCTGGCGCGCTCCGCGGTTAGTTCGACGGCGGCCGGCAATGCGATTCCGGAAAAAAGACGTTCATTGCCGCCCCCGCTTCGGGCAAGATTCGGCGAGGGCGCGCTGGCGCGTCCACAATGTGACGGTTCTGCCGGCGTTGGCCGCTACAACAGCGAGCGCGGAACCCCACGCGCCTGCGCCGAGAATGCCGATATGCTGGTAAGCCGTTGAAATATCGCAAGTCTTCGTCATCGATAGGTCGCGGGCCGCGCCCTTTTGCAGTTGCGAAGATTGAACGGTTTGTTGATTATTCAGAAATATCCTCTATGTTCCTCTGAAAGAACACGCAGTCGGGAAGCGAAACGAACCATGGCAGAAAAGAATGGCGTGCGTTGCCAGATCGTCGAAGCGGCCAAGAAACGATTCTCGCATTTCGGCTATGCGAAAACCACCATGGCCGAGGTTGCGGCTGATTGCAGTATGTCGCCGGGCAATCTCTACCGGTTCTTTCCCGGCAAGCTCGATATCGCCGAATCGATTGCGACGGAAGACTACCAGAAGCATCTGGACGCATTGCGCAAGCTTGCCCTTGCACCGGGTCGCAGCGCGGGCGAGCGGTTGCGTGATCTTCTTTTCGAAGAGCTGCGCCGCACTTATCACAAACTCGAAAGGGATCCCCGCGCTTATGAGATGGCCACCGTCATCGCTCACGAGCGTCCGCAATATGCCAATTGGATGCTGGCGAACGAGCGGAAGATTTTTGTCGAACTGTTCGAAGACGCCGAGCAGCGCGGTGAATTCGCGGTCGCGGACAAGGAGACGACGGCGGAGATGATTCAGGCGGCGACAATGAAGTTTAGGTATCCGCAATTGTGGTCGAAGCTCACTCTTCCCAAGCTCGAGCGCGAGCTGGAGGGCGTCTTGCAGCTGCTCATCGACGGTCTCTGTCGCAAACGAACGGCACGCGCCGGCAGCGACGTGGCGGCGTGACGGGACGCATTTGGGCGTGATGCATCGCGTATCATCGACGGCTCTCGCTTTGGCTCTGGCTGTTCTGTTGTCGGGAACCGTGCCGATGCGGTCACCCGGCGGTTTCAGCTCCGCCGACAGATCCGATCTCGAGCGGGTGAGCGAAGCGCTCAATGCCATTCACACGCTCGCAGGAACCTTCGTGCAGATCGGCCCGGAAGGGCAGGTCGACCAGGGAAAATTCTATATCGAGAAACCGGGGCGCATGCGGTTCGAATACGCCCCGCCCAATCCCACCTTGATCGTGAGCGATGGCGAGTGGGTGGCCGTCGAGAACACAAGGCTTCATACGACGGACCGCTACGCGTTGTGGACGACCCCGCTCGATCTGATTCTTGGCGACAGCATCGATCTTCGCGACGACGCTCAAATCGTTGGCGTCGAACATCCGAGCGGCCAACTGGTGATCGATGCGCGCGCGCACAGCGGCCGGGTCAACGGAAACATCACGTTGGTGTTCTCCGAGCCCGACCTCGCGCTTAAACAATGGACGGTGCGGGACGCGCAAGGGTTGCTGACCACGGTGTCGATCTCCAACGTAAAGACGGACCTTCCGCTGGATCGCAGCCTCTTCGTGATCACGCGTCAGCAGGATTCAGCGGGCAAAGTCGAGTAGACCCGCCGCATTGCCCGCACGGGCGGGCCCATGCTAGGCCATGCCCGAAAGCCCCACCCCCAATGCTTCCCAACCCGCCTATTGTCGGAATTGCGTGCGACCATCGCATGGTCGGGCGTCACCCCTTTCACATGGCTGGCGAAAAGTACATTACGGCCATGCGCGATGGCGCCGAAGCGCTGCCGCTGCTTATCCCCGCACTCTCCGAACCGGTCCCGCCTGACCAGCTGATCGCCGCGGTCGACGGCTTCCTGTTCACCGGTTCGCCTTCCAATGTCTCGCCCAAATTCTACGCCGGCCTTGCGCCACGCGACGGCGTTTTGCTCGACGAAAACCGCGACGTGACGACATTGCCGCTGCTGAGGGCCGCGATCGCTGCCGGCAAACCAGTCCTTTGTCTGTGCCGCGGCTTCCAGGAACTGAACGTTGCGTTCGGTGGCAGTCTGCTGCAGCACATCCACGAAATCCCAGGCCGGCACGATCACCGCGAAGACAAGGACGCGGAGCTCGATATGCAATATGGTCCAGCCCACGAGGTGCGCGTCGCGGAGGCAGGTTTGCTCGCCCGGCTGGTGGGCGCGCGCAGCCTTTCACGTCAATTCGCTGCACGCCCAGGGGATCGACCAACTCGCGCCGGGTCTGCATGCGGACGCGGTGGCGCCGGACGGCACCATCGAGGCCCTCTCGAAGCCTGATGCCAAAGGATTTTTACTCGGGCTGCAATGGCACCCCGAATGGCGCTGGCGCGAGAACGATGTATCGCGCGCGATCCTGAGCGCCTTTGGAGAAGCTCTGCGCGGGCGAAAGGCCCAGCCATGAACCGTCACACCGAAGAGGAATTTGCCGACTGGCTGAAGACGCGGCGCGTCGGCGAAGTGGAATGCCTCATTCCGGATATGGCCGGCATCGCCCGCGGCAAGATCCTGCCGACCAACAAATTTCTGAGCGGGCTGCGCAACGGCACGCTCGAGTGCCGATATCGATATTCGGACAGATGGTGACGGGCGCCGATGCGGAAACCGAGATGCTCACCTATCAGGCGCCGGACGTAAATCTCATTCCGGACGTGGAGACCCTGCGCATCGTGCCCTGGTACAAGGAGCCGACGGCGCAGGTCATCTGCGATTGCCAGCATCAAAGCGGCGAGATGGTGGCGTTCACACCGCGCAGCATTCTCGCTGCGCGTGATGCGCCTCTACGAAGAGCGCGACTGGCGGCCGGTAGTGGCGCCCGAGCTCGAGTTCTTCCTTGCCGCGAAGAACATCGATCCCGACTATCCGCTACAGCCGCCGGCGGGGAAGACCGGTCGACCGCAGACCGGCCGACAGGCTTACGGCATCGATGCGGTGAACGAATTCGATCCGCTGTTCGAGGACGTCTACGACTATTGCGAAGCCCAGGACATCGGCATCGACAGCCTGATTCACGAAGAAGGCGTTGCCCAGGTCGAAATCAACTTCAATCACGGCGATCCGATAGCGCTTGCCGACCAGACTTTTCTATTCAAGCGTACCGTGCGGCAGGCGGCACTGCGGCATGACATCTACGCGACCTTCATGGCGAAGCCGTATGAACAGGAGCCCGGCTCCGCCATGCACATTCACCAGAGCGTCGTCGATACCAAGCGGGGGCGCAGCCTGTTCTCGACCAAGAAGCGGCAAAGATACCCGTCTCTTCCTTGCGCATATTGCGGGCCTGCAAAGACATCTGCCCGCAGCCATGCCGCTGATCGCGCCGTTCGTGAACTCCTATCGCCGGCTTGTCCGCTTTCTTTCGGCGCCCATCAACACGCATTGGGGACATGAGAACCGCACTGTCGGATTGCGCGTACCGGTTTCGGACGCGCAGAACCGGCGCGTGGAAAATCGCGTGCCCGGCGCCGACGCCAATCCCTATCTCGCTATTGCCGCGTCGCTCGTCTGCGGCTATCTGGGAATGATCGAAAACCTCGTGCCGACGAAATCGATGGAAGGCAACGCCTACGAATCGACGCGCTATCAGCTGCCGCGGCATATTCTGGACGCGGTCGCGAAATTCCGCGCCTCGACGGATCTGCGGGAGGCGCTGGGCGAGACTTTCGTCGTGTTGTTCAGTGACGTGAAGGCATCGGAACACGACGCCTATCAGCAGGTGATCAGCCCCTGGGAACGGCAACATCTGCTCTTAAACGTGTGAGCGTCGCATCCCGGCGTCCGAAGCAATACGCGATGCCGTCGGTTCGCCGCTGGGATGGGTCGGCGTGCCCGAATTCCGCCCTGACTGACGGACAAAACGTCCGCAATCATAGTGGCGTGGCTAAGAGCATCATGTCGACAAGGCCCGTCCGTTCGGAGAGATGTATCCTCAATCCGCCGCCGACTGGCGTGATGTGCAGACGATAGGCGTTGATGCGCGCGATTTCGTCATAGTCGAGATCGAAGCCGTTGGCGGACCAGCTTCCTGCGAGCGCGACGCGATGGCCCGACGCGCTGTCCCGGGACAGGCGCGGCACGCCAGCCAGTCCGATCGGGTGCTCGTCGACTGTCCCATCGGCGAATCCCAGGCGCGCCGAAGCCTCCCCGCTGGCGCTGAATAACAGTTCCAGGGTGCGCAGCCCCACGGGATTGTCGCTGAGAAGGTAGACACTGTCCGAAATCGACAGCGCCCATTCGGGGATTGCCGCGGGTGCGTGCGTGAGGGGCGGCGCCCGAACCGCCGTGGCGAGCGCGGCCGCCAGGCGCAGGTCACCCGCGTCGTTCGGCGGCAGAGGAGAACTGGCTTTCACTGCAGCGGAGACGAGAGAAGCGACGAGACTGGCGTCGGCGCCGCCCGACGTGACGACCGTCACCAGATTTTCGCTCGGGATAACCGTGATCCTCTGCCCGCCGCGGCCATTCGCTTCGAAATCGAACGGCGCGTGCGAGGGATAAAGCCACATGCCGTAACCGTATTGAATTCCCGGCTGCACGGTTGCGTGCGGCGAGACCGCTTCAGCCAGGTAGTCGGCGGGAACGACCTGCCGGTCCTCCCATCGTCCATTGTTCAGCCACAGATAGCCTAGCTTTGCAGCGTCGCGCGGCTGAAGCTCGAGATCGGCAAATCCACGCGAGATTCCGTGGGGATCGGCAGGCCAGATCGCCCGGCTGATTCCAAGAGGGGCGAACAGCTGACTGCCCGCAAGATCCGCCGCACTCGCACCGGTAGCCCTCGTCAGAACGGCGGAGACGAGGTGCATGTTGCCAGCGCAATATTCAAACGTCGTGCCGGGTTCCCACGCTTCCGGCAAATTCAGCGTGAAGGCTACCCAGTCGGGACTCTGTTCCATCTCGAGGAGCAGATTCTCGCCAGGTGGGACGCGGCAATCGATGCCTGACGTCATGCTCAGAAGTTCCCCGAGAGTAATGCGTTGCTTGCGCGGGTCGGCCAGCGCGTCTGTCTTGTCTGTAAGCAATGCGACAACGGGCTGATTGAGAGCCGGAAACGCGTGCGCGTGCCCGGCAATTCCGATCAGCGTCGAGGTGACGCTCTTGGTGACCGAGGCCAGATCGTGAGTTTCATTGTCCTCGAACGGAAAGAAATACGCATCCACAACGGCATAGCCGTTGCGCTCGACAAACAGGCTGTGAACGGGAATGCGCTTCGCACGGATGATTTCTATGGCGTTCGCGAGCGCGTTGGAGTCGATGCCCTGCGCCTCGGGTGAGGAAAACGTCCAACCCCTGGTCGGCCAGATTTGGCTGGGCGCGGCGCTTGGAGGCGAGGGTGCCGCGCACGCTGCCAGCAAGGCGCAAAAGCCCAGTGCGGCGCCCAGCGACAGAGCGACCCTTGTTTTCGATCGTACAGACGCGAAACGGTCTGAAGTGATGAGGGAGCCACGCGGCTCGATTTCAGCGTCGCGGGTCGTCCGAGTGCTCTATCGTGTCGGCACCGGGTGCTCGCCGCGGTAATCGTAGAAACCGCGGCCGGTCTTGCGTCCCAGCCAGCCGGCTTCGACATATTTCACCAGCAGCGGGCACGGGCGGTATTTGGAATCCGCCAGGCCTTCATACAGCACCTGCATCACCGCCAGGCAGGTATCGAGTCCGATGAAATCGGCCAGCTGCAAGCGGCCCCATGGGATGATTGGCGCCCAGCCGCATGGCGGTGTCGATCGCGTCCACATTGCCCACGCCTTCATAGAGCGTATAGACCGCCTCGTTGATCATCGGCAGGAGAATGCGGTTGACGATGAAGGCGGGGAAATCTTCCGCATAGGCGGCGGTCTTGCCCACACGCTTGACGATGTCCAGCGCCGCCTGGAAGGTCGTGTCGTCGGTGGCGATGCCGCGGATCACTTCGACCAGCTGCATCACCGGCACCGGATTCATGAAATGCAGGCCGATGAAACGCTCCGGCCGGTCGGTCGAGGCGGCCAGCCGCGTCACCGAAATGGACGAGGTGTTGGTGGCGATCATCGTCTTCCGGTTCAGGCGCGGACACAAATCCTGGAAAATCTTCTTCTTGACCGCTTCGTCTTCGGTGGCCGCTTCGATCACCAAGTCGCGGTCCTTCAGATCGTCCAGCGACTGGGTCGTGCGGATGTGCGCCAGCGCCGGCGCGACCTGATCTTCGTCCTTGATCATGCCCTTGTGCGGCCTGGCGCTGCATGTTCTTTTCAATCGTGCTCCACGGCGCTTGCCCAGCGCGTCCTTGTTGATGTCGTCCAGCACCACGTCATAGCCCGCCAGTGCCAGGACATGGGCGATGCCCGTGCCCATCTGGCCCGCGCCGATAATGCCTACGCGCTCGATACCCATCTTTTGCAAACATCTCCTATTTGCAGGCGACCGTCCGCGCGCCCGCGGATGGCGAGGCCCGCTGTATTATCAGTAGCCCAACCGCGTCCAATTCCTGATCCATTTCCGGCAGCGCCTGGAACAGGTCGGCCACCAGCCCGAAATCGGCCACCTGGAAGATCGGCGCTTCCTCGTCCTTGTTGATGGCGGCGATGACCTTGGAATCCTTCATGCCGGCCAGATGCTGGATGGCGCCGGAAATGCCCACCGCCAGGTAAAGATCGGGCGCCACCACCTTGCCGGTCTGGCCCACCTGATAATCATTGGGCACATAGCCCGCATCCACGGCGGCGCGGCTGGCGCCAACCGCGGCATGCAGCCGGTCGGCGATCTTTTCGATCAGCTTGAAATTCTCCGCCGAGCCGCAGGCCGCGTCCGCCCGAAATCACGATCTTGGCGGAGGTGAGTTCGGGGCGTTCCGATTTCGACAGCGCCTCGCCGACGAATTTGGACAGGCCGGGATCGGCGGCGCGGTGACTTTTTCGATCGGCGCGCTGCCGGTCCTCCGCCGGCTTGAAGACGGTGGTGCGCACGGTGATGACTTTCTTGGCCAGCCGGCGCCTGCACCGTCTGGATGGCGTTGCCGGCATAGATCGGCCGCTCGAAAGTATCGGGGCTCACCACTTTGAGTGATTTCGGAGATCTGCGGCACGTCCAGCTTGGCGGCGACGCGGGGCAGGATATTCTTTCCGTTGGTGGTGGCGGGCGCGAGGATCGCGTCATATTTGTCCGCGAGGCCGACGATCAGCGTCTCCATCGTCTCGGCCACCATCTGGGCATAGAGCGCATCGTCCGCGAGCAGCACTTTTTCCACGCCTGCGATCTTGGCGGCGGCTTCGGCCGACCGCGCCGCAATTCTTGCCCGGCACCAGCACATGCACCGGGTGGAACCATCGGCACGCCGCGGTCACCGTCTTGGCGGTGGCGTCGTTCAGTGTCTTGTTGTCGTGCTCGGCAAGAACCAGCGAGGCCATCAGATCACTCCCGCCTCGGTTTTCAGCTTGTCCAGCAGCTCGGCGCACGCTCTTCACCTTGATGCCGGCCGCCACGCTTGGGCGGCTTCGCTGACTTTCAGAACCTTGAGGCGCGGCGTGGTGTCCACGCCGTAATCGGCGGGCGTCTTTTCCGCGATCGGCTTCTTCTTCGCCTTCATGATGTTGGGCAGCGACGCATAGCGCGGCTCGTTGAGCCGCAGATCGGTGGTCATCACCGCCGGCAGCTTGACCTCCACGGTCTGCAAGCCGCCATCGATCTCGCGCTCGATCTTGGCGGTGCCGTCGCCGAGTTCCAGCTTGTGCGCGAAGGTGCCCTGGCGCCAGCCCAGCAGCGCCGCCAGCATCTGGCCGGTCTGGTTGAAGTCATCGTCGATCGCCTGCTTGCCGGTGATCACCAGCTCCGGCTTTTCCTCTTCGCACAATCGCCTTGAGAATCTTGGCCACCGCCAGAGGTTCGACCTCGCCTTCGCTCTTCACCAGGATGCCGCGGTCGGCGCCCATCGCCAGCGCGGTGCGGATGGTTTCGCTGGCCTGCTGCGGCCCGATCGAGACCAGCGACGATTTCGCTGGCCTTGCCCTTTTCCTTCAGCCGCACCGCTTCCTCGACGGCGATCTCGTCGAAGGGGTTCATGGACATTTTGACATTGGCGAGGTCGACGCCGGTCTGGTCCGCTTTCACCCGGACCTTGACGTTGAAGTCGATCACCCGCTTGACGGGCACCAGCACCTTCATGGCGCTCGGATGCCTTCCCCGCGTGAAATCTGTTGTGTCTGGGGGCACGCGGAACTCACTTGCCGCTCAGTGCCGGCCATGCCGCTTTCTTGTGCGGCGCAAAAACTAGGCATCGACCGGCACCCTGTCAATTAAGCGTCAAATGACCCTGCCGCCGATGCTGCGCGGGTTAATCACCGCTTCTTGGGTGCACTGCACAATACAGGAGGTTGCGGCATTCCGCCGCACGGCCCTCTCGCAGCAGCTCTCATTTCAGCGTCGCCAGATAGGCGACCAGGTCGGCGCGCTGCTGCGCAAGGGCAATTCCGGCGAACGGCATATTGTTACCGGGCACCACCTGCGCCGGACTTGCCAGATACGCGTCGAGCTTCGCCGGCGTCCATACCATTCCCGAGTGCTTCATCGCGATCGAATAAGAAAAGCCCGGATAGGTGCCGGCCTTGCGCCCAACGACGCGGAAAAGGTTCGGGCCCATCCGGTTGGGGGCGCCCTTCGAATTGCTGTGGCAAATCGCACAGCGATTGAACAGCGCAGCGCCCGTCTGCGCATTTCCGGCCGCAAGCGCAGGGCCAGCCGCCACCAGCGCTGCGCCAGCGGCCGCGCAGAGCCAGATAGTCGTTCGTTTCATTTCCGCCCGCGACCGAGGCACGGCGCTTATCCTTCATCCCTGTCCGGCAAAAGCACTTCGCGTTTGCCCTGGTGGTTGGGGCGGGAGATGACGCCCTCGTCTTCCATGCGCTCGATCAGACGCGCGGCGCGGTTGTAGCCGATCTCGAGGCGGCGCTGAATGTAGCTTGTCGTCGCCTTCCGCTCGCGGGCAACGATGTGCGAGTGCCTTGTCGTAAAGCTCGTCGCCGGATTCGCCGCCGCCGCCCAGCAGACCATAGGGATCATCGCCGTCCCCATCCTGCTCTTCTGTAACAGCGTCCAGATATTCGGGCGTACCCTGCGTCTTCGAGAAAGCGCACCACGTCTTCGACTTCGCGGTCGGTGACGAAGGGTCCATGCACGCGGCGGATGCGACCCCCTGCCATCATATAGAGCATGTCGCCCTGGCCGAGCAGCTGCTCGGCGCCCTGTTCGCCCAGGATCGTGCGGCTGTCGATCTTCGACGTCACTTGGAAGCTGATGCGCGTGGGAAAGTTCGCCTTTATCGTACCGGTGATCACGTCGACCGACGGCCGCTGCGTCGGCTGCGATCAGATGAATTCCCGCCGCGCGCGCCATCTGCGCCAGCCGCTGCACTGCGCCCTCGATTTCCTTGCCGGAGATCATCATCAAGTCGGCCATCTCGTCGACCACCACGACGATGTAGGGCATGTGATCGAGCTCGAGCGTCTCGTCTTCGTAAAGAGGCTTTCCCGTTTCGCGGTCGAAACCGGTCTGCACCGTTCGTTTCAACGTTTCGTTCTTTTCCTTTGCCTTTCCGACGCGCTCGTTGAAGGCTTCGACGCCGCGCACCCCAAGCTTTGACATCTTGCGGTAGCGCTCCTCCATCTCGCGCACCGCCCATTTGAGCGCGACCACGGCTTTGCGCGGATCGGTGACTACCGGCGCCAGGAGATGCGGAATTCCCTCGTATACAGACAATTCGAGCATCTTGGGGTCGATGAGAATATCATCCTCGCCTGGTCCGGTGGCAGGCGAAAGAGCAGAGACAGGATCATCGTGTTCAGTGCGACGGATTTGCCCGAGCCTGTCGTGCCTGCGATGAGAAGATGCGGCATCTTGGCGAGATCGGCCATCACCGCTTCGCCTCCAATGGTGTTACCGAGTGCAAGCACCAGCGGCGCGCGGGCCTTTTCGTATTCGCCGCTCCCGACCAATTCGCGCAGAAATACCGTCTGGCGATGCAGGTTCGGCAATTCGATGCCCAGCACATTGCGGCCCGGAATGACGGCGATGCGGGCGGCCACCGCGCTCATGGAGCGCGCAACATCGTCCGACAGACTGATCACGCGCGAGGATTTGACACCGGCTGCGGGCTCGAATTCGTAAAGCGTCACCACGGGCCCCGGTCGCACGGCAACGATGCGGCCGCGTACGCCAAAATCGGCCAGCACCGCCTCGAGCATGCGTGCATTCTCTTCGAGCGCTTCGTCGCTCAACGCCGCGCGATCGGGCACGCGCACCGGCTCGGCAAGCAGTCCCAGCGGCGGCAATTGGTATTCGCTCTCGCCGAGATCGAGCGCAGCCTGGCGCACGGGTTTCGGGCGCGTGAGGGGTTTGCGCACCTCGTCGCGCTTGATCCGCGTCTCGCCCGAACGTTCTCCCGTTCTCGCGCCAGCGGGCTCCGGCACAATGTCGAGCGTTGTATCGCCGCGCTCATTCCAGGGTTCTTCTTCGATGGGGGCGGCTTTCTGGCGCGCCACCTCCCGCGTCAAAAATCCAGCACCGCTCACAAGAAACGCTGCGACTTGCGCGGCGGCGCGCCAGATGGGCTCGATGCGCAGACCCGTGGCAAAAAAAGCCAGCGGCAGTCCGGCGGCGAACAGCGCAATGGGCACGGCTTCAACGATCCAGCCCTGGTGCCAGGAATGCGCCAGATGCCGCGCCAGCCCGGCGACTGCCAAACCAATCAGGCCGCCCGCGCCTGCCGGCATGACGAGCGGTGCGGGAAGCATCGCCAGTCCGCCCGCCGCGAAGATCGTCCCGAGCGGCCAGGCGAGAGCGCGCCAGCCCGCGAAGCGCAACCCCTTTCCAGCCAGCGCAAGAGCGCCCCAAACCGCCGGCGCGGCGAGGGCCGCCAGAGCCGCAAGACCAAAGGTCTGGAGCAGCAGATCGGCGGCCGTCGCGCCCAAGCTGCCGAGCAGGTTGGCGGAAGCGCGCGCGGTGGCGTTGTTCAGGCTGGCATCGCGGGGACTGTAGCTGGCAAGCGCCACGAGCCCGGCGGCCGAGCCCAGAAACAGCACGGCAGCCGCTCCCCGCAGCAGGACGGTGGCGACGAAGCGCAGAAGGGCATGGTGAAGGTCATCGAAGGTGTCCGCCATTGCGGCCCGCCGCGTACGTGGCTGGTAGGCACCGATCGTTCGTGCGCGGCTCACGCGACCTCCCCCAAAATTTCCGCCAGCCGGCTCAGTGTGGCTTCAATGGTTGACAATTCGTGAACGAGTGCGATGCGAATGTAGCGGTAGCCGGGATTGGAGCGCCGATTGCCCTGCTCGGCCTCGCGGCCCATATAGGTTCCGGGCAGCACGCGGATGCCTGCTTTGCGCCACAACTTCAGCGCGGCTGCTTCACCATCGCCTACATCGAGCCATAGAAAGAAGCCCCCGTCGGGCAGGCGAAGATCAAACCGGTTACCGAGGATGCGCCGCGCGAGGCGTAGGCGCTCCGCATAGAGCGCTCGGTTTGCCGCCACGTGGGCCTCGTCGCTCCAGGCGGCGGCCGACGCGGCCAGGATCGGCATCGGCACTTGCGGTCCGGCATAGTTGCGAAAAGCGCGGAGCTTCGCGATCAGAGCCGGATCGCCGGCCACAATCCCGGAGCGCAGGCCGGGCAATCCGGACCGCTTGGAAAGCGAGTGAAACGTGAGAAGTTTATCGAAGGTGCCGCTCGATGCGTATCGCGTCGGAAGAGCGCAGGCGGGCGCTTGGGTGAAATAGATGTCCGCATAGCACTCGTCGGCGAATACCGCGAAGTCGTAGCGGTCGCTGAGCATGAATAGCGTTCGCCAGTATTCTTCGGTCGCACAGGCACCCTCGGGATTGGACGGCGAGCAGAGGAAAGCGCTGCTGGTGCGCTGGAGAACGCCCTGAGGCAGTGCCGCGTAGTCGGGAAGAAATCCGTTTTCGGCGCGGGCGGGCACGAAGACCGGTTCGGCACCAACCGCGAGAATTGCTGCGGCATAACACTGATAAAAAGGATTGGGCAGGAGGATGACGGGTCTGGCGCCGGCCTTTGTCTCCGGCGTGGTCACGAAGGGCGCGAGAAAAAGTCCTTCGCGGGTGCCATTGAGTGGCAAGACGTGGCGCTGGGAATCCAGTTCGGGCAGCGCGAAGCGTCGTCTCAACCATCCCGCGGCCGCCTCGCGCCATTCGCGCGTTCCGTCGATGGGCGGGTATTCGCCGAACTCGTGCGCATGTCGCGCGATGGCGTCTGTGACGAAATCCGGAACCCTCCCTCGCGGATCGCCAACAGCAAGGCTTATGGGTGGCGCTCCCGGCGGAAACGGATCCAACAGCTCGGCCAGCTTCGCGAACGAGCCGGGGGAAGGGCGGCAAGGCGGCCTGGCAGCACGTCGAATCCCCGGGTGACGACCTGGCGATTCTAGCGACCAATGAAGCGCAGCGTCCATGCCTGCCGGCCAGCGAGATGCGGGCCGTGGCCCGTCGCGAGTTCCGACGCTACTCTGCGGTCATGACCGGATCGAAAAACGTTGATGTCGTCATTGGCGGCGGGGGGATGGTAGGACTTACGCTGGCGCTTGCACTGGCGCGTGGCGGACTGGACGTGGTCGTCGCCGATCCCATTGCGTCATCGAAGAAAGTCGATGCCGCCTTCGACGGACGGGTAAGTGCGCTTTCCTACTCCTCGGTGCGCATGCTCGAAGCGCTCGGCGTTTGGACAGAGCTCAAATCTCGCGCCCAGCCCATCAACGATATCCTGGTCACCGATGCGAAGCTCGGACGCGCACCATCGCCCTTCTCGCTGCATTTCGATCACCATGAGATCGGCCTGCCGATGGGTTACATCGTGGAGAACCGCGATGTCCGCGAGGCGCTCCTGTCGGCTGCGTGCGTGCACGGATACGCTGGCGCTCGAGTGCCCCGCCACCATTGTCGATTGCACAGCCGAATTGCGTGCGATCGACGTGCATCTCGATTCCGGCAAGTCGTATCGGGCTGCCCTTTTCGCCGCCGCCGAGGGACGCGATTTGCCTTCGCGCGAACGCATGGGCATCGGCTTGATCGCCTGGTCCTATCCACAGTGGGGCATCGTTGCGACGGTTGCCCATGAGCGACCTCATCACGGCGTCGCCTATGAGCATTTCCTGCCGTCGGGGCCCTTTGCGATCCTGCCGATGACCGGTGATCGCTCGTCAATTGTTTGGACGGAGCGAGAAGATATTGCCGGCGCGATACTGAAATTGCCGAACGTCGAATTCGAGTCGGAGCTTCGGCGCCGGTTCGGTGTTCATCTGGGCGCGGTGCGCGCCGACGGACCGCGCTGGTCCTATCCGCTCGGCTTTCACCTCGCGCGCGATTACGTGCGGTCGCGATTCGCGTTGGCGGGCGATGCGGCGCATGGCATTCACCCGATCGCGGGGCAGGGGCTCAACCTCGGTTTCAAGGATGTCGCCGCGCTGGCCGAAGTGACTCTCGACGCGGCGCGGCTTGGGCTCGATTTGGGCGCCCCCGACGTGCTCAGCCGCTACGAAAGATGGCGCCGCTTCGATTCGCTGGCGCTGGCAGCGTCGACGGATGCGCTCAACCGTCTCTTCTCGAATGATTTCGCCCTGCTACGCGTCGCGCGCGACGTGGGGATCGGCTTCGTCGACGCCGTCGGGCCGCTGCGGCGGTTCTTCATGCGCAGTGCCGGCGGTGACGTGGGCAAGCTTCCCCGCCTCCTGCGCGGCGAAGCCGCGTAATCCGTTCCACCTTGACGGACGGCGGAGACTTCTCCCGATTCACCGGAGCTTGCCGTTGCCGCGGCGGGCGAGGGCGGCCGGAAGTTCGACGTAAAATTCGCGCGCCTTGGCGACGATCGTTTCCTTGCGCGCGTTTTCGGCATCTTCGCGGCACGCAAAGATCTCTCCCGCGAAAAGAAAGCGTGAAACCGGCGAGCCGGTGCGCTCATCGGGCACCGCAACTTCGGTGACGGTGTCTACCTGTTCTTCCGCCAGTCTGATTGTGTGCTTGTAATGGGCCAGACGATCCCGCCGATCGCGCGCTTCCTCGCTCTTGCGGGCCGCATTGCGTGCGTCGAAGCGTGCCAGCGCGGCGAGGATCGAGCGATGGAAGCGATAGGCCAGGATCGCTGCCAGCACCAGACCCGCCGTCGCATAAAGGCCGTGCATCCTGGCCTATCCGGCGCCGGCGCGATCGAGAGTCCGAGCGGTGTCGGCGATCAGCGGCCTGCGTGCCCATTGCAGATAATCGAGACTCTGCATTTCAAGTAGACGCGAGGTGAGCCGGCGAAATTCATCTGTCTTCCGGCTGGCGGGGAAAAGTGCTTCCGCCGGAGCCGCGGCGGAGCAGACCAGCTTCACGCGCCGGTCGTACAGCGTGTCGACAAGAATCGTAAAGCGCCGCGCTTCGTCGCGCCGGTGCGGTCCCAATTGAGGAATGCGATCGATCAGCACGACGTGATAGTGGCGGGCAATCGCCAGATAATCCGCGGCTCCGAGCGGGCGTGCGCACAACTCGTCGAACGAAAAACGTGCCACGCCATGGGCCGCGCGGGGTACACGGATCGTGCGGCCCAGGAGCAAGATTTCTTCGGGGTGGCCAAACGCGCCGTCGGTCAGACGCGACCATGCGGCATCGAGGGCCGTGTCGGCTTGCGGTCCGAGCGGCGTCACATACAGGTTCAGCCCTGCCATGCGCCCGAGCCGGTAATCGCGACCCTCTCCAACCTCGACGACGTCGAAGCGTTCTTCGATGAGAGAAATGAAAGGCAGAAAGAGCTGGCGGTTGAGACCGCCCTCGTAAAGCCTGTCAGGCGGCGTGTTCGAAGTCGCAACGACCGCCGTGCGACGGGTGAGAAGCTGCTCGAACAGCCTTCCGAGGATCATTGCGTCAGCCACGTCGCGCACGTGAAACTCGTCGAAACAAAGGAGCGCGGCGGAGGACGCAAGGGCGCGGGCCACGGGCGGTATGGGATCATCACCCGCCGCGCGTACAAATTCGGGCCGCCGCGCCCGCATGCGATCATCGAGTCTTCGCCACTCGTGAATGCGTGCATGGACCTCGACCATGAACGCGTTGAAGTGCAGGCGCCGCTTCGCGCCGACCTCTGCGGCCTCGAAAAAAGCGTCCATCAACATCGTCTTGCCGCGGCCCACGTCGCCCCAGATATAAAGTCCGCGCGGCGGCGCGGCGGCATTGCGGCCGAAAAGGCGGTACCGAGCGGGTCGCCGGCTGCGGAGCGTTTCGGCAAGCGCGTCCAATCTTAGCGCGACCGCCTGCTGCGCCGCGTCGAGTTTGATGTCGGGGGGCAATCTCAGTTTTTTTCCAGTGCGTCGATCGCTTCGGCGAGCGCGATCGTGTCACGTGCAATCTCGGCGTGGAGTCGCTCGACCATGCGTCCATCGAGCGCAATGGCTCCCTTGTCCCGATTTTCCGGGCGCTCGAACGCGGCGATTGTCACGCGGGCCGCTTCGATCTCCCCCTGCGAGGGAGCAAAGACTTCATTGCAGCAGGTAATCTGCGCAGGATGAATGAGCGTCTTGCCGTCAAATCCGAAGGCGCGTGCCTGCAAGCAGCTGTCGCGGAAACCGTCCAGATCGCCGATGTCGTTGTATACGCCGTCGATGATGGAAAGGCCGAAGGCGCGCGCCGCGGTCACCGAAATCGCCAATGCGGCCGCGAGATTTTCGCGTCCGCGCATGTGGAGCCCGCGCAATTCCCTGACGAGATCGTTGGTGCCCATGACCAGGCAGGCGAGGGGTCCGCCCGCTCCGGCAATTGCCGCAATGTCGAGAAGGGCGCGCGGCGTTTCGATCATGGCCCACAACGCAATATCGCTTCTTCCGATGTGGTTGGCGGCATCGCGCAGAGCGTCCGCGCTCGCGACCTTGGGGACCAGGATCGCATCGGGGACGGCAATCGAAGCTGCAGCGAGATCCGCGGCACCCCACTCCGTCGCGAGCCCGTTGATCCGCACGACAACCTCGCGCTTCCCAAATGCGCGCGCCCTCACCGCGTCGCAGACCTGTTCGCGCGCTTCTTGCTTGGCGCCGGGGGCAACTGCGTCTTCGAGATCGAGAATGAGGGCGTCGGCGGGCAGCGTGCGCGCCTTCTCCATCGCGCGCCGATTCGACCCCGGCATATAAAGAACCGAGCGGCGGGGCCGGACGGAGGCGGTCATGGCACGTGTCCCACGGGATATCTTGCGCGACACCTAGCCCAGCCATTGCGCGCCGCCAATAGCGGCTTTAACCCGAATGCGGGACGCCACCATGAACTTCCTCTCGCTGCAGTCCGAGGTTGTGTACGGCCATGTCGGTCAGGGCGCCGCACGGTTCGCACTTCAGCGGCTGGGACACGAGGTGTGGGCGCTTCCCACGGTGCTGCTGTCGAGCCATGCGGGTTATGCCCATGTCGCAGGAGAAGCGGTCTCCACACGTCATCTGCGCGACCTGCTCGAGGGACTGTCTGCAAACGGCTGGCTGTCGCAATGCGACGCGGTGCTTTCGGGCTATCTGGGCAGCCGCGATCAAGCGGAAATTGTCGAGGATGCTGTCATCCGGGTAAGGCAAGCCAACGCCAGGGCGATATTTTGCCTGGATCCTGTATTTGGGGATAGCGGCCGCGCCTACTCGAAGCCGGGCGTGGCGGAAGCGATGGCGCGGACTTTATTGCCGCTCGCCGATATCGTGACACCCAATGCCTTCGAACTTGCGCAGCTGGCCCGGATGCCGGTCCGCGGTTGCGCCGAAGCATACGCGGCCGCGTTGCATCTGGGACGACCGCTCGTGGTAGCGACATCCATTCCGGCGGAACACAAGCGGATCGGCGCGCTGGCTGCTACCCGCGACGAAGCATGGTTCGCCTCGACCCCCCGTGTCGATGAGGTGCCCCACGGGGCAGGCGATCTATTCGCTGCGCTCTTTGTTGCGGCCACGCTTTCCTGCCGTTCATTGGCCGACTCACTTCGGCAGACGACTGCTTCTGTATTCCACATTCTCGCGGCAAGCCGCGCCTGCGATGAGTTGCGCCTGATCGCCGAGCAGCACGCGCTGGCCAACCCGCCCCGATCGGCCGAGCCGCACATGGAACGGATTGCCTGACGACGTGAAACCGTACTGCGTGGGCACGCGAGAAGCGGCGCGAATACGCGTTGCCGCTTATGCCGCGTTTCTGAGAAGACGGCGGTTGATCAGGCATTCTGCGATCTGCACCGCATTGAGCGCGGCGCCTTTGCGCAGATTATCGGTGACGACCCATAGCGCCAGGCCGTGCTCCACCGTAGGGTCTTTGCGGATGCGAGATACATAGGTGGCGTCTTCGCCGGCGGCTTCGACCGGCGTCATGTAGCCACCGTCCTCCCGCTTGTCGACAACCAGCACGCCGGGTGCTTCGCGCAGAATCGCGCGCGCCTTCTGTGCGGTGATCGGTCGTTCAAATTCGATATTCACCGCTGCCGAGTGGCCGATGAACACCGGAACGCGCACGCAGGTCGCGGTGAGCTGGATATTGGGATCGAGAATCTTCTGCGTCTCGACCATCATCTTCCATTCCTCGGCCGTGTAGCCAGAATCGAGGAACGGATAGATATGAGGGATGACGTTGAAGGCGATCTGCTTGGTAAATTTTCCTTTTTCGATCGGGTCGGCGACGAATACCGCCCGGGTCTGGCGGAACAGCTCGTCCATCGCTTCCTTGCCGGCACCCGAGACCGATTGGTAGGTCGCAACCACCACGCGCCTGATTTTCGCCTCGTCGTGAAGCGGCTTCAGCGCCACCACGACGCCCGCCGTCGAACAGTTCGGATTTGCGATGATGCCTTTGGGCGCCCCTTCGTCCAGCACGTGCGCGTTAACCTCGGGCACAATCAGCGGCACCTCGCGGTCCATGCGCCAACACGACGAATTGTCGATCACGAGTGCACCGGCGGCCGCGATCTTCGGCGCCCATTCCTTCGCAATTGCCGCGCCTGCGGACATCAACGCGATATCCGTGCCAGCGAAATCGTAATAGTCGAGTGCCTTGACCTTCAGGATCCGCTCGCCGAATGACAATTCGGTGCCGATCGAGCTGGTCGACGCAAGCGCGACGACCTCGCTGGCAGGGAATGCCCGCTCGGCCAACACGTCGAGAATCTCGCGGCCGACGTTGCCGGTCGCACCCACGACGGCGACTTTGTACGACATCGAATGATCTGCCTCCGCTGCACACGGCACGTATCGCCGTTCCCGGCGCGAGCATCTACAGCAAGTTCGTTTCGGTTGAAAGCGCTGTGGCTATTTGTCGGTCGGCCAGACAAACAGCAGCTTGGCGGATCTGCCCTGCTCGGCCTCCCATACGCTGCTGCCGAGCTGATCCATGCCCTGCAATCTATAGGTGGAAAGATTCGCCCGCGGATTGTCGTCGCTTCCGAATTGCGCATGGAGCGGGCCAACGGCGAGACTGGGCAGCGTGGACCCGTTGGACCAGTCCTTCGGACCTCCCGCGGCGGGGGCGGAAGAACCGGAATCGGCATCGCTTTGTGGGCGGAAAAGGTGAAGATGAATGCTGCTCAAATCGAGAAGCACGCGGTTCGGCGGCATCGGTTTGGGCAATACAAGCGGACGTCCCACCGCAGCTTGCGAAGTGAGAACGAGAGAAATCAGAACCACGTAGAAGCGCATCATGGGGCGGCCCCCCGCTCTGCCAAAAGGAACCTGTTCCTCTACCGCTCCGTTGCCATCTGGCACGGTCTGTCCCGGAAACTTACGATTTCTCGGGTCATCCGTCCAGTTCCCGGCAATGCCGGAAGGCCCCTAGGTTATTGAATGGTATCCGCCGTTCAAAACGCGGATATGCTGCGATGCGGAACCGCCCCCACCACTTTGTCGCGGAGCAGGGCCGAACTGCGATGTTCGAATCTCGGTCCGGACATCCCAGAGTTCCGGATAGAAGCGCAGATCAAGCGCCTTCTTCAGGTAGCCGACACCGGAGGTCCCACCGGTGCCCGGCTTGGCGCCGAGAATTCGCTCGACGGTCTTCATGTGGCTGTAACGCCAGAGATGAAAGCGATACTCGACATCAACGAGTTTTTCCGCGAGTTCGTAAAGGTCCCAATGCTTCTCCACGTCGCGGTAGACGAGGCGCCAGGCGTCGGTCACACGCGGGTCCGAAATGTAAGGTTGCGAGAAATCGCGCGCGAGTTTGTCTTCCGGAATGGGAAAGCCGCGGCGCGCCAGCAGCGCGAGCGACTCATCATAGATGCTGGGCTCCGCCAGCGCCGCCGCCACGGCCGCGGCACTCGCGGGATGGGCGTCGAAAACGCGCGCCGTCGGCGGGTTTTTGTTTCCGAGCCGGAATTCCAGCATCCGGTACTGAAAAGACTGGAACCCCGAAGACTTGCCGAGTGCGGCCCGGAAACTCGAATAGTCGAACGGAGTCATCGTCGACAGTATTTCCCACGACTGGATGAGATTGGCCTGCACGCGCGCAATTCTCGCCATCATCTTGAACGCCGGTCCCAGTTCGCCCGCTCGAATCTGCCGGATGGCGCCCCCGATCTCGTGAAGGCACAGCTTGATCCATAGCTCCGAGGCCTGGTGAATGGTGATGAAAAGCATCTCGTCATGCTCTTCGGTCAGCGGCTGCTGGCAACCCAGCAGATCGGCAAGATGCAAATAATCGCCGTAGGACATCGCGTCGCGAAAGTCCCAATGCACGCTCTCGCCCGAGAGATCGATCGATGGCGGTGCAGATTCTTTTCGCATTTGTTTGTCCGAATGCGGAGAGGGATTCTTAAGCGTCAAGCCACACGGGAATCGCCTCGCGCAGCAAGCGATGCTAGGCTGAGCGCGTGATTCAAACAATGTGGTGGCGGCGTATGGGAAGGAACGTGACGGCGGCGGTGGGTTTTTTGGCGGCGTTGGCAGCGAGCGCCAGCGCCATCGGTGCGCCTCGCTGCGCGCGGCCCGATGAGGTCACCGCCATCCAGGCGGCCATGATTCAGCAGGAACTTATGGTCGCCGCGCTGACTTGCAACGAGGTTGAGCATTTCAATGCATTTCAGACGAGTTTCGGTCCGGAACTGCGTGCGTCCGATGGGCATCTGGAGCGCATGTTCAAGCGGCTTTACGGCCGGGCGCGCGGTGAAGCCGAATACCATTCCTTCAAGACGCGCCTGGCGAACCACTCGTCAATTCGCAGCATTCATAACAATGCCGACTACTGTCACGAGGCCAGCGTGGTTTTCGGAGCGGCCCTGACGCCCGACAAGCCGTCACTCACCTCGTTCGTCGCTGGCGTTCAGGTCGTCGAGGACAGTCCGGTCGATTCCTGCCAGATGCGCGTGGCCGTGGGCCTTGCGGGAGCGAAGGCTGTCCCCGATGTGGTGCCCAGGCCCAATCCGGAACGGGTCGCCAACAGCGACGCACAATAAGCCCTAAGTTTCACTGCGGTCGGCACAGCATCTGCTGATTGTTCCGGCGGGCGAAAGCTCGCCGCGTCCCGATGGCTCCAGGCCCGGACGCTAAGCATGCCCTTGCGCACGACAGGTTTGGAGTGGGGAGTGGGTGCACAAGGTCGGCCGTCTTGGTGACCTTGGCATGGCGATGATCGCCGACGTCAGACCCACCCGACGAAAAAGGGCGGGCCAATCCGGCCCGCCCTGATTCTCATTCACGGTCTCAAACGTCAGCCGCCGAGATCGATGACAGCGCGACGGTTCTGCGGTTCGCGAACGCCAGGTCCGGTGGGCACGAGCGGATCATGGAAGCTCTTGCCCTCGATGGAGATCTGCGACCCGTCCATGCCTTCGTGCACCATCTCGTCCTTGACGGACTCGGCGCGCCGCACCGACAGACCCTGATTGTAGCTGTCGGAGCCGACCGTGTCGGTGTGGCCGGTGACCAGCACACGGACGAAGCCATTGGCCTTCGCCGTCTTGACGGCTTCCTCGACGACGGCCTGAGCTTCCGCAGTCAGATTCGCCTTGTTGAAGTCGAAGAAGACGATGAACGTCTTCGTCGGCGGCGGTGGAGGCGGCGGAGGCGGCGGCGGTGGAGGTGGAGGTGGAGGCGGTGGCGGCGGCGGGGGAGGCGGAGCCGACCACAAATAATAACGTATGCCAAACAGGACCGCCTGTTCGTTCAGGTCGCGCACCTGCTCGCCCAGG
The DNA here is from genome assembly GCA_963812975.1 of uncultured Alphaproteobacteria bacterium. Lineage (GTDB taxonomy): Bacteria > Pseudomonadota > Alphaproteobacteria > Micropepsales > Micropepsaceae > Rhizomicrobium. The sequence goes on along the minus strand of CAWEXK010000010.1, from coordinate 36,457 downwards.
CGAGCCGCAGTGGGCGCCAGGGCGATATCGGATACGTAGTAGCGGTTGACCGACAGCGAGCGGTAGCGCCAGTCGACGGTCAGGTCGATGTTGTCGGTCAGGGAATAGTCGAAGCCCGCAAATCCCTGCCACATGAAGCCCTGATCGACTCCCGCGGCCAAATGACCGCCGACCGCCAGCGGAATGTTCATGGCGGCATCGCCGATTCCCGCTCCGGCTCCCAGCGTGAAGTCCCAGCGCTCGGTGATCGGCAGATCGTAAGCAAGATTGTACAGGACCGAGATGATCTGCGCTTTGCCTGCCGTGGTGGGGCCGGTGGCATCCACGTCGTGGTTTGTCCAGGAGAATTCGGTCTCCATGCGCAGCCGATCCGGGAACCGGTAGCCGACCGAGCCCTCGACGATCGCCGATTCTCCAGTACCGATCTTGTCGATCTTCTTGCCCGCGTCAGGGCTGGTCGGAGGATATACCAGCGGATCCTGCGGAACCTCGAGGTTCCCCATGTGGTCCCAGCCGGCGCCGATATCGAGATAAAGTCCCTGGGCGTCGCTCGCCGCCGCAGGACCTGCCAAGGCGACGAGGGCTACTCCCGCCAGTGCCAACATTCGAACTTTCATCGCAAACCCCCGTGTGAGCCACCGACGGGCGGACGGACCCCGCCGCCGCGTCAGGGATATCGAAGAACTCTTTCGTGAATGGCTACCAGCAATGTCCACCGCCGCCAACTGCATACGGGCGAAGCCTCAGGAATTCCCGGCGGCCTGTGGCTGGGCTGCAACATTGGTTAAACCGCGGCGGGAAACCGCCGCCCGCTCCATACAAAGGCATAGCGTCCGGGAGCTATCCACAGCTCCCCAGCCGCAGCCGGGGGATCCGCACCTTCCAGGACACGAAGAATCTCGGCACGGGGCTCGACGTGGAACATTCTGAGCCACCACCGCAGCGCGGCGGCGCCCAACCGCCCCAACCCGGCCAGATCGCCGAAATCGACGATGTGCAGCCGTCCGCCGGGCGCGAGTGCCCCGTTGGCGGCGGCGAGCGCGGCGCGCCAATCGGGGATCATCGACAGGCTATAGGAGAAGACGACGCAATCGAACGGGCGATGTTCGCCGAAAACGTCCGGCGCCAGCGACTCCGCATAGCCGTGAACGAGCGCGATCCGTCCCGAGTATCCTGCGCGTGTCACCGCGCGTGTCGCCGTTTCCATCATGGCTTGCGAGGCGTCGAGGCCGAACAGGCGGGTGCCGGGATAATTCCTTGCGATAGCGATCAGATTGCGGGCGGTGCCGCAGCCAACTTCGACTGCGGTCTCGCCCGGGCGCAAACGGAGCCGCCGAATGAGCCTGTCGCGCCCGATCAGATAATACCGTCGGGTGAGGTCGTAGAAATGCCGCTGACGCCGGTAGACTCGATCCATCAACGAGCTGTGGGAATTCGCCGGCATCGGGCCTCGCGACGCCTAGGAAGGCGTTCGGCGGCAATAGACGTGGAAACCACCGTAGATGGAGGAGCGGTCGCGGGCATGAAAGGATCGGCTTGCGTCAGCGAGATAGTGCCATGGTGCGAGCAGCTCGGGCGCCAGCTTGCGTGGCAAGGGAGAGTCCTCGCCGGCGGTTCGGAAAATCACTCGCGCGTCGCGCGCGTCCGCTGTGCGGTCGATCTCGCGCCACAGTTCCTCCAGCACGCCGGGCGTCATCCAGTCCTGCCAGTCGAGAAGCACGTAACGGTGCAGGGAACCGGCCGGCTGTGTCCTCAGAAAATCGATCAGCGAGGCGTGGTGCACCTCCACCCGCTGCGTGCGCGAACGGATGGCGTCGTAAATGTCCTTGCGCAGATAGTCGGGCACTGCTTCGCGCTTCTCGACGTCATAGCCGCGCGCAAATGCCTGCCAGGCGAAATAGTTGCCGGAGATCGGAAAATCGCAGGCGAGCTTCTCGACGCGGCGTCTCAGAAGCGCTGCCGGATCGCCGTTGGAAGCGGCAACCAGCTCGTCATATTGTGCCGGCGGTATGCCCAGCGCGTACAGCGAGATAGGCGTTCGGGAAAGAAAACGGATCGATTTGTAATCGAAGAGCGGCGCGATGGTTCGCTCGAAATGGGCGCGCTGCTCATCGGCTGTGCGCGCGGTGACGAGGCCTTCCAGCCGTTTGCCGTGCAAACGCGCGACTGCGTGGAGGACGCCGATAAATCGGCCGAGCAGACCGTAGCGATAGAGATTGCGCGCAAACATGTTGATCCGCCGGCCACGAAGCGGGATATGTTTTTCCCAATAGCGCCGGGTTTCGGCATCGAGGCGATGACTGAGGAAGTTGTCGAACGCGTCGCGGTTTGCCTTGTCGTTCGCGGCGCCGAAAAAACGGAAGAACTCTTCATAGCCCGGCAGATTGCCCAACGCCGCAAGCTTGAGACGAGTCAGCGCGACGTGATTGGCATTCAGGTCGACCGCAATGATCTTCTCGGGATCGGCCGCCAGATAGTTGAGGATGTTGCAGCCGCCCGAGGCGATGGTGATCACGCGATGATGGGGTTTGATCTCGAGGGCTTCCAGGTCGACAGCAGGGTCTTCCCAGATCTGATTGTAGACAAAACCCTTGAACAGCAGCGTGAAAAGACGCTCGAGAGCACCGCGCTTTGTGGTGGCCGGCCGCGTGTGCGCGGCGCGTTCGAGAAGCGTGCTGGCCATGCGGTGACGAATCGGTTCGCGGTGCAAGTTGCAGGAATGCCACTATCTAGGCCGTCAGGTCCGCCGTGCATAGTCCTTAGTGTCCGCGCGCCGGCGCTTGCCACTTCAGAACGCAGCCGATAATTCCAGTGAATGATCCCCGTGGATGCGCCCGGCCAACGCTCGCCGATCGAGGAATTGATTGCGCTCCTGGATCTCGAGGCCATCGAAGTCAACGTATTCCGCGGAACAAGTCCCAAAGAACGCTCGCAGCGCGTGTTCGGAGGACAGGTTCTCGGTCAGGCGCTGGTCGCCGCGTCGCGGACCGTCGAGTCGCGCGTCTGCCACTCGCTGCACGCTTATTTCCTCGTTCCCGGCGATCCACGAGTTCCGATCCTTTATGAGGTCGATCGTAGCCGCGACGGATCGAGCTTCAGCTCTCGTCGCGTGGTGGCGATTCAGCATGGCCGGCAGATTTTTCACATGTCGGTTTCGTTTCAGGTCGCTGAGCCCGGCTTCGAACATCAGATCGACGCCCCCGCCGTGCCGCCGCCCGATTCGCTTCCCGGCGAAGACGAATTTCGCCGCAAATTCGCCGACAGGGTCCCCGCGCACTACCGGGAGCACTTTCTGCGGAAGCGGCCCATCGAGACAAGGGCGGTCGAGCGCGAAGACATCTTGCAGCCGCAGAAGCGACCGCCGTACCAGGCCGTCTGGATGCGTGCCACCGGGCCGCTGCCGCCGGATGTAGCATTGCAGCAATGCGTGCTCGCCTACGCCTCCGACATGACGCTCCTCGACACCGCGTTGCTGCCTCACGGGATCGGCTGGTTCGACGAGCAGATCCAGATCGCGAGCCTCGATCACGCGATGTGGTTCCATCGGCCCTTTCGCGCCGACGACTGGCTGCTCTACGTACAGGATAGTCCGAGTGCCTCGGGCGCGCGCGGATTCAGCCGCGGACTCATCTATTCGGCCGCAGGCACCCTCGTCGCGTCCGTGGCGCAGGAAGGGTTGATGCGAACGAGAACCTCCTGAGAGGGACCTTGCTTCAGGTGCGGGGCGCGGGGTTTTTCAGCACGATGCCGAACAATCCCTTGCCGTTGAAGCGGCGCAAATCGGGTCGTACGGGTTCGGATTCGCAGATGAAAGTACGATGAGCCGGGTGGGCTTCAGCAAACGAACGAAAGCCCCAGTTCGTATCGACGTCGTCGACGACCAGCGCACCCCCCGCGACCAGATGCTTCCAGGCGCAATCGAGCTCGAAGCGCACATTTTGTTCCGTGTGCAGACTGTCATGGACGAACAGGCCGATCTCGCCAAGGCGTTCCAGAACCCCGGGCAGCCGCCGCCGGCTCGATCCTTCGATGAGCGACCAGCGGCTGCGATCCCTGACGGCGATTCCGGTGCGCCGGCGCGTCGCGGGATCGAGTGGCGATCGGTCGATGCTCGAGAGGCGCCCCTGGCGATTGCGCGCCAGCGCCTCGAGCGCGAAGCGCGAGGTGAAGCCATGCGCGACACCGGTTTCCACAACCTCGGCCGGCCGCAGATGCATGACCAGGCACCAAATGGCGCGGACGAAGGCGGCGTCCCCGTCGTTGAAGCCATTGAAGCTTTCCGGGCCGACCTCGACACCTGCTGCTTCGACATCCGCCACGGCCTGCGGCCACAGCGCCCGGAATTCGCCAGTTGCGGGACAGGGCCAGGGGGCGCCGAGCGCCCGATGCAGCTCTCTTTCCCAATCGGGAACCGAGCCATACCGGCACGGACCTTCACGATACTCCCGCGCCTGCACCAGCCGGTCCCGCACCGTCTCCCATATGCCCTGGGGGTCCGTTGCGAGCCCACGCGCGGCCCTTGCCGGATAGCGCGTCGCGTAACGAAACACAGAACCTAGCACGCGCGGGTGTCCCAAATACAAACAGACGGGTTTCCCACGTCGCAAGAACCGCGCCCGGCTCGCGTCCGGGTGGCCAAGCCCGAGCTGGTCTCATCGCTCAAAGGGGGAGCGTCCAACCTCAACAGCACAAAGGTGGACCAACTGGGCCCGGTCGCGATCAAGGCGGTGCCCCATCCGGCGTGCTCCGCGGCATATTCCGTGCAATGAACTTCGCGACTGGAAGCGGTCCAAATCGACTGGTACCGTTTTGGCACGAAAGTTTGCCTCAACTGCAGACCGATGGCTGGGTTGAAGCTTTAACCAAGGGAGAATTACGATGTTTCACAGATGGCTGGCGGCCCTGGCAGCGACGTTCTGCCTTGCGCTCTTCGGCTCTGTCACCGCGCGGGCAAATATCATCCAGACGGCGACCGTTACAGCGAACTGTACCAACTACACCGTTGCCGTCACCGGCACGGAACTCATAAAGGGCAACAAGTATGTGGTGAAGTGGTGGTTCGGGCTGACGGCTCCGGACGGGACCACGACCACGTTTAATGGCAAGATCCCCGTCCATTCCCTGGACAAGCAGGGCGATTTCAATGCCAGCAAGACCTACAACTGGAGTCCGCCTCTTGGCCAAGGCACCTACACCTTCGCCTGGGGACACGCGACGCTCTACGACCTCACCGATCATGAGAAGCGGAACACGGTTTACATCAACTTCAATCCGACGCAGTTCACCTGCCCCGGAATCTGCCAGTGCAACAGCCAGAACTCGCAGGGCTTCAACGGAACGCAGATCCCCTCCGGCGACTACATCTGGTTCAATTCGAACTTTACCGCGAACGGCATCCCCGCGAGCGGGACAACCCTCTCATTCACCAACAGCACCATCACGTTCACGGCCGGCGGCACGCAATACACCGTTCCGGTTCCGAACGGCCAGGTGACATTCTCCACGAGCGCCACCTGCGCGACGACAACCTACGATGCCACCACCAATACCTGGCTCACCACCGTTCCTGTCGGAGGAGACGACGAAATCCTGATGCAGGACGTGGCCTGGCTTGTGCCGAACAACTTCGGCCAGGTGACGGGGCAGGTAACCTGGAACACCACCATGTCGACCGACGCATCGGGCGTATCGGTCCAATGGAAGTGGGGTGCAGCCGTCTACTCGCAGTTTACGAACGACTACAACCAGCTCGCGGTCAAACCGACGCACAACAATTCGTGCGCCTATAACAACGGCGACCATGCCGGCACTCCCGAAGGCGACAATGCCAACGGCGAGCCCTGGAAGGACTTCGTGGTCGGCGGTGGCACGGGTGGCGGCGGCTCCAACTGGACCGGATCGTGGAGCGGCACCGTCAATGCCGTCATCACCTGTCCCGTAAGACGCTGATCGTCATTCCCGAGTGACACGACGACGGGCCCGGCGACGCCGGGCCCGTTTCGTTTGTGAAAGCCAAGGAGTGCGCAAACCGCGATCCGACGGCAATGCCGGCGTCGGCGGTATGATGTGTGCAGCGAAATTGCCGCCGACGACCAAGCCACGCGGCTGGTACCGTTTTGGCACCAAAAAGTTGCGTCAACTGCAGACCCGGCTGGGTTGAAGCTTGAACCAAGGAGAATTCGGATGTTCCACAGATGGCAGACGGCCGCGGCAGCAACGTTCGTCGCTTTCCTGTTCGGCTCGACTTCGGGTTTGGCGAATATCATCCAGACGGCGACGGTCCGTGCGAACTGCACCGAATATGCCGTCTCCGTCACCGGTACGGACCTGATCAAGGGCGACAAGTACAAGGTAAAATGGTATTTCGGACTTCAGTATCCCGACGGAACCATAACGACGTACAACGCCGTCATCCGCGTCCATGCAGACGATCAGCAGGGCGATTTCAAGGCCACCAAGGGCTACGAGTGGAGCCCGCCCCTCGGCGAGGGCACATACTCATTCGCCTGGGGACACGCGACTCTCTACGACATCACCGACCATCAGAAGCGCAACAAAGTTTATATCACCTTCGATCCGCCGCAGTTCACATGCCCGAACGTGTTCAATCATTTCTGTATGAGCGGCATCCTGAACTATGGGGCCTTCGAACTGGGCGGCGGTGAAATGGATTTGAGCCTTGTTACGATCAACGGCAGTGTCGCGGTCGCCCAGGGCGGCACCATCGATAACATGGCGCCCTCGACCATCAGCGGAAACGTCTATGAGTACAATGCGGGCCAGTATTACGGCCCCGGGCATCTGAACGGAACGACCATCGTAAATCCCGGCCTGATGCAGAGAGATTATGAAGCCGCGGAGAAGGCAGCCAGCGAAGCTGCAGCGTTGACGGCGAACGACGGAACCTACGCCACGATCTCGAGCGCCACCACCATCACCGGGGGGTCGAGCTGATGTGGTCGACGTGACCGGCGACATCAATCTCAACAATGCGAATCTCACGATAAGCGGCGACGCGGATTCCTATTTCATCATCAATGTGGGTGGGAATCTGCAGCTGGTGGGCTCCGCTTCGCTGGTCACGACTGGCGGGGTACCCGTCAACCACATCCTCTATAATTTCGAGTCATCGAATGCTTCGCTCAACACGCATGTCGGCGACGCGATGAATGGAATTTTCCTCGCCGTCGGCACGGGCAGTTCGATGAATCTCGATGGAACGATCACCGGCGATCTGATCGGCGGCGGCAACATGACGCTCATGTCCGGCGCGATCGTGACCAGCACTCCGTGCACGAAAAAAGCACACGCCTGCCTGGTGCGGAACTGACACGTCCAACAGACAAATGCAGCGACGGGCCCGGCATTGCCGGGCCCTTTTTTGCTCGACGGAACCTATTCCGGAATTGTTTTCTTTGGCGACCGTGCCGCGACGAACGGCAACAATGCGTTCAACGGCGGTACCGCGTCGACCATCACCGGCGCGATCTATTACGCGACGCAGAACGTAACCCTTTTCAGGCGGAGCCACAAACGGCACGACCTGCACCGAGCTTGTTGCGGACACAATCACCGTCAGCGGAGGCGCTTCGTTTGGCGGCTGCGCCGGAGGGGGAAACGGCAGCGTCGCACTGGTCGAGTGATAGGCCCGACCGCGCAGCCGGCGTCACCGCTTCGGCACGACCTCTGCATCATGCGTCTCGTTTGCAAGACCGCGTGCCGAGCCGTTCCGATTTGGCACTTCGGTTGAATCCGGGGTCGATGGGACGATGAGACCGAACTGGCTGAGAGGAAAACGGAACGAGTCGGACCGCCGCGCCGCCGCGTGCTCGGGAAACGTTGCCATCGTCTTCGGAATTACCCTGCCCATCATCCTGGGCGCGTGCGGATTGGGCGTGGATGTCGGCTACTGGTACTATGAGGCGCGCAGCCTGCAGTCGGCAGCGGACGCTGCCGCTTATGACGGAACAGTAGAACTCAAGGCCGGGGGTTCGCTGTCGCAGATCACGTCATCGGCCACAGCCGGCGCCACCGCCAACGGGTGGTCGAGCGCGAACGGCACCATCTCCGTCTATTCGCCACCCATTTCCGGCAATTATCAGAACGCGAATTCGGTGGAAGTCGTGCTGACGGCGAACCTGCCCCGCTTCTTTTCAGCACTTTATGCGCAAGGTCCAGTGCCGGCCAGCGCCACTGCCGTCGCCACACAGGCCGGTGGCGTAGCGTGCATCCTCGCGCTCGATCCCACCGCCCGCCAGGCCGTCACTGTCAGCGGCTCGGCGAATCTGGATGCGCCGGGTTGCAACGTTGTTTCGGATTCGGACGCGAGCAATGCCATCGACATGTCCGGCAGTGCGCAATTGACGGCCGCCTGCATCGTTTCGGTGGGAAGCGCGCAAACGACCGCTGGCCTGACGCTCGATGTCTGCACGAGCCCGACGAACTATGCGCCGGCTGTTCCCGACCCTTATGCTTCGGTGCCGCAACCCAGCCCTTCGGGCAATTGCCTGACCGTTGCGGGTGGGGCGACGTCGCTGTCGCCCGGATGGTACTGCCACGGGCTCTCGACCTCGTGGGGCCCGATCAGCTTTCAACCCGGGCTCTACATGGTGACAGGCGGCGGCCTCAATCTCGATGCGGGAACGAACGCGACCGGCACCGGCGTGACTTTCTTCGTGGCCGGCGACCAGACGGCAGCGATCAGCGGTGATTCCGTCGTGAATTTCAGCGCTCCCGACAGCGGAACCTATGCGGGAATACTTTTCTTCGGCGATCGCGGCGCCAGGAACGGCAATAACAATTTCAGCGGCGCCTCGAGTTCGACGCTGACCGGCGCGATCTATTTCGCGGCGAACGAAGTCACCTTCTCCGGCGGCGCCTCGAACACCAACTGTACGCAGATCGTCGCCGATACGATCACCATCAGCGGCACCGCCGATTTCAATGGCAACTGCGGCGGTGGCCAATCCGGCGCAGTGCGGCTGGTGCAATAAGAGACCGTGTTGAATGCGATCTTCCACATGGGCAAAGAAATGGTGAAGGAATTAATTTCAGCCTGAAGGTCGCGAGCAACATTAATGGAGTGTTAGGCACGGCATCAATCAATTGTGGCATTGCGACGGCATCCCCGAATACATTGCCGCCGCGATCATGGCGAATGACGACCAATGAAAATCGAACAACTCACAGCACACGAGAAACGGCTCGACCGGCGTGCCGCGTGGCGCTCCGGAAACGTAGCCGTCATCTTCGGCATCACCTTGCCTGTCGTTGTGGGCGTCTGCGGATTGGGCGCCGATGTCGGCTACTGGTATTACAAGGAGAGAAACCTCCAAACCGCGGCCGACGCCGCCGCCTATGACGGGGCGGTCGCTCTGAAGGCGGGCGGCGGCAGCGGCAGCAACGCCGCTGCGGCCATCAACGCTGCCGCAACGAACGGTGCAACCGCCAACGGATGGTCCAGCACCAATGGAACGATTTCCGTCCAATGGCCGCCGACATCGGGGAACTACCAGAACACGAACTCCGTCCAGGTTGTCTTGACGCAAAATCTGCCGCGCTTCTTTTCCGGGCTCTATTCCAACGCGCAGGTGCCGGCGAGCGCGACGGCCGTTTCCACCATTGCAGGCTCCGCCGCCTGCATATTGGCGTTGGACCCTACGGCGAACCAGGCAATCACAGTCAGCGGTTCGGCGAACCTGCAGGCGCCGCACTGCGACGTTGTCTCGGATTCGAATTCGAGCACCTCAATCGACATCTCGGGTGGCGCTCAAACGACCGCCGATTGTCTCGTTGCGGTGGGCAATTCCGCAATTGGTGGAAGTTTAACGCTGGACACATGCTCGAGCCCGACGAACAATGCGCAACCCGTTGCCGACCCTTACGCATCGGTTCCGGAGCCCAGCCCTTCCGGCACCTGCCTGACAGTCACTAACGGCGCCCAGACGCTGTCGCCCGGCTGGTACTGCACTGGCCTCTCCATCTCGTGGGGGCCGGTTGCCTTTCAGCCCGGGGTATACGTCGTCTCCGGTGGTGGCCTCAATTTCAACGCGGGGACAAACGCGACGGGAACAGGCGTGACCTTCTTTGTGTCGGCCGGGCGAACGGCAGCCGTCAGCGGCAGTGCGGTGGTCAATTTCAGCGCGCCCACCAGCGGCACCTATTCCGGTATCCTGTTCTTTGGCTCGCGCAGTTCGACGAACGGCAACAACAATTTCAGCGGTAGTTCCAGCTCGACTCTCAATGGCGCCATTTATTTCCCGGCAAACGAGGTGACGTATTCCGGCGCCGCCGCGAACGGCAGCAACTGCACGAATATCGTCGCCGACACGATCACCATCAGCGGAACGGCCAATTTCAACGGCAACAACTGCGCCGGCGGCAACGGCATTGCCAACGTGGTTGACAACCAGCCCGGCAGCCTGAGGCTCGTCCAGTGATGCTGTCGCGAACCCTACGTTTTCCGCGCGACAACGGGGGCCTGTCGGCGATCGAATTCGCCCTCATCGCGCCGGTGCTGGCCTTCATGGTTCTCGCTCTCGCCGACGCCGTCAATTTTGCGGTCTCCTACACCTCCATGCAGCGGGCGGAACGTGCCGGAATTCAATATTTCATGAATGGCGGGACAAGCGCTTCGGCTGCACAGGGAATCGTCGGCAGCGTCTGGACGAATCCGCCTGCAAACTACTCCGTCAATGCGCAGGAGGTTTGTACCTGCCCGGGCAACGGGCAGGCGGTCACCTGCGGCCAGGGTTGCACGAACGGCTCGAAGAGCACCGAAACCATGACCATCACCGCGTCCGCGACCGTCGGGGGTATCCTGACTTCGCTGCCGGAAAGCAAAAGCGAAGTCGTCCGTGTTCAATAGAAGACGAACGGATCGCATTCAGCGGCGTCTGTTCCTGCGCCAATTCCGGGATGCGGCGGCGGGCACCGCAGCAATCGAATTTGCCGTCATCGGGCCGGTCCTGGTGGCGATGATGTTCGCGATAGTCATTTTTGGCAAGATTTATTTCGACAGGGAGACGTTGCAGACGGCGGTCGAAAGCGCCGGTCGCATGATTGCCATCAACGCGAATGTCACCCAGAGCCAGCTTCAGACGGCGATCCAGAGTGGGCTGGGACCAATCGGAAATCCAAGCGTGAACGTGTCCTATTCGACGACCACGATCAATGGCGTGTCGGTGGGGCACCTTTCCGCCACCATGACTCGCGCCTACGCCGTGCCCTTCATTACCACGTACAACATGACATATACCGCCGACACCTATTTGCCTCCGAGCTCGTTCGCAGGCTCGTAGCGGCCGCCTCGGAGCGCCGACCAATCTCACTGATAAATGCAAAGCTCGCGTGTCACGGATCGCGCTTCCTTTCCTCCGCTTCGCACACAAGCCAGGTACGCGACGGCAATACGATGAAAGGACCCTTGGCGCGCCGGCGCGCGAAAGCCACGGGATGTGGAAAATGCGTACGATCTTTCTAATCCAGCGTTAGAGCCTCCGTCGCATTATAGGCATGCCGAATTGGTGGTGTCCTATGCTGATCCGTTTCCTGCGCGACAGTCGCGGCAATCTCGCTGTCCTTTCCGCCGTCATGATGACATCGCTTGTCGGTGTCGCGGGCCTCGTCACCGATTACGGGAACGGACTGCTGAACCGTCTCGAGGATCAGCGCGTGGCCGACGTCGCCGCTCTCGGCGCCGCCACCGTCTATGCGGAGACCAGTTCGACCACCGCCATGAAAACCGCGGCCGCCAACCTCGCGGCTCTCAATGGAATTGCGAGCAGTCAGGTGACGGCGAACGTGGTTCCTTCGCCGATCGGGGATGGGGCGCAGACGATCGAGGTCACGGTGCAGTCGAGCGTTCCGATCTCGCTCAGCAAGATCCTGACTTCGAGCAGCACCTTGTCGGTCAGTGCGTCGTCCTATGCACAGTTGAAATCGGGAACCGGTTCAGGCTGCATTCTCGCGCTCGATCCCACCGCGCACCAGGCGATCACCATCAGCGGCTCGGCGAACGTACAGGCGCCGAACTGCGATGTGGTTGCCAATTCGAACAACAGTGACGCGCTGGACATGAGTGGTTCGGCGCAGCTGACAACGCCCTGCACGATCACGGTCGGCGGCCAGAACACCACTTCGGGCCTCACTCTGACGAGTTGCACGAAGCCCACAACGGGGGCGAAAGCGACTACCGATCCCTATGCATCGCTGGCGACGCCCACGCCACAAGGCTCTTGTCTCACGGTGCCCAACCCTTCCACGAACGTCCTACCCGGCTATTACTGCAATGGGCTCAGCATTTCGGGTTCGGGCACGACCACGTTTCAGCCGGGTTTCTATTATGTCCAGGGCAATCTGGCGTTTCAGGGAAGCGCCAACGTCAGCGGGAGCGGGGTGACCTTCTTTATCCAGAAGAGTGGCACCACCGCGATCAGCGGCTCGGCGACGGTGAATCTGAGCGCGCCGACGAGCGGAACCTACGCCGGAATACTCTTCTTTGGCGACCGGGCCGGCAACACCTCAAATAACAACAACATCAGCGGCTCGAGCAGTTCGGTGCTCACCGGCGCGATCTACTATCCGACGCAGCAGGTGTCCTATACCGGCGGGTCGTCGTCGCCCAGCAATTGCACGCAGATCATCGGCGACACGATCACCTTCAGCGGCTCGACCTACCTCGGTGCAAGCTGCTCCGGCACGGGCGTCAGCAGCATCGCTCCGCCCGGCTCGCTGACCGCCTCGCTGGTCCAATGAGCAATACACTTTGGCCGATGGAGCCTACGACATGATGACCGCGAAACGTCGCTCGAGCTGGAAACTGGCTGCAACGGCGGACGCCGGCATTGCCGCCGTAGAGTTCGCGTTCCTGGTACCGGTATTTCTGATCCTGTTGATGGGCGCAGTCGATCTCGGACAAATGCTCTATGCCTATTACCGGCTGGATCAGGCCGTGGCGGCGGGTGCCCAATATGCCGTTGTCAACGCCTCGAATGTGAACTCGACCAGCGGCGGAACACTCGCCAGCTCGATCGCAACGGTCGTGGAGAACGCCAACGGTTCCGCCTGGGCCAGCGATACGGTGGTCGTGAACAATGGCCCTTCCGTAACGGTGAGCAACGGCACCGCCACGTCGGGCGGCACAGCTTCCAATGCGAACAGCTGCTATTGCCCGACGGGATCTCCGCCCAACTGGTCGTGGGGAAGCGCGATGACCTGCAGCGCCAGCTGCTCGGGCAGCGGACAATCCGGAAAATTCGTCACCGTCACCGCCCACGTCGCCTATACGCCGATATTGCAACTCTACACCTTCATCGCAAACAGCACTCTCACCCAGAGCGCCGCGGTGCAAACGCAATGATTGCGGAACGAAAAGCCCGGTTCTGGCGCGCTACTGCCGGCACCGCCGCGATCGAGTTCGCGATCCTCGCGGTCCCGTTTCTGGCGCTGTCACTCGGCGTCTATGAGTTCGGCCGCGCCTGCTGGACAATCGAGGCGCTGCAGGAAAGCGCCGCCCAGGGCGCGCGCTGCATCGCCATCCCACAATATTCGTGTGCCGCCAGCGGCGCGTATAGCGCGTCGGCTGCAACGACCTATGTGCAGAACATCGCCGGCGGCTGGGGCGTTACTCTTCCCAGCGGCGATATCACGCTCACCCAAAGTACAAATTGCGGTAGCGTCGCCGGGTTCGCCCAGGTTCAGATATCGTACAACTATTCGACTGTGGTGGGGGCACTCATTCCTGCTCTCAAGAATCAGACGATCAACGTGTCATCGTGCTTCCCCGACAATGCCTGACAACTCGTTAAGCGTGTAGCGAACGCGCGTTCGGCGCGATCGGGGAGGCTGCAATCTCCAGCCATCAGCTTCCTTTGGCGCGTCTCCACGGGGCGCGATTCTCTTAAGTCTTAAGGAACATATTTTTCCTATCCTGAAGCCGGAGGATGCGATGTTCATGTCACCGCAAAAACTTGGCCGGCCGGTGACGGCGCTCGCAGATTATTGCGAGACGCTTGGGTACATGCGCATGCGCGCGCAAAGAGAGCTGGCTCTCACAAGCGCAAAGGTTGAAGCCGAACTGGCGAGCAGGTCAAAATCCGAATTCCTGGCAAACATGAGTCACGAGCTGCGAACGCCGCTCAATGCGATCATCGGTTTTTCCGAATTGATTCAGCACCTCGGAGCGAACAATTCGGCGAAAAACATGGAATACGCCGCCAACATTGCCGAGGCAGGCCATCATCTGCTCAACGTCATTTCGGACATTCTGGACATTTCCAAGATCGAGAGCGGCACCACGACGTTGACGCTCGCGCCGCACGCTGTCGCGGAGCTGGTGAATTCCAGCGTCCTGTTGGTGAGAGCGCGCATCGACAGCAAGAACCAGCAACTAGACGTCAGGCTGGCGCGCGACCTTCCCACGCTGATGGTGGATGGGCGACGCATCAAGCAGGTTCTGATCAATCTGCTTTCGAACGCCCACAAATTCACGCCGGCGCGCGGCCGAATTCTGATAAGTGCCGAACCTATCAGCAATGGCGCAGTCGAGATTGCCGTGACCGATTCAGGTCCGGGCATGACGCCCGATGAGTTGCAAGTCGCCCTGCGGCCGTTCGGACAGGTTCGCTCCCACCATCTGCACAGCCACGAAGGTACCGGCCTTGGTCTTCCGATCGCCGTTGCGCTGGCGAAACAACATGGCGGAGACCTGCGATTGGCGAGCAAGGTCGGCGCCGGCACCGCCGCCGTACTTACCCTGCCGCCCGCCCCGGCCGATTGCGGCGTTGTCGCAAATTTTGCTCCGGCGCGGATTTTGCGCGATGCGCAACCAGTCCCGCTGCCGAGCAGCGCGCTCTTCAACCAAAGCCAGGCTTCCGTATGAGCCAACGCTTGCTGGAAACGCCCGCTCCACCGCTTCGCGATCCGGTCGCCTTGATTTCTGCGCAGGAAATCATCGGCCACATCGTCTCCGCGAGCGGTCCCCAGGCGGTCGCCATACTGGATCGGGCCGGTAGCCGCGGCCTGCGGCCCGAACCGCTGCGCGTGCAGATCGGCGCATTGCTGAAAGTGGCGACGCCCGTCTCCGCGGTGATCGGCCTCGTAACCGCAGTCAGCACGCCCATGCCGTCGACGGAGGACCAGAGCGAGGAAATCGCGCTCGTCGAACTCAATCTCGTGGGCGAGATCATCCGCACCGGAACCGGCGCGATTCCGAAGTTCCGTCTCGGCGTTGCAAGCCTGCCCACCATCGGTGACACCCTGCTGCTGACGGACCGCGACGACCTGATGTGCGTGTTTGCGCCCGAGGCACTGGCGACAGTCAAGGTCGGCACGCTGTACCAGGATTCGGCCGTGGCGGCGCGTCTGCGAATCGACGACCTGCTGGCGAAGCATTTCATCATCGTGGGCAGTACCGGTTCGGGAAAATCCTGCGCGCTCACCTGCATCCTGCAACGTATCCTCGACGACCACAAATATGCTCACATCGTCGTGCTCGACGTGCACAACGAGTATCTCTCGGCGTTCGGAGACAGGGTCGAGGCTATCGACCTGAACAATTTTAGCCTGCCGTTCTGGCTGCTCAATTTCCAGGAGCTGACGGCGGCGCTCACCAGCTCCGAGGACCATCGCGACGCAGAGATCGAAATACTCAGCGAAGGCGTGATACAGGCGAAGCGCCGCTACACCGACGGAGCGAGCGGCCGCCTGCGCAGGGCGAGCGAATTCGCTCATTTCACTGTCGAGACTCCGACGCCGTTTCGGCTATCGGACGTGATCGCCTATATCGACGAACAGCTGGGGCGGCTCGAGCGCGCGCAGGTCACGTTGCCGTACCGCAGGCTCAAGGCGCGAATCGAAACGATGATCGCGGACCAGCGCTACAATTTCATGTTCGGCAGCCTGACCGTCCAGGACACGATGTCCGAAATCCTGAGCCGCCTGTTCCGCGTTCCTGGCGATGGCAAGCCGATCACGGTCATCGATCTTTCAGTCGTGCCGTCCGAAATTCTCGAAGTGGTCATTTCGGTCATCGCGCGCCTTGCATTCGACCTGGCGATCTGGAGCAAAGGGGGGTTGCCTACACTGCTGGTATGCGAGGAAGCGCACCGGTATGCACCTGCCAGCGACAACGGCCGTCACTCTCCGACGCGTCAGGCGTTGTCGCGGATTGCCAAGGAAGGCCGCAAATACGGCATCTCGCTCGCGCTCGTCTCGCAGCGGCCATCCGAACTCGATCCCACGATTCTCTCCCAGTGCAGCACCGCCATTGCGCTGCGCCTGTCGAACGAACGCGACCGGCAAGTGATGCGCTCTTCGGTGCATGAAGGCGTGCAGGACCTTCTGGAATTTCTTCCCCTGCTTGGAGATCGCGAGGCCATCATTCTCGGCCAGGGCGTTTCGATGCCCATGCGTATCACCTTCGACGATCTCGATCGCACCGCCGTCCCGCGCAATCTCAATGCAGGTTTCTCGAAATGCTGGAAAGCTCCGAACATGGCGCGGCAGGAACTTGACACGATCGTGTTGCGCTGGCGTCAGAGCGGGCGCGAGAAGCCGGAACGCGCGCCTTACACGTGAGATCGGCGAGGCGCTTCTCGCCAATCCGGCGCTGATCGATTCAGTGCGCCTCCGTCGCAAGCTCCGAATCGATCCGCAATTTCAGGCCGCGCCACGCCTGGAGAGCCGTCGCGAGCATCTGTGCTCTTTGCCGAACGGCGCTTTCTGCGTCCGGCGTGGGGCCTCCGTCTGCTCCATCGACGGCTTGCGCGAGGCTGTCGAACGAGTCGGAGATATCTCGCAGCGTACCCGCGCGTCCCGGCCGGGCAGCCGAATTCCGCGGATCGATGATGGGGAGGTCGGCGATCGCCATCAACTGGGCGACGAGTGCACGGAGCCGCGTTTTGCGTGCTGGCGCGGCACCGCTCGCCAGGCCAGACATTTTCTCTTTCAGCGTGTTCGCATCGCGCAGCGCCGCCCGCACGCGAACGCGCGCAGCCTCGATCTGCCGCGCGAGAGCGAACTCGCGGGCATAATCATCCGGCGCGTAACCTACGCGCGGATCCGGCTTCAGCGTGAGCGGCTGACGAAACGTTTGTCCGTCGACGGTGAGTACGACTGTATAGCGGCCCGGCGGCGCCCAGATACCTTTGGTCTCCTCGTTTTCCTCCGATGGCAACACCCGCGATTCGTAATGCAGATCCCAGACAAAGCGGTGCTGGCCCGGCTCCGTCCGAAGCGGGGCTGATCTTTCGATCCATTCCGGCGCGGTCGTGATTTTCGCAAGATCGGGAAGCGGCATAATCTTGTCGCTCGAAAACCGCCGCACGATTGTCCCCTGCGCGTCGAGAATTGAAAGCCCGATGGGCGATCTCGCATGCGGAGGGACCGCGTAATCGATGTTCGCGCCGTCCGGCGGGTTGCGCGCCACCGGCTCGTCTTTCGGCATCGGAGTTCCGGCGAACGTGGACGGCCGCAGGCGATAGGCGGTAGCAGGCGGGAAGAGACGCGCACCGGTCGAAACGTCCGCTGCAAGTGCGCGCAGCGGCGCGATGTCGTCCATGATGTAGAAACTTCGGCCGTGCGTGGCGATCACAAGATCGTCGCCGTGAATTTGAATGTCGCGGACCGAGGTTGGTGGCAGGGCGCGCTCCAGCGCCTGCCACGATTTTCCATCGTCGAAGGAGACGAATACGCCCCGTTCGCTGCCCGCGAACAGCAGTCCCTGACGTTGCGGGTCTTCGCGCACCACATTGACCGCGTTCAGGACGCCGCCCTGCGAAATGCCGGTGGCGATCAATTTCCAGCTCTTGCCGCCGTCGCGTGTGCCGAAAATGTAAGGCGCAAAATCATCGAGCCGGTGACGGTCGACGGCGATATAAGCGGCGCCGCTGTCGAAATGCGACGGCTCGATGGCGGCAATCTTGGACCAAGCGGCAAGCCCTTGCGGCGTAACGTTTCGCCACTGCCGTCCGCCGTCAGTTGTCCGCCACACCAGCCCGTCATCGGTGCCGGCCCATATCACTGCTGCATCGCGCGGCGACGGCCCAATGGCATAGACGACGCCGCGCCGGGCTCCGATATGCTGTTCATCCGCGGCCGTCGCCGCATCGAGACTGGACGGCACGCCGGGATCTGGCCGCGTCAGATCGGGACTGATCGGCAGCCAATGGCTGCCACCATCCGCCGTCCGAAAAATTCGCTGATTTGCGAAATAGAGCGCATGATCGCGCTGGCCGAATATGAGCGGCAGTGTCCAGGTTCCGCGATAGCTGCCGGGAAACGCAAGCGTGGGATCGATGTCGCGGGTTTGTTCCGTGCGCAAGTCGAGCCTGTCGACACGTCCCCCATAGATGACGTCGGGATCTGCAGGGTCGGGCGCGATGTTGTCGCTCTCGCCGCCGGCTGTTATCTCGTGAAATTGCGGCATCGCGATTCCATCGATGCTGCCGGTCCGGCTCGGCACGCCGGCAGCGCCCGAATCCTGCTGCGCTCCGTAAACGCGATACGGAAAGCGATTGTCTGTGATGACGTGATAGAACTGGCCGGTGGGCTGGTTGTACCACGAACTCCAGGTTATCCCACCGTTGAGCGTGACGAGCGTGCCCTGGTCCCCGCCAAGAACCCTGTGCTTCGGATTGGCCGCATCGATCCAGAGCGTATGGAAATCGTCGCCCGTGGGATCGCCCTTGATCGGAATGAAGAGGCGGCCACCATCATCCGAGCGCAACAGGATTGTGTCGCAGACATAAACCTCGTCGGCGTCGATCGGATTCACCGTGACGCCACTAAAATACCAGCCGCGGTCCCAGAGCCTCTTGTCGGCGCTCGCCTTGATCCAGGTTGCTCCCGCGTCGTCGGACCGGTAGAGGCCGCCCTCCTCCGCGTCGATCAAGGCAAAGACGCGGTCAGGTCGGCTTGGAGCGATAGCCAGGCCGATCCGTCCCGGCGAAGCCGGCAAGCCGTGGCCGGCAATCTCGGTCCAGTTCCGTCCGTTATCTGTCGATTGGTAGAGACCGCTGCCTGGGCCGTTGGAGGGCGGGTAGACGTTCCACGGCGGACGCCGCGTCTGCCACAGGGCGGCGTAGACAACGTCCGGATTGCCGGGGCGGAATACCAGATCGATCGCGCCGGTATCGGCATTCTTGAAGAGCGTCCTGGACCAGCTCCTGCCGCCATCCGTCGAGCGAAACACGCCGCGCTGTGCATTCGGTCCGTAAGGATGACCGAGCGCAGCGACGAGCACGACGTGCGGATTGCGCGGGTCGACGAGAATCTTGCCGATC
The DNA here is from genome assembly GCA_963812975.1 of uncultured Alphaproteobacteria bacterium. Classification (GTDB taxonomy): domain Bacteria; phylum Pseudomonadota; class Alphaproteobacteria; order Micropepsales; family Micropepsaceae; genus Rhizomicrobium. Next base: position 17,174 of record CAWEXK010000010.1, on the reverse strand, counting down.
TGTTGCGTATCTGCGAGACCGATCCCGCTCCAGTGTCGCCCCGCATCGTCCGATCTGAACATGCCGATGCCCTGGGCGATGTCGGAGCGCATGTCGGCTTCGCCGGTGCCGACGTAGATGATCTTCGGATTCGAAGGTGCGATGGCCAGTGCGCCGATCGATCCCACTCCTGCTTCGTCGAAGATGGGATTCCAGGTGCGTCCGGCGTCGTGCGTCTCCCACACGCCGCCGTTGACCGCGCCGAAATAGGAGTGAAGAGGGTCGCCTGGCACGCCCGCGAGCGCGAGAACGCGCCCGCCCCGGAACGGCCCGATCGAGCGCCACTGCAAGTCCTGAAACAACGAAGGATCGACATCGGCCCGCGCGACCGCGCTGCAAAGCAAAAGCGCGGCAAGGGCAGCCGATCCGGGACGAAACACCAAACGCACCAGCTGTCCTATTGCCATGATAGCTCCGCGTGAGGTTTAGTTTCGGCGCAGTGAGGGAGCAAGCCCATGTCGATAGAGCCGCGGCGCGGCGGTTTCGGCAAGCCATCGCGCAACGTATTCGGCGGCCCGCTCGAGGCGTGCTCGACCCGGCCGATGACGGGGTTCTTTCGCAATGGATGCTGTGACACGTCCGCAGAGGATGCCGGCAGTCACACGGTATGCGTTGTCGCCAGCGACGCATTTCTGGAATTCTCGAAATCCCGGGGCAACGATTTGTCGACGCCAGTGCCGGATTTCGGCTTTCCGGGACTGAAGGCCGGCGATCGCTGGTGCCTGTGCGCGCCGCGATGGCAGGAGGCTTTCGAAGCGGGCAGGGCGCCCCGTGTGGTGCTGCGCGCAACCCATGAAGGCGCGCTGGAGTTTTGCGCCCTCGCCGATCTGAAGCGTTACGCGCTCGATCTGGCTTAGCTGCGCCCGAACGGAGCGAAACGCCGGCAATGATGACAAAAGAAATCGCGTACGCGGCCGGCGGAGCTTCCCTGAAAGGCTATCTCGCGGACGACGATGCACGCGGCCCGGGCCGCCCGGGGATTCTGGTTTGCCACCAGGGCAGCGGCCTGACTGAGCATGCCAGGGAACGCGCCCGCATGCTGGCGCAGCTGGGGTATGTCGCCTTCGCCCTCGACATGTACGGCGAAACCGCAACGAGCATGGAGCATGCCATGCGCCTGCTCCAATCACTGACCGCCAATCCCGAGGTACTACGAACCCGCGCGATCGCGGGTCTCGAACAGTTGAAAGCGCAAGCGAACGTCGATCGGGCCAGGCTGGCCGCGATCGGCTACTGCTTCGGCGGTGGCGTGGTTCTCGAGCTGGCGCGCATGGACCGGCGTCTCGCCGCGGTGGTCGCTTTTCATCCCGGGCTCACCAATCTTCCCGACAAAGACGATCGATCGATCGCTTGCAAGGTCATGGTTTGCGCCGGCGCCGACGATCCACTCATCCCCGCATCGGCGCGTGAAAGATTCATCGCGTTAATGGATGAGGCGAGAGCCGACTGGCAGTTGCTTGTTTACGGACACGCCGGGCACAGCTTCACGGACAAGAGCATCGATGCCCTGGGCGTGAAGGGCTTCTTCTACCACGAAGAGACCGATAAGCGGTCCTGGTCGGCAATGCGCAATTTCTTCGACGAGACGCTGGGCTCGACGCAGTTCCCAAATTAATATTGCCGTTTCCCCGGCGTCGGGGCAACGAGCCGCTTCAGTAGCGCGGCCTCTACATGCGGCCATTCCGTTTCGAGTATGGAGAAATAGACGGAATCGCGGAAGTAGCCCTTCTCCACCCACATGTGACCGCGCAGAATACCTTCTTCCTTCGCGCCCAGTTTCGTCAGCGCGGCACGCGAGCGGGCATTGTTCGCATCCGTCTTGAATTCCACGCGATGATAGCCGGAGGCAAATGCGTTTCCGAGCAGCAGATATTTGGCTTCGGGATTGACCTCTGTCGCCTGTGCAGACCGCGCATACCAGGTCATCCCGATTTCGACGCGCGCGTGTTCGGGGGTGATCGCGAGATATGAGGTGGAACCGACGATCGCGGAGTCGGCCAGCCTGCGAACAGCGAAGGCGATCTGCGTGCCTCGGCGCGTTTCCGCCGCGCACCGCGCGAGCACCTCTGCCACGCCTGTGCGTTCCACGTCGAAGGGCATATAGCGCCAGATTTCGCTGTCGGCGCCGGCGCGCGCAAGCTCCTCTTCGTGTTCGGGACCGAGCGGCTCGAGCACGATGAAGCGGCCGCGCAGAACGCGCGGGCCGAGCGATTTCGGGTTGGGTGGCGCGATCATCAGGTCACGGCTGCCCGCACCCGAAAATGGTTTGTGCGCCAGATGCCTTTCGCCATGATTTCACTGAGGCTGTCGACCGCGTCCCATACGTCCACGAAGCGCGTGTAGAGAGGCGCGAAGCCGAAACGCAACACGTCAGGCGCGCGAAAATCGCCAATCACGCCTCGCGCGATCAATGCCTGCATGATCGCGTAGCCTTCCGGATGACGAAGCGCCACCTGGCTGCCGCGCTGATCCGCATTTCGCGGACATGCAATCTCGATTCCTGCGCCGCTGCAGCGCGTCTCCACCAGCTTGAGGAAGAGATCACCGAGCGCTTTCGATTTTTCCCGCACGGAAAGCATTGCAATGCCGTCAAAAGTCGCGATGCCCTCGGCAAGCGCGGCCATGCTGAGCACAGCAGGCGTGCCGCAAAGCTGGCGCGCCATGCCGTCGGCCGGCCGGTAGACATCATCAAACTCAAATGGAGCCGCATGCCCCATCCAGCCGCTCAAGGGCTGCTGCAAGGCCCGTTGGTGGCGTCGCGCGACGTAGAGAAAGGCGGGCGCGCCCGGTCCGCCGTTCAGATATTTATAGCCGCAGCCGATGGCGAGATCGACGTTGTCGACGTCGAGGCAGACCTCAACGGCGCCCGCGCTGTGGCTTAAATCCCAAAGCATCATGGCGCCCACGCCGTGGACGGCGGCCGTCAACGCCCGCATGTCGTGGAGGGCACCCGTCTTGTAGTGGACGTGGGTAAGTACGACCAGCGCAACCTCATCGGAAAGCGCATTCAGGATTTCATGGCGATCCACAAGGCGCAGCGCGATCGTTCCGCCCAGCAGTGTTTGGAGACCCTGGAGGATGTAAAGATCGGTCGGAAAATTGCCGCGCTCGGAGACGATCACCCGTCGCGGCGCCTTGAGGCGGACCGCAGCGCCCGCGAGTTTGAACAGGTTGACCGACGTCGAATCGGCCACGATGACTTCGTCTTCACTGGCGCCGATCAGCGGTGCGATGCCCGCGCCAAGCCGGGCCGGCATGCCGATCCAGTCGTGTGCATTCCAGCTGCGGACGAGATCTTCGCCCCATTCTTTCGCAATCACCTGCGCCAGTCTGGCGGGCGTGTTTGCGGGCAGCGCGCCGAGAGAATTGCCGTCAAGATAGATGCGCGATTCCGGAATGCGAAAACGCCTGCGGGCATGCGCCAGCGGATCGTCGCCATCCATCGCCTCGCAATCCGCGCGTGCGATCATCCCCCCGGCTGCCCTGTGTTCCCCAACGGGCGTTGCCGCATTTCAGCCCAGCTCGCGCCGCGGATAGTCGGTGACGATAGCCCGGCCGCTGGTAAGCGCACGGATTGAGTGCGGCGTCTCGGGCGGAACAATTCCCACAAAGCCCGGTCCAGCGCGCGTGACCTCGCCGGCAATGACGATCTCCAGCTCGCCGTCGAGGATTTGCCATACTTCCTCTTGCGGATGTGCGTGCGAATGAACGGATGCGCCGGCGTCGAACTCGTAATGCACGAATGTCATGCTGGGCGAGTCGAAGGCGCGTCCACGCCAGCCGGGCTTTCGTTCCACGACCGCCAGTGTGCTCGTATCGATGACGCTCATCCTGGCCTCGCCTTTGGTCTCTGCCCCGACACTAGCGCCGTGCCTGCGAGGTCCCAAGCGCATACTATTTCTGCTTCGGACGGAGCCCTGCGACAAGCGCGCGAAAGGCCTCGCCTACCAGCGTGCCGAAATCGCAGTCGAGCTTGTCCGCGAGTTTCAGCATCACGGCGCCATGCAGCACCGCCCAAAAAATGTGTCCGATAAGGGCGGGATCGCCTTCCAGGATACCCGCCTCCACCAGAGGATGGATGTGCCGCGTGAGCGTCAGCCGGGCACGCGCAGAGGCTTTCGCGAGCTCGGGATAGTCCGCGTCCTCCTGCGACAGATCGAACATCAGCCTGTAGGAGGTGGGATCCTGAAGCGCGAATTGAACGTAGGCTTCGCCGGTGGCGCTGGCGCGCAGGGGGGAATTGCCTGGCCGGGAGATCGCCTCTTCGAGCGCCGCAGCGAATTTGTTGAAAGCACGTGCCCGCACGGCGGCCAGGATGTCATCCTTGTCCTTGAAGTACCGATAAGGCGTCATCGGGCTGACGCCGAGCTCCGTCGCCAGTTCACGCAGCGTAAAGCCCTCTCGCCCGCGCAGTGCGAAGATATGCGCAGCAGTCTCGCAGAGGCGCTCGCGAAAGCCGCTGATCTCGGCTTCGGTAAGAGTTCGTGGCATTCGGTTTGGCGTTGTTGACAGGATATAGTTTACAGCATAAATTTACACTACAGTCAAGATCGAGAGCGAGAGCATGCAATGAACATTCCACGTGCAAACCCCTACCTGGAGGGAAATTTCGCCCCCGTCCGGAGCGAAGACGAATTCGCAGCATTGCCCGTCACCGGGGAAATACCGCCCGAGCTTGCCGGCACGCTCTACCGCAACGGGCCGAACCCCCAATTCGAGCCCCGGGATCCTGATCATCATTGGTTTGCGGGCGACGGGATGATTTACGCCTTTTCCTTCGCCGACGGCAAAGTATCGTATCGCAACCGTTTCGTGCGCACGCCGAGATGGGAGCTCGAGCACGCCGCCGGCCGCTCGCTGTTCGGAAATTTCGGCAATCCCCTGACCACGGATCCCTCGGCGCTCGCCGAGGATTCCGGCGTCGCCAACACCAACATCGTGTGGCACGCGGGACGTCTTCTCGCTCTGGAGGAGGCCCATCAACCCTTCGAAATCGATCCCCTAACCCTGGCGCCGCGCGGCCATGTTCCCTACGCCGGTCGAGCCCGGCGATTTACGGCCCACCCGAAGACGGATCCCGCGACGGGCGAACTGGTGTTCTTCGGCTACATGGCCGGAGAGGGATTCTTCTCCGATCAGGTGGCTTACGGCGTGGTCGCCCGCGACGGCCGGGTCACGCGTCTCGACACCTTCACCGCGCCGTTCGCAAGCATGATGCACGATTTTTTCGTGACCAGGAACCATGTCGCATTCCCGGTTCTCCCGCTTACCGGAAGCCTCGCACGCGCGGCGCGTGGTGGTCCCGCATTCGCGTGGGAGCCGGCAAAAGGCTCGCATGTCGGGGTGATGCGCCGCGACGCGAGTGTCGAGTCAATTCGCTGGTTTACGACCGATGCCTGCTATGTGTTCCATCCCGTGAACATGTGGGAAGAGGGCGAGAAACTCTGCGCCGACGTCATGCAATATGAGAACGCTCCGCTCTTCCCCGCTGCGGACGGCTCGCCGGGTCGGCCATCGATCGCCAGACTTGCGCGCTGGACCTTCGATCTGTCGGGCAAGAGCGATGTCATCGCGCGCGAATATATCGATGACATGGCAGGTGAATTTCCGCGCTTTGACGAGCGTCGCGCGGGGCTGCCCTACCGCCACGGCTATTTTGCCGGAAACTCGCGTGGCGAGACTGGCTTCGGCTTTGACTCCATAGCGCGGATCGACGTTCACTCCGGCCACAAGGACGTACACACGCTTCCCGCAGGCTCGGTTCCGGGGGAGCCGATCTTCATTCCGCGCGGCGCCGCGGAGGGCGATGGCTGGCTGCTCTCGGTGATATATCGGGGCGAAGAGAACCGGAGCGGCGCTGCAGTGTTCGACGCCAGCGACGTGGCTGCCGGCCCCATCGGCACTGCATGGCTGCCCCGGCGCGTGCCTTACGGGTTTCACGGCAATTGGGTGGCGTCATGATGAACCTGTGGCGCGCATTTCCGCCGACCGGCGCGGATTGGCAGTCCACGATGGCTCGGTAGCTAATTATTGCCGCGGTTGTCGATGCGCTCTTGCAACGCCGCCTTGCAGGGCCCGCTGAGCTTGTCGATATTATCCCTGAGACATCGGCGCTTGCGCTGGTCGTTGGCGCAGAATTTCTGGATGTCGTCGGCGCAGACGGCGCGAAGGCCGTGCCCGCCAGCGCGCGCAACCGGCTCGTGGTGATTGTTTTGCGGCCCGCATCCCGCGGCAAGCGCCGCCAGCAGCGTGATGGCGGCGAGTTGCGCCGAATTCGGCGATACCCTCGACTTCATGACGTTCATTCTCGTTCTCGCGCGGTTGCTTCCCAACGTCTATCACGCAATCCCCAGACGCGGAAATGACCGCGTGGCGGCATCTGCGCGCTATTCCCAGTGCTGAACCAGATATGGCCTGGCTGTGTCACCGGTCATGACAACGACGGTGCGTCGAGTTTCGCGCCGACCCCTGTAATCGGCGTCAACATCAATCTCGAAGGTTCGCCCTGAGAGGTCCGAACCGGCCTCGATTGTGGCGCCGGCAGAGGCAGAGCCAGAGGCAGCCTGATTCGTTTGCAGGTCGGTCTGCGAGAATGCGCCGGCGCGCGTGGACAGAATTTTTTCGACCTGACCGGGGTTGCCGGGATAGAGAGCGTTTAGCACCACCCGTGGGGCAAGATCCTCGTCGGGGCTGTCGTTGCGCGAATAGACCGTCAGAGCCGGCCGTAGCCGTGCGTACAGTGCGGGTGTGATACCGAGCACCAGATTGAGCTCCGCGACGGACTGAAAATCACCGTGTCGGGGTCGCCACGGCAAACCCGCTGCCGCATAGTCGGCGTCGGTACCGCCGTGAAGCGTGTGGGCGTCGTCGCTCGTGGCCTCGGTGCGCCACTCGACAATGCGGTCGGCAAGCACGTTCGCCGTCTTCGAATTGATGCCGACCGAACTCGAAAAGCGGTTCAATCGTATCGTCGTCCGCCTCGTTCAAATCGAACTTGCCGTCTTCATCCTGAATCGACACCGTCATGGCCACGCCGTCATACGAAAACGGGTAGGGATAACCGTCGATGCGCCAGCGGCTCGCCGCACGCGCGTCGTCGAGAGCGAGAATCGCGCGGATGGTAGCCGCATCCAGATCGGCGTCGAGATGGGCCCGCGTCAGAGCCCGCCGTTCCGTCCTAACCGACGTCAAGGTGAGCTCCTGTGTCGCCGCGGCCATCATGGCGAGCATGGCAGTGACCCACAGCACGGAAATCAGCGCCCAGCCGCGCTCGCTCTGCCCGGGCACCGGGCGTTCAGCCTTTCTGCTCGAACAGCGGCTGAACTTCAGGAAGCTTGTGACGCAGCTCATCGGTGACGGCGCGCGCCTTCTTGAGGTCATCCACGACATGAGGAGTAATCAGTACCATGAGTTCATCCCTGGCAACCGAGTTGGCAGTATTGGTGAACAGGCGGCCAAGATAGGGAATGTCCTGCAGCCAGGGGATTCCGTTCTTGCTCGTGCTCACCTGGTTGCTGAACAGCCCGCCCAGCGCGACCGTCTCGCCATCCGCAACCGAAACCGAGCTGACGATTTCACGCTGCTGGATCGTCGGAGAATTGATGCTCGAACTGGTCGTCGATGTCGGCTCGGCAACCTCCTGATCGATATCCATCATCACCTGTCCGCCCTTGTTCACCCGCGGCGTCACCTGGAGAATGACGCCAGTGGCGAGATACTGGACGCTGTTTACCGTGGGAGCGTTGGAGTCGATCGTGCTGACTGCCGTCGCAGTGATGATCGGAACCTGGTCGCCTACTTCCAGCTTTGCGGTCTGGTTGTTGAGCACCAGGACTTCCGGCGCTGACAGCACATCCACATGCGTCACGGTGGCAAGCGCGCTCAGCACGACGTTAAGGCTGTTGCCATTCGAAAAGAGGTACGAAAATCCGGGCAGACTGGCGACGAGGGGCGCCGCCGGGGGCGCGGCCAGCGTGGCGGCGTTGGTCAGGGTGAGCGTGCTGATGCTGTTGGGAGTGCTGTTGGGCTGATAAAAGTATTGAAAGCCGAATTGGGTGTTCTTGTTGAGGGTCACTTCCGCGATCGCGGCCTCGAGCAGCACCTGCAGCGGCGCGATATCGAGTTGGCGCAGCGCATCCTGGATAACCGCGTATTCGCGAGGCGTAGCCAGGATGACCAACGCGTTGTTCGTCTCGTCGGCAGTGATGTTGACCGAGCTGATGCCTTCCCGCGACACGCCGCCCACTGTCTCGTAGCGGCTGCCCGTACGCGAGCCGGGCTGCTCGACCGGAGCGGTGACGGGCTGAAAAGGCACCGCCGGGTTCTGCGCGCGATTCGCCAGGTTCGTTGTCCCGGTGGAGTTCGTATTGTTGTTCTGGCCGAAGCCTGAATTGGCACCGAAGCTGCTCGAATTGCCGAAGCTGCTTGATCCACCGGTGTTGGTGCCTCCAAAAGTCGAAGCCTGGCCGCCGTTTGACGCGTTCGTGCTGCCGAAACTGGAAACGGAGGTCTGCGTCTGCTGTCCACCGCCGCCCTGACTTTGCTGCGTCGTCGCTTCGGTCGAGTTCGAGCCGAACAGGGTCTTCAGGAGCGTCGCCGCGATGTCGCTCGCGCGGCCGTTCTGAACGCGGTAGACGTAGATTTTCTTGTCGTTGCCTTCTCCGGGGCGATCGAGGCGGGCGACCCAGGCTCGAAGCTGATCGAGGTAGCGCTGTTGAGGGGAGATGGCGAGCACCGCGTTCAGGCGGTCGATCGGGACGAACCGCACCACGCCCGCGATCGGGCTCTCGGTCCCCCCCACCAGATCGCTGAGTTCCTTGGCAAGCTCCTCGGCGTCCATGTACTTGGGTTCGAACAGCGCGAAGGACATTCCGGCGAGCCAATCCGAATCGAAGAGAGCGACGTCATCGAGCAGCGTCTGGCGCTGCTGCGCCGTGCCTTCGATGATCAGGTCGTTGCGGGTCGTGTCGACGCGAATGGTACCCTCGGAGGTCGCGATCGGTTCGAGAAGTTTCGCCAGGGCGGCGGCGCCCACATATTTGACGTGGACGACCTCCATTCCGTAGCCCAGCGTTTTCCCCACGCTGGCGGGCGCGGACGTGCCGGCCTGCTTGTGCGCGTCCGCCACAGGCAACACCTCGTAGATTCCATTCGAATGCACGAGGGCGAGGCCGGCGAGGCCGAGCGCCTGCTCCAGCGCGGGCAGAACCTGTGAGCGCGCCAAAGGCTGGCTGGTCTGAATAGTGACGACCCCGGTGGTGTTGGAAGATATTTCGTAATTCAGCTTCAGATAGTCGCCCAGAACGGCCTTGGCGACGTCGCGCACATCGGCGTTAACGAAGTTCAGGGTGATGCCGCCTGCCGGCGTGACTTCCATTCCGGCGCTCTGCTGGGCACCTGCGCCCCCAGGCGGGGTCGCTCCGACGGCTGTATTTCCAACCGCACCGGGAGGAAGACCGGGCCTGGGCGGCATCGGGCCGACGGGCTGAGCCGCTGCTGAAGTGGCGGAAAGCACCATCGCCGCAAGCAGCCAAAAACCTGGCCAAATCCGGCGAGAATTGTCGCGATTCGTCGAGTTTGGCATCACCGAGCCCCAGAACACGGTTCCTTATAGGCGGATCGCGCCACCCCCGTCTCCTAACATTTTTGGCAGATATAGCTCCGCGCGGGGCCCACGCTTCAGGCGCGCGCTCCAGGCCAAGGCACAGAATCCATTAACAAACTCAGCGCAGATGCTTGCGCACGACCAGCTTCAATCCCGACCAAACATTTGATACGGCGCAAACGTTCACGTCCACCAGATCGCTCTGGAGTGCGCGGGTACGCACCACGTTCTCGCTGACATCCGTCGCCGCCCTGGACGCCTTTTTCTGCCAGGACACCCAGATCGCGCCGTCGGCGAGAATCGTCGAGCGTGCCTTGGGCAATTCCCGGTCAAGCTCGTCCAGCGAAGTTACGAACAAATGCACGAGTTCGCACTGCCCCCCGCCATAGCCGGTATGCAGCGACACGTGCGGGGGCAACGGCTCGAGCCAATGGCGATACTCCTGAGGCGCGCCAATGGTGCGTAGTCGCGACCCAGGTTTGATTCCGAGCTTTTTCGCGAGGGGTGTGCCGGAATAGCCCGCCACGTTCCCGCGCCTCAGCGCTTCAGCTCGACGACATCGAACGTCGATTCCTGGACCGGATAGGGAAATTCGATTCGCGCGGAGTCCGATCCGGTTGCGACCAGGAGCCCAACGGCGTCGTCCGGGGTGGCCGCAGCGCCGGCCGATGGACCGCTGCCCGAATAGACGTGCGCCGGCTCCCCTTTGGCGGACAGCGCGCCCAAAAGGACAAAGCCGCCGGCCTCGTGCGGGTACAGATAACCACTCACGCGCTGCGAACCGGAAATTTTTTCGAAGAAGAGTCGCCCCGCCCGATCGCCGATACGGCAACCGAACCAGGAATAGACGATGTCGGGCGTCATTCCGCCGAGCTTGATCGTGCGGCAGCGCCAGCTCCCTCTCAGGGAATCGGCGGAAGCCGGCCTCGGCCGGGCATCGAGCACCCGCCGAATGAGACCAATGTCACGCCCGGCCTGCGCCTCGGCGAGCCCTTTCGCCCGCGCTTCGTCAAGTTTGGCGAGCCGGCCCGCATCGTATGGCGATGCCAGGTCTCGCCAGCCCGCCGCGGCTGACGATGCCGCGCCCAGCGCCACCAGCGCGGCCAAAAAAAACCTAAACCGCGGCGTCCGCACGACTCTTTTCCCCCTCTGCCTGTTCGAGATCGCCATTCTCGCTCCCCGGAGCGATCCAGCCGCCCAGGTCAACGCTGGGTGGCATGCCGATGATATTGTAGCCCGCATCGACGAAGTGAACCTCGCCGGTGACGCCGGCGGACAGATCGCTCAACAAATAAAGCGCCGCATTGCCGACGTGCTCGAGTTCGACATTTTTCTTGAGCGGGCTGTGGGCCCTGTTCCAGCGGAAGACGACTCGCGCTTCGCCGATCACGGAGCCCGCAAGCGTGCGCATGGGGCCGGCGGAAATCGCGTTGACACGGATGCCGTCGCGTCCGAGGTCGGCTGCGAGATAGCGGACACTCGCCTCCAGTCCCGCCTTGGCCACGCCCATGACGTTATAATTCGGCGTCACCCGGGTGGCGCCCAAATAGGTGAGCGTCAGAAGCGCGCCGCCATGAACGCCGTTCGCGGGCTGCGACATCAGCTTCGCGGCGCGCCTTGCGACTGCGGTGAACGAATAGCACGAGATGCTCAGGCTACGGATGAAATTGGCGCGGCTCGTGTCGACGTAACGGCCCTTGAGCTCGGTCCGGTCGGAATGTGCGATCGCATGTACCAGAAAATCCATCCGTCCCCATCGCGAATCGAGAACCGCGAACGCGTCGTCGAGCTGGTCGTCGTCTTCGACGTCCCCCGGCAGCAGGATCCGGGAGCCGATGGACGCCGCCAGTGGCTTCAGTCGACGCGCCTGCGCATCGCCCTGGTAGGTGAACGCGACCTCGGCGCCGTGATTGGCCAGCGTGCGCGCAATTCCCCAGGCGATCGAATGGTCGTTGGCCACTCCCATCACCAGACCGCGGCGGCCACTCATCAAGCCCTTGCCGTTCGTCATGCTCGATCCCATCCTGCCAGCTCAGGCCCGGTAGCGTTCGAATACCAGCGTCGCATTGGTCCCTCCGAAGCCGAAGCTGTTCGACAGCACCCGTTCGATCTTCGCGCCGTCGATGCGCGATCGCACGATCGGCGCGTCCACGATCTCGGGATCCAGTTCGTCGACATTGGCACTTTCAGCAATGAAGCCGTCGCGCATTTGCAGAAGGCAATAGATGGATTCGTGCACGCCCGCCGCGCCGAGGGAATGGCCGGTAAGCGATTTCGTCGAGTTTACAGGCGGAATGCGTGATCCGAATACTTCGCGCAGCGCTCCAATTTCCGCAACGTCGCCTACCGGCGTCGATGTTCCATGCGCATTGATGTAGTCGATCGGTCCGCTCACCGTCGCGAGCGCCTGCCGCATGCAGCGCGCCGCGCCCTCGCCGGAGGGCGCAACCATGTCGTGGCCGTCCGATGTCGCACCGTATCCGACCAGCTCCGCATGGATGTTTGCGCCGCGCGCCCTGGCATGTTCGAGTTCCTCGAGCACGAGCACGCCGCCTCCGCCGGAAATGACAAAACCGTCCCGATTCTTGTCAAAGGCGCGCGAAGCCCGTTCGGGCGTTTCGTTATAATGCGACGACATGGCGCCCATGGCATCGAACAGGACGGACAGCGTCCAGTCCAGTTCTTCGCCGCCGCCGGCAAAAACAATGTCCTGCTTGTCCCATTGAATGAGCTCGCCGGCATTGCCGATACAATGGGCGCTCGTCGAACAGGCCGAGGTGATCGAGTAGTTGACCCCTTTGATTTTGTACCATGTCGAAAGAACCGCCGAGCAGGTTGACGACATGGCCTTCGGAACCGCAAACGGACCGACACGCCTGGGACCTTTGGCGGGCTCGGCGCGCGCCGTATCAGCTGCCGCGACAATCGCCTTCGTCGAAGGGCCTCCCGATCCCATCACAAGGCCGGTGCGCGGATTGACGATATCTTTTTCTTCGAGCCCGGAATCGGCCAATGCCTGTTCCATCGCCAGAAAATTGTAAGCCGCGCCATCGCCCATGAAGCGGCGCGCGCGCCGATCTATCACGGCGTCGACGTCGAGCTTCACGCTTCCGTGCACCTGACAGCGAAATCCCATCGCGCGATAGGTGTCCGCGGAAGTGATCCCGGAACGCGCTTCGCGCAGCGCCCGCGCCACCTCCTCGGTGCCATTTCCGATCGAAGACACGATGCCCATGCCGGTGACGACAACGCGTCTCATTGGCCAACCTCCCTTCTCATTCCATTCCCCGGTCAGCGCGCGGGAAAGATCGGTTCAGGCCGGCGCCGCGGCAGTCGCGAGGGCGCCCTGCTGTTGTTCACTGAAGAGACCGACGCGCAAATCCTTGGCTTCGTAAATGACCTTGCCGTCGACCTTCATGATGCCGTCAGCAACGCCAACGACCAAGCGGCGCATGATGACGCGTTTCAGGTCGATGTAGTAGCTGACGAGCCTGGCGCTCGGAAGCACCATGCCCGAGAATTTGACCTCGCCCACGCCCAGCGCGCGTCCCCGCCCCAAGCCCCCCAGCCACCCGAGAAAAAACCCGACCAGCTGCCACATGGCATCGAGACCGAGACATCCCGGCATCACCGGGTCGTTCTGAAAATGGCATTTGAAGAACCAAAGGTCTTCCCGCACGTCCAGTTCTGCCTCTATCTCGCCCTTGTTCTGGCTTCCCCCGCGTTCCGATATATGCGTGATGCGATCGAACATGAGCATCGGCGGCAGGGGCAGGCGGGCGTTGCCTTCGCCGAACAGCTCGCCTCTCGCGCAGGCGAGCAACCCCTGCAGATCGAAGCTCGAATTGCGTCCCAGCATGCGCGCCATCCGTTGCAGCCCTTGACAATCGGCATCGATTGCCGAATGTCTGCAGATTAGAAGGGTTCTAACCAGCAGGTTCGAAGCCTAACCTATCAAAGATGAGGCGCGTCTGTCAGCCGCGCAAGTGCAGAAGGCTCGACCCATCCCGATGGCAAACCGCAAGAAGCCCCTGGGAGAAATCGCCAAGGCAGCCGCCAAATTGCGCGCTGCGGGCCTCAGGCCTACGCGCCAGCGGCGGCTTCTGCTGGACCTCTTGTTCCGCCACGGCAATCGCCACGTCACCGCGGAACTGTTGCACCAGGAGGCCAAGGAGTCCGGCTGTCTGGTTTCCCTCGCCACGGTCTATAACGCCCTGAATCAGTTTACGGCGGCGGGGCTTTTGCAGCAGGTCGTTGTCGATCCCTCGCGTAGCTACTTCGACACCAATTCGGAACCGCACCAGCACTTTTACCATGAGGCGGATGGCGGCCTCACCGACATCGAGGGCGATGCGATCGCTGTTTCCGGCCTGCCGCCGCCGCCGAAAGGCACGTCGATCGCGCGCGTGGACGTTGTGGTTCGTCTCCGACGCGCGTAACCGCGGCGGCTGCCTGCCCGCGGCGTCAAACGCCGTGATCGAAATCCATTCCGAGAACGGTGCCCAGCTCCGCGAGCGCCTGCGCCGCGTTCTCGACCTTGATCGTTGTCATGCCCATTGCGCGCGCGGGCTTGAGATTGGCGCCCAGATCATCGAGGTAGACGCAGTCCTGCGGCGCTACGACAAGCGCACCACACATCATCTCGTAGATGCGCGGATCTGGTTTGCGAATGCCGAGCTTCGAGGATTCCAGCACAACATCGAACAGCGCCATAATCTCCTGCATGCGTGACCCCCAGCCATCTTGTGACTCCGGATTCGTGGAAGTCACGTTGTTGGTGATGCAACCCATCTTGAATCGCAATTTGGCGAAGCCGAGAGCTGCGATCATTTCCGGGCGGAATTCGCCGTGCAGCAGCGCGATGATATCCTTGCCCGGCACCGTGTAACCCAACGCGCGGGCTTCTTCCATGAAGGCGCCGTCGAAGTTATCGAGGTCCAGCTCGGCGCGTTCGAAGCGCGCCCATGCGTTGTCCAAAGGATCGATCGCGTTGAGGCGACGGATGAAATCCACGGGTAGGCCGTTTGCGCGCTCGTAGCGGGCGAACGCCTCGAATGGCGAGGTCGTGAAAACGCCTCCGAAGTCCCAGATCACGGCCTCAATCACGTCTGTCGCCTGCCTGGTGATCCCCTGAAGAGACAGGCACGGCGCGCAACTCGTCAAGCCGGGCCTTTCCGGATCGGCACCTTTCCCGCAATATTTCGAGCAGGACGACAAGCGTGTGCGCGGGGATTGATGGCGCCCTGCGGGTATGGATCAAAAGGACCTGCGACACATGATCGACGAATCGCGCGAGCGCGGGCGAGACCGCCGAAACATTCCCGGCTGGCGTATGGCATCCAGTGCGGGGAAATGACAGTTGAACGATCAGAGCGACAGTATCGAGACCGTTACGCTGGCCACCGCACAGGGCCGTCTCATTGGACTGCGCAGCCGCGGCATCTTCGAATTTCGCGGCATTCCCTATGCGAAACCACCCGCCGGTGTCCTGCGCTGGCGCATGCCGGAGCCGGTTGAGGCGTGGACCGAAGTTCGCAACGCCACGCGGTTCGGTCCTGTGTGCCCACAGGCACCCACACCGTTCGATACCCTGCTCGGCGGTGCGCTCAGCACACAGTCGGAGGACTGTCTTTATCTCAACGTGTACACGCCGGGATTGGGCGGGGGCAGACGTCCGGTCATGGTGTGGATTCACGGTGGCGCGTTTGTGATCGGAGCGGCAAGCCAGTCGATCTATGACGGCCGCCATCTGGCTTCCCGCGAGGTCGTCGTGGTGACGATCAACTACCGGCTCGGCGCGTTCGGATTTCTGGACCTTTCGGATGTTTCCGGCGGGCGGGTTGCCGGTCGGGGCGCCGAAGGCCTGGCCGATCAGCTCCTTGCCCTCGACTGGGCGCGACGCAACATTGAGGCCTTTGGGGGGGACCCCGACAACGTCACGATATTCGGAGAGTCCGCCGGCGCGATGGGTGTGGCAGCGCTGCTTGCTTCGCCGCGCTCTGGCGGCCTCTTTCACAAGGCCATACTGCAATCGGGCGCTGCGCATATCGGGCATGATCGCGATAGCTCCGCGCGCGTTGGCCGGGCCGTGCTGGACGCGCTGTCCCTACGTCCCGAAGAGGCGAGCGGTGCGCTGGAGGCTCCGGCTGGGCTCCTCGTCAAGGCCCAGGTCGCGGTGATCGCGGCGGCCCACGGGCGCGAGGGTGGCCAGAAGCTTGGCCGTCTTCCCTTTCAGCCTACCGTCGACGGGCAACTGCTTCCGCTCAGGCCAATCGAGGCGCTGCGGCAAGGTCACGCGCGAGGAATCCCGGTTCTCGTCGGCACCACGCGCGAGGAATGGAAGCTGTTCAGTGCGACTGATCCACGGCTGCGTTTGATGTCGATGGCCGGTTTCAGACGCGCCTGGCCAGGATGGCGGGTGATTCGAGCGCGACGCTGCTCAAAGCCTACGCAAGCGGCTCGGCGTTCGAGCGATACAATGCGGTCATGACAGACCGTGTGTTCGCGGTACCGGCCGCGAGACTTCTTGAAGCGCTGGCGCCAGCTGCGCCAGCGTTTTCTTATCGCTTCGATTGGCGCTCGCCACTCCTTGGCGGAATTTTCGGTTCTTGCCACGCGCTCGAACTGGGATTCGTCTTCGGAACGCATGGAAAGGGCGCTGCAGGCGCCTTCTTCGGCAGAGGCCGCGCGGCGGAAGACCTGGCGCAAATCATGATGGAATGCTGGACGGCGTTTGCGCGTACAGGCAATCCCGCCACGGCGGCGACCGGGACGTGGCCACGCTTCGATGCAACAGGACGCGAGACCATGATTTTCGGCGACGGGGCGCCTCGCGTCGTCGCTGCGCCCGAGCGCGGGCGCCTCGACGCGTGGGACGCTGTGGCAGATCGAAAGCTTGGGCCCTGAGGCGATATGCAGCTTTCAATTGTTCATCTGCGGCGCCTGATCGCCGGCGTATTGTTCCTTGAGCTTGGCATCCCGGCCGGCACCAACTCGCAATACGCGGACGCACAAACCGAACCGTCGCCCATCGAAACCGTGACAGTGGTCGCGGTCACGCCCCTGCCCGGCACAAGCATCGACGCGAACAAGGTAGCCGCCGAGATTGAGACAGTGTCCATTCCGGAGTTGTCAGCCGATCGTGCTACGAACGTGCTACCGGACTTGCTCGCTTCCCAATTTTCGAGCGTTGGGCTGAACGACGAGCAGGGCAGCCAGTTTCAGCCCGATTTTGTCTATCGCGGTTTCGAAGCCTCGCCGATTTCCGGGATTGCGGAAGGCGTTGCCGTCTATGAGGACGGCGTGCGCCTGAACAAATCCTTCGGTGACAATGTCAACTGGGATCTCATTCCGGAATTCGCTATCGATCGCGTAGCGGTGCAAAGCAACAATCCCGTGTTTGGGCTCAATGCGATCGGCGGGGCAGTCAGCCTGACGATGAAGAATGGCCTGAATTTCGAGGGCGGTCAGGCAGAGCTGTCGGGTGGCTCCTTCGGAAATGTAACAGGTGATACCGAATTTGGAGAGACCG
>CAWEXK010000009.1:0-6743 GCA_963812975.1 uncultured Alphaproteobacteria bacterium | reverse complement strand
TATCACAATATAGACTAATCTGTATATTTAGTCCAAAATGCGATACAAAATAGCGCTAAAATTCGCTTAAGTCTTTGACCGGCAAAGGAGTCCTATCGCTTGCCGTTCCCGGCCCACGCGACTTCGCTGACGAGCGCGGCAGACCGTTCGTGCAAATTGACCCTTCTGCCAAGAGTTATGTGGAGATGCGCCGATGCCTGCGCCCGGAAGATTTTTCTACGGATGGCGAGTTAGTTATCCGACGCACGAGCAAGCAACACACTCTTAGCCGACCACGGCTCCCTCTTGGAGCTGGCGAATTGATTGTTTGCTTGCTCGGCGGCTTGCGGGAGTTTCTGCGGGAATGGTCGTGCTCGGTCGTGCTTTGTCGTGCCAAACTGCAACGGGCGCCCTTTGGTAAGTTCCGGGCGCGAGGTGGGTGTAGTTGGTCAAGTGAACCTTCTCTTAGTCTCAACCCGCCCAGTCGTTGCCGTGAAAAAGCGCCGCCGGTACGCCGCCGGCGAAATCCCCAAGGCGCGCGCGAAGTGAACCCGCAGCGTGGCCGCCGATTCCAGACCCACCGCCGACGCGACCTGGTCGATACTCTCCGCCGTCTTCTCCAGGCGTCGCCGCGCCGCCAGCACGCGCTGATGCATCAGCCACTGGTGCGGCGTGGTGCCATTCTGCCGCACGAACTGGCGCGCGAAGGTTCGCGGCGACATCGCGGCTCGCCGCGCCAGATCGTCCACCCGCAGCGCCTGCGCCAGATTCGCCTGCGCCCATGCCAGCACCGGCGCCAGGCCCTCCTCGCGCCGGTCGCGCAGCGGCTCGGCCACGAATTGAGCCTGCCCGCCATCCCGATGCGGCGGCATCACCAGGCGCCGCGCCACCGAGTTCGCAACTTCCGCCCCATAGTCCCGCCGCACAATGTGCAGACACAGGTCGATTCCCGCCGCACTGCCCGCCGAAGTGAGAATGCTGCCCTCATCGACATATAGGCGGTCCGCTTCCACCTGAATGCGTGGATAACACGCGGCCAGGCGTTCCGCATACCGCCAATGCGTGGTGGCCCGCTTGCCATCGAGCAACCCTGTGGCCGCGAGCACGAAGACGCCGGAGCAGATCGAGACCAGCCGCGCCCCCGCCGCGTGCGCCGTCCGCAGTCTGCGGAGCAGCGCCTCGGGCGGAGCTTCGCCCACGTGCCAGCCGGGAACGATGATGGTCCCAGCGCTTCGCAGCACACCCATCCCGTGCGGCGCCTGGACGCGAATCCCGCCGGTGCCCCGCAGCGGCGCGCGGTCCAGGGAGAACACGCGGAACTCATACCAGGGGACGTTCAGCTCCGGCCGGGACAGCCCGAACACCTCCGAAACAATTCCCAGCTCGAATGTGCCCATGCCGTCATACGCCATGGCGGCGAGCTTGTGCGGATCGCGGAGCGCCATGGCAGGATTTTAGCGCATAATGGCATTTCTGCCTCTGGACTCCGGCCGCCAAGGCACGCGAAAGTAGTCCCATGGCCCTCGAACACTTCGAAAGACTGCTCGAATTCGAAACCGATTGCTGGGATGTCCACGAGGACCCTAAGTCCGGCAAGCCCGAACTGTCTCGAATCGCCTGCTGCATGCAGACTCTTCGGCGTCGTTACCACGGAGTTCATTATGACCAGTAGGGTCCGGCGCATCCCGGCCGCCGACAGCGCCACCGCAGCACCACACTTCGAGGGGAAGCTCGCGCTCGAGACGGACTGCTGGGATGTCCAGATGCCTTGAGCAAGGGCGGCGCGGATTTTGTGCTTCTCGATGTGCGCAGTCTCGAGCTGTACACATGCGGGCACGTGCCAGGCGCCGTCAATCTCCCGCACACCAAGATCGTCGAGTCCAAGCTCGATAACTACCCGCGTGACACGCTCTTCGTCGTGTATTGCGGCGGCCCGCACTGCAATGGCGCGGATCGGGCGGCGGGCCGCCTCGCCCGTCTAGGCAGGCCAGTGAAACTGATGATCGGAGGTATCACGGGCTGGAAAGACGAGGGCTTCGCGCTCGTTGACGGTACCTCGCCGGCTTGAGCAAAGTCATTGTGCGTCGAGCGACGTCGAAGGCATCTCTACCGGCGTCCCGCCTTATTCAGTGCCGTCCAAATCGGCCTTGCTGTAATTCTGGTAACGTCCGCTTCGGGGCGACGAGTTGATCCGATCGAATGACCGGACCTGCGGCCTCTACCTCGACAGGAAATTCACGATCAACGCGGTCGTGGCTTTCGGGTTCTCGTCCATGATCCAATGGCCGGAGCCCGGGACGATGCCCATGGTCACGTTCGTCGCCACGAAACGCAGGGTGTCCGCCTGTGCGCTGCCGAATGATTTTTCCCCGCCCAGGGCAAGCACCGGCATCGTCAGCTTGCCGCCCTTGGCGAGCAGCGCTTTGTTGTCGATGGCGTCCTGATTGAACGCACCGAACTGCTCGAAGGCGTCGTGCATGGCATGTGGCCGCGCGTAGAGGGCCGCATAGTGCTGGCGCGTCGCCTCGTCGATTTTTTTTGGATCGGCGGACAGTTCGTCGTAAAAGCGGTCGAGATAGATGCGCTCGCGGCCGGCAACCAGCCGTTCTTCGTCCGGCCCACGGAAATTGAAGTGCCAAAGCAGCGGGCTTTGCTTGATCTCGTCCCAATTGCCGATTCCGGGCAGCGGCGCGTCGATCACCACCCATTTGGTGATGCGGGTCGGATATTGCGCCGCCAACGCATAGCCCACCATGTTGCCGATGTCGTGCGTTACCAGATCGGCGCTCGTGATTTTCAGCGCATCCATCACGCCTGCGATATCCGCGGCCTGGTTCTTCTTGGTGTAGCCCTGGTCGGGGTGCGCTGAGAGGCCCATGCCGCGCAGGTCAGGCACCACGACCGTATGAGTTTTCACCAGCGCCGCGGCGGCCGGCGCCCACATGTCGCCCGTGTCGCCAAAGCCGTGCAGCATGACAACCGCGGGACCCTGACCGCCGATTCGCACATGCAGTGTCGTGCCGTTGGTCTTGATTTCCTGGGTATGAAAACTCGACGGAAACGGCTCCACCGCGAAGGCAGGAGAAGCGATCAGAAATGCGACCAGCAAGCTTGAAGGAATAGCGCAACATAAAATCCTCCCGATGAGGTGCCGGATGCTGGCCCTGCAGCCTGCGTTCTGTCTAGACTGCAATTAGAGGAACGAGTGTCCGGGAAAACCGAACGATGTTGAAGCTGGATTCTCTGCTTGCCTTCGTCACGACCGCGGAGGCCGGTTCAATCAGCGAGGCGGCGCGGCGCCTGCAGATTTCGAAATCGGTTGCCAGCGAGCGTTTGGCCGAACTCGAGCGCAATGTCGGCGCGACGCTGGTACATCGTTCCACGCGTAAGCTGGTGCTGACTGAAGACGGTAGTGCCTTCCTGGAGCGCGCAAAACGCATCCTCCGCGAAGTATCCGAGGCGACCGCTGAGGTTTCTGAACGGCGCGGTGAGCTGGTCGGGCCGCTGAGGATCTCCGCACCCGTCAGTTTCGGCATCCTGCATTTGGCCTCGGCGCTGAGTTCGTTTCTCAACGAGAATCCGCGCATCGAACTATCAGTCGATCTGGACGATCGTTTCGTCGGCGCGGTGGATGGCTTTGACGCCATCATTCGTCACGGTCCGCTGCCTGACAACGGATGGATCGCGAAGCGGATCGCGCCGAGCAGGCGCATGCTGGTCGCCTCGCCCGATTATCTGAAAACGCACGGGACACCCCGGACCATCGGCGATCTGGAGCAGCACCGTGGAATTATCTATTCCAATCGCGGTGCATCGGATTGGCGCTTCCGGCAGTCGGGCCGCTGGTCGGTGGTGCGGCCCGGCGCGATCATGCGGGTCAACAACGGAATCATCATGCGCGACGCGGCCGTAGAAGGTCTGGGCATCGCTTTGCTCGCGACGTTCATTTTTCACGATTCGCTGACTTCAGGAAAACTGCGGCTGCTGGATGTCGGCGCAGAAGCAGAGCCCGCAACCGTCTTCATTGCCTATCCCAATGCCCGGCGCGTCTCCGCCAAGGTTCTGGCGCTGATTGCGCATTTACGCGCCGCTTTTGGGACACCACCCTATTGGGAGAGATAGCGGCGTCACCCACTGCTACACTCGAGCGACCGTGGAGATCAGCCCCCCCCAGGTGCGAGCTGGACGCGAGCTTCGCGATGAGAATCGCCGCTTCTACGACCTGCTCTGGTCCGGCAGCCGCCTTGTCGGGCCGGAGCGCTTCAACACCTGGCCGCTCGTCCAGAGCCTCCTGTCTGGATCCGGCCGAAGACTCGAGGTCGCACCGGGCTTAAGACCGCGGCTGCCGATCGAGGGCACGGAATTTGTGGACATCAGCGCGGCGGCCCTGGCGAAGCTGCGCGGGCGCGGTGCGCGCGTGGCACTGGGCGAAGTGACGGCTCTGCCGTTTGCCACTGCTGCGTTCGATCTCGTCTGCGCACTCGATATCGTGGAGCACGTCGAGAATGATGACGGTGCATTGTCGGAGCTCTCCCGGGTCGCGCGATCCGGAGCCACAGTTCTGGTCTCGACGCCGTTGCATCCTTCAGCCTGGACCGCGTTCGACGATTTCGTGGGCCACAAGCGGCGCTACGAGCCAGCAGTGTTGCTCGCAAAGCTGGCGCAGCACCACCTGGCGGTGCAGGCCAGTGCGGCGTTCGGGATGCAGCCGCGCTCGTCGCTCCTCCTCGACATGGGAATGTGGTGGCTCACGCATCATCGTGAGCGCGCCATGTGGTGGTACAACCGGGCGATCATGCCGCTCGGGCTGCGATTGCAGAAGGCGCTGCAAATCACTCCGGGAATGATCGTGACGGACAAGGTCGATGAGGTCCTGCTCGTGTGCCGGAGAAACCCTCGCGAACATTAGCGCCGGCCGCTCTCATAACGCCGCGGTCAAGGTTTCGAGTCCCTCCCTTTCCGGGCGAAGCTCAGCCGGCCAGCCTCAGCCTCACAATGCCGCAGACATTGCGCCAAGGTTGTCGGCGCAATCCGACGATCGCCGGGGGGTGATTTCTCATCGTCACGGACGGCCCGGGCGCACAAGCTTTGCGGGTAAATCCTGAGGCGCGTGCGCGCTCAAAGAGGCAGCTATGGAATTTGCGCGAAGCATGAAATGGGGAATTGCCGGTGCTCTGTTGATAGCGATCGCGGGCTGTGCAACGACCACGCGGCCGCCGGGGCTTTCTGATTCCGCAGAGAAGCTTGATCTCAGTGCACGAGTGTTGGCAGAGCACTCGGACTCGATTGGGCCCCCTTACCAATACGATGCGCATGATCTGGCGCAACGCGCCCACGAGTTTCGCAGCCTGGTTGACACCGCAACCGTCAGCGACGCGGATGTGTCGGCTCAGTTCGACCTGGTCTCGCAAACCTATCACAAGATGCGCGCTGACGCGGAACACGCTAATACGCAGCAGGCGTATTCGGAGCTGGAGCCCGTGACCGCCGCGTATCGAAACGTCCGACACGATCTACGCAGGACTTATGATGCCGAGACGGGCGGCTAAGTAAGCCCGAGCAGCGAGCTGTCTCCGGCTGGGGCCGCTAACGCGGCGGTAGAACGAAAACCGATGGCGGCCCGGGCGGGAGCTGGATTTCTGATTATCCAGCTCCCGTTTTATCTTGGTGCGTGTCGGTGGCCGTCCAAGCCTCAGAAGCTCGAGTCCCAGGCGACGGGGAAGCTGCCCAGCACGTTCGAGGAATATGCCGGATTCGGGGATCTCACCGTTCACATGACCGACCGGTTTGACGTGCAATTAGGCGGGCGTGAAAGCACCAATAAGCAAACCTACTCCGAGTACGACGTCGGGCCTTACGTTCCCCAATTTGAGGATTCGCCCTCACCGTTCGTCTACCCGAAAGTGCACACCCAGGACAGCTCATTCACCTATCTGGTGACGCCTCAATTCAAGCTCTCGCCCGATTCGATGGTTTACGCGAGGATCGCCATCGGTTATCGCCCCGGCGGCCCTAACGTACAGGGGAGCGGCATCCTGGTGCCGCGGACCTACGACCCCGACACCACGCAGAATTACGAGATTGGTGCCAAAAGCGAAGTCCTGGATCACAGGCTCCTGCTGGATGCTTCCGTGTACTACATCAAATGGAAGGATATCCAGCTGCAATTGGCCAACCCGATCAGCGGTATCTTCTATTACGCCAACGGCAGCGAGGCGAAGAGCCAGGGACTGGAGCTATCGGCGCAGGCAAAGCCGTTAACGGGGCTATCGATCAGCGGATTTGTCGCCTGGAACGATGCCAGGCTGACCGAGCCCATGCCGGCGGGAAGCTCAGTGGTGGCAGCTCCCGGGGAGGTACTGCCCTATAGCGAGCACTTTTCCGGAAATCTGTCGTTGAGGCAGACGTTTCCTCTGACGGCTCTTGCGCCGCGCGCCAGCGGCTTTGTCGGGGGCTCGGTGAGTTACGTTCCCGATCGCTTGGGGGAGTACCCCGGCGTCTACCTGATCCCTCCCGAGCGGCAGGATCTGCCTGCCTACACCAAGATCGATCTGCAAGCGGGCTTTGACTACGACACCTGGACGGTCAGCTTGTACGCCAATAACGTAGCGGACAAACGCGGCGTCCTCGACGGCGGCCTCGACCTGGTTCCCAGCAATGCTTACTTCTACATCCAGCCCCGCACCATTGGAATGACGGTGTCGAAGACGTTCTGACGGCAGCGCGGAACGCAAGCCCACAACCCATTCTGATGACACTGATTG
>CAWEXK010000008.1:0-14542 GCA_963812975.1 uncultured Alphaproteobacteria bacterium | reverse complement strand
CACCTTCATCACCTCAAGGTGCGTGACGCCAACAAGCCACATCTGGCGCATCCCACCCTCGGCGAGCTCTATCCGACGTTCGGCGCGTTGGGAGGCGACAACGCGCCGCGCCCCTTCGGGTGCGCACTTTACGAACTGTTTGGCCGCGTGCGCCATGGGGCGGCGCTCGACCAGATTCAGGACCATCGCGCCGAGATTTCCCAGCCTGCGACCGCGCCCTTTGCCTTTTTTGGGATCTGTCCGCGCTCAAACGTGAAGAGCGCGCTGCAACTTCCGGCGCTGGCAATGGGCCGTCAGGCCGACGCCTGTATTCTCGATCTCGGCCCGCCGGGGCTATCTCGCCTCGGTCCCGGTTGGGAAGATGCGGTAGAAGAATTTCTTCGGCTGCTGGTTGCGCTTCATCCCGAAACGCCGGTGTTTGCGGTGAGCCAGGATGTGTACGCGCATCGGCGCGTTGCGCATCTGTTGGCGAAGGTCGGTCTCAACGCGCGCGCTTCCGCGAGCACCACCCCGCCGTCGCGGATCATCGTCCGTTCGTCGGAAGATTGCTTCGCCGCCGATCCCGACATCGGCGAGGTCTCGGAGGTTCGATTTCAATTTCACTCCGCTGCCGGGCAAGGCGCCGCAGCGCTCCGCGCGCTCTCGGAGGCGGCCCGCGCGAGTTCCAATCCGAGCATGGCCGGCAATCTTCGCCACTCCATGGGAAATGTCCGTCGCGCGATGAGTCTCCCCTGCGGTCTTGCCGCAGCGCATGAGGTGCTGGGCGAGACCGACGCTGGTGCTGAAACGTTCCTCGAACGTCGATCCGCGGGCACGGTGCTCGCCGTGATCAAAGGACAAATCGAGCTGTGCGCCGACGCCGCCGAGCGGCAAAAGCTGACTGAGGCCGAAACCGCGGTCAATGCGGCGTTCGATGAATTCGAGCACGACACGCCTATTGGCTCGATGCTAACAGAAATCGCGGCTGCCAATTCGCGCAAGTCGAGCCCGAGCGTCATCGTCTTTGCGAGCGACTATGAATTGCTGCTGGGGCAACGCCGAATCTGCACGGACGATGAGCAGGGCGAGCAGATTAAGAAGCGGCTCGCGAGTGGTTTCATGCGCCTCGTGACGCTGCAGGCACTCGACACGGAGCTTGCCAACATCGAAAGCGGTCGCAGCCGCAATTCCTGGAAACGCCTTATCGTGGTAGCACCGCGAGCCGATGCGTTCGCCATCTTGCTTGGCCGAAGATGGTTGCCGGAAGAAATTATCGTTGTTGCTGACCGTGAGTTTGTCGACCGCCTCGGCGTGACCTACGCCGCACTCGCCACGCATCCCGACCTTTCCGGCGCCGGCAAGATTGGCAGCCGGCTTGCCAATGCCGCCGCCGCGGCAAAGACCGAGGCGCGCGCGCGAGATGTCGGTCCGATCGACCTTGATCTGGACGCAAGCGGCCCCGCGCTCACGGACGAAATCGTCATTGATTTGACGGCGGGGGAAGACGATGACGGCGAGCGCGACGTGGTCGAGTTCGCGCTCGAAAGCGGCCGCACCATGCGCGTCCGCCCGGGCGGTTTGGTTATCCGCCACGACCGCTTCGCAGACATAAACCCCTTCGAACGCGCGACCGCGCGCGAGGTCACGAGCGGCAACACAATTGTCGTTCCTAATCAGGCCTTCGTTCAGGAAGCTAGGGCGGTGTTACCGGTCCGCATTCTGGCGCAGACGCGGGTGCAGGTATATCACACCGCCGTCGAGGCTGCCCTTCCGGGAATTCCTGGAGCGAGTCGCTCAGCCAAAGCACGGCACGTCATCGAGCGATTGCGGAACGCTGGAGCCCGCGCGGTTGTTGAAGCGACCGTGCTGGATTGGCTCAACGTCGCCGAGCACCAGCTTCTTCCGCCAGAACGCCGGCGACCGCATGCGCCGCAGCACTGGCGCGAATTTCGTGCGTTCATGGACGTGATTCATGTCCCGCCCGCGCTCGCCGATACCATCTGGCGCGAGGGGATCGAACCTCTTCGGATCGACCGGCGACGGGCTGGTGCGCGAATGGCGCAAGCCTTTGTCTCCGTCCTGGTCGATCCGCACGGCGGAACGGGGTCGATGCCGGCGGACGTGAAGGAAGGCATCGCGCGGCTGCGAAGACAGGCGATGGAGCATCTTGACGGCGTGCTTTCCGTGAAGCTGCAGGACCAGCGTGAAGGCGCACACGCATGACCGACGCGGCAATCCCTCCCCTAGCACAGCCGCCAGATACGCCACGCGGCGTCGATTTGGATGTCGTGGAACGTGGGATGCGCAACGTCTCCGGCACGGATTTGACCGAAGCGAAAGAGGCCGTCGTTGAGGCGCTGCTGCAGCTCGCGGTGCAGAAATGCACCGGCGAGGGTCCCACGGGAGAATTTATCTTTGGCGTCAAACCTTCATCCAGGCTGGTAAGCGGCTTTTTGTTGCCTCGCTTTGACGCGACCGGCCAGGGCGACGAGACTTCCGACATTCACATCGCCACGATGGGCATCGATCTTCAGGTCGCCGCTGGATCGCTCAGGCGAGATCGCGGTTGTTCCCGACATCTCGATCTATGTGCGGATGCTTCCCACGTGGGAAGACTTGAACGACCCCCGCCACGACATGGTGCCGAGGTCGGAGTTGTCGCGTGAAACGCGGCAAGCCGTCGAAGACCGTGCGCGCCGAATATATCAATGAGGCGATTGCAGCCCTTCCGCCGGTCGCAGAAGCGTCCGAGCCCGATGAGCGCCCGGGAGACGCGATCGCCGCGGCCGAACGGGCGCGCGACCTCGCCGATCAAGCCGAACAGCGTATCGCAGAAGAGGGAGAGCCTGATGCCGATGCGCGTGGCCAAAACAGAGCTGCACAGACTGCGGCGCAGCGCGCCGAGGAGATTGCGACAGCTCGCCGCCAAGGGGCGCAAGAACGGCTTGCTGCGCGGCGGCAAAGAAATGCCGCCGTTGCGGCCATCCGGCGCGAAGCCTTCAACCGCGCGTTTGCGGACCTTGGTATCCGTCTCCGCGAAACGCGAACGGGAGCCCCGAACGCACGCACAGTTACTGCGGACGATTTAGCCGCCGATCTTGGAAGCGAGGAATCGCAGGCCGGGACGCCCTCGCCTTCGGAAGGTGCGCAGCCCCAGGATGCGGGTGCAGACGCGGCCACTTACGGAACTCCGGCGGAGGTCGCCGCAGGCGCAGACTTCGCGGTTCGGCCGGATGCCGGAATCCTCGACGACCGGATTGCCGAGCGTCAGCCCATTCCGATGAAATGGCGGCGCTTTAATCTGGAACTCGGGGAGTTTCGATTTAATTGCCACGATGCCGCAGCGCGCGACGCCGCATCGGCGGCTTTCGCCGCGCGCGTTCTGGAACAGGCGCGCGCGATCTTGGGCGCCTGGATTGCCTCGCCGGAGGGGCAACGCGACGCCTACCGCCCGAACGAGCGAATTTTGCCCAGCAACTTTGCCAGCAGGACAAGCTGGGAGCGGTATCTTGACGACGCTGCGCCGGCGCCGCCCTGCGGTGCTCGCCGACATCTTGCCGGACCTCACGGGCGTTGCGCTGGTGCTCGACGCCGCGCCGGACTTTGTTGACCCGTCGCGCATCAATCTGCGCGCCGCCATCGAGAATGGCGCACAGATTCCCTCGCGACAGACGTTCGCCGACTTTGAGCCGAGCCTCTTTCAGGTCGGCCTGCAGCTCACCTTGCCTTTGGCGTTGCATCAGCCGCTGCGCTTGGATCGCGTGCAGCCCTCCTACCGATTTAAAGAATGGCTCACCTATCCCGCCATGGGCCTCAATTGTGGAGTCCAGCGGCTGCCCTCGGCCGAGGGCACCTTCCGGATCGGAACCACCTGGGCGCCGCGCTATGCCCAGCCGCGGATTGATCCGACGGTCATCGACAGGCCTACCGGCGCGCTACTCTGAGCTTGCCAATCCCAATTGTGATATCGCGCGGTTGTTGCTGCTTCCCGACCGCTACGACGCCTGGATCGCAGGATCAAGCCCTCGTCGATGCAGGACAGGGCCTGACTGCCGAGATCGCGGAACGTGAACGGCAGGCACACGCCCAAGACCTTGAGGCCTACCGGCGCGAAAGCAGTTACATTCGCGCCGGCATTCAATTGTTGCTCGACTCGCGCCGCGTCGCCCAAACCCTCGCTTCCAGGGCGCCGCTTGGGTCATGGGCCGCCCTCGATGCGCGCGCGGCCCCTTGGGAGGCTTGGCTGCTCACCAACGAGGCGTTCGCGCTCTACGGCGGCGAACGCTTTACCGACTGGAGACTTTTCCAGCTCGCCTTCATCCTCGCTCACGTGCCGACCTTTGCGTCGCGCATGCCGGAGTTTGCGGACCGGTTTGACGCCGACCGCGATGAACTGATCGGCCAGCCTTCTTTATTTCGCGACGGGCGGGGGCAAATCCGAAGCTTTCTTCGGGCTGCTTGTGTTCAACGTTTTTCTCGACCGCCTGCGAGGAAAGCACCGCGGCGTGACCGCGCTGGTCCGCTATCCCTTGCGACTGCTTACGCTGCAACAAGCGCGCCGGCTCATGCGCATCCTGACCAACGCGGAACTGGTGAAGCTTCGTCGGCGCGTTCCAGGTGCGCCGTTTGAAATTGGATTCTGGGTCGGCTCGGGGAACACCCCCAATCGGGCCGCGCAGGGTTTCGGCGGCGTGCCGGCGATCACGCTAGCGGGTTACGCCAACGACGCTGGTCTTGCTGAATCCGCCGCAGGGTGACACCGAGGCCGCTCGCACGGCCCGGCGCCGATCCGACCGCTATAGAGAGACGCTCGAATCCTACGACAAACTGCGCGTCTGTCCTTGCTGCGGAAGCGCCACCGGCATGCGCCGCTATCCGTTCCAAGCCGGACGTATCGGCATTGTTTGTTTCAATGATGCCTGTGACTGGAATCGGGAAAATCCGCCGTCGCCGCACCGCGTCCCGCTACCGTTCTTGCTAACTGACGACACGATCTATCAGCGGGCGCCAGCGGTCGTCCTCGGCACCATCGACAAGCTTGCCCTGATTGGCCAGCACGATCGAACCATCAACGCCTTTGTCGGGATGCTTGGGCGCCGCGCGTTTCATGGACCCCGATAACCGGCATTTCCACATGCCGCGTGGCGCCCGTTCACTCACCCGCTGCACAAGACAAAGGCTGGACTCGGCTCAAACCCGCCTATGCCGACGGCGCGGCGATGTTCCATGACCCGTTTCCAAGCCTCATCATCCAGGACGAAGGGCATCTCCTCGAAGAAAGCCTAGGAACATTCTCCGGGCTTTTCGAAACCGCTTTCGAAGCCATCCTCACAAGGCTCGGCAACGGGACTCTTGAAAGACTACGTCGCCACGTGGCGCCCCGACCCGCAATCGGATGCGCGGCGCCCGCGGTTGGCGAAGGTCATTGCGGCGACGGCCACGATTTCCGATCCGGATCGGCAACTTCGCGTCCTTTATCAGCGCGAGCCGCTGCGGTTTCCGTGTCCCGGCCCGGGCATCTACGAATCCTTCTATGCCATGCCGCGCGCACCGCTGAACGCTGAACGTCGACGCCTAGCGGCGCTCGTGCCGGCGTATCTCCGCACCGAACAATTCACGCCGCGCATGCGCAGCTACGTCTCGATCATGACCAACGGCCGATCGCACACCATGACGACCTCAGCGGTCGTGTCGGCCTACCACGTCACGATCACGCGCCTCTGGCGAGCGCTTGTCGAAGAGGGACGGGCGCGAGACGCGGTCAACGAAATGGCCGCCGTTCTCAATCCCGACGATCCGCTTACCCCGTTGCGGCGGCGCGCGTCTGGAAGCACTGGTCGCGCAAGGCAACACCGACGGGGCCGGGAGTCCTCGCCACGCTTCTCGATTTGCAACGCATCTCCTTGACCTACGTCACCAACAAAAAGGGCGGTGACCAAATCATCGAAACCCTGCAAACCCAGGTGGAGCGGGACCAGCGCGGCGAGGGGATTAGGGACTTGCCGTTTGTAACCGCACTGATTTCCGGCGGCGTCACGATCGCTGAAATTCAGGACGTGATGCAGCGCGCGGAAGCGCAGCGTCGCCCCAGGTCAGCCCTTTCCGCCACTGGGCGAAAGTCTGAGGAACATCGTTGCCACTTCCGCTATCAGCCACGGCGTCGACGTGGACAAGTTCAACGCAATGTTTTTCGCCGGTCTTCCTTCCGACATCGCGGAATACATCCAAGCGTCAAGCCGCGTCGGGCGCACCCACGTCGGCTTCAGTCTGCTGGTGCCGACGCCTCACAGCCGACGCGACCGTTATGTCATCGAGACGCACGATCAGTTTCACCGCTTTCTGGAGCGGATGATTCCGCCACCGGCGGTTCAGCGGTGGGCCGAGCGCGCCATTCGCCGCGCGATGCCGAGCATCCTCCAAGCGTATCTTTGCGGCCTGGTCGAACAGGAAATTTTCGCGGCTTCCGGTGCCGACAAGAGTACCGCGCGAACCTTCAGCACCGCCGCCGCCATCAAGACCTGGGCCGATCGCCATGTCGGCGGCAATCCTGGTGCGATCCGCGCGGCCACGGAATTTGCGATCGAAGCCATCGGTATCGAAGGCCGTGGCATGCCGGCAGACCGGGGCCGCGACCCACGCCGACCACTACCGAAGATTCGTCGAAGACAGGGTGCGTGAGATTCTTAGTCTGTTCACGCAAAGGTCCGACAGCAGCAAATTATCTAACTTCTGGGAGAGCCGCCAAACGCGCGACATGCGCAAGCCCATGATGTCTCTGCGCGATGTCGATGCCGGCGGCGTCATTCTCGGCGCAACACGCGATCCGTGGCGCGGCAAGAATGTGCACCTTGAGACGACGCGACAGGTCATGCGAGTTATTCGGGGCCAGCGCATGGCGGTGCGCGCGGATGTGGATGCCGATCCCCCACCGATTGACGTGGAGGATTGAAGCATGGCCCAAGATCAAAGAGACGGCGGAGGCAACAGGCGGCGCCCAAGGATTGCGTGTATTTCCCCCGCGCATGACCCGTTCCCAGCCTCAGCTCGCCACCGCCTATGCTCCGGGCGCCATCTTCACATGGGAAGGCGGCAAAGGCGCGTGTCTCTCCGTTCCCATTGATGGCGCGGCGATTGACTTCTCCGCACGTCAGACCCGCCGTGACCAAATCATCGAGAGCCTTCAGGAATTTTGCCAGAATTGGCTTGCCCGCGGCATGGCGATCAATCGCAATGCGCCCGTCTACGAGCAGCAGCTTCTGGACGGTTGCTTCCACAATCCGATGCGTCAGGGGCAGGCTTCGGTTGACATTGCGCTTGACCGATTTGAGTTCTTGCGGCCGGAACGTATGGGCTATTTGCCGGGACCGTTGGTGTATCGTTGCGAAACCTGCGAACTCGTTCGTGAATATGTCTCGCCGGCCCATCAGGTCGCAGAGCCTCTTCCCATCACCTGCCCAGCCGACGGCGGTCGTCCAGCCCACGACTCCCGCTGGAACCAACTTGATGTTGTGTATGCACATTGGTCCGGTGGCATCGAAGGGCTTTCGCCCTATCGCTACACGATGGACCGGGGCGGCACCGTCCAAAAGATTCCGCGCTGCCAATGCGGCGCAGAAAACTTCCGCCTCATAAAGCAGGGCAATCAGTTTTCGCGTTGGCGATTCATATGCACCGGCTGCAGCGCGCAAAAGGAGGTCTATCAGACCGATCCATTCAGCCTCAATCTTCTCAAGCCCTTGATCGACGCCGGTGTTCCGCACCAATGGAGCGAGATCAACATGATCCCGGTCTCCTACCGCGCGTCGCCGGTCTTTTACGTTCAGACCTCGCGATTTATCGTTTTCGATACCGATCCTGAAGTCATCACTCTGATGGGACCCTCGCGCGAGGACGAACTCGCCGCGCGCGTGGCGTCGCTGCACGGGTTCGCCGGAACTGATCCGAGCGACGCACGCATCAAAGAGCAGTTAGAACGGAAAGGCGCAGGCAGCGATTTTCGCCCCCTACGAAACGTTTCGAGCGCGGGAGGCGGTTGCGCGCGCGGCCGGCGACACCGCGGGCGCAGAAATATGGGCCGATGCGGCCCGCAGCACGCTCAACGGCTGGTACGAGGTGGGTTTGGTATCGCGGGAGGTGAGCGCAAGTCCCGCCTTAGCAGGCGCAGGTGCGCGCGCGCGGGGGCTACGCGCGGCGCTACGACCCGATACGCAGCACCGTCGAACATGATGCGTTGCGGCGCCGCAAAGTAAATTTGGCGGGCGAATCCGCCGACCTGAAACTCGCGCACCCCGACCTTTGTGCCGAATACGAGACCGCCGAGCTTCGGGGCGCTTACGAGCGCCGCGTCGCCGACGACCTTGCGCGGGCGGGCATCGACCAAGCCCGCCTCATCCGAAACCTCGACATGGTCGAATTTTCGTTCGGCTTCTCGCGCGTGTCCGCGACGCCGGAGACGGTCCAGAAGGACCGGCGTATGCCCGTCCGCCTCATGGGCTTTCCGCCGCTCCCAAGCAACAAGCGGCCGATCTATGTGATCGAGCAACAGAACGAGGCCATCTATATTCAGCTCAATTCGGCAATGGTCGCCGCCTTTCTTCAAAGAAACGGCGTGCTAGACCAGCCGCCACCGCCGCCGCGGACGATCGGCGGCAGACTGATCGAGACCTACCAGGATTTCGGACTGTTCCTGAAGGACTTCTCCGTGCGCGACGAGGCGTCGCGGGTTCGGGCTCGCGACATCGCGTCGATGACGTACCTCCTGATCCATTCCATGGCCCATCACGTGATGCATGGCATTGCTCGGTTCTCCGGACTGGACCTGGGCTCATTGAGCGAAGTCATCTTCCCGGCCGACCTCGCTTTTGTCGTGCACCGGCGCGGCATGACGGAAGACCTCGGAAATATCTCGTCCATGTGGCGCGACCAGAACGGAGCGTTTCTCCGTTACCTTGTGGCGCGCCGCGAGTTGCGCTGCGGTTCCGGGACGCTCTGCGATCATCGAGGCGGCGCCTGTCCCGCCTGCATCATGATTCCAGAGACGTCCTGCGTTGCCGGCAATCAGCTGCTGTCGCGCGCCGCGCTTGTCGGAGGGCGCGCACCGCTTTGGGACGCAGACCAGACGCCACTCCGTGGCTTCTTCGAGGTCGTGCAGGACATCCGCGCGGGCCAGCCGCCCGCCTCCGGGTAATGGCCTTCGGATGCCGACATTGTCCGATGCGCGGCTCCGTGGCCTGGGACTGCCGCACGTTTGCTGGAGGGACTTGCTGCCCTCGGTCCCGGAACGTGGCCGCTGGAGCAGATCTGCAGAGCTTCCGCATCTGGAACGGAGCCGGGACATGCCTCCGCAAGTGTTGGCAGGACTAGCCGCCACGGGACTATGCACTGCCGGCGCTGCGGATGACTCTTGGCTCTGCGTATACGCCCCCGCGGAGTTACTGCGCCTGGCCCAGGTTCTCAATGGCGCCGATCATTTCCGACGTATGCGCTTGAATCCCGCGACGATTGAGCTCGCCGTCACCATGCCACTCGTTCCAAGCCATCTCGAAAAGGAATTGGCGGTGACGCTCGGCCGACCAGGCGGCTTCCTCACAACGTCACTTGCGTTTTCGCGGCTCGCCCAGTCCGCATCACGCCGATTGGTCGTGATGACGCCCTTCATCGATACGGACGGCTTTCGATGGTTGCGCCGAGTATTTGAGGCGACCCGGACTGACTGCGAAAAAATCGTCGTTCTTCGCAACACCGATCGATATACAGTTGAGCTCGGCGTCCAGAATGCTGACTGGCTGCAGGCGCTTCAGATTTCCGTACGCGACTATCACCTATCGCACGCCGCCATCACAGGTCGAGCTTTGCCGATCGAGACTTTCCACGCAAAACTTATCGTCGCCGACGACACACTTGCATACGTGGGATCAGCAAATCTTCTTAATTCGAGCGAAGGTTTGTCACTTGAAACGGGCCTATTGGTCGACGGAAGCGCGGCTGTTCAAGTGGCAAGGCTCGTGGACGCTGTGCTTCGTGTCGCACGGCCATTGTGAGTCAGGACACATACCAACAGGTCGCCGCCAAATGTGATCTGAGGCATGAAGCCGACAGCAGGTACGACATGGCCGATCGTGCTCACCAAATAAGCCTCGGCAACTGTCGTTGTCACCAACCAACAACTAGCAAACAAACACTTAGCTGGTTAAGATCGCGGACGCTGCACGATTTGCCTGCGGTGCATAGTGAATGGAGCTTAAGCCTAGTGGCGAGGCATGGCGTTGACGGTCCGGCAGGGTCAAAAAATTCATGTTAACAGTCGAGGCCCTCGGCCATGGCGGCGGTCCCGAGCGCGGACTCCTGCCGGCGGCGAGGCTCATAAGGACGGTGACCAGGCGGCGGGGCGACGCTCATAGGTGACCGTGGGACCCTCCGCCAGCGGGCCGCGAGTGCAAGCTACGGGGTAGGTCCCAAAATCGCGGCCGATTTTCGGGAGGCCGTGTGCGCCTCGCGCACGCGACCGTTCGACCGATCGCCTCTTTTCGCGAAAAAGAAAACCAAACAAAGAGCCGGCCCGACTTGTTGTTCGCATCGGCTACGGGATAACCCACAAAAATTTGAATAGAACCCGCCCCCGATCCGTGCCAAACAGCGGGCGCGGAGAATTCGTTGCGCGAGGCAAACGCCTCAAAGGAACGGCTCCCGAGGTAGACGGGCGTTGGCGCGCCACGGACTGAGAGACCTTCCCGCCTCACATTCTCCGATCTGAAACCCGGCCCCGCGCGGGGGCAACGGAGAATGCACGATGATGAAGCATTATCGCGAGGAGGCCCGGGACGACTTCGAGTCGATCTTCGGCGATCCCCCTGACGCCAACACCGCTCGCAACCCGAAGCCGTTTCCGCCGGATGTTCATATCCGCGACCGCAAGCTCGCCAAGGTGCTCGGCCGCGCTGTGGAGTGGGTTGAGCTAATCAACCTTATGGACGCCATCATCCGCGATCGCGTGCCCAGCTCGCAATTCGAGCCGACGCCGCGAAGCAAGGAATGGCCGCGCAATTATGGTCATACGAAAGACGAACAGGATGATTGACAGCATGTGCGCGTGCACGCCGCGCTCGCCGAACTGAATCGCGGCAAGGCGGCGTGACGCCATCGGCCATTGATGCTATGCTCGCGTTCATGCCCGACAAACCCGAGCCGGTTCCGTTCACTGTAGACGTGACAGTTGACCGAACGCGTGTGCAAGTCACGTTGCTGCTTCGGCCGGGCACGTCGGTGACGGTCGCGGAAACAAAAACCACGACCGAGTCGGAGCAAAAACCGCCGGAGCCGGATATCCTGCGTTAACGATCACCGCGCGCCCAAAGGCCAAAGCTGGGAGTAGTGTCCGGCTTCGTTAATCAATACACCTCACATATCTCCGCCGGCGCGTGAGAAAATCCGAGAGTGCGCGAGGCATAGAAGCGATGCGTGCCGTCGCGCAAGCGGTAAAGGTGTGCGCCGTGTTCGATCCGTTCGATTGGAATAGGTGGAAACGCGCAACCGATGCGGATGCCCACCAAGATGCGGATCATTCGGTCATGCGCGAAGCCGTTGCAGTCGAGCGGTACTGTGCGGATCACAGGCTCTATGGAAGCGAGCGCGACAAGGTCGTGTGGTTCGGGGCAGCGGAAGCTTGATCCGTTCAGCGCGAACGATTGCACGCCCGCTTCGCGTAGCCACCGCCATGGTGTTGCGTGCACTGTACGCGTGCAAGCGCCGCGTTCTACAATCGCGGTGTATACGTGATTCGGAACGAAGCCAAATGGCCGCGAGATACAATGAAGGAAAAGCAATCGACGCCGTGCTCCGTCGCATCGAAGCGCGCGTCGCGGAGTTGCGCGGTGGTGATGGTTGGTCGCCTGACGATCAACGCGACCCTGATAAGGATCGGCGGGTCGATTATGTTTGCACGATAGGCCAGCAACTATACGCGTTCGAGCATACAGGCATTGAGCCTTTCGAGAACCAAATAGAGATGGAAGTGCACAACCGGAACCTATTCGAGCCGGTCATGGCGCATTTTGCCAATAAGGTGCCGGCGCGGGAATATTGGGAGCTTCATTCCCCGGTGGAGGCGTCGGTTGGAATAAGCGGCGGCAAGATCAAGCAGGTGCAAAACGCGTTGATCGGCTGGATTACGGCGAACGGGAGCGCGCTACCCGTGACGCGGTTCGGCGACCGATACCCTTATTCTGCACAAAAAGAATCGACGCCCGGTGTGCCGTTTCGCTTTGCACTTTATCGTTCGTCCGTGCCGGATTGCGGATTGAGCGGTGTATTCTGGCGGCGCGAGGGCATCTCGGGGAATCTGGAGGACGCGCGGCGATCGCGCCTTGAAAGAGTCTGCGACGACAAATTCGCAAAGCTCGCGAAGTGGAAACGGGACGAAGGCGCGCGCAGCATTCTCGTCATGGAAGAGAACGACCTGTCCTCGACCAATCATCAACTTGTTGCGGAAGCTATGGCACGCGCCGAAGCCGGACGACCCGATACTCCCGATGAAATTTTCCTTGTCAGCACCATTCGGCCGAATCCGTGGTGGGTAACGTGCCTACGCCGCGACGGTGCGAACTATTATGATGACGGCGAAAGATTCCACGAACTTGACCCCGTGAACCTAACGCAACTCACGAGCCGGTAAGCCGTAGCTGACCGACAAACCAGGAGTGAATCAGATTGCGTGGCGCTAGGCCGCCGCAGTTGGCTGCGCGCCGCCGCCGACTTGCGCTGCTCGAATCGCGATCCCGGTGACCAAAGCAGACTGCGGCAAAATCCCGGGCGTGAAGTGAACTCATCAATCCGGATGGCCGCTAGATACGCTAAGGAGGAGCACCAAGTAGAAGGCGCGTTATTTGAGCGCGACGTGCACCGAATCAGCAGACGGCTTATTCTAGGCCAAGCTCGCCGATTCTCTCGTCAGTCGGCCGATACCATGCAGCTGGGAGCCACGCTTTGAAGGTTCTGCGATGGATCGAGCGGATCGCGCACTGGGTCATCCTTCTTTTTGCGATCGGGGTCATAGTCGCGATCGCGGTGGTTGTTAGCCGTCCTTCGGAAAAAAGTGGCACCGATCGGAACTTTGCAGGCGCAGAGCAGAAACAAAAGCGCCTCGCTCTTTTCCTCGATGGCACGTGGAACAGCGTCGACAGCAACACGAACGTCTGGCGCATGCGGGCGCTCGCTGCCGCGAAAAGCAAGGATGGCAAGCCTCAGCTCGTCTACTACGAGGTCGGGGTCAACGGGTTTCTGGGCGGTGTGTTCGGCCAGGGGCTCGATGACAACATCCGTCTGGCTTACGATTGGCTTATCGAAAATTATAACGACGGCGATGAAATCTTCATTTTCGGTTTCAGCCGGGGCGCGTTTACGGCCAGAAGCCTGGCAGGATTGATCGCCATCGATGGCATCCTGAAAGCAGGCGCGCCGATCGGCGTGTCGGAACTCTTTGATCGCTACAAGAAGGGAAACGAGGAAAGCATCTGGACATTGAAGGAAATGGAAGCGTCCGGAGACACCAGCAAGCTGACCGAGCAGGAAAAGTGGCTGCTCAAATACTCCCAACCCGCGAATGTGAAGGTCATCGGCGTGTGGGACACCGTCGGCTCTGTGGGCCTCGCGGCTGGCGATATTCCGGGCATTAGCCGGTCCCAGTTCGATTATCTCCAGACGGGATTACGCATCCACATCCTGAACGGGTATCACGCGCTTGCCATCGACGAGCATCGAAATGACTTCGCGCCGACACTCTGGGACGTTCGCCATCCGAAAGACCCGAACGCCGTCATCGCGCAGCCGCGCCCACTCTCCAGCGTCGAGCAGCGCTGGTTTGTAGGCGCCCATGCCAATGTGGGGGGCGGCTATCAGACCGATCTTCTTGCTCAGGCTCCGCTGCGCTGGATGATGAAGAAGGCGGAATCGCAGGGACTTTCGTTCCGATCGGAGGTCGATCTGGATGGTGACGCTGCTGAGTGCGCCGATTGCGGACTCCTATAAGTCATTTGGCTATGGATTGTACGCTGTGGTTTCTTCACCTCTTTATCGCACCATCGGCCGAGAGCCGGATGTCCGGGAAGACGGAAGCCACGTCAACGTCAACGAGACGATCGACACCAGCGTGTTCCAGCGGTGGCGCGCTGATCCGACGTATCGCCCCGCTAACCTTGCCGAGTGGGCACAGCGCAAGAAGGTTGATCCCGCGCAGTTGCAAACTTCCGTGCGGGCTGACGATCCTCGCGTAGACGTGCCCGACCAATAGGCTCGCGCGAGATGAAGGTGGGGCTAACGTCTGATTCTGGCCTATCACGTCGGACATTGCGCTCCTGCGCAATATCGGCTCTGCAAGTCATTTGTTTACGGGTCGAGCGCGGTAGTCCTGACTCTATGCAAGCCTACGAACTGACAGTCATAGGGCTAACAGTAGCGCCGGGCGCGCCGATCCCGAGTCGGTCTGGCGGCAACCCTCCAGTCGCTGTTACCCCTGCGTTACCCCATCGCAGAAGCGTCTTTTTTGAGTGCCGGCTAAGTGTTTGATTTT
>CAWEXK010000007.1:0-117440 GCA_963812975.1 uncultured Alphaproteobacteria bacterium | reverse complement strand
GCCGAAGGTGGCGCCCGGTCTGCGCCGCTACATCGCGGCGGCGCTGGCCGGCGGCGGCACCGCCATGCCACGGCCGCGGCGGCCGCCGTCCTCCTTGAAAGACCCCGGCGTCGTCGAGGCGGCGGTGCGGTCGCTCGCCGAGCAGATCCCCGCCCTGGCCGCGGCCCAGCGGCAGGCGTGGACGGACCAGTGCTCGAACTGGCCGGCGATCGCAAGGGCGGGGAGACCCCGCCCCTACCCACGACGACCCGCGCGGCCGTGGTCCGGCTGCTGGCGTGCTGGACGACCCGCGGGCCGGCGCCGCCCTGTGGGACAAGCTGCCCTGCCGCCGAATTCGGCGGAGGTGCGGGCGGCGGCGTTGCAGGGACTCGGCAAGTGGGCCGCCGCCCCCAGCAAGGATCAATTAAAGCGCCTTTTCCGCCTGCGCCGCTGATGCTGACTTCCGCATCGCCGCCCCCGCGCTGGTGATCCTGCAACGGCTGCCGGTGCAGGATCGCGCCCTGGCGGAGCTGGCTGGCGCCGCTGAAGGCGCCGGACGTGGCGGTGCGCCGGTTGGCGCTGGACAAGCTCGGCGGCCGCGACGACGCCGAGACGGCCGCCGCCGTTGCTGATATCGCTTTCGACATTCTGGAAATCCGCCATCTGCTTCAGGCGCGCGACCAGCTTCGGCGCCCACAGCGCGTTCTGCGTCTGGTCGGGACTGGACAGAAAAAACAGGTATTGGGCACGGCCGATGGTGCTGTCGATCGTCAAATCCTGCACCGGCTGCATGGCGAGCGAGATGCCCGTGACGTTCGCCACTTCTCCGCTCAGGCGCCGAATGATCTCGGATGCGCTTGCGCTGCGCTGGTCGAGAGGTTTCAGCGTGATCAGGAATCGACCGTTATTGAGCGTGGTATTGGTGCCGTCCACGCCGATGTCGGAGGACAGACTCGTAACATCCTGGTCCGCCAGGATGACGTCGGCCAATGCGCGCTGCTTGCGCTGCATCTCCGCGAAGGAAATGTCGGGCGCGGCATAGGAGATGCCCTGGACCTGTCCGGTGTCCTGCACCGGGAAAAATCCCTTCGGAATTTCGATGAATTGCAGCACCGTGACGACAAGCGTCAGCACCGCGACCGCGAGTACAAGGCCCTGGTGATCGAGAACCCAGGTCAATCCCCGGTCATATGCCGCGATGGTCCGCTCGAATGCGCGTTCGGCTGCGAGATCGAGGCGGTTGCGTGCCTCCATCGGCCGATGGCGAAGAATCAGGGCGCACAGCATCGGCACAAGGGTCAGCGACACAACCGCGGAGAGCACGATGGTCGTGCCCAACGTCACCGAAAATTCGAAGAAAAGCCGTCCGATGACGTCGCTCATGAACAGCAGCGGGATCAGCACGGCGAGAAGGGATACGGTCAGCGAAATGATGGTGAAGCCGATCTCGCCCGAGCCCTTCAGCGCCGCCTCGAGTGGGCTTTCGCCCATTTCGATGTAGCGCGAGATATTTTCGATCATGACGATGGCGTCGTCGACGACAAAGCCGCTGGCAATCGTCAGCGACATCAGCGACAGCGTGTCGAGCGAGAAGCCGAAGAGGTACATTCCGCCAAGCGTGCCGACGAGCGACAGCGGCACGGAAAGGCTGGGAATGACCGTCGCCTGCCAGCTGCGCAGAAAGACGAAGATCACCAGCACCACAAGCACGACCGCCAAGCCCAGCTCGAATTCGACATCGGCGATCGAGGCGCGGATGACTGTCGTCTGGTCGGACAGCAGCTTGACATCCACGGCAGCGGGCAGCGTCTTCTCGAGCGAAGGCAACAGCGCCTTCACCGAATCGGCGACGGCCAGAACATTCGAACCGGGCTGGCGCTGAACGCTGACGATGATGGCCGGTGTGCGGTTGGCCCATGCGGCGAGCTCGCTGTCCTGCGCGCCGTTCACCACCTTCGCCACGTCGGACAGGCGGATTGCGTCGCCGTTTCGATAGCCGAGGATCAGATTGCGGTAGTCCTGCGCGCTCTGCAGCTGGTCGTTGTTGTTGATCGTCGTATCGAGTGCCGGTCCGTCGAAATTCCCCTTTGGAATGTCGGTATTCTCATTGGCGATATCGGTTCGGATGTCGTCGAGAGCGATGCCGTAGGCTGCCAGCGCGCGCGGATTGACTTCGATGCGCACCGCCGGCCGCATGCCGCCAGCGAGACTGACAAGGCCGACACCGGGAAGCTGCGACAGTTTCTGCGCAATCCGGATGTCGGTCAGATCCTCGATCTGCGTGAGGGGCATCGTTTTCGAGGTGACGGACAGTGTTACCACGGGTGAATTCGCCGGATTGATCTTGGCGTAGACCGGCGGCGCCGGCAGATCGGTCGGCAGCAAACCACTGGCCGCGTTGATCGCCGCCTGCACTTCCTGCTCCGCCACATCGAGCGACAGATCGAGTGTGAATTGCAGCGCGATCACCGACGAGCCGGCGGAGCTGATGGAGCTCATCTGCCCCAATCCCGGCATTTCACCGAACTGGCGTTCGAGCGGCGCGGTGACCGCCGTCGTCATCACTTCGGGACTTGCGCCGGGATAGAAGGTGGAGACCTGGATTGTCGGATAATCCACCTCGGGCAAAGTCGAGACGGGCAAAAACCGGTAGGCCACGATGCCGGTCAGGAGCAGCGCGACCATCAGCAGTGTCGTGCCCGCAGGCCTAAGTATGAAGAGGCGCGACGGGCTCATTCCGCCTTTATTGGTCCTGCATTCCGGGTCTGCTGCCGGACGTCGGCACGGCATTCTTGGGTTGTTTTCCCGGCGGCGCGCCCGGACCGTTGTTCGTTTCGAGCGTCGAAGGCCCGCTGCGCGGCGGTACGATTCTCACCTTCGCGCCGTCGCGCAGCAATCCCACGCCATCGATGACGACGGTGTCTCCAGGCTTCAATCCCGAGAGCACCTGCGTGTTGTCGCCCTCGCTGACGCCTGTCTTGATGACCCGCACATGAGCAGTTCTGTCGCGCGTCACCTCATAGACGAAGGTGCCGGGCGCGCCGTTCTGGACCGCGCGCACCGGAACTTCCGTCACATGTGTCAAGGTCTGCAGCAGCAGCCGCGCATTGACGAACTCATTGGGGAAAAGCGCCAGATCGGCGTTCGGGAAAGTCGCGCGCAGTTTTACCGTTCCTGTAGTGGTGTCCACCGTGTTGTCGACGGTGGTGAGAACGCCTTGCGCGATCTGCCGCTCGTTGTTGCGGTCGTAGATGGTGACGGCCAGTTTGGCGCCGTTCTGCATCTGCGCGGCCACCGCGTGAATGTCGTCTTCGGGCAGGACGAAGATCACCGTGATCGGCTGCAACACCGTCAGCACCACGAGGCCGGTGGATGACGAGGTCTGCACATAATTTCCCGGATCGACCAGCCGAAGGCCCGCCCGGCCCGCCACCGGCGAAACGATATGGCAGTAAGCGAGGTTGAGCCTGGCGTTGTTCACCGACGCCTGATCTTCCATGACCGTTCCGGCATCCTGCTGCACCAGGAATTCCTGATCGGTCACGATCTGCCTGGCGATCGCATTGGCGCGGTCCAGCGCGGTGTAGCGCGCCAGATCGGATTTCGCCTGGTTAAGGAGGCCGGTGTCATGCGCCAGCGCGCCTTGCGCCTGCGTCAGTGCGACTTCATACGGACGCGGATCGATCTGCGCCAGGAACTGACCCTTCTGGACGATCTGACCTTCATTGTAGCCGACCGCGGTGAGCTGGCCGTTGATCTGCGTCTGCACGGTGATGGTCGAGGTCGGCGTCACCGTGCCGAGCCCCGACAGCTCGACGTGCATGTCTCCTGTGCCGATCTTTGCCACCCCGACCGGAAAGGACTGCGCGGGAGTCTTTGGTTGCTTCGACGGCAGGAGGAAATACACAGCCAGGAACGCCGCAATCAGCACGGCCACGAGCACCGCCGCCGCGCGTCGCGCGTTCCAGTCAAAGCGCTGCCGGACAGCGGATAGGCTTGGCGGCATCCAATGGTGCGTCTCGGGCGACACCGACACTTTGCCACGATCTTCGGAGATGTGCGTCACGGCAGCCCCGTTCCGTTCGTAGTTGGATGTCTATAAAGGCCCGAATTGAGAGAATTTGATACACTTGACGGCGGGGTGAATTTTTTCTTGGTGCCAGGAGGGGTGTTCGTCGCCCAATGAATCCAAAACACTCCCATCGCCTGCGGGCCGCGCCGGATTTCGCGAGGCCGATAACGCGCCCGCGCAGGAAAGGATGCAACCGGCCAAGACAGGCCGTCCTGAAGGCACGGTTTGTAGGGTCGCGCCTGCTGCGCAGTTTCCGCATCGTTCAAACTTATAATTATTATCACCCCCGCGGATGCGCACGCCTGAGAAATGGCGGAGCGATATTCAGGCGAATTGGTTCATGCACGAGCTGCTCGAACGCACCTTCGCGCAGCGGAACGACGGGAATGCTCCGACGTTCGACAACGATAAGGAGGATTTCAGAATGAACACGGGCAGAATTCCTGTCGCGGCTGCAGTGTTCGTCGGGTGTCTGTTGATCGCGCCTGGCGCAAGCTGGGCGCAGGCGGGCGGAGCAGCGGGAGGCGCGCCCGGCGCAGCGGGAAGCACAGGTGCGGCAGGAAATGGTGCGACGGGCGCGGTTGGCGGAACGACCGGCAGCGCCACCAGCACGATCGGCGCGCCCGCTTCCTCCAGCATGAGCGGCAGTACGGCAATCAACGCCAACAATACCGTCGGCACCGGGACTGGACCCAGTGTGAATCCAGCCTCGAACGCGCGTCCCTCAACGCCCGGTTCTAACCCGGCTGCAAATTCTTCTGCTGTGCCCTCCGCGAACGCGACCAGCCCCAGCGCGATCACCACAACGAATTCCACGAGTTCCGGCGCGAATGCGGCATGCCCTGCCGGCAGCACGATATGCGCAGGCGGCAGCGGCCCGATTCCACCGCAGTAAGTCGAACGGATTGCCCGGCGAATTCAGTGCGGCTGCGCGAGAGCTGCCGCGTGCAATTCCATCAAGGCACTGGCGCAATGGGGTGAGAGCTGGGGACCGTGGGCTCTCAGACATTGCATCGGCCGGCCGCAGCCGGGCGGCACATTCCCGCACAGATTCGCCATATCCGCCGCGCAAGCCTGCCGTTGGGCACTACGCGAGGCGAGGAGTTGCGGGCTCGGCGGTGGGCGTGGCGTCGTCACCGCGGGACGCGGACACGCCGGCGGAGATACCTGCGCCGCCGCGGGAAAGGCGAAGGCGACCAGCAAAGCGGTGCAGACGAAACGCGCGCGCATGCGAACTCCCTGGATTCGGCTTCGCCATCACCTCCATCATGTTCTCGCCGGTGGCGCGATGCAACGGCAGTGGCATCGATCTCCTCGTCATCGGCAACACCTTGCGTCACGACACCGGGGATCAGAGTTGATCCCCTTCAACCCCTCCCGAAAATCGCTATGATCCGCCCGGAATGTCGGTTCTGAGTGGTTGGCGATAGAATCGGCTTTAACTGGAAGGGGTGTGCAGTGCGCGAATTTTCTGGCCGGATCCGAACGGCGCTCCTGGCTTTTCTCCTCATCGTCATTTGTCCCGCGAGCGCCTTCGCGGTTGCGGGCGATCCGTGCCCCCGCCCAGCGCAAGGCAGCGTCATTGCGCCACCGCCCGACCTTTACAGCGAGAACGGCGTGCTGAATGTCAGGCTGGGATATTACACCACGGTGGATCAGTTTGGCCGCACCCTCTTCTGCTATGCGACGCCGGACGGGCTGGAGGCACCGACGCTGCACGTCAATCCCGGCGACACGCTGCAAATCGAGTTCGCGAACGACGAGATCGTGCGGGGCAATAACGGGTCGTGGACCGCGAGAGGGGAGCCCAGTCTGCAGTCGCTGGG
Source organism: uncultured Alphaproteobacteria bacterium (assembly GCA_963812975.1). Taxonomy (GTDB): domain Bacteria; phylum Pseudomonadota; class Alphaproteobacteria; order Micropepsales; family Micropepsaceae; genus Rhizomicrobium. Next base: position 111,563 of record CAWEXK010000007.1, on the reverse strand, counting down.
CTCGGAAGTGGAGGCTGTTTACGGAGAGTCCGTTGCCTGCGGCGCGGTGACGATGCTGGTGCAGTCCGCAAACATGCATTTCCACGGACTGAACGTTACGCCGCAATGCCACGGCGACCAGGTCATCCACACGCTCGTCAATCCCGGTGAGACCTTCAGTTACAGGTTCAAGATACCGAAAGATGAACCGCCGGGAATGTACTGGTACCACGCCCATGTTCATGGAATCGCCAGCCACGCCGTTCAGGGCGGCGCTTCGGGCGCCATCGAGGTGGAAGGCATTGCCAACCTGCAACATGCCGTCCAGGGCCTCCCGCAGCGATTCCTGGTGATCCGCGACCAGCCGCTGGCCTATCCGCCGAAGGGGCCGAACAGCACGCCGGCACCGTTCTGGGACATTTCGCTTAATTACGTGCCGGTCTCGTATCCGAAATATGTTCCCGGCATCATCCGCATGCGGTCCGGCGCGCAGGAGTTCTGGCGCGTGGTCAATGCTGCTGCCGACACGATCGTGGATTTGCAGCTCCTCTATGATGGTAAACCCCAGCCGCTGCAGATCGTGGCGCTCGACGGCGTGCCCACCGGATCGCAGGACGGCGATCACCAGGGAATTATCATCACCCAGAAGGACATTCTGATTCCTCCGGCGGGTCGCGCGGAATTCATCATCACCGGGCCGTCGGCGGCGGTGAAGAACGCGATTTTCTTCACCAGGCACATCGACACCGGTCCAGCGGGCGACTCCGACACGGCACGGCCGTTGGCGCAGATCAAACTGACCAACGACCTGAAGGAGATTCCAAAGGCAATCCTGGCGACGGGTGGTTCTGCAAGAGGTCAGCGTTTTGCGGCGTTAGCCGATTCCATGGTCACCGCGCACCGCTTCCTGCATTTTGACGAGTATCTTCTGGCTGCGGGCAGAAAAAATCCCGGCGGCGGCCAATATTTCTTCATTACCGTCAAGGGAGAGAAGGACGAGGTGTACCAACCCCAAAATCCGCCTGCGATCATCACACAGCGGGGCGCGGTGGAAGATTGGAGGATCGAGAATCACACACAGGAGGTGCATGAGTTCCACATCCATCAGATTCACTTCCAGCTGCTCGCGGTGAATGACAAGCCGGTGCCGGAGCGGCAACGCCAGTTCTACGATACCCATCAGGTGGGATATTGGACGGGCACGGGCCGATACCCGAGCATCACGGTGCGGATGGATTTTCGCGGCGCGGTCGAGGGCGAATTTGTTTATCATTGCCACATTCTCGACCATGAGGACGGGGGCATGATGGCCAATATCCTGGTGGAACCCTTGTCGCCTCCGAAGGGAGCCAGAGCCGGTCCGCCGGCGCACCAGGCGAGTCTCGGCGGTCGCGCCAGGGCAGGCGCGGCAAAGCCGTCGACGCGCGCATGAAATTGAGCGTCACCTTCGCCCGGTCGGCGGCCGCGGTGGGCCGTAGTAATACCGCGTTTCGTCAGGGCGTGATTTTGAAAATGGTGCCGCCGTTGTACGTGCCACCCGATGTCGTCGTTCCGTAGAGTGCACCCTTCACCTCAACCAGACCCGCATAGGGCGTGTTGCCGTCTGAACCGTTGTCCTGAAATGAATATACGATGCCACCAGTGCCAGTTTTCAGGTCAACCGAGAACACGTCGCCACATTTGGTTTGCCTGCTGCAGCTATTTTCGCCGCCGTCAGGAGTGGTCCCGTACAGCGTCCCGTGCATGTTGGTCAGGGCGCCGTAAGAGCCACCAGCGTCCCCACTGCCTTTCAGCACCGTTTCGACGTTGGTATCCGGGTCGAAGGAGAACGCCCAGGTCTGTGTCGTTCCGTAGAGCAATCCCTTGGAACTGAGCAAACTGGCGAAGGGTGTGTTGTTTCCGCCCTCGTTCGTGAAGGAGTACCGCACGGTCTCATCCCCATTTTGCGGGTTGACGGAGTACACGGTGCCGCACCCGTTGGCGCCGCAATCTATTAGGGTGCCGCCCGAATCGGTGACGCCGTACAGCATGCCATGCGCTGCAGTTAGCCCCGTCCAGGGGCCCCAGCCGTCCACTCCGTTATTCTGGAATGAATGCAATACCGTTTCGGTCCCCGATTGCGGATCGATTGAAAATACGGTCCCGACACCGTAGGCGCCGCCCCAAGCGGTCGTTCCATAGAGTACGCCCTTCCATTGAATCGGAACAACCATCTCAGGGTTCGCGCCATCGCCGCTGCTTCCAAACGAATGCAATACCGTCTCGGTATTGGTCTTCAGGTCAAACGAGAACACCGTACCTTTGTCATAGGTGCCACCGGCATCGGTTGTCCCATAAAGCGTGCCGTTGTCGTTGAGCAAGCCGTTGGCAGTGACACCATCGTCGGCGCTGCCAAAGGAATAGAGTACGGTTTCGCTGCCGGTCTTCGGGTCAAACTTGAACAGCGTACCCTGACCGAATTGTCCGCCACCGCTCGCGGTGCCATAGAGCTTGCCGTTGATATCAATCAGAGGGCTGGCGGGATTGGAGCCGTCGGCACAGGCGTTCTGGCCACAGAACGAGTAGACCACCGTCTCCGTCGCGGCATTTGCTAGTGGAAGGCCCAGCACAAAAATCGACGAGGCTACGCCTGCACCGAGAGCAATCGAGAGCTTCATCACCGGACCGCCTGGGAGAATTTCCAGGGAATCATAGGTGCAATGGGTTAACGGTTGGCGAAACAACAGAAGAAGTAAATGACCCTTCGCATTTCCCGACATCGGAAACCAGATGCATGATGGTCGGGGTTGCACGAAATTGGCGGGCCATCGCTCTGGCTTCCCGCTTTCGCGGGAATGACAATTTTTATTGCTGCGCGTTGAGCGAACGAAACCAACCTCAGTCCGGCTCTCGGGGATGACACGTCTTTTTGGAAATGAATACGCACAAACACTGTCATTCCCGCGCACGCGGGAGACTAGATGCATGATGATCGGCGTTGCGCGAAATTGGCGGAGCGCGGCAATGACAACCTTGTGCTGCGCTTCGGGCGAACGAAACCAACCTATGAGTTCACCACCGTGCCGCCGTTGGGATGGAGCACCTGGCCGGTCATGTAGGATGAGTTGTCGCAGGCCAGGAAAACGAAACACGGCGCCACTTCGTTGGGCTGGCCGGCGCGTTTCATCGGCACGCTGGTGCCGTGCTTCGCGGTTTTCTCCGCATCGTATGAAGCGGGAATGAGCGGCGTCCAGATCGGCCCCGGCGCGACCGCGTTGACACGGATTCCATTTTCGACCAGCGCCTGCGACAGCGAGCGCGTGAAGCTGACGATGGCGCCCTTGGTTGCCGAGTAGTCGAGCAGCGTCTTGTTGCCCTTGTAGGCGGTGACCGAAGTGGTGTTGACGATCGCCGATCCCTGTTTGAGATAATCGAGAGCCGCCTTCGCCATGTAGAAATAACCGAAGATGTTGGTCTGGAACGTCTGCTGCAGCTGCGACCGGGGAATGTCGAGCGGTCCGTCGCCTCCGGTCTCGTGCTGCTCGGCAGCGTTGTTGACGAGAATGTCGAGTTTGCCGAAGGTCTCGATCACCTGATCGACCGCTTGCCGGCAGAATTCCTCCTTGCCCACATCGCCGCTGACGACCAGGCATTTGCGCCCCTCGGCCTCCACGTAACGCTGGGTCTCGCGCGCATCGTCGTTTTCTTCGAGATAGACGATCGCGATGTCGGCGCCCTCGCGCGCCATGTGCACGGCGACAGAGCGGCCGATGCCGGAATCGCCGCCGGTAACGAGCGCAACCTTGCCCTTCAGCTTGCCGGCGCCGGGGAAGCGCGGCAGGAATTGCGGCTGCGGACGCATCTCTCTTTCGCGGCCGGGTTGCTGCTCCTGACTTTGCGGCGGTTGCTTGAGCTTGGCGTGGCTGCTCATGGGCACCTCCTGTCCCTTGCGAAACGGCGCAGAAAACGGCGTGGTTCCGCTTTTCATGGATTCAAGATCCGCTGCAGGAGTTTCCCGGGCCGCGCTTCCTCCCGCAGCTGATCGAAGGTGCATTGAATGGGGCGTTTGTCCGGCCTCCAGCGCAGGAGGGCGGTGCCATGGCGGAACCGCTTGCCGGTGACATGGTCGTAGCGCACTTCGACCACGAGCACAGGCTTCAGCGGTTCCCACTCCGCGCTGCGCTCGGTGGACCAGCGACTGGGACCGCCCGGCGCATCGCCGGTGAAACCTGCGCCGCCGCGCAGAGGCGCGAGCTTTTTCTTGAGCGCGGGCTGGTCGCGATGGGGGATGGCGGACGTGAAGCCGACGTGATCGAGTTTGCCCTCATCGTTGTACAGACCGAGCAACAGCGATCCGATGTCGCCGCTTCCGCTCGCAAAGCGAAATCCTCCGACAACACAATCCGCGCTGCGCAGACATTTGATCTTCAGCATTGCGCGTTCGCCAGGCTGGTAGGGTTTGTCGAGCGGCTTCGCAACCACGCCGTCGAGGGCGCCGCGCCCCGCACGGTCGAGCCATTTCTTCGCCTCGCCGGGCTTTCGCGTGAAGGGCGAGAGTCGAAGGCTATCGCTGTGGTTTTTGGAAAAAAAATCTTCCAACGCTTCGCGCCGCGCGGGCAGAAGCCGCTCGACAAGCGCCTCTCCCTTCGCATCCTCGATCATGTCGAAGAGCATGAGAAGCGCCGGCGTCTCGCGTGCAAGTTTGTCGATGCGGCTCTGCGCGGGATGAAGCCGCATTTGCAGCGCGTCAAAGGAAAGGCTGGCGCCCAGCGGGATGAGAAGCTCTCCGTCGAGCACGAACCTTTTTGCCGCAAGCTTTTCAAGCGCGGACACGATTTCAGGAAAATAGCGGGTCAGCGGCTTGCCGGATTTGGCGCGCAGTTCGATGTGTGCGCCATCGTGAAAGGCAAGGCAGCGAAAGCCGTCCCATTTGGGTTCGAATTGCCATCGACCATCTTTCGGCAACTCGGAAACCAGCCGCGCCTCCATCGGTTGGAGCCGCCCGGGCGAGAATTTCTTCTCTGCGCCCGGGGGATGGGGTCGGGGTGAGGGGGCCTTCGAACGCTTCACTGTCGCACGCTTGCCTTGCATCGCGATCTCGCCGCTCAAATCCCATGGCAGGCGCCACTTCCCTCGGCGCCCTATCCCCATTGGGGCGAGGGAGAAATGCGTGGCGGGAACGGGCGAGGGCGCGAGCAGTTTCCCTTTGCAGCGAAAGAGGAAGGCCGATGAGAAAAAGTCTCGATGAAAAGGTAATCCCGAAGGCGGAGGGCAAGAGGACGTCGCAAGCCGATTTCGACCGCAATCGCGACGGGCTTTACGGCGGGTTGCCCAGGACGCGCGATGAGAAAGCGCCCGGTCCGTCACCTGAAGAGCCGCATCCGGCGAACAACGCGCGCGCTGGCGAAGGGCGCGGTTCCGATCGCGCCGGCAAATGAAACTTGTTCCGGCGGCCAAACTCGCCCGAAAGCTCGGCCTGCGGATGGTGAAGCCCGACGCGCTCGCCATCGGCCGGAAACGGGACGGCGAGGGCTGGAGCTACTGGTCGGCGCGCGGCCGGCAGATCACCGACAAGCGCGTGGTGCAGCGGCTAAACCGGCTTGCGATGCCGCCCGCCTATGAACAGGTCAGCTTCGCCCGCGACGCGAAGGCGCATCTTCAGGCCATCGGGCGCGACGCGGCGGGACGGCTGCAATATCGCTACCATCCGGAATGGGAGAAAATCCGCGAGATTCAGAAAGCGCAGCGGCTGATCGGCCTCGTCGAGGTGCTGCCGAAAATCCGCCGCTCGCTGAGCGCGAAGCTCAACGAGGAATCCGTGTCGAAGGAATTCACGCTTGCAGCAATCATCGAACTGATTGCCGCGTCCGCCATTCGCGCCGGCAGCGAGGAATATGTCCGCGCGCACCGCACGCGCGGAGCAGCGACGCTGCTCAAATCAAATGTCCGCTGCAGTGGCGATGACACGCTCGTGCTGAGTTTCCGTGCCAAGGGGGGAAAGCAGGTTCACAAGGAAATTCGTCACGCCAGATTGTGCGCCGCCGTCCGGCGCCTGCGCGAATTGCCGGGCTGCCGTCTGTTCCAGTACCGATGCGAGGACGGGTCGGTGCGCACGGCGAGCGCCGCAGACGCCAACGCCTGGTTGAAAGAGATTGCCGGCTGCCCGATTTCGCTCAAGGATTTCCGCACACTGTGCGGCACGGCGGAGGCGATGGAGGCGCTGGCGGCGATCGAGCCCGCAAGCAGCGCCCGGCAGCGCCGCAAACAGATCGTCGAAGCGATCAAGAGCGCGGCGCAGAAGCTCGAGAACACGCCCGCCATCTGCCGCAAAAGTTATGTGCATCCGGCCGTGCTGACCGCGTTCGAATCCGGATCGCTCAGGGAATTCGCAGAAGACCTGAAGCGCGCGCGCTCGCCGGCGCCCGCAATCGCCGCCGTCGGCGTTCTTCTCGAAGCAGCCGCCTAGCGCGGATTTGCTGCACGAAATCAAACAGGAGCGCTCGTGCCCGAATTTCCTTCCCCGTGCCGGGGGAGGAAAACGCGGAAATGGTGCTTCAGTAGAACACGCCGTAGTCGACCTGGATGATCTCGCCGGTATATTCGTCGATCAGCAGCGCGTCGGGGCCATAACGCACCCAGACGTAACCGTCGGGCGGGCCGAACAAGCCGAAGGCAAGCCAATCGGTGATCCAGAATTGACGTCCAAAATAGATTGCCGGGAGAACCTGGCCGAAGCTCCAGCGCCGATAGTGATATCCAGGCGGCGCACGATAGATGCCGGCATGGAAGCGGCGCACCGCCGTCACATTGCGACGAAGTGCGGCGACGTTGGGCCTGCCATGCACCACGGCGCGCGTGACCGCGGGATGCGTGACGTGGTGGATGGTCGCGTGGCGATAATGATGGATAACGTGATGGGTGTGATAAATGACATGATGAGTGCTGATGCGATGCGTGCTCACACGATGAGTGCTGACATGATGAGTGCTGACGTGATGAGAGATGACAGGGTGAGATGTGGGCGCATGAAATGACGCGGCCGGAGCGTGAACCGCCATGGGGGCCGGACGCGCGGCGGCAGGAGGATGCGCCGCTTCGGGATGTTCCTGCGCCCACAGCGCGGCGGGAGCTGCGGCGACGAAACCGAGCGTGAATGCCGCGGTCATCAGTTTTCTCATCGAACGTCTCTCTCGAGTGTCCGGCTCCGCAGACGGCGCCAGCCGGGGCGCGAACCGACAGCCCTTCTTGCTGAAAAGCAATTCGGCGTGAAAGCGTTCCGCTTTTATCTCCAGCGCAGCAGCAGAGGGCCAGCGAGCCAGCCCGCGAGCGCGGCCGCCGCGATTCCGAGCGTGTACCAGGCGGCAAGGAAAGGCGCGCCGGCTTCGGTGCAGTGCCAGGCATAAGCGAAAGCGCCTGCGCCGCCCGCCGCCAGCCCGATCACGGCGCCCGCTTCGCGCAGACGCGTCGGCGCCAGTCCCCGCATCGCCCACACGAGGCCGATCAAGGGCGGCAGGGCGGACACGAGCACCAGAAAGGGACAGATGCTTGCGGAGCCTCCCATCAGCATGGCATGGCGCGCCGGCGGCGGTGCAAAGAGAAATTCGATCGCCGCCACCACGAAAACCAGGGCCAGCGGAGCGGCGAGCCACACGATTCGCGCGTGTGCGGAGCCGGCCGGTCGGGCGAGCCGTTCCGAGGCGAGTCCGGCGATCAGCGCCAGCGAAAGAGGGTACACGAGCTTCATCCAGAACATCGCTGTGCGAATGGCGCTCGCCATATCGGGCCGCGGTCCCAGCACGCCAAGCACAAGAACAATCGAGATGAGCAAGCCGCCACCGCTTCCCATGAGCAACCTGCGCGGCACATACCAGCGCCGACACCGGCGAAAGATTTGCCGAGAGATCACGCGCCAGGTCGCTCATCGCCGCACGTCCGTTTCCGCGCGCAGAAACGCCGTCAGTTTTTTGATGCCGCGGTGAACGGCAACCTTGACCGCTGTTTCCGACATGCCGCGGGCGGCAGCCGCTTCCGCATGCGACAGTTCCTTGATCTTGATGTCGCGGATCAGTGCCTGGGTAGCCGCAGGCAAGGTGCGCAGCGCCTTTTCGATGTCGTAGCGCGCCTCGGCCCCTGCGCTTTCGTCGCTGACGAAGAGTGCGCCCCCGTCTTCGAGCGGAACGGTGATCGCGCGCCCCCTGCGACGGAAATGATCGATCAGCTTGTGGCGGGCGATTGCGTAGGTCCAGGCCGTAAACAATTGCGCGCGGTCATAGGTGGCGCGGCGCGTGTGAATGGCGATGAGCAATTCCTGGACCAGATCATCGACCTCCGCTGTGTGGCCAAGGCGGCGCCGAAAATAGGCCGCGAGCTGGCGCTGCAACATTTCGAGCAGCGTGCGATAGGCGCCTGCATCGCCGGCGAGCCCGGCCAGCATCAGCGCCTTCAGATCGGCTTCCGGCGTCTGCACGTCCGCTCCAGCTATTCGATTGCGCCTGCCGGAAGGTTACACCGGAATGGCACGAATTGGAGTGGCCGTCGTGCTGCGACCCCTCACCCGCGCCGGTGCGGTGGCAATCGTCTCGGCTGCAAGCCTCTCCCATCCGCCGAAGCCTTGGCGCAAGCGGATGGGAGAGGGAGCGCAGGGACGGGAACTCGAAACCTGCTCAGGAACGGGTGAGGGGTTCTTCAGCTGTTGTGCTATTCTGGCCGGAACCGATTGCGTCGCGTAACGAAACGGTCCGTCGAGACGACATAAGGAAACAGCACGGGACCACCATGAGCGCAGCGGCGGAAACACAACGCGAAAGCTCCATCCCCGCCTGGCAGTTCTGGCGGCGGCCGAAGGGAGAGAGCTTCTATCGCCATCGTGCGCCGGTCAGGCTCACGCACTGGATCAATGCGCTCTGCATCATTTTTCTCCTGGGCAGCGGGCTCAATATCTTCAACGCGCATCCCAGACTCTACTGGGGCAAGTACGGCGCCAATGCCGATACGGCCTTCTTTTCCATCGGCGCTTATGAGACCCCGCAAGGCACGCGCGGGATTACCACCATCGGGCAGCGCGACTTCGATACGACCGGGCTTCTCGGCTGGTCGAAGCTCGACGGTGAATACGTCGCGCGCGCCTGGCCGCACTGGCTGACGATTCCGGGCTTCCAGGATCTCGCCGATGCGCGCCACTGGCATTTCCTGTTCGCGTGGATTCTGGCAATTAACGGGCTTGCATATCTGCTCTGGAGTCTTGCCACGCGTCACATCCAGAAGGACATCTGGCCGACGCGCGCCGACCTGAAGTCCATTCCGCGATCGGTGCTCGATCACATTCTGCTGAGGCATCCGAAGGGCGAAGCGGCGAAGCGCTACAACGTGCTGCAACGTCTCGCCTATCTCGGCGTGATCGCGCTTATTATCCTCATGGTGCTCACGGGACTGACCATGTCTCCCGGCTTCGACGCATTCTGCCCATGGCTGCTCGACCTGTTCGGCGGGCGGCAATCGGCGCGCAGCATTCACTTCCTTTCTGCATCGCTGGTCGTGCTCTTCGTCGTGGTTCATCTGGTGGAAGTGCTGCTCGCGGGGCCGATCAACGAGATCCGCTCCATGTTGACGGGACGCTACGTCGTGCCGGGGGAACACGAACAATGACAACGGCCAGGGACATCACGCGCCGCGCCACCATCATCGCGGGCTTTGCCGGCGCCGGCGCGCTGATCTATGGCGCCGACCAGCTCACGCTCAGTCCGCGCTTCGGCCATCTGTTCCGCGGTGTCGAGGATTGGACGCGGCTCAATCAACGGGCGCTGCTGGCGCCGGGCCAGCTGGCGCGGGAATACCGCGCGGCGGACATCTCGCCGGTGTTCAAGGCCAACGGCACGCTCAATCCTGGCGGCGCTGACTACGACAGTCACGTCGCGCAGAATTTCGTCAACTGGCGCCTCGTGATCGACGGCATGGTCGCGCGGCCTCTGTCGCTGGCCGTGGCCGACATTCGCCGGCTACCCGCACGCACACAGATCACGCGCCACGATTGCGTCGAGGGCTGGAGCGCCATCGGCATGTGGACCGGCGTGCCGCTCTCGCTGCTGCTGAAGGCGGCCGGCATGTCGTCGCGCGCGCGTTACGCGGTGTTCCATTGTGCCGACAATCTGGAGGGGGAGCCTGCGAAAGGGGGCGAGCAGAGTCCGGGTCAGTATTACGAGAGCATCGGGCTTGCCGATGCATTTCATCCGCAAACGCTCATCGCCTACAATCTCAATGGGCGGCCGCTCGAAGTTCCGCACGGCGCGCCGCTTCGTCTGCGGGTCGAGCGCCAGCTCGGCTACAAGCATGCGAAATACGTGAACCGCATCGAGATCACCGACAGCTTCGCCGGCATCGCAGGCGGGCGGGGCGGCTATTGGGAAGACCGCGGCTATGAGTGGTATGCCGGGATTTGAGTCCTGCGTGCGCCTGGCAGCGTCGTGGCGAAGAAATCACCTAGAGCGGATTCGCCGGGAGTGAACCGCATGCGTGAGGAGATGGTTTTGTTCGCCGGTTTCATGTAAAATGCCAAGGTGGAACGGACCTTGGCTATCGCAGCATTGAAACGGGAAGCGCCAGCCGTAAGAGCGCTTGGCGCGACCGGACTTTATCTGTTCGGCTCGACGGCACGTGACGAGGCCGCCGGCCAAAGCGACCTTGACCTGTTTGTCGATTACGATGCCGCCGGCCGCTTTTCTCTTGTGGAACTGGTCGGTATCAAGCAACTGCTCGAACGACGTCTCGGTGTTTCGGTCGACATCACGACGCGCGACAGCCTGGACCCCCTTTTGCGTGGGGCTATAGAAAGTTCAGCCGAACAGATTTTCTGATGCAGCGGCTTGCTCGCCCCGCGCTCCACGCAATCCGTGAAGCGATTGATGGTATCCAGGCCGCGACGCGGGGGAAAACAATCGAGGATTATCACGCCGACTGGCTTCTGCGCCACGGCATTCAGCGCGGCATCGAGATCATCTCGGAGGCCGCGAGGCGCGTCCCAACTGAACTCCTCTCGAGCCGGCCCGAAATACCGTGGGAGCAAATCACAGGAATTGGTAATGTCCTGCGTCATGAATATCATCGAATCTCGGATCCCGTAATCTGGAACGTGGTGCAAACATATTTGCCGCCGTTAAGGGAGGCTGTTGTCGCGCTCGAGTATGCATTGCGCGAATAGCGGCAGCGCATCGAAATCACCGACGCTTGCGCGGATCGCCGTCGGCCGCGGTGGCTACCGGGAACATCGGCGACGGCTGGTACGCGGGAATCTGATCTTGCGCCCGTCGCGGCCATTGCGAAAATCGGCGATATCGATATGGTGTCGCCGCGCTTCGGCCGCGTGGCCAGGGAGCGCGTCAAGAGGGTCCCCCATTCATGCTGAATCGTTGCCTCCTCGCCGCCGCGCTTGCGGCGCTGCCGAGCCTTGCGTTTGCGCAATCCGTTCAACAGCTCAAGAACCAGCCGCCCGACGGCGCCCAGCTCACCTTTCAGCTGACCGACGGAACCGTGCTCGCGCAAGGCTATAACAACTCGGATTTCTGGGTGCTGACGCCGGACAAGTCGGGCAGCTACGTCAATGGCAGCTGGAAGCAGGTGGGAAGCCTGCAAACGGGCTATTCGCCCTCCGCAAATTCCTCGCAGGTTCTCGCCGACGGACGCGTGCTGTTCGAAGGCGGAGAATACAATTTCGGGAATTTCGCGCTGACCAACATGGGCTCCATCTACGATCCGACGACGGGCAAATGGACTGCGGTGAATCCGCCCAAGGGCTGGCCGAACATCGGCGATTTGCCGTCCGCCGTGCTGCCGAACGGCGATTTCATCCTCGGCGACAAGCTGAACAAGAAGGACGCCGAGCTCGATCCCAAGACGATGAAATGGACGGAGCTGGATTCGAAAGGCAAGAACGATTTCAATGCCGAGGAAGGCTGGACGTTGATGCCCGACGGTTCGATCGTAACCGTGGACGTCAAGGATAATCCGCAATCGGAAGAATACCTGCCCGCGAAGGGCAAATGGGTCAGTCTGGGCAGCACGGTTGCCAATCTGCAGGGCCCGCCCTGCTGCGGCTGCATCAACTATCCGCCCAAGAACAAGTGCTACTATCCGCCCGGCGAGACCGGCCCGGCGCTCCTGATGCCCAACGGCACCGTGTTCGCCACGGGCGCCACGCATGCGGGTCAGAACACGGCTCATACCGCCATTTACACACCGGGCACCGGCTGGGCCGCGGGGCCCGATTTTCCCGGTGGCGATCAGGCGGGCGACGATTTCGCGACGCTGCTTGTCAATGGCGATGCAATGGTCGAGGGCAACAGCGGCACACTCTATCTGTTCGACGGCACCAATCTTACCAGTACATCGGTGAACGCCGAGGGCGGCTCGCTGATGATTCTGCCGAACGGACAGGTCCTGATCGGCGGGTTCGAGGTCTATAACGGCTCGGGCACCTATCAGTCGGCGTGGCAGCCCACCATTTCGAATTACCCCTCTTCGGTGTCGCCCGGCTCGACATACAAAATCTCGGGAACGCAGTTCAACGGTCTGTCGCAGGCGAATGCTTTTGGCGACGAATACCAGACCTCGACCAACTATCCGCTGGTCCAGATCACCAACAATTCGACGAGCGACGTGTTCTATGCCCGCACCCACGATCACAGCACGATGGGCGTGGCGACGGGCAGCGCGACGGTTTCAACGCATTTCGATGTACCCGCGAACATTGAAACCGGGGCAAGCTCGCTGGTCGTCATCGCCAATGGAATACCGTCGAACCCGGTGTCGATCACGGTACAGTAGCTCGCCGCGTTGCATAAGCCTGGAGGGTCCTTCGACGGGCTCAGGATGAGGACTTTTCTTGATTGCATCTGCGCCGGATGGCGCCAGGATTCTCCCTCATGCTGAGCTTGTCGAACCAGGCACGAGCATTTACGACGCAGCCTGTCTCGGGCTTGCACTGCGCCTGTCACTGCCATCGGTATCCTGCGACCACCCGCTGATCGCTGCCGCGCGCCGCAAAGACGTCGAAGTGCTGACGGCGTGAGATGTCCGCGCAGCGCGGCAAGGTTCGCAGTCTTCGCCGCGTTGTACCTGACCTCTGCAAATGCTGCCCCTGGAATGGTCGATGACGCGCGGGTGGCGCACGAGCGTGGCGGGGAATGGCTGCTCAATGGGCGCAGCTTCGACGAGCAACGCTACTCGCCTTTAGCGCAGATCAACGTTTCGAATGTCGCCGGGCTCGGCTTCGCCTGGGAATTCCGCAATTTTCTCGTGCGCGGCGGCATTCATCGCGGCATGGAATCGAATCCCGTTTTCGCCGACGGCGTCCTTTATTTTTCCGGGCCTTGGGGCAACGCGTATGCCGTCGATGCGCACACCGGCAGGTTGCTCTGGACCTATGACAGCGGCGCGGACGGGCAATCCGCTCGCAATGCCTGCTGTGATGTCGTCAATCGCGGCGTGGCGGTGTGGCAAGGCAAGGTTTACGTCGCCGCGCTCGACGGCTGGCTGGCGGCGCTCGATGCGAAAAGCGGAAAGCCTGTCTGGCGCGTCGATACCATCGTCGACCGCAAGTTCAATACGACGGTCGATGGCGCGCCGCATGTCGCCGGCGACAACATTCTCATCGGCAATGCCGGCGCCGACATGGGATCGCGCGGCTATGTAAGCGCCTACAACGCAGAAACAGGCAAACTTGCCTGGCGCTTCTGGGCGGTACCCGGCGATCCGCGGAAAGGTCGCGACAAATCGGCCGAGGTTACATTCGCCCGCAACACATGGGCCAAAGACACACGGTGGGATCTCGGTGGCGGCGGCGATCCGTGGAACTCGATCGTCTATGACCCGCAGCTCGGCCTCGCCTATCTGGGCCTCGGCAATGGCGGGCCGCTTCCGCGCTGGGTGCGCAGTCCTGGCGGCGGCGACAATCTGTTTCTCTCCTCGATCGTGGCGGTCGATGCGAAGAGTGGCCGCCTGAAATGGTACTATCAGGAAACGCCGGGCGACAGCTGGGACTACACCGCCACCGCGCCGATGGTCTTGGCCGACCTTGGCTGGCAGGGCCGTTTGCGCCACGTTCTGCTGCAGGCGCCGAAGAACGGAATCTTCTATGTGCTCGACCGCGGGACGGGCGAGCTGTTGAGCGCCAGACCCTTTACCACCGTGAACTGGACGGACGGCATCGACATGAAGAGCGGCCGTCCGCATCTGACGGCGCATGCGGATTATTCGAGGCGTCCGCAGATCATCTGGCCAAGTTCCGCGGGTGGTCACGGCTGGCAGCCGATGTCCTACGATCCCGAAACGGGCCTCGTATATCTGCCCGTCTATGACGCGCCGATGAAATTTCAGACCGTGCCCGTCGTGCGGTTTCTGCAGGGCGGGTTCAACAGCGGCGCGGCAGGCACGTTTCCGCCGTTCAATGCACTACAGGACAGGGAGGATCTGACCGGCCAGCCCGCACCGAAAATGGAAGGCCGCCTCAAGGCATGGAATCCGCTGAGGGGCAAACCCGATTGGGTGTCGCCGCCGCTAAGCTTTCTCAACGGCGGAACGCTGTCGACCGCGGGCGGCATCGTGGTGCAGGGAACGGCGGACGGTTATCTATCCGTGTACGGAGCAATTGACGGACGGCTGCTCAAGCGGATTTTTACAGGAACCGCCATCATGGCGGCGCCGATCACCTATCGTGAGGATGGAACGCAATATATTGCCGTGCTGGCGGGCGCCGGAGGGCCGCAGAATGTTGCCTGGGGGCCGGATATCGTGGCGTCGCACTATCAGAATTTCGAGCGACTGCTCATCTTCGGGCTCGGCGGCGGCGCGGTGCCCCTGCCGCCCAAAGTTGCGCCGCCGGCGCACGCGCCTCTGCCGAAGCGCATCCAAGCCGACATGCAGTCGCTTCGCCACGGTGAGGGTCTTTTCGCGCAGCAATGCGCGCGCTGCCATCTGGAAGGGGGCGGCTTCGGCGCCTATCCCGATCTCTGGAACCTGCCGCAATCTGTTTGGGACAGTTTCGATGCGATCGTCCGCGGCGGCGCGCTTCGCTATGCGGGCATGGCGAGTTTCTCCGATACACTCACCAAATCCGATGCGGCGGCAATCGAGGCTTTCATCGTCGACGACGAAATCGCAACGCGCGAACATCAAAGGACAGCGCGCACTCCATCTAGCATCCGCTACCATTGAACAATCTCGGCAAGACCGCAGCCAGGCTCCTCTGCTATCGCGCCGCCGCGAAACCTTCCCTGTCACGCCACGTTACCGATACATGACCGCGAACCATGACCAGCGGGCCGCAACAGTTCTGATCGTGGAAGACGAATTTCTGCTGCGTGCCTCGCTCGCCGACTTTCTTCAGGAAAGCGGGTTCAAGGTGGTGGAGGCGGGCACGGCCGACGAGGCGGTTGCGATCGTGGCGCATAGAGCGGTGCCGGTTGACGTGGTGTTCAGCGACGTGATGATGCCGGGAAAGCTGGATGGCCTCGGACTGGCGCAGTGGCTGCGCGCGCGCCGTCCCGATATTCCGATCCTTCTCGCCTCCGGCAATCCAGGGAAAGTGGCGGAGGCGGTGAAACGCTGCGGCAGAGCCTTGTCCAAGCCTTACGATCTGGATGAGGTCGCAGGAGAAATCCGCAAACTCGTCTGACCGGCACGCGTTTCCGGGCCAAATCCTGTCCCAAGTCAGCCGTGCCGGGAATTGATCCGCGATCTGTCGTATACTGTCTCGCAGCGCGGCTTCGCCACAGAACCGGCAAGCATTCCTGGCCAATCGCGCCGAGCATGGACTCCCGAAAAGGCGGAGCAAATCAGTATGCCTGTCATGCGTGTACCCGGCTTGCGTGTTCTTGCACTCTGCATTTCGTGCGCTATCGCGGTCCCTGCGGCCTGTCTGGCGCAGGAGTCTGCGGCGCCGGATGGTCAGATCGCTTCCGCTGGATCGGCGCTGGCGCCCCAGCAGCTGGATCAGCTGGTCGCGCCGGTGGCACTTTATCCGGACCCGCTGCTGGCGGATGTGCTCGCCGCGTCGACGTATCCGCTCGAAGTGGTGGAGGCGGACCGCTGGGTCCTGGATCCGGCCAACGCCACATTGCGCGGTGACGCGCTGGCCGCCGCGCTCGACGCGCAGGATTGGGATCCGAGCGTCAAGTCTCTGGTAGCTTTTCCCGACGTTTTGCAGATGCTGGACGCGCATCTCGACTGGATGGAAAGTCTCGGCGAGGCGTTTCTGGCGCAGCAGGACGATGTCATGGACGCTGTGCAGCGCTTGCGGCAGCGCGCCCAGGCCGCCGGCAACCTCAATTCCAATGGCGAAGAATCCGTAGCCAGCGAAGATGGGGAGATCGGGATATCGCCGCCTGCGGACATGGTGTACGTGCCGGATTACAATCCGTGGTGCGCGTTCGGCACCTGGCCCTATGCAATTTCCCCGCCTTATTATTTCGTGCCTTGGCCCGGCTATTGCGAGCCGGCGGACTACGCGGTCGTTTTCGGTCCAGGGATCGGAGTGCCCTTCGCCTTCTGGGACTGGGGCTATTTCGATTGGCGACACCACCAGCTCCGCATCCATCGTGACAGGTTCGACAAGTTTCAGCCCGGCCGCCGGCCCAATGGCGATGCGTGGCATCACGATCCATCGCATCGCGTCGGCGTTCCCTACGGCAATCCGCGCAACGCGCAGGCCTTCGAGCCGTCCCCGGGCGAACGCCAGTCATTCCGTGGCTACCAGGGCGAGGCTGCATCCGTTCAAGCCTCCCGCCCCGTTCCGCCGGCGTTCGAGAGTTTTGGCCCGGGCGCGGCTGTGCGGATGCAGTCGGAACGCGGAATGATGAGCCGGGGCATCTCAACGGGATTCGGACGCGGCTTCGGCGGCGGCGCTGCAAGAGGCGGCGGCTCTCCGGGCGGCAGGGGGCATTGATGGGTCGCCGCATCAAACGTTCCATTCACATGGATCGCACGAAAGCGCTTGCGATTGTCGTTGCCGCCGCTTGCTGGTGCTGGCCAGCATCGTGCGCGCCAGCGAACGCGCCGGAAGCCTTCGCCAGGCCGGAGCAGGCCGTCGATGCGCTGCTCGCTGCCTCGCGCAGCAATGAACCCGCTGCGCTTCTCGCGATATTCGGGCCAGCCGGCCAGGATCTCGTCACTTCAGGCGATGCGATTGCCGACAGGGAAGCGCGTGCCCGCTTCATCGAACGCTATTCAAGGGACGAGCATATCGTTCGCGATTCGCCAGACCGGGCCACGCTGGTGATCGGCGCCGAGCAATGGCCGTTTCCGATCCCGATCGTGCGCGAAAACGGAGTGTGGCACTTCGATGCCGCGGCCGGCAGACAGGAAATCCTCAACCGCCGGATCGGCCGCAACGAGTTGAACGCGATGGAGGTATGCCGCGAATACGTGCGGGCGCAGCGCGACTACGGGGCCGATGCGGAAGCGGAGAAGCTGCCGGCGCAATACGCGCAGAAATTCATCAGCAGTCCCGGCCGGCACGACGGTCTCTATTGGTCGGCGCCGCCTGCCGGGAAACAAAGTCCGATCGGTCCGCAAATGGCGCGGGCCCGCGCGGAAGGCTACGGCGAAAGCGAGGCCAATGGCGGGCCCGCCCCCTATCATGGCTATTACTACAGAATATTGACCCGTCAGGGGCCAGCGGCGCCCGGTGGTGCCCGTAACTACGTGCGCGGCGGGCGCATGACGGGCGGATTCGCGCTGATTGCCTTCCCGGCGAAATATGGTGACTTAGGTGTGATGACATTCCTCGTCAACCAGGACGGCATCGTGTTTCAAAAGGATCTCGGTCCAAACACGGCATCGCTCGTTGCGCGCATCTCCGAATTCAATCCCGATCACAGCTGGAAGACGCGCTAGCTGCAGGAATTCAAGCCTGCAGCAGCACATTGCGTCCTTCGACAAGGGTCAGGGCGGTCTTGATTGCATCGGCCCATGCTCAGCCTGTCGACGCACGCACCACGGCAATCCCGATCATTTCATACGCGCGGCGAGGGCAAGGATGATGAGCGACACGCCGGCGAACAGCATGTCGATTCCGATGACGAGCGGCAGCAGCCAGACCGCCTCGGCGGCAAAGGTGACCGCGAGGATGAGAGGCGCAAGGAAAAGATCGATAACCCCGTTGGTCACGAGCCACGCCCAATGTTTGGTCATTCGCCGCCGGTGCTCGATGCCGAACATGATCATCAGCACGCCGTCGGCGACGAGAAAGCCGGCAAGGATCAGCGTCAGCGCATAGAAACCGTGCATCGGCCAGACGGTGAGCAGCGCGCCGGCGACGAAGCTGACGCCGGCCGAGGCGATGGCCCACCAGAAACCCGGCGCGTCTCGCGCCATCAGGCTGGTCGCGAAACCGATGGTTCCCACGGCGAGGAACAGCCATCCCAGAAGAACCGCAATTCCAGCGATGGCGATTTCCGGAAGGACGATCGCGGCCACGCCAAATATGACGAGAACCACGCCTTCGAAAAACAGCAAGCGGCGATGATCGCGCACTTCGCCGCCAAGCCGGATGGATGCGTTAGCGGCGTTTGCCAATTCGCCTCGATTGCTCATGCCGCCATTCTCCCGCCCCTCGCATCCGACATTCTAATGCGGGATCAATTCGGCTTCACGCGGAATCACCGTCCGGAGACGGGGCCGCCACCGTTTTCCGGACGGAGTGAATCAAACGCGTTGTCGTGTCGCGTGGGCGCGGCGACGTCACATGCGTCGTTTCTAAACGGCCTTTGCCAAATCCCCGCCAAGCTGTTCTGCAAGGCGGCGCTCGATCTCGCGCATGGGCATCCGCACGTAATCCTTTTCGACTTCGCGCCGGACCAGCTTGCGCGCCGCCGGGGCGAGCGCGTGCCTGAGGATTCCAAGCGCGTGCGGAGGGGCGACGAGGATCAGGTTGTCGAGCCGGCCTGCGGACACCATCCGCTCGAGATACGCCGCAAGTTTTTTCAGAAAATCTTCCTCGGCCAGTGCGTGGAAGTCCGTCTGCTCCGTGGCGCCGCGACGTTCGCCCGTGCCGGCGAAAACGCGGCCGGGCGCGTCGGTTCCCATTTCGTGGGTGGCAAGTTCGGGGTGCTCGAAGGTTTCGCGAACCTGCAAATTCGGCGCGGCATGATCTCCGCCATTCTGGGTCAGCAGGGCCTTGCGGCCGTCGCAGATCAGTACCCAGACATTGTGTTCCAGCGCGTTCTTCGGCATCGACTAAATCCCTTTCGATTTCCAGCGCTAAAGCCCGAAAGGATAGGTCTCGGGCATCCCGGCGATTTCCTTCGTCGTGAGCGGCGTGACCGCCCTTGCTTCGTCGAACCAGACATATTCGTCGAACTGCCAGGGCAACTCTGCCTGGAAATAGTGGCTGGCGCGCTCGCTCTCCGGCCGGTAGATCACGCCGATCGCTCTCTCGAGCCTGGGCTTGCCGAGAGCGGTCCGCATCGCATCGTTGCGAAGATTCAACAGAAAGCGGCGCATTCCGGTTTCGTGGCAAAGCCGTTCGTAGCTGTCGTCCATCGCCGGACGCACCTTCATGATTTCAAGCGGGCCGTCCCATTGCGATGCCGCCGCCACGGTTCCCCGATCGGTGCCGAAGCCGATGGCATAGGCGCGCGCGCCAAAGCGCTTGCGGCACAGATGACCGACTGCCGACGCGCCCGTCCGGCGGAAGGTGCGCATTGAATTCGCGCAGCCAGTCGACAAAGGCGCGCACCTCCACGTTGCGCCACATCCAGGTCGGAAATCGCGCAAAAGCCGTCCACTCCGAGGGCGCGTGTTCGGCGTGCCGCACGTAATGGTCGATGCGGGCGGCGTCGGGCCAGTCGGCTTCGACGGCGACGATATTGAACCCTCTTTCGGCGATGAGCGCGCGCGAAATACGATCGCGCATGACGTAGAACTCGGAGGTGCCGTGGCTGGCCTCGCCGATCAGCACCACGCGTGCATCGCCAATTCGTTCCAGCAACCGCGCGAGCGGCGCCGCTTCGATCTCAGCAAATCCCTCGGCTGACGCCGCTACCATCCTTTCGGCATCGCGTTGCGCGGCCGGGCGGTCCGCCCGCCGCGAAGGCGCGGACTTCTCGCCGCCCCAGCCTTCCGCGCCAATCAGCGGCACGAAGCGCACGTCCGCGAGATCCTCGCTCTCCCATTGGCTCTCCGAAGTGCGCGTCACCCGCACCAGCTCCTGTGCAGCCGGATCGGTGCCGACGGGAATAACGAGCCGCCCGCCAATCGTGAGCTGTGCCTTCAGCGAAGGTGGTACTTCGGGCCCCCCGGCAGCAACCACGATCGCGTGGTAAGGCGCATGCTCGGGCCAGCCCAGGCTGCCATCGCCGTGCCGCACGTGAATGTTGTGATATCGAAGCGCGGCGAATACGGCCGAAGCCTTCTGCGCCAGCTGCGGGAAGCGCTCGACAGTATAAACCTGCCCCGCGATCCGGGCCAGCACGGCGGCCGCGTAGCCCGAGCCGGTGCCGATCTCGAGAACCGTTTCTCCACCCTGAAGACCCAATGCGTCGATCATCAATGCGACGATGTAGGGCTGGGAGATCGTTTGCCCTTCGTCGATGGGCAGCGCTGCGTCCTCATAAGCGAACTCCCGCATGTTCTCGGGCAGGAACGCGTCGCGCGGCACGGCGCGCATCGCCTCGAGCACGCGCGGGGAGGCGATGCCGCGCGCTTCGATCTGTCGACGCACCATCGCGTCGCGCAATCTCGTTGTTCCGCTTCCGGGTTCGTCCATCGAGGCAGACTATCGAAGCAACAAGCTGTGCGGCGCGCGGACTCCGCGACCTATGTGTCGTCGAGCAGTTTGCGAATGTAGGCTTCGACTTCCGCCGGATCGTAGGGTTTTGGAAACAGACGCTCGCCCGGCAGAGACTTCGCCAGATCGCTTCGGCCGGAGGCAAGGACAATGCGGATGCCCGGCCGGTTCTGCTGAACCCATCGCGCCAGCATGATACCGTTCATCACGCCTGGCATGACGACGTCGGTAAACAGAAGGTCGATCGTTTCGCCCGACGCCAGGACCTCCATGGCCTCGCGCGCGTCGGAAGCTTCGATCACCTGATAACCGCTGCCCCGCAGGTGCCGCGCGATCAAGTCCCGGATGAGCACCTCATCTTCGACGACGAGCACGGTTCGCGCGGCGGGGCAGGTCTCCGCCTCAGGACAGGGTTGCTCGAGCGCACACATGCGAAAGCTGCAACTCCGCAGCGGGGGAATCGCTCCCGCTGCCGACACAATTTCGACGCTGTGTTGCCGTTATGGTTTCCGCTTCTGCCGCAGCCGCTTGATTCGCCGCACGATCTCCTGCGGGTGATACGGTTTCCCCAAAGGCCCTTCTTCGCAGAGATCGCCGGCCTTGTCGGCGGCCTTGGCGATGCCAAAGGTCAGTACGATGTCCGTTTTCGGATAATTTTCCCGAACCTGTCGGGTGAGCGTGAAGCCGGAGAGCGCACCGGAAATCTGCGCGTCCAACAGGACCACGTCCACCTTGCGACCGGAACGCAGGACCGTCATTACGTCGTCGCTCGTCGGCGCTTCGACAACCTCGTACCCGCATTCGCGCAGATATTGCGCCAGCACCATACGGGCCAGAACGTCCGATTCGGCCACGACGACGGTTGCTGCGGGAGCATTCTGCGACGGGTCGGACGGTTTGCCGTGAGCGGACATGAATACCCCCGGGAGGAGACACCGAGAACGTAACACACGCGGTAGGTGCAAAGTTCCCGGCCGGCTCCTTACATGAAACTGTGAAATTGTTCTGGCACCCGCTTCGGCGATTCGCTACTACGACAGTAAGGGCTGGCGGCGCGGAGAGGCCAATGGATGCGCGGCTGCACAACGCTCATGAAAAGCGCGACTACTTCCTGCTGAGGGCCGAAGACGCAGAGAGGCACGCCGAGGCGGGCGCCAAAGAGCGCGACCGCCAGGCATGGCTCGACATCGCCAAGTCCTGGCGTTTCCTCGCCGAGCAAACCATCAGGTCGTCCAAATTCTGAACGCTCCAGTTCGTCAGCAGCACTAGGCGCATTGCCGGCATGGCCAAATTCGTCAACGTCGCCGCGATTGAATTTTCTCCAACTTCGTCGACTTCGCAGCGCCGGCCCCCGTGATAGTTTACGCAGGCGTGAGAAGAGGAGCCGGAACCATGCGAAGCACCAAATATCTGATCGGGATTTGGTCCGTGCTTTCGTTTGCCGCCGTCGCGTGGATCGCGGCCGGACCATCTACCGCGCGTGCGCAGGAACAGGTGTTGTACCGCTTTGCCGGGGGCAACGACGGCGCGACCCCGAATGCCGGTCTGATTGCGGACAGTTCCGGCAATCTCTACGGCACGACGAGCGCGGGTGGTGGCACAGGCTGCGGCGGATATGGCTGCGGCACGGTCTTCGAACTGTCGCCGCAGCAGGGCGGCTGGAGCGAAACGGTGCTTCACAAATTTCAGGGCGGAACAGACGGCGCCGATCCGGATGTCCCCCTCGTTGCGGACGGAGCCGGCAATCTTTACGGCACAACCTCGCTGGGCGGCAGCGACAATTGCGGTTCTGGTTCAGGCTGCGGAACCGTCTTCCGTCTGTCGCGGCGCAAGCACGGCTGGAAAGAGGACGTGCTTTACAGTTTTACAACCAAATCGAAGAGCAGCCGGCAGGGAAATCTCCGACCGCCGGAAATCGTCAAGAGCGACGTCTGGGCGCCGAACGGCATTGTGTTTGGCAGCGACGGAAGTCTCTACGGCTTCGCCTCTCTCGGCGGCAAGTGCGATGTGACGGGACATCTGGTTGCCTGCTACGGCGGCGCCTTCGCATTGAAGAAGCCGTCGAAACCGCGCGGCGTATGGCGCGAATCCGTCATTTATCGCGCCAGCAACTTGCTCGCGGGTGGTCCCGAAGGGCCGCCCATCTTCGATGCGAACGGAAATCTTTACGGTCTTACGGTCGGGGCGAATTATGGCAGCGTGTTCATGCTGCAGCCGCCGTCCGGCAAGGGCGCGTGGACGCCTTCGACGCTCTACACCTTTCAGGGCGGAAGCGACGGCGGCTATCCGGCGCCGGGCCTCGTCTTCGATGCGAGCGGCGATCTCTACGGTGCAACTACCGGCTATAGTTCCCTGGCCGGGAACGTCTTCGAGCTGACGCCGGCGCAGAATGCCCCGTGGAATGAAACGCCCCTGTACACGTTCACGAACACCGCCGACGGCGAGACTCCTTCGGCGGCGCCGATCCTCGGCGCGGACGGCGATTTCTACGGCGTGACCGAAGCAGGCGGAGCAAACAATCTGGGCGTTGTGTACGCGCTTGCGCCTCAAAACGGCGGCTGGAACCAAACCGTGCTCTACAGCTTCGCGGGCGGCGGCGACGGCGCAACGCCCGAGGGCACGCTGCTCCTTGGCAATGACACGCTGTATGGCACCACAACGATCGGAGGAAACGGCGGATGCTTCGACAATAGCGGCTGCGGAACGGTGTTCGAAGCCGTCCCCTGACCCCTCACCCGCACTCGCTTTGCATACGTATGTTTGTGCAGAGCTCTTGCGCGCCCATGCGACCGAAGCCGAGCGCTATCTCTGGTTCAGCCTGCGGCTTCTCAAAGCCAAGGGCTTGCATTTTCGCCGCCAGTCCGATCGGCCGTTACATCGTGGATTTGCCACAGCGCGAAGATCGTTGTGGAAATCGACGACTCCGGCACGCCGAACCGTCCCAGATCTCGCACGATGCAGCACGCACGGAATTTTTGCGTTCGGAAGGTTATCAGGTACTGCGATTCTGGAACGGGGAGGTGATCCGCAACGGGGCGAGTGTTTTGGATGCTGTTTTCGCTGCGGCGCCGCAACCCCCACCCGAAATTTGCTCGCGCGAAATGCGCTCGCGAATTTCGACCTCCCCACAAGGGGGAGATGAAAAAACAAGGCAGAACACGAAATTCCACCACGCAAATGTGTAGATGCCCTCGCGGTGGGAGAGGGATGCAGTTGCGTGAGTTGAAATCTGCTCAGGAGTGGGTGAGGGGTCCGCTGAATTCCGCGCTGGCCAGGGCAGCGCCGAGCAGGGCCGCGTCGTCGTTGAGGATCAATCTTGTGGGAATGGGTTTGACGTAGGTACTGAGCCGGCCCTTCTCCTCGAACCGCGCGCGGAACGCGGAGGTCATCAGAAACTGCTCGATCTTCTTCGCGATTCCCCCCGCGATGTAGACGCCGCCGCGCGCTCCGTGGGCGAGTGCGAAGTCGCCCGCGACCGCGCCGAACACGGCGCAGAACATGTCGAGCGCGGAACGGCACGACGAGTCGCCGGCCTCGGCGCGTTCGACGATCTCAGCGGCGGACAGCCCAGGCGCCTGACCTTTGAAACTTCCGGTCAGCGCGGCGTGCAGATTTTCGAAGTCCGGGCCCGGACAAGATCCGCTCGATCGATACGCGGCCGAAGCGGCGCGCGAGCGCGCGCAGCACCGTGATCTCGACATCGCCTTGTGGCGCGAATGCGATATGACCGCCTTCCGTGGCGACAGGAACCGCGAGATGCCGGTAGCGCGCGAGGCAGGAGACGCCGAAGCCGGTTCCTGCGCCAAGTACGGTGATCGGCTCGTCTTTCATTTCCGCAAGCTCGGGTCCAATCGTCTGGAAATCCAGGGGCGCGAGCGCGGTCACGGCGAACGCCGCCGCCGCGAAATCGTTGATCAGCAGTGCGCGCTCGAAGCCGAGCTTTCGCAAATTCTGTTCCGACGCGTGCCAGTCGCGATTGGTGAAATCGACCTGGCCGGCGGTAACCGGCCCCGCCACGCCGAGCGCCACGGCCGCCGGGCGCGGCCCCGTTCCCAGATGTTCAAGGTAGGCTTGCACCGCCGCATCGAAGGTTGCGAATTCATCGGCGGCGAGGTCGAGACGGCAGGTAATCTCAATCGGCCTCGCAGCAGGATCGACGACGGCAAAGCGCGCATGCGTGCCGCCGACATCGCCAACCAGAACCGAACTCATGGCGGAATTTCCCGCTCGTCGAGCTTCACGGCAAGGCCGTCGCCGAGCGCCGCCGAGGAGGTTCCGACCCGCACCGTGTAATCATCATTGTCGAGGTGCCAGCACGGGCACGCCACGTCGAAATCCGCAAGCAGCCGCGGATCGGCGACGATGGAGATATGGCGCGTTTCGCCGGGCTTCAGGTCGATTTTGCTCCAGCCGATGAGCCGTTGCATTTCGTTTTGCATATCGCCAGGCGGCGCCGCGTAAACCTGCACCGTCTCCTTGCCCTCGACAGTTCCGTCATTGGTGATATCCGCAGCGACGGCGACGGTGGCGCCGCCTTGGGCCTGCACATTGCTGACGTGAAACGTGGTGTAGGAGAGACCGAAGCCGAACGGAAACAGCGGCGTCAGGGTCTTGAGTTCGAACCAGCGATAGCCGACATCCGCACCTTCCAGATAATCGACATCGAACGGTGCGCCATGCGCATTCGCGCCGGGCAACACCGGGCGCGGCAATTGTGCTTCGCTCGCAGGAAAGGTGATCGGGAGCTTTCCGGAAGGGTTGACCTCGCCGAACAGGACACGCGCGATGGCCTTGCTTCCCGCATTGCCGGCGTACCACGCTTCGAGAACCGCCGGCACCTTGTCCAGCCACGGCATCAGCACCGGCCCGCCCGTCTCGAGCACCACAATGGTATGCGGATTGGCGTCGGCAACCGCCGCGATCAGCGCATCCTGATTGCCTGGGAGCGCCAGGTCGGGAACGTCGCTGCCTTCCGTCATCCATTGCTGGGCGAACACGATCGCCGCATCGGCCTGGCGCGCCGCGTCGGCGGCGTGGGGAATGTCATCGCCGCTTTCGAAGACGACGCGCGCATCCGGTGCTTCCGCTGCAATGGCCGAAAGCGGCGAGGGCGGATCGTAGACATGGCTTCCCGTCGGCATGACGCGTGCGCCGCCCGGCAGCACCATCACCGCGCCGCCGACCGGGAAATCGAGCGCGCGCGCGTAACCGATCGGAATGACCTGCGAGGAGCCGCCCCCCGACAAGACGCCGATATCGGCATGCGCGCCGATGACGACGATGGTTCCCAACTGGCGATCAAGCGGCAGAACAGAGCCGGAATTCTTCAGGAGCACCAGACCGTCTTCGGCTTCCTGCTGCGCGACGGCGAGATGCGGGCCGACATCCGAGGCGCGCTTCACCATCGGATAATCCATGAGTCCGTTTGCGAACATCGAGCGCAGGATACGGTGTACCATATCGTTCAGCCGATGCGGATCGAGCTCTCCGCTGGTGACGGCTTCCGCAAGCGGCGTGCCGAAATATTGCTCGTGATCGAAGCCCGACGCGGATTCCTGATCCAGTCCGGCATTTGCGGCGGCGAGCGTGCTGTGCACGGCGCCCCAGTCCGAGAGCACCCAGCCGGGATATTTCCAATCGTGTTTCAACACATGGTTCAGCAGGAAATCATTCTCGCACGCATAGATGCCGTTGTAACGATTATAGGCGCACATCACAGCGCCCGGCGCGCCGCGCTCGATCGCGAGTTCGAAGGCCAGCAGATCCGATTGCCGGGCCGCCGCCTCGCCGATATCGGCGCTCAGCTCGAAGCGGCCGGTCTCCTGGTCGTTGAGGGCGAAGTGCTTGACCGTGGAAATCACGTGCTGGCTCTCGACGCCCGCCACCTGCGCCCCCACCATGGTGCCGGCCAAGAGCGGATCTTCGCCGGCATATTCGAAGGTGCGCCCGCCGCGCGGGTCGCGGGCCAGATTCATCGCCCCGTCGAGCACGACGTTGAAGCCGCGATCGCGCGCTTCCGCGCCGAGCACCGTGCCCGCCGAAAAAGCCGAGATCCGGATTCCACGTCGCCGCCATCATGAGGCCGGAGGTCAGCGCCGTCGCTTCGTCGCGCGGGCGCACATGGGCGCTGTTGGCGATGCCGACTCCTGCGTCCAATTCGACGAGCGCGGGAATCCCGAGGCGCTCGACGCCGGGCACGAACCCCGCGGTATTGCGCAGCAGCGGCTGCAATTCCTTCGGCGCGGATTTGGAAAAGAAGCTGGGCCCCTGCACGCCGAAATATCCCATGACCAGCTGCAGCTCTTCGTCCTGGGTCATCTGCGCCTGCACGAGATCGGCGCGCGCGTCGGGCGACAACGCCACGTTCAGCCAGGGCGTGGCGGTTGCCGATTGCGCCACAGGCGCCGAACTCACAACGGCAGGATCGGCCAACGCGGGAGGTATCGTCAGACCGGACGTTATCGCCAGGCAGGTGATCACGATCCGGCGACCAGGCATGAAGACGGTCATTCTTGTTTACTTCCCCGCGAGGGGGAGGATGAAATCACATTCTCGGCCTGGCAGCTTAGCCCGGACCGCTTGCCTGAAACAAACGGGTCGTACTTTCTGCGTTGTTGTTCACGGTTCTTCAGGAAGGTCGAACGCCCTGGCCACAAGTTCATAGGACCGTATGCGTGCGGAGGGATCGTACGCGTGGCTCGCAATCATCACCTCGTCGGCCCGCGTTCGCGTCGCGATCTCCTCGATCCGCGCACGCACCTGTTCCGGTGTGCCCACGATCTGTATTTTCCTGAAAAATTCCACAATCGGCTTCTCTTCCGGCGTGAAAACGTGCGCGGTCGCCTCCTCCGGGCTGGGCAGGCGGCCGGGGCGCCCGGTGCGAAGCCGGGCAAACGACAGCAGCATCGACGAGGCCATGCGACGGGCCTCTTCTTCGGTGTCGGCGCAGAAGACCGAGAGCGCAAGGATCGCGTATGGCTTGTCGAGCATGCCCCGTGGAGAAAAGCGCGTGCGGTAATCGCGCATTGGCACATCGGGCGGGTCGTGGCTGAAATGTCCTGCAAAGGCGAACGCGACGCCCATAGCGGCGGCAATCCTGCGCGCCCGCCTCGCTCGATCCAAGTAGGTAGAGCGGCGGCAGCGGTCTGTCATCGGGCATCGCGCGGACGGCGCGGAACGGATGATCGGGCGGGAACGTCCGCTGCCCCACGCAATGAGTTCGCCGAGTTGTTCGATGGTGTCGTCGGCGGTGAGAGCGTTGCGCGAGCGGCGGAGCGCCAGCGCCGTCAGTGGGTCGGTGCCTGGCGCACGCCCAATGCCGAGATCGATCCGACCGGGATAGATCGCCTCGAGGAGCTTGTACGACTCGGCCACCTGCAGCGGCGAGTGGTTCGGGAGCATGACGCCGCCAGCGCCGAACCGGATGCGCCTCGTCATCGAGCCGACGTGCGCGATCAGGATGTCAGGAGTCGTCGTCGCGATTCCCGGCATGTTGTGATGCTCCGCGTACCAGAGCCGCGTGTAGCCGAGCCGATCGACTGCGCGGGCGAGCGCGCTGGCTGCGACGGAGCGCGGCGACGCTGGTGCCCCCTCGGCGAGCGGAACGAGGTCGAGCGCCGAGAGAGGGAGAGTGATGCTAACAACACATCGGTTGGAGTCTTGCCGGATTCATCTGAACGGTCGTGCGCGCGGTCCGTGTCAACGTATGTGGAATTCCTGGCCGGAAGAACTCTAATTTGCAACGATGCGCAGATGGTCGCGGTTCAGCGAGCCTGCTTCCGCGATCGGCCTCCTCATCTGCAAGGGCTGGACCAGCCAGAAGCGGCCGACTTCGTCATCCCAGTTGGCGAGAAGTTGTGCGGCGAAAGGGGAGTCCGTTTCGGCGCGATGTTCGACCACCAGTTTTTTCAGCAGACGATGATCCGAATTCGGCGCCAGGCGGTTCCAGACAACGCTGTCCGCGTTGAGGTGCTGCTCGAACAGACCGTCGGCATCATAGACAAAGACGGTGCCGCCCGTCATGCCGGCGGCGAAATTGTCGCCGATGGCGCCCAGGATCGCGACCGTTCCTCCCGTCATGTACTCGCAGCCATTGGAACCGCAGCCTTCCACCACGGCTGTCGCGCCGGAATTGCGCACCGCGAACCGTTCGCCCGCCTGGCCGGAGGCAAAGAGCTTTCCGGCCGTCGCGCCATAGAGGACCGTGTTGCCGATGATGGTGTTGCTACGCGCCGCAAATCCCGCCGAAGCACTCGGCCTGAGCACGATGGTGGCGCCCGACAGACCCTTGCCGACATAATCATTGGCGTCACCCAGCACCTCGATCCGCAAACCCTGCACGGCGAAGGCGCCGAGAGATTGGCCGCAGGAGCCCCGCAGCCGCAGCGTCAGCTGATCGGGCGGCAGTGCGGCCATGCCCCGTTTGCGCACGATGCGCGCCGAGATGCGCGTGCCGATCGACCGCATCGTATTGCGCACATTGTAGGAGAGCTGCATCTTCTCGCCGTCTTCCAGCGCGGCGCGCGCGTCCGTTTCGATACGCGCATCCAGCGTTTCGGGAACCTGGTTGCGGCCGATGCGCGTGGAATGCCGCGCCTGCCTGCCCGCATCCGCTCGCGCGAGCAGCGGATTGAGATCGAGATCGTCGAGCTCCACGGAGCCCCGGCTCGTCTGCACGAGAAGATCGCTGCGCCCGATCGCATCTTCCAGCTTTCGCAATCCGAGCTTCGCTAATATCTCGCGCACTTCCTCGGCGATGAAGCTGAACAGGCTCACCACTTTTTCGGGCGTGCCGGCGAATCTCTCGCGCAGGCTTTCGTCCTGCGTGCAGATGCCGACAGGGCAGGTGTTGGAGTGACACTGGCGGACAAGGAGACACCCCATCGCCACCAGCGCCGCGGTGCCGATGCCGAATTCTTCCGCGCCGAGCACCGCCGCGATCACCACGTCGCGGCCGGTGCGAATGCCGCCATCGGTCCGCAGCGTCACCCGCTCGCGCAGACCGTTCAGCGTCAGAATCTGGTTCGCTTCGCTGAGTCCCATCTCCCAGGGCAGGCCGGTGTATTTGATCGAGCTCTGCGGCGACGCGGCGGTGCCGCCGCTGTGGCCGGCGATCAGGATGACGTCGGCTCGGGCCTTGGCGACGCCCGCGGCGATGGTGCCGATGCCCGTCGCGGCGACGAGTTTCGCACAGACGCGCGCCTCGGGATTGATCTGCTTCAGATCGTAGATGAGCTGCGCCAGATCCTCGATGGAATAGATGTCGTGATGCGGTGGCGGAGAGATCAGCGTCATTCCCGGCACCGCATGCCGCAGCCGCGCGATCATCGCGGTGACCTTGAATCCCGGGAGCTGCCCGCCTTCGCCGGGCTTCGCACCCTGGGCGATCTTGATCTCGATCTCGCGACAGTTGTTGAGATAGTCGGCGGTGACACCGAAGCGTCCCGAGGCGATCTGCTTGATTGCGGAATTGGCATTGTCGCCGTTTGCCCGGGACCGGAAATGCGCCGGGTCTTCGCCGCCCTCGCCGGAATTCGATTTCGCGCCGATGCGGTTCATCGCGATGCCGAGCGTTTCATGCGCTTCCTGCGAGAGCGCTCCCAGCGACATGCCCGAGGTAACGAAGCGCTTGCGGATCTCCGTGGTCGATTCGACTTCTTCCAGCGCGACGCCCTGCCGCGTGTCGCGAAAATCCATCAGGTGCCGCAGCGATATCGGTGGCAGCGTCTGCACGCGCTGCGAATATTTTCTGTAGAGGCCATAGGAATCCTTCTGCACCGCAGTCTGCAAAAGGTGGATCAGCTCGGCATCGTGACCGTGGGTCTCGCCCGAGGAGCGGATGCGGTAAAGGCCGCCGACCGGCAGCGGCGCTGACATGTCGTCGAACGCTCTTGCATGCAACCGCGCGACCCGTGCGCCGATGCCGGCCAGGCCGATGCCGGAAATGCGGCTCGACATGCCGGGGAAAATGTCCGCTACCAGTGCGCGCGACAGGCCGACCGCTTCGAAATTGTAGCCGCCGCGATAGGACGAGATGACCGAGATGCCCATCTTGGCGATGATCTTCAGCAATCCCGCCGCAGTCGCGTCGAGGTAGCGCTTCACGCATTGGCCGCGCGTCAGATCGCCGAACAAGCCGCGCGCATGGCGATCCGCAATGCATTCCTGCGCAAGATAGGCGTTCACCGTGGTCGCGCCCACACCGACCAGCAGAGCCGTATAATGGGTGTCGAGACATTCCGCCGCGCGCACATTGATCGAGGCATCGCAGCGCAGGCCTTTGCGCACCAGGTGGCTGTGGACCGCACCCGTGGCCAGGATCATCGGGATGGCGGCGAGGTCGCGCGAGATCCGCTCGTCGGTCAGGATCAGATGATGGTAGCCCTGGCGGACGGCTTCTTCCGCCTCGCGTCGGATGCGCGCGATCGCGCGGGCAAGGGAACCTTCCTTCGCCTGGCCGTTGGCGAGTGAGAACACGCAGTCGATTTCGTAGAACCGCCCTTCGAGATGGGCACGCATGCGCTGGTACATGCCGGTGGAGATCACCGGGGTTTCCAGCACGAACACTTCCGCCTGCTTCTCTTCCTGCGCCAGCATATTGCCGAGATTGCGGAAACGCGTCTTCAGGCTCATCACGCGGCCTTCGCGCAGTGAGTCGATTGGCGGATTGGTGACCTGGCTGAAATTCTGGCGGAAGTAATGAGAGACCGGCCGGTACTGCTCGGAGAGAACGGCGAGCGGCGTGTCGTCGCCCATCGAGCCGGTTGCTTCCTTGCCGTCCTCCACCATGGGATGAAGGATGAGCTCGAGATCTTCGAGCGTCAGTCCCGCGGCAAGCTGGCGGACGCGGAAGGCCTCGCTGTCGAAGAGGCGCGGCTCTGGGCCGGGGCCGATGATGGGTTCGAGCTCGACGATCTTCTTCGTCCATTCGAGGTAAGGGTATTCGCCGGCCAGGCGGTCCTTGATGGCACGGTCTTCGTAGAGACTGCCTTCTTCCAGATCGAGCGCGATCATCTGTCCAGGCCCAAGTCGGCCGCGGCGGGTGACGCGGGCGTCGTCAAGCACGACCATGCCGCTTTCGGAGCCCGCCACCAGCAATCCATCATCGGTGATCGCATAGCGCAGCGGGCGCAAGCCGTTGCGGTCCATGCCGGCGATCACCCAGCGCCCGTCGGTGGCGGCGATTGCGGCCGGCCCGTCCCAGGGTTCCATCACGGCGTTGGCGTAGGCGTACATCGCACGATGTGATTCCGGCATCGTGGAGGCTTTTTTCGACCACGCTTCCGGAATCAACAGTGTCTTGGCCAGCGGCGCGCTGCGTCCGGCCCGCACCAGAACTTCGAACACGGCATCCAGCGCGCCGGAATCGGAGCTGCCCGGCTGGATGATCGGCTTGATGTCGTCGCCGTGCTCGCCGAACAGGGTCGACGCCATCTTGAATTCGTGATTCCTCATCCAGTTGGTATTGCCGCGCAGCGTGTTGATCTCGCCGTTGTGCGCGAGCATGCGGAAAGGCTGGGCGAGGCTCCAGGTGGGAAAGGTATTGGTCGAGAAGCGCTGGTGAAAGATCGCAAAGGCGGAGACGAAGCGCGCGTCCTTCAGGTCGGGATAGAAATTCGAAAGCTGCTCGGCCAGGAACATGCCCTTGTAAATGAGGGAGCGCGACGACAGCGAACAGATGTAGAATCCGGGAATGCTGGCGTCGCGCACCGCTTTTTCGATGCGCCGCCGGCACAGGTACAGCCGCCGTTCCAGGGTTTCGAGATCGAGCGCATCGCCCGCGTCGAACATCACCTGCTCGATCTCGGGGCGCGTCGCATTCGCCTTGTCGCCGATGACCGACAGCTCGATCGGAACCTGCCGCCAGCCATACAGATAGAAGCCGAAGCGCAGGATTTCCGATTCCACGATCGTGCGGCAGGTTTCCTGGGCCGCATAATCGGTGCGCGGTAGGAACACCTGCCCGACCGCGATCCGCCCGGAGCGCACGCGGTGACCGCTCGAGCGGACCACCTCGCCGAAGAATTCTTGAGACACCTGGAGATGAATGCCCGCGCCGTCGCCGGTCTTGCCGTCGGCGTCGACGGCGCCGCGATGGAAGACCGATTTCAACGCCTCGATCGCGCTCGTCACCACTTCGCGCCGCGGCCTGCCGTCGATCGCGGCGATGAGACCGATGCCGCAGGCATCGTGCTCCATGTCGGACGTGTAGGCGTGCGCCGCCTCGAGTTTCGCCGCATTGGCGCGATAGCGGGCGATCTCCGCGTCCGCCTCTGCTGCGCTCGCGCGACAGCCCGGCCACTCAGACACGCTCAAGGACCTGTTCCTGCGCCGCGCGCTGCCCGAGATGACGATGCATCGCTTCCGCCGCGTCGCGTCCGTCGCGGATCGCCCAGACGACAAGCGAGGCGCCCCGCGCCACGTCACCGGCCGCAAACACGCCTTCGAGGCTCGTCATGAAGCTGTGCCGGTCGATGCGGACCGTGCCGTCTCCCGCCACGGCGAGACTGTTCTGTCCGAAGGCCTGCGGAATGTCTTCGGGATCGAACCCGGCCGCGACGATCACCAGCTGCGCCGCCAGCGTGAACTCCGAACGTTGAATTGCTTCGACGGAGTTGCGGCCGGCCGCATCGGGCGGCCCAAGTCGCATGCGCACGCAGGAGAGGCCGCCGACGTCGCGCGCGCCCAGCATGCCGGTGGGGAGTGAAAGCCATTCGAACTGCACGCCTTCTTCTTCCGCGTTGAACACTTCGCGCAAGGAGCCTGGAATGTTTTCCCGATCGCGACGATAGAGACATGTCACCGAACGCGCGCCTTGCCGGATCGCGGTGCGCACGCAATCCATCGCCGTGTCGCCGCCGCCGATAACCGCCACGTCTTTTCCCTGTGCGTTGAGCCGCCCGGAATCGAATTCGGGCACCGGGTCGCCGAGACCTTTGCGGTTCGACGCAATCAGATAATCGAGCGCCTCGACGATGTGGCCGAGTTCGAGGCCGCCCGCGTCGATGGCGCGCGGCTTGTAGACGCCCGTGGCAATCAGAATCGCATCGTGCCGCTCGCGCAAACTGTCGAACGACACATCGCGTCCGATCTCGCAATTGAGCTGGACGCGGATGCCGCCCTCGATCAGCCGCTCGATCCGCCGGCTCACCAGCTCTTTCTCGAGCTTGAAGTTGGGGATGCCGTAGATGAGCAAGCCGCCGGCGCGGTCGTGCCGGTCGTAAAGCGTTACCTTGTAGCCGCGGCGGCGCAATTCTTCGGCGGCGGTAAGACCCGCGGGTCCCGCGCCGATAATGCCGACGGATTGCGCGAGCAATCGCAACGGCTTCAGCGGCTTGACCCAGCCCTGCTCCCACGCCGTTTCGGCGAGGTATTTTTCGATGGCGCCGATCGTGACCGTGCCATGGCCAGCGCGCTCGATGACGCAATTGCCCTCGCACAGACGGTCCTGCGGACAGATGCGCCCACAGATTTCAGGCATGTTGTTCGTGGTCTGGGAGAGTTCGTAAGCTTCCTGAAGACGATTTTCCGCCGCGAGCTTCAGCCAATCGGGAATGTTGTTCCCGAGCGGGCAATGGATCTGACAAAAGGGCACGCCGCATTGCGAGCAGCGGCTGGCCTGTGCGGCCGCCGCCTCGGCCAAGGCCGGGCGATAAATCTCGCGGAAATCCCGCGCCCGCTCTCCCACGGGGCGTTTCGCCGGTTGCTGCAACCGCGTTGTGGTGAATTGCAACATTCGGTCCCCCATCCGGCCGCGCGGCACGATTGTTGGCGAGCGGGCCACGATGGCGCAAGTTCATTGCAAAGGCCATCGAAAAATGCCGCAGCGCAGCGTCGCCCTTGTGGAAATCGCCAGCCTGCAGCATATTATTTCCGCGACCTGCCAAAAATTGCGTCCTCATGAGACAAAAATCTCTCCTGCGGGCATTCTGTAGGACAATTGCCTAAACCGAAGGGGATTTTCGACCATGGACGCCATCGACCGGCATATCATCCGTCTCCTCCAGGAAGACGCCTCGCTGTCGGTCGCGGACATCGGCAAACGGGTTGGCCTGTCGTCGACCCCGTGCTGGAAGCGGGTGCAGCGGCTGGAAGAGGACGGCGTCATCGTGAAGCGCGTGGCCGTCGTCGATCCCGACAAGGTCGGCCTGGGAGTGACGGTGTTCGTCTCCGTCGAAACCGGCGATCACTCGGACGAATGGCTCGCGCGCTTCGCCGATTTCGTGCGCGCCATGCCGGAAGTGATGGAATTCCATCGCATGGCCGGCGACGTCGATTACATGCTGCGCGTCGTTACGTCCGACATTCAAAGCTACGACGCGTTCTACAAGCGGCTGATCGCCGCCGCGCCACTCAAGAACGTCACTTCCCGCTTCGCGATGGAGCGTATCAAGTCGACGACGGTGCTTCCGATATCGTGAACATTGGATTGCATCAGCTCAATGCGTCCTTCGACAAGCTCAGGATGAGGAGTTTTATTACTTGCATCAACGCTGATTGCAACTGCGTTGATGGCATCAAGATACTCCCTCATGGTGAGCCTGTCGAACCATGAGCCCGTCGAAGCACGCACCATGCAACTCCGGGGGTCTAACGCATGTACACGCGTGCATCTGCGCCGCGCCGTTGATGGCATGAGGCGTCTTTGCGGCCGGTGATTCTCAGCAGAATATTCTCGCAGGACTCGCGTAAAGAGGTGGAATTTCTTCTGCTTTACTGCGCTGTTTGCGCGCCTATATGGATGATCGTGCTCATGCAATCTGGAGAGCGCGATGCGGTCCCTGCCGGTGTTTCTCGATCTCAGCGAAGGACAAATCGTCGTTGTCGGCGCGACAGCCGCCGCGCGTTCCAAACTGCGGATTCTCCGCGCGCGCGGAGCAGACATTCGCTGGTATCCCGCGACGATCGCGCGCGACGAAGCGGAAGCGTTCTTTCCCGATCGTACCGATAATCTGTTCGAGATCGTCCATGGCGAGCCCGGCGATGCCGAACTCGCCGGTGCGGTCGCCGCGATCATGGCAACCGGCGCAGAGCTCGACGAACGCCTGGCGCTACGCGCGCGGCGCGTGCGCACGCCCGTCAATGTCGTGGACAGGCCGGATCTGTCGAGTTTTCTCTTTCCCGCGCTCGTCGATCGCGGCGACGTCATCGTGGCCATCGGCACCGGAGGCACAGCGCCGGTTCTGGCGCGACGCTTGCGCGCGCAGATCGAATCTCTGCTGCCGGCGCGCCTGGGCGAGCTTGCGGCGTTTCTCGGCCGCCGGCGCGCAGCGCTGAAGGAACGGTCGGGACATGTCGCCGCGGATCGGCGTTACTGGGAGCAGATCATCGACGGACCCGTGGCGGCACACGTGCTCGAAGGGCGCGCGCGCGAAGCAGGACAACTGCTCGACGCGATGGAAAAATCCGATGCGGGAACAAAACATCCGGGCACCGTCGCGCTCGTGGGCGCAGGGCCGGGCGATCCCGATCTGCTGACACTGAAGGCGCTGCGCGCGCTGCAGGACGCCGACATTATTTTCTACGACGCGCTGGTGACGCCCGGGATTTT
Organism: uncultured Alphaproteobacteria bacterium; assembly: GCA_963812975.1. Taxonomy (GTDB): domain Bacteria; phylum Pseudomonadota; class Alphaproteobacteria; order Micropepsales; family Micropepsaceae; genus Rhizomicrobium. The sequence continues at coordinate 75,279 of CAWEXK010000007.1, read as the reverse complement.
GGCGCGCGCGCGCCGCGATGCCACGAAGATTCTCGTCGGCAAGCGGCAGGGCAAACCGGGTGACGATCAGGACGACGTCAACCGCCGTCTCATCCTGGCGGCATCGACCGGCGCGCGGGTGGTGCGGCTGAAAGGCGGCGATCCGTTCGTGTTCGGGCGCGGCGGCGAAGAAATGGCGGCGCTGCAGGCGGCCGGAATTCCGGTTTCCATCGTGCCCGGCATCACGGCCGCGCTCGGCTGTTCGGCGGAAGCCGAAATTCCGCTCACTTTCCGCGACGAGGCGACGAAGCTTGTCGTCCTCACCGGACATTTTGCCAAAACGGAGTCTGCGATCGACTGGTCGGGACTCGCAGATCCCGCGACGACGATCGTCGTCTATATGGGGCTGCTTACCGCGGCCGCCATTCGTGACGGACTGATTGTTGCGGGACGCTCGCCGGAAACACCGGCGGCCGTGCTCGCGCGCGGCACGCGCGCAGACTCGTTCGCCGTTGCGGGACCGCTAAAGGATCTCGCGGTTCTCGCAGCACAGGCGGGGGAGGGCCCGGCGCTGCTTGTCGTGGGCGATGTCGTCGCGCGCTCGAAACCCTGGCGCAGCTTCCTGCTTGATGCAGCGGACAGAATGCGGGAGGCCGCATGACCGCGCCGCAGCAGCAGAAACACAGGATCGCCGGTCCGGTCGTGATCACCGGCAACAGGCTTGACGACGGCAAGGTTGTCTATGCCGCCAAGGACGGCAACTGGGTCACCGCGCTCGAATGTGCAGCGGTCGCGGAAACCGCGGCGGAGGCGCACGCGCGTCTCGACGCGGCGCGTGCCGATGCGCTGTACATCGTCGACGCCTATGTCGCGCCGGTGACGATCGATGCAAACGGTCGCGCGCAGCCGGCAAATCTTCGCGAATTGATTCGCAGCAACGGACCAACGGCAGGTCTGCCGGCGAAGGATTGAACCGCGCATGTACATCCAGGACGAATTCGATCGCACGCTGGTGGCGGAACGGCAGGCCGAATTCCGCGACCAGGTGTCGCGCCGAATTTCCGGCGAATTGACCGAGGAGGAATTCAAGCCGCTCCGGCTGATGAACGGCGTCTATCTTCAACTTCATGCCTATATGCTGCGCGTCGGCATCCCCTATGGCACGTTGTCGTCCGCGCAGATGCGCATCCTGGCCGAGGTGGCGCGCCGCTACGACCGCGGCTACGGCCATTTCACCACCCGCCAGAATCTTCAGTTCAACTGGATGAAGCTCGCCGAGTTGCCCGACGCGCTGGCGCATCTTGCGCGCGCGGGTCTGCATGCAATGCAGACGAGCGGCAATTGCGTGCGCAACATCACTACCGATCAATGGGCGGGAGTCGCGCCCGACGAGATCGACGACCCGCGCATCTGGGCCGAAATCCTGCGCCAGCATACGACGCTTCATCCGGAATTCTCGTTCCTGCCGCGCAAATTCAAGATCGCCATCACCGCCGCGCCGCATGACCGCGCCGCCATCGCCGTCCACGACATCGGCCTCAGGCTTCATCGCAACAGCGCGGGCGAGACGGGCTTTGAAGTCATGGTGGGCGGCGGGTTAGGGCGCACGCCGTTCCTCGCCAGGACGATCAAGCCCTTCCTGCCCACGCGCCATGTTCTGAGTTACATCGAGGCCATCTTGCGCGTCTACAACCAGTACGGCCGGCGCGACAACATCTACAAGGCGCGCATCAAGATTCTCGTTCACGAACTCGGCGCCGAGGCATTCGCCAGGGAAGTGGACGCGGAGTGGAACGCCATCCGCAACGGCGCGCTCGCACTCGATCCGGCACTCATAGCCGACATTCGGTCGCGCTTCCGCTATCCCGATTACCGGACGCTCAAGAACGATCCCGTTGAGTGGAGCGAGGCGCGCGCGCAGGACCCGGATTTCGCCGAGTGGTGCGAAACCGCGGTCGCGCCGCACCGTATGCCCGGCCATGCGATCGTCACCGTGTCCCTGAAGCCGGAAGGCGGCACGCCGGGAGATGCGACCGCGCAACAGATGGAACTGATCGCCGATCTCGCCGACGAAATGAGCTGCGGCGAAATCCGCGTCGGGCACGATCAGAACCTGGTGCTTCCTCACGTCGCGCAGCGCGACCTGGCCACGCTGTGGCGCGCTCTCGAACGCCGGGGACTGGCGACGCCCAATGTGGGGTTTGCCTCCGACATCATCGCCTGTCCAGGTCTCGATTTCTGCAGTCTTGCCAATGCGCGCTCGATCCCGCTGGCGCAGGAACTAAGCCGCCGCTTTCGGCATCTCGAACGAAGCCGCGATCTCGGACCGTTCCATGTCAACATCTCCGGCTGCATCAATGCCTGCGGCCATCACCATGTCGGTCATGTCGGCCTTCTGGGCGTGGAGAAGAATGGCGAGGAGTACTATCAGATCACGATTGGCGGGCGCGCCGACGAATCCGCCACTTTGGGCGCCCTGCTCGGACCTGCCGTTCCCCGCGAGAACACCGCAGAGATCGTCGAGAAGATCGCGCTTGCGTATCTCGATCTGCGGCTGGAACGAGGCGAGCTCTTCCCAGACACCGTCAGACGCGTCGGTGTTGAAGCCGTCAGGGAGCGCATCCATGCCGCTCATTAGAAAAGGCGAGATCGTCCCGGATTCATTCATTTGGCTTTCCGATGACTCGCCGATCCCGGACGAGACGGCGATCATCGTTACCGCGGCACGCTTTCTCGTGGACCCGTCCGTGTTGGCGGCCAGGCGTGCGCCAACCGGCGTCGCATGGCCGAACAATCGCCGGGTCGCGGAGCTCGCTCCGTATCTCGATCGGCTCGCGCTTGTTGCCCTGACATTTCCGAGCTTCCGCGATGGCCGCGCTTACAGCCAGGCGCGGCAACTGCGCGAACAGCACGGCTTTGCGGGTGAGCTTCGCGCGACGGGCGAAGTTCTGCGCGATCAGTTTCTTTTCCTGCTGCGGGCCGGTTTCGATTCGCTTGAAGTCCGGAAAGAAGCCGATGCCGCTGCTTTCGCGGAAACCGTCGCGCGCTACAGCGTGTTTTATCAGGCTACCGGGGATGGCCGGGGCAGGGCTGCGGTCGTACGCCTTTCGCGGTCCGCCGACAGAATGCCCTCGCATGCGAACGAAAACGTCATCGGCGCCCGGGAATTGTCGGCTTTGAATGCGTCGCTCGATCGTGCCGCGCCGGAAAGAATTCTCGAGGAAGCGATCTGTATCATCCGGCGGGAGAGGCTGGCGATCGTTTCTTCCTTCGGCATCGAATTGGCCGTGCTGCTGCATCTGGTGGCCGGAGCGGATCGCTCCCTGCCGGTCATCTTTCTGGATACGGGCTGGCTGTTCGGCGAGACGCTCGCCTATCGCGACACCCTGATTGCGCATCTTGGGCTGACGGGCGTTCGCACAATTCGTCCCGACCCGCTCGGTGTCGCCTTTGCCGATCCCGGATCCGAATTATGGTCGCAGGAACCCGATGCCTGCTGCCATCTGCGCAAGGTCGCTCCGCTCACGGAGGAACTGCGTTCGTTCGACGCGTGGATCACGGGCCGCAAACGCTACCAGGGTGGCGAGCGCACTGGGCTCGCGATCGTCGAGCGCGAGGGACCTCGCCTCAAATTCAATCCGTTCGCCCGCACCACGCAGAAGGAAATCGCGGCGCGCTTCCGTGCCGCAAATCTGCCGCGTCACCCGTTGGGCGCGGCCGGCTACCTTTCCATCGGCTGTCTTCCCTGTTCGACCCGCACGCGCCAGGGCGAGGGGGTGCGCGACGGCCGCTGGCGGGGAACCTCCCGTACCGAATGCGGCATCCACGCGTAATTCACGCGTAACTCTTTCTTAACTGCGGAGGGATGATTCCTGTCCGGTGACGAAGGTGTGCTCCATGTTGAAGGTCGCACTGTTTGCCTCTTCCGCCATCCTCGCGCTGGCGGCCGACGCGCGCGCAAATAACCATTCCAGCTTTCATCCGCGGGCGGGTCTGACCCTTCTCTGGAATCAAAACAGCCCCGATGCCGACAGCATCAACTCGCAAAACTACACCTCAGGCGGGTTCACCGATCTTAACTCCGCGGGCGCGGACGATTTTGTAATCCCGGCCGGCAAGACCTGGACGATTGAAGAAGTCGATGTATCAGGCGTTGACTCCTATTTTTCCGTTTCCTCGATGAACATCACGTTTTATCAGAATCACGAAGGCATGAATGGCGGCATCGACACGCCGGGGAAAGTGGTGAACCACGGCTCGTTTACCGATGTCAGCTGCACCTTCAGTGGAAACGGGAACTACACCTGCATGCTGCCGGGACGGGGACGCAAAGGCACGAAATACCCCAAGCTCAGGGCCGGCCACTACTGGCTCTCCGTTACCGCCAACAGCAACTATCTCAGTATGTGGTCGTGGTCCGAGAACAGCACTATCACCGGCGATGCGGCGGAATGGGAAAATCCGAACGGCGGATGGGATATGGGTTGCGCGACGTGGAATGCCATTTCGAACTGTACCGGCACCAACGCGGGCGATTTTGCGTTCGATCTGCAGGGCAAGTCTCGCTGACAGCCGACGCGCTGTCTGGCCTCTCTGTATGACGTCGTTCAAACTTCAGTCAGGGCGCTCCTTCGCGCGCGCAACATCATGGAACTGGATCGGCGTGTGATGCGCAGCCGCCGGCCGGCCGCAAGACGTTCGACGGCAACAGGTATGGGCTCGGGCTGCGGCTCCCTCACCTCCGCCCTACCCCAAATAGCGGGGAGAAGGAGTCACGGAATCATTTCCTCCCCCCAACTTGTTCCAGGACGTCTACACATCGTGGCGCGACGGATTGGCACCACAATCTCCGACGCTCCTCTCGCCGTGCGATCCGGCCCTGGACGAGCTGCTCGCTAAAAACGTTCTTCAAGCGGAATTTAACGCGAAGGTCGCCCGTCTCTATTGATGGGACAGCGAGATTTAGGGGAATCCGATGCGCAAACGTCTCCCGATGAAAGCACTTGGCTCAGCCGCGTTTGCCGTCATCGCGATGATCGCCCCGCCTGCCGCAGGCGCTGCGAAGCTGACCACGCTCTATCACTTCTCCGGGGGCGCAGATGGCGGCAACCCCCATGGCGCCCTTGTTCTGGAAAATGGCGCCCTCTACGGCACCACCGAGACCGGCGGCAATTCGGGCGCCGGTACGGTGTTCATGATCGATCCGGGTACTGGCGCGGAAACAGTTCTGTACAACTTTAGTGGCGGAAAGGACGGGGCGACGCCTACTGCCGGACTCGTCTACCATATCGGCACATTCTACGGCGTCACCACTGCCGGCGGCACGTCGGGCGTGGGTACGGTGTACGCATTCGACTCCGCCACGAAAAAAGAGAAGGTCTTGCACAGTTTCAAGGGCTTCGCCGACGGGTACACGCCTTTTGGCGGGCTCCTCTATCATGACGGCCTGCTGTTCGGCACGACAGAATTCGGGGGGACCAACGGCTCGGGCACGGTTTACTCGGTCGATCCTGAAACCCGCGCGGAAAAAGTGCTTTACGTCTTTCAGGGCGGGGGCGACGGGGCTCAGCCCATGTCCAATCTGATCTACCAGGACGGCGTCCTCTATGGCACCACGCAGAATGGCGGGCACGACGTATTCGGGGACGTTACGGATGAGGGCACGGTGTTCGGTGTCGACGCCGCCACGGGTGCTGAATCCTTTCTCTACAGCTTCCATGAAAATCCCGAGGAAGTGGACGGCACGAATCCCTGGGCGGGCCTGATTTATCGCGGGGGCTATCTCTACGGTACGACCTATTACGGCTATAACGAGCAGGGGATTTCCTACTACGGTACCGTCTTCAAACTTGCCCCGAATTCCACCCACGACACACTTATCTATTCTTTCAAGGGCGACGCCGACGGCGGATTTCCCTTCGCAGGCGTTCTGGCGCGCGGCAGCGACCTGTACGGCATCGGCAGCTTTTCCGGTCAGGGGAACTGTGGCGGCAGCGGCTGCGGCGTCGTGTACAAAGTCGATTCGGATACTGACGCGGAAACCGTGCTCCACAGTTTCACCGGGAATGGGGACGGCGGAAATCCGGAAGCGGAGCTCACCTATGACAAGGGAACATTCTACGGCACCACTTTCGACGGCGGGACATCCAACGCGGGAACGGTGTTCAAGCTGGTGCTGTAGCCCACCGGCAACGTGCATTTCCGCAGGGACGTAGATCGGCGGAAGCCAGAACCAAAACAGAAGCACGCGCGCTTCGCGCGATCGCGCGTGATTTTCGACAGCTGAGCGGCGGAGATGCCCCCTCACCCCAGCCCTGTCCCCCAAGGGTTGGGGGAGAGGGAGTTAGGCGTGGACGGTCTCGCCGTGCAGGTTGATGTCAAGACCTTCGATTTCGACCTGGGTCGAGACACGCAGGCCGATCGCGGCTTCGATCCCTTTGAGAATGATGAAGGTGACGACACCGCAATAAAGGAACGTGGCGGCCACGTCATAGAACTGGATCAGCATCTGATGCGCATTGCCGTCGAGCAGCCAGCCGCCGGCCGGCGCGGCGCCGGGATTGATGACCTTGCTGGCAAGCGCGCCGGTCAGCATCGCGCCGAGCGCGCCGCCCACGCCATGAACACCCCAGCAATCGAGCGCATCGTCGTAACCGAGGAGTTCTTCAACCACACCGCCGACGTGTAGCACGCGGCGCCGGCCAAGAGCCCGATGATCAGCGCGCCGGTCGGATTGACGAAACCCGATGCGGGCGTGATCGCCACGAGTTCGGCGACCGCGCCGGATATCATGCCGAGAATGCTGGGCTTGCGCGCAATGATCCATTCGGCGGCCATCCATGACAGCGAGGCGGCGGCGGCCGCAATCTGCGTCGCTGCCATCGCCATTCCGGCATTGGCGTTCGATGTGACGGCCGAGCCCGCATTGAATCCGAACCATCCTACCCACAAGAGCGAAGCGCCGATGACGCTCAGCACCAGATTGTGCGGCGCCATGTTTTCGCTGCCGAGGCCTCTGCGTTTTCCGAGCACGAGACAGGTGACGAGCCCCGCGGTGCCGGCGTTCAGATGCACCACCGTGCCGCCGGCGTAATCATAGGCGCCCATCGCGCCCAGCCAGCCTCCGCCCCACACCCAGTGCGCGATCGGGCAGTAGACGAAGATAAGCCACAGCGCCATGAACCACATGAAGGCGGAGAATTTCATGCGGTCGGCGAGCGCGCCGGCGATGAGCGCGGGCGTAATGACCGCAAAGGTCATCTGGAAGCACATGTAAACCGATTCGGGGATTGTGGGCGCGAGGCTCGACGTCGCGTTGATGCCCATGGGCAGCAGGAAGAAATAGCGGAAGCCGCCGATCCAGGAATTGTGCGCGCCGCCATCGGTGAAGGCGATGCTGTAGCCGATTACCATCCACAACACGGTGACGATGCAGGTGGCGCCGAAGCTCTGCGCCAGGGTCGCCAGCACATTCTTCTTGCGCACCATGCCGCCGTAGAACAGTGCCAGCCCGGGAATCGTCATCATCAGGACGAGCACGGTGGAGGTGAGCATCCACGCCGTATCGCCGGTGTCGATTTTGGAGATGTGCATGCTCGTGCCCCTCCGACGCGCCGACACGCGCCACCTCCCCCGCTGGGGTAGAAAAGGAAAGGCGCATCAGCTGTTCAAATGCCGCACGATTTGCCTCGGCAACGCAACGCGACTCGTTGTCGGCCCGGAAGAAGTCGCCCCGGCTATGCCCTGGCGAATTCGAGGAGGTCGGCGTTCACCCGGTCTTTCAGGGTGGTGCACATGCCGTGCGGCGCGCCTTGGTAGATTCTTGAGAGTCGCGTTCTTCACCAGCTTCGACGACAGCATGGCGGCATCGGCGATGGGCACGATCTGATCGTCGTCGCCGTGCAGGATGAGGGTCGGCACGTCGAACTTCTTCAGATCCTCGGTCAGGTCGGTCTCCGAAAACGCCTTGATGCAGAAATAGCTGGCCGGCAGCCCTGCCAGCATGCCCTGCAGCCAGAAGGATTCGCGCACGCCCTCGGAGACTTTCGCGCCAGGACGGTTGTAGCCATAAAAGGGTAGCGACAGGTCCTTCCAGAACTGCGAGCGGTCGGCGAGCACGCTGGCGCGAATGGCGTCGAATGCTGCGAGCGGCGTGCCGGCCGGATTCGATTCCTTCTTCACCATCACCGGCGGCACCGCGCCGATCAACACCGCCTTGGCCACGCGCTTCGTGCCGTGGCGGCCGATATAGCGCGCCACCTCGCCGCCGCCGGTGGAATGACCGACATGAATGGCGTTCGTCACATCGAGATGCTTGACCAGCTCCGCGAGATCGTCGGCATAGTGATCCATGTCGTTGCCGTCCCACGGCTGGCCCGAGCGGCCGTGCCCGCGGCGGTCGTGCGCGATGCAGCGATAGCCGTGGCGCGCAAGAAAGAACATCTGATCCTCGAACGCGTCGGCCGAAAGCGGCCAGCCATGGCTGAAGACAACCGGTTGTCCGCTGCCCCAATCGTTGAAGTAAAGCTCCGTTCCGTCGCGCGTGGTGAATTTCGGCATCGCACATCCTCCGGCGAAAAAAAACGATCCTATCCCCAAAGCCAAGCACTCGCGCCAGAATTCGTGTATCCCGAGCGGATTCTGCTTGAGGAATTCGTCCAAACAGCACACCAATCTGCGCAGAACGTCGTGGGGGCGAAAATCATGTTCGGGGTATCGCGGGTCGTCGCTGCAACGGCGCTGGCAGCTTGCCTGGCTCTCGCTGCGAACCTTGCAAAGGCGCCGGGCATGGGCGCTTCCGACCTCTCCGTTGGCGCGCAATACGATTCGACGCATGTCTACGTCGCTCCCGCCGACATGGACGCCTTTGTCACCGCATTCGCGGCGACGTTCGGCGGAAAAGCGTCGAAGCCGATCGCCGCCAATGTTCTGCCGGTTCCAAGCCGCGCCACGTTTCGATACGTGTGGACTCCGGTCGGAACGCTTTCCGTCTTCGCATTCGATACGCCAATCCCGTTTCCGTTCGGATCGGAGCGCACCGGCTATCTCGTCAGAGACATGGACGCGGCGATCAGCTGCGCGCGCGCATCCGGCGCGGAAGTTCTGGTCTCTCCGTTCAGGGATGCGATCGGACGCGATGCAGTCGTACGATGGCCGGGCGGATTCGAGACGCAGCTCTATTGGCATTTCACGGCGCCGGACTATCCGGCCCTCGCCACAATTCCCGACAACCGCGTTTATGTTTCGCCGGACAGTGCGGATGAATTCGTCCGCGATTTTCTGCACTTTTCGCGGGGAATGATTTGTCGGATGAAGGGCGCGCCGATGCCGGCGAAATCGGACGACCGGGCGAGACCTACCGGCGTGTTCGGATTGAATTGGGATTCGGTCGCATGCAGATTCTGGTAACGGACGGCCATCTGCCCTATCCCTTCGGCCGTGAAGTGACCGGCTATCAGGTGAGCGATCTCGCCGGCACGATCGCGAAGGCGAAAGCCGCCGGGGTACGCGTCCTCTCTGCGCCGTACACCTCGACCGACCGCGTGACGGCGATTGTGCAATTTCCAGGCGGCTATATTGCGGAAATGCACGCGCTGAAATCGCCGTGAGCGACTGAGGGAGCGCCATTCCTTGGTGTGGAGCAATCAGACGGCGGGAGATGCGTGCACCGTGCACGCGGCTGCCGCAGGACGCGTGGAGCGTCCTCGCCTTGTCCTGACCGCCTGCATCCTCGCCTCGAGCCTCGCCTTCGTGGATGGATCGGTGGTCAATGTCGGTCTGCCCGCGATCGGGCGCGATCTTCAGGGCGACGCCGCGGACCTGCAATGGATCGTCAATGCCTATCTTCTGCCGTTGAGCTCCCTTCTGCTTCTGGGTGGCGCCCTGGGCGACCGGTTCGGGCGGCGCGACGTGCTCGTCTTCGGGATCGCCGTTTTTGCAGGTGGATCGGCGCTGTGCGCGCTGGCTCCCGATCTGGCGTGGCTGCTCGCCGCGCGAACGCTGCAGGGCGCCGGCGCCGCGTTCCTGCTTCCCAACAGTCTGGCGGTGCTCGGCAACGCGTTTTCCGGCGCCGCGCGCGGGCGCGCGATCGGCATCTGGTCGGCGGCGAGCGCGATCACCGCCGCCATCGGTCCGGTGCTCGGCGGCTGGCTGATCGATACGGTGGGATGGCGCGCTATCTTTCTGGTGAACATGCCGCTCGCCGCGGCGGCGATCGCGCTTGCGCTGGGCTTCATCGCCAACCCGCCGCGCGGTGAAAAACAGCAGCCACTCGATGCCTGGGGCGCCGCCTTCGCCACGGCATCGCTCGCAGCGATCACCTGGAGCCTGACCATGGGAACGCGGGCGTGGACCGGGCGCGCGCTCGCAATCGCAGCGTGCGGTGTCGTACTCGCGGGTATTTTTCTCTGGACCGAACATCGACGTCGCGACAAAGCAATGATGCCGCTCGCGCTGTTTGGCTCCGCGCCGTTCGTCGGGCTGACCGCGCTGACGTTTCTTGTTTACGGCGCGCTCGGCAGCCTGCTGGTGCTCGTTCCTTACGTGCTGATTCGCGGTGCGGGTTATTCCGCGACCGGGGCAGGGGCGGTGCTGCTTCCGTTTCCGCTCGTTCTCGCCGCGGCTTCGCCGGTGATGGGCGGAATTGCCGGCAGGCTCGGCCCACGCATTCCACTCGCGATGGGCGCGCTCGTGGTCGGCGCGGGCTTTCTGCTTCTTGTGCGGCTGGATGGGACCGCGAATTTCTGGAGCCAGATCTTCCCCGCGGTTCTCGTCATTTCATTGGGAATGTCGGGAGTCGCGGCGCCACTGACGACGGCCGTGCTCGCTTCCGTCGATTCGCGCCACACGGGATTGGCGTCCGGTCTGAACAGCGCCGTCGCGCGGAGCGGTGGCATGATCGCCACCGCATTGCTGGGCGGCGTTCTCGCCGCCGGCGGCGCCGCGTTGTTCCAGACGTTTCACCTCGCCGTGATCGCCTGCGCCGCTGCGTGCTTCGTGGCCTGCGCCTGCGCGTTCGTGCTGATGGGGACCCGACGAATGCACACCTAACGGGTGCGCCCGTCGAAGACCGGCGCGTCAAGCGAATAATAAGCGACGAGTGCGGCGGCCATCTGGGCGGCGACGAACGCAGGCGCGGAGGAGGGCGCGATGCCCGCAAAACTATCACTCAGCGCGCGCGCGATCGTGACCGCCGGATTGGCGAACGACGTCGAGGCCGTGAACCAGTAGGCCGATGCGATGTAGAGACCTACCAGCGCAGCGACGCGCCCGGGGCAGAATTTCACCGCGCCGAGAATGGTCGCGACGAGGCCGAACGTTGCGACGAATTCCGAGAAGGCTTGCGCGGGACCCGCGCGCAGTTTCGTCGCCAGTTCGAACACCGGCTTCGCAAACATCAGGTGGGCAACGAAAACGCCGGCGATTGCAGCGACGATCTGGACGACGATGTACGCCACGCCGAGCGCGATGCCCAGCTCCCGCCTGAGCATGAAGACGAGCGAAACCGCCGGGTTGAAATGCGCGCCGGAGATCGGCCCGAATATCGAAATGAGGACGACGAGAGCGGCGCCTGTCGCGATCGTGTTGGCGAGCAGGGCAATGGCGACATTCCCGCCCGCCAGCCGCTCGCCCATGATGCCCGAGCCGACGACGGCCATCAGCAGAAATGCCGTACCGAGGCCCTCCGCCAGAAGGCGGCGCACGACGCTTCGTTCGGTCATGGCACGATCGCCGGACCAGGGTTTTTGCCGATTTCGTCGAGCCGGCGCTGCAGCGAGAGGCGGTCGAGACTCTGTACGGGCAGGTTGGCGAAAATGCCGATTCGCCGTTGCAGCATCATGAGCGTGTCGCGGAACGCGCGCGAGATTTGGTCGTCCGTACCGTTCACGGCGGCCGGATCGGGAACGCCCCAATGCGCGGTCATCGGCTGTCCGGGCCAAACCGGGCAGATTTCGCTGGCCGCGTTGTCGCAAACGGTGAAAACGAAATCGAGGGCGGGCGCATTTGGTCTGGCGAATTCGTTCCAGCTCTTCGAGCGCAATCCTTCGGTCGGATAACCCAGACGCTGCAAGAGCGCGACCGTTTGCGCGTGTACCGCGCCTTTGGGGGCCGAGCCGGCCGACCACGCCTTGAACTTTCCGGTACCGATCCTGTTCAGGATCGCTTCGCCCATGATCGAGCGTGCCGAATTCCCGGTGCACAGGAACAGCACGTTATAGGGGCGGGCAGGCGTCTGGGTTCTCATGCACCCTTACCGGCTCACCTCTCGCAGCAACCCGGCGCGCAAGCGCTTGTGTTCGTATCTGCGAGAGAGGGAGGTTCATCTTCGCCGTATGCGGTCGCTTCGCCGAAGGTGAAGAAGGTTTCCCAGCGAATGCCCGACGGATCGCTGACCCATGACTTGTTGGATCGGGCATAGCAGCAGATTGCCGCTTCCTGATCCCGCGTCGTTTCGCCGGCCGCTTTCAGCCGGTTGGCCAACGCACGCAGATCGTCGTCCTTCTCCACCTGGATACCGAGATGATCGACACCGCCCGAGCGTCCATCGCGCACCGAGATGGCGAAATTGACCCTGGGATCGTCGAGCATCCATTTGGCATAGTCGTCTTTGCGGACCGACGGCATGGTCGCGAAGAGCGTCGCGTAGAAGTCAATGGACCGTTCGAGGTTATCGACCGCGACGTGCACGTGCAGACGTTTCATGAATTTTTCCTTTGCCTGGTGGGCAGCATTGCGTGGCGAGTGCGGCCAGAGGCGCGCAGATTTCCATCCTCCCGCCGCAACAGTCTTCCGTCAGGAACACGAGCAGATCGCTTATCGCTTCGTAGTTCACGGCATAGATGATCGAGCGTCCGTCGCGCCTGGATTTGACAAGGCCGGCATTCGACAGGATGAGCAGGTGCGCCGAGAGCGTGTTTGCGGGAGTGCCGACGCGGCGCGCGATATCGCCGGCCGCTTTGCCTTCCGGCCCTGCCTTCACCAGCAGCCGGAACACCTCGAGCCGCGACTCCTGCGCCAGCGCGGAGAGGCGCTTGATGGCGGCGCCTATATCCATACTTCATGTATTCCAGAAATATGGATATATGTCAACGGCTCGCTGTTCCCGGCGACGCAGGTTTCGGCGGAATCAGCGATATCGCGAGTTGAGCGAAATTCCCAAGCCGCGCGTCTTATTCCGTATCGAACTGCTCGTCTTCTTGAATTGGCGGGATATCTTCAGCTTCGGCGGATCAGATGTCGTGGCACTCATCGGTTCGCGCCGGGCCTTGTCCGAGCCTGAGCGCGGTTTGAACTTCTTCCTGGGCATGGCGTCTCCTGTTGATGTGGGTTGGCGGCGTTCCGAACAGGCGCAGTAGCATCACCTTTTTACTCGCAGCGGGGCAGTTGGTGGTCGAATCACGTAACCCGACCCACGGATTGTATGAATGAGGTCCGGGGCGTCATCACGATGCAATTTGGACCTGATGCGGCTTAGATTCGTCTCGACGATGTTTGTTTTTGGATCGAAATGAAACTCCCACACGCCCTCGAGCAGCATGGTTCGCGTCACAATATGTCCGGCATGGCGCATGAGATATTCGAGCATCATGAACTGGCGCGGCTGCAAATCTATCTCTACTCCAGCGCGCTTCACCGATCTCGTCAGGAGGTCCATCTCCAGGTCGGCCACGCAAAGTTTCGTCTGATTGGGCGATAGCGGAGGCCGCCGTGTCAGGGCATGGACGCGCGCCAGCAGTTCTGAAAAGCCGAACGGTTTGATCAGATAATCGTCCGCGCCCGCATTCAATCCTTCGACGCGGTCGTCGATACCGCCGAGCGCTGTGAGGAAGAGCACGGGAGTTTTTATTCCCATAGCCCGCAACATCTTGACGAGCGCAAGGCCGTCCATGCCGGGGAGCATGCGGTCCAAAATGATCGCATCGTAGTTCTCGTTGCCCGCGAGGAAGCCTCCGTCACGGCCGGTGGCGGCGTGATCGACGGCATGACCATGTTCCTTGAGGCCGCGCAGAATGTAGGCGGCGGTCTCCGCGTCGTCCTCGATCAAGAGCAATTTCATCGCAAGCTGCTCAGGTCAGGCTCCGCGTTGAGGCGCGTCACGGACGGCGGCCAAGCACCGGGCCCCGGAATCCGGAAACCGCGTAGACATGGAATTCATCGATCCCGACACCGTTGCGCAAGCGTTCGATCGTGTCGGAAGGCTCTACGCGAGAGAAGCGACTGCGGATTGCGGGCATTTCCCTCTCCGGTTCCTGCGTCACGTAGAGAAGGCGGCCCTGCAGGAGCTTGGCCGTCACGAATGGCGACGACAGAAATCTGAAATCGTCCGTGACTTGTACGATCGGCACGGTTGGCCGCAGATAGAAAGAAAGCCAGCTTGTCGTCACGTAGTTCGTGGTGACGATTGCATCGACGTGTCCGAGCGCCGCTTGCGCGGAAAGATCTTCCGCCACCGGCACGATACCGACGGCCATCATGCGTGCAATTGGATCGTTTCGGCCAATCGGAAGCAGCCCGAAGAAGGCCTGCAAATAAGCTATTGTGAGGATGATGCCGGCAACGGGAATGGCGAGGCCGCGCAGGATGCGGACCGTGCCACCGCCACGCGCATCCAGGGAGGTGTCCGCAAAAGGCTGTACTGCCAGTACAGCCAGGGCTGGATAGACAAAGCAAGGCCAGTTTCCCTGGACGCGATCATGCAACGCATGGAACAAAAAATACACCATCGCCGGCCAAATCGTGGCGGCGGCAAACCCGAGCGGCGGCGTTGGCTTTACGAAGAACGGATTTCGAGCCACGCCGAAGCCTGCCAGAAGCAGGGACGCGGCGGCAATCAGCAATGAATCGGGAGTCGCTGCCATGGTTTCGGCTGCGACCATGAGCGTCGCGTTGAAGAGAAGGCAGGCGGCTGCCCCCATCGGCTCATCCGAAAGCAGCGTGGCTGCGCTGCGCCAGACGGCCCAGCTGGCGACGACCGATGCAGCCAACGGCACGAAGCGCACCCCGAGTTCGGTATCGCCAAAGATGAGTGTACCCGCACGGATCGCGAGCGCGATCATCGGCGGGTGGTCGTAATAACCGAGCGCAAGGTGTTTCGACCACAGCCAGTAATAGGCCTCGTCGAATGAGAGCGGAAGCCAGACGGCGAGAAGGAATCGCAGGGCAGTCAGGAGCGCAATAGCGCAGAGCGCATTGCGTGCCGTCGCTTCGATAGCCGGTGAAAGGTCCGGTGGCCGAAGAAACACATCGGCGAACGAAGTGCGTTGAACGTGTGGAATCACGGGCCGACCCCGACGAGAAACCGCGCACTTAAGCAAATTAGATTGCGCGATTTTCCCGTTTGACAGGCGTCGTCAGCACCACAAGCCACAGTCACACCTGTGCTCGCGGGCATCACCCCCGGACTGTCCGACGAAAACGGAAGCCCCCGCGCCCGCTTACCGCAGCATCGTGGCAGAGCGTCCGTTGCGGGGCATATTCGTCAGGATTGGGAATTTGTAATTTTGCGCGCGCACATTCCTGGCGCACATGATTGGGGCCGTGAATTTTTTTTGCCGCGCGACGAGCCGAGGCCGCTATGGCTGAAGTCAAGATCCCAAGAATGCAAACTGGTTTGCGCCGCGCTCGCTTGTTCAAGACTGCGAGCTTCAAGCTTGCTGCCGCCTACGTCGTCATGTTTGGTGCTTCCGTGGCTGTTCTCGCGGTGGTCGTCTATTTCACGGCAACCGCTGCACTCGACCACCAGGAGCGAACGCGCATTAAGGTCGAAGCGCAGGCACTCAGCGCCGAATATCGGCGTGGGGGTTTTTCGAAGATGATGGAAGAAATCCGCGCGCGCGAGCGTGCGCACCTCGCTGGCGGCCTGGACTATACCGTCGTTGCGCGATCGGGTGCGCGGATTTTCGGGAACATTCCCCGGCTGCATCTTCAGAACGGCTGGACCCGCTTGAAGGGTCCGCCGGACGGAGATGAACCGCCGGGACAGCGGGAGCGGCTGCTTGTCTATTCCATCCCGCTTTCGCACGATCTGTGGCTTGAGGTTGGCGACGATGTCGGCGCCGTAAAGCTGGCCGGTAAAGCCATCATGGCGACATCGGGTCTGGTCCTACTTGTCGTTGTCACGCTCGCCATTGCCGGTGGGATCGTGCTCAGCGCGAGCTTTCTCGCGAGGATCGACACCATTACGCGAACGGCGGAAGCGATCATCGAAGGCGATGTCGAACGCCGCATTCCGATGCGCGGCGTGGCGGATGATATCGATCGGCTTGCGGCTACGCTCAATCGCATGCTCGACCGAATCGGCTCTCTGCTCGGCGCCCTGCGCCAGGTTTCCAGGCACATCGCGCATGATTTGCGGACGCCGCTCGGGCGGCTGCGGCAGGGCCTCGACGATGCACGCCGGAACGCTGCAAGCCTCGCTGATTATGAGCGCGCAGTCGGAAGCGCCGTCGCCGAGACCGATCAGATTCTTGAGACATTCGCGGCGCTGCTGCGCATCGCGGAGATCGAATCGGGAACGCGCCGCGCCGGATTTCGACCAATCGATCTGAGCGCGCTTACGCTTCAGATCGGCCAGAGCTATGTGGCCGTCGCCGAAGATGCCGGAAAACAGCTCGGCCTGTCGATTGCTCCGGATTTGATGGTGGACGGCGATCGCGAACTTCTCTCGCAACTGCTTGTCAATCTTGTCGAGAATGCGCTCCGCCATACCCAGGATGGTGCGAGCATTTCTATAGAACTGACAAATCTGGGCGTTCCTCTGCTCGCCGTTTCCGACGATGGTCCCGGCATTCCGCAGGACGAACGCAAGAAAGTCGTCGGCCAATTCTATCGTCTCGAGCGCGGCCGCGCCACGGCGGGAAGCGAACTCGGATTGAGTCTGGTTGCCGCCGTGGCCGATTTGCATCGCGCCGAACTTACCTTTTCGGAGTGCTCGCCTGGTCTGGCAGTGTGCGTGCATTTTGGCGCAGGTGCGCGGAGTCAGATCGGGTTGGAACGCTCCGGCAACAACGCGTCCGCGTCATGGCAGCCGGCCAGCTCGGCGAGGCCTCCCGTTAGCCGATCAAAACATGTGTCCGCCGCAACCCTCGGCCGTCTCGCCGGTCTGGCCTCATCATTCATACTGCACCGGGCCGCCCAGACCATTGTAGACAAGCATCGAGGTTGAAGATGCCTCTCGCAAACACGTCCGCACGCTATGGCAGCGTTGCGATGACGCTGCACTGGCTGATCGCGGGCGCCCTCATTCTCAACGTCTGCCTTGGCCTTTACATGTCGGAAATTCTGCCGGATGGCGATCCCAGCCGTTTGGCAATCCTGCAATTGCACAAATCGGTGGGACTGACGGTGCTGGCCTTGAGTGTGGCGCGGCTTGGATGGCGCCTGCGCAACCCCGTGCCCCCGCTGCCCGCATCGATGCCCGCCTGGCTGAGGATATGGGCACGCGCAACGCACTACCTCCTCTATTTTCTGATCATCGCCATTCCTCTTTCGGGGTGGCTGCTCGCGTCCTCCTCGCGCGCCGGAACATCGACCTTCTATTTCGGCCTTTTCCACTGGCCGAAATCTTCCGTTTTCGGGAATTCTTCCACCGGCCCAGAAGCATATCCTGCACCACGCCTTCGATGTCACGCATGTATGTCTCGCCCTCTCGACGATGGCGCTTGTTCCGATCCACATCGCCGGCGCGATCTACCATCAGCGGCGCGGCGACGACGTTCTGCGGCGGATGCTGCCGGACACAAGAGTTGCGAACCCGAGCTGAATCTCGCGATTGCGACGGCACCCGTGGCCGCATTCGACGAGTGCTGCGGCTGATTTCGAAGCTGGCGGGCACGATCGTACTGGTCGGCTCGTCCGCGCGCGCGCAGACCGATGAAATCCAGGTTTACAACGCGGAAATCGCGGCGCCTGGGGTGTTCAATCTGACCCTGCACGACAATTACACGCCGAGCGGCCGCACCACGCCCGCTTTTCCAGGCGGTATCGTGCCGAACGACACGCTCAATGGCGTGCCTGAATGGGCTTATGGCGTGACCGACTGGTTCGAAGCGGGGCTTTATCTTCCGCTCTATTCGATCGCGAGCAATCTTGGCCCGGTGCTCAACGGCTTCAAGGTGCGCACCTTGTTCGTATCGCCGGACGCCGCCAGCCGCACGTTCTTCTACGGCATCAATTTCGAATTCAGCTACAACGCGCCGCACTGGGATCTAAACCGCTACTCTCAGGAGATCCGGCCGATCATCGGCTGGCATCTGGGTCAGATCGATCTCATCTTCAATCCGATTCTCGACAATTCCTATCAGGGCCTGTCGCGGCTCGATTTCGCCCCGGCGACGCGCCTCGCCTGGAATTTCTCGAAGGAATGGGCCGCGGCCGCGGAAGAATACGACGATTTCGGACCGTTGCGCGGATTCCTTCCGCTCAGCCAGCAGAGTCACCAGCTGTTTGCCGTCGCCGACTGGAGCGGCGCCGCTGTCAGCGTCGAAGGCGGCATCGGCTTTGGTCTCACGCCGGGAACCGATCATCTGGTTCTGAAGCTGATTCTCTCGAAGGATCTGAATTAAGCCCGGCGTCGACACGCGTGCATGCGGACGTTGCGCTGCGGCCGGAGTACAGTTCGAACGCCATCAGGCTCGGCTCGCATCCTGCCGCGCCCGCTGTCATAGTGGGAAAATGGCCAGGTCAGGCAGCCGAATTAATGCCCTTCGCGACTTTCACGATGCGGCCCACCGCAGGATCGGAGAAGTTGCGAAGCGCGCGGTCGCATTCGTTATGCGTGGCAGGAAGCGGCAGACAGGACGCGAGAAATGAGCGGGCATTTCCGCGAAGCTTTGCTTTCTGCTTCGCGTCTTCGCGTGCACCGCGCTCATACCTTCCCGAGTTCGGGAATCACCGCGATCACGCGGAACGGGTATTGTTTGCCGTCGCGTTCGGTGATCGTCACGTAAGCGCCGGGCGTGAAAGTGTGGCGGTCGAGCTTGAAGAACAGCTCGTCATCCGAATCGCCGCCGCCGTAGTCGAAGCCCCAGACACCGTCCGCGTGGACCAGGCAGCCATGCTCTTCGGGTGCACCGCCCCAGAAGCGTGTGACCGTGCACGCGCTCTTGCCCTGCCGCCAGGCATCCGCGTCCACGTGGCCTTGCTCCGTCAACGGCGCAATGAATTCGTAGCCGTGCTGCGCGCTGCCTTCCGGAAAATCGGGCGTGCGGGCAAGCTCCAGGTGAATGCGGCTGAGGGTGGAATGATGCGCCATTTGATTCTTGCTCCTGGTGAACCATCGCGGTGTCGCCAGCGGCCGCGACGGCTCCGGAGACTGTCTCGCGCAGAGGCCCTTTGTCCATAGCTGCGCGCGCCGTGTTATTCTCGCCCGATGCACATCGCGCAGTGTGTGACCGATGACCGACCCGGGGAAACGGTACGTTTCAAATCTGCATGGCGAAATCGACAGCGCGGCGCTTTATCGCGCGCTGTCGCGGGCCGAGAAGAATCCCGAGCTCGCCGAGGTATATGCGCGCCTGGCGGCGGTGGAAGAGTCCCACGCGGAATTCTGGGGCAAGCGCATTGCAGGACTGGGCCGGCGCGTTCCCGTGCTCGGGCCGGATTTTCGCGCGCGGGCGCTGCGCTGGCTGGCGCGACGCTTCGGTCCCGCCTTCGTCCTGCCGACCGTCAACACGCTCGAGCAAATCGACAGCAACCAGTACGATGCGCAGCCGGAAGCCGTTGCGGGCCGCCTGCCGCAAGCGGAGCGCTCGCACGCGCGCATCATCGAGGCGCTTGCGGGCGGCGCGCCGTCCGCGCTGACCGGGGGCAGCTTTGCGCGCCTTGAAGGCCGCCATCGCGGCCTGGGCGGAAACGCGCTGCGGGCCGCGGTGCTGGGCGCCAATGACGGGCTGGTTTCAAATCTGAGCCTCGTCATGGGGGTGGCCGGCGCCGAGCTTCCGCCCCATGCCGTGCTGATTACCGGCCTCGCCGGGCTGCTTGCCGGCGCCTGTTCGATGGCCATCGGCGAATGGCTTTCTGTGAGCACCGCGCGCGAATCCAACCAGCGCCAGATCGACGCGGAAGCGACCGAGCTCAACGAAGTGCCGGAGGAGGAGAAAGAAGAGCTCGCGCTGATCTATCGCGCCAAGGGCTTGCCGGAAGAGCAGGCGAACGCATTGGCCGATCGGTTGATCTCGAACAAGAAAACCGCACTCGACACGCTGGTGCGCGAGGAGCTGGGCATCAACCCGCAAGATCTGGGCGGCTCGGCCTGGACCGCCGCGTTCACCTCGTTCGGCTTGTTCGCGTTCGGCGCCGTCTTTCCGGTCGCCCCGTATTTTTTCGTGTCGGGAGGCGATGCGATCGTCGCCAGCGTAGTCCTGAGCGGCATCGCACTCTTCGCGATCGGCGCCGCCACCTCGCTTTTTACCGGCCGCGGCGTGTGGTGGTCGGGCCTTCGCCAGTTCATTTTCGGTCTTGCGGCGGCCGGCGTCACCTTCGCCATCGGCCACGCCATCGGCGCCGTGGTCACAACGGGATGAACAATGAACAATGAACAATGGCGCATATGCTTCCGCTGGCAAAAGAGTGAAGCCCATGATGTCGAGATCACGGATTACCACTGAGAAACGAGGGTCGATACGATGAGCTTACTGAGCAATCCCCATCCCGGGGACAAGCGCCGCGTCGCGAAGGACCTCGCCAGAATCAAACCCTACGATGCGGCTGCGGCCTGACAGAAGGGACGCACGCCTTATGGTGTTGCGGCAGCCCCGCCGGTGGGCCGCAGGAGTTCGATGCCCCGCTGTGTCAGACCGAAAAGCGTCGCGCGCGGTCGAAATCGTAGCGGTGTTACAAACCTTGCATGCGCCATCGATCGCAATCATGTATGGTGCCGGCCTGGTTCCGCAGTCGTTCGCCATGTTCTGCTGCGGCCGTGGGTCGTGCCTGCTGGGGAATTCCGGTTTAGATCCGTGAACGACATTCGCGCCACTCCCGCGCCCGACCGCGTGCTCGAATCGCGCCTTGGGCTCGGTCGAAAGGGAAAGCGGCGCCGCCGCTGGCTGTGGGTGGGGCTTGCGCTGCTCGCGGCCGGGGCAGGCACGTGGTTTTACCTGGCGCGCGGCCCGGCCCATACCTACGTCGCCAAACCCGTCACGCGCGGAACTCTCGCTGTCACCGTCAGCGCCACCGGTACGCTCGCGCCGCGCAACCAGGTCGACGTCGGCGCGGAAGTATCGGGCCGCATCGACAAGCTCATGGTCGATTTCAACGATCGCGTGAAAAAGGGCGAGGTGCTGGCCCGCATCAACACCGATCAATACGTGGCGCAGCTGCAGCAGGCGCAGGCCAGTCTGGCGCAGGCGCAGGCGACACTTCAGCAATCGACTCTCGACTCACGACCGCTATGTTGAACTGGAAAAGCACAATGCCGTCTCGCGCGAGCTGCTGAATACGTCCACCGGCGATTTCGCCCGTGCGGCCGCGGGCGTAGCTCTGGCGCGCGCACAGGTGCAGCAGGATCAGACGCTGCTCTCCTATTGCACGATCTATTCGCCGATCGACGGCGTCGTGCTCGACCGCAAGGTTTCCGCCGGACAAACAGTGGCGTCCACGTTTTCGACGCCGGTGCTGTACACGCTGGCGAGCGATCTCGGCCAGATGGAGCTCGATGTCGACATCGACGAGGCAGACGTCGGACTGATTCGTTCCGGTGCCAGGTCAACCTTCACGGTCGACGCCTATCCCACGCGCATATTTTCGGCACGGCTGGTTTCGATCCACAACGCGCCCAAAACCGTGCAGGGCGTCGTCACCTATCAGGGCGTGCTGCGCGAGCAGAACGAAGGCGGATTGCTGAGGCCCGGAATGACGGCGACCGCGGAAATCGAGGCGGCGACGATCAGGAACGCGCTTCTGGTGCCGAATGCGGCGTTGCGCTTCATTCCGCCCGAGGACGTCAAGAAGAACGCGCCGCCCGCGCCCGCGACGCTGAATGGAATCAATGGCGGCCGCGTCTGGACCGAGAATGGCAAGACGCTCAAGCCGCACGATCTCAGGCTGGGCGCCACGGACGGCCGCTCGACGCAGGTCCTGACCGGCGATCTGAAGGCGGGCGACGAGGTGGTCACCGATCTTGCCGACAAACCGCCGAAGCCGCCCGGCTCGTAATGCGCCGCCGTTTCATGCGCGTTGATGAAAGAATTTCACGCGGAGACGCGGTGGCGCGGAGCAGTCCCTCTCCGCCCCTTCGGGGCACCTCCCCCATGCTTCGCACGGGGGAGGAAAAGACCCGCTCAACCTTTTTTCCTCCCTCGCGGAGCGACAGCGACGTGGGGGAGGTGGTGCGAAGCACCGGAGGGGGCACTCTCCGCGCCCCCACGTCTCCGCGTGGAATATTTCTTGTTGCCGGTTCCGAAAAGGGGAATTGCCGATCCGCGGTTGAAATCGCGTGATGGACGGTCAACTGCTCATCGAGCTTCGCGACGTCACCAAGATCTACGGATCTGGTGAAGCCGAGGTCGCTGCGCTCGCGGGGATCAACC
Organism: uncultured Alphaproteobacteria bacterium; assembly: GCA_963812975.1. GTDB lineage: Bacteria > Pseudomonadota > Alphaproteobacteria > Micropepsales > Micropepsaceae > Rhizomicrobium. The sequence continues at coordinate 52,774 of CAWEXK010000007.1, read as the reverse complement.
TTGCCGTGCATGACGGCGAGTTCGTCGCCGTGATGGGGCCGTCGGGTTCCGGCAAATCGACCTGCATGAACATTCTCGGCTGTCTCGATATCCCGACGACCGGACATTATTATTTCCGCGGCGCGGACACCGGCACCATGACGCGCGAGCAGCGCGCGCTGCTGCGCCGCCACTATCTCGGCTTCGTCTTCCAGGGCTTCAATCTCCTGAAGCGCACGACCGCGCTCGAGAATCTCGAATTGCCGCTCATCTATCGCGGCATCCCGCGCGCCGAGCGGCGGCGCCTCGGCATGGAGACGCTCGCGCAGGTCGGCCTCGCCGATCGCTGGCATCACACCGCGGCCGAACTGTCGGGCGGCCAGCAGCAGCGCGTCGCCATCGCGCGCGCGCTGGTGAGTTCGCCCTCCGTCGTCTTCGCCGACGAGCCGACCGGCAATCTGGACTTCGTCGAAGAGCCACGAAATCATGCAATTGCTGAATTCCCTCAATACGCAGCGCGGGCTGACGATCGTGCTGGTGACGCATGAAGAAGAGGTCGCGACCTATGCGGGCCGCCAGGTGCGCTTTCATGACGGGCTGATCGTCTCCGATACGGGCCCGCGCCAATGATGTGGAACGCGCTGCTGCTGGCGTTGCGCGAAATCCGCAACAATCTTTTGCGTGCCGGACTTACCACGCTCGGCATCGTGATCGGCGTCGGCGCCGTGATCCTGATGGTGACGCTGGGTTCGGGCGCGAATCAGAAAGTCACCGGCGAATTCGCCTCGCTCGGCAACAATCTTCTGGCGATCATTCCCGGTCAGCAAAACGGTCCGCCGACGGCCGTCACGCCGTTCGACATGTCCATCGTCGACAAGATCCAGCGCGAAATCCCCGACCTTTCCCAGGTCGTGCCGGAGCTTGCCGAGCAGGCCGTGCTCGTCAACGGCGACCACAACCACAACAGCCAGGTCAACGGCACGACGAATGCCTACATGGAGAGCCGCGACTGGAAGCTGGTCGCGGGGCGCGAATTCTCCCCGGCCGAACTCCTCGCGGGCAAGTCGGTGTGCATCCTGGGCGAGACCGATCGCCGCGAACTGTTCGGCGACCAGATGCCCATCGGCCAGCGCATCCGCATCAACAAGATCACCTGCGAAGTCATCGGCATTCTCGAGCCGAAAGGTGTCAGCACATTCGGCCAGGACATGGACGAGCTGGCGCTGATGCCGCTGAAAGCCGTTCAGCGCAAGATCGCCGGCAACACCGAAGTCAATGTCATTCGCGTGCTGGTCGACCGTTCCGAGAATATTCCTCACGTCAAGGATCTGATCCAGCGCCTGATGCGCGAGGCGCGCCACATCATTCCCGGGCAGGTCGACGATTTCGACGTCGAGGATCTGCAGCAGATCTCGCAGATCGTCACCACGGTCACGCTGGTTCTCACCGCCTTTCTCTCCGCCGTCGCGGCGGTGAGCCTGCTGGTCGGCGGCATCGGCATCATGAACATCATGCTGGTATCGGTGACGGAGCGAACGCGCGAGATCGGCATCCGGCTCGCCATCGGCGCGCGCGAACGCGACGTGCTGCTGCAGTTCCTGATCGAAGCCATCGTCATGAGCGCATTGGGAGGAGTGATCGGCGTGCTGATCGGGCTCGGCGGTTCGGCGGCAATCTGCGCCGCGCTGAAATTGCCGTTCGTCTTTCAGCCGGCGATCGTCCTCGTTGCCGTCGGCTTCGCCGCGATGGTGGGCGTCGGATTCGGATATTTCCCGGCGCGCCGCGCCGCCCGTCTCGATCCCATCGAAGCGCTGCGCCACGAATAGACGATGGTTCGAATCCTCTCCGGTGCGCCAGTCCCGTACAGAAGTGAGAACCGGGCCGTCGAAGTCACCGGACGTGACGGTCGCGGCGACGGCGGAACTGGGGCCGGTAATGATGGCCTTTTCACGGTTCAGGATGATTCCCGAGACAAGCCCGCGCAGATAACGGCGCTTGAGCGGCTTGGGAGCGTCAAGCAGGCGGCGTTGAAGGGTGGCGGCGAGTGCTTCCGCCTGTTTATGGGATAACGTCTGCCGGAGCTCTGGAATGTCGGAGTCGATGCGGGAGAGATGGGCGACGGCTTCCTCGCGCTCACGTTCCACTTCGGCAAGTTGCGCGCGGAAGGACGCGGTGTCGGTAACGGTGCCCTCGCGTAGCGCGCGATAAAGTCGGTCAATCTGCTGTTCGAGGTCTTTTATCCGGTTGCGTAAGGCAGCGCGTCTCGCGATGTTGACGCTCGATGTTGCGCGCTGATGTTTGCGGGCGTGCGCGAGAAGCTCCGGCAGCCGTTCGGGGGTTATCAGCCGTCCCGCAAGCGCGGTGAGAACCATGTCGTCCAGCTGTTGCTCGCGGATGGATGCGGGATTGGAACAGGCAGCACTCCCCTTCAGACGGTGCGAGGCACAGGCATAGTAGCGGTAGCGTCCGCTCTTTCCGGGATGCAGCGACACTGTCGGCGTGTTCGGAGATGACCGAAGCTCACGTGATCGAAGCCGTGTAATTCGCAATGCATAGTGGTTTTGTTCTGTTTGTTTCGCCAACTGTTAACCCAATTGAACCTATGATTTCCAACAAATGTTCCTGGAGGTTGTGGTGGTCAAGTTCTCGATTTCTGTCGTCGCAGGCTTGATCTCGCCGATTTTTGCGCTGAGCCTTCCCGACGCGAACGCCGCCACCGAGACCGTGATGTACTCGTTCTGTAGCCAGAATGATTGCGCCGACGGCTCATACCCCTATGCCAGTGGTTTGATTGACATAAACCACAAGCTCTATGGCACCACGGCGCTCGGCGGACAATTCGGCCAAGGTACACTTTTCACGTTTGACCCCGAGACTGAAAGGGTGAGCGTCCTCTATTCCTTCAACGGCGCGGACGGCGAAGGTGGCAACGGTCTGCTTAACGTCAACGGCACCCTTTACGGCACGTCCGACGGTGGCGGCGCCTATGGCCACGGTGCGATCTTCTCGTTTGACCTAAAGACCACTACCGAGACCGTGTTGCATTCGTTTGGAAGCAGCGGCGATGGCGCTTTTCCGGAGATGAGTGTTCCTATTGAAGTGAAGCACGTGCTCTATGGAACGACTGCCTGGGGAGGGGTCTACGGTTACGGGACCGTATTTTCTATCGATCTGAAGTCCGGGACCGAAACGATATTGCATTCCTTTCAGGATAACGGGTCGGACGGCTGGGCGCCCTGGACAGGGCTAACTGCGGCGCATGGTACGCTGTATGGCGCGACACCCTTTGGTGGTAGCGGAGGCGGCGATAGTGGTTGCGGCACCGTGTACTCGGTCAGTCCGCAGAATGGGGTCACGACCGTACTGTACTCATTCACGGGCGAAGGCAACTCTGGCTGTCAACCCTTCGCAAGTCTGCTCGATTACAAGGGCACATTCTATGGAACGGCCAACGGGGTGTTTTCATTTGACCCGCAGACCAAGGTCGAGACGGCGCTGGGAGGCGGTGCGAACGCTGACGGCTCTTACGGCGGCCTGGTCAACATGCACGGGACGCTATACGGGACATCTTCTGGCGGCGGCGAAAATAGCTGCGGCGAAGATAAATGTGGCGACGTGTTCTCAGTAGATCCGCAGAGTGGCGTTGTAAGCGTCGTGTATTCTTTTCAGGATAACGGTTCGGATGGCGCCGCGCCCTATGCGGGTCTCATTGAGGTGAAGCAGTCGCTGTATGGAACGACGCAATTGGGTGGCACGCACAACGACGGCACCATTTTCAAGATCAGGCCTTGAAGGACATACCGTAAGCTCCGGCCCCAGTTTCCCATTATCTCTTACAGACGTTTGTCTTGCGAGCGATCAGTCCGGTTCGGCAATGGCTAACCCATTCGAGATACAGGCTTTGTAGAACCACCGAACAAAGATAAAACTGAGAATTTTGACGAAATTCGGCCTAACTCAGCTTCGTCGGCGTCGGCGAACGACAATCAGGACCCAGTTCTTATTTTCATCCTCTCCGGTGCGCCACGCTTCAGTCGAACGGCGGGTATCTCGCTCAAGGCCTCTGGATGGCAAAGACTGTGCCGTCGCCATCAGCGCCGCCCGCAAACGTTGTCCCATACAGCGTGCCATTCATTTCGATCAGACTGGCCACCGGGTTCTGGCCGTCGCCGCCGCTTGAAAATGAATGGAGCACTGTTTCCGTGCCGGCCTTTCGCTCGAGTGCGAACACCGTGCCGTCGCCGTGGCTGCCCCCTCCCCACGTCGTCCCGTACAGCTTGTCGCCGACTGCAAACAGGGAGGCTTCGGGGTCTGCGCCATCCGTGCAATTCTGCTGACGGCAGAAGGAATAAAGCACCGTTTCCGTACCGGTATTCGGGTCCAGCGCAAATATCGTACCGCCCTCATGGGCGCCGCCGATCCCGGTCGTGCCGTACAGCATGCCGTTCACCGCGATGAGACCGGCGGAGGGGATCTTGCCGTCGGAACAATGCGGCTGGCTGCAAAAGGAATGGAGCACCTTCTCCGCACCGGTCTTCGAGTCGACCGCGAACACTGCGCCTCTCTTGTGGGCGCCGCCGTACTCCGTTGTGCCGTACAGCGTGCCGTTTACGTAGATCGGACTGGCGTAAGGGTTCGCGCCGTCCGCGCATTTCTCCTGCTTGTTGCAGAAGGAATAAAGCACCTCCTCGGCGCCCGTCCTCAGCTGCAGCGCAAACACCGTGCCGGAGCCGTGGGTACCCCCAAATTCCGTTGTGCCGTACAGCGAGTTGTTCGCACGAATCAGACCGCTGTACGGGTTCGACCCATCCTGGCTGCCGCCGAACGAATGGACCACTGTCGCTATGCCAGTGTTTGGATCAAGCGAAAATACCGTGCCGTTGCCAAAGCTGCCGCCCGTATACGTTGTGCCATACAGGGCATCCTTCACATCGATCAGCGTGGAGGTTGGGTTCCAGGCGGAGGAATAAAGCACTTTCTCTGCACCCGTCGTCGGATCGAGCGCAAACACCGTGCCGGCGCCATAGCTGCCGCCATACGCCGTTGTGCCGTACAGGGTGCCTTTCACATCGATCAGGCTGGCGTAGGGTGTCTTTCCGTCCGCGCAATTCTGCTGACTGCAAAACGAATAGAGCACTTTCTCTTCGGCAGCCATGTGCGCTGAAACGGGCTGGATGAATGTGCAGCCGACGATTCCGGCAAAGACAGCGGCGCACAGGTTTTTCATCTCGTGTTATTCCCTATGATTTCATCCGGAGTGGCATTTTCGGTCATGCTCGCCCACTGCCCAAGGTTAGCCGAATTCGGTTGCTGTGCGAAATCGGCACCTTCGCGAACGCCCCACTGCCCGCGGTTTCCCTCCGCTCAATAGCACCGGCGTTTCCATGGTCCTCGCAAGCGATGCGCCGCTGGTGTTAGGGTGGTGGGCGGCCGGCGAGGAACGACGCGATGGCACGGGTTCAAAAACGGACATTAATCGGTTTGGCTGGTCTTCTGTTGTTGGAGGTGGCGTTCGCCGGCGCGGCGGCTCGAGGTTCTGAAACCGTGCTCTACGCCTTCCAGGGCGGAACAGACGGTTCTCTTCCGGCTGCTGGCGTTATCGCGGACGACGCGGGCAATCTTTTCGGCACGACCTATTTCGGGGGCGGCGGCGGATGCGCCCCAGGCGGTTGCGGCACGATATTCGAGCTTGCGCCCAACGGCGCAGAAACCGTCCTCTATGCCTTCAAGGGCGACAACGACGGAGAGCTTCCTCAAGGCGGGCTCGTCGCTGGCAAAGCCGGCAATTATTACGGAACGACGACCCAGGGCGGCGCATCGGCTTCGGGCACGGCTTTCAAACTTGCGCCTGGCGGAACCGAGAAGGTTCTCCACGCCTTCAGCGGCGACAGGGATGGCTATTATCCGGCAGGCGACCTGGCCGCGGACAACAAAGGCAACTTTTACGGAACGACCGAATTCGGCGGACGCATGAACGCCGCCGAGTGTAACTACGATGGCTGCGGTGTCGTGTTCGAAATCGGTCCGGGCGGAAGGATGACCGGGCTCCATGTCTTTCGCGGCGGCCGCGACGGCATCGAACCCATGGCCGGCGTGATCAGCGACGGGAAGGGCAATCTTTTCGGCACGACGTACTTCGGCGGTGGCGGCGACAATTGCGCCACCGGTTGTGGCACTGTTTTCACAATTACACCGCAAGGCAGGGAGACCGTGTTGTATGTCTTTAGGGGCGGCAGCGACGGAAGTTTGCCTGTGGGCGGACTGACGATGGACGGGAGCGGCAATCTCTACGGGACGACGTCGTATGGAGGCCCCGGGGGAGCCAATTGTCCGGAGGGCACCCTTGGCTGCGGCACCGTGTTCAGGATTGCGCCCGACGGAACAGAGACCGTTCTCTACGCCTTTCAGGGCGGTAGCGACGGCTGGTCGCCCTACGCCGGCGTGATCGCCGACCAGCAAGGGAATCTTTACGGCACGACTTACTTCGGCGGCGGCACCGGTTGCGGGCACAATGCGGGCTGCGGCACCGTGTTCAAGCTTGCTCCCGACGGGAAGGAAAGGGTGCTCTATGCTTTTCAGGGCGGGAGCGATGGCGGCTTGCCCGAGGCCGCGTTGCTCGCGGGAAAGAACGGCATCCTCATCGGGACGGCCACAGTAGGCGGCACCAAAGATAACGGCGTCGTTTTCAGCGTGAGCAAATAGAACGGCCTGCATTGACCGGCACGGCACAGTGATTCGTGCAGGTGAAAATCGGACGACGCCTGAGCAGTAGGCTCCATCGCGCCGCTCCAAACGGTCCGTCGGACTATTTTTGTTGTGAGCAATTGCGCTCGGTATTGTCCATCGAACAGGTCCAGTGTTGACGCTGCGATTGAATAAGCAAAGCAGTTGACGCCGGTCTTGATCGTGCATGTCGGCGTGAGGTGCCTCCGGATACTCTCCGGCGCTGCAGCATTGTCCGTTCGCAAAGGCGAGCGGCTGCATCGCGCGTTCGGGACAGGAACAGCACCCAGTTCGCATTTTCATGCTCTCCGGTGCGCGTGACCTACGCGGGACCGTCGACGGGGATAAGCCTCGCGGCTGCGACTTACTTCTTCTTCGATGGGTCGTCCGCAGGATTGGCATAGGTGATCGCGAATGGGCCCTTGGCGTCAACCTGAACGACCGTATCAGTGACGGCCCACGCAAAATGGTTCATGAGCGCGGGCGCTGCGGCAAAACCGCCGGCATGCAGCGTGACTCCTTTTCCCTTGTCGAGTTTGTCGCCCATGCCCAGCGCGAAGTCGCCGGTAACGACGGTGACATATTCCGTAGTCGGATGATGGTGCGCGGCGATCATGTAGCCCGCCGGCATTTTGAGCCTCAGCACGAAAATCCCCTTCTTGGTGGGATTGCCCGACAGGACCGACATCTGCGCGCCTTTCGGAAAGGCGGCAGGAGCGGGTCCCCATTTCAGATCGTCCGAATTCATCTGTGCATGCGCCGAAACAGCCGCGAGGCCGGCGAAGAAGGCGCCGAAAACGAGTTTTCGCATGATGATTTACCCCCGACTTCGTTGAGGGAACGTCGCGAACCGACATTCCCAAATGGACGGACGATCCGTCCATATCAGATCATACATGGTTTCAAAGGCCCGGGAAATGCTCCCTCACGCAGTCTCCCGCCAGCAATTCGACGCCAACAGGCGGTATTTGCACGAGTTGCCACGTTTGTACACCTTGAGAGGCGTCTGTTCCTTTCACGGAGCGTCTCGAATAGCAGCTAATCCGTTCACACCAACACGAAAGTCGGCGCGCGAACGGTTCGCTCCACGCACCAGATTTTTGTCAAGAAATGAAGCGTAACCCGCGCCGCGCTGAAATTGCCGTTTGTCTTTCTGGCCATCTCAAGAATTAGCCGAGGCGGTTCAGTGATTTCGAGACGCGCAACCAGGCTTTGTCAGAAACATCGGATTTGGCCTCCGATTTTCCGATGCTGACTGCCCGGTATTGGTCCGCGACGACAATCGCTCGTTTCAGTGTCACTGTGCGGAATCGGTTGGGCCGCGTTACATGCACAGAATATCAAGGCTATAGCGGGTGCGCGCCTGAGGGTGTCGGATCGCAATGGCCGTGCTCGTCCAACGCCAGTAAAGCGTTTTCGGCTAATTTCGACATAACAATGATTGCGAAACTCCCCGTGGGAGCGCCATGTCGGTTGGTTGTTGTAAACGCGGATACCATTCAGGGCGGATATCTCGGAATGTTGCCTTCATTGCCGCCACGCCTTGTTGGAACGACAACGGGAGATATGGAGTCGTCGCCGGCATCCTGCGACTGCGGAGGACGGGTCAGTTCCGATGCCTTGGCGATCTCCCGGACACGTGCGTAGGGAACTCCTCCCTTTAGGGGCTTCCATGGCCCCCGGTTGACGACGCCGCTGGACGAGGACACCGATTGCGACAATGCTCCGTGAGTCCGCTTCTTGTCGTAAAGCCAGACAATCGAGGCTGAGGGGTTTGAAACCGAAGAAGCGTCCAATACTTTTTGCACAATCCAGTATTTCTTTCCGCGCTCCAGCGTTATCGGGGAAATCGGCACTTTCACGCGTCCGCATCCCGGCTGCGTTGCGGATGCGGAGACAAGTTGTTTATTCGGTTTGTCCCGGTACGACGAATATATTGCGACCTGGAATCCATTGGGCGCGTACCCGGCAGAAGGACCATCTGCAACGATAATCTCGTCGACCGGGGTACCCTTGCCAATGATCGGAGTGGCCGCAAGATTCCAACCCCCAAAATAATCATCAAAATAAGAGTAGAGCTTAAAACCGTAGGTACAAAGAAATTCCTCGTTGGTATCCTGCACGCTGTAGCCTGAACCAGTCTGACGTTCCGGCAAACTGCCTGCCGTGCCAAGCGAAGTGACGCATACGAGAGCGGTCGTCGCGATCAGGAGCATTTTCATCGGATCAGGCTCCGCCTTGAGGACTTCAGTCTATTGCGGAAAAATCCACCTTGGCAATGGGGCAGTTCCTGCATGATTGATGTCGAGCGCGTCATACCGATCTTCGTGGCCTCCCGGCGCTTGAGGAGGTGGTTCGGCAAAAAGTCCCAACTGATCGCGGAGGCATCGATGAGCTATTTGTTCGGTGGGGACGTTCGGCCGCGATGCGCTCGATGCGGAATGGCCCCCGCGCCGAAGGCTCTTCTCATACGGGGAATTCTGGCACCCCAGGATAAGCGTCAAGCACCGGGCCGAGGGCGGCCTTCAGCGGATCAAGCCAGGCATCGTAGGCGCGCCATCGGTTCACGCCTTCCTTGAAAATGGGGCGCCTCACCTGTTCGTTGCTGAATGAATTGAAGGCGCGGTCACTCTTGTAATATTCGAGACAGCCCGGTTCGAACGGCAGGCCTATAAAATCGAGCATTCGGCGCACTTCGCACTCGAGATCCGCCACGAGATTCTCGTAGATGACGCGATGAACCTTGCCGGGAATGACGTGATCGAAGTGCGCCATGAGGCGCACGTAATCGTGGTAGAAGCGGCCTATGTCGGTGAGTTTGTAGGAAAGCGGCGGCGCGTGCGTAAAGCTCACCGTGAAATTCGCCCAGCACGCGGCGAGCGGGTGGCGCCGGACATCGATGATCCTGGCATTGGGCAGCATGAGATGGATCAAGCCGACCTGCCATATGTTGTAACAGTTCTTGTCGACAAAAAACGGTTTGCCCTGTGACAGCCTGGTACAGGTCTGCTCCAGATATTTCTCGCCCAGTGACCGCAGATCGTCGGGCGTGAGGCGATCCATGCCATTGGGATAATCCGGACCGGTTTTCGGCATTACGTCTGCCCCGACTATCTGGATCAGCGTCTGGAGTTCGCCCGCGCCTTCGATCTGCGAGTGAGAACCGAGAATTTGCTCGGTCAGCGTAGAACCCGAGCGTTGCAGGCTCACGACGAATATCGGCGCCGCCGAAGGACAGCCGGCATGCGCAAGTTCGCGGAAAAGTTCCGGCGTGAAGACCGCCCGAGCGCGCGACACCATCCGGGTTGTCGAATTGGGATTGTAGTTCAGGTCGACTTCGCCGGATCGCGTTCCCCTTCGAATAATACTGAAATGACTTTTCGTATCGCTTGACGTCCTCGCAAGCCTTGCCGAGCGCATAATACAGGTTGCTGCGCTCGGCCGCGGCGATGCCGGGTTTTGCGAGTTGCTCCTCCATGATACGGACATCGTCGTCCGTGAAGCGAACTGTCTTCGTGGACGCCAGCGCCCACCATGCCGAGCCGCAGGCGGAATCGAAACCGGTTACCGTCCGCAGGCACGAAACGACCTCGTCGGCATGTCCACCAAGGCTCCGGAGCGCATTGGCAAGCCCCATCCAGACCTCGGCGGAATCCGGACATGCCACGGTCAGCTCGCGGAACAGGTCTGCCGCCTTGGCGTATTTCCTGGTCCTACCCAGCAGATGGGCCTTCAGGGATCGAAAAAGGGGGTTCTTGGGACTCTTCGCCAGCAATATTTCGCATTCCGCAAGCGCCCCCGGCAATTTGTCCCCGTCCATCAGTGCGACAACGTAGTTGTACCGATAGGTCTGGTGGTCCGGCGCGCACTGGACGCATTGCAGGAGGAAACGTTCCGCATCCCTCACGTTGCGCGCGCGCGCGGCGATTTCGCCCATGATATTCAACGCATCGGCACTTCGCGGATGCTTTGCCAGAAACTTCGATGCAATCCGCTTTGCCTTGTCTGCCTCGGCATTCTCCAATGCGGCGGCCGCTTCCACCAGTTTCGGGTCGCGGACTGGCCGCTGGCTGTACAAATCTGCGCGAGCCTGCGCCAGGCTGCCGCGGTCGGCCCACTCTGGCCGCAACGCAACGTCGGGAATCTGGAGCGTCGGACTCACGGATTGCATGTTTCGGACTCCCGATGATGTCTTGATTTGAATTTTCCTCGACTACGACCCCGATTTTCCAGCATCCCGTTTTACTCAATTCCGAGAAGCAGCAGCAATTGCGGCACACACCGATAGAATTTTCCTTACGGCTGTGGCACTCTTTTTACAATTCAAAAAACAGAAGTGTCGCAAACGCCGTTCGCAGCGTGCGTGCCAGCGCGTTTTAAGGCCTCAAGGACGACGAATATCTCCCTCTTACCCAACTTGCGCACGAAGATGACAAGCAGCCAGTTCCCAGTTCTGTCCTCTCCGGTGCGCGCGGCGAGGATTTTGTGTTCAGCTCAGGACCACGGGTGTGTTTAGCGATTTATCCGATTTTTCAGAGAACGGCACTTCAAGATTCCGCGCAGCGCCGGTTGGGTAGTCCGAACGATGCTCGACGGATAAGGGCCAGTGCGGCCAGCACAAGAAATGTCTTTTTGGGCATGGGATTCCCCTTTCGTCTGCGAGGCGGCGTGCCTCGAGATGGAGAACCTTAACAAACACGGCACAACGAACAGGGTCGGCCGCGAGACGCCCAGTCCGGTGCGCGAGCAGCAAACGCACAAGGCATTGCCTGGACCATCGCTCGCGCGATTCTTCGGGACGGAGTTGCAGTTCTGGCGCAATCTGCAGAGCCGCTTCGATCTGGAAGTCACGGACGACAAGCTGGCGGGTCTCTTGATCAGGGCACGAACATCAATGAGGATCATCGAAGGCGACCTGGGCGACCCGCGGATCGTTGAACTGCTTCGGGTTCATCTGAACACGGCGACGGCGCAGACGGCTCGCGGCAGCGCACACGCGCTGGACGTGAGCGGCTTGGGGTCGCCCGCCATCGATTTCTGGTCCCTCTGGGACAGCGAAGAATTGCTCGGCATCGGCGCCCTGAAACAGATTTCGACCGATCACGGCGAGATCAAGTCGATGCATGTGGCGCAGTCGAGGCGCCGGACGGGCGCGGGTAGCGCGTTGCTCGCGCACATCATCGCAAGCGCGCGCGGAAAGGGCATGCGCCGCCTGAGCCTGGAGACGGGTTCGTGGGATTACTTCCGCCCGGCCCGGGCACTCTATCGCAAGCACGGATTTTCCGAATGCGCACCATTCGGCGACTACAGGCCGGATCCCAACAGCGTTTTTCTGGCATTGGAGCTGACAGCGGACTCTTGATGTTGCCTACAGTGGGGGCCTCCCTTCGATCATTCTGCGGTTGGCAAACTCGGCGATTGCGCGCCGGCGCGTCAATTCGCGGTTCGTCTCGGGAAGCCGTTCAGGTAAAATGACGAGACAAGGCTGGGGTCGGGATCGCCGATGTTTCCCAAGCGGCTGCGCGCCGAAATCATTCTGCTCCTGTGCGCCAAGGCGGCGGCGCTGACGGCGATCTATTTCCTGTTCGTCGCGCCGGCGATGCGGCCGGAACCGGACGGCACATCCATGCGCGCGCACCTTCTCGCCAGCCGCCCCCGATAGGAAGCGCGGGCATGGACATCGTCGAGCTTTCGCGCCTGCAATTCGCGGTCACCGCGCTCTATCATTTCCTGTTCGTGCCGCTGACGCTGGGGCTTGTCGGTCCTGCTCGGCATCATGGAGACGGTCTATGTGATGACGGGCCGCACCATCTGGCGCGACATGGTCGAAATTCTGGGGCATGCTGTTCGGCATCAATTTCGCCATGGGCGTCGCCACCGGCATCACCATGGAATTCCAGTTCGGCACCAACTGGGCCTATTACTCGCATTATGTCGGCGACGTGTTCGGCGCGCCGCTGGCGATCGAAGGCCTGATGGCCTTCTTCCTCGAAGCGACCTTCGTCGGCCTGTTCTTCTTCGCCTGGGACCGGCTTTCCAAAGTGCAGCATCTGATCGCCACCTGGGCGCTGGCGCTCGGCACCAATCTCTCGGCGCTGTGGATCCTGATCGCCAATGGCTGGATGCAATATCCGGTCGGCGCGCACTTCAACGTCGACACCATGCGCATGGAAGTGACCGACTTCATGGCCGTGTTGTTCAATCCGGTCGCGCAGGCGAAATTCGTGCACACGGTCAGCGCCGGCTATGTCACCGGCTCGGTGTTCGTGCTGGCGATCAGCGCCTGGTACCTGCTGCAGCGGCCGCCATGTCGAATTCGCCAAGCGCTCGATGACGGTTGCGGCGAGTTTCGGACTTGCCTCGGCGCTTTCGGTGGTCGTGCTCGGCGACGAATCCGGCTACACCGCCGGCGCTCAACCAGAAGATGAAAATCGCCGCGATCGAGGCGATGTGGAACACCGAGCCGGCGCCGGCGTCCTTCACCGTGTTCGGTTTGCCCGATCTCGCAACCCACACAACGCACTTTGCAGGTCAAGCGTTCCCTGGGTGCTGGGCCTGATCGCCACGCGCTCCATCGACACGGCCGGTGCCTGGCATCGACGAGCTGGTCGGCCATCGCCAAGACCCGCATCCAGGACGGCCTCATCGCCTACGACGCGCTGCGGCAGATCAAGAAGCAACCGCACGACGCGGCGTTGCGCACCAGCGCTCGATGCGCATGTCGCCAATCTCGGTTACGCGCTGCTGCTGAAGCGCATCCGGCCCGATATCGAGAACGCGACCGAGGCGAGATTGCGCAGGCCGCCAACAGCACCATTCCCGAATGTGCCGGTGCTGTTCTGGTCGTTCCGCTTCATGGTGGGCATTCGGCTTCTGGTTCATCGCGCTGTTTGCTGCTGGCTTCTGGTTCTCGGCGCAGCACCAGCTCGACCGCTACCGCTGGTTCCTGCGCGCGGCGCTCTTCACCCTGCCGCTGCCGTGGATCGCCGCCGAACTCGGCTGGATCGTCGCCGAATACGGCCGCCAGCCCTGGGTGATCGAGGGCGTGCTGCCGACGGCGCTCGGCGTGTCCTCGATCGATCCGGGCAATGTGCTGTTCAGCCTGCTCGGCTTTGTGGTGTTCTATTCGGCGCTGCTGGTCGTCGATCTCTATCTCCTCGTCGAAATACATCCGGCTCGGGCCCGACGCGGCGCAGCAGCGTCGCCGGCGCGCATGGCCGAAGTCGGCGGCGGAGTGACGCCATGATCGACTATGAAACCTGCGCCTGATCTGGTGGCTGCTGCTCGGCGTCCTGCTGATCGGCTTTGCCGTCATGGACGGCTTCGATCTCGGCACCGCCGCGCTGCTGCCTTTCGTCGCGCGCACCGACGTGGAGCGGCGCGTCGCGATCAACACGGTCGGGCCGGTGTGGGAAGGCAACCAGGTCTGGTTCATCCTGGGCGGCGGCGCGATCTTCGCCGCGTGGCCCGCGCTCTATGCAGCGAGCTTCTCCGGCTTCTATCTCGCCATGTTCCTGGTGCTGGCGACGCTGATCCTGCGGCCGGTCGGATTCAAGTTTCGCAGCAAGATGCGACAATCCGCGCTGGCGCGGCTTCTGGGACTGGGCGCTGTTCGCGGGCGGCATCGTGCCGGCGCTGGTCTTCGGCGTCGCGTTCGGCAATCTGTTCGTGGGCGTGCCGTTTAGTTTCGACGACGATCTGCGCTTTCATTCCACGATCACGCTGCTCTCGCTGCTCAATCCGTTTGCGCTGCTGCGCGGGCCTCGTCAGCCTCGCCATGATCGTCCTGCACGGCGCGGCCTGGCTGAACCTGAAGACGGAAGGAATGGTGCAGGCGCGGGCGCGGGCAATCGTGCCCTATGCGGCGCTGGTGTTCGGACTCTTGTTTGCGGCCGCGGGCTTGTGGGTGGCGCAGCTCGACGGTTATCGCATTGCGGGCGCAATGGCGCATGACGGGCCTTCCAATCCGTTGGGCAAGAGCGTGGTGCGTCTGGCAGGCGGCTGGCTTGCCAATACCTCTTCGCATCCGGCGCTCTGGCTGACGGTGGCGGCCGCCTATGCCGGCGCGTTCTTCGCCGTCATCCTGCGCCGGCGTCCGGGGCTCTCCTTCCTGTCGTCGGCGCTCGTCCCGATCGGCACGATCGCGACGGCGGGCACGGCGCTGTTTCCGTTCCTGCTGCCGTCCTCCAGCAATCCGGATGCCAGCCTGACGGTGTGGGACGCTTCGTCGAGCAGGCTGACGCTCGCGGTCATGCTGGGCGCCGTGGCGCTGATCCTTCCGGTCGTCGTCGCCTACACGGCCTGGGTCTATCGCGTCCTGCGCGGCCCCGTGCGCGAATCCGACATCACCGAAAATTCGCACACGGCTTACTGAGGCGCACAACGCTCATGGGCGGCCTTCATCGCGCCAGAACTTCCATTCGCGCCAATCGAAACTTCCTCCGTTCCATTCCGCGCGGTCGCGCAGACGTCGCACTGCGGCTCGCGCTTCATCGCGGTTGCGGGCGTGGCGGGGCGGCACCAGACGTGCCACTTCCTTGCCATGTCGGGTGATCGTCACCTCCTCGCCGGCTTCCACGAGGTCGAGGAGCTGCCCCAACCTGTTCTTCGCGTCGAAAGCGTCAACTTGCATCCCGCGCCCTCCCGTATTCTAGCTTGAGCATGACAGAAACGTCCGTCGCCCGGAAACTGCAGGTGAAGGCAGACCGCACGCTCGCGGTGATGAACGCAAAGCCGGCGCTCGATCGCGCGATCGGCGTGCCGGAGCGGCGAGCGCCCCCAAGCAAAGCCGATGTGGTCGTGCTTGTCGTCGCCAACCAGGCCGAACTTCAGGCGAAACTCCCGAGCCTCCTGCAAGAACTTCGCGCGTCGACTATCCTTTGGGTCGCCTATCCCAAATTGACATCGGCACTCGCGGGCGATCTCAACCGGGATGTCATTCGCGGTTGCGCACCGTTGTTTGGGCTCGACACGGTCAGCCAGATCGCGATCGACGACGACTGGTCGGCCCTCCGCCTGAAACGCAAAGATCAATGAGGCGCGCGCCAAATCAGGGCATGGGAGGGGCGATTTCGAAAGCGTGTGGCGGCAGCGACTGTTGCTCAATGCGCGGCGACCGGGGCGGCGGTGGGGGCGGCCGCGCGTTTGGCCATCCACACGACGGCGATCAGACCGATGCTGAGGCAGCCCGAAAGCCAGAACAGATCGTCCGCCGCCAGCAAGTACGCCTGATTCGAAAGCGTGCGGGCGAGCAGCCCATAGGCCTGAAGATCGCCGAGGCCCAGATGATGCAGGCGATCCAGCGCCTGCTGCATCACCGGATTGTAAGCCGAGGACGAATCGGCGAGCCGGCTCTGGTGCAGCGCCTCGCGCCGGTCCCACATGGTGGTGACGATCGAAGCGGCGAAACCGCCGCCGGTGATGCGCGCGAAATTGGAGAGGCCCGAGGCCGGAGGGAATGCGTTCGGGCGGGACGCCGTCCAGCGAGATGGTGATCATGGCCAGGAAGAAGGTGGCCATGGCGACGCCCTGCACCAGAAGCGGCATCACGAAATCGCAGAAGCTCGGCATCGGCGGTGAAGTTCGACGCGCATGAAATAGGATGCGGCGAAGGCGACGAAGGCGATCGTGGCGATCATGCGGGCATCGATGCGCGCCATCATCCGTGCGGCGAAGGGCGTCAGCAGCACCGCGATCACGCCGGTGGGCGCCGCCACCAGCCCCGCCCAGGTGGCGGTATAGCCGACTTGGGTCTGCAGCCAGAGCGGCATCAGCAGATTGTTGG
Source organism: uncultured Alphaproteobacteria bacterium (assembly GCA_963812975.1). Taxonomy (GTDB): domain Bacteria; phylum Pseudomonadota; class Alphaproteobacteria; order Micropepsales; family Micropepsaceae; genus Rhizomicrobium. Next base: position 36,288 of record CAWEXK010000007.1, on the reverse strand, counting down.
CGAAGAAGACGGCATAGCCCAGGCAGAAGGCCAATGTGCCGAAGCGCGAAATTGCGCCGCTCGGAACAGCGACAGATCGACGATGGGATGGTTGTCGGTTGGCTCCCAGATCAGGAAGGCGACAAAGCCGACTGCCGCGATGACCGCCAGGACGACGATCTGCGGCGACGAAAACCAGTCGGCGTCCTTGCCGGTGTCCAGCATCACCTGCAGCGAGCCCACCCAGACGATCAGCAGGACCAGGCCGACCGTGTCGATGGCAAGCTTGCGCGTCGGCGTTTCGCGGTCGGAGAGTGTGCCAGCAGAAGAACGCCGTGATCAGCCCGACCGGCACATTGATCAGGAAAATCCAGCCCCAATGGTAATTGTCGGAGATGTAGCCGCCCAGGATCGGCCCGCAGATCGGCGCCACCAGCGTGGTGATCGACCAGATGCCCAGCGCGGTGGCGCGCTTGTCGGGCGGGAAGATCGAGATCAGCAGCGCCTGCGAGCCGGGAATCATCGGGCCCGGAGACGGCGCCCTGCAGCACGCGGAAGAAGATCAGCGACTGAGGCTCCAGGCCATGCCGCAAAGGAAAGACGCGACGGTGAAGAGCAGCACCGAAACCACGAAGGTGCGCACCACGCCATAGCGGCCCATCAGCCAGCCGGTCAGCGGCACCGATAGCCGTTGGCCACCGCGAAGGAGGTGATGACCCAGGTGCCCTGGTCGGTGCTGGCGCCCAGATTGCCGGCGATGGTGGGCAGCGAGACATTGGCGATGGTGGTGTCCAGCACCTGCATGAAGGTGCCCAGCGCCAGCGCCAGCGCGGTGATCGCCAAGCGGCCGCCGGCGAGAGGTTTGTGAGCGGCGGAAGCGCCGGGCGCGCTCACGATCGCGACCTCCGTTCTCGACGAGAATGCGCCGGATCACGGCTTCGGCGCCGGCCGATCCGTCGCCGGTGCATCGGCGCGGATGTCGAACACGCGGCCGCGCCGTCACCAGCGGGCCGGACGTGTCGCGCACATCGACCCGCGCATCCACCGACAGACCGACGCGCAGGGGATGCCGGTGCAGTTCCGCCGGATCGAGCGCGATGCGCACCGGCACGCGCTGCACGATCTTGATCCAGTTGCCCGATGCATTCTGCGGCGGCAGCAGCGCGAAGGCGCTGCCGCGCCGGCGCCGAGCCCTCGACATGGCCGTGATAGGTGACGCCGCCGCCATAGATATCGGCGGTCATCGTCACCGGCTGGCCGATGCGCATGTGCGCGAGCTGCACTTCCTTGAAATTGGCATCGACCCAGACGACTGCAGAGGCACCACCGCCATCAGCGGCGTGCCCGGCGCAACCTGCTGGCCGACCTGCACGGTGCGCTGGGCGACCACGCCGTCCACCGGCGCGACAGCTTCATATGCGCCAGCGTGATTGCGGCTGCGCGCAATCTGGCGCTTCCGACGCGAGCACATCCGGATTGTTCGAGACCGACGTTCCCTGCACGGCGGCTTGCGCCTCGGCGAGCGCACTTTCGGCGGCCGCGAGGGCGGCCTGTGCGCTCGTCACGGCGTCGCGGGCATGGCTCAGTTCCTCGGCCGAGACAGCGTTGCCCGCCGAGAAGCGGCGGCGATAGTCGCTTCGTGCCTGCACGAGAGCGATGCGCGCGGCATTCAACTGCGCGCTCTCCTGGTCGACCTTCGCGAACTCGTCGCGCACGTTGCGCACGGTGCGCGCGAGATCGGCCTCGGCCGCCTGCATTGCCACTTTCGCGGTGATCGGGTCCATCTCGACCAGCAGCTGGCCGCGGCGAACGGTCTGCGTATTGTCGGCATGCAGCGCAAGCACCGTTCCGTTTTCGCGGCTCGTGATCGTCACGACATCGCCACCGACATAGGCGTCGTCGGTGCTCTGGAAATGGCTTGCATAGAGAAACCAGTAGAGCGCGTAGCCGACGAGCCCCACGATCACCACCGCTCCCAGAAGCGCGAGCAGGCGGTTGCGGCGATTGTGGTCAGTGCCGGAGTGTTCAGCGGTGCTCATGGGAGACGTCCTGCAGGGAAGCGCGCATGTTGGCGTCGCTCGATTTTTCAGCTTCGAACCCGCCGCCGAGCGCCATCAGCAACCCGACGCGTGCCGACGCAGTGTCGGCCGCGAACTCGGCGTTCTCGCGCCGCGCCCCGATCAGAACGGCTTCGGCGTCGAGCGTGGTCTGCTGAGGGTAAAGGCCGCTGCGATAGCGGCGCGTGGCGAGATCGAAGCTGGCCTGGGAAGCGGCGAGGGCCGCGCGCTGCTGCTTTCCCTCGTCTTCGAGTTCGCGCAGAGTGGTGATCGCGTCCGCCGCCTGTTTCACTGCGCCGATCACGGCATCATTATAATCTGCAACGGATTCGTCGAGGGAAGCGGTGGCGCCGGCATACTGGGCATGCAGTTCACCGGCATCGAAAACGGGAAGATGGATTGCCGCGCCCGCGCCATATTGCAGCGAGGAGGCGGAGAACAGGGGAGCCAGACCGATGGCGGCCCAGCCGGCGAGGCCGATCAGATTGATATCCGGATAGAAGGCCTTGCGCGCGACTTCGCGGCCGGCGAGGGCGGCCTCGATCCGCGCCTGCCCGGCGGCGATGTCGGCGCGGCGCGCCAGAAGATCGGCGGGCAGCGTGTCCGGCAGTTCGAGTGCTGAGTAGTTCAGGGAGGGACGGGAAATATTGTAAGCGTCGGCGCCGCGGCCGGCCAGCGCCGCGATTGCATGCGCGGCGAGGTCGCGTTCGGCGGTTGCGCGAACGAGGCCTTCGCGACTGAGGGCAAGCACGGCTTCGGCCTGCTTTTGCGCAGCGAGCGTATCGAGGCCGGCGCGCACACGGCCCCTGGTGAGCGCGAAAACGCCCTCGCGCTCCGCAACGTCCTGCCGTGCGACGTCGATCAGCGCATCATCCCGCGACAGCGCGACGTAAGCCTGCGTGACGCTGCCCGCGAGCAGGAGCCTCGCGGCTGTGGCATCGAAGGCCGCGGCGCTGGCGCTGGCGCGCGCCCGGTCGATCGCCGCCTGCTGCTTGCCGAAGAGATCGAGCGACCAGGAGAGGTTGGCCTGCGTGGTTCCAATCCAGCGCATCGTCCCCGCATAGGGGGGTGGATAGATGTAGGTATCGCTGAAATGTTCGCGCGTCTCGTTGGCATCGAAGGTGAGCTGCGGGTAGGTGCCTGCGCGGGTGACGGAGAGCTCAGATTGCGCCTCGCGTACGCGTGCGAGCGCTGACGCGAGCGACGGGTTTCCGCTGAGGGCCTGGTCGACCAGATGGTCGAGCCGTGGATCGCCGAATGCCGTCCACCAACGATCCGGGATTGCGGGAGCCGGCGTATTGCCAAGGCCAAGCGCATCCCTGTTCAGCGGAACTTCGTGCGGCTTTGTCGAGAGGGCAGAAACGCAACCCGCGAGCAGACAGACAAGCAGCAAGGAAATCGGCGCCGATTTCATCTTGTCCCCGCTTTGGCAGGCATCGTCGCAACTGGTTGTGCTTCCAGGCGCTCGGCAAGCCGCGTCATCAGATCGACAAGTTGCGTGAACTCCTTCGGTGAAAAATCTTCGAGCGTCTCATTCCAGAAATCGACGATGCGCGGGATCAGCATCTCCGCCATCGCCCGCCCGGCCGGCGTGATCGCCAGATGGACCACGCGCCGGTCCTTCGTGCTGCGCCGGCGCCGAAGCAGGCCGCGCCGCTCCAACTGATCGATGAGGCGGGTCGTGGCGCCGGCATCGTGCTCCATGTGCCGTGCAATACCGGCGCAGGTGGTGGCGATGCCGTCGCGCACGGCCATGAGAACCACCCATTGCGAGAAGGTGAGGTCGGCGCGCCCGAACAGCGTCTCGGCGCGCGGCACGGTGAGATTGTGAAGCCGCCGGATCAGGTAGCCGAGCGCCCGGCGACTCTCGAAGTTCTCGACGCGATACGGCGGTTTCCTCATGGCGTGCCACGCAATTGCCAAGGCAATATTTGCCACGGCAATCAATCGTGTCAACGCGATTCAGCGCTAGGACGGCCGTGAACAATTCGGTCGTTTGCTTAGGCGGTTTCAGCCTGTACTGGACGATGCGGCGCTCATCGCCTCCGGCGTGCCGGTGACGAACGCGTCCTGAAGGATCGCGGTCAGGCCGGCGTCGATCACCAGCAGGTGGCCCGTGATCGCGCGGGCCATGTCGCTGGCCAGAAATACGGCCGGGTCGGCGATGTTATCCGGCACGCTCCAGCCTTTGAGCGGGGCGATCTTGCCGAAATAGTCGAGCAGCGCGGGATCATCGTGAAGCGCATTTCGCACCGCGCGGGTCAGCACCGGTCCCGGCAGAATCGCGTTGACACGCACGCCTGCGGGCCCCCACTCGCAGGCGAGTGTCTTCGCGATGCTGTTCAGTGCCGCCTTGGTAGTCGCATAGCCGCTTCCCATGGGCACGCCGCTGGTGCCGCGGATACTCGACATGATGATGACGTTGCCGGATTTCTGCGCGACGAACTCTCTGCCGATCCTGCGCAGCAGCGTGATAGCCGCCCCGAAATTGATCGATTGCGTGCGCTCCCAATCCGCCGGCGAGATTTCCAGGAATGGCGCCAGCCGGGTTTCCGTTGCGGCATTGTTGACGAAAATGTCGAGGCCGCCGAATGCCGCAAGCGCGTCGTCAGCGAGCTGCCCGACTTGCGCCGCGTCGCCCAGATCCACGGGCACTATCGCGGCGCGGACACCGCGCGCTTCTGCCTGCGCGGCAATGCCTTCGAGCTCTTCGCGCGATCGCGCGGCGAGCACAACATCGGCTCCCTCGCGTGCGAAGGCCAACGCGACCGCAGCGCCGATGCCTCGCCCCGCGCCCGTAATCAGGGCGCGCTTGCCTTCCAGAAGTTTCGTCACCGTAATCTACCTTTCTGACCCGCCATTACCTTGCAGTTCCCGGCTCTGCCTCACGCGCGTCCACCGACTCTTCCTTCGGGGATTTGCTCGCCGCGCTGCTCGCGAAGCGCCATCATGTAGCGGCAATTCCACACGATGAGCAGGATCAAAACACCGAAACTCAACACGGGCGAGATGTTGATCACCAGCGCGGGCGCGAGTGCCATCGCCAGGCCAACTCTCGCAAACGCTTCGACGATATAGGCCACGCCCCACACCAGGGTCACGAATCGCGAAGCCGCGCGGAAGCGGGGTAGTTCCCAAAGCCCGTTCCACCAGGCGATGCGCGCTGGATCGTCCCCGGCCACGAACTGGCGGTTGATGTAGAACAGAAGCGGCCGTCGGGCGAACAATGAAACGAGACAGATCGCGCCGAACGCACCGGTGAGAAACGACTCCTTGATCAGCGCGAAGAACAGGCTGCCCGAGATGAGCGACGCCGCCGCGCCGATGGCGATGAGAGTCATCACGATGATGCCAAGAGGCTCGACGCGGCGCGATTTGATCCAGAGACGCAAATTGTTGAGCGCGGGCGCGAGCCCGCTCGCCACAAGGGCCCACAGGATGGGGACGCCGCTTCTGTTGAGCAGGTTGAACAGGAGGATCGGCAGCGCCACGTCGAATATCAGCGTGGGCAGCATCACCTTGAAGTTGAAGCCCGGAACAGACGCGGTATCGCTGGCAACGGACTCCGCCATCCGCCAGTCCTTGCCCCCGGCGCCGAACAAGTCAATAAGGACTGTGATGCGCGCCCCTCGGGGGAGTGAAAACGAATGTGGTATTTTTCCTGGGTGCTGGGACTTGGTTTCGCCTGCACCTTCGCGGTGCTGAACGCGATGTGGCTCGAGCAGCGAAGCGGCTAGGGCGGATTTCGCGCGCGCGATTGCGCGTACGCGAAGCACGCATGTCAGCCCGTCCTGGCTTCGTTGGCGGAGATGATGGAGGCGCGCAATTGCTCGGCGATGTCGGTCATGCCGGCGGGCGTGTGCGGCATCAGGATGACTTTCGATCCGGCCGAAATGCCGATCTCCTTCATGGTGTCGAAATATTGCGTCATCAGCACGAGCTTCAGCACCTCCGCGGCCGAGACGCCGCCGATCTGGTCGGTGAAGGCGGCGATGGATTCGCGCAACCCGTCGACGATGGCACGCCGCTGCTTGGCGATGCCTTCGCCCTGCAGGCGCTTGGATTCGGCATCGGCTTCCGCATTCTTCACCACCAGGATCTTGTTGGCTTCGCCCTTCGCCGCGGCTGCCACCTGCAGGCGTTGCTGGGTCTGGATCTCGTTCATCGCCGCCTTGACGTTATCCGCCGGGTTGACGTCGGTGACGAGCGCATTGGGGATCTCGAAGCCGTAGATCTTCATCGACGCATCGAGCTCGGTCTTCACCGAGGTGCCGACATCGTCCTTCTTCTCGAACACCTCGTCGAGATTCATCCGCGGGACCTTGGCGCGGACCACGTCAAGCACATAGGACTTGATCTGATCGACGTGGTTCTGCAGCTTGTAATAGGAATCCGCCTCGTTGCCCTCGACGACGCGGTACTGTACCGCAACGAAGAGTTTCACGAACACGTTGTCGAGCGTCTTGGTTTCCACTTCGACCGGCAACTGCTGGACCCGCAGCGACACGCGCTGCGCCACGCTCTCGGTGAACGGCATCTTCACGTTCAGGCCCGGCTGGGCGGTGCGCACGTAACGGCCGAAGCGCTCGACGATGGCGCGGCTCTGCTGCTCGACCGTGAAGAAGGTGGAGGAGAGCAGGATCAGCACGAACAGGCCGAACACCGCCCAGGCGACAATGGCGAAGAAATGTTCCGGTCCCGACATGCTGCGATCCCCCCGAAAATGAGATTTGCATCAGCGCCGTCCGTCCTTCGACAAGCTCAGGATGAGGCGGTTCTCAACTGCACGAGCGCTGATGGAAATAAGATACTCCCTCATGCCGAGCTTGTCGAAGCACGCCGATCAACAAGCGCGGGATGAGGCGGTTCTCAACTGCACGAGCGCTGATGGAAACAAGATACTCCCTCATGCCGAGCTTGTCGAAGCACGCCGATCAACAAGCGCGGGATGAGGCGGTTCTCAACTGCACGAGCGCTGATGGAAATAAGATACTCCCTCATGCTGGGCTTGTCGAAGCACGCCCATCATCAAGCGCAGGATGAGGCGGTTCTCAACTGCACAAGCGCTGACGGAAACAAAGTACTCCCTCATGCTGGGCTTGTCGAAGCACGCCCATCATCAAGCGCAGGATGAGGCGGTTCTTAACTGCACGAGCGCTGATGGAAACAAGATACTCCCTCATGCCGAGCTTGTCGAAGCACGCCCATCAGCGCGCCAATGCGGCACTTACATGGACGCGTGGGTGTGGGGTTTGGCGCCATGTTTGTGGAAGGTGCGGGCGATGAGATCGGCCGCCCAGGCGAGGTCGGACTCGCTGTGCGACTGGGAGACCTGGAAGCGGATGCGCGCCGCGCCTTCGGGAACAACGGGGAAGGAAAAGCTGGTCGCGAGCAATCCGCCGGCCAGCAGCTCCTGGCTGATCGCTTTCGATTTCGCCGATTCGCCGACAACGACGGGAACGATCGCGCCTTCGCCTTCGAGCGGCGTAATGTCTTTCGATTTCAGCGCCTCGCGGAACAGTTCGGCTTTCGCGCGCAGCTGCATGGCGCGTTCAGGCTCGCGCTCGAGAATGCGGATCGCTTCCAGCGCTGCCGCGGCAACGGAGGGGGGAACGGCGTTGGAGAACAGATGCGGGCGCGAACGCTGGATGAGCGAGTCGATCACCGCGCGCGGCCCCGCGACATAGCCGCCCGCGCCGCCGCCCAGCGCCTTGCCGAGCGTGCCGGTATGAATGTCGATGGCGTCGAGCAGGCCGAAATGCTCGACCGTGCCGCGCGCCGTCGGTCCCACCACGCCCACGCCATGCGAATCGTCGACGACCACCAGCGCGTTGTGCGCTTTCGCGAGCCGAACGATTTCCGGCAACGGCGCGAGGTCGCCCTCCATCGAGAACACGCCGTCGGTGACGACGATCTTGCCCGGCCGGCCCGCGTGCTTCTCCAGTTGCCGCGCCAGATCTTCCATATCGCCGTGGCGGTAGACGTCGCGCGCCACGTCCTTCGAGACCGCGCGGCAGCCGTCGATGATGCTCGCGTGGTTGAGCGCGTCGGAGATGATGGCGTCGCCTGGTCCCGCCAGCACCGGAAACAATCCCGTGTTCGCCGACCAGCAGGAAGAATAGGTGATCGCGGATTGCGCCTGCAGGAATTCGGCGATCTTTCTCTCGAGCTCGTCATGGATCGTGAGCGTGCCGCAGATGAAGCGTACCGAAGCGGGGCCGACGCCAAAACGGTCGAGCGCCGCGCGCGCCGCTGCAACCACTTCCGGATGCGCCGCAAAGCCCTGATAATCGTTCGAGCACATCAGGAGCACTTCGCCGATATCGGCGACCGTCACATGGGCGTTCGTCGCCGTCTCCAGCTCGTGCAGCGTCTTGTAGTTGCCGGCCTCGCGCGCCTTGGTCAGCTCGCCCTCAAGCCGCGCGATGATGGGGTTGCTCATGCCGCATCCCGTCCGAAATCGAGCAGAACCTTGCCGCAGTTTCCGGCGGCGATCAGATCGAAGCCGCTCGCGTAATCGCGCGCCTCGAGGCGGTGCGTCAGGATTTTGTCCATCACGTCGGGATTGCGCAGCATGAAGGCGGAGACGTCGTACCAGGTTTCGAACATGCGCCGGCCGGTCACGCCGTGCAGCGTTGCGCCCTTCATGATCACGGTATCGGCGAGATCGAGCGTCACGTCGGAACCGGGCAGGCCGAGCAGCACCACATGCGCGCCGTTGCTGGCCATCTCGAGAGCGCTTCTGAGCGCCTGCGCATTGCCGCTCATCTCGAGCACGATTTCCGGTCCCTGTCCGTCGGTCATGGCGGCAATCTGTTCGCGCGTTTCCGGCTTGCGCGGATCGGCGACGAGATCGGCGCCGAGTTCGCGCGCGAGGCCCGCGCGATAGGGCGAGGGCTCCGTCACCATCACCCGGCGCGCGCCGTGGCTGCGCGCGATGCCGATGCTGAAGAGGCCGATCGTACCCGCGCCGGTGATCAGCACGTCGCGGCCGGCGAGCGGCACGATGGTCGCGGAATGCATTGCGTTGCCGCACGGGTCGAACACCGCGGCGTGGCGGTCGGGGATGTCGTCATGCACCGGCCACACATTGCGGGCGGGCACGACGACCCGCGCGGCGAAGGCGCCGGCGCGGTCGACGCCTATAATGGAAGTGTCGCGGCAGAGATGGGCGCGCCCGGTGCGGCAAAGCCGGCAATGGCCGCAGGTGACGTGGCATTCGCAGCTGACGCGCTGGCCCGGCGTCAGGTGGTGAACGCCGTCGCCAACGCGCGTGACCCGGCCGACGAATTCGTGTCCGACCACCATGGGCGGCTTTACGCGCCTGGCCGACCATGCGTCCCATTTCCAGATGTGGAAATCGGTGCCGCAGACGCCCGCCATGCTGACCGCGATTTCCACCTCGCCGGGGCCGGGACTGGCCGGGCTTTCGACCTCGGCATGGGAAAGTCCCTGCTCGGGGCGCGCTTTCAGGATGGCGAACATGGGCGTTTCCCCGGTTTCGGCCGGGCGAAATTATCCGCTATATTGGTACGACGCAATCCAAGATAGCGGACATGTCCGGAAACGATCCCAGCATCGCGGTTGCCGTCGCCCGCCTGCGGAAAGAGCGCAAGCTGTCGCTCGCGGCTCTGGCGCAGCTGGCCGGCATCTCGCGCTCGATGCTGCACGAGATCGAGAAGGACCGTACCAATCCGACGGTGGGCATCGCCTGGCGGCTGGCCACCGCACTCCGCGTCGATCTGCCGGAACTGCTGCGCGGCTCGGTGCAGAGCCCGATCGTGGACGTCATCGGCGAACATGCGACGCCGTGGCTGGCGAGCGCGGACGGACTCTGCCGGTTGCGGATTCTGGGCCCGCTGCAATTGGCGGGACACCTTGAATGGTATCTGCTCGATGCCGAGCCGAAAGGCGAACTCGTTTCGAGCGCCCACGCCCCGCGCACCACCGAGCATCTCTCCGTGCTCAAGGGCGAGCTGGTGGTCTCCGTCGATGCGGAAGAGAGCACCGTCGCCGCCGGCGGCACCATCCGCTATCGCGCCGATCGTCCCCACGCCATCCGCAACCGCAGCAAGGCTCCCGCCGAAGCGCTCCTGATGGTGGTGCTGTAGATTACCCCTCACCCGTGCTGGTGCGGTGGCGATCATCGCGCGCGGATGCAGGTACGGGACTCAAAACCTGCGTGCGCCCGGGGCCCCACCGCTCGCATCTATGCGCGCACAGAGGATACAGCCCGGATATGGAATGGCAAAGAGCGCCCATAGGAGATATTGTAGTGTTCTCTGTGGAAAGCAAACAAGTCAGGGGAGGAACCCCAGAATGAATGCGACAAGAAACATTGCGATGCTGGCCGGATTGATGGCGCTCCTCGCTGCGGGCGCCAATTCGGCATCGGGCAAGAGTGCAGGCGGCTGGGCAGTCGTAGACGCCAACGGAAATCTGATACGGGGACTGAACGCCACCAGCGCTTCGCTGAACGGCACGGGATCCTATCAGGTGTATTTCAACAACAATATCAGCAAGTGTGTCTATGTGGCGGACATCGGAAGCTCGGCTGGTGATTTTCAGATAGGCGCCGGCGAAGCCCAGACTGTGGCAGGCAATGGTGTCGCCAAAAATTCCGTCGTCATCATCGTCAACGACACAAGCGGGAACGACGCCGACAAACCGATCATGGTCATTGTCCAGTGCTAGGCAGCGCGAACAGAGACAGCTCCCCTCACCCTCGCTGTGCAGTTGAAACTATCTCGCGCGGCATCCCTCTCCCACAGGGGGAGAAGGGAAAGATTTGCGGGGCATAACCGCGCCTGTGCAACGCCGGGCTTTCCCCTCGCCCCTTGCCCGCCTTCGCTAAAGCTACGGCGGGTCAGGACATTTGCTTGGTCCGCCGAAGCCTTGGCGTAGGCGGATGGAAGAGGGATGCGGGTGCGGACATCGAAACCTGCTCAGGCGCGGGTGAGCGGTCCTACGCGAGCGTAAAGCGGATGGGCACGGTCTTGGGGCCGTTGACGAAGGAGGCTTGCGTCAGCCTGGGCTCGCCGTCGAGAGCGAGCAATTCCAAGCGCGGCAGAAGTTCTTCGAAGAGGATTCGCATCTCCATCTTCGCCAGATGCTGGCCGAGGCAGAGATGCGCGCCATAGCCGAAGGAGAGATGTTTGTTCGGGCGGCGGTCGACGCGAAACACGTAAGGGTCTTCGAACACGGCCTCGTCGCGATTGCCCGACGCGTAGCACAGCATCAGCCAGTCGCCTTTCGCGAGCGCGCGACCGGCGAGCTCCGTATCGGCCGTTGCGGTGCGCATGAAGTGCTTGACCGGAGTCATCCAGCGGATCGCTTCGTCGATCAGCGAAGGGATGAGCGCCGGATCGGCTTTCACCTTCGCGAACTCGCCCGGATTCTCCGCCAGCGCCCAGATCGCGCCGGCGGTGGATGACGACGTCGTGTCGTGCCCGGCGGCGGCGACGATGATGTAATAGCCCATCGCGCCGATATCGGAGAGCGGCGCGCCGTCGATCGTTGCATTGGCGATCAGCGTCGCCAGATCCTCGCGCGGATGGACGCGGCGCTCGGCGCTCAAATTGCGGAAATAGGCGGCGAAGTCCTGGACGGTGGCGCTGACGAGATCGGTGACCTGTTCGGGCGTGAGCAGGGCCAGCGTGCGCATGGTGTCGGGGTCCTGCGGCCCGAAAATCTCCTGCGTCAGCTTCAGCATGCGCGGCTCGTCTTCTTCGGGCACGCCCATGATCTCCATGATCACATGCAGCGGATAACCGGCCGCCACGTCTTTCACGAAATCGCAACGGCCGGGCTTCGCGCACATCCCATCGACGGCGCGTCGCGCGATGGTGCGGATGCGCTCTTCGAGCCGCTTCAAATTCGCCGGCATGAACCAGGCCTGCGTCAGCGCGCGGTATTTCGGATGGTCGGGCGGATCCATCTGCACCAGCGAATAGACGAGGTGCGGACTGCCGCCGGTGATCTCGCGCGTGCGCCTGTCGCCCGCCTTGTTGGCGATGACGGTCGTGCGGTCGCCATTGTGGAAGAGATCGTTCTGCCGGCTCACCGCCAGAATGTCGGCGTGCTTCGTCACCACCCAGAAGGGATCGTAACCTTCGATTTCCGCAAGTCCCAGGGGATTGTGGGCGCGCAGCCAGCGATAGGTCTCGTGCACGCGTCCATCGGCGTAGGCGCTTGCGTCGACCAACGGTTCGGCGATGCGTTCGGGAATTCTCGCTTCGCCCACCTTGTCCAGCCTCTCATTGCGCGGCGAGCGGCACGCCGGGCGCCAGCACTGCGCGGAATTCCTTGAGCGCCGCAACCGCGCCGACAATATGATACAACGAACTTGCGGGCGCGGGCTCCTCGATGAAACGGTTGGTCGGCGTGAGCTTGTCGCGCCACAGCCCCCGCGTTGGGGTGTCCAGATAGCGCCACAGGGTTTGCGCCGCCGCAAGGGCGTGGGCGAGATACGAATCCTCGCCGTCGCCGCGATGGAGGAACAGCGCGGCCTTCAGGCGTTCGGTCTGCGGCCATAGCCGGGCGCGGCTCGAGCGGATCGTCATGTCTTCGTTCAGCGCGTCGACGGCTACGTCGCGCACGGGATCGATTCCCGTCGCCCCTGCGGCGAAGAGGCGCCGCGCCGCCAGCTCTGCTTTCGGCTCGTGACGTCGCCGCGCCCAGCGCGCCAGGAGCCATGCCCATTCGAACTGATGCCCGGGCTCGACCAGACGCCCGCGCTCGCCGAGCGCCGGTTCCCAACGCGCGGTGAAATGCTCGCGCAGGAATCCGTCATCCGGATCGATGAAATGAGAAAGGCACAACGTCGCGATCTCGTCGGCCAGCGACTCCCAGCGCGCGCCGCCGCCCGCTTCCGCCCAGGCAAGCGCCGCCTCCAGAAGATGCAGGTGTGGATTGGATTGAAACGCACTGGCAGAGGCTTCGCGGAATCCGCCCCCCTGGTGGCGCATCGTCGTCTCGATCGTCGCGAGCAGCGTGTCGGCCTCGTCTGCAAGGCCGGGTGGCGCGCCGGTCAGGCCGTGGAGCGATGCCATGGCGAGCAGCGCAAAGCTTTGATCATACAAGGTGGATGTGTCGTCGAGCGGATGGCCCTGGGCATCCACCACACTGCGGAAGAGGCCGTCCGCACGTCGGTAATGGGTGCGAAAATACCGCATCGCGTGCAGCGCGGCTTCGGACGCGGGACCTTGCCATCCCAGCGCCTGCGCCTGGGCATAGACAATCGCGTGGCGCGCCTGCACGCGCGCGCGCCGCGGCGACGGCATCGCGCCGCCATCCGCATCGAGCTCCTCATGAAAACCGCCGCGGACGTGGTCGGCGCCCAGGGTCCACCACAGGGGCAGCGCGGCCGTCATCAGCCAATGCTCGTAGCGGGCGGCTTCGTCCACGAGCGAATCCGCGACGGAGGCCGTTTTGCCGGCAAGGGATCGTCCGTTCACGGATAATCTTTCCGCCACGGCTTTCACCGCCTGGCTCGCGGCGAGGCCGCAGACCAGCACGCCCGACGGCTCCGCGATGATGGCAAGGTCGCTTACTCCCACCACCGCCAGCGGCGCGCCGGTTTCGTTGCGGACAAAGCAGCGTTCGGTATCGACCAGCACGCAGTCGCCGCTCGTTGAATTTCCTTTCAGGTCTTTCGCGCTGGCTTCGTGCACTGCGTTCCAGGCGCCCAGATCCGACCAGAAGAAATCGACCGCAAGCACCGCGGCGCAATTGGTCTTCTCCATCACCGCATAGTCGACCGAGATTTTCGGCGCGCCGGCAAAGCTGCCGGCGAGGCGCAGCGTCTTGCCGTCGCGCTCGGCATCGCGCACCGATCGCTTCGCGGCATCGGCGACGCCGGGCGCATGACGGTCGAGCTCGTTCAGCATCGTGTCGACCGCAAAGATGAAATTGCCGCTGTTCCACAGACAGCCGGCTTCGACATAATCCGCGGCGCGTGCGGGTCCCGGTTTCTCGATGAACGCCTCGACCGGCACGACGGCCTTGGCGAGCCGCCCGCGCGGCTTGATGTAGCCGTACGCGGTGGATGGGTGGGTGGCGCGCACGCCAAGGGTGACGATCATGCCGGCACGCGCGGCCTCCACCGCGGCCAGGACTGCCGCGCGGAACGCATCGCCGTCGGGGATGTAATGGTCGGAGGCGACCACCACGGCGATCGCGTCGGGATCCTGCTGCGCGATCGCGGTCACCGCCGCGGCGATCGCAGGCGCCGAATTGCGCACGCAGGGTTCGAGCAGGACTGTCGCCGCAACCCCGATCTCGGCAAGCTGGGATTCGATCGCGTCGGCGTGCTCGATGTTGCCGATGATGAGCACTGACCCGGAGGCCAACCCCTCGACCCGCAGCACCGTCTGCTGAAACATCGATCTGCCGCCGGTCAGCCGCAGGAATTGTTTCGGGCGCGCGCGCTGGGACGAGGGCCACAGCCGCGTACCCGCTCCGCCGCACATGACGACCGGATAAATCCGACCTGCCGACTGGGTCATGATCTGCTTGCCAGGCCCTCGCACCAAAAGAACTTTTCGCCAACCTGCGGCGTGGCTGCAAGGCACAAACGCGAAAATTCTGAAAACCCTATGAATTCAAATACTTGGATTGGGCCACGCCGCGCCCTCGGAGCTTTTTTTGGCGTCTGCGAGGCTTTTGCCTGCAAGCCCGCCATTTGTGCTAGACTGCCGGCTGCATCGCAAGATGCGCCTCTTGGCCGCGCAGACTCCTGCCCCGCGACCCGATAGAAAGACTATCCATGTCAGACCCCATCGAACGCCGAGAAGCGGTGCGCCGCAACGCGCAGAGCCATTTTACCCACACCGAGCGCCGCGACGAGCTGGTGCGCCAGGAGATCGAGAAAGAGCGCGCCGCGGTGGATGCGAAGACCGCCAAGCTCAAGGCTTTGCGACTCGCCAAGGAAGCGAGCGACAAGGCAGAAGCCGAGCGGTTGGCCGCCGAACGCGCCAAAGCCGGCATCGCCGCGCCGAAATCGACCGCCCGCCGCAAGCGCGTCCGCACGGCTTAAACCCCTCACCCGCGTCAGAACGGTTTCGGTTTCCGTACCTGCTTTCCTCTCCCACTGTACGGACCGGGGTCATCGAAGACATCTGTGCGGGGACATTGACTACACCTTTCGGGCCAGATTTTTGGCTGGAACGAGAGGTCGAGTCATGCCCTGGCCGGAGGCGTCTGTGATGGAGCTGCGTGAGGAGTTTGTCCGACTGGCGTTGGCGCTCGGTGCCAATGTGAGCGAGTTGTGCCGACGTTTCGGCATCGAGCGCAGCACGGGCCACAAATGGGTCGAGCGCTACAAGGCGGAGGGCGCGGCTGGCTTGGCCGATCGTTCGCGGCGACCCCATGGGAGCCCGTCGAAGACCGACGCGGCGACGGAAGCAGAGGTGCTGCGTATCCGGGCGGCAAACAACAACGCCTGGGGTGGTCGCAAGATCGCCTGGACGTTGGCGCACACTGGCTGGCCGACAGTGTCGGCGCAGAGCACGATCAGCGATATCCTGCGCCGCCACGGCAAGCTCGATCGCGACGCCCAACATCCCGGCCTGCACACGCGCTTTGAACGCGCCGAACCCAACGAGCTTTGGCAGATGGATTTCAAAGGCCATTTTCCGATGGCCAAGGGTCGCTGCCATCCGCTCACAGTGCTCGACGATCACTCTCGATATTCGCTCGGCATCGAGGCCTGCGACAACGAACAGGATCTGACGGTTCGCGGTCGTCTGACCACGCTGTTTCGTCGCTACGGCCTGCCTTTTGCGATGCTGATGGACAACGGCTCGCCTTGGGGCGACAGCGGCAGCCAGCCCTTCACCATCTTCACCATATGGCTGATGCGCCATGGAATCCGCGTCAGCCACGGCCGTCCCTACCATCCCCAGACCCAAGGCAAGGACGAGCGCTTCCATCGCTCGCTGAAGGCCGAAGTTCTCGATCGCAACAGCTATGCCGATCTCATGGCGTGTCAGAACGCCTTCGACAAATGGCGCTACATCTACAATCACGAGCGGCCGCACGAGGCGCTCGGTCTCAATCCGCCGGGCACGCGCTACCGCTCCAGTCCGCGTTCCTTCTGCGAGCAACTGCCGCCGATCGCCTACGGCCCCGGCGATATCGTGCGCAAGGGATATCCTTCGAGCGAAGGATCTGTCTCTTTGCAGCCAGTGTGAGGAGTCGGTCTGACTTGGAATGCATGACATGTTCCCAGGGCCAGTGTACCAAATACTCGGTAGATGTCAATAAGTACCAAGGATATGGAACACTCAAGTTTAGCGCAATGAGTGCAGTACGGGGGCCAAGCCCCTATCGGCCTTTCGGTTAGGGTTGAGCGGAAAGCAGATTCCCCTGGTTTGGATTCCGAAGGAGGCGATCGATAGGGGCTTGGAGTTCGTCATTCCGGGGTTTGTTTAAACGATGCACGGAAGCGCTCAAGGTCGGACTTGAGGAAGCGTGTATTCCGACCCATCACCCGGAGGTGAGGGATTTGCTGGCGTTCCACCCAAAGATAGACAGTTTGAGGACTGACACCAAGAAACTTAGCAGCCTGGCGGACTGTCCAAGGATACTCATCATGAGAACCGAGGCCGGGGTGGGCACTGTTCATAATCAGAGGACTGTGACATGTCGCATAGTCTACGCGTCATGCAGGATGGTTTGTACCATCGGAACTAGAAGCTCGTAGAAGAAGCCGTGTGAGACAAAGCGCGCGCGTTGGACAACGGGATGCCCGACTGCAGATCTGACGGAATGTGCGAGACCGGGAGACCAGAACTGTTGCGCCATCATCGCGGCTTGCTTACTTGTCTGGAAATCGATCCCGACTTAGCTCGCTCCTTGAGCGAACGTGTCGGTGACGGCCACGTTACTGTCCAAGTGGGCGATGCCACGAGAATGCCATTCCGCGACGGATCCTTCTCGGTCGCCCTTTCGTTCACCATGCTCCATCACGTGTCTTCCACCGCTCTGCAAAACTGCGTGTTGCGCGAAGCGTTTAGAGTATTGAAACCCGGTGTGACACTCGTCGGTGTGGACAGTATCGGGTCCCTGAGAATGCGCCTATTCCATCTCGCCGATACCATGGTTTGCGTGGAACAGAAACAGGTAGCTGCCAGGCTGCGATCTGCGGGTTTCA
The DNA here is from genome assembly GCA_963812975.1 of uncultured Alphaproteobacteria bacterium. Taxonomy (GTDB): domain Bacteria; phylum Pseudomonadota; class Alphaproteobacteria; order Micropepsales; family Micropepsaceae; genus Rhizomicrobium. Next base: position 19,098 of record CAWEXK010000007.1, on the reverse strand, counting down.
AAGAGGTGGACGTTCAGCAGAGCGGCGGAAGATTTCGGTTTCGCGCCCGGAAACCAGCATCGCCAGATTCTAGAAATGGTTTTGAAAACTCCCAAGTTCAAGCTGAAGCGCATCTATGAATTAGCCGAACGGCGAGACGGTTTCCGGGTCCTTGTGGACAGGATTTGGCCGCGTGGCGTCTCAAAGGAAAAGGCGCGAATCGATCTATGGATGAAAGAAATCGCGCCGTCGGATGCGCTTCGCGAGTGGTTTGGACACAGCCCATCCCGTTGGCCGGAATTCCAGAGGCGTTATCGTGGCGAGCTGAAAACAAAGGTCGAATTGCTCGACCAGGTGGGGGAACTCGAAAAGAAGCACGGTACTGTCACACTGCTGTACTCAGCTTCGTGATGAGCGCCGCAACCAGGCGGTTGTGCTGCACTCATTCCTTCATGGAGGCGCACGTGCAAGGGAGCACGAGGCCTAGGGCCCAAGCGACGATGCCCAGCCCGACGACGAGGAGAAATATGCTAAGAGAGGTTGAGAGGACATGGACGGCTTTGCTCAACCGCGCTGCACCTAAGCTGAAAACCACGGCTCCGGTCAGAAACACGAGGGCTTGCCAAATGAGCTGGGTGGCGAGCCCCTCTAGAATTCTGCCGAATCTGTTCGGTTCGGACACTAAGCCTCGCGAGACCAAAAGTCGATGGGGGTAGTGTATTCACAGAACAGGCCACTTGGCTAGATGTCTCGACGACCGCGTTTGCTCCTAGGACGCGATGTTTTGCGGTGCAATGCGTGTGTCCGCTTTTGGAATGGGCGCAGTTCGGTTCGCGCGTCAGTGTATAGACGATCCCGACAGGAAACTAAGCTGCTGCGCGAAGGCTCCACAAACCATCTGAGCCGACGACAAAGCGGCGATCCGACCGCAGCAAACGGCGAACGTAACTGGGGAAACTCTTCGATCGAGACGCGTATCCGTTCGCAAGAATGCGGCGAGCAATCTCTGCGGTGGACAGGGGTTCCGCTGCTCGAATACAAATAACACGAGCATGGGACAGGGCGGTTTGCTTGGCCCGAACCGTCAGTCTCGATTCGATTGCCTTGCGCGTGGTGTGCGAAGTGCTCGCGGCTTCGGCCAAATGCTCAAGTGCCGGACGGGCAATGGAAACAAGCGCGGGGTGCATCCCTCGCAGACGTTCCCAAATTCCCTTGAGGTATTCGGAAAGTATCTGACGTGACTTTGGATGGAGAACGGCAATCCCGGCCGCAAGGACCAAGAGAGCCTTGACGGCCGGGGGCAGACTGCGAATGCCGGCGGCGATGGCTCGCAGAGCCTCGACGAATACGTCGACTCCAATCGTTACCACGAAAGCCGAGCCGACTTTGAAGGCAACGAGCACGCTCGTTGAACGAGCATAATCCCGCAGGACTGCATCCAGTTCGGGTCCCAGAACAGCTAGACCCATCCTCGCGAAATGCGCATCGTTCGTACGTACAAAATCGACGTCTAGCTCGCGGGCCGTCAACGCATAGTCAGCGTCTTTCGGATCCACCAATGCGAATCTGCTCGGGTCGCCGATCGGCTGATAGAACACAATAAGGGGCTGAATCAGCAGCCATTCGGTCTCAACGAGTTCAACGGCGACCCCGAACTCGGTTGCGATGCGCGGGATATACTTTTGAACCTCTTCCTTCAAAAAGAGGGGCGCGACGGCGCTGACGGCGCCCGACTCGATCGCTTCATGCAGGCCGGTGCGAGCGGTCGGCTCGTACGTGATCGCAGTCGCCAGCGAAGCTCCGCTTGCACGGCGGACGCATCCAGCCCGACAACGATTTGAATGATCTCGGACAGGAATGTCTCGAAATCCGGCACATTCATTGCGCAGGTCGAGTAAGCTGCGCAAGGCGTCAGACGGGATCGCGACTCCTGCGTGTTTTCCTCGTCGTGCATGTTCCTCGATTGTAATCGAAAACCAACGGGTTGGTTGAGCGAGTGGACTTGAATGGATGTGTAACAGGGGCTATAAAGGTGTTTCATTTCGAATTGATGGAGAGGCTCATGAAAAAGGTTCCTTTTTCAGCGGGAGACGCGGGCCCGACGCCTCCTGAAGACCGCCATTCGCCGGAGAAAGACACGCCTGCAGACGAGGAACCGGCTCCCCCAACAGTCGACACAAAAAAGGGGAAACATACGCTCCATCGCCGGACCTACGTTACCGACGTCGCAAGGGAATCCACAGAGGAGAGCTAAGAATATGCCGAACGAGAGATTGGCGATGCCGATACCGTTTGTGTGGATTGGCGCGAGGCAGATGAGCGAGAATCGTCGACTTCTCGGAGAAGAGCTCGAATCCTTCGAGGACCCGCTTCCTCCGGTCGTTGAAGTCGGCCAACCCGGGAATCCCCATCCACCTCGAGATTCGAGATTCACGCGGGTAGGCGGGGAGACAACGGATGACAGATAAAGCAGTCAAGATGGTTGGTCCGGCAGTGCCGTTCTTATTTCGCTTTGCGGAGCGTCTTCCGCGCACGGAAGGGCAGCCTGTTCGCTACGACAACACAAGGCAAATTTCTCAGGTATTGATGGATGGTCTCTGGATGGACGCGACGAAGGCGTCCGTTGATTTCTGTGCCGGAACTCGAATCACCGCAACGCAACAAGAAACGACGGATGACGCCTGAACCCCATGTCCTCATCGTCAGCACGATCGCGGACGTTGCGACCGATGAGGTAGTTCTCCGGCTGGGGGCGCTCGGAATATCCCATCGTCGGATAAACACGGAAGATTATCCTTTTGCGTCTAGCCTGACTTTCCGCACAGCGACAAAAGTAGCGAGAAGCCAATTCGCGTCGAACGGAATGCCAGTCGGTTTTCCAACGACCATTTGGTATCGACGGATGCGAACTCCGTCAAAGCCCGACGAAATGGATGCAGGGGTTTATACCTTCTGTCTTCAAGAAACTCGTGCGGCCCTTTTGGGAAGTCTGCTCGCTCAGGACGCGCGGTGGATGAGTCATCCCGCAGCAATTTGGCAGGCCGAATTCAAGCCGTTCCAGCTTTCCGTAGCTCTTGCCTGTGGGCTTCCAATCCCCCGGACGATAATAACCAACGATCCTTCTACAATTCGGGCGGCTTTTGCCAACTTCGATGGAATGATTGTCAAGCCCGTGCGAACGGGATTCATCGTAAACGAGGGGCAGGAATTCTCGATCTATACGTCGAGGATTCTTGAAGACCATCTCGCCGACATAGACAGCGCCCGATGGAGCCCCGCGATATATCAGGAGCTTCTACCGAAGAAATTTGACATTCGAGTCACGATTGTCGGAGAGCGCGTTTTTGCGGTTGCGATCGACTCCCAGTCGGACCCGGCCGCAACCATCGACTGGCGTCAAACCAACAATCCTCAGCTTCCTCACAGTTCGATTTCGCTCCCCGAAGACATCTCTTCGAGGCTCCTGGACATGATGAAGCGTCTGAAGCTCTCTTTTGGGGCGATTGATCTTGTCGAAACCACCAAAGGCGATTACGTCTTTATCGAAGTGAACCCGAGTGGGCAATGGTTGTGGCTAGACGACAAGCTAGATCTAGGAATCTCCGATGCGGTGGCCAGGTGGCTGGCAGAGGCGGCTCCGTGAGGCTGGCGGACGTCCTATGGCACGTCGTAGATTGCATTTTCCCCCTCGCACGTCCACTCTCCGTGCAGGAGCGGCAAAGGGAGGCGAACCTAGCCACGGAGCAGTTGACCTACTGTGAGGAATGTCTGAAGAATATTCCTGGAAACGAACGATGGGGCAGTCTTGGCGCGCTACTTGGCCGACTGCACAAGTCTGCTGGAAGCCGAGGATTCGCGGAGACAGGGAGTGGAAGCTCGTCTCACAAGCATTCTTGGGCTTTTCACAATTGCAGGGACGATCGTTTTCACCAGCATTGTCGCGCAGGCGGTAGGAACCTTGCGTGCACCGACCAACTTTTCCCGCTGGACATTCGCGCTGGGTGCTTTTTACTTGGCACTTCAAATCTGCTGCGCTCTTGTCGCAGCTCTCGTGGGTCTCGGACGGCGTGGCTACGAGATGCCCACCCCGCGTAACATTTTCCCGGCTGCCGGGGAATCTTCGGCGTTCCATGAGCGCGAGCGAATCACGAACTGCCTGCGGATACTCGCGGACCATCAACAACGAAATAATGACAAAGTCACACAGATGGCGGTGGCGCACCGTGCGATGACGAACTTTCTTGTTGCCTTGATCCTGTTCGCTGCAGTTGGCACGGTCGCTGCAATCAGAGCGAAACCTCCAGACGACGCCCTAATCGAAGCCTTGAGAAAGGATCATGAGCTGAACGAAATGCTCCGTGGTCCGCAGGGCATTAAGGGAGATCAGGGTCCGGCCGGCCCCAAAGGAGATCCTGGAACCGGAAAGAGTTCTCCCCGTTCACCAAGCAAGTAAGCCAATACGCTGAGGCATCGATACACGGGCCAGAGTCCGGCCTCCACGCTTGGCGTGCGGAACGCCGCTGCGGGATAATTTGCGTTTCCTGTGGAAAGGTTGATGTGCGATGCTCCGGCCAACGAAATGGCATCGACGAGGGCGAAGGACTGGGATGACTCGGAGCCGTCGAATAAAGAAGCGCACCAAAAAAGAGTACCGCGAGGAGCGCCGCTCCCGTAAAAGCAACGGGCGGTGCGGGATTCACGTTCGCCGACAAGGTCGGTGCGCATTTTCTATTAGAGCTGCTCGCGGGGCGAATTCCCCTCGGTGCCTCCGCTGGCCCGATAATCGCGCTGCATTTTGAAACCCGCGAGAGCGGCCAGTTGATGGATGACCAACTGCTCGTAATGAGGAATCGCGAGCGCGAAACGCGCTGCTCCATTTCGGTGAAGAGTGATTCGCGTTTAACCGGCGAGCGGCCTCGACCGCGAATTCGTAACAGACGCGTGGCGGCAATGGGACGGTGTCGACGGCGCGATGTTCGACCGCGACCATGATTTCTTGGGTTTAGCCATGCGGCCCGTTGCGCTTTCGGTCGCGAAAGACTGGGACGAAATCTTGGTGCAGGCGCGCGCGAGCGATCCGGGCCGGGTTGTTGAGGGGTTCCGGCAAGAAGGGCGTATGTCCGCCGCCAAGCGCAGACTGTTTGCCAGCGTACGGGTGTCAGATGCCGGCGAACGGGAAGCTCTTGACAGCGTGAAGCTTTTCTCCCGCTTGCAGATGTTTCCGTTCGATTTTGAGGCCATTCCTTCGAAAAACGAAGCCGCCGCGATCGAAACCTGCCGCAGCCTCACACGGAGTGGAATGCTTGAAGAGGGACGGAAGCTGTGGAGCCGTCTGGAGGATTTGGCCAAGCAGGGGCGCTCGGCCGGAGGTTCTTTCAACCTCGCGAAGCTTGTCGGCTCGCTCCGAGGATGGGTCGAGTTGCGGGACTATCCGGAGTTTGCGGTCGACTGGAGAGCCTTAGAAGATCGCACGCAGGCGAACATCGCTGCCGTGCGGCTGGTCGTGGGAGAAGGGATCCACTTCGATCGCACAGAAGAGCGGGGAGTGGTCATCGATGCGGTCTCGAAGAATCTGTGTACGGCGTTGGTGGGCGAATCGGGTACGGGGAAATCGGCAGTCGTCGTGGACGCGATTCGGAGGAGCGGGCGATTCCGCCGAGTTCTGTGGCTCAACGCGCAGCAACTTAGCGAGGCGAGCCAAGCTGATCTTGCCCTGAGTTTTGGCTTGCGCAGCAATATCGAAGTTCTCATTGGGGGCTCATGCGTCGGCGAATCGCTGCTCGTCCTGGATGGTTTTGAACAGCTGCGCGGCGCCGCACGTTCCCGCGCGTTAGAACTTGCGAGTGTTGCCGCGACGGCCGGTGCGGAGCAGTGGAAGATCCTGCTCACGGTTCAGCCCTACGACTGGTCGGAAACGCGCCAGGTGCTTCTTGATGTAGGTATCCGCGAAGTTCGGCTGGTCGATTTTTCAAACCCGCCGCTCAAGGAACTGCTCGCCAAGCTCCGGGGTGTTTCCGGCATCGACGCGTTGTTGCTTCGCCGCGAACTGCAACCCATCCTTCGCAACCTCACGACACTGTATTGGGTAATTCGGACCGAACAGAAGCGGCGGTTCGAGAGCGACAAGGTGTGGGTCGGGGAGGCGGAACTCATTGAGTGGATTTGGACGCAGTGGATCGGCGACGAGAATGACCGACTCATGCGAGATGCTGTTCTTTGTCACCTCGGCGAAATCGAGGGGGAAAAGATCAGCGGCGCCGTTTCTCGGAACGCTTTGAATTTCGACGAGCTCGGAGTCATCGCGGATCTCGACAGAGAAAGTGTCGTGCGCGTCACCGATTCGGCGATTTTGTTTTCGCACGACCTGGTCGGGGATTGGGCGAGGCTCCGTTCATTGATTGTCGTGGGAAACGAAGCGGCTGCGCGGATTCGCGAAAAAGCCAGAACGCCGCGGTGGAGCCGTGCCATCCGGCTCTATGCGCAGAGGCTTGTCGAACGAGATGAAAGTCTGGCGTCATGGAAGGCCGTTGTTGCGACGCTCTCGGGCGAAAATCCTCACGAAAAGCTGGCCAGCGACCTGTTCTTAGACGGAATGATCTTCGCGGCGAATGCCGAGGTGTTGCTCGAACGAGTGTGGCCGGAGCTCATGGCCAACAAGGCGGAAATCCTGCGCGGGTTGCTGGAGCGCGATGCGGCACGTGGCGACCATCCCGGACTGGCGATTCCAGGAGGAGATGCCCGCCGAGGACGCCGATCTTGCGGCTGCGTGGTTTCGGATTCCGAATCCGCTGTACTGGATGCCACTTCTTACTGTGCTCGCGCGCCATGCGGACGAGCTGGCGCGCGAAGGCGTTTTCGGAGCGGCAGCGCCGTGTGAGTTATGGCTGCGCACGATGCCAGTGGGGTTTCCGGGAAGAGAGGAAGCCGGTACAGTGGCCTTGGCGCTCGCGCGGGAACTGCAAGGACGGCGTGCCGAAGGGATTTTGTTCGTGGGAGACGCGGGCAAAATCATGTTTGAAGCGTTGCTGTACGCGGCGCCGGAATTTCCCGAGGCCGTCTCGACGATCGCGCTTGAACTGGCAGGACGACGCGCGGAAGGAGCGGCGTGTGCAGCGAGCGGGCAGCGCGCGCAGTCGAAGAGCGTGAAAAGGAGCGGGCGAAGGCCGCAGCGGAGACCAGCGGACGCCGCCGGGCTCCTCGGCCTCCCACGTTTCTCTCCGGCTCCTGGGGGCCATTGGTCTTGGCGGGACCGGATGCACCGAAAAGAGAAATTCCCAACGGTTTTCGGACGGCCGTCCTGGAGTCGAACGCGATCCAGAGTGTGGCTTTGGTGCGTCCCGCGGTAGCTCGAGAGCTCCTGCTGGCCGTGTCGCTCGACGAACCGAAGCGGCGAAAGCGAATACGAACGCGAAATCTTCTCTCTGCCGGGCTTTGCCTACTGGCCGAACGGCGCGCCTCCCATGTACTGGAAGGGCGGATTCCTCCGTTTGCTCGAAACCGCTCCTGAGGAAGGTCTTGAGGCGGTCCTTCGATTGGTGAACTTTGCAACCAACCAATGGCTCAGGCTCGCGTTTCGCCATACGCCGAGCGAAGAAGAGCGTCGCGGGGCGAGTGTGGAGTTCGTCGTCGATGGCAAGAGTGTGTGGTGGCCCGGTAACGGCAACGTGTTCAACTGGCATCGCGATGAACCGAACATCCCGGACGTGGTGATCGCGAGTCTTATGGCTCTCGAAAAGTGGCTCTATGATCTCCTCGAAAAAGGTGAGTCGATTGACGGCTGGGTCGAAACGATTTTCGCGAAAGGCGAATCGCTTGCATTCGCCGGTGTGCTGGTCGCCGTTGGCCTGCGCTATCCAGACTTGTTTCGTGGTGTACTCCAGCCCCTGTTAGCGCAGTCCGGAGGTTTACCAAACGCAAACCGAGATCGCGGTGCATGAAACTCGGGAGTTCTGGAGTGTCGGATTGGGAATGTTGGTTAAACATGAGAAAGCCCTGCGTATTGCCGTCGAGTGGCACCGGCTCCCACATCGCCGAATCATGCTGCAGAGGCTCGCGATCGGTTGGATGCTGACTGAGGAAGCAAGCAAAGAGTTCTTTGCCGAACAGCGAAAGAAGTGGCTGGAGCGCCTCTCCGAAATGAAGGAAGGACGAGGCCGGGACCGCTTCGAACTCTTCCTCGCGGAATTTGACCCGGAAAACTACACAGCGATCGCGCAGCCTGACGGAAGCACGCACTTTGCATACAAGCTCCCCATCCACCTTGAAACGCGGTCTGAAGAGGCGCGACAGCAACTGCCCATCCGAGGGGCGATTTTACAGTTCCCAACGTTTGCGCGGCAGGCAATCGCCCAAGGGGCCGGGCTGAAGGAGGAAAGTCTCCCAGGGATCATCACGCAACTGAAGCAGATCGCCGTCTTCGAAGATCCCAGCGGAGACGAGTTCCTGGCGGAGCGAAAGACGCAGGCCATAGCAGGCATCGTTGCGGTTCTTGTGCTAGGAAATCGCGATTGGCTCTCGCGTAATCCGGAGGCTGAACGCTGGTGCTTCAGCAGCTTGGCCGGGCTGATCGAGCACGCCGCGCCGGAATTCGACTCGCCCTACGATACGCTGGACACGGCGACGGAAGGATTCGTGGGACAAGCGGGCATTGGCTTACTGCCCGAACTTCCGGAGGAGTGGGTCAGGCGCGCGGTGATCGCCGGAATTACCGGGCACCACTATCGCGCGACGTTCCACGTCATGAACACGGCGTTTCGGCTACGCGATCGCCTGGGCGAGGAGTTCGTGCGCCTGGAAAATGCGATGCTGCTTTGGGCGGTGCTGCGGCGGGCAGCGGAGCGCGGCTCTGTGACCACGGGCGGTCGCGGAATCGTTGAGCGCTATCGGGAAATTGTTCGGCAGAGATATTTGCGCGCTAGAATTCCGGTCAAACCAATCGGGCTGGCAAAGGCCGATGAGATGGGGCGCCGCTTGCTGCGACGGATTGAAGCGAAGAGACCGGAGCGCTGGGGACTGGGAAGGGAAAGGGATTCGCGAGAAAACTGGACCGCATCGAATCGGGGCTAGACCTGGAAGTCGTTCGACAGGGAATGGGATTCCTCATCGAGATGACGGCGGATGCCTCGCATCGCGCTGAGGTTCTCGACCGGGTCAAAGAGCTGTTGCGATTCGAACTGAGCATGCTGCCCGAAATACCGGAAGGTGATGTGAACGTGGAGGTCGAAGGCCCGCGCTACGAATTTGATGGCTGGGTCTTCGGGCGCGCAGTTCAGCTTCTATTATCCGGGATCACCCCTGAGGAAGCGCGTAGCTTGTGGGAACCGATCTTAGATTTGCCGGTTGCCGCTCACGAATGGGTGAAAGGATTTTTCACCGAGTGGTTCCACCTCGGCCTGGCTCTCGAAGGCAGCTCCTTTCCACGGATTTGGGAAGAGATGGTCACCTACATTCTGGATTCACCGCAGTGGATGCCGGGCCGCAGGTACCGACGCTACCATGTACACCAAGTCGTCGGCGAAATGATGGGCATACGCTCGACTCTGGAAACTCTCGGCAATAAAGCGCACGCCGATCTGATCGAAGCCGTGGCTCCGCTCTACGAGCGCTGGGCTGGCCTCTGGGTAAAAGAGGCGGACCTAGCGCGTTCGTTTGCGTACTTTCTCGCGACGGATTCCGGCAGTACGCTTCTGCCCATGGGTGTCGGGCATTTGGCCGGGGCGCTCGATTCCTATTCCGACCACGATTGGCGAACCGATCATCTCCAAGACGCGTTTTCAGGCGTTGTGCGGATGGCCTGGAAAAAATACCGCGAGCAGTTGACGTCTGATGCTGTTCTTTGGAAAGCCTTCTTGGCCTTATTGAATGCGTTGTGTGCGCGAGGCGATGAGGTCGCCCTGGCCATTCGGACCGAATCGGCGCTAAAGACGGCGTAGTCGTCAAATGCCTCCGACGTGCTATAGAAACGTGGGAACAATAACCGCCGAATACCCCCATAAACCATGATGAGAGATGCGCGAAAGACATAGACGAGACAACTACATAGCATTTTGGCGTTTGTCTTGGGCGCAGGAGTGCTATCAATGCGGTAGACCATTCGGTTCTCTGCCGAAAGGCTTGGCTAGATGTCTTGCTTTTAGGCGAGCACCTGCCTCGTGAGCAGGAGGTCCCGATCGAGTCCCAATCTCGAAACCAAAATCGGCAAGCTAACGATTTTAGAGGACTCTAAGTCTTACCTGTAGAAGAGCATACACCCGTCCGACTTTATGCTCAGTCATCCTTCCCTGGACTTGTCTTGAAACCTGTCGTCTGATCGTGGCGATTTGAATTTCCTAAAACTCGGAGGGTGTCGTGCCTTCGAAAAAACGCTAACCGTTACACGTGTGGGAACTACACCGAAGCGTGTGGAGCACACCTGTGGCGCATGATCGGCCCGGCTTTTTTGTACCAACCCTAGGGTGAGTTTTCGGCTGTTTGCATCCCAATGAAATCGCGGCTAGCCGCGATTTCATTGGCGAATTCGTTGGGCGTCTTCTCCCCGAGAGCCCTGTGAGGCCGACTCTCGTTGTACTCCCGACGCCAAGTCTCCACGATCTGCTGGGTCTCCGTCAACGACGTGAACCAATGGGCATCCAGGCATTCTGCCCGAAACGTTCCGTTGAACGATTCCACGAAAGCATTGTCCGTCGGTTTCCCTGGTCGGGAAAACGCCATTCGCACTCCGTTCTGATAGGCCCACAGATCCATCGCCTGACTGGAAAACTCGCTCCCATTGTCACAGTAAAGAAACTTCGGAACTCCGCGTTGGATTTTGATCCGGTTCAGCGCCAGCACCACATCTTCGCCCTTCAACCTCTGTTCTGACTCGATCGCCAAGCATTCCCGAGTGTAGATATCCACGACCGTCAGCGAACGGAACCTTCTTCCGTCCGCTAGCTGATCCGCCACAAAGTCCATCGACCACACCTGATTCGGCCCCGTTGGATGAAAACGTTCACGCCGATGTTCCGCTACCCGGCGACGCCGTTTCCGCCGCTGGTGCAGCGTTAATCCCTCTTCCCGATAGAGTCGTTCTACCAGGTATTTGCCCACTTTCCAGCCCTCCCGGTTCAGCAGCACGCGGATCTTCCGGTATCCGTATCGCACTCGTGTCTGAGCGATCTCCCGGATGCGCATCCGCAGTGCAGTCCGTGGATCTTTATGACGTGCGATATCGAAACGTCCCTCGATTCAACCGGGCTACCCTGCACGCACGCCGCTCGCTCACCCGGTAGCTGCCGTGCAGGTACTCGACCACCTGCCGGCGCCGCGAGGGCTCTAGAATTTTTTTGATAGCACATCCTGCAACATCGCCTTGTCCAGCGTCAGATCGGCTACCAACTGTTTCAGCCGAGTGTTCTCTTCCTGGAGCTGTTTGAGCTGGCGAACCTGGTCGACCTCCAGCCCGACGTATTGCTTCTTCCATCGGTAGAAGGTCTGTTCGGAAATTCCCACCCGCCGGATCAATTCGGCCAAGGGAACTCCCGCTTCTGCCTGCTTCAACACCGCCACAATCTGTTCGACGTTGAATCGCTTCTGCTTCACGGCAAATCCCCCTTTTCAGGTTCTAGATTTTGCCGGAAACTAACCCTCCGAGTGGATCAAAAATACCGGGGCCGATCACGCACGCTTGCGAAAGAATTCGGGCTTTCGGATGTTGGCTTAGCGAAGATTTGCGAGAGACACCAGATCCCCCGCCCGCCGGTGGGCCATTGGGTTCACGTGCAGCTCGGCCAGGAGACCGAACAAACTCCTTTACTCAAGAGCGACGATCCCAAACTCGAGATGGTGACCATTGTTGTCCGCCCGAAGGCGGTCGAGGCCCTCAGGCAAGACGTCGGTCCGGAAGTGCGAGCGATGCTCGTCCCGGCTCCGATTGCCGTCGAGGCCGACAGCCCGATTTCTCACGCACTCGTCCTTCGAACCAAAAAGATGCTCACGCATCCACGCAAAGACGATCGGGGGTTGCTCCTTCCCAAAGAGGGGAAGGCGCTACCGCACATCCGAGTATCCGAGACGGCGCTTCCGAGGGCGTTGCGAATCCTCGATGCGCTTATTCGTGCGCTCGACGACCGCAAGATGGCGATTACTTGGGGCAGTACCGCCGATGCCAATCTATATGTCACGGTTTTAGGGGAACGCGTCAGCTTTTGGATATCGGAATCGGTGGAACGCGTGCAGCATACCTTGACCGGAGAGGAAGAAGCGAGAAAGAAAAGAAGTGTCTACTCTTATTTCCCTCAATGGGACTACAAGCCAACGGGAGAATTGCGCATCGCGATCAGCGGCCTTCCCTATGACAGCAAGATTCGACAGACGTGGTCGGACGGAATCATCCAGCGGCTGGAGAACTGTCTAGGAGCATTTGTGGCAGGATTGCATCTCGCTGCCTTGGCGTTAAAAAGGCATAGAGAGAAATGCGAGCGGCGGGACCGTGAACGGGAGGAGGAAAGGAAACGAGCGGAAACGGAGCGGAGACGGCAAGCCGAGTTCGACCGCAAGGCAAAGGTCATTTCTGAAGCTGCCGACGCCTGGCAAGCGAGCAACCGCATTCGTGATTTCGCGATGGCACTCTCAAAGGCAGGTGAAAGGGAGGAGTGTTCGAAGGAGCAAGGCCGCGACATTCGGCGTCTCGCGAAATGGGCCAAAGGTTATGCGCAACGATTAGATCCGATCAATCGGATTGGGGAAACCGTGGCGGAATTCAAAGACTTGGAGGAATCGGAATAGAGCGTGAGGGGAGACTCGGACCAGCGCGAAACGGCTGCTTTTTGCCCGGTCCTTTACTCTACGATGTTCTTTTACTAATTCGGTCAGAGAATCGGCACCTATTTCATCGAGTACCGTGCCAAGGCATGCGTCACCGCGAAAGTCGGACAGAAAATCGTCGCCGTCGGTCTTGCGCAAGGTATCAACGCGCGTATCGCTGCGCTTACGGTCAATTTCGCCGTCTTTATCGCGATGGCGTCCGTCGAGGCCGGGCTCTTTCATGCTCTGGATGGTAACACGATGGTGGACGGCGTTTGATTGTAGCCGCAATGGTATTGAGACATCGAGTAATCACAGACTTCGTGCGATAGTATGTAGCTCGCTCATCGCAGCGATTTGACGCTGCCGGGATGCGCGAGCTTTTGGAGAAGGGGGAGCGTTTGCCGGCAGGGATCGTACGTGTAGCTGGGCTGCACCGTTAAACTTCCAGGAGAGGTACGGGTCGCGCGATGCCGGTCACCCATGTTTTGCTCGTGCACGGGATCAACAGCAACGCGAAATGGCAGTCGTCCATTAGCCGGGTTCTTGAACCGCACTTCCATGTTGTCAAGATTCGGTACTGGCAATACCGGTGGCTAGGAGCGACGAAGCTGGCTCTGGAACCGTGGGCATTTCTGGTGTCCGGCATCGCGAGCTACTGGATTGCCTCTCGGTATTTGCCCTTGTGGGGGGCGATAGCGATGGCCGTCGTGGTTGGTTTGGCTCGCGGCTTTTCTTCAGTGCTCCCGTGCGAAGAGCCGGCAGCGCTTCGCAGCTGGATTCGGCAAGCGGGCCCGTATACTTCCTACTCTCGGCCTCATATTATCGCTCATAGCTTTGGGACCTATTTAACGGGCTCGGCGCTCAAAACCTTTCCCGATGTTTCGGCGAGAAGGGTCGTGTTTGTGGGATGCGTTCTCGACGAGAACTTCGATTGGGAAGTCGCTGCTCCGTCAAAAGCCGAAGGCGTTTGAGGCCATCCGGAACGATTGGACCGGCAAAGACAGGGTCGTGCGTCTAGGCCGCTTGTTGAAATGGAGGATTCCGGATTTTGGATCGGCGGGCATTTTTGGTTTTGCTCTTGGCAAGCTGGTCCACAACGTAGCGAGCCCTTCGCAGACGTGTTCCTCGTGCGCGCCGGGAGCCGACGCGCAGATTCATAACTTCGATTGCACCGGCCTGGGACATAGCGACACGTTCTTGGGAGGGCATGCGGCGCGGTTCTGGCTTCCGTTTCTGTGGCGTTTTGATCCGGTCGAATATGGCGATCTCTTGGACTGTTGTGAGGCGGCCTCGGAGGCTTACGCGAACAGCCAGGACCACGAACTGAAAGTGGCCGAAGACGAGTTGCTGAATTCGGATTGGGAATGGGCCCACGGGACTCTGGTTTCGCGCCTGCGAGACGTCGTGAAACAAGATCCGAAGCTCGGAACCGGGATCCGGAGGAGCTGACCGGGAGAGCCTCGCGCCTGTTTTGGCAAATCCTCGATCGCGGGCGAGCGGCCGCCGAGTCGGGTGAAGAGCAGGAAAAGAAATGGATTGTCTATTTGCATCCGAGCCGAGCGCTGGCCGCGGCGGTGCACGAGGTGATCGAGGGGCCGTGATATCTCCATCGAGGCAGGCAAAACTCGGAGAATGCTTGGAGTGCTTGCGCAGCGACAAAGATGACGCGCAAGCATGGCGGATCATGTACGACCTGCTGTATCCCCGCGTCATGGCGACCAACTATCGGCGGCTCGGCGGCCTCAAGGATCAGGCCGAGGATGCCACACAGGATGTTTTCTTTCGTCTAGTGAAATACACCGATTTTTCGCAGGTTCGAACGCCCGAGCAGTTTCTAGGCTATCTAAAGACGGTGTGCGAGAACGTGTGTGCAGAGCGATTCCGCGAATTGACGAAGCAGACAGTCGGGCTCGAAGAAGGACTGACCGAGGAACTCGAAGAAAAGCTTACGCCCGCAAATCCAGAGCAGCTGGCGCTTTCCGAGGATTTCTGGCGAAAGCTCGAGGCGGAGCTGCCGCCGGAGGAGTTTCTGCTGTTGCAGTTTCTCGCCGAAGGATATAAGCATCAAGAGATCGCTAACCGAATGGAGTGGAGTTATCCGCAGACGGGGGTAAGGGTCTTTCGCCTTCGTTCGAAGGTCCGTAACTTGCTGAAGGAGTGGGGGTTGCCGTCGTTGTAAAAAGTAGCCGATTTGGCGGTCTCTATAGGTGAAAGGGGATATCTCAATGGCGGACATGAAAGAGTCCCAAGGCAAGGTTTTCGACCGAGTGCTCGCGAGGCGGGCCAGGCGGTTGGGCATCTCGGAAAGCGCAGCGAGGGATGTCGGTTCTCAGGAGCCCGTTTACTTGGTCGCGGCGCAAGGGGCGGCCGCTCGGTTGGGAAAATCAGCTGAAGCGGTATTGGAGGACGATCTCCGGCGGGTGGAAAATTCCAGCTACCCGAGCGCGAACTGCCTCACCCCGGACGATCTTGAAGAGTTGATCGACGCGATGGGTGCGGAGCAGATCAGTTTGCAGGAGGTCATGGCTGCGGGGAAACCTGTTCCTTCGAAGATCTTGAGTCCACCGTGGGCGAGCGCGCTCGATCATCTCACCGGCTGCGATCCTTGCCGGACGCTGCTCGCGACTTGCCTTCCGAGCGAGGCTCGCAAGCGAGAGTTTGAGACTTTTCTGGAAAAAAGATTGTCGCGCGCGATTGCGCACTCCTAACAGATCTGGCACAGGCAGAAGGAACTACCGCTTCCAGAGCCTTTGCCAGAGCTTGCGCTTGGACTTACCCTTTTTGTGTGCTTCAGAAGGCGCAGCGGATCGTTCGGAGTATCGCTCTTTGGCCAAGCGATCTGCCGCTCTTCCGGAGGCGATCTCGTCCTTTGACCATTGACGTGACCACCTGATTTGTCCGCCCGTAACCCAATAGTGCGATTGGCAGGGAAAGCTCCAGTTGCCTATGGAGGGCTCGAGTGAAACGGACTCGCCGTCGAAGATCAGCTTCCAGTCGGTGGGGCTGAGTGGCGTGACCACTTCGTTCCCGCACCCGCAGCAGCACTTGTGCACGACCGTGGCAAACGCTATGGAAACATACAGTGTCCCAGACTCGAGCTTGTCAGGAATGAATTCGACGAACGTGTGTTTCACGCTCGCCTGTCGTTTCATGGCTGATCCTCATTGATCAGCTTGTTGCCATCGATCGTGTAGGTGCTGTAATGCTCGTTTTCAAAGTCGTGGTAGAACCCGAACAGCTTTTTCCACTTGATGACGGCCAGGGCTGCATTGAGAGCGTTGAGGTCGGCGATTTGGATGTTGGTGCTGTATTCGTTGGGAACGGCCCCCTCGGAGAAGGGGATTCGATGTTTCGCCGTAACATGTTCGCGCTGCCGAACGGTGCTGGTGGTGACGCGCACAATTCCGCCCAGGGTGTTCTCGGTTAGAAAGACGCCCATGCCGACATCCACGAAGGGAATAGCAAAACGGTCCAGTTCTTCGACGATGAGCTTTTTCACCTTCCCGTTGTCGAGGCACAGAAACACGAAATTCATGCCCTGGAGCTGGTCGATATTCGTTGAGTCGATGTCGATTGCGTGGCTCACAATGCCGCGGCGCATGCGGGAGTAGATGCGTTCGAAGTACGCGGTCTTGCTAAGCTTCTCTTCGAGCTCCGCACCGGAAGGCGCGCCAGGGGAGCGAAAAGCATTGTGCTGGAAAAAGGTGTCGCCATCGAAGAGATGGACTTCTTTCAGGTGAGTTTTAGCGACGAGGTCGAGCACGTAGGAGCCCGTGCCTCCGAGACCGACGATAGCGACCCGGTCGAGTCCGAGCTTAGCTGAGACGGCCGCGATTTCCGCGCGGCTCGAAGAGGTGTCGATGTAGCGGAAAACCGATTCTTCCTCGTCTGCTGTGATGACCGGAAAAGTCTTTGCGGACCAGTTCGGGTCGATCACTTGCGCGGGGCCAGATAGGATCGCAGCGTAGGTCGTCATCTTGGCGTAGTAGTTTTCGTAGGGGCCGTTCAAGGGCCTCGCGGAAAACGTGTGGTCGACGAACAGATCCTCCGCGATCTGCCGTCTCACACTCTGGTTGCAGATTTTGGCGATCGGCGCGCCGTTCTGGTCACAAGGGTATTCGCCTACGAAGAAGGAGACATGGTCGTCGGGCTTTGCCGTCGCGTCGTTCGCCAGCGTCAGTTTTGAAACGAGCGTGCCTCTCTTCAGCTGTTTTTGGGCGTTCAGATACGGGACGCTTTTGATCGAGCAAGTGTCCCGACCGGATTTCGATGTCGTAGCCCTCGTCTCGCAACTGCTTGAGATCGGTGCTACGATTTATCAGTCGGTGTGACACTGAAGATCATGCCATCCTTTATTTTGACCGTTCCGCCCTCGGGCAGGGTTCCTTCGGGGGTTTTCTTCGGTCCGTTCCTGTAGGTGATCGTGAACATCACGTTTTGCCCCTGGGGAGGCGTTTGAAAAGCCAAGGCCACGATCTGGGCAAACGACAAGACTCTTTCGGTCACGTCCTTCGGCCGGGCGTTCACGATAATGCGGAACTCTTTCTGACTGTAGAAGTGTTCGTCCTTGGAAAGGCGGATTTTCGTGTCGTTGCGAGGGATGAGATCGTCCTCGCGGTCTCCGTCCACCTCTCCGAACAGCTCGTAGTGACCGGGAATGCTCCCGAGCGCATACAGAGCTGCGCCTGTCGTCGGATTAGGGGACTCGTAAGGCTGTCTGTTGATGTGAATGCGGACTTCGTGACTGCGTCCAGCTTCGATTTGTACCTCGGCCATCGGGCATCCTCCGTAATTTCAGCTACAGCTCTGTCGTGAAGCATTCAAAACGCGAGACCGCCCTCTTTGGAGCTAGCTGGCTGAATCGAGTCCGATCCAAGCGCGGCTCTTAACCTCCGTCACCAGCACGGCGTATTTCTTGCCTGTCACATTGGCGGCGACTTTCGCGATGTTCAGAATCTGCATGCTGGTAGAGTTTCCCCGGCCGTTGTACTCCGCCCAGGGCATCTGATAGCACCGCCCTTCATCGGAGGTGATTTGGCGGCTGAACCCCTGGCGGGCCATCGCAGTGTGCAGGGTCTCATAATCCTTCCAGTTGGCATCGTGAAGCTCCACGCGTACCGTAAAGTCTGCCATTGGGTTCCTCTCGCGGGCGCTAGCCGGGTCGATGAATCGATCGTTGCCTCGCAACGCCCGAGATCACGGAGCTTGCTTTTGCTGAGTCAAGGTGCAATAGTCTGCTGTCTGTGAGAACAACGGAACATCTGAAGTCCACATGGCAAATAGCCGATGGATACGCGCTGGCATATGGGCCGTTGTCTCTACAGACAACAGTAAAGGAAGAGCGTAGACTTGTCAAGGGGGAGGAATGGGTCAATCGGGATTCGGGGTTTTGGTTCAAAAACTGCGCGAGAGCAGGGGGCTTTCCTTGCGTGAGCTCATGCAACTGGCAGACATCGACCACGCTTACATCTATCGCCTGGAAACGGGTGACAAGGAATCCCCGTCGGAAGAAGTCGTAACGAAGCTTGGTCGTGCGCTCAAAGCGGGCAAGCGCGAGGTTGACATGCTTCGTTATCTTGCGCAGCACCCGGAGAGTGATCCCGAGCTCGTCACCTATGTCTTAGGCGATCCGGCTGTGTCGTACGAGTTATTTCAGTCGGCGGCGGCCGTTGCTCACCGTGGCACCGCGCGTCCATCACCCGCCAAGCTCATCGAGCGCATTCGAAAGATTTTGGCCGAAGAGGAGAAGGATGGATGAGTTTGACGTAGCGCTCAGGGCGCGCCAATTTGTGAGGGAGGCAGGCGTGGTCGACATTCCGGCTTCGGTCGAGGGGTATGCGGAAGCCGCCAAGGCTGTGGTGCGCGCGGACGCCGGCCTTGAGCCCGAGGAATCGGGTTGGTGCTTTGCAAAAGCGGGGAAGCACTATATCTCAGTGAATGCCAATCAGTCTCCTGAACGTCAGCGCTTCACGATCTGCCATGAAATTGCGCATATTGTCTTGGGCCTGCCTTCTGATCACAAAGCGTTGCTCTGGTGGAGTTACGCAAAGAGACCTCCGGCCGAGATCTGGTGCGATATTTTCGCGGCAGAGCTGCTTCTTCCGTTCCAGCCCTTCAAGACGGCAGCGAACGAACTACCGATTGGCATGGCGGCCGTCGAAACTCTCGCTGCGCGGTTTGTTGCATCGATCACGGCTACGGGGTCTCGCTTTGCCGCGGTGAATAACGATCCTTGCGCCTTCGTGCTCTCCGAACAAGGCAAGATCAGGTATGCGGCACGGTCGAACGTCTTGCGCGGTGAGTACGCGTGGATCAGGCCGGGAATTGATATGT
>CAWEXK010000006.1:0-8193 GCA_963812975.1 uncultured Alphaproteobacteria bacterium | reverse complement strand
ATCCTGATGTGTAGATGACGTAGGCGGTGTTTTGCGGGTCGAGGCGCAGTTGTGGCGCGGTGGCGGGGTGGCAGGCGATGGCGGCCCAGTCGGCATCGAGCCGCACGCTGTGCACGGGCGACGCGGGCAACCGCTCGGTGAGCGCCGCCTGGGTGACCAGCACGCTGGCTCCGGCATCGCCCAGCATGAAGGCGAGCCGCTCTTGCGGGTAGGATGGGTCGAGCGGCAGATAGGCGCCGCCCGCCTTGAGGATGCCAAGCAGCCCGATGACCATGTCGGGCGAGCGCTCCACGCACAGCCCCACAACCACTTCCGGGCCGACCCCGAGCGTGCGCAGATAATGTGCCAACTGGTTGGCACGCGCATCGAGCGTGCCATAGCTGAGCGTCTGCTCCTCGCACACCACCGCCACTGCCTCAGGACTGCGGGCAGCCTGCGCGGCAAACAGCTGCGGCAAGGTGGACGGCGCAACCGCATGCGCGGTGTCGTTCCATTCCTCCAGCAGGGTATGACGTTCCTCAATGCTGAGAATGTCCAGCCGGCCAATCGGCCGATCCGCATCCGCAACCGCCGCCTCCAGGACACGAAGCAGCCGACCCGCCAGCGCCTCGACGCTCGAACGATCAAATAGGTCGGTTGAGTATTCCAGTACACCGCTGAGCCCGTCGGGCAAGCCGTCGAACGTACGCTGCTCGCAAAGGCCAAGCGACAAATCGAACTTGGCGGTCGTGGTGGCGACGGGTTCAAATACCGTGGTCAGCCCCGGTAGTACGGGACTAGTTGGTATGTTGTTCTGGAACGCCAGCATTACCTGGAACAGCGGGTGATGCGCCAGCGATCGCGGCGGATTGAGAATCTCTACCAAATGCTCGAATGGCAGGTCCTGATGACTGTAGGCAGCAAGATTGGTAGAGCGCACACGATCGATCAAGGTACGGAAACTCGGATTACCGCTCGTGTCAGTGCGAAGCACAAGAGTGTTGACGAAGAAGCCGATGAGTTCATCTAAGGCGCTGTCTGTGCGCCCCGCGATCGGGCTGCCGATCGGGATATCAGTCCCTGCCCCCAACCGCGTGAGCAACGCCGCAAGACCGGCCTGCAACACCATGAACAGACTAGCGCCGCTGCCGCCGGCAAGTAACAGCAGCTTGCGGTGGAGGTCAGCGCTGATGTGCAGCGCGACGGTGTCGCCGTGATGGCTCGAGACCGCCGGTCTGGGCCGGTCGGTCGGCAGGTCGATCTGTTCAGGAAGATTCCTTAGCGTGTCGGTCCAGAACGCAACTTGGCGGGCAATCCTACTGTCCACATCATTCTCGTCGCCGAGAACCTCGCTCTGCCAGAGAGTATAATCGGCATACTGTACCGGCAGCGCCGCAAAATCCGGTGAACCGCCGCCACAACGCGCCGAGTAGGCATACGCAAGATCACGCGCCAACGGCGCCAGGGACCAACCGTCGCCGGCAATGTGATGCAGCAGTAGCAGCAATACGTGACGGTCGGCAGCGAGCGCAAATAGATGTACGCGCAGGGGAGGAGCGGCAGCAAGATCGAAGCCCTGACGTGTCGCTGCGGCAAGGGCTTCGGGCAGCGCGGCCTCAGATACAGCGGTGACCTCGAGGCGCGGTCGCGCTGCAACTCCTTGATAATCAGCTGTCGCGGCACCCCAAGCCTGTCGGGGAAGATAGTGCGCAAGCTTTCGTGGCGCTCAACAAGATCGCCGAGTGCGGCTTCCACCGCTCCAAAGTCAAGCGATCCCGTGAGCCGTACCGCAAAAGGGATGGTATAGGTCGCGCTCAGCCCTTCCATGCGATTTAGGAACCACAACCGACGCTGCGCGAACGACAGCGGGATCTCCGCCGAGCGTCGAACAGGGTGCAATGCTGGGCGCGTCGCCTCGGAACCACCGAGATGTTTGACCAAGGCCTCGACGGTCGGAGCTTCGAACAGGCTGCGGATCGAGAATCTCGATATCCAATGTCTTGCGGATGCGGCCGATTAGTTTGATCGCCAGCAGAGAATGGCCGCCCAGCGCAAAAAAATTGTCGTCGAGGCCGACCTGGTCGAGCCCCAACGTCTCGGCAAACAGCGTGCACAGGATCTCCTCCTGCGGGGTGCGCGGCGCCCGCCGCGCCGAAGGCGTGAACTCGGGCGCCGGCAACGCCCGCCGGTCGAGCTTGCCGTTGGGCGTCAGCGGCAGTCGATCCAAAAGCACAAAGGCCGCAGGAACCATGTAGTCGGGCAGGCTCCGCCCAAGGTGCGCCCGCAGCGCCCCGGCTTCGAACGCATGGCCCGACGCTGCAACTACATAGGCCACCAGCCGCCGCTGCCCGTGATCCTCGCGTGCCATCACCGCGGCTTGCGCCACCCCGGCATGCCGTCGCAGCGCCGCCTCGATCTCACCAGGCTCAATGCGGAACCCGCGCAACTTCACCTGCGCATCCGCACGCCCCAAAAACTCCAGCACGCCATCCGCACCCCACCGCGCCAAGTCCCCGGTGCGGTACATCCGGCTTCCCGACGACCCAAATGGGTCCGCAACAAACCGCTCCGCCGTCAGCCCCGCTCGCTTCACATAGCCCCGCGCAAGCCCCGCTCCCGCAATGTAAAGCTCCCCCGCAACCCCAACAGGCACAGGCTCCAAACCACCATCCAAAACATAAACCCGCGTGTTCCAGATCGGACGACCAATGTAAGGGCCGAATTCGCCTGACGAGCGGCTCGCTCATAGTGGCGCAAACGGTAGTCTCAGTCGGGCCGTATGCGTTGATCATCGTCGGTTCATCGACCAGCGCGCGATTTCGGCTGCCGGACACACTTCGACCGGCCACCACCAAGGTTTCTTACGCCACAGGTTCTCTGACAGGTCATGCGCAAGGCTGGAGGTCAAGGTGGCGTGGGTGACGTTGTGCTTGCGTATCACGTCGGCCAACCGCACTCCCGTGCGCGCTCGTGCCGCCACAATGAGCGCGGCGCCTGAAGCCAGAACCGCCACAATTTCCGAGACTGACGCATCGAAGGTGACCGAGGAAAATTGCAGAACGCGGGCCTCGGCTTAAAACCAAACAATCTACTCTGCGACGCTGATCAGATTTGGTACGCCCCGATGCGTAACACAGACCCCTTTAGGGGTTCCTGTTGATCCTGATGTGTAGATGACGTAGGCGGTGTTTTGCGGGTCGAGGCGCAGTTGTGGCGCGGTGGCGGGGTGGCAGGCGATGGCGGCCCAGTCGGCATCGAGCCGCACGCTGTGCACGGGCGACGCGGGCAACCGCTCGGTGAGCGCCGCCTGGGTGACCAGCACGCTGGCTCCGGCATCGCCCAGCATGAAGGCGAGCCGCTCTTGCGGGTAGGATGGGTCGAGCGGCAGATAGGCGCCGCCCGCCTTGAGGATGCCAAGCAGCCCGATGACCATGTCGGGCGAGCGCTCCACGCACAGCCCCACAACCACTTCCGGGCCGACCCCGAGCGTGCGCAGATAATGTGCCAACTGGTTGGCACGCGCATCGAGCGTGCCATAGCTGAGCGTCTGCTCCTCGCACACCACCGCCACTGCCTCAGGACTGCGGGCAGCCTGCGCGGCAAACAGCTGCGGCAAGGTGGACGGCGCAACCGCATGCGCGGTGTCGTTCCATTCCTCCAGCAGGGTATGACGTTCCTCAATGCTGAGAATGTCCAGCCGGCCTATCGGCCGATCCGCATCCGCAACCGCCGCCTCCAGGACACGAAGCAGCCGACCGGCCAGCGCCTCGACGCTCGAACGATCAAATAGGTCGGGACGATAGTCGAGCCGAAGCTGCAGCCGCTCGCCAGGCACCGCCGCCAAGCTCAAGGGATAGTGCGTGGCATCCCGGCCGCCAACCGCCGTCACCCGCAAGCCATCTGCAAACGTCTCAAGCGCTCCGCGCTCCATCGGATAGTTCTCAAACACCACCAACGTGTCGAACAGTTCGCCCAGTCCGGCCAGACGCTGGATCTCGGCAAGGCCAAGATGCTGATGCGCTATCAGTCGCGACTGGCCGTCCTGGATCTTGCAAAATCAGATCGTGCAGCCGCTGGCTCGGCTCAAGCTTGACGCGCAGCGGAAGCGTGTTGATGAACAGCCCCACCATGGTCTCGATGCCGGGTATCTCCGGCGGCCGTCCCGCCACCGTGACGCCGAACACAACGTCGTCGCGCCCAGTTAGACGACCGAGCACTATCGCCCACGCCGCCTGGATGAAGCTGTTCAGTGTCACACCGTGCCGGCGCCCCTGCCCTGTCAGCGCCGCCGTCAGCGTCCCACTCGCCGCAAACGTCAGCTGCGCCGGCACCACCGGCGCTCGCGCGCGATCCTGCGGCGCCACCCGCGTCGGCTCCGCCAATCCGGCCAATGCCTCGCCCCACGCCGCACTGGCGGCACCGCGATCCTGCACCGCAAGCCACGCCAGATAATCCCGGTACGGCGTCACTCGCGCCAGCGCTCCGCTATCTCCGTGCCGCGCATAGAGCGTGAGCAACTCGCGCACCAGCACAGGCAGCGACCACCCGTCCATCAACAGGTGATGATTGGTCACAACCAGACAATGCTGATCGCCCGCAAGCCGCAGCAGTGCAAAGCGCATTAACGGCGCACGACCAAGATCAAACCGCTCCAGGCGATCTTCCGCCAAAAACCGCTCCAGACGCTCCTCGCGTCCCGCCAAATCTAGATGCGATAGATCAATGTGGCGCCAAGCTGCCACAACGTGCGGCACAATCACCTGCACCGGACTGCTCAGGTTCTCGTGCCGAAAGCTCGCCCGCAGGCTCGCATGCCGTTGCAGCAAAGCCTGCACCGCCGTTTCCAGCACCCCGCTGTCCAGAACCCCCTCCAGCGACAGCACCAATTGAACCGTATAAACGTCAGGCGCCGCCGCATCATAAAACGCGTGAAACAAAAGCCCTTCTTGCAACGGCGACAGCGGCAGGATGTCCTCAATCTGCGGATAAATCCGCTCCAGTTCCTCAATCTCGTCCTGCGACAGATCAACCAACGGCGTGGCCGGCAACGCCCCGCTGGCGATATCAGGCGCTGACGCAGTCTCCGCCGCAAAGCGCGCAACCGCAGCCAGGGCTTCTACAGTCTGGTACTGGAACACTGCCCGCGGCGTGATAATGAGCCCGGCTCGGCGCGCGCGGCTCACCAACTGGATCGACACGATGCTGTCGCCGCCCAGCGCAAAAAAATTGTCGTCGAGGCCGACCTGGTCGAGCCCCAACGTCTCGGCAAACAGCGTGCACAGGATCTCCTCCTGCGGGGTGCGCGGCGCCCGCCGCGCCGAAGGCGTGAACTCGGGCGCCGGCAACGCCCGCCGGTCGAGCTTGCCGTTGGGCGTCAGCGGCAGTCGATCCAAAAGCACAAAGGCCGCAGGAACCATGTAGTCGGGCAGGCTCCGCCCAAGGTGCGCCCGCAGCGCCCCGGCTTCGAACGCATGGCCCGACGCTGCAACTACATAGGCCACCAGCCGCCGCTGCCCGTGATCCTCGCGTGCCATCACCGCGGCTTGCGCCACCCCGGCATGCCGTCGCAGCGCCGCCTCGATCTCACCAGGCTCAATGCGGAACCCGCGCAACTTCACCTGCGCATCCGCACGCCCCAAAAACTCCAGCACGCCATCCGCACCCCACCGCGCCAAGTCCCCGGTGCGGTACATCCGGCTTCCCGACGACCCAAATGGGTCCGCAACAAACCGCTCCGCCGTCAGCCCCGCTCGCTTCACATAGCCCCGCGCAAGCCCCGCTCCCGCAATGTAAAGCTCCCCCGCAACCCCAACAGGCACAGGCTCCAAACCACCATCCAAAACATAAACCCGCGTGTTCCAGATCGGACGACCAATGGGGACTAAATCAGCATCCTCCCGTATCAATGCATATGTCGAGTAGGTCGTGTCCTCTGAGGGGCCATAGAGATTATAAACGCGCTGAACATTCGTCTGTTTGTAGAGTTGCTCAACCAAGCTTTTCTGAAGAGGTTCACCAGCAATGTTGATGACGCGCACAGAAGAGGGGATAGCTCCCTGTCGCAAAAGTTCGGCGATCGCGGTGGGCACGGTGTTGAGTAACGTTGCATGACTTGCCGCCGCGGGAAGATAGATGGGATCGAGCGCCAAGATGACGCTCTCACCTGAACACAGGGGAACAAACAATTCGAAGACAGATAAATCAAAACAGATTGACGTAGACGCGACCACATACCTCCCATCGTGCGAGCCAAACACTCCGCGAGCCCAATCGCACAAAACGATAGCGCCATGATGGGACAGGCAGACCCCTTTAGGGGTTCCTGTTGATCCTGATGTGTAGATGACGTAGGCGGTGTTTTGCGGGTCGAGGCGCAGTTGTGGCGCGGTGGCGGGGTGGCAGGCGATGGCGGCCCAGTCGGCATCGAGCCGCACGCTGTGCACGGGCGACGCGGGCAACCGCTCGGTGAGCGCCGCCTGGGTGACCAGCACGCTGGCTCCGGCATCGCCCAGCATGAAGGCGAGCCGCTCTTGCGGGTAGGATGGGTCGAGCGGCAGATAGGCGCCGCCCGCCTTGAGGATGCCAAGCAGCCCGATGACCATGTCGGGCGAGCGCTCCACGCACAGCCCCACAACCACTTCCGGGCCGACCCCGAGCGTGCGCAGATAATGTGCCAACTGGTTGGCACGCGCATCGAGCGTGCCATAGCTGAGCGTCTGCTCCTCGCACACCACCGCCACTGCCTCAGGACTGCGGGCAGCCTGCGCGGCAAACAGCTGCGGCAAGGTGGACGGCGCAACCGCATGCGCGGTGTCGTTCCATTCCTCCAGCAGGGTATGACGTTCCTCAATGCTGAGAATGTCCAGCCGGCCAATCGGCCGATCCGCATCCGCAACCGCCGCCTCCAGGACACGAAGCAGCCGACCCGCCAGCGCCTCGACGCTCGAACGATCAAATAGGTCGGGACGATAGTCGAGCCGAAGCTGCAGCCGCTCGCCAGGCACCGCCGCCAAGCTCAAGGGATAGTGCGTGGCATCCCGGCCGCCAACCGCCGTCACCCGCAAGCCATCTGCAAACGTCTCGAGTGCTCCGCGCTCCATCGGATAGTTCTCAAACACCACCAACGTGTCGAACAGTTCGCCCAGTCCGGCCAGACGCTCAATCTCGGCAAGGCCAAGATGCTGATGCGCTATCAGTCGCGACTGGCCGTCCTGGATCTGCCAAAATCAGATCGTGCAGCCGCTGGCTCGGCTCAAGCTTGACGCGCAGCGGAAGCGTGTTGATGAACAGCCCCACCATGGTCTCGATGCCGGGTATCTCCGGCGGCCGTCCCGCCACCGTAACGCCGAACACCACGTCGTCGCGCCCAGTCAGACAAAGCCAGCACTATCGCCCACACCGCCTGGATGAAGCTGTTCAGTGTCACACCGTGCCGGCGCCCCTGCCCTGTCAGCGCCGCCGTCAGCATCTCACTCGCCGCAAACGTCAGCTGCGCCGGCACCACCGGCGCTCGCGCCCGATCCAGCGGCGCCACCCGCGTCGGCTCCGCCAATCCGGCTAACGCCTCGCCCCACGCCGCACTGGCGGCACTGCGATCCTGCACCGCAAGCCACGCCAGATAATTCCGGTACGGCGTCACCCGCGCCAGCGCTCCGCTATCTCCGTGCCGCGCATAAAGCGTGAGCAACTCGCGCACCAACACAGGCAGCGACCACCCGTCCATCAACAGGTGATGATTGGTCACAACCAGACAATGCTGATCGCCCGCAAGCCGCAGCAGTGCAAAGCGCATTAACGGCGCACAACAAGATCAAACCGCTCCAGGCGATCTTCCGCCAAAAACCGCGCCAGACGCTCATCGCGTCCCGGCCAATCTTCGATGCAATGATCAATGTGGCGCCAAGCTAGCCACAACGTGCGGCACAATCACCTGCACCGGACTGCTCAGGTTCTCGTGCCGAAAGCTCGCACGCAAGCTCGCATGCCGTTGCAGCAAAGCCTGCACCGCCGTTTCCAGCACCCCGCTGTCCAACCCCCCCTCCAGCGACAGCACCAATTGAACCGTATAAACGTCAGGCGCCGCCGCATCATAAAACGCGTGAAACAAAAGCCCTTCCTGCAACGGCGACAGCGGCAGGATGTCCTCAATCTGCGGATAAATCCGCTCCAGTTCCTCAATCTCGTCCTGCGACAGATCAACCAACGGCGTGGCCG
>CAWEXK010000005.1:0-43059 GCA_963812975.1 uncultured Alphaproteobacteria bacterium | reverse complement strand
GCCAGATATCCGAGGCGGCACCGAGTGCGAGGAAGTACCAAAGACTTCGGACAATAAGCCCGACTAGGCAATTCCGCTTCCGGATCAGGTTAGCGCTCTTCCGAGCTGACCGGCTGTTCTCGCGCTTCGTCCGGTCAGGGCCGTGATTCGACGAGGACCATGAGGCCAAGTATTCCGGCGACGATCGCACCTGGCCAGCTGTACCACGTCGGAATGTTGTGGCTGCCAATAACGATTGCGAACGGGTGATACAGCCGATAGCCATGCGCGGCGGCTCCCGCGAGCAACAACAGTCCGGCTAACCTGGAAAATAACTTCGTCATTACACTTCACCCCCATAGACCCTCGCCGACGCTACCAAATTTGGGCGGGATGAGCGAGTTGGCAGCTTAACCATAGCAGTCGCCGCAGAACCTAAAGAAAACCGGTGCTCAGTGATCGCCAGTTGCCGTTGGCAGCTGTTGTCAGTGGTATTTGCGCCAGATGAGGCCAAGCAGGAACGAGAGCAACGTGACCTTCAACTGCGATAAGTGACTTCGAACCTGAGTGCCGCGTCGCAAGATTGATAAATGTCTCTCGAAGGAAAGGAAAGTCGCGCCGGGATACGGGCAATGCGTTCCTTCTAAGAAGTGGATTTGCTTTGCGTTTTCAAATTCCGCTTGTTGGAGGCGTAGCGATACGGCGTCCCTATGGCCATCCACGTCCGTATCCCGAGATCGAATGGTCCGCGACCTCTATCCAAATTCGTTTTGCGGAGCGCGAGTGTTGCGTGAGTTTCGTAGGCCCATTAGCATCGCTATTGGGGTGGGGTATGGCGTTCTTCTGTCAAATAATGCGCCCAGCGGAAGCGACGGGCTGCGCAGGCAGCGGCCGACAGTGCGCGCGAGTTAGCTTGCACGGTCCGTGCCGCTTTGGCGCGCCCGATTGCGGAATGTTGTCATGATGACCGCGAATTCCGCGCTTGCACTTGCTTGGCCAGCCGTGTCCCTCCTGGCCTTTGTCGCAATCGGGATTATGACCCGCGCGCTCATCATGCAGAGGCGCGAGATCTCCGAATTGCTGAGAAAATCGGGGGCGGACCAGGTTGAAAACCGCATGCGGGATTGGCGCAGTACAGCCGCGCTGCTGGAAGAGATTTCGATACAGCTGGAGAATACTTCGGAGCACACAGCGATCGCTCGTCTGAGGCTTCTCCGAAGGCTATCCGAGGCGTGGGTCTCGGCGCAGCAATACGTCAAGGCGCTCGACTGTCATAAAACGCTCTTGAAGACGAGCTGCAAGCATCT
This sequence comes from uncultured Alphaproteobacteria bacterium, assembly GCA_963812975.1. Lineage (GTDB taxonomy): Bacteria > Pseudomonadota > Alphaproteobacteria > Micropepsales > Micropepsaceae > Rhizomicrobium. The sequence continues at coordinate 41,773 of CAWEXK010000005.1, read as the reverse complement.
CACAGCGCATGAGCTGGCGGAATATCGAGATGAGATCCTCAATATAGCGCGGTGGGGTTTCGAAAACTATCTGTTCCGCTCGCAAGCGGCAAGCGAGTCTCCCGCAAAGGCAAGGGAGTTTGTTCTCGAGGTGCGAGCGCTGCTCGACAAGATATCGGAGCCCGACCCTCTTTTCGCACTGGTCGAACTTGCCAACGATCTATTGAAGAAGCTGGCACCAGAACCAAGGAAATAGCCGAAGCCGGGATTACCGTTCCATGTTGTCGATTACAAATGCTTCCATAAGTGTCGGCGACGGATTTCCGTCTTCCTTGAAGAGAATGATTTTTGCGATGTCGGACCTGGTCGCGCCGGCGCTCGCAAGCCGTCTTGCAACGGCCTTGTCCTCAAGTTTTCTGCGAAACTCGGTTGGCTTCGAATTCGCAAATTCCTCGATCATATTCCAGATGCGTTCGCGCTGGTCCATGTCATCGCCCCTATGGTCCGCCCTGCAGCATCTTTTCATTCCAGGCCCGGCCGCGCAATTGGCGGTGCGTGGGGCTTTCGAGAGAATTTATGCCAAAGAGGATTACGGAGAGACTTTTTTCTATGTCGATATTCTGGAGTGCCCATAGCGTAATGCTGATCAGGCTAGCAGCAATCGCCGGAGCCTCCGCACTGCTGATTGCCGGTGGTTGGCTGGCGTGGCTGCAAATGGCGTGGGTGGAGGAGCTGCAGCCGGGCTACTTCGACATGCCCCGCGTCGGCCCGCCCCGCCTGAGGAAGGACGATCTCTTAGGTCAGATCGCCCGCGTGAAGCAGTTTCGCCGAGCTCGCGCCCTGAACGTGATCACCCGCGGCGGCGTGCTTACAGCGTGCGGCGTGCTTTTACCATCGCTCGTGTTGGCGCTGGCAGCGATTCACTACAGCTGGTTCTTTGCTGGCGGCCACGCAATTATCCAGCCGTCGCCTGAGGGCATTCTTCGGCCCATCGAGGTACCGAACCTCATCCAACTGACGCTGCTGCTCACGTCTCTGTTTTCACCGGTCGACCTGACAACCCTCGACTACAACCATCACGCCCTGCCTGTCTCGCTCGCATTCGGCGCCTACAAATTTTTTATCAGCGGATGGGTCGTGTTTGTGCTCGGAAAATTCATTGTGAAAGCGATCTGGGCACTCGCATTCATGAGCCGCAAGGAAGAGGAACTCGCGGAAGCACTTAAGACGTTTGTCGGCGTCGAGTAGCAGTCTGCAGATGGTCCCTTGAATATTGATTATCGCCGTAGAAGAAACGGGAGTCCGTGGCGGCCGGACGCACTCATGAAAGAACTTCATCCGGAAATCACACTCAATCCGTATACTGACTAAACAATATGCGCGATAGTGTTCACCGGAGGGTTGCAAAGTCAACGGGTATCACTTCGCCCATTCGCGGAAAGGCTCATCGTCATGAACTATGACGTGGTCTCTCTACGACAGCCAAGGCAGACGCAAATACCTCGTACCAGCCGAACGTGCAGAGTTCTTCCATGCTGCGATCACGCGCCATGACCCCACAGGAGCCTTCTGCGCGATTCTAGCGATATGTGGGCCGCGGATATCGGAGGCGCTCGCGGTGACGCCGGCTCGCATTGATGACGGGTGCGAAGCGATAAACTTCGAGACATTGAAGCGCCGGCAAGCGCGGCATCATCAGAGCGGTGCCTGTCCCAAGCGAATTTCTCGATTTTCTCGACGGTGTTCTCGGCTATCGAGCCGCACAAGCGTCAGAGCGCAAGAGCACCGCTCGACTCTTCCCCTGGTGCAGAACAACAGGCTGGAAAGCGGTACGCGAGGTGATGCGCGAGCACGAACGTCCCGCGATTTTTGTGGAAGCCAAAGGCGCTTCGTCACGCGTTCGGAATCAACGCATCCAGCGAGCGGGTCACACCAGGGCTAACGCAGCTGTGGCTCGGTCACGCGAAGCTTGAAACGACAATGATCTACGCGACCCCGATTGGCGAGGAAGCACGGGCGCTTGCGCGGCTGACATGGAAGAACATGCTTCCTGGCGCTACTGCCCCGTCCGACTAAGGTGCCATTGCTTGGGGAGTGGCGGAAGGTGCCGGTTGGTCCGGCGGTTTCCACCCCAACGCCTCGGCTTCACTTGTAGATGCGTCGATTGTTTGTTTCAGAAAAATAAACCGGTCGCGCTCCTCCGGTGGAATATCGGCGCCTGTCGGGTATTTCTCCACGAACTCCTGGTGGAACATCCACGAAGCCGCTATGGCCGGCGTCAAAATCGCCCCTAGATCATGCGGCACGTACTGGCGAATTAGGTTCGCGATGTCCAAGGCTTCTTGATACCGGTGCACCTTGTTGAGGTCGTATTGGATCACGACTTCCGCGAGAAAGGCGCGAACTTCTTTCGGTGAGAGCGGCTTCATGTAAAGGCCGTTCTTGATCGACTCGGCCGTCATAGGCGAGTTCTGCTGAAGCCATACATCTCTTTCGGGAAATCCGCCGCTCGTGGTTTCCAAGTTTATGGTCTTGCCGGTGACGTCGTCGGTGTATTTGACAAACGCATGATCGGGTGCCGTCGCGAGTGTAGCTTTGAGGTTCAGCCGTTCTGCCAGCGCCAGGAACAGAATGGGCATGCTTACACAATTGCCTTTTCGCGTTTTGAGGTATTGCGAAAGCATCCGGTGCTCTGGCACTCGTCCGAGCGGATCGCTCATGTCGTACTGAAACGGATCGTGCCCATTCCAGTTGTTGCTGTCGTAGACGTAGGCGCGAAGTGCGCTAACGCGCCTACGTGCTGATGCACTGGGGCCCGCCATCGTTCGAATGGTGTCGGCCATGGTATCGATTTCATGCAGGAGGCCTTCCTCATCAATCGTTGGATCGACAAGGCGTTCGAGCGTCAGGCGATCGCGTGCGATATCGAAATCGGCCTCGGGCTCATTCATGACGCTACGAACCACTTCTATGGGCGTTAAAGCGGTAGCCGGGATGCACGCCAATGCCCAGGACGCTGCGCAAGCAGCCGACAGTACGACATATCGCCCCATCATCTCGCGCTCGCGTTCCCGCTAAACACATCGTTCGTTACGCGGATTACACTTCGAGCAATGCTTCTCGTCGAGATGTTTGCGAGCTAGCGCGAGTACGGATCGCTCGCGAACTGCGACAAGTGGTACCCCGAACAATTCATGATTGTTCGCAGCGCCAAATGGCTCTTCCGGCAGCATCTTCTACCAGCGATTGTAGGAATTGACCGGAATTTGGGTTCTCTCTGAAACATGGCGCGAGAGTTTTCATAGCGCGCGGTTGCATTGTTGCGCGAAGAAAACGCTTGTGGGGTGCGCGCAAAAATCCGTGCGTAAGTACGCACACGTAGCGATCGTCAAGAATTCTTCTTTTGAAATGCGATTGACCAGCCCGTAGCGTCTTGAAGGGGAATTCTCTGGGGCAATAAATGACTTGGCTACCCGTGGTCATCGCAATCTGCGCGATCTCTTTCATTCCGACGTCTGCTTGCGCTCATTTTCTTCAAACCGACCCTGTCGGATATAAGGCGGATGTCGACCTCTATACCTACGTCGTGGATGATCCGACGGACCGCACTGATCCTTCTGGCGACGTTGACGATGTGACTGGCGGAAGTTGGAGCGATCAGGCCGAACTAAACACGCCAGAGGCGAAACAAGGCGCGATGGGCGCAGTCTCCGCTACTACAACAGCGGTCGGAACTTACTTTGCTCCAGAACGTGTCGCGGTGGGCGGTGTCGTTGGCGCTGGAGTTAGTGCCGCTGTTTCCGCGAGCAAAGGCAATTCTTCTGCGCAAGTGCTTCAGGACGCGAAGACTGGGGCCGTCAACGGCGCGACCACATCCGCAGGAGGCGCGCTCGGTGGCAAGGTCGGTAAAGCTGGATCAGTAGGTGGTGAATTCGCCGGTGCATATGCAAGTGCGAAGGCAACGGGCGCGAGCGATACAGACGCCGGCATATCAGCTACCTTCGCAGCGGGCGTCGGAGCGATCTTTCAGTACGTTCCGGGACTTTCCTCTGAAGCAGATCCTGCGGCCGTTGCTACGGGCGGGTTGGTAAACACGGTCCTTCGATCGACTGCAAAGGGAACCACCAAAGCAGTGGGTAAGATGTTAGTTCAGCCGGGCCAATCTTCGCCACCGAAAGCTTGCACGCAAGCCGCAAACAAATCGTGTTGAGCGATGAAAACCTTTCTCCGTTCTTTTGTGCTCCCATTCTCGATCCTAATCGGTGTCTTCGGGGCCTTCTTTATTTTCCTGTGCTATTACCAGCATCGCCCCATTGATCTCACTTTCTCAAAGCCTGAATTCGTTCAATTCGCGTTATGGTACACCAAATCGGCAGTGTTCGCGGCGGGTGTCGTGGGCCTGCTCTCGCTGGGTCGAGCGCTTTTTTCCGGAACAAGAAGAAGATAGCAAGCTAGCGAGTAGTCATGCGCGCCCGGCCTGCCAACGCGCCGTAGACAACAAACAATGCTGGCCATGCGATTGCGGCAATGCCGCTGAAAGAACCAACTGAAGGAGATCAGTGAGTCACTCATGACGTTAAAGCCACTAGCGAAGTTTAGAACATGGCTGGGCTTCGTTGTCGGGCCGATCGCCCCCGCTGTCATCGCCATTGCTGTCAGTATCTTTGGAAAGGGCCCGCACAATGTCGGTGAGGCTTTTGGCTGGTTCAGTTCGCAGCCCTCCTCGGTTATCCGGTAGCATTGGTACTAGGTATTCCCGCACTCCTCGTCTTTAGTTCGAGAAATTGGAATCGCTTTGGAACGTACGCGCTGGCCGGCATCATCTTGGGCGTGCTGCTCTATCTGATCTACACTCCGCCATTCCACTTCAAGGGCCAGCAGGGGATTGTCCTTTCAGAGGTCTTCGTGAACACCAGCGCCGTATACATCCCACTCGGCGCCCTGTGCGGGCTTGTTGCCGCCAGCGTCTTCTGGTTGATCGCTAGGCCGGATAAAGAATAGCGCTTGGTTATTCGGTCTAGCGTGCGCCTAACCGGGACGCCTGCGGTCCTGCAACAACAGAGAGCGCTGACCATGCGTCGAGCAGCTCGTCTATTTCTTCTTTCTTTCTCCGTCTTTCTGGTGGCGCTGATCCCTGTGTTCTTTGTCGTGTGCGCATATCAAGGACGAGATATTTCTTCTGCATCGATCGATGATCCAGAGTTTATGAAATTTCTAAGGGACTACCGGCTGGCGGCTGGGCTTGGAGCCGTGCTCGTAGCTACTTACTCATTTGTCCGTGAGCTAACCGAGCCTTCCTGCTGCTTGCCACGCTACTTTCAGTTCTGCTCGCTCCAGCGAGCGCCCCGCATCCTTGTTGCGCGCAAGCCGGCTCCTCTTCTTGCCTCCTTTTCCCTTCCGCTCGCGTAGCGGGTTGTTTGAGACGATCTCCTCGTCCACCGCCCACTCAAAAAAGGCATGAAGGTGAGCGTCCCGCGTCCTTATTGCGTGCAAGCCGGCTCTTCTTCTTGCCTCCTTTCCCCTTCCGCTCCCGGAGCGGGTTCTTCGCGACGATCTCCTCGTCAACCGCCCACTCGAACAGAGCGTGAAGATGCTTGCGCACCTCGCGAGCCGTGCCTCGGCTCTTTATGCCATCGATGAGCTGGCGGGCCTCTGCGCGCCCCAGATCAAGAATAGACAGCCCCTTCCATTTGGGTGCGACATGCAGCTCGAATGCCTTCTCGACTTTCGCCCACGATTTGATCTCGTCCTTTTTCTTCGCGATGAATTGCGCAGCAACAGACTCGAAGGCATTTGTGTACCGCTCCTCGCTTGTTTTCTTTCGGACCGCCCATGGGTCCGCACCGCCTTGTAGGACGCCACTCATAACTTCGATGGCCTGACGACGCGCTTCGATCAGCGTCAGCGCAGGAAACTGTCCAAGTGTCACTCGTCGCTGAGGACCCTTCAGGCGGTTCCTGCCTGCCGACCCGATTGCTGAGAGGGCGAAAGTAGACAGAGAATGTCTTCACACCGTTCGGCGTCATGCCGCAACTGCAGCGTGGCGCACCTCGTTGTCGTGCAGGACCATGCGCGATCCCGGACCAGCTTCCGCGCTCGTCGGGTCGTAACGCAGACGTTCGATGCCGATGTGCGTCAAACGTCGTTGCCGACTTTCGCGAATTGGCACGCGTTCCCTCCTGACAGCGTGCTGCCGCTGGGGTTGCAGTGGGGTTGCAGGAGTTGGGTTTCGGCACGAAAACGAGTGTTCCGACAGATGCGGCTAACTCGTTGTAGAAAAAGAATTCTTTCGTTTCAATAAGGTACCACTATGGTCCGCAATGAGCAGCAAGAGCACGCCCTTCACACGGGAGGGGTCACAGGTTCAATCCCTGTCGCGCCCACCACGCTTCGCCCTTTGGGCTACGCGTCGCGCGGCCAACCAAGACCTCAAGGGCGAAGCGCGTCCGACACTGCTTGAGCGCAGCGAAAGTGAAGATGGACAAGCCGGCACCACTCGCCCGCGATCCCCAAGCATCCCGGGATAACGTCCGCCGCGACAATGGTGTAAACATGTTTCGCCGCTGACCGATGCCTACGGCAACGAAAAGACCGGGCAGCAAATTTCGAGCGCATAGCTCGGCAAGCGATGCGAAATTCACCAAATGTGGAGTTCCATGATGTTCGCTCGCCGCCGTCAGGTCGTGCTGATTGTAGGTTTGGTTGCCGCTGGGCTCGCCTCCATCGCCGATGTTCGTGCCGACGATGAGGACGACAAATGGACAGCACCCGGCTTTTACCAGGTCTTTTACAGTACGGGCGTGTATCTCATTTATTCCGGCCCATACACCAGCAAACAAGCGTGCTTTGATTATGTGAAAGAACCTCAGCCCAACTTACCAGGCAGAGATGAACCAGAAGTACGGCACATATGGCGACAAGGACAACGGATACCTGTTTTATTGTGTGCAGCTGGATTCAAAGGCTCAATGGCACGACATGGATCAGTGAACGAGCACGTTCACAGGCCAAGCCCCGAACCAGTCGCGAAGCGAGCGCGTCGTGCCTCAGGGCAATAGCCATCTCGCCAGGCCCATCTCGCCGGTTTGAAAAACAATCAAAGAAAATCAAACGTTTGATTTCCGGCGCGCACTAAGTCACGGAAATCATTGGCTCGTTTGATAAATATATCATACGAAAATCAAACCGATTGATTTCCCGACGCGAACCCGCGGAGAGCCTGACTTTTCGCGGTCCGGACGCAATCGAATTTCAAAGAAAATCAAACGCGCGGAATTCTTCTTCGCGGCGAAACCGGATTGCACGATGTGGGGAAACGCCGCCCGGGCGCGCGTCTTCAACTTGGCGAAAGTTATAGCACGATTTTAGAAACGCGTCATGGGCGAGGCGTCGGCACCTTCGCCACGCGAACAGTCTTCGCGCAACCTCCGCCGCCGGCGGACTCGAGATCGGCGGTTAAGAAAGCTGTCGCCGGAATCCAATCTCGGTCCCCCGCAATATGTGACTATCCGTCACGCACATGCCAAACGTTGGATGTGGCCAAAATGAATTGCCAATTTGAGTCGCGCCAAACGATCGCCCCCGCATGGACATTCTGACTGTTCGGCATCTGACGCGCTACCGTTACCGCGTCCTTGTTACCTTCGGTGAGCATCGGATGATGTTCCGACCGCGCGAAAGCTTCGACCAGCATGTCCTGGATTTTTCGCTGAGAATTACGCCCAGCCCCGTCGATGTTCGCTACATCCACGATGTGTTCGGCAATTGCATCGGAATTGCGCGCTTCGAGGCCGCGGGCAGCGAGCTGATCTTTGAAAGCACAATCCGGCTGGAACACACGCCCGAAGATTCGCTTGACGATCCCTCGTCGCCGGAGCGGGGGCTGAATTCGTATCCGTTTGCGTACGACCCGATCGATTTGCCGGACGTCTACAGTTCGATGCTTCGTGGCTACCGAGATCCGGGCGGAACGCTGGACAAGTGGAGCCGCCGGTTCCTCCAATGCGTTCCCAAAGTCGACGCACCCCACGTGTTGGCGGCGATGACTTATGCGATTCACGACGAGCTGGACTATGTCGGACGCTCGAGCGGACCGCCGCAAACACCGCTCGAGACGCTCGCGCTGGGACAGGGAACATGCCGGGATTTCGCGGTGCTGATGATGGAAGCGGTTCGCACACTCGGCCTCGCGGCGCGGTTCGTTTCGGGCTATATCTATAGTCCTGCAGGCGAAAATCTTGCGCGGACCAGGCTAGGCGGCGGCAACACGCATGCATGGGTCCGGGTATTCCTGCCCAATGGCGGGTGGGCGGAATTCGATCCGACGAACGGCATTGTCGGCAATCGTGACCTCATTCGTGTTGCCGTGGCTCGCGATCCCATTCAGGCAACGCCTCTCTGCGGGATATGGGAGGGCGCTCCGGCTGACTTTCTTGGAATGGATGTCGAAGTCCAGGTCACGGCTGAAGGACCGCCGGACGTGACCCACAGACAGGCGCGAGGTCACCGTTTCTGACGAGCCAGAGGTATTGAATTTTGCTCATCCAGGCTGGCTTCAACATCGCGTTCGAATGTACGGCGGAAACGCCGCTGCTGTTGATGGTTCACATTCGCCCGGAGCGGCATGGCGACCTGCGCGAACCGGAAAAATTCACGCTCTATCCCGAAATTCCGTACCGGACGTATATCGATGGCTTCGGCAACATCTGCACGCGGCTGGTTGCGCCTGTCGGCAGACTTTCGCTCTGGAACCGATTTGTCATCGCCGACCCCGGGCTGCCCGAACCTGTGCCCGAATACGCGAGGCAGCATCCGGTGGAAGAACTGCCCGACGATGTTCTGGTTTTCGTACTCGGCAGCCGTTACTGCGAGACGCAGAAATTGACGAATATCGCGTGGTCGCTGTTCGGCAACATCGAGCCGGGTTGGCCGCGCGTACAAGCGATTTTGCAATATACGCACGACCGCATCGCGTTCGGATACGATCACGCCCGCGCGGACCGCACCGCCTTCGAGGCGTACGAGGAGGGTCGCGGCGTGTGCCGCGACTATGCGCATCTCGCAATCGCGCTCTGCCGCTGCATGAACATTCCCGCGCGCTATTGCACCGGATATCTGGGCGATATCGGCGTCCCGCCCGATCCCAACCCCATGGATTTCAGCGCATGGCTCGATGTCTATTTGGGGGGTGCGTGGCACACGGCAGATGCGCGGCACAATCATCCACGCATTGGACGCATTCTGGTGGCGCGCGGACGGGACGCAGCCGATGCGGCCATTACCACGGCCTTTGGCGTTGCTACGCTTGTGGAGTTTACAATTATTACGAGCGAAGTGACGGAGGGTTGAAGCAATCCGATTGTCGGAGCCGCCCGGAAGGTCTGCGACAGATCGGTGATTGTGCATCCTGTCGCGTAACTTGCTGTAACTCGGTAACTCGCCGTCCTGTTAGCTGCGGCGCAAAGACTTGATAGGCACCCACTCACGGTCGCCGGGCCGCTTGGCTTCCCAATATAGCCAGCCGTCTAGGCTTGTCTTGCCGCCCTTCTTGGTGCGGCCTACGCCGCCAGCGGCGGCTGAGGGGCTATTGTAGCGGTTGCCCTCAACAAACCAGTCGCCGTTGTCGATCTGCCCGGTATGAAGCCGCCCGTTATATTTCATGCGAACCTCCGTGCCGTGCGGCAGCGTAGCGCCGTCACCGAACCACTCACGCCCGCCGCCAGCACTGCCATTGGCCTTGCGCGGCGCTGCTTCGTCGGGGTCAATTTTTAGCAGTCGCCGCAGAACGACGATGTCGCTTTCGCTGAAGCTACGCCTAGCAGCTTCAATCCGTTTGTGGATGTCGAAGTCTATTTCGATTGCGCGTCGGTCAGTCATCACCGTTTCTCTCTGATAGTGGGTACACCGTGATATAGTAATTTGAGTAATTCAAGTGAAATAATAGAACGTGAGATTACCCGCTGGCGTGCCTCCGCGAAGCGCACATGAAAAAACGGGCTGCCCAAGAAGCCATAAGGCATATGCGGAGCCGCGAGCGGCGGAGCCCAGCGCCGGCTTGACTCTTCTTTGGTACCATAGTACCAAAATAACATGAAAACAATCGAACGCGTCCAAACGGGCGTGCGCATCGAACGGCGCACGCTGAAGGTCCTGAAAGCGCTGGCGGAATATCTCGACCTTTCACTCGGCGAGCTGCTCGAGGGCATCGTGCTGCATGCGTTCGAAGGCAAGGCGCCGTTTTCCGACGACACGCTGAAACAGGTCGCGCGATTGAAAGAAGTTTACGGCCTCGACCTCACCGCCAAGGACGCGCACGCATTGCGGGAGGACAATCATGAGAAATGAACTCCCGATCGTGGAACGGTTCCTGCGTGGCCAGATCGACAACACGACGTTTCGTCACGCCGATCATGTGCTGGTGGGCTTCGAGTTGTTGAGAACCCACGACTTCTCGACCGCCAGTCACAAATTCAGCAGCGCGCTGAAGGCAATCGCTGCGCGCGCCGGAAGGCCTGGTGCCTACCACGAGACGATCACGCTGGCGTTCCTGTCGCTGATCGCGGAACGCAGCGCACTCCGCCGGTATGAGCGTTTCGAAGATTTCGTGCAGGCCAATCTCGACCTCATGGACAAAGCCATTCTTCAACGCTGGTACGCGCCCGAACGTCTGCATTCGGACGTTGCGCGGCAAGTCTTCGTGCTCCCGGAGGCAGCGCGATGACCTGGCCGTTGCGGATCCTGCGCTGGTCGTTTTGCGCCTATATTGCATGGGCGAGCCTGCAGACATTTCTCGAAGCTCGCGCGAGCGACGATCTGCATGCAGTTCTGTTGTCCGGCGTGGAACTGCTCGCCGTTGCGGCATTCCTGTTCGAGCGGTCGGCCGTTCTGGCCTGCGCTGTGCTCGTCGCCGTTTTCGCGATCGCGGCCACATTCACGGCAATTGGAGGGCAGATGCCCCTGCGGTTTCTCTATTTCGCCGCGACCGCTGTTTATCTCGTGCTCGCCCAGCGTGCGCAGAGCGGCCCTACCTTGGGGCATTTGGAACTCTCGGGCGGCGCCTGACGCCGCTACGTGCCCGGCGCGCTTCTGTCGCCGCGTGTTGTCGGATGCGCGATCGCGAGGAATTCCGTCGTACCCTTCGACACATTGCGGACGCGGTGGCGTTCGCCGGGCGGTATCTCCAATCCTTCGTGGCGACTCAAAACGTGATCGCTGCCCAGCACGGTAATCTGCAACTCTCCTTCGAGCACAAAGAAGAATTGCCTCGCCTTGCTATGAAAATGCTCTTCTTCCGCGGTGCCTGGCGGCATGCGCTCGTGAAAGACTGCAAGGTCGCTGCGGCTCAACAATTCCCAGGTCTCGCAGGTTCCACCCCAGACGCGAGCAACGACGTTGGCCTTGCTTTTCATGACTCGACTCCGCGTCCGGTAAAACACCTTATGGGTGTTTGTTCGATTATCGCCTGCCCCGTCGCAGAACGCGTCAGACTTGCTTTCCGATGATCTTCTGAAGCTCTCTGATGCGGGCGTCATTGCGCTTGTAGAACGTCCATTGCTTGATCCGCTTCGGCTGGACGAGCTCGGCCTGGGTGAGCACTCGCATGTGCTCGCTCAAAGTCGGCTGACTAATTCCAAGTTTCTCGGCGATCAGCAAATTGCAGACACCGTCCTTGATGAGATCGCCGTCGACCTGTGGCGGAAAATGCGCCTTCGGATCTCTCAGCCATTTCAGAATTTGCAGCCGGCGCTCATTGGCCAGCGCGCGAAATGTTGTGGCAAGAGGAATCGGCATCAGGGACTCTCGCAAGATAGCGTTCGTTAGTTAGCTATGTGGTCGAGGCCCGTCAAGAAATGCGCCGAAGGGTACTTCCGGCTTGGATGCGCAATTTGCATGCACGTTACGACTCCTCGAGCGTTGACTCTCCGCGATTGCCCACTTAGTTACATCGTCGATTAGCTAAGCTCGATGATCGTGTTTTTCGGCGGCGGCGGAAGCAATTCCAACGCAATGGCACGCAGGAGTTCGAAGGGAATGGCACGCAAATTCATCATCGCGGACGTATTCACGGAGACCGCCTTTGGCGGCAATCAACTCGCGGTATTTCCCGACGCTGTGGGGATAAGCGACGCCGCGATGCAGGCCTACGCCCGCGAAATCAATTTCTGCGAGACGACGTTCGTTCTGCCCCCGCGTGACCCACGTCAGACGTTTCGCGTCCGCATCTTCTCGCCCAAGACGGAAATGCCCTTTGCCGGGCATCCGACAATCGGCACCGCGGCCGTGCTGCGCGGGATCGGGAAGATTGCGGAAGGCACCGACATGGTCGTTTTCGAAGAAGGCATCGGCCTGGTATCGGTCGCACTTCGGCCCGGACCGGCGCCCGTCTTCACGCGTCTCATCCTCACCGGAAAACTCGACAGACCGGGCGCGGCGCCGGGAAACAAAGTCGCTGCTGAAACGCTGTCGCTGGAAAGCGGCGATGTGCTGGAGACATGGCACGGCAGCGTCGGCCTGCCATTCACCTTCGTGCATGTGAAGAATAGACAAGCCGTGGATCACGCGACGCTCAATCGCGCAGTGTGGTCGCAGCACTTCGGGCGATCCTGGGCGCCGCAATTGTATTTCTTTTCCGGCGATCTGGCGTCCGGAAGCCGTCTTTATGCACGCATGTTCGCCCCTGCGCTCGGGGTCGAGGAAGATCCGGCGACGGGGTCAGCCGGGGCGGCGCTGGCGGCGACGCTGGCCGAGCGTCTCGGCGGCGGCGACGGCGCATTCAAATGGGCGATCGATCAGGGCGTCAGCATGGGACGTCCGAGCAGGATCGAGGCGTCCGCGACCAAGAAGGGCGGCCAGCTCATAAGCGTCGAAGTGGGCGGTTCGACGGTGATTGTCGGCGAAGGGCTCATGACCGCGTCGGTCTCTTAAATTCGGCGACAAGACCGACATAGTCCAAAACCGCGCCAATCAGGCTACATTGCTCCCGCCACCGGAGCCCCACACAGCGAGGCCAGCATGACGCGTTCTCCCGATTTCATCGGCGCCACGGGCATCGGCGTCAGCGATCTGAAGCGCTCCGCGGAATTCTACGAACACGCGCTCGGGATGAAGATCGGCCGGCGCTTCAAGCTCGCCTATATGGACGAGATCGTGCTCAGTCACGAGGGCAGGAACGCCGTCGTCCTCATGCATTACACCGACGGCTCCAATCCCAACTGCAAGAACCTGCCCATCAAGCTCGTCTTCTATGTGCAGGATCCCAAAGCGGTCGCCGCGCGCATCCGCGAGATGGGATGCGAAGTGACCCGCGAGCCGACGCCGGTGCCGGAATTCGACAACGCGCTGGTGGGACTGGCCAAAGATCCCGACGGCTACGTCGTCGAGCTGCTGCAGGCGCCGGCGCCGAAATCCTGATCGTTGTAGCAGCCCAAGGACGCGCGCCCGCTCAGAGGTGACTAGCATTCTGCAAGTAACTAGCTTATATTGCGGCCATGCAGAAGAAAACCTTCCGTCACATGATCTGCCCCGTCGCCCGCACGCTCGACCGCGTGGGCGAATGGTGGAGCATGCTGATTCTGCGCGACGCCTTCCAAGGGCTGACGCGCTTCGACCAGTTCCAGACCAGCCTGGAAATCGCGCCCAACATGCTGACACGGCGACTGAATGCGCTCGTGGAGGACGGCATGCTCGAGCGCCGGCTCTATTCCAAGCGGCCGCAGCGTTACGAATATCTTCTCACCGACAAAGGCCGCGATTTCTGGTCGGTGCTGGTGGCGCTCAGCGCCTACGGTAACCGCTATTTCGCGCATGAGGGAACCGCCAGCCGCCTTGTCGATGTCGAAACCGGTAAGCCTGTCGACGCGATCGTCGTCGATCGCGCCAGCGGCAAACCCGTCGACCACGCCCACACCAAATTCGGTCCCGGGCCGGCCGCCGACGCCGTGCTCCGTTCGCGCATGCGCTACACCGAAGCGCGCCGCCAAAACAAAGACGGCCGCGAGGAATGGGGCGAGTATGTGCGGTTGCGCGAAGAGCGCGACAAGCAAGCTTCACGGCCACGACGCGCGGCAAAGCGGTCGCGGAGCTAGCGCACCCTCTCTTCGAGGATGCCTGTTCGCGCATAGCTGCCGCGCGGGAAAAGCGCGCGTGGCCAAAAAAAATGCTTTGGAAAACAGACGGTTGCAGCAGCCTAACGGCGGCTTGCTCCCAGGTTCCGGGCAGGAGGACCGAAGAATTCGCCGTACCCGCTAGTTGCTTTCATGGTGATAGTGACTATCCTATCATTATGATAGTAACTCGGTCGAAAGACCGGTGACAAACCCAGCGGGAGGCGGCAATGAACGCAATCGCTCTTGGACGTTCAGGAAGCTTGCGGGGCGGTATCGGCAGGCTCCGCGGTTTGAGCCGGAAGCATCTGCTGGCGCTCGGGGTATCGCTGATCGCCGTCACTACGGCGGCTTATGGCTATCAATGGGCGACAACAGGCCGCTTCATCGAGACAACCGACGATGCCTACGTCGGCGGCGACGTGACCGCGATCGCGCCCCATGTTGCGGGCTTCGTTTCCGAGATCGCCGTCAGCGACAACCAGCATGTCCGCAAGGGCGCGCTTCTCATGCGGCTCGATGACCGCGATTTCCGCGCCGCGCTCGATCACGCCAGAGCGGCCCTCGCCAACAAGCAGGCCAGCCTCGCCGATCTCCAGGCGAAGTACGGCGCGCAGCAGGCGGCGATCCATCAGGCCGACGCCGATCTGTCGGCCAAGCTCGCGCAAGCGAAGTTCGCACAGGACGACGACGCCCGATATCAGGGCCTCGCGCGCGCCACCGCCGTGTCGCGCCAGGACGTGCAGCGCGCAGAGTCGGCCGACCAGGTTGCGCAATCGACCGTCGCCGCCGCGCGCGCGGATGTCAGCGGCGCCAATGAACAGCTCCAGGTGATCGCGGCCGATATCGACGAGGCGCGCGCCGACGTGGCGCAGGCGCAAGCCGATCTGAAGACCGCCTCGCTCAATCTCGGCTACACGGAAATCCGCGCCCCGGTCGACGGCTATGTCGGCAACCGCGCGGTGCGCGTCGGCGCATACGTGCCGGTCGGCGCCTATCTCGCCAGCGTCATCCCGGCGCACGGGCTTTGGGTCGACGCCAATCTCAAGGAAGACCAGCTCGCGCGCGTCAAGCCCGGCGAGGCCGCCACCATCGTCGCCGATGTGCTGCCCGGTCGCGAATTCCACGGTCGCGTCGACAGCGTGGCGCCGGGAACGGGATCGGTGTTCAGCGTGATCCCGCCCGAGAACGCGACCGGCAATTTCACCAAGATCGTTCAGCGCGTGCCGGTGCGCATCGTGCTCGATGCCAGAGACGCGCAACTCGGCGGATTGCGCCCGGGTCTGTCGATCACGGCCAGCATCGACACGCGCGAGTAACGGTCATGAGCGCCGACGACAAATCCTTCCTGCACAGTATCGTTCCCTTCGCGGTGATGTGCGTGGGCATGTTCATCGCCCTGCTCGACATCCAGATCGTCGCGTCGTCGCTTCAGGACATCGGCGGCGGGCTTTCGGCGGCACAAGACGACATCAGCTGGGTCCAGACGTCTTACCTGATCGCCGAGATCATCATGATCCCGCTCTCGGGCTGGCTCACACGCGTGTTCTCCACACGCTGGCTGTTCGTCGCCTCGGCCGCCGGCTTCACGGTCGCGAGCATGCTCTGCGGGATCGCCTGGAACATTCAGAGCATGATCGTCTTCCGCGCGCTGCAGGGCCTGCTCGGCGCTTCGATGATCCCGACCGTATTCACATCTTCATTCCATTATTTTCAGGGTTCGCGCCGCGTCTATTCGGCGGCCGTCATCGGTTCCATCGCCTCTCTGGCGCCCACGCTTGGCCCGGTGATCGGCGGCTGGATCACCGATACGCTCAACTGGCACTGGCTCTTCTACGTCAATCTTATCCCCGGCATCGCCGTGACCGTCCTCGTAGCGATGCTGGTCAAGATCGACAAGCCCGACCTCTCGCTGCTGAAGGACGCCGATTATCCCGGCATCGCGCTCCTCGCGGTGGCACTCGGCACGCTCGAATATGTGCTCGAGGAAGGCGCGCGCTGGAACTGGTTCGACGATGAGACCATCAGAACTCTGCGCGACGATTTCGGCCGCAAGCGGCGCGCTCTTTCTCTATCGCAGCCTGACCTTCGCGCGCCCTGTCGTGGATCTGCGCGCGCTCGCGAACCGGAACTTCGCGATCGGTTCGATTCAGTCCTTCGTCACAGGGGCGGCGATCTTCGCGCCGATCTATCTGACGCCTCTGTTCCTCGGCTATGTGCGCGGTTACGACGCCTCTCAGATCGGTCTCGCGATCTTCTCGACGGGCGTCGCCTCCATAGCGGGCGTGCCGGTCTATATCGCGCTTGCCAGGCGTTTCGACACGCGCTGGCTGATGATGGCCGGTATCGCGTCCTTCGGTGCAGCGATGATGGCCTTCAGCGGCATCACCAGCGAATGGAGCGGCGCAGAGCTTTTCCTGCCCCAGATCTTGCGCGGATTTCCGCAAGTCTTCGCAGTGGCGCCGAGCGTCAATCTGGGTTTGGGCAGCCTGCCACCGGAGCGCCTCAAATATGCGAGCGGCCTCTTCAACATGATGCGCAATCTGGGTGGCGCGGTCGGCATCGCCATCTGTGGCGGTCTTCTCAACAATCGCACCAATCTTCACTTCGAGCGCATCGCGTCGAACCTGACACCCGCGAACGGACCGATGATGCGTCTGGTCGACGGCGTCAGCGGCACCTATGGCGCGCTTCCCGGTGCCGTCGACGCCGGACAAGCAGCGGCGCTTCATCGGCTCTGGCTGCTCGCCTATCGCGAGGCCGAGACCATGGCTTTCGCAGACACCTTCCGTGTGCTCATGTTCGGCTGCTTCGCCGCCGCGCTGTTCATTCCGTTCATGAAAAAGGTCTCAGCCGCGCCTGCTCCATCCGCCAGCGCCCATTGAGAGACGACCGATGAACACGACCATTGCCGCCACGCCGTTTTCGAAACTGCTCGGCGAGCTTGCGCCGCAAGGCGGGATATATCATGCCACGCCAGGCTCGGAATGGCGGCAAGGCCGGACCTTGTTCGGCGGATTGTCGGCTGCGCTTGCCATAGCGGCTGCAAAGAAGACATTCACAGACCTCCCGCCCTTGCGCGCCGCGCAGTTCGCTTTCGTCGGGCCGGCCGCCGGCAATCTCACGATTGCACCGCGGATCGTGCGCGCCGGAAAGTCCACGAGCTTCGTCGACGTCGAAATCCGCTCGGAAGCGGAGCCGGCACTGCGCGCGACGCTGATGTTCGGTGCCGCGCGGCGCTCGGGCCATCGCTACGACGCCTTGACGATGCCCGAGGTTGCACCGCCGGACGACCTCGCCGATTTCTTCAACCATGCCGCAGCACCGGTTTTCTCCGCGCAATTCGAGGCACGCCTCGCTGGCGGGGCGCGCCTGGTTTCAGGGGCAGCCACGCCGGCGATGCAGATCTGGTTGCGCCATCGCGATCGCTCCGCGCCAGACGACGTGGCAAGCGTAATAGCGCTGGGCGACGTACCGCCGCCGGCGGCGATGACGATGTTCGCAGGACCGGCGCCAATCTCGACCGCGACATGGTCGCTCGAGATTCTCAAAGAGACGTTCCTGGCCACGTCCTGGCATCTGATCGACATCGTGGCCGACACGGTCGCGGACGGTTATTCGAGCCAGCACGCAACGCTCTGGGACGAGAAAGGCAACGCCGTGCTAGCGATGCGCCAATGCGTGGCAGTGTTCGCATGAACCCGAGCGCGCGAACAAAACGAAGTTCCGTTCGCGTTGCAGAATTTGCACATTGATTCCGTATCGTTTCGGGCCGACGCTTCACAGGAGGCTCGAGCTACAACACGCAATCAGAAAGCCAGGAGAACGTCATGATCCGCAAAGCAACAGCCGTCTGGAATGGCACCGGCCGCGATGGAAACGGTAACATCACGACCAATTCCGGCGTGCTCGCAGAGACGCCCTATTCGTTCAAAACGCGCTTCGAGAACGAGAAGGGCACCAATCCCGAAGAGCTCATCGCGGCGGCGCACGCGGGCTGTTTCACCATGGCGCTCGCCTTTCAGCTTCAGCAGAAAGGTTTCACGCCGACGGAGCTGCGAACAGAAGCCGCGGTGAACCTGGCGCAGGATGGCCAAGGCTTTCGCATAACCCGTTCCGCTCTCACCTTGCGGGCGAGCGTACCCGAACTCGATGCGGAAACTTTCGCGCGCTTGGCCCAGGATGCGGAGAAGAACTGTCCGGTGTCGAAGGTGCTGAATGCCGAGATCACGCTCGATGCGAAACTGATTTAGAGAGACGCTGCGATCAAACGCGATCCTGCAGCGTGATGACGACCACGCGTTGCGTATCTCCTGATCGCAGCAGCAGCCTTACCTGATCGCCCGCCGAACGGCGCTCCAGTTGCTCGCGCGCAAATGGCAGCACGAGGCTTGCCGTATCTGCGCCATCGATCTCAAGAATCGTATCGCCGGTTTTAACGCCCGCGATGTCCGCCGGGCCGCCGGCGGCCACGTCGGCGACACTGAAGTGTTGCCCAGCCTGGCCCATCCACATGCCGAGACGATCGTATGCTTCCGGGAGATCAAAATTGGCGTTCTTCTCAAGGATGATGCGGAACGCCGAAGCATCGAACGTGACATCGAACCGCGACAAAATCCCAGCCCCGATCCGGCCATCCGTCGAAGCCAACAATCCAGCCTTCTGAACAGAAAGGTAGAGAATCGGATCGCGCACTTCGATGTCGCCCAACTCGAACAGGTGGCCGCGCGCGAGTTGCGTGCGCACTGGCCCGCCTCCACCCCAATCGGTCACGCTCTGAACTGATGCTCTGTACTTCGAGGGCAGGCCGTACGCAGCGGACGTGACGGCGCCGAGGGTTAAGCCGGGGCTCGTGCCCGTATCGACAAAAAAGACCTGTTGAATGCCCTCTATGGTGGCCGCAACACGTCCGTCGGTGAACGGCAGAATAGTGCCGGTTCCGGAATACGAGAATTGCGCGGCAGGCGTGAACGTCAGTTGCCGGTGTGCGTAGTCGAGCTTTACGACCATTCCCTTCAAGAGCGGTTTGCCGATAAGACCGCTCAACGGATAGGTTCCAAACACCGGCCGTACAATGTCAGTAGGGAGTACGCCGACAACGCGGTCAGCCAGATGGAGCTCGCCGATCTGCACATCGCTAACCTGGGCGCGCCGCCAGTGAACTTTGTTTTCGCCGTCGCCGACACTATCGCCCCAGTCCTCGACGTGCAGCGCCAGCTTCTGAGCGGTAGGATCCAGCACAACGATGTCGGCGCCTGTATCGAATACAAAATGAAACGGTCCCTGCCCGTTCAAGCGCACGTCAACGATGACGTAGCCGTCGATCAGCGATACCGGCACGGTGAACGACGACGACTGCTCCGATGCATTCGCTGCGGATGAAATCAGCAGCCCAAGAGCGAGAGCTATGAAGGCGCTACACGGTATCACCACGCAGCCCCGTACTCATGACGCCTCTTCGTTCAAGATCCGCCCGAGCTCGTTCTTTTCCGCGGCACTCAGATTTGAATCCGTCTGCGAGGGCACCCGGTTGCGGATGTAGAGCGTGGCGCCGGCGCCACCCAGAAGGAGCACAGCGAGCGGTCCAAGCCAGAGCAGAAGCGTGTCCCAGCGGAACGGTGGATCGAGCAACACATACGTGCCGTAGCGCTTTACGATGTAATCGATCGCCTGTTGGTCCGTATCGCCCTGGACCAGCCGCTCGCGCAGCAAGACGCGCAGATCGTGTGCGAGCTCGGCGTCGGAGTCATCGATGGTCTGGTTCTGGCAGACGACGCAGCGGAGCTCCTGGCTAATGTGACGCGCGCGCGCCTCGAGTTTCGGATCCGCCAATTGCTCATCGGGCAGTACCGCCCACGCCGGGGCAGCCGACAGAAACGCCGCGACCGCGAGCACAGCGACACGCTTCATGAGTTCGCGCCCAACTTGTCCATCAGAGGCTTGATTATGTTCTTCCAGTCGTCGGGTCCGATCGGACCGATCTGCTTGTAACGCACCTTGCCGTAGCGATCGACGACGAAGGTCTCCGGCACGCCGGTGATACCGAGGTCAATCCCAGTGCGGCCGCTCTTGTCATTGCCCGCCTTGCCGTAGGGGTCGCCATTGTCCTTCAGATATTGCGCGCCGGCCGAGGGTTTGTCCTTCCAATCGAGACCGGCAACGGGAACGCCTTCCGCTTTCAGCTCCAGCAGTACGGGATGCTCGACGCGGCAGGATACGCACCATGACGCGAAGACGTTGAGCAGCATTGGCCGGCCGCGAAAGTCCGCCGACTTCAGTCCCGTATCGTTGGCGCGCACCGCGGGCAGCGAGAATTGCGGCAGCGGCTTGTCGATGAGAACGGAGGGAATTTTCGACGGGTCGCGCTGAGCGTGAACGCGAACACAATCGCGATCGTCGCGAAGACGACAACCGGCAGCGCGAACAGAATCCTCTTCATGCCGCGATAATAGGCTTTCCCTGCCGCGAGGGAATCAGTTGGTGTGGTTGAACGGAGGAGGCGTCTGCAGCGTGCCGACGGCCCCGCTGTAGGGGTCTGGGTTTGGCGGTCCGGTGTCGCCCGAACCTCCGCGCGGCGTGGTAATCGTGAAATCCGTGTTGTCGAAACCGTTGCCCGGCGCCGGCAGCAGCAGCCCGTTCAGCGCGCCCAATGCACCCTCCGAAAGAATGAAGGGCCCGATCGGCGGCAGGCCCGGGCCTGGCACGATGAGTGCCTCATCCGGCTCGTCCAGTGTGATGGTTTGGCCGTCGACCGTCACGTCGATGGCGCCGGGTTTGTCGAATCCCTGCGAGCCGTGTCCAGGTCCGATAAGAACGATCAGCGTGGCGCCGGCACCGACCTGCGGAGCACTGGGCTGCTGGCCCAGAACCTGCGCGGCGCCCGGGCCGACGACACCTTCAAGGATCGTTCCGCGCACGCCGATCGTGGCGACAGGCGTCGTGATCGCGTTATGGCCGAAACCCGCAAGCGAATGGCCGGACATGAAGCGGAAGGCTCCCGTCGCAACCGACGCCGCGATATCGCTCGTGCCCCTGTTCGGGTCGTAGACGAAACGGTCGATGGTAACGCGCGCATTGGCGCCGACGGTGAAGACGGATTGATCGAGCAGGAGCAATTGCAACGCGCTCTTGTCGCCGCTGACGACCGAATCGCCCAGGTGCACCGGGGCACGAACGACAGCGGGATGCAGATTCGCGTCGGCCGATGATTTCTCCTGCACGGAGTTGCGCACGGCGGCGTTCACGCCGACCTGCGGATCGCCCAGCGCTGCGGGCGCCGCGAAACACATGGCCGAAGCGAGCGCGAGAGTCTCGGATTCGCTCAATCATTGCCCTGTTCCTTGCCATGATCATCAGGATCCGAATTTCCAGATGAGCCTCACCTGCGCGCCGCCGCTGTCATAGTCGGCGATCGGCAGACGCGTCGCGAGATCGGCGATGCTGACAGAGCCCTCCAGAAACAGATCGTCGAGGCTGCCGCCGGTTCCGCTCGTCCCGTCGAACACGCTCAACGGTGCGCCAAGCGCCAGACGTCCGTCGCTCCGCAATTCCTCAATACGGATATGGAAGAGGCTCGGATCGGCCGCACGATAATTATAGTAGTAGAGATTGCCGGCGAGATCCAAATAGACACCGCGGCCCAGCGAAGCGCGATAATCGACATTCAGGAATTCGGCGTCGTAGCCGTACGGCACATAGGTTGCCCACGCACCATCGTAGCCGACGTTGGCCGAAACGGTGGAAAAGGCGTCGAGCCTGTAGGCAGCGCCGACGGAAGCGACGACCCGCGTGCCGTCCTGCGGATCGTTGATAAAGGGGCCGAATATCGGCGGCTCGTGGAAACTCTGCCCGTCCACCTCGACCGATCCATTCCAGGTCAACGATGTGGTTTGGCGCCAGCTTCCCTGTGCAAGAGCGCCGTATTGAACCAGATAGGGATCGCTGAACAGCATGTAGTCGCGCAGCACCGCGTCGACCTGCCATTCATAGTTGCGCGAAGAGCTGCCGATTCCGAGCCGGAAATCGCCCATCGCAAAATCGGCGTTGGGACCTTCGAAGCTCGTCCGCGAATAGATCGAAGCCGACGCGAGAAGTGCATAATCTCCGTCGGGATCGAGATCGTGCGACAGCGCAACATCGCCGGCGCCGATCATCGTGGCGCCGTTCTTCTGGAAGTGACTTCCGTTGAAAAACTCGAGCTGCTGCTCGAGCGCGCCGATCACATCCGTTTCAGCGTCGATGCCGGCGATGACGTCGCCGGTGACTTTCGTGCGCGATCGCCCGTGATCGACCAGCCGCTGGTATTTGCGGTATTCGGCGGCCTGCAGTGCACTCAGATGGGAGACGTCAATCTGCTTCAGCTGCACATTCGCTTCAGCGAGATCGTTCAAACGATAGAGCACGTCCACGTAGAAAAGCCGCACGCTCGATGCGTTCGGATGCGCGCTGAGAACGCGCTCGAGCGCGGCGGCAGCGTTGAGAAAATGGCCCTCGCTGGCCTCTTCGCGCGCAAAAGCGATATTGAGATCGGCATCGTCAGGAGCAGCGAGAACCTGGTCGAAGGTCGGTGCGTTCTGGGCTGCGGCGGGTATCGCAAATCCGGTGATCGCAGCTGCAAGCCACAGAGCCGTCGCGCTGCAAGATTGCCGGTAAGCCTTCATGGGTCCCCCTGCCCTCAATGGGGCATGGCACGTCGAATCGAATGCGCTAGACTTGCATGAGCGGCACAACTTAGAGGCGGGTCGCGCCAAGAGCAATCGGCCGACTGCAACGGGGGGACCGGTCCGGAGTTTTCGGGCGGTGGCGTATCATAAAGACCGTAAAATTTGATGGATGAGGCAAAACGAATCGCGCCTGGCGCGGGCCACCGCATCTCGTCCGGAGCGCTTCCCGGACTCCTGATCACGGCGGCTATGCTGCTGCTGCACGCGCTCCAGCCCCAGCCTGTCGTCGAAGCACGCAATCTTCTCTTCGACTTTTACCAGCGTTCGGCGCCGCGGCCCTATCAAAAGACACCCGTCAAGATCGTTGACATCGACGACGAGAGTATCAATCGCCTCGGCCAATGGCCGTGGCCGCGAACAGACATCGCGCGACTTGCAAATATTCTGGGGCAATCGGGCGCCGCCGCTATCGCCTTCGATGTCGTCTTTCCGGAAGCGGACAGAACTTCGCCAGCGCAAATCGTGGAAATCCTGAAGAAGAGCCCAGGCGCAAAAGGGGACTATGCCGACATCGGCGCGCTGCCGGATCATAACGAGATTCTCGGCAAGGCGTTTGCGAATTTGCCGGTGGTGAACGGGTTCATCCTGACGCCGCTCAAGAACAACATCCGTCCGAAACAAAAGGCTGGAATCGCGGTGTCGGGCACGGCGTCGCTTGACGCGCTTCCAGCATTTCAAGGCGCGATCACGAACCTGCCGATCATCGACACTGGCCCGGGCAGCGGCTTCTTCAGCCTGGACAGCAATCGCGACGGCATCGTGCGCACCGTTCCGCTGCTCGCCGCAGGTCGATACAATCGATCCCTCGCTCAGCGTCGATGCGCTGCGCGTTGCACAACGCGCCGGCGCGATCGTCGTGAAGACGACGACAGGAAGCGGCGAACTCGGCGGCACCGAACCCGGCATCGTCGGCGTCAAGGTTGGCAATTTCGTGGTTCCGACGACGAGTGCGGGCGAGCTTTCGATGTACTACCGCCTGCCGCGCACGGACGACACGATCCCGGCGTGGAAGATACTCACCGGTGCGCTTTCAGACTCACAATTGAAGGCGCTGTTCGGTGGCCAGATTGTGTTCATCGGCACAAGCGCCGAAGGTCTTCGCGATCTCGTATCTACTCCGGTGGCGGATCGCGAGCTCGGTGTCGCCGTGCATGCTCAAGCGGCCGAACAAATGATCCTCGGCCGCTTTCTTATCCGACCCGATTGGTCGATGGGATTGGAGCGCGCGCTGCTTCTGATTTTCGGTATCGGCCTCTCTTTCGCGCTTCCGGTTTTGGGCGCGCTCAGGGGCGGTATCATCGCCGTGCTCGCGCTCGCGGGGACGGCAGCCGGAACCTGGTTCGCGTTCCACAGCAGGGGGCAGCTGGTCGATCCTACCTTTCCAGTCTTCGAGGTTGGTGGCGTCTATGTCGCGTGCACACTCTTCGCCTTCTATCGTGAAGAGCGCGCGCGCGCCTACATCCATCACGCTTTCGATCGGTACCTTTCACCGGAGCTCGTGCGGCGTATCGCGAGCGATCCGGGCCAGCTCGAGCTCGGTGGCGAAGAGCGCGACATGACGGTGATGTTCTGCGACATCCGCGGGTTCTCCCGTATCTCCGAGCGGCTCACGCCGCGCCAGCTCATCGCGTTCCTCATCGAATTCCTGACGCCGACTTCGGATATCTTGCTCGCGCACAAGGCGACCATCGACAAATTCATCGGCGACGCCATCCTCGCCTTCTGGAACGCGCCGCTGAACGATTCCGATCATGTGCGCAATGCTGCGCGCGCGGTGCTCGAGCTTGCGGCAAAGATCAACGCGCTGAACGCCACAATGCCGGCCCAGCCGGACAAGACCTGGCCGGGCGATGTGCATATCGGCATCGGCCTCAATTCCGGTCCTTGCTACGTCGGCAATGTCGGATCGCAGCAACGGCTCAGCTACTCGCTGGTCGGCGACACCGTCAATCTCGCCTCTCGCATCGAGGGATTGACGAAGCTCTACCATGTCACGATCGCTATGGGCGAGACGACCGCAAAGAGGCTGGAAGACTTTGCGGCCATCGAGATCGACCTCGTCCGCGTCGTGGGGCGCGATACGCCGGAGCGCGTGTTCGTGCTCGTCGGTGGCCCCGATATCGCTTCGCAATCCGATTTTCGCCAGCTCAAGGCCGGCCAGACCGAGTTCCTCGCCGCGTATCGCGCGAAGGATTGGGATGGTGCGTCGTCAATTCTCGGCGCTGGCTCGACGCTCGCCAAGCGCTTCGGTCTCGACGGACTCCATGAGCTCTATGCCGACCGCATCGCTATTTTCCGCCAGACGCCGCCGCCTGAAAATTGGGATGGCGTATTCGAAGCCAAAACGAAATAGCAGCAAGATCGACGCGCATGATTTCCCGGAACATCGATACCGATCGCCTCACGCTGCGGCTGCACACGCCGTGCGATCTCGACGATTGCACTGCTATGTGGGCCGATCCCGACGTGGTGAGGCTCCTGAGCGGAAAGCCGTCGACGCGGGAAGAAACCTGGTCGCGGCTGCTGCGCTACGCAGGCAACTGGGCATTGATGGATTTCGGCTATTGGGTCGTGCGCGAGAAAGCGAGCAATCGCTTCGTCGGCGAGGTTGGCCTTTCGGAGTTCCGGCGCGAGATCGTGCCGTCGTTCGAGGGCTCGGCCGAGTCGGGATGGGCGCTCGCATTCGACGCGCAGGGCAAAGGCTATGCGACCGAAGCCGTGCGCGCCGCGCTTGCCTGGTACGCAGCTACGTTCGGTCCGCTTCGCACCGTCTGCATCATCAATCCGGAAAACGCCGCGTCGATCCGCGTGGCCGAGAAATGCGGTTACCGCGAACGCATACTGACCCAGTATCGCGGTAATCCGGTGCTGCTTTTCGAGCGCCTCTCGCCATAAGGAAAACCCCGTCGTCACGGACAACGGGGCCTCCAAGGCATTTACGCCGAGTCCAGCAAGAGCCGGACGATCACGCGAGACTTTCGTCTCGTCAAAACAGTTTCTATTTTGGATGGCGGCTCGCGCGACTTGCGAACCTCGTTCGAAGTCAGCGAGCCGTGGCTCCGTGAATACGACGGAGCCCCGGTCTTATGCCCGGCGGAGTGACTTCCATGCGGAACCTCCTGTTGGCGTTGCAACGACGTGCCGCAGAGACTGTGCTTCGCTCGTCATGCGCAACCGCTTCGAAGAAGCAGGCGCCGGCGTTCACGCCGTCATGCAGCAACACCGGAATGACACTCCTCTGATGCCGCGATGTCAACGAAGAAAAAAGTCTCCGAAGGCGGAACGAATGGCCCCACCCCGAAAAATCTCTCCGAGATTTTTCGATCCTCCCACAAGGGGAGGGCGATTTTATTTGCGCATCAACTCCCGCAGCGGGCGAAAGCCGAGCGGAACGACCTTGTGCTCTTCGAAAATGGCGTGCACCTGCGAATCCATCAGGCAGGCAAAGTCCGCGGCGCGCAACGATGCATGCTCGAGGTCGTAGCCGCGCAGCTCCGGACCATCCTCGACGGGGTGAAGATAGATCTCGCTCACGCCGGGACGCAGATTCTTCAGCGTCTCGACCAGCGTGCCGCGCGCGGGCGTGCCCCATTTCGGCGAAATGAAATGATCAGGAAAGCAGATACCGGCCTCAGCCGCGCGCGAACGCGACGCGAAACCGAGCTGGCGTTCATGGCTGGCGCTCACCATCCGCATCGGTAGGCGCAATTCACGCGCAAGCTTGAGATAGATCTCGAAGAAGCGCGGATCGGTCTGAAGCGTTCCCATGTGCACATCGAGATGCGTGACATCGACGCCCCAGGCGAGCGCTTGCGCGATTTGCGCGCGGCACTCCTCTTCCGCCTCGCCGAGATCCGTGCTTGCCCAGACCTCCTGCGCCGTGCGCGGAAGAAACCCAACCTTGTCATGCAAAGTCTTGCCGCCAGCAAGCGCACGCCAGCGATAGAACGGATATTCGGCGGTGAGCGTCAGATGAACGCCGATGGAAAGCCCGGGCGAACGCGCAGCCGCCTCTCGTGCCCACGGACAGGGCACCATCAGTGTCGCGCTGGTGCCGAGGCCCTTCTGCAGAGACGCTTCGATCGCGACGTTCGCAGCGTGGCTCGAACCGAAATCGTCGCAATTGATGATGAGAAGCCTGGCGGACTCCTCATATCCCAAGCGCTCTGCCAAACTCCGTTCCATTGTCGAATTCCCGAGGGACGATGGCGACGATCCGCAATTACTGGCACGACGACCTCGACGCCGTCTATCGCATCTGCCTCGAAACCGGTGCGTCCGGCAAAGATGCTACACATCTTTATCGCGATCCAAAACTGATCGGCCACGTCTACGCCGGTGCTTACGTCACGCTCGAGCCCAAACACGCTTTCGTTCTCGAAGATGAAGAGGGTGTCGGCGGCTACATCATCGGCGCTCTCGACACGCATGCCTTCGAGAAAAAGCTCGAGGCAGAGTGGTGGCCGCGGCTGCGGCGTTCTTATACCGAGCCGCCATCGCATCTGTCGAAGACGTGGAATGCTGACGACCGCATGGCTTATCTCATCCACCACCCGTCGCGCACACCGAAGCGGGTGACGGAAAGTCATCCCTCGCATCTGCATATCGATCTTCTGCCGCGCTTCCAAGGCCGCGCGCTGGGACGGCGCATGATCGATGCATGGTGCGAACATGTGCGCGCGTACGGGTCGACCGGCATGCATCTGGGCGTGGGCCTGGCGAACGAACGTGCCATGCGTTTCTATCGGGCCTATGGATTGGACGTGATCGAGGAATTCGGCCCGCCGCATAGTGTCATTTTCTTTGGAAAGAGGTTCTGAGGACGCCCATCGCCGACGTTTGGCTGTCTGCTTACCTCTCCCTTGTGGAGAGGTAAGTCGCCTACCCACCCTTCGTCAGGTGCAAATCGGCGTGGACAGAGCCGGTCGCGGAAAAAAGCGCGAGGAAACCGTCCTTGGTCCAGGTGAGCGTCGGTGGTCCAAAATTCTCGATGCGACCGACGATGGTCACATCGCGGCCCTGCGGTTTTTCCAGCGCCGCCGCGACCTGACTGCGCAGCTTGCCAAGATCGCGCGAGACGCTGAACTTCAGATGCGTCTCAAGCTCCTGGGCGAGCTCAGGGCCCGCCAGCGCATGCATCGCGCTCAGCAAGGCGTCCTCGGTCTGGATGTCGTAATGGACATTCGCGATGCGGATCGTCTCGCTCTGCGGATCGAATGTCGGCGTGCCGCGCAGATAGCCGCTGCCGCAGGTCGAGAACCAGCCCGTCGGATCCCAACCCTGGTCGACGCAGAACGTCGTCGCCACCACCACGTCATCGCGCGACGGCAGGATATCAAGCTTCGCGAAACGCAAGGTCATCCCGGCGACGTGCGGCGGCTTCCGCGCCAGCGAAGCGAGCGCAAGGCGTGCGGCCTCGTCATAAGGAATTGTCGCCGGCACAACGAAGGAGAAGCGATCACTCTGGCCCGAGAAACGCGCCGGCGGCGGTAGCGGTGTGGGAGTCGTCACGGGCGGGGTGTCCTGTGTGACGACGCGCCCTCGCACGTCGAGGCCGAGTGTTAGCGTCAGCGATTGACCGACGCTTGTCGGGCCCGCGAGCCTGAGACGCTCCGGCGCCAGCACGAGCCATGCGACCGGCTTCTTTCCAACCTTGATCGGCGTAAAGGCGCGCTGCCAGACCTTCGCGATCTGCTCGCGCAGATGCACGCTCTTGTCGATCTCGCGATCGATCCCCTTCGCCAACGGCCGCGAAAGGATCTCCTGATTGTTGTTCAGGATGTCGGTGAGGTTGGCCTCGACGGGTCCGATGTGGATGTGGCTGTCCTCGAGATCGACATGCGATTGCGTGTCGGTTCTCAAACCCCAGTCCGGCGTTACCGCCACGCCGGTTTCGGCTTGCGCGACGCCGCGCGCCGTTCCGTGCGCACGCAGCATGGATAGAAAGCCGGGCAGCTTGAGATCGGCATCGATGCCGAACGGCACCTGAAGGCCGAGCCGTCCGCTCTCCGTCGACGCCGCGATCGGACCTTCGCGATTGGCGAACAGCGTCAGCTTGCAGCGGCCGATCGCGCATTTGACCTCTTTGTCGTGAATGTCGGCGAGGTGGTCTTCCGTCTTCGCATCGAGGATGTGCGCAATGTCATCTACCGGGATCGAAAGGCTGGCCGAAAGCGTGGAGAGAGGCGGCGCCGGGGCCGGCGGCGGCGGCAGAAGCGTGGGTGCGGGTGCGTGGAAACCGCACGCTGCCAGCGGCAGGGCGAGGACGGCGGCCAGAATCTGCGTCTTGCGGGACATGGCGCCGTGAAATTTGCTAACAAAGGTGGCGGTAAAGCGGCGGCTGCGCCTTACGCGGTACGCCGCGAGGCCCTTTGGGAAAGTCTTTTCGATGATTTGCGTGAGACTTCCCGCAGCGATCGCTCTGCTGGCAGTGGCCTCCACGACAGGGGTTCACGCCCAGGAAGACGGTTCCCCGAGCGCCGAGCCCGATGCGATCGTGATCGTCAACAGCGGATCGACGAACTTTGCGGGCTACCGGATCGTAGTCGACATTTCCGGACGCGCGAGATTCAAATCCGGCCGCACACATGGCAGCGCGAGTTTGCCGGGCGCGATCCTGTCGAAGCTGAAATTTGACGTCGTCATGGCGCAGCCCTTGTCGCATGTGCGCGCACGGCCTGATTGCGCGAAGTCTGTTTCGTTCGGAAGCAGCAGCACCGTGTCCCTCGGACCGGAACGCACGGAAGATCTGAGCTGTGCGGCGAGCCCGCGCGGCGCGGCGCTCAACGCGGACGTTAGTGCCGTCGCGGGATTTCTCGGGCTCGCGGGCCGGCCTCACGATAAGCTCTGATGCTTCCAGGGGGCAGCGATGACGTTTGTGCGTGAACCGCGGCTGAAGCCGGTAGCAATCAAGGATCTGCGCCCGACGCAGATCACCGTCGGCATGCGCGAGATCGAGGCGATGCGGGCCAGATGGCGCGCGCGGCCAAAGAAGAGGGATGCGAAATTTCTCGGCGCCCACCTGATTCCCGTCGTACTCGGGCCCAAGAACGAGCACTACATCATCGACCATCATCATCTCTGCTGCGCCCTGCGCGATGAAAAACAGAAGGCGGTTCTTGCAACGGTGATCGAGGATCTCTCGCGCATGGAGCACGAAGCGTTTTTCGTGATGCTCGACAATCGCGGCTGGATGCATCCGTTCGACGAGCACGGCAAGCGCCAGCCCTACGAGGCGATCCCCAAGACGATCGCGGAACTGAAGGACGATCCCTATCGCTCGCTCGCCGGCGAACTCCGGCGCCGCGGCGGCTACGCCAAGGATACGGTGCCGTTCAGCGAGTTTCTGTGGGCCGATTTCTTCCGGCCACGCATCAAGCGTCAGCTCCTGAAGAAGGATTTCGAGAAAGCGGTCGCGAAGGCCTTCAAGATCGCCAAGAGCAATGACGCCGACTACCTGCCCGGCTGGTGCGGCCCGTCGGACTAGCCTGCGTCAGCCCTTGATGCCGAAATAGCTGAGATGCCAGCGCATTTCGTCTTCGCCCATCGGAAAATCGGTACCGCGCCGCGCCGGCAAGAGATCGCTGCCCTTGAGCCGCATGACAAGCGACTGGATCTTGAACGCAGTTCGCATCGACAGTTTCGCGCGCCAGACAAGCGCCGTCAGCGGACGCGCGGAGCCGCTCTCGACGATCTTGCGGACGTCTTCGCGACGCGCACCTGCAAGATGCGCGAGACCCTGAATGATCGTTTCGCGCTGACCTGAGGCCGCAGCATTCTCGAAGAACTCGTCGTCGAGCTTTCCGAGCCCCAGTGCCGCTTGGACTTCGTTCTGCGGCCGAATTGGCTCCGGCGATGCCTCTTCATCGTTGACAGCCAGCCTCTCGGACAGCCGCTTGGCGAGCTTCGCTTTCGTCGCGCGATCGAGACCCCTGCGCCGCGCCATCAACTCGATCAGGGATACGCCCACGAACGCCGCAAGCCTCGCGATCATGCCGTTTGAAAGTTCCGGGCGGAGCGCAAGCGCGCCGTGCCATTCCTTCACTTGCGCGGCATGGCTGATGATCTTGTCGAGCGTTGCTTTTCGCAAGGACGCGTCGGTGTTGGCGAGAAGTGCCGCCACGGCCGGTACATTGAGTGAACGGGCGATCGCTTCGGTTGCCCGTGGGGGCAATTTCCTGCGCCGCGCAATCGCGGCCAGCGCCGTACGCGCCTGCCCGTTGGCAATCACCTCGAGCAGATCCTTCTCGGAGAGAAGCGGCGAATATTCGAGAATGGGAGAGGCAACGACCTGCTCGACGTCGCGCGCAAGCAGGAGAACGATTTCGCGCGGCACGCAGTCGAGTAGCTTGATCTCCTCGGAGAGCATCGCACGCACGCGCACGGTTTCGTCACGCGCCAGCCTTTCGAGCGTGGCAAGCGTAAGCGCCGCGACGTGGTCCTGTTCGACCAGAAGGAGACCCGGAAGCAGCTTGGCGATCTTGCGTGCCAGCGTCGTGCGGACTTCGTCGTCAACATCGTCGGCGAGCGTACGATTGGTCTTCGCGCTCGCGCCCTGATTGGCCGCAACCGCGCGCCGCGTCGCCGCCGCACCGTTGAGCGCGAGAAAATGCAGGACGTCGGCGCCCGCCTCGGTGCGCTCCGCAAGCTCGGCTTGCGCCTGGCGTGCGTGCTCCTCGATCAGATGAAGAGCTTCGGCGGGCGAAAGCCTGAGCTCGTCTTCGACAGGAAGACCCTGTCCCATGTGCCACCCCTTCGACCAGGGAAGTATGGACAAGAGCTTCTTTAAGTTGTGTTTATGAGTGGGGCATTCGGCTTAAGCCAGGCCGGCCTGCACCTCGCCGCGCCGGTAGCGGCCGAGGCCAAGATGGAAGGCGCCAAGCGCCAGAAGCAGATAGGCCGCAGCACCCAGCAGCGCCATCGCCAGCGTCCCCAAACTGGGTTGTCGCATCAGGCTCACCGGCGTCAGCACGACGAAGCCCGCCGGCAGAATCGAATAGGCGACGATCTTCGTGGCGCCCGTGTAGATCGAGCCCGGATAGCTCGAGAACAACAGCATGAAGTCGGTCAGGTCGCGCGCGAAGCTGCGCGCGCCCGAGAACAGGAAGGCGAGGCTCGCATAGAGAATGCCTGAGGAGACGAAGACGACAGTTCCGCAGGCAATGCCGATGACGGCGAGCGGCAGCGTCGCCAAGGTCAGGTGCGCGTAAGTGACGAGAAGCAGGACGCCCACGGCGAGATCGCCCCACGCACTCGGGATGCTCTCGCGCGCGACGAGACGCGGCAGGATGGCGAAGGGTTGTGTCAGTAGCGAGTCGATCTCGCCGCGAAGAATGGTCGCCGCCATATCCCGATAGCCGCCGAAGAAGACGCCCGAGATCGCAACGACGCACATAGTGACGCCGAGCAGGAGCGCAACGTCGCTACGGCCCCAGCCGCCGACCTCGCGAAAGCCTGCAAAGAACAAGTACCAGAGCACCAAGAAGAATCCATCGTTCACCATCATGCCGGCGGATTGCAGCACGAAGTTCGTGCGGTCGCTGAACGAGGTGCGGATCGCAAGGCCGACATTGAAGAGATAGATGCCGAGCGCGTTCATAGCCTCAGAGCCCCTCGCGCAACATGCGCCGAATGCCGGCGCGCCAGATGAGAGCGACGATGCCTGCCAGCGCTGCGATCCAGAACAACTGCGACAGAACCCCCTGCACGAACAGCGTGAGCGACGGCGCGATCGCCTCCATCGCTGGAAAGAAGGTGTGTGCCGCAAACGGTGTCGCTATGGCGAAGCCAAAGAGCCATGCCGGATAGAGAGTGATTGGCGCGAAAAGGCCGCCGAGAAGAAAGGTCATCTTCTGCATGATCAGGTAGGGCGGCAGCACGCGACGTATCCAGAACGCACAGAGCCCGACAATGGAAAACAACAGCACGCCGACCGCACTGCCCAAAATACCCAGCACGAGAATGTAGGCGAACGCGACAGGCGGCGGCCCTTCGCGGCCTGATACGATCAGGGCGAGGATCGCCGCGAGGCCAAGCACGATCAGCCGCGCGCTCATACCGCCCATCGCCTCTGCAATCTTCTGCGAGAGATAGGGCTTGGGCCTGAGCAGATGCGGCTCGAGCGCGCCGCTCCGGATGTCGTCCTCCAAGCGCAGATGGATCGCGGCGACCGACAGCGTGATCCATTCGCTCACACCGACATAGAGCGTGAGCGCGCCTTTGTGCAGCGTGGTCGCGAGCGTGCCGGACAAATGTGCATCGGTGACCTTGTCCCAGAGGGACGAGAGCGTGACCATGATGACGAGATAAAAGAGCGCACGGCCCATCAACACCGGCCATGCGGCAAAAGCCTGGCGTGCGCCGACACCGAAGGCAGCGAAGGACGCAGCCAGGCGGAATCGGAGGCGCTCAGCGAGTGGCGGCGTAGATCTCACGGACCACCTCCTCCATCGGCGGGTCCTCGATCGTCACGTCTTCGATGCCGCCCAGCGCGAGCGCGGCGGCGATGACCTCGTCGACGCGCGCCCGCGCGTGTCGACCTCGAAGCACCGTGGTGTGCGGCTCGCTCGGCCGGCGCGTGACGCCCGTGCATGCTCGAGCGCCAGCGACGGCGCGGCCGAGCGCAGCGTCACCAGCTTGCGCGCCAGGAACTGGCGGCGCAGCTGCTCGGTCGGCTGGTCGACGACGATGCGGCCCGCGTTGATGACGATCACGCGCTCGCACACCAGCTCGATGTCGCGCGTATCGTGCGAGGTGAGCACGACCGTCTGGCCCTCGTCGCGCGGATTGCTCGCGGATGAAGTCGCGGATCGCCGCCTTGGCGGTGACGTCGAGGCCGATGGTCGGCTCGTCGAGGAACAGCAGGAGCGCGGCGCATGCAGCAGGCTCGCGACGATCTCGCAGCGCATCCGCTGGCCGAGCGACATGCCGCTGGACCGGCTGGTCGAGCAGGCCGGCGATCCCGAAGCGTTCGCACGAGATCGCCCAGCGCGTCGGCGAAGCGTCGGCCGTCTGGTCGTAGATGCGGCGCAGCAGGGCGAAGGTGTCGCGCGCCGGCAGCTCGGGCCACAGCTGCGAGCGCTGGCCGAACACGACACCGATGCCGGTAGGCGAGCGCGCGCCGTCTCGCGCCAGGGCGTGAAGCCCAGCACCTCGGCGCCTCGCCGCTCGGTCGGCTCGAGGACGCCGCGACAGCATCTTCAGCGTGGTCGATTTGCCCGCGCCGTTGGGCCCGATGATCGCCACGCGCTCGCCGCGGCGATCTCGAAACTGATGCCGCGAACGGCCTCTACGGTTTGATAGTCCGGCGCGACGAGATTCGTCAGGCCGCCGGCAATGCCCTTCCGCCGGCGCACATACCGGTAGCTTTTTCGCAAGTTTCGGACGGAGAGAACAGACATGACACGGTCAGGTTGGAGGAATGGACGACGGGCGTAAGCATGCTGAGCCGCCTAAGCGACATGCCGTACATCATCGCGATTCCCTCCTTCGAGCCACGATAAACCTTGCCATCGCCTCTCGAACGCGAGCAAGCCCGCCCGGAGATAGCGGCTATGCGCGGCGGGTGGTCACTCCGCGTTCCACGCCGCGATCAGTGCCTTTAGATAGTCGATCGACCCCAGAAACTGCACGCTGCCGGGGGCGACGCCGAGAATGCGATCGACCATCAGTTCCTCCGCCTTGATCCGTCGCGCGATGGTTTGCGCCGCACCCTCAATATCGCCCGAGCTTGCCGACGCCATCGCATCGACCACCAGGCCGAGCCGGCCATTGCCAATCCACAAGATTGCATCGGCAGCGGCCACGGAGTCGAATACGTCGAAGATGCCTTCGCGTCTGCCTTGCTCGATGATCACCGCAATTTGCGGCGACATTGCCGAGAGCACTGCATTCACGATTCGCAAATAAAGAACGCCGTTCTCGGGCTTCAGCAAAGTCGTGAACATCGCGCGGAGCTGTGCGAGGTTGTCGATCTTCCACTCGCGCCACATCGCAAGAACCATGTTGAGGCGTTGAAGCGCATTGAGTGACGTTTCGCGTTGCACCGCCTCGGCATGCGCGAGGCTCTGCTCCGCAAAGCGTGCGGCGATCGCTTCGAGCAAATCTTCCTTGGCGCGGAAGTGATGATAGAAGGCGCCTTTCGACAGACCGGTCGCTACGATCACATCGTTGATCGTCGTTTTCTCGTAGCCCTTGGCGAGGAAGAGACGCTGCGCGCAGTCGATGAGCTCGGCGCGGCGCACCGCCGGCGCCTTGAGCACGCGCGTGCGACTTGGTCGTTCGATATCTGGCTCAGCCGATATGGTCATCGGGGTCGAGATTTCATCCTCATCTTCCTTGCAGACCGACGGTCGGTCTGATAGGAATGCCAAGGTTTCGGCCTGAAATCAAGAGGCGATCATGCGCGCGAGGCTATTGGCCACTGTCCTGATCCTGACCTCAGTTGCGTCGGTCGAGGCCGCGCCGACTCCCGACGCCGATACGATCGTCAAGCGCGTCTACGACAATTACCGCTCGAACAGTTCGCAGACCTCCGTGGCGATGACAATTCACCGCCCGGACTGGGAACGGCACCTCGAGATGAAGGCGTGGACACGCGGGATGGACGATGCGCTCGTCCGCTTCGTGGCGCCGGCCAAGGATGAGGGCAACGCGACGCTGAAGCTCGGCCAGAACACCTGGGTCTATAATCCGAAGCTCGTTCAGGTGATCCAGCTGCCGGCGAGCATGATGAGCCAGTCTTGGATGGGATCGGACTTCTCCTACAACGACCTCGCCAAATCGGACGACCTCATCACCGAATTCACGCACCGCCTCGTCGTCAGCGAGCAATCGGGCGGTCACGCGATCTGGACCATCGACGCGATACCGAAGCCCGGCGCACCCGTCGTCTGGGGGAAGATCACGCTGAAGATGCGCGACGACAATGTCGTGACGGAAGAGACCTTCTTCGACCAGGACATGAAGCCCGCGCGGCGGATCGTAACCGACAAGATCGGCGCGCTCGGCGGCCGCGTCTATCCGCTGATCATGACGATGCACCCGCTCGACACGCCCAGTCAGTGGACACGCATCGAAACGTCCGATGGGCATTTCAACGCCAACCTGCCCGATTATTTCTTCACGCTCTCCAATCTCCAGAATCCCCGTCAATGAGCCTGATCGCTGCACTCGCCTGGCGCAACCTCTGGCGTCGGCCGCAGCGCACGATCTTGAGCCTGCTCAGCATCGCGATCGTGGCGGGCCTACTCGTGTTCATGCTGTCGTTTCAGGTCGGCGTCTACGAGACGATGAAGCAAAGCACGCTGCGCATCTTCGACGGCTATGCCGCAGCTTCAACCGATCGGTTACGCCGACGATCCACGGCTAGACCGCACGATCTTACAACCGGACCGCATTGTGCGAAGTGCGGAAAGCATTCCCGGTGTCTCGGCCGCGGCGCCGCGCGTCAACGGCTTCGCCATCCTCGCAAGCGGTGCGCGCAGCTACGCCGCCGCCGTGGTAGGCGTGGACCCGGCGAGCGAAACACGGATATCGACGATAGCGCGACGATCATACGCCGTGGCCGCTACCTCGACGAAACCGACACCGACGCAGCGATACTGGGCGCGCTGCTCGCGCGCAATCTGGGCGTCGGCGTCGGCAGGAAAAGTCACGCTCCTGGGCTCCGGCCGCGACGGCTCCGTCGCCGTCGACGTGCTCAAGGTCGACGGAATCTATCAGACCGGCGTGCCCGACCTCGACCGCTCGATCCTCGAAATGCCGTTCGCGCGCGCGCAGGACACCTTCGCAATGGACGGGCGAGCGCCAACACGATCGCGCTCGGCGGACGCTTCGCTGGCGTACGTCGACCAGGCCCTGCCCGCGCTCGAGGCGCTCGCCGAGGCCGGCGTCTCCGTGCGCGACTGGGCGCGACTGGAGCCCGCCCTGCGCGACGCGATCGACCTCAAGTACGCGACCTCGATGCTGTTCTACGCGAACCTCGTCGCTGGTCGTGGCCTTCATCATCCTCAACACCCTGCTGATGAGCGTGCTCGAGCGCACGCGCGAGTTCGGCATGCTGCTCGCGCTCGGCATGCGGCCGGCGCAGATCGGCGCCATGGTCTGGATCGAGCTGCTGGCGCCTGGCGCTGATCGGCTGCGGCGATCGGCTTTGCCGTCGGCGGCGGCGTCACGCTTGTGGCTCGCAGCCGCCGGCATCGTCTTTCCGATCGATCCGAAGCTGCTCGCTCAGTTCGGCGTGCCTCGCGGCTCTATCCGGCCCTATTCCGCGTTCAGCGCCCTCGCTCGGTCCGGTCGGCGCTCTTCGCCGCTATCCTGCGTCGGCGGGCTCGTCCCCTACCTCCGCGTGACGCGCGGCTCACGCCCGGCGATCGGCGATGCGGGCGCCTGATGGGGACGCCTCGGCGCTGCTCGTGCCGCTCGCCTGGCGCAGCCTGTGGCGCAATCCGCGCCGCACGATCGATCACGCTGCGCGGTCGTGGCGGTCGGCATGTGGTCGATCCTCATCTTCGACGTGTTGTTCAAGGCGCTGTGCGGCGAGTCAGCCAGGAGCGAGGCGCTTCGCCTGCTGACCGGCGAGGGACAGATCCATGCCGCGCAATATCTCGACGATCCCAGCGTCGTCCCATCGCATGCCAAAGCCCCTCGGGCTCGCTGCTCGCCGTTCTGAATTCGCCGATGGTCGAGGCCTGGACGGCGCGCGTGCGCGTGCCTGCCATCGTGCAGAGCGAATATCGCGACGCGGCCGGTGACGCTCACCGGTGTGTTGCCATCGGCCGAGCGGCGGATCTCGGATCTGCCGTCGAGCATCGTCGCGGCCGCTATCTCAAGGACGACGCCGACACGGGCATCGTGATCGGCCGCGATCTCGCAACGCGCTGAAGACGCGGCTCGGCAAGCGCGTGATCGTGATGGCGCAGGCGAAGGACGGTCATCTGGCGCGAACTGGGCTTTGTGATCGTCGGACATCTACGGCGCCGCGTCGCCGACCGAGGACGAGTTCGTCTTCACCGGCCGGACCACTGCGCAGTCCATGCTGGGTACTGGACAGCGACGTCTCCGAGATCAGCTTCGATGCGAAGCCCAAAAGCGCGCTCGACAGCCTCGTGGCGTCGCTCCGGCGCGCGGCGTCTTCGCTCGATATCGAGCCCTGGACCGAGTTTTCGCCCATCGCCGCGGCGCTCGCAGAGCGTGTCGCAAACCTATACGTCGGTCTGGCTCGCGATCATGTTCGTGCTGATGGCGATCGGCATCGTCAACACACAGCTGATGGCCGTGTTCGAGCGCACGCGCGAATTCGGCCTGGTGCAGGCACTCGGCATGCGACCCGGCACGGTCATCGCGCAGGTCTTGATCGAATCCGCGCTGCTGGTCGGCCTGGGCGTCCTGGCAGGTATCGCCTTGGCGGCCATTTCGCTTGCTGCCGTTCCAGAATGGCCTCGACGCTCGGATTTCTTGCGGCCGGCATCGACCGCTACGGGCTTGGCAAGCGTGATCTATCCGCAAGCTCGATCCGGCCGACGCGATCTTGCCTCGGGCTCACGGTCTGGGTGCTCGGCGTCTCGCGACGCTCTGGCCGGCGCGAAGCGGCGGCGCGCACGAGCCCGTCGTCGCGATGGGCGCAACTTTAGGAGCCGAGACGTGTCGGCGATCATTCGATGCCGCGGCGTCGAGCAAGATCTACCGTCAGGGCTCGGTCGACGTGCCGGCGCTGCGCGGCATCGACCTCGACATCGAAGCGGGCGATTTCGCGACGCTGTCCGGGCCGTCCGGGCTCCGGCAAGACCACGCTCCTCAGCCTGATCGGCGGCCTCGACCGGCCGACCGCGGGCGAGATCGTGGTCGACGGCGAGCCGATCACGCACCTGGGCAGCGCAAGCCTCGCCGACCTCCGGCTGCACAAGATCGGCTTCGTCTTCCAGACCTACAGCCTCGATGCCCGGTGCTCTCGGCGATCGAGAACGTCGAGTTCATCCTGCGGCTGCTCGACGTCCTGTCGGACGAGCGCGAGGCGCGCGCGCGCGAGGTGCTGGCGCGAAGTCGGGCTTGAAGGGGCTCGAGGATCGCCGGCCCGCGCAGCTCTCCGGCGGCCAGCAGCAGCGCGTCGCGGTGGCCCGCGCGCTCGCGGCCAAGCCTGCCATCGTGCTCGCCGACGAACCTTCGGCCAATCTCGACTCGAAGAACGCCGAAGAGCTCATTTCATTGATGGCGCGACTCAATGCCGCGTCGGGCATCACCTTCCTGATCGCAACGCATGACGCGCGCGTCATCGCGCACACGAAGCGCCACATCGAGATGACGGACGGAAGGATCACGGCCGATGATCGTGCGGCTGTGGCGTAGGCGCCCTCCCTTTGAGGGAGGGCCAGAAATTTGCGAAGCGAATTTTGGGGTGGGGCAAAACATCGGCGCGCCCCGCCCCGAAAAATCTCCTCGCTCAGCTCCGAGTTTTTCGACCCTCCCTCAAAGGGAGGGTGCGATCCTCGCCACCCTCTTCCTTCTCACCACCCCCGCACTCGCCGATGACGGCAATGACGGCGATGACGCGATCCATGGCCGCGTCGAACTTCAGGACGCAGGCAATTCCGTGCGCGGCAATACGCTGGACGCACAATTCGGCGGCGAGAATCGCAACGACTTCCTGAGCGACATCAGGCTGACCTGGGAGCCGAGCTGGAACAATTGGAGTCTCGCGGTCCACTACGTCGTCGATACCGACTATGGCGATGACGTACCTCTCGCGCGCGACGAGTCCGGTCTTCTGTCGCTTCCGCCTGCGACATGGTTCAATCTCACCAATACGTTCGACAACAGCGGCGAGCTCGAAGGCTCGCAGCGCATCGACCGGCTCTCGGTCGCCTACACGACATCCGATTTTGTCGTGCGCATTGGCCGCCAGGCGCTGACATGGGGAAGCGGCCTCGTCTTTCGTCCGATGGATCTGTTCGATCCGTTCTCGCCGACGGCGACCGATACGGAATACAAGCCAGGCACCGACATGCTCTACATGCAATGGCTATTCGGCGACGGCTCCGATCTCCAGTTCATCGTCGTTCCGAGACCCGATCGCCTCGGCGCGCAGCCCGCGTCAGATGACAGTTCGGAAGCGCTGCACTATCACGGCACGATCCTGGGACACGCCACGACGCTGCTTCTGGCGCGCGATCATGGCGACTGGGTCGCGGGGCTTGGTGTCAACGGCGCGCTCGGCGGCGCCACCTGGAACGTTGAACTCGTACCGACCTTTCTGCGGACCGGCGGGACAAGGGTTTCGTCGCTCGCGAACATCAGCGACGCGGTCACGTTCCTCGACCGAAACACAACGGTCTTCGCGGAATATTTCCACAACGGCTTCGGCGACAACGAGAGCGATCTCACCTTCGCGACACTTCCGCCAGACCTTGTCGACAGGCTTTCGCGCGGGCAATTGTTCAATGTTCGCAGCGACTATCTGGCGACCGGCCTGACGACTGGAGATCAATCCGCTTCTCAACGCCGGCCCGACGCTGATCGCCGATCTCGACGACCAAAGCGTCTACGCGCTGTTCCAGGCGACCTATTCGCTGGAGGACAATCTCACGCTCGTCGGCGGCGCCCAGGCGCCGATCGGGCCCAGCGGGTCGGAGTTCGGCGGCCTGCGGCTTGCACCCACAAGCAAAGTCTTCCTCGGATCGCCATCGCGAGCTCGCATCTCGTAGACGACGCTATTTTTGATGGTCATGAATTCCAACGTACTGCGCCCACCGGCCGCCTCCGACATCGAGGCCATACTGGCACTCAGCAATGCGAACCACGTCGAAGTCGGACGCATCGAGCGCGGCGCGTCGAGCAGCTGATCCATGTCGCCTTTCACGTCCGCGTTGCGGGGCATGTCGACGCGCTTCTGATCGGTCTCGAACAGGGGTCGGACTATGCAAGCCCCAACTATCGCTGGTTTGAGCAGCGCTTCGACCGCTTCGCCTATGTCGATCGCGTCGTCGTGGCGCCGGCCGCGCGCGGCACGGGACTGGCGCGGCGTCTTTATGAAGATTTCTTCGCCGCCGCACGCGAGGCCGGCCATGCCCGCGTCTGCTGCGAGGTCAATTACGATCCACCCAACCCGACCTCGGACGCGTTTCACGCGCGCATGGATTTCGAGGAGATCGGCCGTGCGAACGCCGCCCGATCGCGGCAAGTCGGTCCGCTACCTGCTGCGTGCGCTCTGAGCGCGCGCGTTGATTGTGTTTGTCAGGCGACCACATCGTTCCAGACGAGCTGGCGATCGAGATCGCGCAGCAGCATGTGATAGCCCTTGTCATAACGGTGGACTTCGACGCGAGGCCCGAGCGCAGCGATCGTAGCCAAAGTCGGCTCCTTCGGGATGATCTGGTCGTCCTTGCCATAGAGGAACAGGATCGGCGGCGGATCGCTCAGATGTTCCGGCGCGTGGCGCGTCTCGCTCATCAGATTGACGAGACCGTAGACCGCGTCGCTGCGCGAGGTGTGCTGAAAGAGCGGATCGCGCGCGAGCTTTCTCATCATCGGAATATTGTCGGAAGGCCAGATGTCGAGGCCCTTTCCGGAAACGGTCATTCCCGGAAGGAAATGGCGCGAACCCGAGTGCTACGCGATAGGACACCGGCATATCCGAGCGCCACCGAAACCGCTGGCGCGACGAGGATCACGCCATCGGCACGCGGCGGATGCGCGCTCGCCAGCGCCGTGAGCACGACAGCACCGCCCATGCTCTCACCCAGGACGAGCACCGGCTTTCCCGGATATTTCGCATGCATGGCGTCGACGAAGTCGTCGAGATCGGACCTCAGCGCATCGCCGCCGGGCCAAAGACCGGGATTGGGCGCCCGTCCGAAGCTGCGCTGATCGTAAGCGTAGGTCGTGATGCCTTGCGTCGCCCACCATGTGCCCGGCATGTCGAAGGCGTTGGAGTAGTCGCTCATCAGCAAGACCAACCGAACCAGTACAGGGCAT
>CAWEXK010000004.1:0-96992 GCA_963812975.1 uncultured Alphaproteobacteria bacterium | reverse complement strand
TTGAAGGCGTAGAATTCGCGTGTGGCACCGCGCCACGTTCCAGAGTGCCTCTCGCAACTTGCGGAATTGAGCAGGAACGCAAGCGGCACTTCGAAGATTTCCGCAACCTCCTGCGGATTCGGGGAAAGCGAAAAGCCTTCGGTCAGAAGTCCGATCACGGGCAGGATCGCGAAACCGGTGCCCGTTTCGTAAGCGTCGAGAAATCCCGCTATCGAAACGAAGTTCGATTCGATTCCGGTTTCCTCCTGCGTCTCACGCAGCGCGGTTTCGACAAGGGAGAGATCGCTCTCATGCAGGCGGCCGCCAGGGAAGCTCACCTGTCCCGCGTGCCGCGCGAGATGAGCCGTACGTCTGGTGAACAGCACAGTAGGGTCGATCCGTCTGACGATGGGTACCAGAACCGCCGCAGGGGCAAGCGGTCGCGGCGCTCGGGGTTCAAGATGCGGATTGAGATCGTAGTCGCTGCGTCGCGGAGCAAGCGGCAAGGCGGGCGGCTCCGTCAACAGACGCTGGCGCAAATTCTCCCCTCCCTGTTCGGATACGAGGCCGGCAATCGCAGCGGCCAAACTGCCAGAGACAAGGCTCAACGAAGGGCCGCACGAAAGTTACCGAACAGCCGGGAATCAGCGATCGAACTGAGTTTCAGGGTCAAGGGACGGGCCTCACGGCCTTGTGCAGCACGCGGCCGTTGATCAACGCACTGCGCTGTTGCGTGGACGAGGCCGGAATGCAACATAAACGCCTTCTCGTCGGGTGCGGCCGAGCATAATGAGCGGCAGGACCGGCCGCAACCGAGGCGGCGGCCCGAAAGATGGCATCCAAAAGCGGCGAACATGACGTTGCAACGATGAACGACACGCATCCGATCGACGCACTTCTGCTAACTGACGATTCTCCGGTGGCGAGAGCCGAAATGTATGCCGAGTTGTTCGGGCGCGCGCGCGCGGCGGTTTCGTGCGTCATTTTCGGTCAGGCCGAAGTGATCGATCAGACCCTCGTCACATTGCTCGCGGGAGGACATGGTCTTCTGATCGGCGTACCGGGCCTCGCCAAGACGCGGCTTGTCGAGACGCTGGGAAGGGTTCTGGGACTGGATTGGAAGCGAATTCAATTTACGCCGGACCTGATGCCGGCCGACATTACCGGATCGGAAATCCTCGAGGAGAGCGAGGCTGGCCGGCGCTCATTCCGCTTTCTCCACGGTCCCGTGTTCACGCAACTTCTGATGGCCGACGAGATCAATCGGGCAAGTCCGCGCACGCAGTCGGCTTTGCTGCAATCGATGCAGGAGAAACACGTGACGGTTGCCGGCCAGCGCTATGATCTGCCGCTGCCCTTTCATGTGCTGGCGACGCAGAATCCGCTGGAGCAGGAAGGTACCTATCCTCTTCCGGAAGCACAGCTTGATCGTTTCCTCCTGCAGATCGATGTCGGATATCCCGATGCCGAAGCGGAGCGCCGCATGCTGATCGCGACCACGTTCGGTGAGGAAGCTGCCGTCGATTCCATTTGCGGTCCAGATGCGCTGATTGGCGCGCAGCATGCCGTGCGGCATTTGCCAGTTGGCGAAAAGGTGGTCGAGGCCATCCTGCGACTGGTGCGGGCGGCGCGTCCGGATCAAGCCGACAGCCCGGATTCTGCGCGGGCAAGTCTCGTGGGACCCAGGCCCGCGCGCGAGCCAGGCACTTCATGCTCGCCATTCGCGCCAAGGCACTCATCGAAGGCCGGTTCGCTCCCTCAGTCGACGATGTCGCGGCGCTCGCCCACCCGGTGCTGCGCCACCGCATGGCGCTCAGCTTCTCGGCCCGCGCCGAGGGAATCACGACGTCAGATGTGATCGACCGGCTGTGCCGGAGCCATCTTTGACGGAACGCCGCAAGAACGGTTTGGCCGCGCCTTCGCGGCTGAGGGCCGAAGCCGAAGAACTCTCCGGATCGCTTCCGCCACTGCTCGTGGAAGCAGAGCGACTCTCATCGGCAACGAGCCTGGGCGTGCACGGCAGACGCAGGGCCGGTATCGGCGAGACGTTCTGGCAGTTTCGTCGTTACGGGCAGGGCGACGCTGCAAGCACAATCGATTGGCGGCAATCAGCGCGGTCACAGCATCTTTTTGTACGCGAACGCGAATGGGAAGCCGCGGAAGCAGTGTGGTTCTGGCGCGATGGTTCTCCAGGCATGCGCTTCTCTTCGGATCCAGGCTTGAGCACCAAGCTTGATCGGGCGAGCTTGCTTGCCCTGGCCCTCGCCTCTCTTTTGGTGCGCGGCGGAGAGCGTATTGCCCGTTTGGGCGATGGCTGCATGCCGGCGGGCGGCCAGGTCGCAGTCAAGCGACTTGCGTGCGAGCTGGCCGAAGGGACACCGCACGAAGCGGCACTGCCTCCCGATACCCCCGTCCAGAAGAGTGCCCAACTTGTTTGGTTGAGCGATTTTCTCTCGCCGTACGCTGACATCGAACGTGCCATGCGCAGATTGGCTGGAGCGGGGTTTGCCGGCCACCTGGTCCGCATCGTCGATCCGGTAGAAGAAGATTTTCCCTATCGCGGACGAACACGCTTCGAGTGGGGCGCGGTGAACAGGAGCGAAGTTTTCGGACGCGCAGAACATATCCGGGAGGATTATTGTGGCCGCTTTCGTGCGCACAGCGATGCGGTAAGGGCACTCGCGCGCACGCTTGGCTGGAGCTATCTCGCTCATCGCACCAGCGACCGGCCCGTAACAGCCCTTATCGCCCTCTATGCCGAGCTGGCCGGACTCTTCCTCGACGACGCGGGAATGCAAGCTCACACACGATGAATTTGATTCCGGCTCTTTCGCTTGGTGCACCCTGGATTTTAGTGGCACTCGCGGCGCTGCCGGCAATCTACTGGCTGTTGCGGATCACGCCGCCCGCGCCACGCCGCGTCGTATTTCCACCGCTGCGGTTGCTCGCCGGGCTGGCGGCCCGCGACGAAACACCGGCGCACACCCCGCCATGGCTGCTCGCCATGCGGTTGCTCGCCGCGGCGCTGATCATTGTGGCTCTGGCCCAGCCCATGCTGGGCGAGGCGCCTGCGCTCGCCGGGAAGGGCCCCCTCATCCTCTTCGTCGACAATGGCTGGACGGCCGCCAATGACTGGCGCAGCCGCACTACCGCCATCGGCACTGCGCTTGCCTCGGCAGGTCCAGCCGGTCGCGCCGTAGCGATCGT
Source organism: uncultured Alphaproteobacteria bacterium (assembly GCA_963812975.1). Classification (GTDB taxonomy): domain Bacteria; phylum Pseudomonadota; class Alphaproteobacteria; order Micropepsales; family Micropepsaceae; genus Rhizomicrobium. The sequence continues at coordinate 93,806 of CAWEXK010000004.1, read as the reverse complement.
GCCGACCGCCTCAGCTACGCCGCCAACGGTCACGCTTCTGTCTGCCGGCGAAGCCGAGCGGCAAGCGGGCGGGATTGTCCCGGAGCCGTGGCAGCCCGATCGAAGACGTGCCGCGGCCGCCCTGGCCGCGGCGAAATTCGGCGGCTCGCCGGAAATCCTCTGGCTCAGCGACGGTCTCGACCATGACGACAGTTCTGATATTGCGCGCGCGCTTGTCCGCATCGGCAGTTTACAAATTTATACCGACGCGATCGGCAGAGGGCCTTTGGCGCTTCGCCCGCTTCACAACGAAACGGATGGTTTCCTCGCCAGCCTCGCGCGCATTGCCAATGCCGGGCCGCAGCAGGGCGAGATCGCCGCACTTGGCACACAGGGCGAAACTCTCGCAACCGCCCATTTCCGTTTTGCACCCCGTGCCGCCGAAACGTCCGCGAAAATTGTGCTCCCGCTCGAAATACGCAACGAGACGGAGCGTGTCTCCATCACCGAGGTCCGATCTGCCGGCGCCGTCCAGCTGCTCGGCAGCGGCTCGCGCCGTCGGGCAGTGGAAATCGTCTCCGCCAGGAATGCGCAGGATGAGCAGCCGCTGCTGTCGGACGCGTATTATCTCGAGCGCGCCCTGACACCTTACGCAGATGTGCAGAAGGGAACGATTGGCGACGCGCTGGCACGCAATGTGACCGTGTTGATTCTCGCCGACGTGGGAACTGTCGCGGGCGCCGACCACGATCGCGTGGCCCGTTTCGTCGAGGGCGGTGGAATCCTCGTGCGATTTGCGGGCGGGCGCATGACAACCAACGTCGACGATCTGGTTCCGGTCAGGCTTCGGGTTGGCGGCCGATATCTCGGCGGCGCGCTGGCATGGGCTCAGCCGCAGCATCTCGCACCGTTCCCCGACGCCAGCCCCTTTCACGGTCTGACCGCCTCGCCCGAAGTTACGATTTCGCGCCAGATTCTCGCCGAGCCATCGATCGAACTTGGAGAGCGCAGCTGGGCCCGCCTGGCCGACGGTACGCCGCTCGTGACCGGCGCATCGCGGGGCAAGGGCTGGCTGGTGCTGTTCCACGTAACGGCGAACCCGGCATGGTCGACGCTTCCGCTTTCTGGCCTCTATGTCGAAATGCTTCAACGGCTGCTGGCGCTCGCGGGCGGCGCACAGCCCGCGCAACTGGCCAGCGATTTCGCCGCCGCATTTCCCCCCACCGCTACGCTCGATGGATACGGACGTCTGGCGAGGCCGCCGGCTGACGCGCTTCCGCTTCGCGGTTCGGAGATCGCACGAGTGTCGCCGTCTGCGGCGCATCCGCCCGGTCTTTACGGCAATCCCGGGGCCGAGGTGGCACTCAACGCTGTCAACGGCGCGACACGGCTCGAACCCATTCGCGCCGCCGGAATGCCAGTTCACGTCTATTCAACAGCAGAAACTCTCTCTCTCGAACCGCCCGTGCTGGCGCTGGCGATCCTTCTTCTCCTGGCGGACGCCTGCATCGCGCTTTGGCTGCGCGGATATGTTCGTTCTTTTCGCGTCGGCAGCAGCGCTGCGATGCTCATTGCCGCCGCGTTTGGCGTTCTCCCGCTTCGTGCACATGCGGACGATGCATTCGATCTCAAGGCCGCGCTCGACACGCGGCTCGCCTACATACGAACGGGAACTCGCCGACGTGGATGCCATGAGCGAGGCCGGACTTGCCGGCCTCGGTCTCGTGCTGAAAGCGAGAACCTCCTATGAGCCGCTCGAGCCGATCGGCGTGGATCTCGACCAGGACGATCTGAGCTTCTTTCCGCTCCTTTACTGGCCGATGGATGCGCGCGAACGCGATCTGTCGCCACGCGCCCTGAGCAAGGTCGCCGATTACATGCGCAACGGCGGAACGATCCTCTTCGATACCCGTGATCTGACGCTCGGCAGCGGGCGCGGACCGCAATCGCCAGGGGAGCAGACACTGCGCCGGCTCCTCGCAAAGTTGGATGTGCCTCCGCTTGAGCCGGTGCCGCCCGATCACGTTCTGACGAAGACCTTCTATCTGATACAGGACTTTCCCGGGCGCTGGACGGGCGGAAAAGTATGGGTCGAAGCGCTTCCTCCGCCTGGACCGGACGCCGGCCCCGCACGCGGCGGCGACGGCGTCTCGCCCATCATTATCGGCGGCAATGACTGGGCGGCGGCGTGGGCGGTCGACGCGCAAGGACGGCCGCTGGCAGATGTAACGCCGGGCGGAGACGAGCAGCGGGAGATGGCATATCGCTTCGGAGTGAATGTGGTCATGTACGCGCTGACCGGGAACTACAAGACCGACAACGTTCACGCCTCGGCGCTTCTCGAGCGCCTTGGACGGTGAGCGCGCGGGCCCGATGAACGTCTCGATTGATTTCGCGCCTCACGTCGGCGCCGCGTTGATCTGGTTCCTCGTTGTCGCTGCCGCCATGCTCGCGCTCTACGCCGTCTGGCGCCGCGCGCCGGGCGGCTTGCCGCGCGGTATTGCCTTTGCGATCGCCTGCGCCGTACTGGCGAATCCTCTCATCGTCAGGGAGACGCGCGAACCGCTGCCGGACATCGTCGCGATCGTCGTCGATCACTCGGCGAGCATGGATATCGGCCATCGCCGCGCGCAGGCCGACGCAGCCGCGGAGACGATCGCCAGGCGGATATCCATGGACAAGACTCTCGAATTGCGGCGCAGTGAAGTGACCTCGCTCGCAACAGAGGATTCGGGGACCCGGCTTTTTGCGAGTGTCGCGTCGGCGCTGGCCGATGCGCCACCCGATCGGATCGCAGGCGTCGTCGCCATTACCGACGGCGAAGTACACGATGCTCAGACAACTGGCGCGGAAATGCTGCACGGACCGTTTCACGCCCTGATCGTGGGGCGTCGCGGCGAGCGCGATCGTAAGCTCACGATTGTCAGTGCGTCTCGCTACGCAATCGTCGGTCAGATGGCGGATATCGTCGTGCGGGTCGACGATTTTGGTTCCGCGTCCGGCGGCTACGCGCAAGTCAGCCTGCGCGTGGGGGGGAGCGATGCGGGGACGCGGTTCCTGGCCACAGGAAGCGACACGCGGATCAGTATTCCCATTCTGCATGGCGGCGAAAACGTGGTGGAGATCGAGGCACGGCCCGGACCCTCGGAGCTTACACTCGCCAACAATCGCGCGGTCGTCACGATTTTTGGCGTGCGCGACAGACTGCGCGTGCTTCTCGTATCGGGAGAACCGAACGCCGGGGAGCGCGTTTGGCGCTCGCTGCTCAAGGCTGATCCCTCTGTCGATCTCGTGCACTTCACAATCCTGCGGCCGCCCGACAAGCAGGACGCCACGCCGATCGACCAGCTGTCGCTTATCGCGTTTCCCACGCGCGAGCTGTTTGTGGAGAAGCTGGACCGCTTCGACCTCGTGATCTTCGACCGCTATAGCGAACTCGGCATCCTGCCGATGGCCTATTTCGAGAATATCGCGCGCTATGTGGAGGACGGCGGTGCGCTTCTCGTCTCCTCCGGTCCGGAATTTGCCTCGGCAACGAGCATCTTTCGCACTCCGCTCGCGGCGGTGTTGCCGGCACAGCCGACGGGCGACGTTGTTCAGCAGCCGTTCAAGCCGCTCCTCACGCGGGCCGGCGAAGCGCATCCCGTCACACGCGCGCTCGAAGGTGCGAATGACGGAGGCAAGCCGCCTGGTTGGGGCCGCTGGTTTCGCCTCATCGGCGCGAACGCGGTCGCGGGAGAGACCTTGATGTCCGGGCCGTCCGACCGTCCGCTGCTTGTTCTCGATCACGTCGGCAAGGGACGGGTTGCAGAGCTTCTTTCCGATCAGGGTTGGCTGTGGGCTCGTGGTTTTGAGGGCGGAGGGCCGCAGGCAGAGCTTCTGCGCAGGCTTGCACATTGGCTGATGAAGGAGCCCGAACTCGAAGACGAGCGGCTCTCCGCAACGATCGCGAATGGCGAAATCGTCATCGAGCGTCAATCCTTGGCGGACACCGTAAAGCCAGTGGCGCTCACCTATCCGTCGGGACGAACAGTCAACCTTACGCTCGCCAAGACAGCACCGGGCTTGTGGCGCGCAAGCACCAAGGCGGATGAACTCGGCCTCTATCGCGCCAGCGAAGGTGAACTCAGCGCGGTGACGGCAAGCGGTCCGCTCAATCCGAAAGAAGTGGCCGATGTGCGCGCCACGGATGCGATTCTGTGGCCGATCGCGCGATCAACCGGAGGCTCCGTGCATTGGCTGGCGGATCAAGGAATTCCGGAGATCCATCGCGTTGCATCCGGGCGCCGGGCGGCCGGTGGCGCGTGGATCGGACTGCGCGCCAACGGTGTCTATCGCGTTACGCACGTGGAGCAGGAGCCGCTTTTGCCTCCGTGGCTTGCGCTTGTTCTGGTGCTCGGCTCTCTCCTTTTCGCGTGGCGAATGGAGGGACGGTAGATTCTCCAGATAGCGACCGTTCCCAAACTTAGCCCTGAGTGTCGGCGACTTCGAACCCATGATCCTCGATCGCGTGCAGAATCTGGACGATGCCGCCGCATACGAGCGGCTGGAAACGAACGACTTCGTCGCGATCTGGACCGGGTTCCTGTTCCTCAGGGGTTTTGTCGCGGGACGGGAGAGCGTCCATGCACTCCTGGAATTGCTGGCGGAGATGGGGCCCGCACAGGCTCTGGCGCTGCCGAAAGGTTCTTTCCTGTTGTGTATTCTCGACAAGCAGGCGCGGGAGATTTTCTGCACCGTCGATCCGTTCGGCCTCATGCGCCTGTTCGTCGCGGACTCCGTGATTTCCGATGATCTGTTTGCGCTGATCAGGCAGCTGGGCTCTCACGAAGCGCACCTCGATCTCCCAGCGCTCGCCTCTTTTTTGCGATTCGGATTCTACAGTCTTGGGCGGACGATCGACCGACGCGTACGAGTCCTTGCAGGCGATGAAATCACGCTGTTCTCGAGCAGCGGCGATCTGAAGATTTTCCGAAAGCACCTTCCCGATTTCCGCGTTGCGCCCGATCCGTTCGATTTCGACGCGTATGTCCGCGACGTACGCAAAGCCATCTGCGGTCAACGCGTATCGCTCGATCTGACCGGAGGCTATGACAGCCGTCTTCTGGCGGCGTGCCTGAAGAACAGCGCGATCGTGGAATGCGCCACTACCGGCCAGCCCGGGAATCTGGATGTCGAGATCGCGCGAAAAGTTGCAGCAGCGCTGAAGCTGCCTCATTTCACCGCCGCGCACGACGTTGCCGGTCTCGAAGAGCGTGCATCGACGCTGCTTCGTCTCACTCACGGCCAGATGGGGCTTCTCACCTATGACCACATCTACCAGTTGACGCGCGAACGCCAGCGACGCGGCATCGATCTGTGCGTGGCCGGAATCGGCGGTGAGTTGTGGAAAGACATTCTGTGGCTGCAGGATTTTCCATTTCTCGCCGGACCACCCAACTTCGAGCGCCTCTATCGCACGCGGTTTGAGCCGCGCGCGCCGGCAGTTTTGCCGTTTGATGCTAGGTTTGCCCGTTCGTTCGAGGGTGCCGGGCGCGAGTCCGTGGCTGCGATGCACGAGCAATTCGCCAGGCTCGCCCGCACCGCAGCCAACGATTGCGTTTACGCTTTCCAGCGCATTCCCTACACGGCGGGACCGTCGGTAACTGCCGGTATCCGGGCTGGATTGCCGGCCTTCTGTCCGCTTTTCGATCTCGATGGCGTCATCGCATCGATCCACAAACCGCCTCGGGAACGCCTGTTCTCGCGCTGGCATCGCGGCGTGATTGCGCGCACGGCGCCCGAGGTTGCAAATTTGAGGACCGATGATGGCCTTTCCGCCCGAAGCGGGGCGTCCGGGCTGCTTGATCTGCCCTTCTATGTGGGCAACAAGGTTCTGCGGATCGCGCAAAAACTGGTGCAACGCCTCGGCCTCCCCGACGTTCGCCGGATATCGCTGGACGATCCCAAGACCCTTGAGACCGCACGGGCGCTCGGCATGGCAGGACCGGCCTTGCGCAGGTTGCGCGATGCCCATGTTCTCGCCCGCGACCGCGAAACCGTGCAATTCTCGCGTGCCCTATTCGACCGCTTGCTGACGAGCGGAATGACGATCATTGAAATCTCGGCTCGCTAGCGGCGCGCCGTCCGCACAGATGGGTTCGTCGACGCGGGCACGCCGCACGTCACCGGTGGCCCATTCCATAGCACCGCCATAGAGGTCGAGCCCGAGAATGCGCGCGGGATCGACCGGCCCGGGAAATTTCACCCGCCCGGGAGGAACCGGTGCGAAACCCGCGCGCGCGTAATAGGGCGCATCGCCGACCAGGACGATTGCGCGGTTGCCGCGAGCGCGGGCCTCGTCGAGGCCTCAACTCATCAGGGCGATACCGATGCCGCGACCGCGCTGGCCGGTCTCGACTGCGAGTGGCCCCAGCAGCAGCGCGCGTTCGGCGCCGATGGCGACCCGCCAAAAACGCACCGATGCTCTCAGTGCCCCGGCTTCGACCGCGACGAAGCTCAATCCGGCTTCTGCCGCGACCCCCTCGCGCAGTCGGTACGCCGATTTGGCGCAGCGGCCAGGTCCGAAACTGTTCGCCAGCAGCACCTCGACCAGCGCTCCGTCGCTCGCCTCCTCGGGCCTGATCTCCCACATCGCCTGCACCCAAAGCTCGTCCCTCGGTCTGTCTCCTCTTTCACAGAGGAAGCTGCGCCGCTAGGGTTTTGTCATTCGATGGGAGATGGGGAGCATGGGCGTTCTGGAGGGGAAGGTCGTTCTGGTCACCGGCGCGGCCAACGGCATCGGCAAGGAAAGCGCGCAGCTCGCCGCCAAGGAAGGTGCACGGGTCGTCGTCAATGATCTTGGCGGAGGGGTCGGGGGTGGCGACGAGGGCTCGGCCGGACCGGCGGAACAGGTCGCGCAGGCGATCCGCAAATCAGGCGGCGAGGCGGTTTCGAATTCCGACAGCGTGACCAGCCGCGACGGCGTCAAGCGCATGATCGAACAGGCGATGGACAGCTTCAAAGGCCTTCACGCGATCATCAGCCCTGCCGGCATCCTGCGCGACACGATGTTTCACAAGATGACGGACCACGATTGGGATTCGGTCATCGAAGTGCATCTGCACGGCAGCTACAATGTCTGCCGCGCCGCCATCAACCATTTCCGCGAGCAGAACGAAGGCTCCTTCGTCCTCTTCACCTCAACCTCCGGTCTCATCGGCAATGTCGGCCAGGCGAACTACGCCGCCGCGAAAATGGGAATCGTGGGCCTGTCGCGCATAATCGCCATGGAAGGCGCGCAGAAGAATGTGCGCTCCAACGTCATCGCGCCGTTCGCCTGGACGCGCATGATCGCGACCATTCCCATCAAGGACGAAGCTTCCGCCAAGCGCGTCGAGCGCATGAAGAACATGATGCGCGCCGACCAGGTGGCCCAGCTCGCCGTCGCGCTCGCCTCGCCGGCCACGAAGGACGTCTCGGGACAAATCTTCGCGGCGCGCGGCAACGAGATCTTCCTGATGATCGCAGCCGCGACCCGTTCGCGGCATCGGCAAGGTCGGAAGGCTGGACGCCCCGAACCATCGCGGACCACGTCATGCCGGCGCTGAAGCCAAGCTTCTTCGATCTCGGCGCCACGACCTCGGTATTTGGTTGGGACCCTGTTCGAGTCCTTCTGCGATCACCAATACGGGCTGACCGGAGCGGCGCCGACGAACTCGGCGAGACGACGCCGGGTGGCGGCCGAAACGTCGGCGGGTGGAACATGCGGGTCGGCGCACATGATCTCGGAGATTTCGAGATTTGGCCTGAAATCGATCTCTGCGCTCCGCAGGCGATAAAGCGCCACAAGGTTGGTCGTCCAGCCCACCCTTCGCGTGTAGAGCCCGAAGAGTTCGAGCGGGCCCGCGCGTTTCATCCCCAATTCTTCCCGCAGCTCGCGCAAGATGGCATCGGACGGCGCTTCGCCTGCGGCCACGCCACCGCCGGGAAAGCAGAGGCCCGGCATATAGCGGTGGCGTACGAGGACGACAGTGCCGTCGTCCTGCTCGAGAATTCGCAGTGGTGCCGAAGCAGATCGAGTCCGATAGGCGCGCGCGGCAAGGCTCAGCGCCAGACTGACACGACGCAATGAAGCCAGAAGGGGCACGGGAAGACCGTCAAATCATGTGGTAGGTAAGGGGCGCTTTATAGCCTGCCCGGTGCACGATCGCGATTGAAGAATTCGCGCCTGATTATCGTCGCCGGCGATTCCGGATCCGGACGAACGCTTCCTCCCGGGCAAGGCTCGCGAAAAAACTGGCGAGCAGGCCGGCGGCAACACCGATCGGCAGAGCTGCGAGTACGTCCTGGTCGCGCCCGAGCACGATGATGGCGGTCACCGCAAATCCGGTCCATTGCGCCACATTTTTCGGCATCGGCCGCCCGCGGGATTTTTGCCGGCCGAAGGTTAGGACGAATGGGGGGAAAGCGGAGCAACAAGCTTAAGAAAGGGTTAATTGGCGCGCTCTCGAAATTCTCGCGCCACATTTCATTGCGGATCAATGGCTTAGCCAGTTGGAGTTCCTTGCGGGAGTTTTTCCGAGCGATCTCGCCGAATTGGGGCGAAACGGGCCCATCAAAAGGGCTGCGGGGGCCCCGCTGGCGGCTCTAGGCGATGAAGCGCGCAAGTCCTATGGATGGGAGTTCTGCCAGCCATGTTTTCGGGTGCACGGATGATCCTTAACGCGAAAGTGCAGGAATTTCGGTCCTCGTTCAGCCAGTTTGCCGCCCAGTTCCTGGACAGTGCAAAAGGTCAGGAGCATCTGCGCTCCTATGTGCAAAGTCGGGATGTCGGCCGCCAAAATTTCGATGCCATCCGCGCTGCAGCGAAGGCGGGCAAAGATTTTAGCGATGACGTTTTGCGGAAACTTCTCCCTCATACCAACAGCGCCGCGCGCCGCGCGTCGGGCACGTGGGTACATCCCGCGGCAAACATTTCGGCGAGCTTGCGCGAGTGGTATGAGGGAAACGGTTGGACGCGCTCTGAAGACTGGTCGAAGGCCGCGGCAGCTATCCTCAATTTCGTGTCCGAGTGCACTGATGATCCCAATAAACTCGATGCAGCATCGCGTGAATTTGCAAGCTTGCCGTACACGACGGGTTTTCAAACCGGAATGCTGACGCCGATCCTGAATGCCCTGCAACCTGATTTCTTTGTCGTAGTGAACAACAAGAGCCGAAAGGCAATAAACTACTTTTCGGGAGAGAATCTCAGGCAATCCATTCGGGACTACCGCACCGCCAATGCCGCCGCGCGTTCTCTGATTTTCTCTGTTGCTCCCCTCATGAAAGAACAAAGCGGAAGCGACGCGCCACCCGCTGATCTGTTCGATATGTTTGCCCATTGGCTTGTCGCCGAACGAAGGTACAAGCCGCTTCTCGATCACAAGATCAAAGCCGGAGACCAGGAAATCCCGGCAAGCGTGCCCGATCGGGAGGTTGACGAACAGGAGCCCGCCGGGGCGCGGGACAGCGCGGCTCATCCTCCGCAATCCTACCGAATACAAGCGGCTCTGGCGCAAATCGGGATCAGACTGGGGTTTCGCATCTGGATTCCAAAGCCAGACAGGCAGGCTGTGGTCGACCTGGCTCCCGGTGCGTCGAAAGGAAATTTCCTCGATGACCTATCCATCAAAGTCGACGGAACGGCTCTGCGCACCATCAAGAACATCGATGTAATCTGGTTGAGAGAACAGTCGATGGAACGTGCCTTCGAAGTGGAACACACGACCGCGATTTCATCGCGGAACTTTCTCGCGAATGGCGGACCTCTTGGTACTGCTGCCAAAACTGTCCGTTCGCCTGCACGTCGTTGCAATGCAGGAAATGCGGGAGCAGTTTCGGCAGGAGCTGCTGAGACCGACGTTTCTGTCGCTCAAACCCAGACCGCTTCGAGACGTCTGTTCGTTCATACCCTATTGGGCCGTGGAGGAAATCAACGCCATGCCGAATTTGGAGTACATGAAAGATGCAATCGTCGATAAATACCGGGTTGCGTTCGGCGAGGACGAGGATATTTGACAACGATCACAAGTCGAAATGGATGCCCTGGGCCAGCGGGAGCGCATCGGAATAGTTGATGGTGGCGGTCTGCCGCCGCATATAGGCCTTCCAGGCGTCTGAACCGGACTCGCGGCCTCCACCCGTCTCTTTCTCGCCCCCAAACGCTCCGCCGATCTCCGCGCCGGAGGGGCCGATGTTGACATTCGCGATGCCGCAATCGGAGCCCGAGGCCCCGAGGAAGCGCTCTGCCTCTGTAAGATCCTGAGTGAAGATACAGGACGAGAGACCCTGCGACACGGCATTGTGCCAGGCGAGCGCAGCGTCAAAGTCGCGATAGCGCATGACGTAGAGAATCGGCGCGAAAGTTTCGCGGCCCACGATCCCTGTTTGGACGGGCATCTCCACGATCGCGGGGTTCACGTAATGCGCGCGCGGAAAAGCGTCGGCAAGCGTGCGGCCGCCGCCTGTGACATGCCCGCCTTCGTCCCGCGCGAGAGCAAGCGCGCGCTGCATCTGTTCGAAGGCCTCGCCATCGATAAGCGGACCTACCAGCGTTCCCTCGACAAGCGGATCGCCAATGGAAAGATTCCGATAGGCGGATTTGAGCGCTTCGAGCAGCTGGTCGTAGATCGCTTCATGCACAAACAGACGCCGCAGACTCGTGCATCGTTGACCGGCCGTACCGACCGCAGCGAAGACGATGGCGCGCGCCGCCAGGTCCAGCTTCGCGGACGGGCACGCGATCATCGCATTGTTGCCTCCCAGTTCGAGAATGGCGCGCCCGAAACGCGCCGCCACCAGCGGGGCGACCGCACGCCCCATCGTGGTCGAGCCCGTGGCGCTCACGACGGGGATGCGGAAATCGCGCGCCAATGCGGCGCCCGCCTCGCGCGCACCGAGCACGATTTGGGACAATGCGCCGGGCGCATTGCCGAATCGCCTCGCCGCGCGTTCGAACAGCGCTTGGGTCGCCAGCGAGCTCAGCGGTGTCTTTTCGGAAGGTTTCCAGATCACTGGATCGCCACAGACAAGCGCCAGCGCTGCATTCCAGGCCCAGACGGCGACGGGGAAGTTGAACGCGGAAATCACGCCGACCGGGCCGGCAGGATGCCACTGCTCCATCATGCGATGGCCGGGGCGCTCAGAGGCGATGGTCAGGCCGTAGAGCTGGCGCGAGAGACCGACTGCGAAGTCGCAGATGTCGATCATCTCCTGAACTTCCCCCAGGCCCTCCTGAAGAATCTTGCCGTTCTCGATCGTTACCAGCCTGCCGAGCGCGTCCTTGTGGGCGCGCAGCTCCTCGCCAAACAGCCGCACCAGCTCGCCGCGCCGGGGCGCCGGAACATCGCGCCAGACGCGAAAGCGACTCGACGCTCGCGGCGATCGTCGCCTCGATCGACGCGGGATCGTCGAAGGCGACCCGGCCGATCTCCGCGCCATCGATCGGCGAATGGACGACGTGATCGCCGCCGCGCGGGGACAGGCCAAACTCGGCGAGAGCGTTTCGCGCGCTCATTTCGTGTCATATCCCTCTTGCGTAATAGCGCCCAAAACGGTTGGCCAGAAAATCTCCGAGCTTCGCTTCCTCCTGACGAACGAACCCCTTTTGCGGCAGCTTGCCCTCGACGAGCAGGTCGCACATCGCGCAGATGCCGGAAGCGGTCGTCAACTGGATTGCGCTCATCAGCCGGTCGCCGACATTTTGGCTGTAGATTTTCTTGGCATAGCTTTCCTGGGTCAGCCGACCTTCCAGCCAGCCTGAAACGGTGACGAAGATGAGAACCACATCCTGATAGGTGATGGGAATGGCCGTCTCGAGCACATCCTTCAGCACATCTCGGCGCAAGCCCAGACGGAGGTCGCGGACCAGCATCTTGACGATGTCACGATGCCCCGGGTAGCGCACGGTCTTGTAATTGAGATTTTCGACCTTGCCTTCCAGCGTGTCGCAAAGCGTTCCCAGCCCTCCCGAGGTGTTGAATGCCTCATAGGCGATGCCATCGAGGGAAAAGGCCTCGAGTTCCTCCAGTGCCGGCACTTCGCCGCGACGGCCGTCACGGATCGACTCGCAAGGATTGCAATATTCGTTGATCAGACCGTCGGTGGACCAGGTGAGGTTGTATTTGAGCGCGTTGGTGGGAAAGACCGGCAGCGCGCCGACGCGCATCTGCACTTCGCGCAGTTTTTCGAATTTCTTCGCCAGGTCGAAAGCCGCGATGGAGATGAAACCTGGCGCAAGTCCGCATTGCGGAATGAACGCCGTCTCGGCGCCATCGGCCAGCCGCCGGATCGTGCGGGTGCTTTCGACGTCTTCCGTGAGATCGAGATAGTGCACGCGGGCGCGTTTGGCCGCTTCTGCGATTGTGGTCGTCAGCGAATAGGGCGTGGCCGAAAGCACGACATCGTGACCGTCCAGGGCACGGGCGAAATCGCGCGCATCGGTGATTTCGAGGCGTCGCGTCTCGACGTTGCAGCGGGGCATTCGCTCGAGGCTCTCCGCATCCCTATCGAAAACGGTGACGCGATAATCGCCGGTTCCGCCCAGCAATTCCGTGATGGCAACGCCGATCTTGCCGCCGCCAACAAGCGCGATGTCTTTCATGAGGCTCTCCTACGCCACTATTCGCCAGCTCCAGATAGTCCCGTCAGGCGCCGGAATGGAGGCGGCAAAGCGCCGGAAATTGCGATAAAATCCGGCGAATCGCAGGAAAACGGGGCGAACCGCCTATGCGCGAGACCGACAGCCGACTTCTCGCCCTTCTCCGGGCCAATGCCCGTGAGCCGGTAGCCTCGCTGGCGCGCAAACTGAACCTCGCCCGTTCGACGGTTCAGGAGCGCATCGCGCGGCTGGAGCGTGACGGTGTCATCAAGGGCTATACGGTCGTTGCATCGGACGAGTCCGAAGCTCGGCGGTTGCGCGCCGTGGTCATGATGGCTGCCGATCCACGGCAGGCGGACCGGATCGGCGCCGAGCTCAAGCGCATGCCGGAAGTGCGGACACTGTCGGCAGTCTCCGGTTCTCACGACATGATGGCGATCGTCGAAGCGGAAACTCCCGCGCGCATGGACGCCGTCCTCGATCGCATCGGCAAGGCCGCCGGAGTCGCGCGCACACTCTCCTCGATCATCCTGTCCGAGAAGTTTTCGCGCTGACGCCCGTCGTGTCAGGGGAAATGAGATGCCGACCAAAATCGTGAACGTGCGGCGCGTGTACCAGGGCTGGGCGACGATTTCGATCGCGACCGTGCTGGGTGAGAATGGCAGCACGTTCGAGCGGCTGATGGAAGATCACGGTCGGGCAATCTGCGTGCTTCCCTACGATCCCGCTCGAAAAATGGCAATGCTCGTGCGGCAGTTCCGCGCCCCCGTATATGCGACCGCTCAGCAAACGGAATTGATGGAAGTCATTGCCGGGCTGACCGACGGTGAGGAGCCGGAATCCGCCGTTGCGCGCGAAGCGCTGGAGGAAACGGGGCTGCGACTGGGCGCTCTCGACCACATTGCTACAGTGTGGACGATGCCCGGAATCTCCACCGAACGCATGGATCTCTTTCTCGGACGCTACGCGCAAACGGACCGTGTTGCCGCGGGAGGCGGGCATGTCTCGGAAAACGAGAACATCACCGTGTTCGAAATGCCGCTCTCCGCACTCGCGGCCATGGCCGACGATGGGCGCATCGAAGACATGAAGACCCTGTCTCTGGTGCAGACGCTGCGATTGCGCGATCCGGAATTGTTTCGGTGAGCTGTATCTACTGTTTGCCAAGCAAACGCAGCGAATGAATGATGGCGATCGCGGCAGCGAACACCACCGCGTAGACCAGCAGCGTACGCAGCGGCAGCGCAAGAAGATCATTCCACTCGGAACGCGCCGCCGTAGCCGCATCTGTCGCGGCAAGTGAAGTGCGTGCAAACATCGCGAGCGCGAAGGTGATGAGCGCCAGGAACGTGACGGTCACGATGGACGCAAAGTTCGGCATCATAAAGCCGGCGCCCACGACAATGATCGCCATGATGGCGAAAGTGAATCCGTCGAACGAACTGAAGATCGCGGCGATCGCGTACCAGAGATCGAGCACCTGCCAATCCCCGTGAGTCGGTTCCGAAATCATATACGTGATCGAGCAAATGAGATAGGGCGATGGGACCGCACCCCACGCTGCCGATCAGCGCGACGGCGCGGAAGGATCAGTGACGATACTGCTGGACGCGCGTGGCGCGTAGCCCTGCGAGACCGAAATGGTCGATGGCGCGCTGCCAGGCGAGGAACTCCTCCACCGTCAGCGTATAACGCCGGCACGCTTCGTCGAGACTGAGCAATCCGCCGCGCACCGCGGCTACAACTTCGGCTTTCCTGCGGATCACCCAGCGCTTGGTGCCGGGTGCAGGAAGATCGGCCATGGTGAGCGGACTGCCGTCGGGCCCGATCACATAGCTTGCCCTTCCTCTGCGGTCTTCGATCATCCAATTCCGCTCCAGTCGACACCAGCCGAACTCCACGTTAGCCGGCGCGGATTTAAAAAAGCGCCAAGAGCCACGGTAAAGGAAAGGATAAGCGCGTACGTTCACCTTTGATCAATGAAAGGAAGAGCATCTTAATGGCTGCGGGAAATCGCGGCATTCCTTGGCCGCAGCGCCTCCTCGTTCGACGACGGGTGTTCAAGGGCCGTGCTTGCCAGTGCCGGCGCGCCGCCCTATAGGCTCGCCATGATCGCGCCAAACAGCTTGGGAATTGCGAAGGAGCCGCGGTGCACGCGCGTGGTCGTCGCCATGTCCGGCGGCGTCGATTTGTCCGTCGTCGCAGGGATGTTGGCGCGGGAAGGATACGATGTCGTTGGCGTCACCTTGCAACTCTATGATCACGGCGCCGCCGCCCGAAAAAAGGGCGCGTGTTGTGCGGGCCAGGACATCCACGATGCCCGGCGCGTGGCTGAGCGGCTCTCCATTCCGCATTACGTTCTCGATTACGAGGAGCGATTTCGCACGCGCGTTATCGCCGATTTCGTCGCGTCCTACGCCAACGGGGTCACACCCATCCCCTGCGTGCGCTGCAACGAGCGGATCAAGTTTGCCGATCTGCTTGAGTTGACGCGCGAACTAGGCGCCGACGCGCTGGCGACGGGTCATTACGTCCGCAGGATCGAAGGATTGCGCGGGCCTGAAATGCATACTGCGAACGATGCCGCGCGCGACCAAAGCTATTTCCTGTTCCGGACAACGCGCGAACAGTTGGCGATGCTTCGGTTTCCGCTGGGTGCCATCAAAAAAAGCGAGGTTCGCGGACTTGCGTGCACACTCGGCCTGACCGTCGCGGAAAAGCCCGACAGCCAGGATATCTGCTTCGTTCCAGAGCATGACTACGCGCGCGTGATCGAGCGGATTGCACCGGACGCCGCGCGCGCGGGCGACATCGTGGACGAAAGCGGCCGCATCCTCGGCCACCACACGGGGGTTATCAATTTTACGGTCGGACAACGCAAGCGGCTGGGAATTTCCGGCGAAGCCACTCCCTATTATGTGCTTGCGCTCGATGCGGCGCGCGGTCGCGTCGTGGTGGGACCGCGGGCGGCGCTGCGCGTACGACGAATTGCTCTCACCGGGGTCAATTGGCTCGCTGCGGTTCCTGACGTGCTGGATTGCGCAGTAAGAGTGCGCTCGACCCGTTCGCCGGTGACTGCGCGTGTGATTTCGAAGGATGGAGCCTGCGCGGCAGTTGAGCTGCCGGCAGGGGAGTCGGCTGTCGCGCCGGGCCAGGCCTGTGTGTTCTATGACGGCTCGCGGGTGCTCGGCGGCGGCTGGATCGCGAAAACCGAATCGCGGTCGGCGGCAGCCTGAGTCTATTTAGACAACAGTGTTTGATGACGCTCGGTCCGCGTATTTTGAGAGTGCGCCCGCTGTGGAACGGCGAAGCGGAGTTTACATTTCCTAGCCATGGTTTCGCTTGCACTCTCCAACGAGCTTCAGTTTCTGCGCGAATTTCTGGCGCGTCCCTTCAAGGTTGCCGCTCCGGTTCCGTCGAGCCGGAAACTTGCGGAAAAAATTGCAGAGCAGGTCGATCCGCGCCCGGGCGGCGTTGTGCTGGAGCTCGGTCCGGGAACGGGCGCGGTCACGAGAGCCATCTGTGAACGGGGAGTGGCGGGATCCGATTTGATCGCAATCGAGAGCGATTCGCGCTTCGTTGCCCTGCTGCGCCAGCAATTGCCGCGAGTTCACGTCATCGAGGGGGATGCCTTTGGGTTTCGCGCGCTCTTGCGCGATCAGGCATCCGGCCTTCGCAGCATCGTCAGCGGTCTGCCGGTGCTCGGCCGCCCGATCGAGCTACGGCGAAGACTGATCGCCGACGCCATCATGGCGCTGAAGCCCGGCCGGCCCTTCATCCAGTTTTCATACGGTGCCGCGCCTCCGCTCCCCTCCGTCGAGGGTCTGGACGTCCAGCGCGCGGCGACTGTCTGGCAAAACTTTCCGCCGATGCATGTCTTGGGTCTATCGCCGCTCGCCGACGAAATTCCTGAAGGTCACCGAGTAGCGAAGCCCGGGGCTGGGGGGAATGCTATGTTCCCATTCCCAGCGCGCCGGACCGGCAAGCATGTAGGCGGAACGCGGCAACAATTCCTGCTTGTGTCGCTTCCATTGCGCGTGATGCCTGCGGCGGAATCGCATCAGACACGGCGCAAGAAAAGAGAACGCAACGACCTCTCCGAACATGGGCTTGTCGCGATGCCAGCCGATTTCCGCCCCTTGTGCATATTCGGCAACGAGCGCCTGTTGGAGCGTTGCCGCTTTGAGGTTGGAAACGGCTGCCGCTCTCCCGCGCAAATCCTGCAGGAAATCAGGAAATGCCGCGCTGCGCCGCAGGGCAGTAACCAAACGAAACGATCCGGCGCTTTCCGAGATAGCCGTGAAACTCAAACGGCTTGAACGGGAGCGCGGCGAAATCCGCGACCAGACGGCGCTCCTCCTCTGCTGTTACGACGTCCTCGCAATACCGAAAGCCTTCGGGCAGATCCGACGCCTGGAAGAGCCCGGTCTGATGCGTTGGAGCGCAGTTCGCGATCATCGTCTTGGGTCAGAGACCGCGCGTCTGGTGCCGCCCCAATCGAGTTCACCCTGACAGGTCATGATATTCTCCCGTTGGCAATTTCGAGCAGCACGTCGGCGTGGCACAGAGAGCCCGGTTTGCACCAGCAGGCAAGATTTTTGCCGGCCAATTGTTCTTTCACGTCCGCGCATGCGTAGGGTAGTTCGCCGGCCTCCAGCGCCTTCCGGAACTGTGCAACCGCCGCGGCCACCGGTCGCCCGGGTGTGACGCGAAACGGGTTACCCCAACGTCCTGGCCGGGTTACCAGAACAGCCTCGCGTCCGTTCGTAGTCTGGCTGATCCTCTTCAAGTTGAAGCCCTTGGCGCGTGAGAGACGGAGGCGAACGGGAGGAGACATGCTGTCAAAACGCGGCATGGCACGTTGCGGTCCCGGTTGGGCCGCCCAAGTAGTCGCCAACTCTTGGCGGTTGGCTCCTGTTGACGTCGGCGCCGGACGCTGCCGCACCTGCGACGGGAACGAAGAGGACGAGGCGGCGTTGAAACCGCACTATAAGTTGCATCTTCGGAGGCCTGTCATGTCGGGATTGATCTATCTGGTCGGCCTGGTCGTCGTGATCATGGCCATCCTGTCGTTCCTTGGAATGCATTGAGATGAGCGAGGTTTACACGGCTGACGTCGTCCGGCCGCAGCCGTTTATCGACTGGCGCGCCATTATTGGCGGCGCGCTGATCGCTGCGGGAGTATCATTTACGCTCCTCGCTTTCGGTTCCGGTATCGGACTTTCCGTCGTCTCGACAGCGCCGACGTGGCGCGATTCGTCTCCCTGGCTGTGGCTCTTGTCCGGCCTCTTTTTGATTTTCGTGGCGCTGTGCAGTTTCGGCTTCGGCGGCTATGCAGTGGGTCGTATGGGTTTTCCGGCGCGGCTCGCGGCCGGCGTCGAAAGCAAGTTCCGCGACGGAATGCACGGAACTCTTCGCGTGGGCTTTCGCAGTCTTGATCTCGGCTGTGCTCGCATTGCTGGCAGCGGCCGGAGCGTCGCGCGCGACAGCGCCGTCGGGCGGAGCGGCCGGTCCCGCCGCTTCGGTTGCCGGCGAGAACATACTGGCCTCCGAGCTCGATGACCTGTTCCGCTCCTATCGCTACGGCCCGGATCCCAACATCGAATATCGGCGCGCCGAAGCCGCGCGTGTACTGCTGAAAGGTTCGAGCCGCAACGGCGTCCCGGCAGAGGATCGCGCTTATCTGTCCAACATCGTCGCGCTGCGCGCGGGCGTAAGTGGTCCCGAAGCCGACGATCGGGTGAACCGGATCATCGTCGAGTTCGAAAGATGCCTTGCGCCGCGCGCGGGTCGCGGCCGTGATGGAGGCATTCCTGATCGGGGCGGCACTTCTGGTCGGCGCCGCGGCGGCGTGGTTCTCTGCCGAAGAAGGAGGGCGCGATCGCGATTTGGGCAGGACTCCAGTCTGGGACTGGTCTCTTCGCCGCCGGCACCCCTGAGCCGCACGTGCTGCGCCGGTTTTTGCGCGAGCCTTGGTCAATTCTGCACCAGGGCGAGAGATCGTCGCTTCCCTTGAGGGCCGACACCGCTTAGGCATGCGGCCGATATCGGAGCGGAGACAACATGATCGATATAAGCCGCTCCCGCGGGCGCCGGCGAGCCGGTGCGCTCGCGGCAGGCCTTCTGCTTATGCTTGGGGGTGCCGCACCTTCGATGCCGGGTGCGGAGGCGGATCAGGTGCTGCGCGCAACACTGAACAACGGGCTGCGCGTGATCATCGTCCGGAACACCTTGGCGCCCGTGGCAGCAACGGCGGTCAATTACCTCGTAGGGTCCGACGAGGCGCCCCCCGGCTTTCCTGGCACCGCGCACGCGCAGGAACATATGATGTTTCGCGGCAGCCCCGCTCTCACTGCGGACCAACTGGCCGATATCGGCAGCGCGATGGGTGGAAACTTCAACGCCAATACGCGCGAGGCGCTGACGCAATATCTCTACACCGTTCCTGCCGAGGATATCGATGTGGCGCTGCATATCGAAGCGGCGCGCATGGAGGGCGTGATCGACAGCGAAGCAGACTGGGATGTCGAACGCGGCGCCATCGAGCAAGAGGTGGCGCAGGACCTCTCCAATCCGATCTACGTCCTCTACGTGAAGCTGCGTGCTGCGCTGTTCGCAGGAACGCCTTACGAACACGATGCGCTCGGTACGCGGCCGTCCTTCGACAAGACCACCGCTGCGATGCTGAAAACGTTCCACGATGCATGGTACGCCCCGAACAACGCGATTCTCATTGTGGTTGGCGACGTCGATCCGGGCACAACGCTTTCCGAGATCAAATCGCTTTTTGGATCCATCAAGCAGAAAACGCTGCCGCCGCGGCCGAACATCATGCTCCAGCCGGTGCGGCCCGTGACGCTGACCGCGCCCACGGACCAGCCGGAGGGCACATTGCTCGTAGCCCTCCGGACGCCGGGGCTCGACAGCAAGGATTTCCCGGCGCTTGAAGTGCTCGCGGATGTGCTCAGCAATCACCGCTATGAGCTCTATGGTCTCGTGCCCAAAGGCGAAGCGACCAATGCCAGCTTCTCGCTCAATCCTCTACCGAAGGCGGGTATTGCCTACGCCTATGTGGAGTTTCCTGCCGGGCCCGACCCCAAGGCGCTTGCAAGCGACGTCAAATCGATTCTTGCACATGTGGCGCAAACCGGCGTGCCGCCCGATCTCGTGGCGGCAGCCAAACTCGAGGAGCAGCGCGAAGACGCGTTCGAGAAGAACTCGATCGCCGATCTCGCCGATGTATGGTCCGATGCGGTGGCGCTTTACGGTCTCCAATCCCCCGGCGACGATCTCATCCGGATCGAGAATGTGACGGTCGCGGACGTCAACCGGGTCGCGAGGAAGTATCTCGATATTGCCGATGCCGCGACCGCAATTCTGACGCCTGCGGGTTCGGGTGCGCCCGCGGCTTCCGCCACCGGCTATGGCGGACAGGAGAACATCTCCCTTGGCGATGCGACACCGACCGCGCTGCCCGCATGGGCGGAAGCCGCCTTGAGCCGGTTGCAGGTGCCGCCATCGACGCTCAAACCGGTTGTGAGCACGCTTCCCAACGGCATCACGTTAATTGTTCAGCCCGAAGACGTCAGCGATACGGTGACCGTCTTCGGCCACATCCGCAATCGCCCTGAGACCGAGACGCCAAAGGGCAAGGAGGGCGTGTCCGAAGTGCTGGATCAACTTTTCCCGTACGGCACCGAAGCACTCGATCGGCTCGCGCTCGAAGAGGCACTCGACCAGATAGGTGCACAGGCGGAAGCTGGAACGGATTTTTCCGTCCAGGTGCTGACCAGGGATTTCGATCGGGGCACCGCGCTGTTGGCTGACAACGAGCTGCATCCGCGATTGCCTGATCCCGACTTCCGGATTGTGCGTGAGCGCGTGGCGCTTGTGGCCGCCGCAACCGACAGTAGCCCCGCCCATCTCGACTCTTCGCGCGCTTCGGCAGGCATTGTTCGGGAAAGACGATCCGAGCGTGCGCGAGGCGACAGCCGCCTCCGTTCGCGCGCTGACGCTTCAAGATGTGCGCGCCTATTTCAACGCCGTTTATCGGCCCGACCTCGCCACGATCATCGTCATCGGGAAGGTCGATCCTGCACAGGCCAAAGCAGTGATCGAGAAATATTTTGGCGGCTGGACGGCGAGCGGGCCAAGGCCCGACACCGACCTGCCGGCTGAGCCCCCGAATACGGTTCAAAGCATCGCTGTTCCCGATGCGAGCCGGGTGCAGGACATCGTGTATCTAGCACACGATCTCTCGCTCACGCGGACCGATCCCGATTATTATGCGCTGGAACTCGGCAACACCGTGTTGGCCGGCGGCTTTTATGCGTCCCGCCTCAGTATTGATCTTAGAAAGGCGTCGGGTCTCGTTTATTCGGTGAATTCCGAGCTTGAATCGGGACGCACGCGCAGCGCCTATCTGATCGACTACGCATGCGATCCCGACAAGGTACGACGGGCGGCCGAGATCGCCGGCCGCGATATCCGCAAGATGCAGACGACGCCGGTTGGCGAAAGCGAACTTCAGCGGGCCAAGGCGATCCTGCTGCGGCAAATTCCACTCGCCGAATCGAGCGTCAACGGGATCGCCCGCGCCTTTGCCCTGCGCCGCGATCTGAACCTGCCTCTCGACGAGCCGACCATCGCTGCGCATCGCTATATTGCGCTCACGCCTTCTGACGTGCAGGCCGCGTTCAGGAAGTGGATCCGCCCCGACGATCTCGTCCGTGCAAGCGAAGGACCTCCACCGCAGTAGTCCCTTCAGGGCAGAGTGACAAGTTCGCCCGGCTTTTCGCCACGCTCCAACACGCAAGCGCCCGTCAGCCGGCCTGGGCGGGTGCATTCGGCGCACGGTGGGCGCAACCAGAGGCGGGAGCAACATCGCCATAAAGATCTTTCTCATCCCCGCTTGCGTGGCGCCGACACAATATTTGTTTGCGCCCGCCAGGCCGCGAATTTGAGAGGAGATCTTCCAGAGCGCGGCGCCACATATCACTTCGATAATACATGTGGGCCAATATCCGCGATGGTTGTGCAGCCGGTGAGTGCCATCGTCGCGTCGAGTTCGCGGCGGAGAATGTCGATGGCTTTGGCCACGCCAGCCTCACCGTATGCACCGACGCCGTAAATGTAGGCGCGACCGATCAGGCATGCTTTGGCGCCCAACGCGAGCGCGCGCAGCATGTCCTGCCCCGAGCGGATGCCACCATCGAAGAACACCTCGATGTCAGGGCCCACCGCTTCCACGATTGCCGGCAACATCGAGATGGACGACGGCGCGCCGTCGAGCTGTCGCCCGCCATGATTGGAGACGACGAGTGCGCTGGCGCCCGTCTGGGCGGCGCGCGTCGCATCTTCCGCGTCCAGAACGCCCTTGATGATGAGCGGGCCGCGCCAGATGCTCCGCAGCCACTCCACGTCCTTCCAATTCAGTGTAGGGTCGAACTGGCTGTTCACCCAAAGCGCAAGCGACTGCGCGCCGGACTTGCTGCCCAGATAGCCCTCGAGATTGCCGAAGGACCAGCGCTTGCCGGCAAGCAGGCCGGCGCACCAGCGCGGCTTTCCCGCCATACTGATGAGATTCCTCATTTTGAGCGAGGGCGGCACGGCAAGACCGTTCTTAACGTCGCAATGGCGCTGGCCCAGCACCGGCAGATCGACTGTGAGCACCAGCGCGCTACATCCCGCGGCAGCCGCACGTTCCACCAACGCCCGCACGAAGCCGCGATCCTTCATCACATAAAGCTGGAACCAGAACGGCGCGGTTGTAGCCCTTGCTACGTCCTCGATCGAGCAGATGGAAAGCGTACTGAGCGTGTAGGGAATTCCGGCAGCCTGCGCCGCGCGAGCCGCGAGAATTTCGCCATTGCCGCGCTGCAATCCTGTCATCGCGACCGGACCCAGCGCGAGCGGCGATCCAACCTTGCGTCCCAGAATTGTTGTCGACGTGTCGCGCTCGGAAACACCCATCATCACGCGCTGCCGCAGCCTGATGCGTTCGAGATCTGCCCGATTGGCGCTTAGCGTTTGCTGCGCGTATGACCCGGCCTCGACGTAATCGAAGAAAGCGCGCGGAACGTGACGCCGCGCTCGTTCCCGCAAATCCTCGATGCAGGTGACGCTCTTCATCGCTCTGCCCCTTCGACACCTGCGTTCCCGGGTCGGCAATAGGGATGAGGGCGTCAAAAGGCAAGCAAGCCTTTTCAACGACCCGCCGGTGGGTCCGCCGAGGATTCCGTTGACGCGCCCGTCCTGATAGCTGCATCGGCCCGGGTTGGATTACTTTATGATGTCCCCACATCTTTGCAGGTGCATGGCAGGCATTTCTATTCCTGCCTTGTGCCGTTGCGATTGAAGCCGGGTGGGCATCTTTGGCGGAACTTGCGGCCGCCGCAGCCGTTCATCCTGTGCAGTTCTGCAAGGAAGGATCAACAAATGGCAAATCAAAATCAGGGACAGCAGGGCGGTCAGTATGGCGGCCAGCAGAAGACGGACGAGGACAAGAAAAAGAACCAGTCCGGCATGGGAAGCGGCTCGGAATCTGGCAGCTCCGGCGGAAATTACGGAAGCGGAGGCTCGCAGGGCTCGCGTGGCGGACAAGGCTCGTCCGGCGGCGGGAGTCAAGGATCGAGCGGCGGTTCAAGCTCGGGCGGGAGTTCGGGATCCGGTTCGACGAAGCGCTGATACCCAAGCTTATCGTCATTACCAAATGCCCGCGCGGGCGAAGGCCTGCGCGGGCGTTTTTCTTGCGGACACAACCAAGTGGTTGCATCTTGCGGAGATCCGATGCCGCGCGTGGTTTCGGGACTGAACAACGCCTCCCACACTTTCTGCAATCCGCTTGCCGCGACGACCAAATGGCCTCATGGACTTTGATCCGTCAGCGGAAATTTTCGCGACGTCTGTTGCGCAGCGCCTGGACAGCGTTTTTGCAATCAGCGCTCAGAAACTGAAGCTTTTCATCGAGGCACAGGCGCTGTTCCCGGTGCGCGAGAGCGTTTGGGCAGAATTGTGCTACATCCTCGGCGCAGGCGCGGCGTAAGCCGCGGCCACGCGTTCCCCGCAGACCCATCCGCAGGGCGCGATGCATCAGCGGCAGCGCTGCGTGATGGAGACCGAACAGCGCGTGTGCACCGTGGCCGCCTCCCTGGGGGCCGCAGCTCATGACACCGATGCAAAGAAGCAGAAGGAGTGCGGGTACCTTACCTCCCGCATGCCGCGCAGACACCGCAAACCTCACGTCCCTACATCGGCCGAAAGCCTACGGCATTCGTCACGGGTGGGCCAAGCTGATGGGGGACTGTGATTAATCGAAATGGTGGCGAAAGAAGTCGCGGGCGACGGACGTGCTACCCGCGCACACGCGCGCGGCGCCAGATCTGACGCAGATGGATGGCGCCCGTATCGGCATCCGCGAAACGGCGATGCACTTCCTTATCACGTGGGTGGTATCGCGTCTCCGCGATTCGCCTGGGCGCGGAATGTACGTCCGCCACCGCAGTGTGGTGTCGGGGAGCGAGGCTCGCCAGCGCGAACAGAGCAGCCGTTCGTCCCACTTTACCACTTGACCCCATATCGCTACTGATCGGCTGGCCGAGCGCTCCGTGTGCGATCATCTCCGATTTGACGGCGTCGAATGCTTCGCGCACGCCCTGGTGGAGACGTCCCGCAGTGATGACCGTTTTCACGCTTGCCGGATATTCCCCCGGCAGCGGCACGCGCACCGAACTAACCTCCGCGAGGTTGACCGTTACCGGCGTTCCATTCGGCCGCGTGAACCTGGCGACATTGCTTGCTTGCTGAGAGGCGCCGCCCAGTTCCGTTACGATGCGGCTGATATAATTACGCGTCTCCGCAGGTAGCAGCTTTCCTTGCATGAGGCGCTCTTCGAGATGGCCGGGCCCATCATTGTAGGCTGCGAACATCGCGGGGTAGCCGTATTTTTGATAGAGCCAGTGCAGATAGGCTGCGCCTGCGGAAATGTTGTCTTGCGGGTTGTACGGATTGGCGCCGAGCCGGTACTGCGTGCGCATTTCCTTGTAGGTTCCGGGCATCAGCTGCATCACGCCCATCGCACCGGTCCGCGACGTGATAGGCCGGTTCACACCAGACATTGTGCGGCCGCCGCTCTCCATTTGCACCACGGCTCGAATCCAGTTTGCCGGAACGTTGAAGCGCGCCGACGCTGCGGCGATCATCGGCGTCCAGCGGTTCATCAACTGGCCCGTGCCCATTCGGAGTTCCGCGGCAAAGGTCGATTGCGGAACCTCTGCGGGCGTCTCGGGCCTGTGCAGTGCCGCGGTCCACGCATTGTGCACCCACCGCGCCACGGTGGCCACCGGAGACACCGCGTCGGGACGCACCGAGAATTGCTGGACGTGAAGCGCAATTCCTTGCCAAGCAAACAGAATGCCGGCGGCGATGCCGGTCATGAAGGTCAGCTTCGCCAACCCTTGGAGGGCGGACGTTGCGCGGGGCTTCGCGCGCTGGACGCCGAATTGCACGGGGATTCCGGGCTTGCATTTGATGGCATGAATGCTGGCTGAGTAGGGGCTCGTGCCAGTGAGGCACGTGTCGATGTTCTGCAGGGCCACGCTCCCGTTTTTCGTTGCTCGAGATGGGTCTGCCCAATCACTTGTTAACCGGGCAGAACATCCGTCAAGCGCGGCTCAGCCTGCTGCTTGCGGTAACCTGCGCACATCGGCGCCGGCAAACGTTCACTTAGAGGGTTCGTTCCCCAAGTTCAAGCATTTTCTGGATGCGTCTGCTCATGACAAATTCTCTGGGGTGGAACCCAGCGGGATTTCGAACGTGATTTCAGTACATTAAAGCGAACTTTTGGGTCGAAGTCGCCCCACATGCGTTAATCTGGTCTCCCACCTGCGCGGCGACGCGCCCGAACGATGACGGAGAAACCTCATGCCCGATATCACCGGCACGGCAAAGCCGTTTCTTACCGACGTGAAGACGTTGCGCGACCGTGCGCGACAACATCTCGAATCCGGCGATGTGACAGCGACCTACATCGGCGACGTCGGGCGCACGATCTCCATTCTTCAGTCGGTTCTGGCCACGGAAATCGTTTGCGTGCTCCGCTACACGATGCATTCGATCGCAGCCACCGGGATTTCGAGCGAAAGCGTGAAAGAAGAATTCGCGCAGCATGCCAGGGAAGAGACCGAGCACATGCTCGCAGTCGCGGAGCGCATCAACCAGCTCGGCGGAACACCGAATTTCAACCCGGACGGACTGGTAAGCCGATCCGCGTCCCAATATGTGGAAGGCGAGAATCTCGTTGACATGATCAAGGAGAACCTCATTGCCGAACGGATCGCCGTGGACCACTACCGCGAACTGATCCGGTTTTTTGGCGACGACGACCCCGCGACGCGGGTCATGCTTCAGAAAATCCTGACTGTCGAGGAGGAGCACGCCAGCGACATGCACGACCTTCTGGTCGCCCATGAGGGCAAGCCAATGCTTGCGAAATAGGCTGCCCCGCATCAGTCGGAGGCTGCGGACAGTCGTAGTTCCGCAAGCGTTCCTCCGCCGGGCACGCTGGACAGGCTGAGCGCGGCGCCCAGCCGGCGGGTGAGGGCCATCGCAATGGCGAGTCCCACACCCATACCCCCCGGGGATCCGGCGCGGGAGAAGCGCTGGAAGGGTTGGCCGGCGCGCTCCCTCTCGCCGTTTGAAAAGCCGGAGCCGGTATCGCGAACGCCGATGATCACTTCGCGCGCGTCCGCGCGCACCTCCACGCGTACGACGCCGCCTATGGGAGTGTAGGCGAGCGCATTATCGAGGAGATGGCCCAGGATACGCCCAAGCGCATCCGCCTCGGCATGCGCGAGAGCCCTCTCCCGGATCGAGACGACGAGCTTTAATCCCCGAATACGTGCCGCAGTCGCCCGTTCCTCGATTGTGGCGCGTACAACTTGCGCCGCATCGACGCAGCGCAGCGCATTGCCCGATCGCGGCGGATCGCGAGGCGAATTCAGTGCTGCGAATTCGAGCACCGAGCCAATTTTCGCATGCAGCTCGCGACCCGCGATTGCGATATCGCGCGCGTATTCGACATATTTCGGATGTCCGGTTGTGCCAAACACTCCTCCTTCGATCACTTCCGCAAAGCCGATGATCGCATTGAGGGGCGTGCGCAACTCGTGACTGACCTGCGCCACGAAGCGCGCCTTCGCACGCTCAGCTTCGGCGGCTCGCCTTTCGGCGTCCGCGAGACGCACCAGAAGCCGCGCTTCGTCCGGACGTGTCGAGCGCAGCGCCTTGATCGCCGCGGCGGCCTTCGCGTGCCTTTCGAAAACGCGCACAAAGAGCACGGCAAGTGCCGCGCCCACGATCGCCGGACCCAGAATCAGGAAGAAATAGAGGGGCAGCGCGCCGTACCAGGCGCCGAGCGCTTCCTCGACGGGCAGGCTCGCGCCGGCAATGAGGGGCCATCGCTCAACACGCTGCAAGGAGAGGATGCGCGATCCATCCGGCAGCCTGATAATTCGCGAGGCGGATTTCGCTTCGCCGAGCGCAAGCGCCCCGGGGTCCGACGCCTCGCTCCATCTTGCGCCAAGCGCAACAAGCTGCCCCGATGGGACGGCGAGAAGACCGTCCTCCAGGCCTGCGGGGGACAACAATCGGATGGGATCGACCTGCACGGCAACGATGCGGCCCCGGCTGGCGAAAAGCATCGCCATCGTCCGCCCGTCGCGCGAGAGGCCCACTGTCCTGCCTTGGCTAGCGGCCGTGAGTGCCGCTGCGGTCAACGGCAGAAGCTCCGTCGGCGCAGTCGTCATCTCCGAAACAAGCCGGCCGTTGCGGTCGAGCACCGCGATGTTTCGGAGCGGTGCGCCCCCGGCTTCCCACAAGGCGGCAGCGGTCTCTGCGCCTGTAGCGTCAGACGCGAACGCCTCCCCGATGGCCCGATAATGGTCAAGCGCCGCGGCAAGATCGGTCGCCATTTCCTGTGCGCGCCGCTGGGTGAACATTGCCGCCTGGGAAAGCGCGCGGGCGCGGTCCAACCGCATCTGGATAAGTGCCGCCGACGCGAAACTGCCGCAGATCAGCACGAGGCAGGCGATCACGGTGATGCGCACATGCCCGGTGTTACGGCGAAGCCTGCGAAGGAACGTGAGGGTTCCGATCGTGCCCGCAGCGATCCGGACTTGCGACATCGATCGAGCTCATCCCTCAGTGATTCGCGAACGGTCCATTATGGGCGGGCGAACTCGCCGTCGATACAGGGGCGTATCCGATGCATGCCGAGCCACCTTGCTCCATCTTCCATCGGCCGCCTGAAACTGCGACGATGCGGGGGAGAGATCGGGTGGAGGTCATCAGATGAAATACGGCATCGATTTTCGGTATCTTGCGAAAGGCGCGTCAGTACCTTCAGACAATTCCTATCCGGTCGATGTGGAAGTGGACGAAAAGCAGTTCGCGCTAATCCCCGGACTGGGCGACCATGTCTGCATTCCTGGCGACAATCCCGGCATGCGCAATATTCCGCTCTCCGGTCGGGTGCGCAGCCGGCTTTTTCACTACCGGCTCGGCTATTGTTACGTAACCGTAGTCGTCGAAGACAGTGACGAGAGCTGGTCCGCGATCGGCGGAACGTAAGCGCGGCAACGTGCCCAACCGCGAAGACGCATTGTTTGCCGAACGATTGCGAAGCTGCCGCGTTCAAACAGGGCGTACCGTCGATTCCCGGCATCTTTGAGGACATTCCTTGTTTTTCGTAGGACTGGCCGCGGATTTTGACGGAACTCTCGCAACGGATGGACGCGTTCCGGCAGACGTTCTCGACGGCTTGCGCGAATTCCGTCGGACCGGACGCAGGCTTCTCCTGATTACCGGTCGCGAACTGCCGGACCTGAGGGGGAACCTGGGCGAGCTCGCGCTGTTCGACAGAATCGTCGCAGAAAACGGCGGCGTGCTTTTCGAGCCGGCAACGGAGCGGCAAAGCGTCCTCGCTGCGGCTCCGCCTGCTGCATTCGTGGACGCATTGCGGTCGCGTGGAGTTTCGCCGCTCTCCGTTGGAAATGTCATTGTTGCCACCTGGGAACCCCACCAGCGGACAGTGCTGGATGTCATCAAGGAACTAGGCCTCGAGTTGCAGATCATCTTCAACAAGGGCGCCGTAATGATCCTGCCGCCGGGTATCAACAAGGCGAGCGGCCTTGCCGCGGCGCTCACCGAACTGGAAATGTCGGCGCACAACATCGTGGGAATTGGAGACGCGGAGAACGATCATGCTTTTCTTCAATCGTGCGGTTGCGCGGTTGCAGTTGCCAACGCGTTGCCGATGCTGAAAGAAAGCGCCGACATCGTTACGCACGGCGCCAGAGGCGCGGGCGTTCTTGAGATCATTCGCGACATCACCGGCCGCGATGTCGATCTTCTCCCCTCAAAGCGCGCCGGTATTGCGGTCGGCAAGGCCACGGACACCGAGGTCGTGAGTTTGGTTCCAGGCAAGGGCAGCATCCTTCTTGCCGGCCAGTCGGGCATCGGAAAGTCGACGATTGCCACCGCCCTCACCGAACGTATGGCCGAAATGGGTTACCAGTTTTGTATTCTGGACCCTGAAGGCGATTTCGAGGGCATCAGACATGCGATCACCGTCGGCGATGCAAAGGTGCCGCCGGCGCAGGACGAGATTCTTGGGCTTCTGAAAAACCCCTCGAACAATCTGGTGGTCAGCGCGCTCGCCATTCCGTTCGCCGACCGTCCTGGCTATCTGGCAGAGCTTCTACCGAAAATCGTCGCGCTGCGGGCCGGCAACGGGCACCCCCATTGGCTGATCGTCGATGAGGCACACCATGTGCTGCCCGCTGAGAGCGACGTCGTGTCGGAACGGTTTCCGCACGACATTTCCGCCACGATCTTCATTACCGTTCATCCTGATTCCATATCTGTGCCGGTTCTGAAGACGGTGCGCTACATTCTTGCCTGCGGTCAGGAGGCCTCCTCCGTAATAGAAGTCTTTTGCGATGCCGCAGGCATCGAGCCGCCCGAACGGGCGGCCGATTGCAACGAGCAGAGCGTGCTCTATTGGGAGTGCGGCGCCGCGAAGCCGCCTTTGTGCCTCAAGCCCTTCGCACCCGAAACGGAACACAAACGGCATACGAGAAAATACGCGGAAGGCGAACTTCCGCCTGACCGTAGTTTCTATTTCAGGGGACCCGGCCTGGCGCTCAATCTCAGGGCCCAAAATCTGATGACGTTCGTTCAACTTGCCGAAGGCGTCGATGATGCAACGTGGGAATTCCATCTGCGCGCGCACGACTACTCGCGCTGGTTTCGAGATACCATCAAGGACGGGAAGCTCGCGGCGGCCGCCTTGGCAATCGAGAACGCGCCGAAAAAAAACGCCAGCCGAAACAAGACGGGAAATCTGCGACGAAATCCGCGCCCGATATACGGCGCCGGCCCGCGGAGCCGCCTGACGCCGCAACCTCAGCCAAGCATCTTCGTCGCCACTTCGAACAGGTTTGACGACCGTTTCGGCATGGCAAGCATGGCTTCGAGTTCGGCCCGCATCAGTGACTGGCGCTTCGCGTCGTAGCGGCGCCAGTTCTCGAAAGCGCTCGCCATGCGCGCGGTGACCTGCGGATTGATGGAGTCGAGTGTGCGCAGCGTCTCGCCAACCAGCATATAGCCTTCGCCGCTCGCCGCGTGAAACCTCCGATGGTTGCCCGAAAACGCACCTACCAGGGCGCGTACGCGGTTCGGGTTTTTGATGTCGAAGAAGGGATGCCGCATCAGCGCTCGAACGCGGTCAACCGTTTCCGGCAGCGCAGACGCGGCCTGCAGGGCGAGCCATTTGTCGAGCACCAGAGCATCGTTGCGGTATCGATCGTGGAAATCAGCGAACGCCCGTTCGCGCAAAGGCGAATTCATCCGTGCCAGCTGAACGAGGCCAGCCATCATGTCGGTCATATTGGAAGCGGATCGATAATGCGCGTCGGCCCGTTGCGCCGACTCATCGTCGTCAGCCGCGGTCAGATAGCGCAGGCACGCGTTGCGCAGCGCGCGCCGGCCAGCCGATGTTGCGTCAGGGCTGAACGCTGCACCATCGTTGAGTGAGCGATAAATCCGCTCGAATGCGTCGCGATGTGCCTCTGCGACGGCGCGGATGAACGCCAGGCGTGCGGCGTGAATCGCCTCGGGATCTGCCGGCTGCATGGCGAGTGCCAGTTCACCGTCGAGAGGCGGCGAAAGCATTTGAGCGGCAAGGGCGCGATCCTCGGCCGCGCGCGCCAGCACGCCGCCCATCGCACCGACGACGAGGGGATCGGGGACGCCTGGGCGATTCGAGAGTGTCGCCTGCGCGTGCTCGAGCATCGCCTCGCGGGCCAGCGTCTGACCGGATTCCCAGCGGTTGAAAGCATCATGGTCCTGCGCCATCAGTACGGCACGGCCGCGTCGTTCGATCCCGGTTTTGAACGTCACCGGTGCTGAAAAACGGCGTCCGACAGAAAGCAGCGGCAACTCGTCGATGTCGACGAACACGAAGCGCTGCTCCCTATCGGCAAGTTCGATGATCCGTTCGTCAGGACCCACGCCGTTTTCGCCTTCGAGCGTCAAGGGGAAAGCCCGCCCGTTCGCCGCAAGAAGTCCGAGGCGGACAGGTATCTGCATCGGTTCTTTTTCCGGTTGTCCCGGCGTGGCGGCAAGTGTCTGCCGCAAGGTGAGCGTATAGGTGCGTGCCTGCTCATTGTATGCGCCGAGGGCTTCGACCACCGGGGTTCCGGCCTGTTCGTACCACAGGCGAAACTGCGCAAGGTCGCGACCGCACGAATCCTCGAAGCATCTGACCCAGTCCTCAACCGTTGCCGCCTGTCCGTCGTGCCGCTCGAAATAAAGGTCGGTCGCCTTGCGGTAGCCCTCGGTGCCGACCAGCGTCTTCAGCATGCCGATGACTTCCGCACCTTTTTCGTAGACGGTGGCGGTGTAGAAATTGTCGATCGAAATGTAGGACTCCGGCCGCACCGGATGGGCGAGAGGCCCTCCATCTTCCTGAAACTGACGCAGTCGCAGCGCGCGGACGTCATCGATGCGCTTGACACCGGCCGAGCGCACATCGGCCGAGAAGCTCTGGTCGCGAAAAACCGTCAGTCCTTCCTTGAGCGACAGCTGGAACCAATCGCGGCAGGTGACGCGATTGCCGGTCCAGTTATGAAAATATTCGTGGGCCACCACGCCCTCGATTCGCGCATAGTCGTCGTCCGTCGCAGTTTCGGCGCTCGCAAGCAGCACCTTGTCATTGAAGATGTTAAGGCCCTTGTTTTCCATGGCGCCCGAATTGAATGCCGACACGGCGACGATCATGAAGATGTCCAGATCGTATTCGCGGCCATATGTTTCCTCGTCCCAGCGCATCGCGCGCTTAAGCGAGTCCATTGCGTAAAGCGCGCGGGGCTCGTTGCCGTGCTCCACATAAATCCGCAGCAAGACGTGTCGGCCCGATCTGGTGACGAACGCGTCCTCGATGTGTCCTAGATCGCCGGCCACGAGTGCGAAAAGATAGCTGGGTTTGGGAAACGGATCATGCCAGACCGCGAAGTGACGTTCGCCCGGAAGCTCGCCCTGCGCGACCAGATTGCCGTTAGAGAGCAGCACTGGAAGAGCATTCTTGTGAGCTTCAATTCGCGTTGTGTAGACGGCGAGAACGTCTGGTCGGTCGAGAAAATAAGTGATGCGCCGGAACCCTTCCGCTTCGCATTGCGTGCAGAAAATACCATTGGCCAGATAAAGACCTTCCAGCGCAGTGTTGCGCGCCGGCGCAATTTCGGTGACGATTTCGAGTGCGAAATGCGCGGGGGGCGCAAGAATGACGAGCCCGTCCGGGCGCACCGTGTATTCCGCCACTGACAGCGTTCGGCCGTCCAGGGCGAGCGAAATCAACTCTAGGTGCTCGCCGTTCAACACCAGAGGCGCCGGATCCGCGGCGATGCGCTCGATCCGCGAGCGCGCGGTGACGCGCGTGACCTCCGCATCGATCGAGAAGTCGAGCGCGATCTCGCGGAATTGATACGCGGGGGGCCGGTAATCCTTCAGGCGAACGGCGCGCGGCTCTTCGATGGGCATGGCCATCCTCGCATGCGATGGGCGTCCGTCTTAGGTCATTTTCCAGGAGGGCGAAACGGCGAGTCGCGCTGCACACAGACGCGAGAAGCAATATGCGGTCTACCGCTGCAGGATCAGTTGCCGCTCTCGTCGACGTGGGCGAGTATGTCTTGGGCCTGGTGCGCGAGGTCGGCGAGCGCGGCAGGCATTTCCTCACCGGACTTGCGTGCCCAATCGACCAGCTCTTTGGCGAAACTCTCCAACAGGGGCGCGCTCGCGATCAACCGTGCCTGACGTTCGATGCGGCCGGGATCGAGATCGTATTCCGCGCCCGGTACCCGCCAGCCGCCCCATTCGGCCTGTCCCGTGATCACGATGGGATAAGTCCCCGGGATGGGATGGCGTTCGCAGCTTTCTGCGGGCTGCCACTTGTTCCGTGCGCGCGAAACGCGCCAGTTTTCGTCGGCACGGTGGCCATTCTCTGCCAGAGGCTGTTCGGCCTGTAATTCGTCGGTGGCGAATTCACGTCCCAGCCCGACATCGTAGAAGATGCGCAAGGGCTCATCGATGCCCTTCGCCCAATGCGGCATCACACGCTCGACCAGCGCCCAGGTGCCGACGGGCTTCACATAAACGCGCTGGTTCTTGTGGAACTGCGCCTTCGCCATGCGACAGAGTCCCTATTTGCCTCCCCAAAGATAGGAACGGGGTGTTAAGTCGGCGTTAAAGCAAAGACGAGGAGTGCAGGTTGGCGCTGGAGGCCTGGTTGGCGCACGAGGCCAACGCCTCTATCGTGGTGCCGGCAAAACTCAAGAAATCGTCAATGAACTTCGATTTTTCGGACGATCAGAAGCTGCTGCGCGAGCAGGCGCGCAAGCTTCTCGCGGACAAATGTACGCCCCGGACGGTGCGGGCGGTGCTCGAAGGCGAGGCCGGGTACGACCGCGGCTTATGGGAAAGCATCTCGCAGATGGGCTGGCTCGGCACGGCAATTCCCGAGGCGTATGGCGGTCTGGGGCTTGGGGCGCTCGAGCTTTGCGTGATTGCCGAGGAATTGGGTCGTGTGCTCGCGCCGGTCCCGTTTTCGTCGACCATCTACCTCTTTGCGCAGGCCGTGCTCGTCGCCGGCAGCGAGGAGCAGAAGAAGCGCCTGCTTTCGCAGATTGCGGCGGGAACGATCATCGGTACATTTGCACGCGCGGAAGCGGCCGGTGCGGTGACGGCGAAGTCCATCCGCGCGACTTTCCGGGCCGGAAAACTGTCGGGAATGAAGATTGCCGTGGTCGACGGCATGGATGCGCATTTCGCCGTGGTGCTGGCGCGCTCGAGCGAGGAGCCCGTCGCGCGCGGGCTTTCCCTCGCCCTGGTCGATCTCGCATCGACAGGCGTACAACGGCATCAACTCGACAGCATCGATCTGTCGCGCAAGCAGGCGCTTCTCACCTTCGACAGCACTCCGGCCGAGCTGCTTGGACGATTAGGCGAGGGTTGGGACCTGCAGCAGCGCGTGCTCGACCGCGCGGCCGTGCTGATGGCGTTTGAACAGGTGGGTGGCGCCGATGCGAGCCTTGCCATGGCAAGGCAGTACGCGCTTGCGCGCTATGCCTTCGGGCGCCCGATCGGATCGTTCCAGGCGATCAAGCACAAGCTCGCCGACATGTATATCGGCAACGAGCTTGCGCGCTCGAACGCGTATTACGGCGCTTGGGCGCTCGCCACTGACGCCCGCGAGCTTCCGCTCGCTGCGGCCGCCGCCCGCATTTGCGCGACGCAGGCGTTCGATTTCGCCGCCGACGAAAGCGCGCAAACGCATGGCGGCATCGGCTTCACCTGGGAGGCCGACTGCCATCTGTTCCAAAAACGGGCGCGTCATCTGGCGCTGGCGCTTGGGCCGCAGCGCGCCTGGAAGGAACGGCTCGTGACCGAGCTTGAATTGAGCAACGCGACCTGACCGAATATCGGGAACGGAGAATCTCCGATGGATTTCGAAGACACGCCGGAGGAAGCGGCATTCCGCGCCGAGGTGCATGCCTGGCTCGCCGACAATGCAACAGCGGCGCGCACGAATCGCGCCGACGAGTTGGGGCTCGCTCCGGGCAGCGACATCATGGCGGCCGCCAAAGCCTGGCAAGCCAGGAAGGCGGCGAAGGGCTATGCGCGTGTGACGTGGCCCAAAGAGGTGGGCGGTCTCGGTGGTACGGCCATCCAGCAGGTGATCTACAATCAGGAAGAGGCGAAGTTCGACGTTCCCTCGACGCAGATATTCGCGATTGGTCTCGGCATGTGCCTTCCCACCCTGATGGCCTACGGCACCATGGGCGTGATGGAGCGCCACGTTCCGCCCGCGCTCGCTGGCGAGGAGATCTGGTGCCAGCTGTTCTCCGAGCCCGCGGCCGGCTCGGATGTGGCGGGATTGCGGTCCCGCGCGGAAATGGACGGCACGGACTGGATTGTCAACGGCCAGAAGGTCTGGACTTCGGGGGCACATTATTCCGACTACGGGTTATTGCTTGCGCGCACAGATCCCGCGGCAGCCAAGCACAAGGGACTGACCATGTTCTTTCTGTCGATGCGCTCGCCGGGCATCGAGGTCAGGCCGATCCGCCAGGCGTCGGGCGGAGCAAATTTCAACGAGGTGTTCTTCACCAATGTCCGCGTTCCCGACTCCCAGCGCCTGGGTGAGGTGGGAGGGGGCTGGACAGTCGCGCTCACCACCCTGATGCATGAGCGGCTCGCGGTTGGGGGTGGCTTGGGAGGCGGTCTCGACGTGAAAGAACTTCTTTCACTCGTGCGCAACCTCGAACTGGAATACGGTCCGGCGCTCAAGAACGCGCTGGTGCGCGAGCGCATCGCCGATTGGTATGTGCGCTCCGCCGGCCTCAAATACACGACCTATCGCACCATGACGGCACTCTCCCGCGGCCAGCAGCCCGGCCCGGAAGCCTCGATCGCCAAGATTGTTGTCGCCAGCAAGCTTCAGGCGCTTTGCGCCTTCGCGCTGGAACTCGAAGGCGAGGCGGGCGCGTTGAAAGGCGAGGATGCGCCCGCGCACGGGGCCTTCCAGCTCGGCTGGATGAGCGCTCCGGGTTTTCGCGTCGCCGGGGGCACCGACGAGATTCTCCGCAATATCATCGCCGAGCGCGTGCTCGGCCTGCCACCGGATATCCGCGTGGATAAGGACGTCCCGTTCAACAAGCTGCCCGCGGGGCGGTAGGCACGGTGTTGATGTACGACCCCGCAGCCGCATTGGAGAAGCGGAGAGATCTCGTCTCGCACGGCGTGAGCAAAGGAACGTGACGGCCTTGAATTTTCTTGCCCCGATCGAGTCGCCGTGCACCAAAATTTGCGCGATCGAACCCGAAACCGGGCTTTGCACCGGTTGTGCGCGCACCCTCGACGAGATAGTGCGCTGGTCTTCGATGAGCGACGCAGAACGCACACGCATCATGCGCGATTTGGGCGTGCGGCGGGAGAAGGCTCGCTCTGTCTCAACACCATGAATGGAAGGCCGATGCAATCTCCGCGGTCCGATCTCAGGTCCAATACCTACGAATATGAGATGGAGCCGCTTGTCACAGCCAACGGCTTTCGCGAATACGACGCGCGCTGGCTGTTCGGAACAGAGATCAACCTTCTTGGTGTCGAGATGCTGGGACTTGGGCTCGGCACCTATTTCCGCGAGCGGAACGTGATTCCGAGAGTGGCGATCGGCCATGACTACCGTTCCTACTCGCTTTCGATCAAACAGGCGCTCGCCATCGGGCTGATGCGGGCGGGCTGCGAGGTGCTCGACATCGGCATGGTGACGACGCCTGTCGCCTATTTCGCGCAATTTGCCCTCGACGCGCCTTGCGTCGCCATGGTGACCGCCAGCCACAACGAGAATGGCTGGACCGGCGTGAAGATGGGGGCGGAGCGCCCGCTCACTTTCGGTCCTGCCGAGATGCTGCGTTTGAAGGCAATCGTGCTCGGAGGCGAGTGCGTGCCGCGCGGGGGTGGCAGCTTCGCGCGCGTCGACGACATTCGCGAGCGTTATCTCGACGATCTGACACGGATGCACAGGCTGTCGCGGCCGCGCCGCGTGGCTGTCGCCTGTGGGAATGGCACGGCGGGCGCTTTCGGGCCGGAAGCATTGCGCCGGATCGGCGCCGAGGTCATCGAGATCGACTGTACGCTCGACTATACGTTTCCGAACTACAATCCCAACACTGAAGACATGCACATGCTGCACGCGATGGCCGATGCGGTGCGCGCGCATCGAGCCGATATTGCCATCGGTTTCGATGGGGACGGCGACCGCTGCGGCGTAGTGGACGAAAAGGGCGATGAAATCTTCGCCGACAAGATTGGCGTGCTGCTCGCGCGCGATCTTTCGGCACGGCATCCGGGCGCCAGATTCGTTGTCGATGTGAAATCAACAGGGCTGTTCGAGACCGATCCGGTCCTCAAGCAGCGCGGCGCTGTGACCGACTATTGGAAAACCGGACATTCCTACATCAAGCGACGCACGGCAGAGCTGCAGGCGCTGGCCGGCTTCGAGAAAAGCGGCCACTATTTCTTCAATCCGCCGGTCGGCCGTGGCTATGACGACGGCATCGTCGCTGCGATCGCCGTGCTCGAGATGCTCGATCGCGCGGGCGGGACAAAGATGTCTGAGCTGGTTGCGGGCCTGCCGCGAACCTGGGGCTCGCCCACCATGGCGCCCTTTTGTCCGGATGACAGCAAATACCGCGTTGTGGACGCACTGACGCAGGAATACGAACAGCTGAAGGCGCGCGGCGACAAACTTCTCGGTCAAAACATTGTCCGTGTCGTCACGGTCAATGGTGTTCGTGTGACGCTGGATGATGGCACCTGGGGCCTTGTGCGCGCCTCATCCAACAAGCCGTCGCTCGTCGTGGTGGTCGAGAGCCCGACGTCGGAGGCCAATATGCGGGCCATGTTTGGCGACCTCGAAGCGAGAATCTCCAGACATCCCGAAGTGGGCGAATACGACCAAAAGATCTGATGCCGGCTATGCCAGCGCGTCCCAGAGCATGCGAGCAGTCGCGATGGCGATGAGCGCGGCCACGCCGAGACGCAGGCGTTTTATCTCGATCATGTGCGCGACAGCCACGCCGGCGGCCTCCGCCGCCAACACTACCGGCGCAATAAGTGCAAATGCGACGAGATTGAGGTAGCCGAATGAGTAGGGCGGCAACGCCTCGGCGTGCCAGCCCGCGACAATGGCGCCAGCGACGGCCGAAGCGGCGACGATGAGCGCGACCATCGCCGCGGTACCGGCAGCGCGCAAGCGGGAAACGCCGCACACATCCGCAAAGGAAACGCCTATCGCGTTTGCTCCTATTCCCGTGATGCTGGATGCAGCGCCCACGAGTGCGGGCAAGACCAGCCCGACGATATTCCCGGGCAACCGCCCGCCGATCCTGCGGTGCTCGTTGCCCAACGTCAGATGCAGCACGATCAGCAGCGCAACGGCCGCGAACGCCAGGGCAAGCTGCTGCCCGCCCGCCGAACCGGCAATCAAGCTGCCGACCCCGACCCCCGCCAGCATCGGCACCGTCCAGCGTTGTAGCAGCGGCCAGTCGATGACGCCTCTTTCGCCATGCGCGCGCGCAAGCGATGCAGGAATGATCGCGGCAAGCGAGTTTGCGATCGCCATCTGCATGCGTATGCCCGCGTCGATGCCGAGCGTTGCCATGACATGATAGAGCACCGGCACCATGACGATTCCACTGCCGATGCCCAATATTCCCGCGGCCAGCCCACTGACCGCGCCTGCCATGATCAGTCCGAGCGCAAGGACGCCCAGGTCGTTCGCAGATGTCGTGTGGAGAAAATTCACCTGTTCAGGCGGCTGCCGGCAATGGATGCGGCGCGATGTACGAGAGTGCCGTGCGCAATACGTCGATACCGGCATGGGCGCGCGTTGCGTTGTCGCTCAAATGGCGGCGGAACAGGCGGGCGCCCGGGCGGCCATTGAACAGGCCCAGCATGTGGCGCGTCATCGCATGCAGCGGCACGCCGTCGTCCAGCCGACGCTCGATGTAGGAAAGATATCCCTCGACGGCTTCATCGAGGCTGCGCGGCGCATCGTCGAAGAAGCGCGGATCGATGTCCGCGAGCAGCGCCGGCGATTGATAAGCCGCGCGTCCCAACATGACTCCATCCACGAATTCAAGATGGCGCGCGGCATCTGCGAGCGTGCCTATGCCGCCGTTGACGACCACGACGAGATTGGGGTTCTCGCGCTTGATGCGATAGACGAGTGCGTAATCAAGCGGTGGCACGTCGCGGTTCTCTTTCGGAGACAGTCCCTCGAGCCAGGCCTTGCGCGCGTGGACGACGAAGGTCGTGACCCCAGCCGCCGCGCACGAAAGGATCAGCGCGCGCAAACTTTCTTCCGGATTCTGATCGTTCGACTCCGAGCCGGCATTTGATGGTCACCGGCGCGGCTACCGCAGCACGCATCGCGACGACGCACTCGGCAACCAGAGCGGGCTCCCGCATCAGGCAGGCGCCGAAACGGCCGGCCTGCACGCGGTCCGAGGGGCAGCCGATATTGAGATTGATCTCGTCATAGCCGAAATCTCCGGCGATGCGCGCGGCCAGACCGAGGCGCGCCGGATCTGCGCCGCCCAGCTGCAGCGCTACCGGATGCTCGAACGCATCGAAACCGATCAGGCGCCGGCGGTCGCCGCGGATGACGGCCTCGGCCGTCACCATCTCTGTGTAAAGGAGTGCGCGGCGCGTGAGCAGGCGATGGAGATAGCGGCAGTGCCGGTCCGTCCACTCCATCATCGGCGCAACGCAGAATTTATGTGCTTGATTTTGTTGCATTATTTCGATATTATTCAAAGGTTTACACTACGACGTGCACACATTTTCGTATCCGAAAATACGACGCCTTTCGCCACGTTTCGACGCCTCAGTGTGCAGGATTTTGTGCATGAAAAAGAGAAGCGCTGATAGCCACGATCAGACAGCTACCATCTGGACACTGGCAGGTCCAAATCCGCTTGAAGGGCCGCAAGGCGAGCGACACCTTTTTCTGCGTCACGATCATGCGCGTGAACTGGCGAGCAGCGCCGAGACGCAAGTCGACAAAGGTCATTCGCCATCTGGCCGGCGCGCGCGTTCCCAAAGACGCTTGGTGCGCTGATTGATTTGCACATCGACGAGATCGAAGTGCTGAGGCATGTTGCTTCGGGACGTTCGAACAAAATCGTCGCCGACCGCCTCTCGATCAGCGAAGACCCGGTCAAAGGACGTACGCGCAAC
The DNA here is from genome assembly GCA_963812975.1 of uncultured Alphaproteobacteria bacterium. Lineage (GTDB taxonomy): Bacteria > Pseudomonadota > Alphaproteobacteria > Micropepsales > Micropepsaceae > Rhizomicrobium. The sequence goes on along the minus strand of CAWEXK010000004.1, from coordinate 53,848 downwards.
ATTCTGTCCAGGCTCGGCGCGAGCGACCGGACACGTGCGGTAACGATCGCCCTAAAGCGCGGCTATTTCGAGCTTTAGCTCACGCGTGCGACCCGTCGCGCCGAAGACGGACGATGGTAAAGAGTCGATGATACCATCGTTCAATAGATTTGCCCCGGCTTGCGGCGCATGACTCCTCGCGTGTTCGACTTTTGGCGAATGTGTTGCCGAGCGAAGGGGAGTAACCGCGGATATGATCGAAATAGCGGCTGCGGTATGTCGGCGGAAACAGTGAAGCGCGCCTTCCAACCTTTGTTCACGACAAAAGCCGCGGATAGCGGCATCGGACTTGGGCTTGCGTTGATGAGCATGTCCGAACTTCGCGCGGGTGGTTCGGTGCAAATAGAAAGCGTCCTCAATCGCGGCGCTTCCATCATTCTGAGGCTTCCAGCATGTCGAAATTGAACGAATCGAAGAATGGTGCGCTAAACGGCCGCGCTCAGTCAGAGGCGGTCGCGTCATATTCTGTGTCGTCAACGCTGACCTACCGATCTGTGTCGATAAGCGGCACCAACGTCTTCTACCGCGAGGCTGGTCCGGTTGATGCACCGGTGTTGCTGTTGCTGCATGGCTATCCTTCATCCTCGCGGATGTTCGATACGCTCCTGCCGCTGCTTGCTGACCGATATCGTCTGATCGCACCGGACTATCCTGGTTTCGGACTCAGCGATGCGCCTTCCCCAGAAAATTTCTCTTACACCTTCGACAATATCGCAGTCGTGATCCAGAAATTCACCGACGCGCTCGAGCTGACCAGCTATGCGATCTACATGCAAGATTACGGCGGCCCCATTGGGTTTCGTCTGGCGCTTGCACATCCGAAGAGGATAAGAGCGATCGTCGTCCAGAATGCGGTTGCGTCCGACGATGGGCTTGGTCCGGCATGGAACATCCGCAAGGCTTATTGGAAGGACCGCGCGACATACGAAGACAGGGTCATTGGAGACTTCGTGTCGTTGGAGGGTGTCAGGGCACGTCACCTCGGCGGTAGCCCGCGGCCTGAACGCTACAATCCCGACACGTGGTTGGAGGAGTTTGCTCAACTATCACGGCCAGGTCAGTGGAAGATTCAAGCGGATTTGTTCTGGGACTATCAGACGAATGTCGCGTCCTATCCGAAATGGCAAGATTGGCTGCGGCGTCATCAGCCACCGCTTCTGGTTCTTTGGGGGAAGTTCGATCCGTCTTTCGCGGTTGCGGGTGCGCTCGTCTATGGCGAATGCGTGCCCGATGCCGAGGTCCACGTTCTCGATGCCGGACACTTCGCGCTAGACGAATGTCTCGATGAGATCGCCGGGCTCATTCACAATTTTGCCGACAGGCATCTCGCTCCCCTGTCGCGCTCACCGCGCGTCCCAGATTGCCGGCCGCTTTCACAAGGAGACGGATATGACCCAGAATAAAAAGACCGCATCAGCAAATGAGGGCGTGCATCAGCCGGATGAGGGCTGGTTCCATGCTATCCGTTCCGAGGACGTGAAATGGATTCCGTTCGCGGCGTTTCCGCTTGAAGCGCGTCTCGCAATTTTGGTTGGCGATCCCGCGAAGCCCGGACCTTATGTGATACGGGTCAAGTTGCCGGGCGGTACGAAGCTGATGCCGCACAAGCATCCGGAGGACCGTGTCTATACGGTGATATCGGGGGTCTTCTATATCGGATTGGGCGAAACCTTCGACGAAAGCAAATTGACAGCTTTCGCACCCGGCAGCGTGGTGGTTTTACCAGGAGGTCAACCCCATTTCCATTGGGCGAAGTCCGGTGAGTATGTCACGCAGGTGACGGCAATCGGCCCGCTGGGTCTTGGTTATCTCAATCCAAACGACGATCCGCGAAACGAACACAGGCCTGCGAGCGGAACACAATGAAGTCGAGCCGCCGAAAAGATAAATTCGCGGTTGGCGGTCACGTTACCTGGAATTCCGAAGCCGGTCATGTCACCGGCCGGATCGTAAAAATACATGCGCAGAACATCGATCACAGGGGCTATACGCATCACGCCTCCGAAGACGATCCGCAATATGAGATCGCGAGCGACAAATCCGATCATATCGCGATTCACAAAGGCGTCGCGCTTACCAAGATCAGGAAATAAAGCGTGGATTTTTGCGCGGGCGAGAGCAGGCTCCCTGCGCTGCCGTGGAATACCAAAGTCTCGGCGATACCTTTGTCTGATGGAGGTATTGGGCGTCCGGTCCCAGCTTAAGGGCTGTATGAACGCAAAAAGAGGCAGCCATGACATCCACGACGAAATCATCTCAAGTGAAGCTGACACGCAAGTCGTCGGCGTGTTACCGCGTGACTTTCGACAACCCTCCGCTGAATCTTATGGGTCCGGAATTCGTTCGGGAATTCAGCGCAATCATGACCGAGCTTGAAAACGACGAGCGGGTCAAAGTCGTCATTTTGGACAGCGCCGTCGAAGGCGTTTTTCTCAATCATTCCGACTTCTCCGTCAGAGTCGAGGAGCTGACCAATCTGCCGCAAGGGCCGACCGGCCTTGAAGCATGGCCGGACATTCTCGTGCGTCTTACCCGTGCACCGTTTGTGTCGATCGCGTTGATACGCGGCCGGGCAACCGGAAACGGCAGCGAGATCACGCTGGCATGTGATATGGCTTTTGCCAGCCGCGAAAAAGCCATCCTGTCCCAGTGGGAAGTTGGCGTTGGCATGGTGGCCGGCGGCGGCCCGATGGCGCGCCTGCCGCGTCTCATCGGAAGAGCGCGCGCGCTGGAAGTGTTGCTCAGCTCGCGGGATATCGGCGGCGATCTGGCCGAGCAATACGGCTATGTGAACCGTGCCTTGCCGGATGCGGAACTGGACGGCTTCGTCGAAGCGCTTGCGATGCGCGTTGCCGGGTTCGACAAATGGGCGATCTCCAACACCAAGAACCTCGTGAATGCGGCAAGTCTGCCGCCCGACGTGGAAATCGCCGAAGGCTGGGACGCCTGCATCAAGTCGATCGGACGGCCCGACACCCAGCGCAGGATCAAAACGCTGATCGAGCGCGGCTTTCAAAAGCCGGGCGATGTGGAGAGCCGGCTGGGCGACGCTCTGGAACGCCCTGGATTCTGAACATCGGCGCGGCTCCGTGATCGGGGCCACGCTTTTTCTTCATCACATTCCCTCGGAAGGACAAAGATCATGGATTTACTTTCTCTCGCTAAAGGCGTTGCGGATAAAGTCGAAGCGAAGTCGGCGGCCATCAAAGTGCCCGTGGCCGTTTGCGTCACGGACATTCACGGCAATATCGTTCTCAAGCATCGCATGGCAGGCGCACCGGCCTATTCCATCGATATCGCCGAACGCAAAGCCTACACATCCGCGCTTGTCGGAATGCGAACAGCCGATCTTTTCGCGATGGCACAGCCTGGGCAGCCGCTTTTCGCGCTTGTCGGGCTTTCCGGCGGCCGTTACTGCGCGATGGGCGGCGGTGTCCCACTTACCAGCGGCGGCGCGCTGATCGCCGGCATCGGGGTGAGCGGCGGTACGGTCGACCAGGATATGGAAATCGTCGAAGCCGGATTGAAGTAGATCGCGGCCGAGGTATTTCGCGCTCGACGGGTGCGACGGCGAATAAAAAACGTCGGCAACAGTGCGCACGATGACGCGCCATGAGATACGGAGCGTCATCGAGCACTCTATGTATCGCCCGAAGGCATCACCATCCGTGCTTGTTCATCGCGTTCAGGATAAGCGCATCAAAGCTGAAAGGGCCGGCGCCGGCTGAGATCATCTGAAGCAACATTACTGCATACAGGGTTTCCGGCAGGTACAGCCAATCGTCGATCCGGTCGGCTCCATCGATCGGCTTGAATGCGCCGATGCGCGCTCGCCCCGACGTCGCATTCGCGACCAGGATCACCACGAGAAGCCCTAACGCGGCAAGCGGCGCTAATAGGCCGATGACAACGGCGGCGCCCGCGGAGAACTCGACGAACGGCACCCGCCACTGGTTGATCTCGACAGCGGGAACGTGTAGGGCCCTCAACTCGTCGGCGAATTGGGTGTGCCGAGCCCTGTTGAACAGCTTGTGATACCCGGAGAACATGAAAAACATTCCAACCGCAACGCGGTTGAGCGTGAGCGCGATATTAGTCCCTCCGACACCGTGGAACAAAATGCGGATCATCGCAATTCACCGCGTGTCTCGACCTTCGGCAACAAACAAGTCATGGCGCTGCGATGCCGAACAATGCATCGATCGAGTACTTTCCAGCCCCGGCAATAAATAACAGCATGAACCCTCCCATGATGCTGAAGTTTTTATAAAAGTTCTCCATTCGGTCCACATAATCCGGTCCTGTCGCCGTCCAATAGCGGTGCTCAACAAGCGAAGTTCCGAGCGTATATAACGTCATGAGCACCGCCGCCGGGCGTGTGAACACGCCGGCAACGACCGCGGATGCAACGGCAAGCTCCATGAAAATCGCGATGGCGGAAGCTAATACCGGCGCGGGAACGTCATCGTTGACCATCTGGGTTAGCGTACCCGGCCAGTCCGTGACCTTCCTCCAGCCGAAAATCAGAAACAAGGTGGCGAGAAAAACGCGCGCCACGACTAAGATCATATCGTTGACGTCGTTTGTCATGACGCTAGGCAGGCCTCCGTCCGGCCGCCGCGGCATCTTCTTTTTCGCTGCGTAGTAGAATCCCAAACACGAGGCCGTTCGTGATCAGAAAGAGCGGTACGATAAATGTTGGCAGAAAATAGGCCGCACCGAATTGGCCGGCTTGGACGCCCAAGCGAATGCCGTCGTAGTTGGCGTACAGAATGTCAGCGGTTCCCCAAAGATTGAATATCCACGCCGCGAGGATACCAACCCTGCTGCTCAGTAACGCCAAAGTTAGCAACGCTAGCGTTGCGGCGACGATATCGCCATAAGCAGCGGATTGGGCAAAAGCCGCTGGCAAATTGGCGGAAACGACGCCAGGAACCAGGAACGACAGGCCGACGTAACGGAAAGAATGAAATATGAGCAACGGCCGCAAGGCTTCGTTGCGGCCTCGGCGGCGCAACGCGGGCAAGATCAGGCTACCGGTAACGACGCCCCAGGCAACGAACCCGAAGGCGATACTGACAAAAAGCCAGATCTGCGCGCGCATGACCGATCCTCATTTAGCCGTAAGTGAATTCCGGTTTGCTTTGCCCAACCTCGATGATGTAGCCGTCAGGGTCGCGAATGTAGCAGCGCGTCTCGCCGTATTTGTCTTTTGGTTCCGTGATAAACTCGGCGCCGCGGCCCTTCCACAGTTTGTAGCATGCTTGAATATCCGCGACCCGGATGTTCATGAAGCTGCTGAACGCGTCGGGATTGGTTGGAACACTGAGCGTGACCGTGGGCTTGTCGGGGGTTGGACCACCGCCGACGTTGACGATGAGCCAGGTGTTCGCGATCTGGATGTACCCAGGCGCGCCCTCTTTGTCGCCCTTGCTCAGAATTCGGCCGCCAAAGATTTTTTCGTAAAATCGCATCGATCGTTCGACGTCAGCGACGATCAAGAAGTGCGCGATGGTGATGCCGTCCTGCGGCGGCATCTGGTAGGTGTTCTGCTCGACTTTGACTTCACTCATGTTCGACTCCTGCTTTCAGACTTCGGAAACTTCGATTTGTGGGTAAAGATGTGGCACGGACGGTGCAGCGCCCGGGGCCGCGAGAAACACCGAGAAAAACTCGCTCGAATCAGTCCATTCTGAGATCGGATTCCAGCCGCCGGCGCGCAAAGGCACGCACGTGTCACGGATGCCATATTTGTGGCTATTCTCGGTATGGATGGTTTCGCCGGCGGCGATGGAGAAAGCCCGCCCGTCAGCGAAAAACAGGACGTCCCATGGTGCTCCGAGATGCATCTCGATGCGCGCCTCGGCTTCGTTCCAAAGCGCGACGTGACGGAATGCGTCCGCTGGCGGCGCGGGGTTTTGGCGCTTTTCGTGCTGGCGCGGAAACATCGGGCGTCCTTTGAGACGTGCGCCTCGGCTGTCAGTGTCGGTGCAGGCGAAAAACCCGCCGCTCCAGAAACTGAGGCGAGGGCCGCGGTTCAGCTATAGGACTAAGGTGTCGTTGATACTTTCGTATCGCGGAGCGGCTGCCAGAATGTACCGATGCAACATCCAGGTTCGCTTCGAAACGTTCTTTCCTTTGATTGCAGATGAGGCTCCCGCCATTCAGCACCAACGGAAGATCGTTATCAGACGCCGGCCGCCGCCTTCATCTCACTTGCAAGTTCGTCGTAACAGACCGTCCACGCCTCCCGCACTGCGGGCGTGAAATCATTCCCGAGCACCTGTTCAAGGGTCCAGAGCAGCGCTTCTCGCAGCGCGTCGTAGTCGGCGAGCTTGACGCCGTATTCGACGTGGCGGACGGCAGAATCGCGGATCGCAGACAGAACCTGATCCGACTCAGGAAAATTGCATACGATCATCTCGAGCATACTCATTAGCTTGACGCCCTGAATACGCATGTCGTCCTTAAATAGTGGCCGGAAACTTGGGTTGGTTGCGAAGAGCCGCTCGTAGAACAGCGCTCCCGCCACCTCAGGCATCACCGCTAGTGTGGCGAAGGTCGTTCGGACAAGTTTCTGCTGCGTAGTATTCACGATTTATCCACCTTCGCCATGCGAGCCGCCCACTCGTCTCTGCGCGACGCAACAGGAAAAGGTTTACCTCCTTGGCGCGCCATTTTCGATTGGTGGTGCAGCGTTAGGATGGAAGCTGCCGCGAGGTCGTCTCATTGAGCGCCAGGCGACGTCTCATTCAGTGCCAAGGGAAGATCGTTATCATTATTGCCGTCGCCGCCAGTGTGGCGAAGGTCGTCTGGAGAAGTTCCTGCTGCGTAATATTCACCAAGTATCACGCCGTGCGGGGCCGCTCACGCATTTTTGCGCGACGCAGCCCGAAGCACGGCGGGCGAGCTGCCGAACTCGCTCACGAACGCGCGATAGAATGTCGCCATACTGTTGAAGCCCCAGCCGAAAGCGATGTCGACCACAGATCGGCCGGTTCCCGTCGCCCCAGCGATCGTGTCGCGGCACCGGAGCAGCCGCTGGCGCAAAACGTATCGGGTGAAAGTGCTACCACTCTGTTCGAACAGCCGATGTAGCTGGCGTGCGGAGATGCCCAGCGTGGCGGCGGCGCGGGCGGGAGTCAGGCCGGGATCGGCGAGATGCAGATCAACGTGACGCTTAACGGCTGCGAGCTGCGCGGCCCGAAGCGAATCCCGCCCCCACTCGGTGCCTTCATCGGAAGCGCCACACGCCAGAGTCACGAGGCCGCAGAGATTGCGCAGCACGGCTTCGCCAAGTTCGTCGGCAAGGAGCGGCATCTGTGTCTTCGCCGCGTCCATGGCTGCTGCGAGGAGCGAGCCGAGCGGTGATGCGCCGGGTAATCTAAACGGGCGAGCCAATCGGCCCCCCGCCAGAAGCGGCGAGAGCGCGGCCTGCGGGATGACCAGTATGTCGAACGACGCCGGGCCTTTCGACTCCGCGTCGAATCGCCATTCGGTCGAGCTCACGCAGAAATCGCCGGGCTCGTGAATGAGGTCGATCGGCGTGCTGCCTGGCGCGGCCCTCCAGATCTCCGGTCGGCGAAATCGACGGATGAAGAACGCCTCGGTCTTGTCCTTGGCAACGTCGGCCGCCGTGCGTTGGACCCTATCGAGTCCAGATTTGATGTCCAGCAGCACAAATTCGCCCGCAACCGATCCGCTCGCTTCGGCGCGAAAGGCGTCGGGATCGGGGACCTGGCCTGGCGTGATGCTATGGGCCTGCTTCGCGAAGTAGTCACACCACAACTTTACGCGGTCGCGCGGCGGCAGGTCGTCAGTCGAAAATCGGGCCTGCGTCGCCATCCCTACCGTCGCCTCCCGAAAGCAAGTCATTCTAAGACTGACGGCAAAGGCAAGGCCAGCCGCGAGACTTGGGGTCCATGTCTCTTTTTGGGCGGTCGTCTCCGCCTCTTAGCCCTTCGGCGACCGACTTCTCAGCGGGCCGACTGCGGGCGCCGCAATCTTTGCGTCGAGGAATATCCCGACGGTCTCCTAAACAGCCTACCTGCGGCTTCAGCACCTGAAGGTCGAATCGGCACTGAATAGGACATCGCGCGGCGTTGAGTGAGACGACGCTAGCGACGCGCGGCCCTTATTGTCTGGCGTTGGAGTGTAGTGAAGGGGATACAAGTTTTCTTGCGGGGAGATCGCGATGACACAGTGGCTGCATCAAGAGGCTGTTACCGATCAATTTCGGGGCGAGCTGCCAACGATCCATCCGGTCGTGCTCAATCGTCGTACACCGGAGGTCGCGATGAAGATGGACGCCGGAGTTGCGGTTCGCGACGGCGTGAGGTCATCAGCTACGTCGCAGGGCACACCGATCGTGTTCGTTGTTGACGATGACGCCTCGGTGCGCCGATCGCTCGAATTGCTAATCTGGAGCGCGAGGTGGCAACCACAGACCTTCGAGTTTGCACAGGAATTTCTGTGTTGTGAACGAGTTGTTGTGCCGAGTTGTCTCGTTATCGACATCGCGCTTCCGGGTCTCGATGGTCTCGAGTTACAGAAACGTCTAGCAGTCGATCGGAAAGACATGCCGATCATTTTCGTTACGGATCATGGTGACGTTGCGATGACGGTTCGGGCCATGAAGGCGGGGGCCTTCGACTTCCTTGCGAAGCCGTTTTGTGACGACATGCTGCTAAGCGCCATCCGGCAGGCAATAGAGTGTAGCAGAGCTGCACTTGGTCATGAGATGGAAATACGGGAGTTGCGAAACCGTTACACCTCCCTCAGCTGCCGCGAGCGGCAAGTGATGGCGCTCGTCGTTTCCGGCTTGTTGAATAAGCAGGTTGGCTTCGAGCTTGGAATCAGCGAGATCACAGTGAAGGCGCACCGCGGTCACATGATGCGAAAAATGAAAGCGGGCTCACTCGCCGGCTTGGTAAGAATGGCGGTGGAGCTTCGCGTCTCACCCGCCATATAAAATTGAGCCGCGGGGTCATCGACAACACGGCCGCCAAATCCGCTTCAGGGCGCTTAAAGCTCTTCGTCGGTAGATTGCGAGGGGGCGTGGGCCGGGACCCCGCTCGTCTGGCAGATAGCACGGCTATGCGGAGCATGCAGATCGGACGATACCAAGGTATCGACGATACGTTTGTGCAATCGTTTTGGCTGTCCGCTCGTGATCAGATCAGCCGGAAAAGAAATGCAGTGATAGAGATAATGTCGATATCTCGAACGCCAACGCGACGGGAGATCGTCGTCACCGCGGCGGCGGCGGGTGCAGTCGGTCTGCTGTCCGGCCAATCCGCGGCAACGGATGGTTCCGGCGCGGATCGATCCAACAAACAAGGAGGATTGCAAATGAACAGCGCGATCCGCCCCTTCAATTTTCGCGCCTCTGGCGAGGCGCTTGCCGACCTGAAGAAGCGCGTCGCGGAGACCAAATGGCCCGACCGCGAACAGGTACCGGACGATACGCAAGGCGTGCAGCTCGCGACGATGCAGAAGCTCGCGCAGTACTGGGCGACGTGAGCATGATTGGCGCAAAGTGCGAGGCGAAGATCAACGCCCTGCCGAACTTCATCACCGAGATCGACGGGCTCGACATTCATTTCATCCACGTCCGCTCGAAGCATGAAAATGCGCTGCCGATGATCGTCACGCACGGCTGGCCCGGCTCGATCATCGAGCAGATGAAGATCATCGATCCGCTGACCGATCCGACCGCGCATGGCGGGACCGCAGCCGACGCCTTCCATCTCGTGATCCCGTCGCTGCCGGGCTACGGCTTCTCGGGCAAACCGACGGCGCCGGGATGGAACCCCGTTAGCATCGCGAAAGCGTGGGCGACGCTCATGCAACGCCTCGGCTACACAAAATACGTGGCGCAGGGCGGCGATTGGGGCAATGCCGTTTCGGAAGTGATGGCGTTGCAGCAGCCGCCGGGATTGCTCGGCATTCACACCAACATGGCGGCGACGGTTCCGCCCGATGTTTCGAAGGCGCTTTCCGCGGGCGGCCCGCCGCCCGCCGGCCTTTCGCCGGAGGAAAAGCACGCGTGGGATCAGCTCGACGACTTCTACAAGAACGGGCTGGGCTACGCCAACGAGATGGCGCTGCGTCCGCAGACGCTCTACGGAATCGTCGATTCGCCGGTTGGTCTTGCGGGCTGGATACTCGATCACGACATTCGCAGCTACCAGATGATCGCCCGCGTTTTCGACGGCAAGCCTGAAGGGCTGAGCCGCGACGACGTTCTCGACAACATCACGCTCTATTGGTTGACGAATACCGCGGTCTCTTCGGCGCGTCTCTACTGGGACACGGCAGCATAATTTGCCGCCAGGCGGCTTCTTCGACGTGAGAGGCGTCAAGCTTCCGGTCGGTGTGAGCGCGTTTGCGGAAGAAATCTATCAAGCGCCGAAGAGCTGGTCAGAGAAGGCGTATGTGAAGCTCATCTACTACGGCAAGCCATCCCAAAGGCACGTCACTTCGCGGCTTGGGAACAGCCCGCGCTCTTCGTCTCCGATGTGCGCGCAACCTTCAAATCTTTGCGGACATGAAAACGCTGGGCGCGATTTCAATGGCAATGCTCGTCGCCGGGAATGTTTAATGACGCACGACGCACAGGTGCAGCGACCCGGAACCAGGCGGACCGAGTTGCAACGTCACGGTCTGAGCGTTCCTGGGCGCGAGCGTGTGCAGGTGCGCGTGGACTTCGATGCGGGCGCCATCGCGCCCCGCCATCGGCATCCCGGCGAAGACATCATCTATGTGATCGAACGCACGATAGAATACCAGGTCGGTGGCTTCCCGGCGTAGGTCTACAAAGCGGGCGAGGTTCTCACCGTGCCCAACGGCGTCATCCACTCGGCGAAGAACGCCGGCAAGGATGACGCGGCAGAGCTTGGCACCTATTCCGTCGAAAAAGGAAAACCACTGGTGGAGTTGGTCCCGTGAGCAAGGATGACCATCACCGCCGCCGCTTTTTCGGAACCGCGGCCATGACGCTGGCCGCGGCACAACTGGGCATGGCCGGTATCGCGGATGCAAAGCCCGGCACACCGGCGCGCGCGTCTGCGGTCAAAGCGGGGACGCATACATCGTTCACCCCCTTGCAACAGATCAATACCGGGCTGCTGAATGTCGGCTATGCCGAAGCTGGCCCCGCGGATGGGCCGCCGGTGCTTCTGCTGCATGGCTGGCCTTATGACATTTACGCCTTCGTCGATGTCGCGCCGCTGCTAGCCGCGGCGGGGTATCGCGTGATCGTTCCATATTTGCGCGGTTATGGCACAACGCGTTTTCTGTCCGCCGACACGATGCGCAACGGCCAGCAATCGGTGGTGGCACTCGACATCATCGCCTTGATGGACGCGCTCAAGATCGAGTAGGCCATCATTGGCGGCTTTGATTGGGGCGCGCGCACTGCCAATATCGTCGCGGCAATGTGGCCGGAGCGCTGCAAGGCATTGGTGTCTGTCAGTGGCTATCTGATCGGCAGTCAAGCGGCGGGCAAGATCGCCGCTGCCGCCGAGCGCTGAATTGCAGTGGTGGTATCAGTTCTATTTCGCGACGGACCGCGGCCGGGACGGCTATGACAAATACCGCCGCGATTTCGCAAGGCTGATCTGGAAGCTGGCGTCGCCGAAGTGGAATTTCGACGATGCCGCCTTCGACCGCAGCGCCGCCGCGTTCGACAATCCCGATCACGTCGCCATCGTCATCCACAATTACCGCTGGCGGCAGGCACTCGCGCAAGGCGAAGCAAAATATGATGCTCTGGAAAACAAGCTCGCCGCTGCGCCAGTGATCGCCGTGCCCACGATCACGATGGAAGGCGATGCCAATGGCGCGCCGCATCCGGCGCCCAGCGCCTATCGCGCTAAGTTCTCCGGCAAATATGAGAGTCGGATCATTGCAGGCGGTGTCGGACACAATCTGCCGCAGGAGGCACCCGCTGCCTTCGCCAAGGCGATCATCGACGTGGACCGCATTTAGATCCGCATGAGGTTTGGAATCTCCCATGAGCCACGCACAGGTTGAGCAGAAAAATCATTAGATGCCGCCGTGCGTCGAAGTCCAATGCTGGTATCGGTTCCATTTCGCGATAGATTGCGGCTGGGATGGCTACAATAAATACAGCACCGACTTCTCGATGCTAATTTGGAAGCTACGCCCGATCAGATGGAGAAAATCGAACCCCAGACTCAACTCGTCAGTGGATGAAAGATCGGGGCAACGTCACCACGAGTCGGCAGCGTATACCGCCGCTGCGACGGTCAGCTCAGACCTTGAAATAACCCGGCCGGCTGATGTCGGCGATCAGGCCGATCTGGGTCGGCTTCCATCCCAGCCATTGCTGCGTCAGCGCGCTGGAAGCCGCGCCATCCATTCCGGCAAACATCGCCATCATGCCGAAATGCGCGGCGGCTTCCTCCGGCGGGATCGACGTCACCGGCAGCTTCAGATGACGGCCGACAATCTCGGCGATGTCGCGCGCCGTCACGCCTTCGTCCGCCACGGCGTGATAGCTGGTGCCGGCGCGGCCTTTCTCCAGCGCCAGCCGGTAAAGACGCGCCACATCCAGCCGGTGCGCCCCGGACCAGCGGTTGCCGCCGTCGCCGATATAGGCGGAAACGCCTTTCTCGCGCGCGATATCGAGAAGCCAGTTGACCAGGCCGCATTTGCCGTCGCCGCCATGCACCTGCGGCAACCGTATCGCCATGGCGCGCACGCCGCGCGCGGCAAAGGCCAGTCCGGCCTGTTTCGGACACGCGGGGCAAGCCGGGCATCGCACCGGATCCTCTTCCGTGGCGAGCCGTCCCGGCGCCACCAGCAGCGTGCCGGACGTGACGATGAAAGGCTTGTCCGATCCGGCCAGCACTTCGCCCATGGCATCGATGGCGTGCTTGTCGATCTGCCCGTTCTCCGCGAATTTCGAGAAATCGTGGATGAAGGCCAGATGGATGGTGCCATCCGTTTCCTTGGCGCCCTTGCGCAGGCTGTCGAGATCCTCGAGCGAACCGCGATGGACCTCGGCGCCCAATTTTCTCGAGCGCCGTCGGCATTGGCGTCGGAGCGGGCAAGGCCGAGCACCTCGTGCCCGTTTGCGATCAATTCCCTGGTTGTCGCGGTGCCGATAAATCCGGCCGCGCCGGTAACAAATACACGCATGAGAAACACTCCCTGTTCAGACGGGCGGGATATTGGTACGCTGCTCATGCGGGTAAAGTAGTGAGATTATACGGGTATAATTGCTAACAGGATGACCGACGCGAACCCGCTTGGGAATTATCTGAAGGATCGCCGCGCCAAGCTCGATCCGACGGCGTTCGGCTTTCCGCTGACGCGGCGGCGGACGCCGGGCCTTCGGCGCGAGGAAGTGGCGCAGCGCGCGAATGTCAGCGCCACCTGGTACACCTGGCTGGAGCAGGGACGCGGCGGCGCGCCTTCCGCCGATGTGCTGGACCGCATCGCCCGCGCCATGATGCTGACCGATGTGGAGCGCGAGCATCTGTTTCTGCTCGGGCTTGGGCCGGCCGCCCGAAGTCCGCTATCACGCGCCCGAAGGCATCACGCCCCGTTTGCAACGCGTGCTCGACACGCTGGAATACAGTCCCGCTTTTATCCGGACGGCGACATGGGATGTGATCGCGTGGAACAGGGCCGCCGCGGCGGTGCTGACCGACTACAGCACGCTGCCGGACGGGCAGCGCAATGTGCTGCGCATGATGTTCCGCGACGCGCGCGTCCGCGCGGCGCAGTCCAACTGGCAAAGCGTTGCGCGCTATGTGGTGGCATCGTTCCGCGCGGATGTGGCGCGCGCCGGCGCGGCGCGCAACGTCCAATCGCTTGTCGACGAGCTGTGCGCGACCAGTCCCGAATTCGCGGCGATGTGGCGTGACAACGATGTGCAAGGGCATGGCGACGGCGTGAAAGTCCTGCACCATCCCATCGCCGGGCCGCTCTCGATGGAATTTTCGGCCTTCGCGGTCGATGGCCGGCCCGATCTCACCATGGTGATCTACAATCCCGCGACGCCCGCGGATGCGGACAAGATCCGCGCGCTGCTCAAGTCTCGACCGGAGGGGCGCGTCAAGCACGACCGCGCTAAACTTCACCAATGACGAGCAGCCACCTTGCCGCGAGGCGCTTATTTGCCGTTCGGAACGCAGCGGCGATGCCAGGAGCTGGAGACGGCGGGCGACGATGTGGCGCAGGGAGCGCGATGAAGTCCGCCTCGAAGCATCAATGTGACGCAAGCCTGGAATTGGTTCGCTCGATCCAGGCGAGGATGTCGTTCCATCTCGTTTCACCGTCGATATCGCGCAGCAGCATGTGATAGCCGTTCGGACAGCGAATTACCGTCGCGCGCGGGCCAAGCTCGTGCGCGACGGCCTGGGTCGGCGCGGCGGGGATGACCTCATCGTTGCCGCCATACAGCAACAGGATCGGCGGAGCGAGGCTCAAATGGCGCGGCGCATACCGCGCCTCATCCATCAAATCGACAAGACCATAGATCGATCCACCCGTGCCGAGTGCTGGTAGAGCGGGTCGTGCGCGAGCTTGCGCAGCACGGCAATGTTGTCGGTCGCCCAGATGTGCAAACCCTCGCCGGACACATGCACCCAGGGCATCGTATGGGCTGCGAACCACAGCACCGTGCGGTACGGAAGCGGCATGTCATCGCGCGACCAGACCGCGGGGGCAACGAGAATGATGCCGTCGACGCGCGGAGGATCCGCACCGATCATGGATGTGAGCACGACCGATCCGCCCATGCTTTCGCCCAGCGCGTAAACGGGCACGCCAGGAGATTTCGCGCGCACGAAGTCCACGAAATCGGCGAGATCGGCGCGCATCGCGGGCGCGCCCGCCCACAGGCCGGCATTCGGCGCCGCGCCGAACCCACGCTGGTCATAGGCGTAGACGCTGATGCCGTGCGCCGCCCACCAGGGGCCGGGCAGGTCAAAGGCCTGGGAATAGTCGCTCATGCCATGCAGGGCGACAATGATGGCTTGGGGATGCGCCGCATCCCAGCGGCGAAGGGGCAGGTGCAATCCGTCGCGGGTGACGAATGCGTCGCTCGCTATGACAGGTGTCGCGTTTGCGATCCCGCCTGGAGCAAGCGCCGGCGCGCAGGCCGCAAGCGCGGCAAGGCTGAGCGCTACAGCGCCGCCGCGACGCGCGCGCGCAAGCAAGGCAGCAGGTCTTCCTGGAACCATGAATGCTTCTTCAGCCAGCCGGTGTTGCGCCAGGACGGATGCGGCAAAGGAATATAGCGCGGCTCGTAGTCGCGCCATGCCCGAACCGTCTCGGTGAGGCTTTCCCGTACGTGTGCACCCAGATGCCATTGCTGCGCGTGACGGCCTACAAGCAGCACGAGCTTGAACTCGGGAAGTGCATCGAACAGCCGTGAGCGCCAGGCCTGGGCGCATTCGCGCCTGGGCGGCAGATCATGTCCTTGCGCATCATACCCGGGAAAGCAGAAGGCCATCGCGGCGATGGCAAGCTTCGAATCATCATAGAACGTCGTCCGATCGATGCCCATCCACGCGCGCAGCCGGTCGCCGGAGCGATCGTTGAACGAAAGTCCGGTCTCATGCACCCGCAAGCCGGGCGCCTGGCCCAGCACGCAGAGCCGCGCCGTCGAACTCGCCTGCAACACGGGCTGCGGTCCGTGCGGCAAATGTGCCTCGCAAAGCCGGCAGGCACGGATGTCGCGCAGAAGACGTATCAGCTCCGGTTTGTCCTGCATATCAGCGCAACAATTCTACCCGGAGATCCATTTCGACCTTGGTCATTTCACACTCCGGGTGAGAGCTTCGCCCATGGTTGAGCGCGGGCACCGACCGGCGCACAGCCAAAGCGACCGATGCATCTTTGCGTCAACATTGCGGATGTCGGCTCCGCTATCGCGGTATGCTGTAGCAATGCCGTCAACTCCTAGACAACCGGCAGCAATCCGATGATGCAGCCGGTCAAGCCGCTGGCCATCGTGCCCGAGACGAGCGCCCGCATCGCCAGCGGCACGATCTCGTCGCGGCGCTCCGGCACGAGGCTCGAGACGCCGGCAATCATGATTCCCACGGAACCGAAATTGGCGAAGCCGCACATCGCATAGACCATGATGAGGCGCGCACGCGGATCGAGCGCTGCGCCTGGCAGCGCGGCGAGCCTCAAATAGGCGACGAATTCGTTGATCGCGGTTTTCTGACCCATCAGCGAGCCCGCGGTCGCCGCCTCGTGCCACGGGATTCCGTAGAGCCAGACGACCGGGGCAAACATCCAGCCGAGAATGCGTTCGATGCTGAGCGGCTCGCCCGCGATGCGCGGCAACGGGGCGAGCATCATGTCGATCAGTGCGACCAGCGCCACGATCACGAGCAGCATCGCGACGATGCCGAGCCACAGCTTGAGACCATCTTCGGTGCCGCGCGCGATCGCGTCCATGCTCGAGTGGTAGCGAAATCCAGGTATTGTTTCCGCCGACGTGGCCGATTGGCCTGGTATCATGATGCGCCCGATCATCAGCGCGCCGATCAGGGACAGAATTGACGCAACGAGAATATGTCCGAGCGCGCCCGGCACCGCGTGGGCGAGTATGGTCGCGTAGAGAACGAACACCGTGCCTGCGACAGTCGCCAAGCCCACGGAGAACAGCATGAAAAGTTCGGATCGGGAGAGGCGCGCGAGATAGGGACGGATGAGGAGCGGGGCCTCGATCATGCCGAGAAAGACCGTCGCCGCGGCGCCGAGCCCGATCGCTCCGCCGACCCCCATCGACTTGCGCAGCACCCAAGCGAAACCACCGACGATGAGGGGCAGGATGCGCCAATGCCACAGAAGCGCCGCAAGCGCCGAGATAACGATGACGAGCGGCAGTACCTGGAAAGCAAAGCTGGTGAGACCGCCGGTGTTCGCGATCGCGAAGGGCGGCCGTCCTCCTCCCAAATACCCGAACACGAAGGAAGTGCCGGCCCTGGTCGCGGCGGCCAGCGCGTCGACCACCGTATTCAATGAAAGCAAACCTGCGCGCGCCGCGGGCACTTTCAGGAGAAGAAGCGCCAGCGCAACCTGCAGCGCGAGACCCACGCAAACGGTCCGCAGCGGGAACGCGCGTCGGTCCTCCGAAAGCGCCCATGCCAGCGCCAGCAGCACCAGGATGCCAGCGAGCGATTGAAGATGATACCAGGACTGGCTTGGCACGTTCCCGCCCACGCCGTCAGGAGCGGCGGCGGCGCATCCATACAATGATTCGCGCCTTGACGTGACTCCGGCGTCACTAATTTTTTTTTTGAACCAAATCCTTATCCCGGAGTTTTCCGGTTCGGGCGGGCCCTGCAACTCGGTCTCCAATTCTCTTCGCGGGGGATGGTTGCTCGTCACCCAAACTCGGAGAGGAACATGATTTCCAGGCGAAGTCTTTGTCTTGCCGCCGCCGTGAGCGGCGCGTTGATATGCAGCAGCTCCCTGCATGCGCAAACGATCGCCGCACAGATCACCCAGAGGATCGACGACAACTCCCTGGTAACGCTTGCGGGGAACACGCGGCCGGAAGCCACCACCCGGAACGATCGGGGTCTGGTGCCGGACGGTATGCGTCTCGACCATATGCAGTTGCTGTTGCGCCGTCCTGAAAGTCGGGAGCGGGCGCTCGAGCAGCTCATTTCGCGTTTGCATGATCGCAGTTCACCTGCCTTCCACAAATGGCTCACCGCGGGCGAGTTCGGCGATGAATTCGGGGTGGCCCCCGAGGATACGGCGAAGATCGCGGACTGGCTTTCCTCGCACGGATTTCAGGTCAATGCAGTGATGCGCAATCATATGGTCATCGATTTCTCGGGAACGGCTGGCGACGTGCGCGAAGCGTTCCATACCCAAATCCACAAGCTCGATGTGCACGGGGTCCAGCACTTCGCCAATATGAGCGATCCGCGCATCCCTGCGGCTGTGGCTCCCGCTGTTGAAGGGATCGTGTCGCTGCACGATTTTCGACCGCACAAGAACTTGAAGATGCGCGGTCAATACACTTTCGGAACCGACACGTGCTATCCAATCCAGGGCGGGAGCGGCGGACCATGCTACGCCGTTGTGCCGGCCGATCTGGCGACGATCTACAATTTCAATCCGGTGTTCAATGCGGGCATCACCGGGCTGAACGAAACGGTGGTTGTGATTGAAGACACCGACGTGTTCGATCCGGCGGATTGGAAAAAGTTTCGTTCGACGTTCGGGCTTGCCGGCTACACATCCGGCAGCTTCACGCAGGTTCATCCCAAGGGTTCCGTCACCTGCCTCCCTCCGGGGATCAACACTGCGGAGAATGAAGCCATTCTCGACGCCGAATGGTCGAGCGCCGCGGCGCCGAATGCGGCGATCGTGCTCGCGAGTTGCGCCGACACGACGACGTTCGGCGGTCTTCTCGCGCTGGAGAATCTTCTGGAAGAATTGACCTTGCCGGCCAGCGTCAGCATCAGCTATGGCGAATGCGAAGCCGAAAACGGCGCCACGGCGAACGCGGCCTACAACGACACGTACCAGCAGGCCGTGAGCGAGGGCGTTTCGGTCTTCGTGTCTTCAGGCGACGAAGGCGCGGCGAGCTGCGATGCCGACCAGAGCAACGCCACCCACGGTATCGGAGTAAGCGGTTTCACCTCCAGCCCCTACGACGTCTCGGTAGGCGGCACCGATTTCGGCGATGCCTACGCCAACGTCGTCGGCACGTACTGGAACACCACCAATACGGCCGTCTATGGTTCGGCAAAATCCTACATCCCCGAAATTCCATGGAATGATTCCTGCGCCAGCCGGCTGATCGCCCTCTACTATAGTGGCTCGGGCACAACCTACGGTTCGAACGGCTACTGCAACGCCGGCACGGATCATACCGACTTCATTACGACTGCGTCGGGAAGCGGTGGGCCAAGCGGATGTGCGACGGGAAGCCCGGCACAAAACGGCGTCGTCGGCGGCACGTGCGCAGGCTGGCCGAAGCCGACCTATCAAGCCGGCTTCGTCGGGATTCAGAATGACGGGGTTCGCGACATCCCCGATATCTCGCTGTTCGCCGCAAACGGCGTGTGGAGTCACTATTATCTCTTCTGCGACAGCTTTGAGAACGGTTGCTCCGGTGCGCCGTCGAAGTGGGACGGCGCCGGCGGCACCTCTTTCTCATCGCCTATCATGGCTGGTGTTCAGGCGTTGATCGCGCAGAAGACCGGCCAGTCGTGGGGCAATCCGAATACCGAGCTGTACGCCCTGGCAGCCTCGGAATACGGGTCCACGGGAGACAAGAGGTGCAACGCGTCAAAGGGCAACAAGGCGGCCAGGTCGTGCGTCTTCTATGACGTGCAGGCGGGCGACATGGATGTAAACTGCACCGGCACCAACAGCTGTTATCTGCCCTCCGGCAAATACGGCGTGCTCTCGACCGCCGACTCGAAATTCAAACCGGCGTATCGCTCGGCGGTCGGGTGGGATTTCGCGACCGGTATCGGCACGGTCAACGTGGCCAATCTGGTGAATGCGTGGCCGTGACACAGGCATGAAGACGCGATTGGGGCGCCGCCCGGTCGGCGCCCTTTTTTTTGGCTGCGCAGCACAGCGCAGGCGTAGGCAGCGCGGTGCTTCCGCGGTATGACTGAACGCGCGTACGACGAAACCGCGCGTTGAAACACGATCGACACTGCCGTATCTACGAACAGACGGGACCAGCAACGACGCGTTTGGCGCGTGGCTGAGTTGTCCCGAGCGCCCGAAATTCGCGCTCTCGCCGGAGCGCGCGCGCTGCCGCCGCTTATCCTCGTGCTGTTCCATTACTGCGAAGGCCACGGCTATCGCGGGGCATGGTGGTTCGATCTTCCGGTCGCGCGCGGTTACCTCTGGGTCGAGTTTTTCTTCGCCTTGTCGGGTTTCGTGCTGACCTACGTTTACGCGTCGCGGCTTAGAGAGTTGTGGCGGCCGCGCGGCTATGCCGCGTTTCTCCAGGCGCGGCTTGCCCGGCTCTATCCGCTGCATCTCGCCATACTGCTCCTGATCCTGGTCCTGGTCGTCGGATTGCGCGCCATCGCCGCGCGGGACGGCTATCTGTCGATCTACGACGAGCCGTGGCATCCGATCTGCACCTGGCCCACTTTCGTCGCCAATCTGT
Source organism: uncultured Alphaproteobacteria bacterium (assembly GCA_963812975.1). Classification (GTDB taxonomy): domain Bacteria; phylum Pseudomonadota; class Alphaproteobacteria; order Micropepsales; family Micropepsaceae; genus Rhizomicrobium. The sequence continues at coordinate 33,663 of CAWEXK010000004.1, read as the reverse complement.
TTCTGGTTCAAGCCTGGAATATTTTTCCCTATCTGTCCTGGAACGGCGCGGCGTGGTTCTTGAGCGTCGAGTTTCTCCTCTGTCTCCTGTTTCCTCTCTATCTCGTCCTGTCGCGCGGTGGTGGAAAGGTCGCGTTGCTGCTGATTCTGTGTGGCGCCGTCGCATTGGCCCTGCTCGCGCATCCGCGCTACGGACTCGATCTCACCTTCCACAATGGCATCTGGCGCGGCATGGCGGCGTTCGCCATGGGCGTGGGATTTGCCGTATTCCATCGCCTCGCACTTTCGCGCGGTGCCGCAACACTGCCTGAGTTCGTGTTTTCGCTTGCCCAGCTCGTGGTGCTGGTGGCTCTGTTCTATGCGATCTATCACACGGGCTGGTCGCACAGGCCGGCGGACATTTACACCGCTCTCGCAGTCATCGCTCTCGTCTTCGTTTTGTCATTCGACCGCGGCCTGCTGGCGAAAGCGCTGGCGACGCCGATCCCGCTCAAGCTCGGGGAATGGTCCTACGCGATTTATATCGGCCAGACGCCGATCCTCCAGCTTCTGCGGCACGCGCAGCTCCATCTCTATCCGGCGGCGGGCGCCATCGTGTTCGGCCGTCCATGGGCCGCGTGGGCGCCCGTGTGGCATTGGCTCGAGCCGGCGCTGCTGGTCGCCGCTGCCATTGTCTGGGGAGCGCTTCTCTTCACGCTGATCGAGCGGCCAGCGAACGCCATGCTGCGGCGGCTTGGACAATCACGCCCCGTGATGCGGCCTGCATCGGCTTGACCGTCTGAAGCGCGTCCGCCATCACTCGCGCACGGGCTATCGGCGGAGACGGCAATGACCATTCGGTTCGACGGCAAGGTTGCCATCGTCACCGGCGCGGGCGGCGGGCTGGGTCGCGCGCATGCGCTCGAATTCGCGCGGCGTGGCGCCAAGGTGGTGGTCAACGATCTGGGCGGCGCGGTGGACGGCACCGGCGGCAATCCTCCGCAGCGGCGGAAAAAGTCGTCTCCGAAATCACGGCTGCGCGGCGGCGACGCGATCGCCAACGGCGCCTCGGTCACCGACGACGCGGGCGTCGCCCATCTGGTGAAGCAGACGCATCGACACCTTCGGCCGCATCGACATTCTGATCGCCAATGCCGGAATCCTGCGCGACAAGAGCTTCGCCAAGATGGAGCTCAAGGATTTCGAGGCGGTGATGGACGTGCATCTGATGGGCACGGTGAAACCGGCCAAGGCGCTCTGGCAGATCATGCGCGACCAGCAATATGGCCGCATCGTCGTGACGACATCCTCCACCGGCCTCTACGGCAATTTCGGTCAGACCAATTACGGCGCGGCCAAACTTCGCTGGTCGGCTTCATGCATTCGCTGAAACTTGAAGGCGCGAAGGACAACATCAAGGTCAATGCGATCTGTCCCGTGGCAGCGACCCGCATGACCGAGAATCTGATGCCGCCGCAGATGCTGGAGATGCTCAAGCCGGAATACGTCACGCCCGGCGTCGTCTTTCTTGCGAGCGACGACGCGCCGACCGGCATGATCCTGACCGCTGGCGCGGGCGTGTTTTCCGCGGCGCAAATGATCGAGACCGGCGGCGTCAATCTCGGCCACGACGCGACGGCCGATACCATCTCCGCGAACTGGCCACGCATCGTCGATTTCAGCGGCGCCAAACACTACTTCGCCGGCAGCGAACAGGTCGCCAAGATCGTCGCGCGCGTCCAGGATCAGGCGGGGTGAAGGCTTTCCGCCCGCTCATTCCCCTTTGAACTCGGGCGGGCGTTTGTCGAAGAAGGCATTGATGGCTTCGCGGTGGTCGCCGGTCAGGTGGGCGAGCGACTGGAACGCGGCCGACATTTCCATCAGCGTCTCGAAACTGGTCCGTTCGCCTTCGCGCATCAGCCGCTTGGTCATGCGCAGCACGTCGGGCGGCTGGCGGCATATGCGCAAGGCAAGCGACCGCGCCTCGTTGATGAGCTCGCTCGCCGGAACAAGCTTCGAGACAAGGCCCCAATCGAGCGCCGTCGCAGCATCGATGGTGTCCCCGGTGAAGAACAATTCGGCCGCGCGCGCCGAACCGATGATTCTGGGAAGAATCCAGGCGCCGCCGTCGCCGGGCACCAATCCCATCCTGAGAAAGCTCGCGCCGAAGACCGCCGTATCGGCTGCGATGCGCAGATCGGCGAGGCAGGCAATGTCATTGCCGAGTCCGATCGCCGGCCCGTTCACGGCAGCGATCAACGGCACCTCGATGCTCCAGAGCGCGCGCACCATGCGATGGATGCCGGCCCGATAGCGCTCGCGGATGAGAATGCCGGAGCCGGCGAAGGTGCCGGCCCGCTCGCGCATGGCCTTGAGATTGCCGCCCGCGGAGAACGCATTGCCGGCGCCAGTCAAAATGGCACAGCGAATGTCACGATCGCTGTTGATGCGCTGGGCCGCGTCTGTGAACAGCTCGCCATCGCCGTCCTCCCCGAGTGGATTGCGCGATTGAGGACGATTGATGGTGAGCGTGACGGTCGCGCCCGATTTTTCGAACAGCAGCGCAGACATCGTGGATCGGTCTCCGGTTTGTGCGGCGCAGGCTATCACCGGTGGCGAAAGAAGCTAAATGCTCCTTTAACGGATCGTCTCCACTATCCGGTCGCATTGGGGAATGCGAGGCAGGCGCGTCAGGCGTGACTATGGTTGGTTTAACCTGGATGCGCAGGAACGCCGTCGCACCGATTTGGAATGCAGCGGCTTGCGTCCGCAAGGTCCGGTCCGCCGTTGTCCAGTCCCTCGATCCCGCTCCCGAGAATGCCTGGCTCACCGACGCACAATTGCGGCTCTATCGCGACGGCACCCGCAATTCCGCACTCGCGCTCGCGCTCGGCAGCTTTTTTGTCAGCGAGGTCAGCGCTCCCTGGGTGGAATTGCGCACCAGGATGATGTGGTGGATGGCCGTGACGGCAATCGGAATTGCGCTGCATCTGATCGCCACCGATCTCGATCGCCGCGAGAACCCTTCGCTGGAGTTGATACGGTTGCGCGCCCGGTGCTACCTGGGGATGACGGTGACGTTTCTCCTCGCGTGGGGCTCGATGAGTGTCTTTCTGTGGGTGCCTGGCCAGCCGCTCGACGACCTTGTGCTTGTGCTCATCCTTGCCTGCTCCCTTGCCGGTTCGATCGCGATCACGGCGGTCCATCCCGCAATTTCGCTTGCCGCCTTCACGATCAACATCGCATTCATTATCGGTCCGCTTTTCGCATCGCATTCAAGACTTAACGAGACCCTGGCGTGGCTCGCCTGCGTCTACGGAGCGCTGATGGCGAGCCAGCTCGTCGCGATGCACAGGACCGTCACCAAGATGCTGCGGCTTGAGCATGAGCGTGCCGGCCTGGTCGAGGATTTGACTTGCGCCAAGCGCGAATCCGATCGCGATCGCGTGCGCGCCACCTCGGCCGGTAAAGCGCGCTCGCAATTCCTTTCAAACATGAGTCACGAACTGCGAACGCCGATGAACGCGATCCTCGGTTTTTCCGAACTGATGAGGAGCAGGCCGCCGGGTATGGGAAGCGAGCAATATGCCGAGTACGCAGGCATCGTTCACGAGTCGGGTGCAACAGCTTCTGCAGCTGATCGACGGCGTTCTGGACCTTTCCAGGATCGAGGCAGGACGCCTCAGCCTGCGGCAGACGGAGTTCGACCTGACGCTACTGTTCGGCGATCTCTTCGAGTCGCATCGCGGCAAGGCGCAGGAGGGGGACATCTCCTTGTCGTTGCGCGTCGGGCGCGCATTGCCGTGCCTGCGCGGTGACGAACGGGCGATCCGCCAGATTGCAGCCAATCTTCTTTCCAATGCGCTCCGGTACACGCCCAGAGGCGGCAGCGTCGTCCTTTTCGCGGGGGTGGAGACCGACGGCCGACTTTCCCTCGGCGTGGAAGACACCGGAGCGGGAATCCCAGGCGGAGGAACAAATCGACATTTTCGAGCGCTTTGGCGGCGGACGCCACGATACGACAACGCCCGGCCGTGGTGCCGGCCTTGGACTGGCGATCGCCAGGGGTTTCGCCGAAGCCCATGACGGCGAGATCGCGCTCGAAAGCATGTTGGGGCGCGGCACCCGCGTCACCGTGCGCCTTCCTGCCGAACGCCTCATCCCGCCCGCGCAGTTGAAGACAGCAAGCTGAGACGGATCAGCTGAGCGCGGCGTAGCGCTTCAGGTGGTGATCGACGTTGCCGTAAAGCGTGTCGATCATGGTCACGCGCTTGAAATAATGGCCGAGCGCGAGTTCGTCGGTCATGCCCATCCCGCCGTGAATCTGCACGGCGCTCTGGCCGACGAAGCGGCCGGCTTTGCCGATCTGCACTTTGGCCGCGGACGCGGCCCGCTTGCGCGCGAGGACGCTCTCGCCGAGTTTCAGCGTGACCATCAGCGTCATCGAGGCCGATTGCTCGACCTGCATGAACATGTCCACCATGCGGTGCTGCAGAACCTGGAACTTGCCGATCGGGACGCCGAACTGCTTGCGCGTCCTCGAATATTCGACCGTGGAATCGAGCAGCACCTTCATGGCGCCGTGTGCCTCCGCGCAATGCGCGGCAATGGCTTCATCGGTGACCTGTTCGACGAGCGCAAGCCCTGCGTCGGCGGTTCCGATGAGATTTTCTGCCGGTACCTCCACATTCTCGAACGTAATTTCCGACGCGCGCAAGCCGTCCATGGTGGGATAATCGCGCGTTGAAACACCGGGGGCGCGCTTGTCGACAAGAAACACGCTAACGCCATTGTGTTCGCGCCGGCCGCCCGCAGTGCGCGCCGTCACAATCAGCGAGTCGGCAAAAGGCGCCCCGATCACGACCGATTTCCGGCCGTTCATGACATAGGCGGAGCCCTGTTTCCTGGCGGTGGTGGCAAGGTCGGCCAGATCGTAGCGCCCCTGCGGCTCCGCAAACGCAAAGGCGAGGATAGCCTTCCCGTCGGCGATCTTCGCAAGCCATTCCTGTTTCTGCGCCTCTGTGCCGGCCGCCTGCAGAAATCCGCCGCCGACAACCACGGTCGGTACGTACGGCTCGACGACGAGCGCGCGCCCGAATGCCTCCAGCACGATCATGATCTCGACTGCACCGCCGCCGAGCCCGCCATAGACTTCGGGCAGCGCCGCGGCGAGGAGCCCCAGCTCGGCGAACTGCTTCCAGCAAGCGCGCCGCCATCCGGGCTCGCTGCGGGACACCTGTTTGAACGTCTCGAAACTGTAATTGTCGGCGAGAAACCGCGACACCGAGTTGCGCAGCAGGTCCTGCTCTTCGCTATAGGCAAAATCCATCAGCGTTCCCTCGCGTGTTTTGGTTGCCCCTGATTTCAACTGTCATTCCTGCGAGGGCGGGAACCTGGCTGTCCCGCGTCCTCGGGGGAAAGGGATTCTCTGCGCGGGCAGACGCGCGCTTACCGCGTTCCCGCGAATGACATTGAACGTCTGCTCCTCCGCATTGCCGCGCCGCGGCGTGAAATTATTCCTTGCGGTCTAAAGCCCCAGGACCGCCTTGGCGATGATGTTGCGCTGAATCTCGTTCGAGCCGCCGTAGATCGACGCCTTGCGCATGTTGAAATAAACGCCGGCCGCACCCGCAGCGTTCTCCGGCCCCACCGGATATTCGTTGTCGCCGAAGGCGCGCGCGTCGGGACAGGCGTAGTAGCCGACCGCCTCGAGCGTGAGTTCCGTAATCCGTTGCTGGATCTCGGTGCCTTTGATCTTGAGGATCGAGCTTTCGGGACCCGCCGGCTTGCCGCGCGCCTCCGCGGCCAGCGTGCGCAGCTCGGTGAATTCGAGCGCCGTCAGATCGATCTCGACGTCCGCGACCTTGCGCGCGAATTCTTCGGCTTCGATCAGCGGAGCGCCGTCCTCCTGCTCCGCGGCAGCGATCTCGCGCAAGCGCTCGATCGCCCTCTTCGAGCGTGCCACGCCGGCAATGCCCGAGCGTTCGTGCACGAGGAGAAATTTGGCGTAGGTCCAGCCCTGGTTCTCGTCGCCGACGCGGTTTTCGAGCGGCACGCGCACATCGTCGAAGAAGACCTCGTTCACCTCGCACACGCCGTCGAGCACGATGATGGGCTTCACCGTGATCCCGGGCGACGTCATGTCGATGAGCAGGAAGGTGATCCCTTCCTGCGACTTCACATTCGGATCGGTACGCACGAGGCAGAAGATCCAATCGGCGAACTGCGCCAGCGTCGTCCAGGTCTTCTGGCCGTTCACGATGTAGTGGTTGCCATCGCGGAGGGCGCGCATTTTGAGGCTTGCCAGATCGGAGCCCGCGCCGGGCTCGGAATAGCCTTGGCACCACCAATCCTCGCCGGACAGAATCCGCGGCAGGAACTTTGCTTTCTGCGCAGCATTGCCGAAGGTGTAGATGACGGGACCCACCATCGCGAGACCGAAGGGGAGCACGGGGGGCGTCTCCGCACGCGCGCATTCCTCGTTGAAGATGTAGCGCTCCGTCACGCTCCAGCCGGTACCGCCATATTCCTTCGGCCAGTTCGGCGCGATCCATCCCTGCCGGTAAAGCTCGCGGTGCCACGCGAGATAATCTTCCTTCGTTTCGAGATCGCGGCGGGTGCGCCCCTTCAGATGCGCCGGCAGATGCTCGGCGATGAAGCTTCGCACGCTTTCACGAAACGCCTCTTCCTGGGGCGAAAAGCTGAGATCCATGCACCGCTCCGACAATTTGTCAGCAGCGGAACCATACCGGGAAACCGGGCCAGCGCCAGCGCTTTCATGGGGCGCCGCGCAACCATCTGCCCGGGGGTCGCACATCGTCGCGATCACTCGCGTCGGCAGAGAAGCTTCATGCTGCGCTGCTTGGCCCCGCGCACGTGGCTGCATCGGCGTTTCCGATGGAACGCAATAGCCGTTGCATCACGGCGCTCTCTAGCGGAACAGATCGCGGAGTTTATCGAGGAATGAACCGGAGCGCAGGTGTTTGACGGTCGAGGCCCATTTTTCTTCGGCGACAACTTTCCGCTCGAGCCCGGCTTCTTCCTTCTTCATCAACTCCAGCACCCGTTTGTCCGCGCCGGCGTCCAGCCAGAAGCCGTGCCCTTCGCCGCAGAAATCCAGTTCGAGATCGTAGAACCGGTACTGGAATTTGTTCATCGGCTTGCCGCAGGCGGGACACCGTCGTGTGTCGGCGGAGGAAGCAAAGATCAGGCTGCCTTTCTCGCCGTCGCCGAAATCGAAGACTTCGTCCTCTAGCTGGCCCAGTTCCTGGCGGGTCAGCCACATCCCCTTGCAGGCCTGGCACAACTCGGCATCGACGCCGCTCTGCTTCGCCGCCACCAGGTCCGTATTGCAGTTCGGGCATTTCATGGATTTTCCCCATTCAGTTCGTTCCGCAGCGCCAGGATGGGCCAACCCGATTCCTGCACCAACACCAAAGCCCTGCCCAGCGTTTATATGCGCCCCCATTGGCGTCGTGAGCGCGGAGCCACGCATCGCAGGAATCTGCCCGTCGCCGGGATGTCCGCGCTCGCGCGGGATTGCGGCGGATGCGCCCGCGGGCTGCCTGACGACAAGCGGTGGCGCGCAAGGGCGTTCGTCTTCACCGGCGATATGTGGGCTGAAAGCACTTGACAGCACTGTTCTAGTCAACTATATCACTATCTGCCTAAATACCTCTCCATGCGCCCAGATGGCGCAAGAAGGACGAAACCCTGTGATTTTCCACGTTCCTGCACGCAGCTCCGGCTGGATTTTCCCGGACACCGACAGGCTCGCCGCGATCGGCGATCTCAGGCTGCTTGTCCGCGGCGCTATCTCGGACGCGCAGAGTGTCGCGCGCCATCTCTGGCGGACGTGCGTCGGGCTCTTCATCGCGGCGGGGTCGTTTCTTCTCGCACAGCAGACTTCTGATGCCGGCGCTTCTCCGCGGCTCGCCGCTGCTGCTCATCCCTGCCTTCGCGCCTTTGGTTCTCATGATCTTCTCGCTCGTTCGCCTCCGGCTCATGAACATGTTTCGCGCCCCTGGCAACCGGTCGATCGGAATCGAAAAACATCTGGAGGCTGCTTGAACACGATGGACGCCGAGTGGAATGACAGCCGGCCGATCTATCGCCAGCTGCGCGATCGCGTGGTGGCGATGATTCTGGATGGCGTGCTGAAGGAAGGCGATCCGCTGCCGTCAGTGCGCACCGTTGCCGCGGAGAACCGCGTGAATCCGCTGACGGTGCTGAAAGCCTATCAGGAGCTCGTGGACGAAGAGCTGGTCGAGAAACGGCGGGGGCTTGGCATGTATGTGAGAGAGAGTGTGCGCGAGAAGCTGCTCGCGGCCGAGCGTGCGAAATTCCTCGAGGCGCAATGGCCGCAAATCCGCGAAACGATTTAAAGGCTCGAGCTGTCGCTGCGCGACCTGCTGGTGGCCGACGGAGCAGGCGGCTCCGCTCCAATCAAACAAGGGAAGAGCTGAAGCGATGGCTTGCATCGAAGCAAAGGGCCTGCGGAAGGTGTTCGGGAAAACGGTTGCGCTGGAAAAACTCGACCTGAAGGTGGAGGCGGGCCGCATCCTGGGGCTGATCGGTCCCAACGGCGCCGGGAAAAGCACCGCGCTGAACGCGGTCCTCGGCCTTATTCCCTATGAGGGCGAACTGAAGGTGCTCGGCCGCGATCCCTGGGCCGCGCGCAACGAGCTGATGCAGGACGTCTGCTTCATCGCCGATGTGGCGGTGCTGCCGCGCTGGATGCGCGTCGCGCAGGCGCTGGACTATGTGGCGGGCGTACATCCGCGCTTCGACCGTGCGAAAGCGGAAGCCTTTCTCGCCAGGACTGCGATCAAACGCACGAGCAAGGTGCGGGAGCTCTCGAAGGGCATGGTGACCCAGCTGCATCTCGCGCTGGTGATGGCGATAGACGCGAAGCTGCTGGTGCTCGACGAGCCGACGCTGGGGCTCGATCTTCTTTTCAGGAAGCAATTCTACGATTCCCTGCTGAACGATTATTTCGATCATAGCCGCACCATCGTGGTGACGACGCATCAGGTGGAGGAGGTGCAGCACATCCTTACCGATCTGATGTTCATCAACCGCGGCCGCATCGTGCTCGAATGCACGATGGAGGCATTCGAGGAGCGCTATGCCGAGCTCGCCGTCCACCCGGACAATCTTGCCGCGGCGCGTGCGCTGAAGCCTATCTATGAGCGGCATGCCTTCGGGCGCACCGTTCTGCTGTTCGACCACGCCGACCGCGCGCAGCTTGCCGCGCTCGGCGAGGTGCGTACGCCCAGTATCGGCGATCTGTTTGTTGCGGTGATGGGAAACGAGAGCGCGGAGACGAAAGGAGCATTGGCGGCATGAGCACGCAGGCAGACGCGGGACCATCGCCCATGGCGGGCGCCGACGCGCCCACCGCGGCGGCACCGACGCGGCCATACTTCTGGTCGGTGCGGCGCGAGATCTGGGAGCACTGCTCGATCTGGATGGCGCCGCTCGCGGCCGCGGGGTTCGTGCTGTTCGGATTCATCATCAGCCTGATCCGCCATCCCCACGGCATGGAAAAGATCGCGAAGATGCCGCCCGCGGCGCAGGCCGCCTTCCACATGATCCCCTACGGTGTCGCGGTGGTGGCCATCATGATTACCGGCGGAATTGTCGCGCTCTTCTACTGTCTTGGCACGCTCTACAACGAGCGCCGCGACCGCAGCATCCTGTTCTGGAAGTCGATGCCGGTCTCCGATGTGTCAACCGTGCTTGCGAAAGCAAGCATTCCCCTGGTTGTGCTGCCGCTGATCACCTTGATCGTCATATGCGCGACGCAACTCGCCATGTTGCTGTTGAGCGCCGCAGCGTCCACGCCGTTCTGGGCCCAGGTTCCGGTGCTTCGGATCTGGGGTCTGCTTGCCTATGGCACCTTCGCGCTCGTGCTTTGGAATGCGCCCATCTATGGCTGGCTGCTGGTGATCTCGGCCTGGGCCAAACGCGGACCGTTCCTGTGGGCTATCCTGCCGCCGTTTGCGATCGGCATCGTCGAAAAGCTCGCGTTCGATACGTCGCATTTCGCGGACTTCGTGCAGTACCGACTGCACGGCGGTTTCAGCGAAGCTTTCGTCGCGCTACCGCACCACATGAAGGTCTTTCAGTGGCCGCAGCCCGACCCTGCGAAATTCTTCAGCACGCCCGGCCTCTGGCTCGGCCTCCTCGCCGCCGCGGCCTTGTTCGCGCTCGCAGTCTGGCTCCGCCGCCGCCGCGAACCGATGTAAGCATCAACGCCCGATCGCGGCAGCACCAGCGGGACCTTCATGAGCACTACGCGAAACGCCGCAACGACCGTCGACGACGTGAAGATTCCGTGGAACTGGCCGATGCGGGCACCGGATGGAATTACGGTTGGGGGGCGCGCATGATCCCTCCACCACAAGCTCCGTTCCTTCGCGAGGTGACGACGCTCGCCTATGCTCTTCACATCGGCGGAGGGACGCTCGGGCTTGTCTCGGGTACGGTCGCCGCGTTTGCACGCAAGGGCGGCAATCTCCATCGCTCGGCCGGAACAGTTTTTTTCGTTTCCATGCTCGTCATGGCGGCACTCGCCGTTTATCTGTCCATCGTGGTGCCGGGCCAGATGGCCAATCTGTTTGGCGGCACTTTCGTCTTCTACCTCGTGGCGACGGCCTGGCTGACGGTCCGCCGCAAGGAAGGCACGATCGGGCTTGCCGAAAGATTTGCGCTGGTCGTCAGCCTCTGTCTCTGCGCCCCGTTTCTGGTACTGAGCTTTGAGCTGGCGACGGGTTCGGCGCCGTTCTTCAAGAGCGCCATCCCGTTCAAAGGTCCTGTCCTCATCGCGATGTATGTCATCACGTTTGTCACCGCGATCGCGGCCGCGACGGACGCCAGGGTGGTCCTGGCCGGCGGTATCTCGGGCGCTCCCCGCATCGCGCGGCACCTGTGGCGCATGTGCCTGGGCCTTTTGATGGCTACCGGTTCCGCCTTCACCAACGGACTGCCGCGGCTCCTGCCCGGTCCCATGCACGTGACGACAATTTATTTCCTGCCCCAGCTTCTGCCGTTGGGCTTGCTCATCTTCTGGATGTTCCGGGTGCGTCTTACGGGCTGGCTCCGGCACGGCATGGTCGCGCAGCCGGCCTGAAACAACAGTCCGAATCAAAATGCATGTCGAATGGAATGAAGCAAAAACGGTTGGCATGGCCCGCGCGCGGGCGCGACCTCGCAAATGACGTCGCCGCAGCTGCAGGCGAGAATATGCGGCTTTCTGTACTTGATCATCATCGCTGCCGGCTTCTTCGCAGAAGGATATGTTCGGGGGACATTGATCGTCGCCGGCGACGCCGCGGCAACTGCGCACAACATTCTGTCGTCCGAGCAATTGTATCGTCTTGGCGGTGCCTCCGAATTCGTCACGCTCTTCTGCGACATCACGGTGGCGCTCATACTTTACAACCTGCTGAAACCTGTCAGCCGGAGCTTGGCGTTGCTGGCGGCATTCTTCAGACTGGTTTTCAGCACCGTTTACGCCACACTCTCGCTCACCCATTTCGCGCCCCTGGTCCTGCTGCAAGGTGGCGGCTATTTGACGGCGTTTACGGCGGGTCAGCTGCAGGCGCTGGCGCTTCTGTCCCTCAAGCTGCACGCGATCGGTTACAACGCCAGCCTCGTGTTTTTTGGCGTACACTGCTTGTTGATCGGCGGCCTCATTACAAGGTCCACTTTCCTGCCGCGCACGATCGGCGTGGCGCTGGTGGTCGCAGGTGCGTGCTACCTGACCAACAGCTTCGCGAACTTCATTTCACCTGCCTCCGCAGCTCTGCTGTTCCCGTACATCCTGCTGCCGGGCTTCGTTGCGGAAGCATCTCTGGCGCTGTGGCTTTTCGTAATCGGCGTGAACGTTTCGCGCTGGGAGAAACTGGCGGGAGCGGCGGGGTAGGACCGCGGTGCTGCGCAGCCAGCGGTTTCCGCGCGTTGTACCTCCCTGGTTCGATTGAAATTTGTATGTTCAGCGAACTGAACGAAACCAGGCGACAGGAAATCCATTCACCGCAAATTCATTGACTGGGTCCTCCGCTTTTGCGGAGGACAACTTCGTTCGCGCGGCGAACGAAGTTGGCTGGGGGACTAGGATTCGAACCTAGACTGGCGGAGTCAGAAGTCCGCTGTCCTACCGTTAGACGATCCCCCAACGGAAGCGGCCGTTTAGACCATGCGGTCCTGAGGCTTTCAAGTTGGCCGCGGCCGCTGGCCGCGCGTAACAAAGAATTACTCCGCGTTCGCCCATTCCTTCGGGATCGGCGTGGCGCGCTGGTTGGTGAGCAGCTTGAGGCGGCGCGCCTTTTCGTCCTCGGAAAGCGTTGCCGGGTCTTCCTGCAACTCGGCGCCGACGGCCATGCCTTTGCGCACCGCGGGTCGTTCGCCCACTTCCGTCAGCCAGCGCTTCACATTGGGAAATTCGTCGAGGTCGATGCCGCGCATCTTCCATCCCGCCGCCCACGGATAGCAGATCATGTCGGCGATCGTGTATTCGTCGGCCGCGAGATAGCGCTTCTCAAACAGTCCGAGATTCATCACGCCGTAAAGGCGATGCACCTCATCGCCGAAGCGGCGGATCGCATAGGCCTGTTCGCCGTTCTGCGGTGACTGCGCCGCGCGCATGAAATGTCCCTGCTCGCCGAATTTGGGTCCCTGATTGGCCATCTGCCACATCACCCACTGCACGACATCATATTTCTTGTGCGGCTCCTGCGGCCAGAATCTTCCGGCGCGCTCGGCGAGATACAACATGATCGCGCCCGACTCGAAAATCGCGAGCGGCTCACCGCCGCCCTTCGGCTCCGTATCGACGAGCGCCGGCATGCGGTTGTTGGGAGAAATTCTGAGGAAATCCGGGTGGAATTGATCGCCGCGACCGATATGGGTGGGTTTGAGGGTGTAAGGCGTCTCGAGTTCCTCGAGCAGGATCGTCACCTTCTTTCCATTCGGCGTGGGCCAGAAATAAAGCTCAAGCATGGCGCTGCTCCTCCAAAGCTGCGGCGCCCCGTCACCCTTCCAGACGGGGGAATGTCGCGATTCATTCCCGACCGCACAAGAGGGCGCGATGGCAAAAGCGTCACATCTGCGTGCGCGGCGGAACAGCGCTGGCAGACTTCGCGCTTGAGGCAGCAGCGGACGGCTCGCGAGGTATCGGGGCGCCTGACCACCATGGACAGCCATCACTGGAACTTTAACAAAGTGCCGGCCGCCGCACGCGTCAGTATACGGACAATCTCTCAATCGCGAAGGGGCTGAGATCGATCCGGCTTCGGCCATCGGCGATGATTTCCGCCAGCGCTTCTCCGAGGGCGGCGGAATGCTTGAAGCCGTGGCCGGAGCAGCATGAGGCGAGGATCACGCGGTCGCTGTGGGGATGGCGATCCACCACGAAGCCGAAATCCGGGGTCACGGTGTAGAGACAGGCCGAAGCGCGGGTGCAATGCGCGGACACGCCCGCCAGGAACGGCGCGACATAGGATTCGTACATGGCTGCGCATTCGGCGGGCAGCACGTCGCGTTCGAGCGACGATGCTTGCGCCTGCAGGTCATATTGCTCCGTTGCAACTTTCACTCCCGCGCCATCGATATCGGGAAAACCGTAAATCGCCTGACGGCGGCCGCTCAATTCCCAGATGAAGACGGGAAAGCGCGCCGCCGAGAACAAATCGTCCATGGGCGCGAACCAGCACTGCAGCTGGCGAAAGACGCGGAACTGCTGCGCGAGAGGAGGCCCGAGCAATTCCGGCAGCCAGGCTCCCGCTGCGAGCACGAGCGTCTGCGCTGCATAGGAACCTTTCTCGGTCGCGATGAGCACGTCGGCGGTGCGCGGCACAAAGCCGGTCACGCGCTCGTCAAGATGAATCTCGGCACCTGCCCGCCGTGCCAGTTCCAGCTGCGTCTCCACGCAAGCTTCGGGTCTGACAAAGCCGCCGCCGGGTTCGTAGTAGCCAATCTCTTCGTCGCCGATGCGGAATTGCGGAAAGCGGCGCCGGATCGCCGCCGCATCGAGGAGTTCGTGCGCGATGCCGTGTTTGCGTGCCGCCGCCACCGTGCCGGCGAAAAAATTCTCCACATGCGTGAAGCTCGTCCTGGCGGGGCTCGAGATAACGAGAATGCCGACCGTCGAGAGGAGCGAGGTGCCGGTTTCCTGTTCGATTTCGCGCCACAATTCCTGCGAGCGCCGTGCGAATGGAGTCAGGTGCTCGCCTTCCCCGATTGCCAGGCGCGTGATCCGGCTGGCCGCATGCGTCGAGCCGCGCGCATGCGGCGGCGCGAAACGGTCGATGCCAAGAACACGGCCCCCGCGCCTTGCGAGTTGAAAAGCCGCGGCGCTCCCAAGCGCGCCCAAACCCACAATCGCGATATCGAAGCTTTGCACCACGCCTAGCCGCCGCCGCCGTCGCGACTCGCATCGAGGCGGGCAAACCCGCGATCCGATCCTCCGTCGGACCCATCACGGCCTATTCGCATACGCGCGTTCCCGGGCCGCGCCCTCCCAAAATGGCTTGGCACTTGCACAGAGGGCGATGCGGTGTCCAAACTGTGTGGCATTTTGGTCTCATTTAACCGACTTCAGGCTGTCACGGGACCGATATGACACCCTGTCACAGTCCGGACGTTTTATCTTGGGTTCAGAGTTGGGCTGTAAAGTAGCAGCCTGCGGATTCATCGGAGCAGGGTTATGAAGTTGACGTTTCTGCCGACCTTGACGGATATGCGCGACATGCTGGGTGACCGGCTTTATCTCGAATTCGTCTGGATGTGGCGGGAGCAGGAACAGGCGGCGCGAACGGTGGAACGGCGCGCAAAATGGGCCGACGAAGTGCCCGCGCGCAGTTTTCAGGATTGGCCGCGTCCGCTCGTTGCCAGAACCGAGATGCTCGAGCCCCTCGTTGCAGAACCGAAGAGTGGCCAGGTCGCCCTGCTTCATCCGAGTCTGCAGCGCCGGCTGGAGCAGAGAACTGCCAAAGAGTCAGACCGGCAGGACAAATCCGAGCAGGACGACAAGCCGGACGCTCCCACGCGCAGGGGCCGCGGCGCCGCGCTGCGCTCCGCGGCAGAATAGCTCGCCTGCCGGTATTCTCGCTGGCCGGGTCCGCGCGCGGGGAGCCGGCCGCTTAATTCTCGCCTGCACGCCCCGCTTCGAACAGGAACCAGGTGCGGCGCTCGGCGTCGTCGATCCATACTTCGAGAAGGCTTGCAGTGGCGACGTCGCCATGCTCGTCGCACAGCGCATGGGTCTCGCGCATCATGCTCGCGAGCTGCTTGTTGTCTTCGCGAAGCTCCCCCAGCATGTCCCGCGGGGTCACGTATTCTGCATCATTGTCCTTCAGACGCTGCAGCCGGCTGATCTGGCCGATGGAGCGCAAGGTGATACCGCCGAGTTTGCGCACCCGTTCGGCGATCGGATCGGTGATCGCAAATACCTGGTCGGCCTGTTCGTCGAGCAAGAGGTGATAATCGCGAAAATGCGGCCCCGACATGTGCCAGTGGAAATTCTTGGTCTTCAGATAGAGCGTATAGGTGTCGGCGAGGAGCGCGGTCAGCGCTCCGGAAATATCCTTGATTGCATTGGCACCCAGATCGTTGGGCGTGCGCAGCGGCGCCGAGCGGCGTGCCTTGGCGTCTTTCTCGTTCATGGATGATGTTTCCTCGTGGAGCGCGGACCGCGCAATCGTTCAGGTGGCCGATACTGGCACGAAACGCCCCGCCCGCGGCAAGATTTTGCCCAGCCCGGCGTCGCGGGAGCATGGAAACTGGCGGGGATTGCGCCGCTCTCGCAGACGCCCGGCTGCGATTGCTTGCCCTGTGCGAGGGAGGATGCACCCGCACGGAATTTATTCCTGCGTTGAGGCTTTTGTCGGAGCCTTCGCGAACACCATCCGGTTCTTGTTGTCCTGCATCAGCTGGGTGAATCCCGTCATGGTGTCGAGGCCAAGGCCGCGCGGAAAGCCCGTCTCCGGATCCGCTTCTATCCTTGTGTAGGGCGCAGCCGAAACCTTCTCCCATTTTCCGATGGGCTTCCTGATTTCGAGATTTGCGACCGTCGCCTTCAGCACGAGGCGGACGATCGCCTCATTCGGGGAGGACGGTTTCGTCAGGCTTGGACAGCCGGCGATCATCTGCCAGCCATTCGCGAGCGCCCATTTTGTCAGTTCGTCCTTCGACATGCTCACACAGCTGCATCATTGTTCATGACAACACGATACCCCCTCATGCGGAGCCTGTCGAAGCACCCTTCGACAAGCTCAGGGTAAGGAAAAAAAAGTAACTCTCGAGCGGTAACAGCGAAGCGGCGGGCAGCAACTCGCGACGCATTCCGTTCCCCATGGCGGGGAGGAAAGATTACTGCGGCTCGTTGGCCCGCGCGTTCGTGGGAAGAGCCTTGAACTGGTCGGCAGCCGCCTCCGCTGCGGCCCGATCGGTCGGCGCTAGCTGGGAGGAAAGCGCCTCGATCCGATCCCTGGACTCCCGATCGCCGGCTTTTGCGGCTATGAGATACCAGCGATACGCATCCAGCAGGCTTTGCGGCACGCCAAGACCGCGCTCGTAGAGGACCGCGAGATCGAACTGGGCATCGACAAGACCCAGTTGCGCCGCCTTGGAGAACCAGCGCGCTGCTTCCTCCGGATTCTTTGCGGTGCCATTTCCCTGGGCGTATGCAACCGCGAGGTTGGACATTGCCTTCCGGTTTCCGGCCTGCGCGGCGGCGGCATACCAGTGAAAGGCCTTGGCGTCGTCCTTCGGGACGCCGCGGCCTTCCGCGTAGAGCGCGCCCATCCGATATTGCGCGACCGGCTCGCCTTGCAGCGCGGCGCGTTCGAGCCATTTGGCGGCAGCAGCCTTGTCGGCGCCGCCAAGCTCCTGCAATCCCAGCAGCAGTTGCGCCTGCGAATTGCCCGCATCGGCGAGCACCGCCAGGCGAGTGCGATCGGCCGGCGAGACGGACGGCGAGGCTGCAAGGCTTTGCGTTTTGGCATTCGGTCTGCCGTGCCAGGTACCGCGATGCAGCTGATGCTGTGCCTCCAGGAACCGTCCCGCTCTCACATTCGCAGCGATGGAGTGCGCGCCCACATTCGCGCCAGGCGCGGAGTTCCAGCGGCTCAGCAACTGCTCTACGGTGACGGCGACCGCCAGAAGGGCGATCAGTGCGATTGCGGCGATCAGCGCGTAGCTCGTGGTGTCGCCCTTCTTCAGGGAAGGCACGCCGATCGAGCGGAGAAAGCGGAACGCAAAAAATTCCTTGCTGGAATCCGGAACGCTGCGCGCAGCCGCCGACTGAAGAGACTGTCGGGCCTCGGAAAGATAGCCCGTGGAGCGCGATAACTCGTCGCGCATGTCATCGCGCGCGAACGCGGTAGCTCCCTGCAGGGATTGCATGCCAGCGCCCGTGGACAGCGCCAGTTCCGGAAACGATGCAATCGCGCCTGTTGGATCGTGGCGTCCGGCAGCGTTCTCGTCGGCAGCGCGGGCCGGGCCGGATGGAAATTCGGAGTCCATCGGCGTCGAAAGATCCAGGATGGAATGCTCGGGTTCGACCGCAATCGACGGACTGTCAGACGCTTGCGCAGCGGCCGCGTCGGCAGGTGAGGAACGTGCAATCGGGCTGGCGCTCATTGCGGCGATGCTCGACGCCGGCAGGGCGTCCTCGTGCGTGGCAATGATCGAGGTTTGTGGCGGGGCTTGCGCGTAGTTCGGTTCCGGCGCGGCCGGTTCGTTCCGTGAGGAAGAAACAACCAGGCTGGCGGTCAATGCGGCGATCGCATCCTGCTGCTTTTTTCCTTCCGCTTCGAGCCTGTCGCCGATGGCCCCGAGAGCGTCTTCGAAACTGGTCTGCAGCTGTGCGATCGCATCCTGCTGTTTTCGTTCATCGGCCTGCAGCCGTTCGCCAATGCTCGTCGACACTTCGCCAAGCAGGCTGGCCTTCAGTGCGCCGATCGCGTCCTGTTGCTTTCTGCCCTCGGCTTCGAGCTTGTCTCCGATCGCTGCCAGGGTTTGTTCGAAGAGACTGTTTTTCAGCTCGGCCACCGCCTCGTGACGTTGCTGCGCGTCCGCTTCAAAAGTTTCTCTCAGATTTCCGAGCATTTGTTCGATCGTGCTCGCCCTCGGTTGCAGCGCAGACAATCCGTGCTCCGCTGCTTCCGTTCGCGTGGTCACCTGCGCGAGATCGCGCTCGAGGATTTCAAAACGGGTGTCTGCGGCGAATTGCGAAAACTGCGTTTTCAGTTCGGTCACGCTTCCTTCGAGATTCAGCATGGCGGAAGCAGTGTTCGCCTGTCGCGTGCGGGTTTCGAGCAGCGCCTGGGATGCGTCCTTCTGGCGGCTGTCGAGGTCTTCAAGCATGTGCTGCATCTGCGTCGTACGCTTTTCCAGGGCCGCCGATGCTTGCGATACCTCCGTGCGAACCTCTTCCAGTCGCCCGGTGACCGACTGCAGATTGCGCGCCACCCTCTGCGAGGTGTCGGCGTGACGCGAATCGAGGCTCTGCAGGCTCTGCTGCATCAGCAGGACGCGCTGATCGAGGGCGCTGCACATTCCCGTTGTTCCCGTCCGCACCTCCTCGAACTTTCCAGTCAGGCTCTCCAGCTTTCCGTCCAGCCCTCGAACCTCCTCCAGTTTGGCCGTCACGCTTTCCAGCCTGGTTTCCAGCGATCGGCACGATTTGCCGTAACGCGAATCCACTTCAGCCAGCCCCTGTTGGACCGAGGCGACGTTCTGCTGGACCGTGATCGAACTTCTCGACGCCTGCGTTCGAAACTCATCGAGCTTCTCGCCGAGACTCCGCGTCTTCGCTGCCAGCGCACGCACCGCTTCACTTTGTCGCCGATCGAAACCCTCCAGGCCGTGCTGCATCGAGGCGAGGCGCTGGTCGAACGTGCCGCACGTCACAGAAGTTCGGGTCTGGACCTCGTCGATCCTGCCGTGGAGCATGTCCACGTTGCCCGACAAGGCAGAGATTCTGGATTGCGGCATGGCCAGACGTCTGAACCAGATCGTCGGTCAGCCGCGCCAGGCCTTGATGCAACTTTTTGATCGCTTCGCGCATGGGCTCCGTGCGCGATCGATTCTGGAACTGCTCAAGCCGCTCCGCCAATTCGGCCACATGTTCGCGAAGCTCGGTAAACGACTCGGTCCGCTCGTGAAAGTTGAGTTCGGAAAATTGTCGCAAGATCCGCCGGTTCAGCCATTCTCCGACCGAGAGGCCTTCCCGGCTCGCAGCCGTCTGCGCGGCATCCCGTGCGCTGGAGGGGATGTCCAGAAGGCTCCAGGTTGACTTAACCCCCATTTCGACCTCGCGTGCCCTGACCGGCCCCTGCGACAGGGGCGGCAGCTCCCACGGAGTCTTGGGCGCATAGCGTAAAAATCGTGTTAACGATTTGGGCGTGGAGGGGCCGAAGCCTTGGCGGCCCGAGGCGCGCCGACCGATTCCGCAAGCTCCCGGCGCGCGCCGATCCTTTCCGATCCCGTAAAGTGCGCAAGCTCCGCAAGCGCGGCTTCGATGCCGGCCTCCCGGCCCTGGTTGCGCGCGACGCCGGGTTCATACCATAAGCCTCTGACTTCAATACGCTTCTCGGCACGGTGGGCCTTCAGGTCGGCCCGGCCGATGAAACCTTCGCCCTCCAGAATCGGCAGGACGTAGTAGCCATAGCGACGCTTCTCCTGCGGCACGTAGACTTCGATTCTGTAGTCGAATCCGAACAGCCGCATTGCGCGCTGGCGATCGCGGATCGCCGGATCGAATGGCGAGAGGAAGCGAGCCTTGGCAGGCGCAGGCTTGAGCGCCGCAATTTCGGCTTCGATGGAGGGAAATGCGAAGGCGGGCCTTGCGCTGCCGTCGGCGCTGGTCACGGCGATCTCCGTGATTTCCCTTTTTCGCAGCGCCGACTTCAACCAGGCGCGCGCTTCCGCAAGATCCGCAAGATCGAAGAAATTCGCAAGTTCGCTCGCTGTCGCCATGCCGAGCCGTGACAGCGCTTCGCGGCAGGCCCAGTCCACCATCTGTCTGCGCGTCGGCCGTTGGGCGAGGAGCCCAGCAGGAATCACCCGTCCGGCGAGATCGTAGACTTTCTCAAATCCGTCGCGCCGCGCGATCGCCAGTTCGCCGGTACGCCACAGATATTCGAGCGCGGTCTTGGAGGCCCCCCACCCCCACCAGGACCCTTGTCCCTTGTCGTCAAAATCGCGTGCGGCGAGCGCCCCCTCCCGCCGGATCCGCCGGCGCACGCGCGCGATCTCCTTTGTGGGGTCACTGCCGAGCCGCGAGAGCCAGCGCGGCAGGGCGAGTTGGCTCTTCGCGGTGCGAAAGCGGTGATGCCAATAGGGATAGACCTCGATCGGCAATAGCGAAGCATCGTGAGTCACATGCTCGAAGAGAGATCGCCGGTCGTGGTGAAGCGTCGCCAGAATCTCGCGCGCGTAACCGGAGGCGCGCGAAAACAGGATCATGTGGTGCGCGCGCTCCACGACATTGATCGAGTTCGAGCTGCACGAAGCCCAGCCGGCGCACGAGCGCCAGAACTTCCTCGTGCGACAGCTTGTGCGTCGGGCGTTCACCCAGCCCATGCTTGTGGAGAAACAAGCGCCTTGCATTTGCATTGGAAACGACGAGCCGTAGCATGGCGAATGTCAATTGGTGTGTTTTTCGAAGGGCTTATAATGCCGATGACGCGGCCATACAGCAGATGACGCTCGCTCCCGGCCGGTTCGCGCCGCGGCTGAACGCTTTGTCATGGAGAGTCCTCGGATGCGATCCGGTTTTTGCGGGTTGCGTTCTCGCGGCTCAGCTCTGGCTGAGCCTCCTGTGGTTTTTCTATCAGGGCTTCGGGATTGCACGCGGTGTCATCCTGCTCGGTCTTCTCCTCGGTTTGTTGGCACTCAGACTGGGTCCCTCCCGCAAACTGGCGCAAGTGCCTGCGGGTGCCAACTCACTCACATTCGTTGTTCGTGCGCTCATCGTTGCCGCCGTGCTTCTCGACATTGGCTTGATGACCGTCAGCAGCACAACCAGTTTCCGATCGGCAAGAATCCCCATGGACGAGGGCCAGACCAGCTGGCGCGCGGCGCAGCTCGTGTGGCACGGCGAAAATCCCTATGGGCTGGGCGCGCTCGTCGATCTGGGCGCATACCGGTCGCGCCTGCGGCAGAGGGAGGCGGCCGGTATCGTCACACCTCCAACCGGCGCCGCCATGACGCAGGCGGTGGCGCGTTACGACGCGACGCCGGAGGCCAGCCTTCGGGCCCGTTTGCTTCCTGTTCCGCAGGCCCCGACGCAATCGGCGGCGCGGGAACTGCGGCTGTACGGGTACAAATACGGACCGGTGATCCTTCTGATCACCGCTCTGCTCGTGCCGTTCGGTACGCCCGGCGCGGTGCTGCTGCTCAACGGCCTGGCCTGCTTTGCGCTGTTTGCCGTGAACTGGGAGATATTGCGCCGACTCGCCGGGCCGCAGATCGCGCTTGCGGGCGTGGCGATGCTGGCGCTGCTTCTCGATCGTCACATCACCCGAGACTACATCGATCGATCCGCGACGGACGTCTGGGCGCTGCTGTTCGGCTCGCTTGCCGTGGTCGCGTGCATAGCGCGTCGTCCGTTTGCAACCGCTGCTGCCGTCGCTCTTGCGATTGGCTGCAAGAGCATGCCGGGGCTTTTGTTCGCGCCGTTGCTGCTGCGATTTCGTCCGGCTACGCCGATACTCGTGTGTCTGGCGTTGAGCGTGCTGATTTTTCTTCCGTTTCTGGTTTGGGACCCGTCGGGACTTTTCGACAACGTCTTCCTGTGGCCTTTCTTCATGGCCACGGATTTCACCTCGTGGGAATACTTCGCGCCGCCATGGACCACTATCGCCGTGCGCACCGCCGCGCTCGGCGGGCTCGCTGCGCTGTGGCTTCGTCATGTTTCCGGCAAAGAACCCCGATTGTTCTGGACGCTCGCCATGTCGGCGACGCTTGTGCTGATCGCGAGCGGCTTTCTGCGCAACGGCTACATACCCTGGGCGTCGTTGTGGGTGATCGCCGCGATTGTCGAAGCCTTCGCACTCGAGGCTTCGTCCGGCATGCCGGGAAGGAACGCGCCGCGAAGTGAAACGGTTGGGCTTTAATAGTAGAACTGCTGGAGCTGGCTGAAACCGGGGCCGCCGAACGCCCAGCCCATGCGCTTGCCGGGATTGACCGCGGGCGGCGGCTCTCCGATCGCGAACTGAAAACCGGAGATCGTCTCGACCTGGTTGCCGCTCTCGTCGTAGACCACAATTTCGCCGCTGGTTCCGTTGTTGCACGCATTGTAGGTCTGAGCCACCAGGAAGAGCCGGTTGACCGGATCAACCGCAATCCCCCAAGCGCTGTAGTACTGATCGGCATTGCCGGTGCAGGGCAATTGTACTGCCGCGATGCCCTTCTGGTTCGCGATGTCGTAAAATTCGACCTGCGCGTTCAATTCGGTGTCTGTCGCGGTGACGCCGGTATTGATGTCGGTCGCGAGGCCGTTCACGTCGCCGGCGTGATAAGGGCCGTTGTTGTACCCGTCGAACTGCGTGCTCTTGCCGGTGTTCAGATCGAACACGAAGTTGATGGGGGCCTCGCCGCCGACCGCGCCGCCATCCGGAGATTCGGCGACCACAGCCTCGTTCGCCGCGGCGTATTGTCCGAGCTGCGGGCTGTTGGAGAGGCTGAAATAGTTCGGATCGAGATGGATGACCTTGCCGAACGTGTTTGCCGCCACGTCGGAAACGATGAGATCGGGCAAGTCCTGGTTCTTCAGCTCGATCACATAGACGACGCTGGTGGACGTCGCCTGATTCTCGGCCACAAGTTTGATATCGACGTCCTTGAGCGGTGGCGTCCACGTCCCGGTGAATTTCCTCGCGGTCACCGGGTTCATCACGTCGTACACGCGGCGGGCATAGATTTGTCCCTTCGGCACGATGTAATGCGTGACGAGGCCCACATCGCCACTGAAGATCCCGTCGACGCCGTACGTATTTCGCCGCGGGTTGTGGGTCGCAAAGGATTTCGTGATCTTTGCGGATTTCTGATCGAACGTCTCGACCGAAGCGAACGCATTGTTTCCTGAACCTCCCGCGCTCGCGAGCACGCCATCGTAGCCATTCTGGTCGACGTCGAAGCCGTAAATCTGACCGCCGTCTCTGGTCGTCAGCACCTTGCCGAGGCCGATTTTGTGGGGCGGAGCGATCCCCGAAGACGCCGCCGAAGCAAGGCACAGCGTCGCCAGGAAGGCTGCCGCCGAAAGGGGCGCAAAGATGCGGCGTGACAAGCGAGCCCCGAAATTGAATCGCGCCGTCGTCCCAATCGTCATCGAAATTCTCCAGAACCGCGCGGGCGCAACCCGCGCCTGGCACTTGCTCTTGAGACGCTTTCTGCGCGCGCTTTATTCCGCAAGTCCTTCTCCCAGCGGGAGGAGGAAGCGGCGTGCAGATTGCCCTGTGCCGGAAAATCTAGCGCGGCGGCGGGTTGGAGACGAGGTAGGGCAATCCCCCGTTGATTCGCGCGTTCTCCTTCCACGTGTTTCTGCCGAAGCCCGGCGGCAGCCCGGCCTGAAGCTGCGCGGTGGTCAGGCCGCTGATGCCGGTCGCGTTGGCGACGTTGCCGGCGCCCTGGGCGAGATTGGCGACGCCGCTTGTCGTCGTGTCCCAGTAGGTGTCGGAGAGCGATGCCGAACCGTCATCGCCAATGAAGCCGCCGACATAGCTTCCCGAGCCGCCTGTCGGCGCTCCGGTCGAGTAGGAATCCGCGATCGTGCCGTCCAGGCTGTAGCCGACCATTCCGCCAACGCTGGTGCCGCTGCCGCCGTTTGCGGCACCGGTCGAATAGGAATTGGTGATAGTCCCCGGTGACGAGCCCGCGCCGAAATTGTAGCCGACCAGCCCTCCCGCCGAAGGCGGCGGCGAGCCCTGCGCGGCATTACCGGTCGTTGCCGCTCCGGTGGCGAAGGAGTCTTCGACATAGGCGGTGCTCGCACCCACGAGCCCTCCGACATAAGAGCCATCTCCAGCAGTGACCGTGCCGGTCGCGTAGGAATCTTCGACGATCCCGTCGCCGCAGCTGTAGCCGACAAGGCCTCCCGCAAAGTTGTACTCGCCGCCGGCGACCTTCACGGACGAATGCGAGCCGATGACCGAATCGGTGGGGTAGCCGGACCCGGAATTGCAGCCACTGCCGATCAGTCCACCGATCTGCGCGTAGGTGGTCGATGTCGCCGCTACCGTGCCTGTCGTCCACGAGCCGGTGATCGCGCCGCCGGGACCGCTGCTGCCGCCATAGATGTATGCGGCCAGCACTCCGATGATGACGCTGGAGGCGCTGGAGGACACCTTGGCCTTGACGATGCCGATGTCGTGCACGTTGCCGCCATTGATGTATTCGAAGAAGCCGACCTCGGAATCCGCAGCATCCCTGATCTTGAAATTCGATATCGTATTGCCGAGGCCTTCGAAGGTGCCGGTGAACGTCGTCGCCACCGGCGGGGCAGTGTAGGTCCCATCTTTCCTGGCGTCGTAATTTTGCGCAAACGCATAGCTGCCGGCGGGATTGGATGCAATGGCAGTCGCCAGAGTCGCGATCGTGTCCACGAGCGTATAGGCGGCGGAGTTGATGGTGAGCGCGCTCGACAGATTGGCGAAGGTGACATCCCCGCCCGCGCCGAACGACAGCGAAGCGGTGCCTCCATTGTCCACGAGCGCCAGACCTCCCATGCCCGACACTGAAACCGGCGCGTCGATTCGGAGGGAACGATTCGCATCGAAGGCCAGCGTGTTCGAGGTGCTCCATGAAAGCGCAGCCGAAACGACAATGTCGTTCGCCTGCACGCCGGAGCCTGTCGTGGTGACGGTCGTGTTGCCCGACGCGAGCATCGTCTCGAGATCGCCCACATTCAGCACGGCCCTGGGAGCCGTCGGCGCGCAGACGTCGCCGGAACATGTCATGTTCTGTGTGGCCTTCGACGAGATGGTCACCGCGGCATCTGCGGCCTGGGTTCCGAGAGTGGCCAAAGCCGTGAGAAGGCACAGGCCCGAACCGCCGTACACAGTGGAAATTGCCGGACGCATTTCTTTCCCCCCATTTGCCCCGGTTGACGCGTTTCACGTCCCGGCAGACCGTTTGGTCGTCAGCTTAGGTCTAAGGACCGAAATCGTAAAGCCGGCCGAAGTCGAGCATTCCGGCCAATCTACCTCCTTGGACGAAAGGCCCGAAAGCTGCTCTACCTTTTCGATGGGCCGGGAATCCGCGCGCGCCTGCTCGCCCGCCGAAGAAATGTCGTTCGAGCAGTTTCTGTTTCTATTGTCTCCGTTCGGGACGGTGGGGACCGCGGCGTTGCTGCTCGCCTTCCTGGTCGGAAGCTACGCAGTGGTGGCGTGGCTCGCGCTCGCGCATGCTCCGGCACTGTTTCTGCTCCACGGCGCATCGCATCAATTCGGCGTCGCGCCTCATGCATGGTCGCCGCTCGTGCTCGCGCTCTTGACCGTCACGACGCTCGGCATGCAGCGCTATGTGCGCATCAGGGAACAGGCCGACGAGCATGGCTTCGCCCAGATAGCTCCTGTCGCCGCGTCCGCCGCCACGCTTCTTCGGCCCGCCTCGCCCGCCCGCATGTTGTGGGCAAGCGCTTTGGGGGCCGCTGCGGGCATCGCTGTCGCGGTTGCGTCGGTTCCATCTTCAATTGTGCGTCACTATCCGGCGCTGTTCGGGTGGGATGCTGCTGTCATTGTGTTTCTTGGCGTCCTGTTCGCGCGCGGCGTGGTGATGTCGTTTCAGAGCAGTCGCGCGACCGCGCATTTGATCGAACATGATCTCAGGATCGATCTTCTGCATGTGGAGAGGCTGGCGGTGATCGGCCGGCGCGGCGCGCGGGGCGCGCTCGTCTGGTTTACCTGCGCGGCGGTTGTCTGCCTTTTCTTCGTGGGCGACGGCATTGATGCAGTGACGTTGGCAATTCTGTCCGCCTGCGCCGTGATGGGCTTGTGGATTTTTTTCCGTCCCATGGAACGCGTTCATCGCAGGATACGAACCGAAAAATCTCGCGAACTCGACCGTATCCGGAACGGTATCCGCGAGCTGCAGACCGAAACGGTGTTTGACGCCTCGGCGGCGGCGCGTCTGCAAGGGCTCCTCGCATATGAAGCCCGCATCGAGGCCGTCCACGAATGGCCGTTCGATCAGTCGACTCTCATCCGGGTGGCCGCCTACGTCCTCATTCCGGCGATCCCCTGGTTCGGCGAAGCATTCGTGAACGATCTTATTCAGCGGATGACGAAATAAGACGCGGAGTGGCGTAGCGCGCCCGTGTCCGTTCAAGTCCTCCATGCAGCAGGGCGCGCCACGGAGGCTTGCCCGGGTCTGTCCATCGGATATCCTGAACAGTCCGTCGCGCCCGAGGGTGAGTTCCTGCGATCGGCGGACGGCAGCTCAAGGGGAGGTTCATGATGAACGGCTACACTGCAGGCCGCGCCTCGGTTCTCACGCCGGCAGCAATCGGCGCGCCCGGCAGATCGCCATGGCGGGCGGTTATTCGCCTCTCTTCTTCGCGATTTTGCGCTGTGAGCCCGGCGCCAGCACGTTGCAGGTCATCTTGAACGGATCGCGTCGACAGGCGTTCCCGTGGCGTTGGCCGGTTAAGGCGCGGCCGCGGAGAATTGCCATGCGGATTTTCATCATCACCGCCGCGGCGATACTGATCTCGCCAGTGTCGGCGGCAACGATCCGCCAGGCGCATCCGGATTGGCACATCACGCGCCGCGTCGACGCATTCGAAAGCCACATCTCCGCGAGCGGCAGCGCGCGAAGCGGAATGAAGAGGCTCGTCATAACATGCGACGATATGAGCGGTCTTTCCCTGATTCTGTACGATCCCGGCATGCACGCCGCGCTCGCCGCGCCCAGCGTGCCGCTGATCCTGAAGGGCGGGAATGCAGCGCCGGTCATCCTCGAAGCGTGGCCCAGGCACGGCGTGGCCTTCATAGATCATGCAGAAATTGCTGCCAGGTCGATCGCGGAAAACCAGGTAATCGGATTGCGCCTGAAATTTCCGGATGGACCTGACCGCGACGCCTGGTTCAGGTTTTCCGCGATGGATACGGCAACGCGAAATGTGCTGCTCGACATCTGTGCACCGCGGCGAAAGCGAACCTGAAAGCGCACTCGCGCCGCCGCGGCGCATGACCGCCCTTTGGTAGCCTCATCCGAAAGCCGGGTTGTGCTTGCGTCGCACCGACATTGGCCGGCGCTCCCGTCTGCTTGCGGGACCATCGCGGCGCGACGCTGTATACCGATGCGCGAATGGGCGTGTCGCGCCAGGAATTTTCATCTATGCTGGAATGCTGCCCCGGATTGTGTCACGGCAGTTGGAAGGGAAAATACGGCTTGTCCAGACCTCGCGCGCGCCTCGGCTTGGCGCTCCTATTGGCGTTGTCAACCAGTCTCGCGTCCGCAGCCACGCTGCACCGGCCGCTACCGGCCGACAGCCTCGCACGCAATGGTGCGCCGCAGGCGATGCAGCGTCACGCGGGAGTGCACGCTCCGCCTGCCGCGCTCGTCGACAACGGACATCTCAAAGACGCAGCCGCGGGACTGAAGCGGCGCTATGGCGGCACCTCGATCGACGTGCTCACCTACCATTACGATCTTCTGCGCACCGGCTGGAACCAGAGCGAGACGGATCTCATGCCTTCGGCCGTTGGCTCGAGCCTGTTCGGCAAGCTGGCGACGCTCAATGTGGATGGGAATGTGTTCGCCCAGCCGCTGCTCGTCTCGAATTTCACCATGCCCGACGGCACCACGCACAACGTGCTCATCGTCGCCACCGGCCACAATTCGGTCTTTGCGTTCGACGCCGACAACTACGCAGTTCTGTGGCAGGTCAATCTCGGCCAGTCGCAATCCACCAACGATGTCGGCTGCGGCGACGTGCAGCCCGAATACGGCATTTCCAGCACGCCTGTCGTGGTTCGCGGCGGTTCGGATGCGGCCACGATCTATGTGGTCGCTGCCACCGAGCCGCTGGCCTATTCTTTCCACACCCAGCTGCACGCGCTCGATCTCGCCACCGGCAACGACGTGCGCCCGCCGGTGGAGATCGCGCCCGAGGCGAAGCTCAAAGGTGGCGG
This sequence comes from uncultured Alphaproteobacteria bacterium, assembly GCA_963812975.1. Taxonomy (GTDB): domain Bacteria; phylum Pseudomonadota; class Alphaproteobacteria; order Micropepsales; family Micropepsaceae; genus Rhizomicrobium. Next base: position 5,540 of record CAWEXK010000004.1, on the reverse strand, counting down.
CACGGTCGGATTCGATCCGCAGAATCAATGGAACAGGGCAAGCCTCGCGTTCGACAATGGCAATCTTTACCTCGGCATCGGTTCGCATTGTGACAACAACGCGGGCGCCATTTCGGGTTGGCTGCTCGACTACGATACCGCCACGCTGAAATTGCTCCATGCCTTCCACACCATCGAGACGGCGGAGAGCTACGAGCTCGCCAGCGTCTGGATGACGGGTTTCGCACCCGCGATCGATTCGAATGGAAATGTTTTCGCCATCACCGGCAACGGCGCCTTTGGACATGAGGGGCGGGATTGGGGAGAGAGCGTGCTTCGCCTGCCGCCAGATCTCAAGAAGGCGCAGGATTTTTTCACTCCTGCCGCCTGGCAGGGCTTGAACAACAACGACACGGATTTCGGCGCGGGCGGTATCATGCTGCTGCCCGTGGTCGACGGCCAGACCGCGCCGCCGCTCGCCGTGGCAATGGGCAAGGATGCGGTGCTGTATCTCTTGAACCAGGCCAATCTCGGCAAAATGAGAAGCGGCAATTCGGGCGCGCTGCAATGGCAGCGATTGGGCCAATCCGGCGACGGGCTATGGGGCGGGCCGGCCTATTATGGAGGTCCAAACGGCGGCCTGGTGTACGCGCAAATCAACGGCGACGTGCTGCGGGCATTCAGCGTTGCTACCGGATCGCAGCCCGCATTGACGCAGGTGGCGGCTGGAACGTCTCGGGCCGGTTACGGCGGCTCGCTGCCGATCGTCTCTTCGAACGGAGCGACGGCCGGCTCGGGCGTGGTGTGGCTGATCCGGCGCGGCGCGACCGTGCAGCTCGAGGCCTATGACGCGCTCGCGCTCGGCACGCCTTTGTTCGCGGCAAATGCAGGAACATGGTCCAATCAAGGGCAGGCCAATTCCTTCCTGACGCCGATGGAGGCAAACGGCCGCGTCTATGTGCCAGCCTACAAGACAGTGACGGTATTCGGATTCGGCGGATAGATCGGATCAACCGCTCGCTTCGAGTGCGCGCACGAGGTCGGACGCGAAAGTCGACAGCGTGTCGTCGCGGGCGCCCATGATGATGATGCGGTCGCCGGGCTGCGCTTGGGTCACCAGCGCTTGCCCGCACGCGGCCCGCTCCGGGATTGCTTGCGCCGACTGTCCGCGAGCGGCAACGCCGTCGACAATATCGCCGCTCGTTACGCGGCGTTCCGTCGTGCCTCCGAAATAGACGGGATCGGGCATGACCAGAAGGTCGCCGGCACGCATGCCGCGCGCGAACGCATCGATCAGCTCATTCTTCATCAGCCGCAACGGACCGAAGCCGTGCGGCTGGAACAACAGCAGCAGCCTGCCCGGAAAATCATGCGCGGCCGAAAGAGTGGCCGCGATCTTGTCAGGGTTGTGCGCGAAATCGTCAATGACCGTCACGCCGCGCCCACTGCCGACAACTTCGAAGCGGCGCCGCAAGCCGGCGAAGGTCGCGAGCGCCGCCCCCGCGTCGGACACCGCAACGCCGCACACTCGCGCGGCTGCGATGGCCGCCAGCGCATTCTGAACATTGTACCGCCCCGGCACCCGCAGCCGGATCGCCGTTTGCGAACCGCTCTCCCGCTCGCGCACTTCGAAAGCCATTCCCTGCCGCTCCGGATCAAGGCCCGTGCAGAAGAAATCCGCGCCATCGTCGTCGAGGCTGAACGAATGCACTTTCTGCTTCGGCAGTCGTGCCGCCAGCGCGGCCGTCTCCTCATTGTCGAGATTGAGGATCGCAATTTCCGACCGCGCGAGATAATCGCCGAACAGGCCGCGCAACTCGTCCAGGGATTTATGATCGAGAGCGATGTTGGTGATGACACCCACACGCGGGCGATAACGCGCGATCGAACCGTCGCTCTCGTCAACTTCGCTGACGAAGACGTCTCCTTTTCCCACCACCGCGCTGGCGAAGGGTACGGAAGCGGTCACGAAGTTTTTCATCACCGCGCCGTTCATGATGGTCGGGTGCTGTTGCGCCGATTGCAGGATCCATCCCAGCATTCCGGTCGTGGTGGACTTGCCGCTCGTGCCGGCGACGCCAACCGGAATCGGCGTTGCATTGAAAAGTTCCGCCAGCAGCCCGGCGCGCGTGACGATGGAAGCGCCGATGCGCCGTGCGGCGATCACGTCGGGCACCGTGTCCTCGACCGCGGCAGATATCACCACGGTCTGGGCGGCGTGCATGATGCCGCTGCCGTCCTGGGGGAACAGCGCGATTCCACGCGCCCGCAGAAAATCGAATTTCTGGGCGGTGCGTCCCTGATCCAGCGCGCGGTCCGATCCCGCTACGCGATTGCCCTTGGCGCGCACGATGAGCGCGAGCGGCAACATCCCGCTGCCGCCGATGCCACAAAAGAAATAGGTTTTTTCCGGTTGCATCGCGGGAAGCTATAAGACACACCGGTGAAACAAGAAACGGTGCCCAATCCTGTGATGCGTATCGTCAAGATCGGTGTGGTGGCGCCGGGTTCGCGGATCGATGGGATGCTCGCAGAGCGGGTGACCGAACTCGCGCATGCGCTTTACGGCGAAAGCGTCGAACTGCTTTTCCATCCGCAATGCTTTCTCGCCAGCGGTCATTTTGCCGGCGACGATGCGGCGCGCGCCGAGGGCTTTCTCGAATTCGCGAACGATCCCGGCATCGCCGCAGTCTGGATCGCGCGCGGGGGCTATGGTTCCAGCCGCATTTTACCGCGCGTGCTCGACAGGCTGGCGCCGGCCGCGATGGGCAAGACCTATCTCGGCTACAGCGACGCAGGCTCGTTGCTAGCCGCGCTTTACGGTCGCGGTGCGGTGGGCGTGGCCCACGGCCCGATGCCGGCGGATATGCTGCGCGACGGTGGCGAGGCGGCCGTGACACGCGCGCTTGCGTTCCTGGTCGAACGGGCGCCCGCGACCCTCGAGCCCACCGTAACGGGCGCGGTTCTGACCGCTGCGTTCAACCTCACCATCTTCTCCCATCTCATGGGAACCCCCTATGAACCCGACCTCGCGAACCACGTCATCATGCTGGAAGACGTATCCGAGCAGCTCTACAGGATCGACCGCGCGCTGTGTCAGGTCACCAGCAATCCTGGAATCCGGCACGCATCCGGTTTGCGGTTGGGCCGCATCAGCGCCATCCCGCCCAACCATCCCGAATTCGGGCAGACACCGGAAGAGATTATCCGCCATTGGTGCGACGTGTCGGGCATTCCCTATCTCGGCCGCGCCGATATCGGCCACGACATCGACAACAAGATCGTTCCCTTCGGCGTATCTGCCTGAAGCCAGATGCGGCCAGCCGCTTTCATGTCATGTTTGCCGCTGAGAGATCGGAAGAGCCACGCATGATCGAATCATCCTGTCACTGCGGCGCCGTCAAGCTCGAGATCGCATCGGCACCGGAAACGGTGACCGATTGCAACTGTTCCATTTGCCGCCGCTATGGCGTGCTTTGGGCCTACTATTCGCCGAAGCAAGTGCGCATCGCCGCGGGCGAGAAGGCAACCGATATCTATATGTGGGACGACAGATCCATCGAGTTCCATCGCTGCCGAAGCTGCGGCTGCGTCTCTCATTGGGCGCCGGTGGACAAATCTTGCGACCGCATGGGCGTGAACGCGCGCCTGATAGCGCCCGAGATTCTGGCGCAGTCGCGCGTCCGACGCCTCGATGGCGCCGGCAGCGGAAAATATCTCGACGCCTGACCGCACTTTCACAGCATTCGAGTCAACGCTCTCGGGGGCCGCCCTCCCAGCGTCGTACGGCGTCTGTCGAAATCCCGAACAGATCCAGAATCCGGCCGGCGGCATGATCGACAATGTCCTCCACTGATTTGGGTCGTGTGTAGAAAGCAGGAGCCAGCGGCGCGATCACTGCGCCCATTTCGGCGAGCGCGGTCATCGTTCGCAGATGCCCGAGATGCAGCGGAGTCTCGCGGATCGCGAGCACCAGCCGGCGCCGCTCCTTCAGCACGACATCGGCCGCGCGTGACAGGAGCGTACTGGTCACGCCGGTCGCGATCTCGCTCATGGTGCGGATCGAACAGGGTGCAACAACCATGCCCATGGTTTCGAACGAACCCGAGGCAATCGAGGCGCCGAGCGCCATGACCCCGTGATGGACCTGGGCCAGCGCCCGCACGGTTTTTGGTTGCAGGTCGGTTTCGTAGCCCAGCGCCATCTCCGCGGCTTTGCTCATGACAAGGTGGGTCTCGACGCCGCAATCCTTGAGCAGTTCGAGAATCCGCACGCCGACAATCGCGCCGGACGCGCCCGTGATTCCAACGATCATACGTCTGGGCGTTGCTTCGGTCACCCTTCATTCCCTCGCTTGCAGTATAGCCGCCGGCACCTCCGGGGTAATGGATGGACGATCCCCCCTTTGCGCGCTGCCCATGACCATACAGCCCCGCCACATCGGCGAACATCTCAAGGATTGGCGCAAACCTCGACGCGACAACTGGATGGCGGCTCGACTTGTCCGCCCCTTCGGGTCTTCAATGGAATCGCAGACTGCCGGGGCGTTCGATGAGCACAGAAGGAAGGAACGGCCTGATCGGTCTACATCACTTCGATATTGGAGAGGACGAGATTGCCGCGTGCCCGCTGATCGACGTGGACGACGAGGGCGAAGAACATGGGCGCAGGAAGTGTCGCCCAAGATGCTTCAGTTACAAAATCTCAAGGTTCTCCCCCAGCATCGCAAGGCGCTCTGGCGCGCACTGGAGCTTTTGGGCGAGAGCCCGCGGCATGCGCGCACCTTCACCCATCTCATCGCGACCGTTCAGGACGAAGAGCTGCGCACCGCTCTAAGCGAGTACTCGATCGCGGGTCCGCTCGGTCGATTTCTCAATGCCGACCACGACGCGCTGCTGAGCAGTCGGTTCATCACCTTCGAGCTTGAAACCTTATGGCAATGGGGCAGAAGGTGCTGATCCCCGTACTGCTCTACCTGTTCCATCGCATCGATCAGAGCCTGGACGGCAAACCCACGCTCGTCGTGCTCGACGAAGCGTGGATCATGCTCGCCAACGAGCTGATCGACGCCAAAATCAGGAATGGTTGCGCACGCTGCGTGAGAAAAACGCTGCCGTCATCCTCGCGACTCAAAGCCTTACCGAAGTAGCCAATTCGCCATATCGCGACGTCATTCTGGAATCGTGCCCCACCAAGATTCTATTCGACCAATCCCGAGGCCAGGAACCCCAATACCGGCGAGTTGTATCACCGGTTCGGCCTCAGTCCCCGGCAGATTGAGATTATCGCCGACGCCATTCCCAAGCGGCACTACTACTACGCCTCGCCGTTAGGGCGCCGATTGTTCGACCTGGCGCTGGAGCCGGCGACCCTCTCGTTTGTCGGCGCGAGTTCCAAGGAAGACATCCTGAAAGCGCGGGGCATGATGCGCGAGTACGGCGACAACTGGCCGGCCTGAATGGCTTCGCGCACGCAATCTCTCCGAATGGGCCGAGTATTGGAGCAACCTGAGATGTCGGGACAACCGGGTAGAAGACTCCGCGCCGATCAGTCCGAACAGA
>CAWEXK010000003.1:0-8473 GCA_963812975.1 uncultured Alphaproteobacteria bacterium | reverse complement strand
TACAGTCCTGTATTTCCCTTCTCCACACGGCAAGTTGCCTGGATTTCTGTGGTTCACGCCCCTGTCGGCATGTTTTGTTCCGCCAGAGATAATCAGGATCCCGCACCGTTGACCTTTAAATACAGACCCTTCTCCAGTCGCGCAGGACCGAAGTCCGGTTTCGAGAAGAAGTTCGCGGAGAGCTTTCGCGATTCTGTGCAAGCCAGATGGCTCCGGATATGCGCCAAGTGAGCCTCTCAGTCACTTTTCGCTGCACAGGTCGCATCGGACCGTACAAGGCGTCTCGAGGCCGCCGAGCTCAACAATTGCTCAGTCCAAGCCCCACCAGTTCTGTCAATCTCGTGGAACCGCGTCTCAACGAGCGCTTTGCCGAGCAGCCGCCAAACTAAGCCGCCGCGCTTTGGTCATCGGCGGGACAAGCCGTCTCGTGTTGCCGGTGACACGTTCGCAACTCACTTTTCGCTCAGTGAGTGCGTTGGCGATTTTGCACCATGAGAAGGGGGATCCAATGACATGGAAGCAGAGTTCCACCCGCGTCTCGGTATCCTGCCACATGAATCTCTGCATTTCGGCTCTAAATGCCCTTGATTTCTCCGCCGTCCATGCGCAGGGAGGCTCCGGTCATCCACTTTGCGGCGGGAGAGACCATGAAGCCGAGGAGTTCGGCAATCTCCTCCGGTTGCCCGTAGCGGCCGATGCCGGCTTCCTCGGGAAACTTCTGCATCGCTTCTTCGACGCTCATATCGTGCGCCGGAGCCCACTTTTCAAGGAAAGAGCGGCGGCGCCCGGTCATCACCGGGCCGGGCACAATGCTGTTCACCTGGACGCTATCTCTGATCCCCTGCTCCGCAAACGCCTTCGCCAGCGCGGTGATGGCGGCGTTGGTTGCGGCGACTGCTGCGAACGCCGGCTTTGGATCCAGCGAGGCGCTCCCCGACATAAAGACCACCGACCCATGAGCACGTTTCAGCGCGTCCCATGCCCGAATGGTCAGACGGCGCGCCCCATGCAGCTTCAGCTCCATGCCGGCGTTCCACTGCTCATCGGTCATCTCGAAGAGATCGATCTGCGGAACGGCGCCTGCGATATTCAGCAGCGCGTCGATGCGCCCAAAGCGCGCGAGCGTCGTCTCGACCAACGTTGTCGGCGCCTCAGTCTGGCTCAGATCCAGCGCCAGAGGGAGCGCCTCAGTACCGTTCTGTTTTATTGCGGCGGCAACTTCTTCCAGTTTCTTCGCGTTGCGCGCCGCCAGAACCACTGCAGCAAAGTCGCGGGCCAAACGGAGTGCGGTGGCGCGCCCGATTCCCTGGCTGGCCCCGGTCACAATAGCAACGGCGTCCTTCATATTCGCTCCCCGCGTGTGAACGCTCCTGCATTTCACAGGCCCCTTACTGAAGGGTCGCGTGCGCCGCTTCCAAGATCACCTCGATAACCTTGTCCGGCGCGGTGAGCAGCGGCGTGTGGTCGACCGGGAACGACCGTACACGCGCCTTCATGCGATCGGCCATGAACCGCTGCGTTTTCGGATTGATCATCCGGTCCTCTTCCGCGAGCAGATACCACGTCGGCTTCTTCTTCCATGACGGTGCGGGAGCAGGTTCCTGAATGCACTTCACGGAAATCGGCCGCTGCACCGCCCTGCACAGGGCAATCTGCTCATCGGAAGCGTTCTGAGCAAAGGCGTTGGCGAAGCCTTCATCCGGCATCCAGATAAACCCGTCGGCGTCCGGAGCCAGCTGTGGCGCCTTGGCATGAGGCTCATCCCGGTAGAAAACCTGAGCGACCGTCTCTCCCTCATCCGGCGCCAGCGCGGCGACATAGACCAGCGCCTTCACACCCTCATCGTGCGCCGTGGCGATGACTGCACCGGCGTAGGCGTGGCCCGCGACGATCACCGGTCCCCGCGTTCGTGTGATCGTTCGCCGCAGTGCGGCCGCGTCGTCGCTCAGCGATGTGAGGGGAATCGGCGCGGCAATCACGTTCAGGCCCTGCTGCTCGAGCGGCCGCACCACCGCCTGCCAGCTCGATCCGTCAGCCCACGCCCCGTGGACCACAACCACCGTGGCAGTTTTCTGCAAAACTCATCATGCTCCTCCTTTTGTTGTTCCGGGAGAAAATGGGCGGGATATCGAGGTCATCCTCAGGCAAAGAACTTTCAGATTTGCTGCGCGATGAACTCGCACGAATCCTCGAGCGCAAAGTGGCCGGTATCCAGCAGGTGAAGCTCCGCTTTTGGAATATCGCGCAGATAGGCCTGCGCGCCCGCGACCGTGAAGAAGGGATCGTTCTTGCCCCACACGATCAGCGTCTTCGGCTGCTGTTTCCGAAAGAACTGATGCCATCCGTCGTAGCGCGCCAGATTCGACTGGTAGTTGTGCAGCAGGTTCAGCTGGATCGCATCGTTGCCGGGGCGATCGAGGAAGAGCTGATCCACCGTCCAGGCGTCGGGGCTGATCTGCGTCACGTCTTTCACGCCGTGCGTGTACTGAAAGACGGTCGTCTCCTTCTTCAGCAGCTCGCGCACCGGCTTCTCCGTCTCCGCATTGCGATTCGCCCAGAAGGGCTTCATCGCATCGAAGCCCGCGCCGATTCCCTCGGCATAGGCGTTCCCGTTCTGCACCACGATGCCTTCAATCGCGTCCGGGTGTTTTGACGCGATCCGATAGCCAACCGGCGCGCCGTAGTCCTGCACGTAGATGCTGAACTTCTTCAGGCCGAGCGACGCCGAACAGCAACTCCTCGACATGCGCCGCGAGGTTGTCGAAGGTGTAGTCGAATTTGCCCGCGTCCGGCGCATCGCTGTAGCCAAAGCCGGGGTAGTCCGGCGCAATCACGTGAAATTTGCCCGCCAGTTGCGGAATCAGGTCGCGGAACATATGGGACGAGCTGGGGAATCCGTGCAGCAGCACGATCGTTGGGGATGTCTTCGCGCCGGCCTCGCGATAGAAGATTCTGAGGCCGCGGACGCTCGCGTATTGAAACGTGGTCATGGCGATTTCCTTTCCCGGAGACGCAAGGTCCCGCTTACAAGAAATGAGATTACTCAACACCGGTAAAAATGTCAATAGCGGTGTTATAGTTTTTGCGATATTTTAAAGAGAGCTTCTATGCGCGCGGCTTCTTCCACAGGTCGCAGGAATGGATCGACGGATTTCTGTTCGTGGCGAACAGGCCGATCCTGGACCTTCTCAATACGAAGCCTGTCCTGACCAGCGGTCCCACGGAACTCCTTCCGGATGTTCGCGCGCTCGAACGATGGTTGATCGCTTCGGGCATGGTGACTTCGGCCCAGGCGCGAAAGCCACCCTCCGCAGCTGGCGTCATTCCGCCGAAGCCGTTGCCTTCCTGCAGCACCTCATCGCGTTCCGGGAGAAGTTGCGTGAGGCCGTTCTTCGAATTGAGAGCGGATCGGCGCCGGCGGATGACTTCCTCGCCGAGGTCAATGCACTCCTGCTGCAGCATCCTCTCCCCGCATTGCTGCACAAGCGAGACGGAAAAGTCCTGCGCGAGACCGCGTTCGAGCTTCGCCGGCCCGCCGATCTCTGGGCGCCTGATCGCCGCTGCCACCGCCGATCTTCTTGCGGAATCGGACTCCTCCCGCATGCGCAAGTGCGAATCCTGCGTCGTTCACTTCTTCGATACCAGCAAAAAAGGCTCACGCCGCTGGTGCAGCATGAACATCTGCGGCAACAAGCTCAAGGTCGCTGCCTATCAGAAGAGGAAGCGCGCGAGGGACAGGTCAGCGAAATAGCGGGGAGGCCGGCTCTCTTCCACTCGATGTCGGAATCTCCGCTGGCACTTATGCCATGAACTCCGAACGGAAGCTATCGAGATCGGCTTTGAGAGACATCCCTTTTCTCCTCTTTCTCTAAATGAAATCTCCCGGCAGATCGGGCGAACTCGAGCCGGCCCGCGGGTCAATCCGTGGCCTCGGCCCGACAAATTCCTTGCCTATGCGATTTTTGTCGTCGATTTCTTAGGCTCGGCTTTGGCTCGCATCGATTTCACAAGGTCGGCTGCAGACGCTCCTTCGAGCGATAGTCCGTACCCGACTTCCCGCACAATGCGCTCCTTGAGTGGCTGAATAAAGTGCACTCGAGTGTTGCGACGCGTCACTTCCGGAGCCTTCAGATACAGCTCGGCCAATTCTCGCGCCCGGCTCAGCGCCTTGCCGTTCGGCACAACTTCGGCAACCACTCCCCATTCCTGCGCAACACGCGCCGGCAGGGGTTGCGGGTTCAGAAGGAACGCCTCGGCTCGCCCGGCGCCGGCGCGGTGACTCCAGGTGGTGAAGATTCCGTCACCCGGCGTAACGCCGGCGGAGAAATGCGCCACATCCTGAAACGTCGCGCCCTCGGCCGCCACAATTACGCTGGCAAGCAGAGCGTAGTCGGAGTGCACATGAGCGCGTCCCTCGATCGCAGCAATCACCGGCACGCGGATGTTGGCTATGTTCTCAAGTGCCTGAACGCCTTCGTCATGAACCTGGCTCCAGACGCCGGGATCGGCGACGTCGCCGAACGATGACCACTCAACATCGGTAATGAACTCCCCGCCCGCACCCGTCAGGATCACGATCTTGTTCGCCCGATCCTGCGAGATCCGGTAGAAGGCTTCGACAAACTCAGTGTGCGCCTTCGCGCTCATAACCAGCGGGCCGCCGTCGTCATGCAATTGAACAAGCAGCACGCCGTTGGCGTCCCGTGTCAGCTTTACGTGGTGAAAGGCTGTGAAGTAGTCGGCTTGAAGCATCGGCATAGGAGTCTCCTTGCAGCTTGAGGATTGAACGTGAATCGTCGATAACGGTGCAACAGTCCTGGGGGATTCAGAATGCACCTGTCTGAGAAGATGCTCGGGCGCTGATTTAGATTTGCGCGACGCCGCCATCGACGAAGAGCTCAACGCCGTTGACGTAGCTGGCTTCATCCGAGGCGAGGAACGAAGCGGCTTTGGCAATTTCGTCAGGCTCGCCCATCCGGCCGAGAGGAACATTCTTCGCGAAGCCCTCTTTCAACTGAGCCAGAGCATCGCCCTGCTGCCATTGTTCAAGCAGCGGTGTATCGATATGGCCGGGGCTGAGGGTGTTGACGCGAATGCGCCGCTGGCCCAGTTCGCTCGCCAGGGTACGCGCAAACGAGCGTACGGCCGCTTTGGTTGCGCTGTAGATGGTAATGCCGGGGAACCCTTTGATGGTCGCGACGGAGCCATTCAGGATGACCGAGGCGCCGTCGTTCAGGAGGGGCAGAGCCTTCTGCACAGTAAAGAAGAGTCCCTTCACATTGGCGTCGAAGTGAAGATCGAAGAATGGTTCGTCGATGGATTCGACCGGGCGCTGCTGCGAAACGCCGGCATTGGCGAAGAGAACGTCGATCCTGCGATTCTGCTTCCGCACGGCATCGTAGAGCCGATCGAGATCCACGAGGTTGGCAACATCGCCCTGCACGGCAGTCACGTTCCTGCCGATCTCCGCGACCGCCGCATCGAGCGCGTCCTTGCGCCGCCCGGTTATGAATACGTGCTCCATGCCTTCCTCAACAAAGCGCTTCGCCGTTGCCAGTCCCATACCCGTTGAGCCACCTGTAATGACTGCGACCTTGCCCGCGAATTTGTTGGTCATGGTGAACCTCCTGTACTGCATCAACAGATGTGAGCATATCGATCGCGATTCGGACCGTATAGACGTCGGCGAGGGATAACATCTATTCTCTCTTGGAATAGGTATGGACCGATTGCGCGAGATGGAGCTGTTTGTGCGTGTCGTGGAGACGGGCTCGTTTTCCGCCGCTGCGCGCGACCTGAAACTGGGGCAACCCGCGATTTCAAAAGCGATCGCGGGTCTGGAAGAGCGGCTCGGCATACGTCTTCTGGTGCGCTCGACGCGTCAGCTATCTCCTACGGAAGCGGGCACGGCATACTACGAACGCGCGCTGCGTGCGATTGCCGAAGCCAACGAAGCGGACGCCGCGGCGCAGGGCGTAGGCGCTGGACTTGAAGGACGGCTGCGCATCTGTGCGCCGGTGACGTTCGCGCGATTGCATCTGGTTCCAAAGCTCGGCGCTTTTCTTGACGCGCACCCGAGGCTTCGGCTGGAACTGGTGATGGATGACCGTGCGATCGACCTGGTGGCCGAGAACATCGATGCGGCGCTGCGGCTGGGCAGCATGAGCGATTCGTCGCTGAGGGCGCGCAAGCTGGCGCAGGCCGAGAGATACGTTGTGGCGAGCCCCGCTTATTTCGCGAAAAGAGGAGTGCCATCGAATCCGGCGGATCTGTTGGAACACGATGGGATTATCTACGGCCAGAGCTCCGGCGGGCAGGAGTGGCCTTTTCGGCGAGGTAGTTCGGAAACTTCCATCCGGCTGCGCACCAGATTGACACTGAACGCGGCTGAAGGCGTGCGCGAGGCGGTGCTGGCCGGCCAGGGATTTGCGATTACGTCGCGCTGGATGTTTGCGCCGGAACTCGCGTCGGGAGCCGTCGTTCCTGTCCTGAAGGAATGGACGCTCCCTCCGATGGAACTGTGGGTCGTTTATCCCTCCGGCAAGCTGACGGGCACAAAGGCACGTGCGTTTGTGAAGTGGTTTGAGACGGCCATGGGCGAACCACCGTAGCGAGACTCCTCATGCTCCGATCTCCTCCACTATCGCTGCAGGAAATAAGGCGCAGGCTCTTTACGTCGCGTCAATCTTCGCTTGCATGTGACAGCGATTCAAATCTCTGCTGGCGAGAACAGGGCAATGCGCGTTTCCAGGTCCAAAGACCCTCGAAACGCGACTCGGCGAGTTAGCACACTTCGGCGATGGCTAGAGCCTGTTATTAACTTTCGCGCGTGCGGCGTTGCGAGAGAAAATCGCGCCAGACGAGGCGGAATCCGAAGGCTGTGGCGGCCCCACTGCCGAGGACGACAACGAAGTATGGCGCGATTTTCGCCGCAACCCTTCGGGCTGGGCCCAATTTTCCTCATTTCGGTGTCGCTCGTCGCTCGAAGATTCCCGATATTCGTCACTCCTCACTCCTGGAACTGAGAAAAATTGGCTCCCAGCGCCGCCCGCGGGAAAGTTAATAACAGGCTCTAGATGAGATAGATGGAGCGAAGCCTACTTTCGAGGACTAATTGTTGCGGTCACCCCTTGGAGGCGCTGGCCTGTTTGCAGCAGTTGACGCAAACCTTCCGAAATTGGGAATCGCTCGAAGCGTCGGTGCAATAAGCAAAGCAGGGCTCACGGCATCGGTTCCAGGCGGTAGCGCTCGCAACAGGAGCATCCCGTGGCGTTGACCGTGCAGCGCCTCACATCCTGGGAATATCTGAGATATCCCATCCTCCGCCTACTGCTTTAATCAGCAGGACATTGGCTTCGAGTCGCCGTCTCATCAGGTCGATATCATTTCGTTCATTCGCCAGAGCGGTGGTTTGCGAAGTGACGACCTGCAGATAGGTGTCAACGCCGCCGGCGTATCGGTTCTGGAAGAGCCGGAGAGACTCCTCCGCTGAGGCCGTCGCTTCGTGTTGCTGCACCGACTCCGTGCTCAATTCACACAGAACGACCAGGTTGTCTTCGACCTGCTGAAACGAGGTCAGAACGGTTTGGCGGTAGTTGGCAACCGAGGCGTCATAGCCTGCTCTGGCTGACTCCGTTGTGGCCCGGCGTCTTCCGCCATCGAAGAGTGTTTCAGTCATACCTGGTCCGACCGCCCAAAAGCGACTCGGCCAATTGAACCAGTTCAACAGGGATGAGCCTTCAAGGCCGGCCACGGCCGCCAGATTGAGTGTCGGATAATAGGCCGCCTGTGCGATTCCAATCTGCTCGTTGGCTGCCGCCATGCGGCGCTCGGCCGCTGCAATATCGGGACGCCGCTCCAGAAGCTGCGCCGGCAGAGCAACCGGTACGGAGGGCAATGCGGGCGGCTCACATTGAGGGGGATCGGGGGCAGGCTGAACGCAGCGGGCGGCTTCCCGATGAGGATCGCCAGCGCGTGCTCATACTGCGCGCGCTGCACCCTGATGTCCGTGGCCAGCACACGTGCGGCGTCCAGTTGCGTCTTCGCCTGCGCGACATCGGACTTCGGCGCAGCCCCGCCTTCGAATCGATTCTCAGTCAGCTCCAGCGCCTTGCTGTAAGCCTCGACGGTATCGTTCAGCAGCTGCTCCTGCGCATCGGCGCTGCGCACCTCGAAATAATCCACCGCCAGCTCCGCGTGCAGGCTCAAGCGCGCCGTCTCAAGATCTCCGGCACTGGCCTGCGCTTCTTCCCGGGCAGCCGTCACACTGCGGCGAATCCTTCCCCACAGATCGATCTCATAAGAGAGATCGAACGGAAGGGTGAAGTCTCCCGACCCGTTGTTGGCCAGGCTTGCCGGGAAATAGGGTTGATTCGCGGAACTCCGGATCGCGGAGATGCTCGGCGACGTCCCGATGGTCGGCGCTTCGGCAGCGCGATTGAACCGAATTGCGGTGCGGGCCTGCCCCGAGTGG
>CAWEXK010000002.1:0-106213 GCA_963812975.1 uncultured Alphaproteobacteria bacterium | reverse complement strand
GAGCACAATGAGAGGCTTGCCCTCCGCGATGTCACCGGGTTTGGCCTCGTAGCGCTGCGTGTCTTCCAGCTTGCGCCCGCGGGTCGAGACGATCTCGCCGCTGTCCAGAAAATCGTCCGACACGGCGATGGCCTGATCGAGGACGCCGCCACCGTCGTCTCGAAGATCGATGATATAGCCCTTCAGGCGCGGGCCGATCTGTTTCTGGAGAGTCCGTACGGCCGCCTCCACTCCCTCGCTGGTTTCTTCGTTGAAGGCGGGAATTCGGATATACCCGATATCGCCCTCCCGATGAGACTTCACGGCCTCGACCTGGATTGCGGCGCGCCGCAAGCTGACCTGGAATGACTTGTCGGCTGCGCCGCGCAACAGGGTGAGGACAACCGGCGTGCCGGAGGGGCCTCTCAGCAGATCCTGGACCTTGTCGAGACTCAAGCCCTGCAGACCGCGGCCGTCGATGGCGAGAATGCTGTCACCCGCCTTGATGCCGGCATGTGCGGCCGGCGTATCGTCGATCGGGGCGACCACTTTGATGATGCCCTCCTCGGCCGAGATCACCAGGCCGATTCCTCCATAGGTGCCCGACGTTTTGACCTGCATTTCCGCGAAGGTCTTCGGATCAAAATAGCTGGAATGCGGATCGAGGTCGGAAATCATTCCGTTCAACGCATCTTCGATCATCTTTCGGTCTTCGGGCGCCTCGACATAGTCGGCCCGTGCGGTTGCAAAGGCGGCCCCGAAGCGATCAAGTGCCCGATAGGCCGAATGCGTATCATCGTCGGTCGCGCTGCGGGCCACGGGCAGAATGGCAAGTGCGCCCAGGAATCCCGCGGCCGCCCCGAGAGCGGATAGCGCTATGCGCCGCATGTATCGTCTGCCCTTCGGCTCAGGTCGGTTCCGCGCGTCGCCGCCGGATCGCCACGTTGGAGGCGCGCCGGTCGCCTCTTTCAATTCGCCGCAGCGCTCTTTCCGGCCGTATTCATTGCCAGCTTGCCGCGCAGCAGATCCAGCGCATAGGAGAGCTGGAAGTCGTCATACTTCTTGCCCGGCGCGGCTGGATCACCGGCGCATTGGCCCGCTTGCGCGGGATCGGCTCGCCCTGCCAGATGGCCGGGCAGATCGGCTTCGGACGGACGTGCGAGCTTGGGCACATTGGCTCTCGTCGCCCTGCGCCACCGGGATATCGGGAATGATGCCCTCGGCCTGGATGGAATGGCCCGACGGCGTGTAGTAGCGCGCCGTGGTCAGGCGCAGCGCGCCGCCGCCTTCGCCCAGCGGAATGATGGTCTGCACCGAGCCCTTGCCGAAGCTGGTCATGCCGATCGATGGTGGCGCGCTTGTGATCCTGCAGCGCGCCCGAGACGATTTCCGACGCCGACTGCCGTGCCGGCATTGATCAGCACCACCATCGGCTTGCCGTCGGTGATGTCGCCCGGCTTGGCGTCATAGCGCTGGGTGTCCTCGGGATGACGGCCGCGGGTGGAAACGATCTCGCCCGAATTGAGGAAATCGTCCGACACCTGGATCGCCTGATCGAGCAAGCCGCCCGGATTGTTGCGCAGGTCGAGCACATAGCCCTTGATGCCCGGGCCGATCTGCTTCTTCAGATCGCGCACCGCCTTCTCCAGGCCCGTCGGCGGTCTGCTCGTTGAAGCCGGGCAGGCGGATATAGCCGATATCGCCTTCGCGGCGATAGGTGGCGGCGTCCACCTGCACGATGGCGCGCGTCAACGTCACGTCGAACGGCTTTTTCTCGCCTTCGCGCAGGATGGTGAGCGTGATCTTGGTGCCCGCCGGGCCGCGCATCTTGTCGATGGCGTCGTTGAGCGCCAGGCCCGGGATGGACGTGCCGTCGATGGCGGCGATGCGGTCGCCCGGCTTGATGCCGGCCCGCGCCGCCGGCGTGCCGTCGATCGGCGAGATCACCTTGATCAGGCCGTCCTCCATCGCGTCACCTCGATGCCGACGCCGCCGAACTCGCCCTTGGTGGTGATCTGCATGTCGCGCAAAAGCTTTGGCGTCCATATAGCTGGAATGCGGATCGAGGCTGGACACCATGCCCTGGATCGCGGCGTCGACCAGCTCGCTGTCCTGCACCGGGCGCACATAATTGGCGCGCACGCGCTCGAAGGCGTCGGTGAACAGATCGAGCTGCTTGTAGGCGGAATCGTTGGCGCCGTGCGCTGCCGGGAAAAGGATCAGAGCCGCGGCAAAGCCAGCCGCCATTCCAAGGCCCACGAACGCGAAACGCCTCATGACTTTGTAACCTTTCTTAGTTCGACTTTAAGCCATGGCGCCGGACTGACGCCCCTTCCATTCTGCCGCAATTCAAAGTAGAGCCGCGATTCCGCGCTGTTTTTCGGCATCCTGCCGACGGGTTCGCCGGCGAGCAGCTGGTCGCCCGCCCGCACGTCGACACGCTCGAGCCCATCGAGCACAA
Source organism: uncultured Alphaproteobacteria bacterium (assembly GCA_963812975.1). Classification (GTDB taxonomy): domain Bacteria; phylum Pseudomonadota; class Alphaproteobacteria; order Micropepsales; family Micropepsaceae; genus Rhizomicrobium. The sequence goes on along the minus strand of CAWEXK010000002.1, from coordinate 103,773 downwards.
GATCGTATCCGCCAATCGTCTGCAAGATCAAGACTTGTCCCGTACTTATGGTAACGGCCGGCGAAAAGCACTTCGCTGTCGGCGGGCGCGATGACCTGGGACCCGGGAGGAGCGAGGAAGCTTATGCCTGGTGCCCCCTCCGCTGCTCTGCCGCCCGCCACAAGTGCCCCGACCACCGGCCGAAGAAGGGTTCGGCGCCGCAGCTCCTGCGCGGTCGGCATATTGCGGGCTGCAACAACAACCAGATTCCGCGTCGCGGGGGCGGCCCGAAGCGTGGCGACCCGGCGCAAGAGGGTTTCGAGATTTGCGGCCTGGGTCGATTCCACGTCGAGCCTTGCCGCCAGGTCGCCCAGTCTCGCATCGGCTTCATCGGCCTGCCGGGCCTTCATCGCCAAAAGTTGATCGATTTCGCTGCGCGCGCCCGCAAGCAGCACGGCATTGCGTGCAGCCGCGGCGCGTCGGCGGACCAGTTCCTGGCGCGTGCGCCGCAGCGCCTCCAACCGGCGCGAGAGCTCTGCCGCTTCGCTATAAACGCGTGGAAGCGAGGCGCCCAGCAACATCGACGCATGGGCCGTAGCGAGCGCGTCGTCCGGTCGGATCGCCATCACGGGGGCATATCGCGCTGGGTTCGCTCGAGAACGGCAAGCAGCTGCGAAACTTCCGCGCGCTGCCGCAAGAAATCTGTCGAAAGAGTCATCGCCTCTCGCGCAAGCGTTGCGATATCGGCGTCCAGACCAAGTTTTTGCTGTTCCAGTTCCTGAACCCGCCCGGCGGTTTCGATCAGACGGCGCCGGAGTTCGGCCGCTTCGGCCTTGAGCGACTCGCTGTGGCGCTCGGCATCCGCGACGACCGGTCGGGACTTCGCAATTTCGGCTTGCAGTTCGCGATATCGCGAAGCGGTACTTGGGAGATGCGCAGCCGTCGCAGCCGGGACCGCGCCCGAAAGATTTTCTTGATCCGCATTCGTCCCCGCGGGGGGAACGGAACCTCGGGGGGCGGCGTCGACGGGCGACGAAAGCATCGCAACAATACCGCCGAGGATTGCGGCCGCGCCGATGAAAACACGCAGGGATCTCAGATTCGCATCTCCGCTTTTGAGTTGACGGCTGTCAAAAGCGAGTGACCTGCCATTTCGCGTGGTTTTTCGATTCCCATGAGATCGAGCAGCGTCGGAGCCACGTCTGCCAGGCGCCCGGGCGCCAATTTTGACCGCGCGGCGGTGCCGGCGACGATGATGGGAACATCGAATGTCGTATGCGCGGTATGCGGCTCGCCCGTTTCCGGATCGCGCATCATTTCGGCGTTGCCGTGGTCTGCGGTCACCAAGAGAATTCCTCCTGCCTTTTCGACTGCGGCGCGAAGGCGACCGATACAAAGGTCGAGCGCTTGCACGGCTCTTTCGGCTGCCATGAGCACTCCCGTATGACCCACCATGTCGGCATTGGCATAATTGACGATGATCAAATCATATTTATCTGAGCCGACCGCTGCCTCAAGCCGCTCCGTTACTTCGAACGCCGACATCTCCGGCTGCAGGTCATAGGTTGCTACCTGTGGGCTTGGTACAAGGATGCGATCCTCGCCCGGGAAAGGTTTTTCGCGGCCGCCATTCAGGAAAAAAGTCACGTGGGCGTATTTCTCGGTCTCCGCGATTCTGCAGTTGTCGAAGTCCGAGCTTGGCGACGACTTCTCCGATGGTCTGTTTGATCGGCTCAGGCGGGAATAATGCCTTCATGAACGATTTGAGCCTTTCAGAATATTCCGTCATTCCCGCTGCCGCCGAGAAATCGATGGTCTTCGATCGCGCAAAACTGCTGAATTTCGGCTCGAGCAACGCCACTGACAATTCACGGGCGCGATCAGCGCGAAAGTTCGCGAACAGGAGCGCATCGCCATCTTTCATTCCCCGATAATCGTCAATCGGCGCCGGCACCAGGAATTCGTCGCCAACGCCGTTTCTGTACGAGTCGCTGATCGCCGTGCGCACGCTGGATTTTCGGACGCCACGCGCTGCGACCATCGTTTCGTAGGCTTTGGCGACGCGGTCCCAGCGCTGGTCGCGGTCCATGGCGAAGTAGCGCCCGCAAACCGTGGCAATACCCGTGTTGGGGAAAGCGGCGATTGCGCTCTCGAATACGTGCAGGTAGCCCTGCGCGCTGCGCGGCGGCGTATCGCGGCCGTCCAGAAAGGCGTGGATACGCGTGCGCAGTCCCGCGTCGGAAAGTGCGCGCACCAGCGCCACGATATGGTCCTGGTGCGAGTGCACGCCGCCGGGCGAGACAAGCCCCAGGATGTGCACCGTTCCTTTTGCTTTTTTCGCTTTGGCGATGAGATCGAGCAGCGCGGGTCGAGACGCGAAAGTACGATCCGCAATGGCGTCGTCGATCCGCGGCAGGTCCTGCACGACGATTCGGCCCGCGCCGATGTTCATATGGCCTACCTCGGAATTGCCCATTTGCGCGGCCGGCAGGCCGACCGCGCGACCCGCGGTAGCCAGCCGCGCGTGAGCGCATTCCGCCAGCATGCGCAGATAATTCTCGGGCTGGGCGCGCGCGATGGCGTTGTCGTCCGCGTCTGGTCTGCAGCCCCAACCATCCAGAATGCAGAGCACCGCGGGACGCGGACGGCGGCGCCTTGACCGGGACGACGCCGACTTGTTCAAGCGGAGAATCCACCGCGCGGGCATGTCGGCAGGATAGGGATCGCTTGTGCGCGTGTCCATGCGCGGGCGCGCCCGGTCCTATCGGGCAGGCCGGGGCGCGAAGCCCGACCAGTCGAGTTGCGGCGCCTGCGGCAGCGTCGCGGGATCATCGAACCGATATGGAATCCAGCGCGCCTTGGATGCAGGTTCAACCACGGCTGTGACATGGCCCCGCCGGGCGAGCACGATACTGAGGGGTTCGACGCTCCAGCTTTCCAGAAGCTCCCGCCGAAGGCGGGTATTTCCGGGATCAAGCACCTCCATCGCGAGCGCGTGAGAAATGACGCCCTCATGCGCAAGCAACAATCCGCGCGGATTGTGCACGTAGGCGTCCCACCGTTCCGTGATGACAGATTGCGCTGCCGCCTGCGTGATGGCCAGGCCCAGCACGATGGTCAGCACTGGCCGAGTGGCGAGGCGCGTCGGTCTCGATCCCCGGCTCCGCAACAGGAGGAAGAGCATCGAGAGGAGCGTCGAGATCGCCACGGGAAGTCCGCGCGCCGCAAAAAATCGGCTGGAGCAATCATCTCCTCGGCCGACGCGAACAGAAGCACGACGACCACCGCAAAGGCCGCGAAGCAGAGCACTGCGGCGGCGGCCGTCAGGTATTTTCGATTGATGAAAGCAACAAGTATGGCAGCGGCGGCGACCAGACTTGCGAACGCCGGAAGGTTAGGCGCAGCGAGCGTACCGAGAAAACCGCCCGCCAGACTCGACGAGAAAGTCGCCGCGCTCGATCGCGCTGCGCGGAAACGCGATCCAGCGCAGCATGTTGCAGGCCGCGGCCGCAGCGGTGACGGCGACGACGAGTGCGGCCAGGCGCATCGAGCCGGTCGTATCGCGCGTGCGCAATGCCGCGACCGCGGCAATAACGACAAGGCCCGGGGCCGCGGATTCATGCGTGAACGCGCAAGCAACCGTTGTGGCAGCGGCCGCCAGGGCACCAAAGGCAGTATCGATCCGGAAACACACAAGCAGAAATGCCAGCCAGAAAAGGCATGATGCGATGATACCTTCGCCGACGCCGATGAAATTCGTCGCAGGAATGACGAAAACAAGATTGATCAGCGGACCGACGATCCAGATCTTCTCGTTGCGCGGCAGTACGAACCAGCACACGGCGGTCAAAAATACCGGCCAGCCCGAGGCGCCAAGCGCGTAGAGGCGCCCGAGAGTCAACAGCCCCTGAATTCCCAATCGCGCGCCGGCAACCGCGAAACATTGCTGCAGCAACTGAACGCTGAGGCGCGCGGGTTCCCAAAGCTGGAATTCATTATGCGCCGCTATTCCCAGCAGATAATAGGATCCGTCATACACCAGATCGCGTGCGCTCAGGATCGCGTCGAATGCCGACAGAGCTGCCAGTGCGATCGCGATCCAAAAGACTGTCGCGAGCGTCGGGTTCGACGGCGCCAATTCGCCCGCTGGCCGTGCTGCCATTGGTACCGATCAGAAATTGGGCGCCGGGCGCGCAGGCTCGGCGGTTTCGCAATGTCGCAAATCGAACATATGTCACGAGCCCCGCGTTCGGGCCACCCGGTCCAGCATTGCAATATCGGCGAAAGGTTGCGGTGGGCGGTTTGCCGTGGGTACGGGAATGACAGCCGGCCGCTCGTCTGTCTCAGCGGACCGCCCGGCTCGGCGTTTTTGCGCGTTCGAGCGCGCGCGCAAGATCTTCTGCAATCAGGGCGGCGCCCTGGCCGTCGATGGTCGCCAATCCTGCTGCGCGCATTGCGCGGCGGCGCTGCGAATCGGTGAGCAATGACCAGGTCGCCCGTGCAATTTCCGCATCGCTCACATGCTGCGCCAATCCCAACGACAGGCCGAAGTCCTGCGTCTTCGAAGGCGCAGGCCGATTTGGCGTGGTTCTCGTTCAGGCAAAGATAAAGGGCCGGTACGCCGTATGCGGCCAGCTCATAGGCGGTGAGGCCGAAGCTCACGAGGGCCAGATCGCTCGCTGCATATTCCGTCGCGAGGTCATCGGCCCCTTCCAGGGTTTCGAAATGAGTTGCAAGCGTCACGATGGAGCGCGCGTTCCTCGTGCGATCTCGCATCCCGGGGCCGATCACGAAGCGGGCGCGGAACACAGGATCAAGCCTCGTAAGCGCGCGAGCTGCCCGCAGAGTGAGGGCATGGGAATTGCTTGCGCCCATAGTCACGAGGAGGGTGGGCCGAGGCATATTCAAGCGTCGCGTCGGCGCCGTCACCCCCACGCCAAGGAGCGACCATTCCCAGCCTATTCTGGTGACGCACTGCGAGTTCGCCCAATCGAGCGCAGCTGCCTGCGGCGTCGGCGGATAGTAGGCCAGGTCAGCGGCAAGGCGTCGCTCCGAACTGTCGTCAATCACCGCGGCAATGGCGACTCGAGCCGCCAGACGCGCGAATTCCTTGCCGGATAGACCCTCGCACAGGTCGCAAATCAGGAGCTCCGGCCGTTGCGATGCGATCATCGCGTCGAGGACCTCGCAACGACGTTCATCGGCCAACAAGCTCACGTTAAAACCACAGTCGCGAACAAGCTTTAGAACTTCGCCACCGCCGCTGACGACAAAAGTGGCCACGATGCCTTTGTCGTCGCGCAGGTTTTTTGCGAGCGCGACCATCCGCTTCAAACGTCCATACCCGAATTTCCCGCCGGCATTGCAGTAGACCAGTGCGAGGCCAGCGCGTGCCGACAACGGCCTCTGCTTTGCGGGGGAATCGGGGCGCCGCTGGTCGGGCTCGACCTCGACCATTTCACGCAGACTGGAGAGGGAGGCTCCGCGCGCCGTCATTTGCCGATAAGCCGTTCCGCCGGAGGCATCGTTTTCGATCGATGCGACGGCCAGGTCGTGCCCTGTCGAACCCGGTCGATAGGCGGGGGCGCGGACGATGCGGACAAAATTGGGATGCTGCTTGAGGTAACCCGTCACTTGCTCGCGCGCAAGGATATCGTGGCGCGCGTCCATCATCAGTTTGTCGAGCGCGCGCCGCGTGAACGGTTCAACACCTTCATGCGTTGTCCCGCCTTCCTCCTCCAACAGCACGTAGTCGCCATTTTGTTCGAGAAGCGACACGACCAGATGGTCTACCAATCCCGCATCGATGTTCGGTACCTCGGCTGACACGCTCACGATGATATCGGCGTCCAGAAGCTCGGCAGCTCTCGCGAATCCCGCGAGCACGTCGTCTTCCGGCCCCCTGATCACAGCGAGACCGTTCTCGCGGCCAAAAGCGGCAATCACGTCATCGCGGGGACTGGTTGAGGTGGTGAGCGCGATCTCTTCGATCAATTGTGCGCGTTTCAGCCGCCCGACAAGGTGCCAAAGGGGCGACCGTCCCGCCACACCTCCGAGAAGCTCGTTTGCGGGAAGATTTGATGCGGTCCTCGCGTGGATGATGGCAACGATGCGCAAGTGATCGCCGGAGGCGCCCGTGAGTGTCACTCCGCAGGCCTCCAGGCCCGCACCGTGCCCCAACGGGTGCGCGGAGCGCCTGAGCATGCGCAATCAGCAGCGCGGGGAACACCGGCGTCGGCCTGCGTAATGAACAGCGAGCGCAGCAACTGGCTTTGGCCTCCGCCGACACCTAATGTTTTCTAAAGAGACATGGCTAAGAGAGCGTTAACAGGCGTCTGCGCCAGCGCGCGAAGAAATTATGCAAGCCGATCTCAAGGCCCGCTCGTCGCGAGGAGAAAGACCCGCACGTCGGCAGCCGATTTGTCCGCCACTTCTTCCTGAGGTAAATGCCCGGTGCCGGGATACACGATCAGCCTGGCGCCCCGGATCGCCTTCGCGTAGGCACGGGCCGCGTCGAGCGGAATCACGTGGTCCTCTTCACCCCACAAAATCAGCGTCGGCATGGTGATCAGGCCGGCGTGTTCTGCGACAAAGTGGTCGCCCGGCGCATTGAGACTTTCAAGCGTCGCCTCACGCGTTCCAGCCATGCGCGCGAAATCCCAGTAGCGGTCGATCATTGTGTCATTGATGATGGATTTTCGAACGATCGCGTGGTTCAGGCCGTCGACGACAAGGATCCTTGGCGTGACATGCAGGAGGATCGCGTTGAGCACCGGAATGCGTGCAAGTCGAAAGACCAATGGAATCCGCTCGCCCTCTCTGGACGGCATGCCGCCCGCATCGACAAGAATGAGCTGGGTTACGCGCCCGGGATATTCCTCCGCAAAGCGGGCGGCCACCGCGCCGCCCATCGAATTTCCGCCAAGCGCGAAACGCGTTAGACGGAGACGCTGGGCCGCTTCCGCTATGAAAGTTACCATGGCTGGTTGGGAATAATCGCCAGAGGGCACGGCGCCCGTCAGACCATGGCCGGGCATGTCAATCGTAATCACTCGAAAGGTGTCGTCGAGCCGGGCCGCCCAGCGCTCCCAGGTGAACAATGATGCGTTCGATCCATGGATAAGCACGAGAGCCGGGGCTGTGCGCGGTCCGCGGTCGCGAATGTGCGCGCGTGCGCCGTCGGTGAGCGTCAAGAACTGCGACGGCGGCGTGGCGTATTTCGCGACGAGCACGTTTCGCGGAATATCTGGCGTGTACAGGCAATAGGACACGCCAAGGATCGCGGCGATGGCAATCACGCCGCCGATCAGAAATTTGGCCATGGCAAACACCCCGTCCTTAGGCGCCAGCAGATATACACGTTGCGCCCGAATCGCAGGAAGGCGCCATCAATCCGGGTCGCGCCGAACCTCCCCGCCGGCAAGCAAAGCGAGCAGAACTCCTGGTCGGGATGATCCGCCACGCGAACGGCGGCGAAGGTGAGGCGGCCAAGTCCTTCCGCGGACGGCTCGCTGATGCAGCACGCCAGCAGCTGCCCGCACGCCGGGGCCAGGCCGGCCTGTTGCACGAGCGCAGCAAGAAGCTGCGCGCTGCGTGGGAAAAGACGAGCACCGCATCCAGCGCCGCCTCGCGCAGCGCTTTGGCCGCCGTCACAGGAAGCCGCCGCGCCTCGATTGTCTCGTAGAGCGCCCAGCTTCTGACATCGAAGCCCGCGCTCGTGAGATCGGCACGCAGCTCCTGCGGCGCGTTCACGCCCATCACGTGCACCAGCGCGCCGAGGTTGGTCCGCAACTGCGTGCGGACCGCGCGGGCGAGAGCAGTCGCATCCCCTGCCGCATCGAACACCTTCAGAAACCCCGCTGCGCGTGCAGCCGCCGCCGTCTGCGTGCCGACCGCAAACACGCTGATATCCCGGCGCTCACTGCAGAGCGCCAGGGCACGGACGCCGTTGCTGCTCGTCGCGAGTACCGCTTGCACGCCGTCGAGTTCAGGCTGGGAGTGTTCGGGAAAGCGGATGCGCAAGAGCGGTGCAATCACCGCTTCATGACCGAGTTCTGCGAGCCGGCGCGCCGTTCGCCTGGAATCATCGAGCGGTCGGGTGACAAGAACGCGCATGCCTGCTCACAACGTAAGCCAAAGCCGGGCGCGCTCTTTGATGGACATCCCGGCGTCGTGGCCGAGCTCGGCGGCTTTCGCGCGTGGATCATCTCCCAACTCCGCCTCGATGCAACTCGTCGCCGACGAGGTGCCGTCCGGCGCCAGCACCTCGCCGCGGAAAAGAAGGTGATTTGCCGTAACCGTTGCCAGACCTGCGATCGGCGTACGGCACGAACCGTCGAGCGCGGCTTGAAAGGCGCGTTCGCAAGCAAGCGCGATCGCCGTCGCCGGATCGTCAAGCGCCGACACAATGAGCCCGGCGCGCAGGTCGTGATCGCGCATTTCGATTCCGATTGCGCCCTGTGCCAGCGCCGGCAGCCAGCTATCAGTCGGCAGGATCGCTGTCGCGCGGGCTTCCACGCCAAGACGTTTCAAGCCGGCGAGGGCAAGGATAATGGCGTCGATTTCTCCGCAATCGAGCCTGGCCAGTCGCGTGTCGACGTTGCCGCGTAGCGGCATGATCTCGAGATCGGGCCGCTGGCGCGCGACTTGAGCGGCGCGGCGGACAGAACTCGTGCCGATGCGGGATCCGCAGGGCAGATCGTCAAGCCGGCGTGCCTGATTTGAAATGAACACATCCGAAGGGTCCTCGCGCGCGAGCGTGGCGACGATCGCCAGGCCTGCGGGCAGGCATGTGGGCAGGTCCTTCATGGAGTGAACGGCGAGATCGATCCGCCGCAACAGCAGCGCCTCTTCCAATTCTTTGGTAAAAAGCCCTTTGCCACCCACTTCAGCCAGCGGCCGGTCATGGATGCGGTCGCCGGACGTTTTCACGGTGACGAGTTCGGACCGGCTGCCGCAACGTGTTTTCAGCGTTTCCTGCACAGCCATCGCCTGCGCGCGGGCGAGCTTGGAGGCGCGGGTGCCAAGTCGCAGAACGGATGGGGAGGGGCTTTCCGGCATTGCGCCCTTCGGCTAGAGGCGAAAGATGGAAGTTAGCATGGGCGTGCGAGACCGCCCATTAACTGTTCTCGGCATCGAAACGAGCTGCGACGAAACCGCGGCGTCCGTGGTGCGGGGCAGTTCGCCGGGCCCGGGCCAGATACTTTCGGACATCGTGTTCAGTCAGCTCGAAGAGCATCGACCTTACGGCGGTGTCGTACCCGAAATCGCAGCGCGCGCCCACGTCGAAATGCTCGATGGCGTCGTCGAGCGGGCTTTGCATGATTCGCGCACCACGTTGACGCAGATCGACGCGGTCGCCGCGACCGCCGGACCCGGGCTGATCGGCGGCGTCATGGTAGGCCTGACCACAGCCAAGGCGCTGGCGTTGGCTGCGAACAAACCGCTCATCGCCGTCAACCATCTGGAAGCGCACGCGCTGACTGCGCGACTGACCGAAGGTGTCGATTACCCCTATCTGCTGTTGCTCGTTTCGGGGGGACATTGTCAGTTGCTTGCGGTGGAAGGCGTCGGAACCTACAGGCTGTACGGAACGACGATCGACGACGCTGTCGGCGAGGCGTTCGACAAGGTCGCGAAACTGCTGGGTCTGCCTTATCCGGGCGGGCCTGCGGTCGAAGAGCTGGCAGGCCATGGCAATCCGCAGCGCTTTGCCCTTCCCCGTCCCATGCTCGGCCGCGCGAATGCGGACTTCTCGTTTGCAGGCCTGAAGACAGCCGTCCGCCAGCTGGTCCGCGGCGACGGCTTTAATTCTCCGGAGGATCTAGCTGCGTCGTTCCAGGCTGCGGTGCGCGACGTCATCGTCGACCGCACGCGCGCCGGGCTCTTGCGATTTCGCACCGAATGCGGGCCACCCATTCCCAGACTTGTCGTTGCCGGCGGGGTTGCGGCGAACAGGTCCCTGCGGGCGGTTCTTCGCGCCCTGTGCGCGGAGCAGGATTTCGCGATCAGCATCGCGCCCTCCCGACTTTGCACCGACAATGCGGCGATGGTGGCGTGGACGGGCGTGGAAAGATACCAGCTCGGTCTTTTCGACGATCTCTCCATCGCGCCGCGAGCCCGCTGGAGGCTTCAGGATATGGCGCGCGGAGCGGATCCTGGCCTTTCCTCGCCCACCGCCGCAGATTTCAATTCCGCCAATTTCACCGTCTCGTCTCAATAATAGGCAAACTGCACGATGGAAATAATACCGGCCAATACGAGCACGGTGGTGGACAACACGTCCACGACGATTTCATGGACGCGAAATTCCGGCTGCGGCGATTGCTCAAACATCTTCGTCATGATTGCTCTCCGTGGGGGCTTTAGCGGCGTGTGCCACACCCTGCGGCCCCTAAATTCTCGCCGGCAGCGCCGGCCCGACCCAGCGCAAGTAGGGAGTTCACAATAGTCTTTCAATGAATGATTCCGCGTTAATTCATAATTTACCGTTTGAGCATCACGGATTTTTTGCCCTAACGTCTTGAAATGACTGTAGGAATTTTGTCCTGAATAATGCTGCAATGCAGCACCCACATAGGTCCATTGCGGCGCCGGCATCGAAGAAAAAACGTTGGCGCCGGCGACGCGCGATGAAGGGAGCTCGTTTGAAGTCATGAAACTCGCAACCTGGAACATCAATTCGGTTCGGCTTCGACTGGCCCTGGTGCTGAGATTTCTCGAGCGACACCAGCCCGATGTCCTGTGCCTGCAGGAAACCAAGGTGATCAACGACCTGTTTCCCGCCGGTCCGCTGAAGAAGGCTGGATATGTTCATCAGGCGATCAGCGGACAGAAGGGCTATCACGGAGTGGCAATTCTTTCGCGTCTTCCGTTCGCCGCGACAGATGTGCAAACATTTTGCGGGAAGAACGACTGCCGGCACATTTCGGCGGTTTTCGAAAACGGCGTAGAGCTTCACAATTTCTATGTTCCGGCCGGAGCGGACGTTCCCGATCCCGTGCTCAATCCCAAATTCGCGCACAAACTCGACTTCCTGCGCGAAATGGCGCGCGCCTTCGAAAAACGGCGGGAACGTACGACGGCGCGGCTGGTTCTTGTCGGCGATCTTAACGTTGCTCCCCTCGAAAACGATGTCTGGAGCCACAAACAGCTCTTGGGAGTGGTCAGCCATACGCCCGTCGAAACCGGCCTGCTTGGCGACGTGCGGGCGGCATTCGATTGGATCGACGTCACGCGCAGCTTCGTACCGGAGCAGGAAAAAATCTATTCGTGGTGGAGTTATCGGGCGCGCGACTGGAAAAATTCCGATCGTGGGCGCCGCCTCGATCACATCTGGGTCAGCCAGGCCCTGAAGGGACATGTAACCGGCCACGCGATCCTGAAGCCGGCGCGAGGTTGGCGAAGGGCGTCGGATCATGTTCCGGTATTGGCGACGCTCGCCACATGACTGGTGCCGGCCGGGTCGCGCCGTGCGGCACCACCCGCCTCATGCGGCTTTTCTGGCGACAAAAAACTGATAGGGTTGAACACCATTCGGGCCGAAGAGCCCAACAAAGGGGTCAATCCATGCTGCGTCGCTTTTTGCTAGCCGCTGTTCTCGCGGCGCTGCCAGGCCTTGCCTTTGCGCAAAATGTCCAACAACTCGAGAATCAGCCGCCGGACGGCGCCATTATCACGTTTCAGCTGACCGACGGGACGGTGCTCGCCCAAGGTTACAATTACTCGGACTTCTGGCTGCTGACCCCCGACAAGACAGGCAGCTACGTCAACGGGACATGGACCCAGGTGGGAAGCCTGCAGTCCGGCTATGCACCCTATGCGAACGCCTCGCAGGTGCTCGCCGATGGACGCGTGCTGTTCGAGGGCGGCGAATACAATTTCGGGAATTTCGTCCTGACGAATCTGGGCGCGATCTATGATCCGGCGACCGGAACCTGGACTGCGATGAAGCCGCCCAAGGGCTGGCACAACATCGGCAACTCGCCGTCCGCCGTGCTTCCCAATGGCGATTTCGTCATTGGCGACAAGCTGACCGAGAAGGTCGCCGAGCTCGATCCCAAGACGATGAAATGGACCGAGCTTTCTTCGATGGGCAAAAACGATTTCAATGCCGAGGAGGGCTGGACGCTGATGCCCGACGGCTCCATCCTCACTGTCGATGTAAAGGACAATCCGCAATCGGAGGATTACGTCGCCTCGAAGGGGCAATGGCTCAGCCTGGGCAGCACTGTCGTGAATCTGCAGGGACCTGGCTGCTGCAAGGGCCAATGCCTCCAATATCCCCCGAAGAACAAGTGTTATCATCCTCCGGGCGAAATCGGCCCGGCCCTTCTGATGCCGAACGGCACGGTCTTCGCCACCGGCGCGACGCATGGCAAACAAACGACGGCGCATACCGCGATCTACACTCCGGGCAGCGGTTGGACAGCCGGTCCCGACTTTCCGAATGAAGATCAGGCAGGCGATGATTTCGCGACCTTGCTGACCAACGGCGATGCGCTGGTCGAGGGGAACAGTGGGGAACTATATCTGTTCGACGGTGCCACTCTCACCAGTTCATCCGTAAACGGCGAGGGAAGCTCCCTCATGGTACTTCCGACGGGACAGGTGCTGATCGGGGGGTTCGAGGTCTATAACGGTTCGGGCACCTACCAATCTTCCTGGCAGCCCACCATCTCGACGTTTCCTTCCAACGTGACGCCCGGCGATACCTATCAAATCTCGGGTACGCAGTTCAACGGACTGTCGCAGGCGAATTCTTTCGGCGACGAGTTCCAGACCTCGACCAACTATCCGTTGGTTCAGATCACCAACAATTCTACGAAAGATGTGTTTTTTGCGCGCACGCACAACCACAGCACGATGGGCGTGGCCACCGGCAATGCAACGGTCTCAACGCATTTCGATGTTCCTGCCAACATTGAAACCGGGGCAAGCTCGCTGGTTGTCATCGCGAACGGAATACCATCGAATCCTGTCTCGATCACGGTGCAGTAAGTCGCGTCGTTATCGCGTCGCATACGCGGACCAGAACGCCCGTGTGCCGGCAAATTTTTTCCAGCGTCTGACCGCGTCGAGCCAGGTATGGGCCGCGCGTTCGAGATGCCATCCGTAAACGGTTCCCGCAACAAAGGAGACATCGGGGCGCGTGACGCGGTTTTCGGAATCACTGACCGAGACAAGTTCCTCCAAAATCTTTTTCGCAACCGCCACGTCATTCAGCGCGCCCAGAACGTCCTGCATGCGGCTGAGTCGATTGACGAACTTTTCCACTCTCGCGGTCTCGAAGAGCGGCGCAAAGAACTCCGCCGTGTAGCGCAGCTTCTTCAGGGTGATCCTTAACTCGTGACGCTCTGCGGTGGAAAGCGTCTCGAGGCGGCGCGCCCGTTTGCACGCTTGCCGGTGGCGGTGGGTCAACATGCGTTCCGCTATACGCTGCGCCGGCATTTCCAGCCCGAGCACATTCTTGCTCGTGGTCTTGCCCCGGGTCCGGCACAAGGGCCAGATACCGCGGTCCACCACATCGCCAAGATCGGACATGAACATGCGAAAATGAGGACCGGCGACGTGCAGGACCGCATCGTTCCACGCATTTCGGCGCGCCGCTTCGGCGCGTGCGCGCAACACGGCAAAAGCGTCGCGCGACCCATTGGCGGAGGCCGCCGGCTCCAGGAGCTCGCTGGTGAAGACGTCGAGATCCCGCGCGGGCGCAAGCTGGAAGGCGAGCGATTTCGCGCGCAGCTTGATGCCTTCCAATTCGGGAATGCGGAATTCTCCGCCGAACGATACGAGCGCGACGCGCAGGCGCCTCAATGCAACGCGCAGCTGGTGCAACGCTTCCATTTCCCGCGTTTCCACCATCGCTGCCATGTTGGCGGCGATGTGCCAGCGGCACTGCACAAGGGTCAGCCGGAACGCGTCGAACGCGATTGCCTGCGGGGGAAGCAGAGAGGGCTGGGCTTTCTGAGCGCGAAGCCGCGGCGCCTGCCCCCCAGCATCGAACGCAAGAAGCGCGGGAACATTGGATGAGGCGCGCAGGCCGGCAGCGGCATCCCTTGAGAATGCCGGCGACTGCAGCTCAAGCTCGTATTGCTGGCCCATCCCAGGTCGAAACGTTGTTCCCCGCTGGCGCTCCCAGCCGGCCCTCCGCCGGGTGCATCATCCACGAATCCGAACTGTCATCAATGGCTGGGGCCACGCTGTGGGCAGGGCTGACAAACTGTGATGGGGCCTCAGCGCCGAAGCCGGGCCCAGGCCGCGACTGTCAACAAAGCGCGTCCACAAGCCGCCTCGGCCGGCACCGCAGTCGATTTGCAGAGGGCTTCGGTTTCCAGGAGGAGGTCGAGAGCGTCGCCCAATCGCTCATCGCTCCAGTGCCGCAGCTGGGCCTTGAAAGCCGAGTGTCTCGAAAAATGGAGCGGCGGCCGCGCCCGGCGGGCGACCGCATCGGGGCTTTCGCCCCCCGCCAGCTGCGTCCTGGCCAGCGCCAGCCGCTGGAAATGTCCGATCGCCATGCGCAAAATGGCGACGGGCGATACACCGCCACGGCCTAGCCGCTCAAGTGAACGGTCGAGCCGGGGCGCATCGCCCTCGGCGGCCGCATCGCAGGCTTCTTCGATGCGCGCCTCGGCCTCATCGCCCAGGATCGCGCGGACGTCTTCGAGCGTCGCGTTCTGCCGTCCGTGGAGATAGAGCAGCAGCTTTTCCACTTCCCGCCGCGTCGTGCCGCGATCTGCGCCGAGAAGCGATACGGCTTCTGCGAGCGCGTCCGGCGCAATGGCGATGCCCTGCGCCTTCAGCGAGCCATGCACCAGTTCGGAGATCGCCTCGGACGAATCGAGATAACACGCGATGGCGGCGGCGTTGGCCGCGTCCTCGAAAATCTCGCGCAATTTCGAATCCCTGGCCAGCTCTCCTGCTTCCACCACGACGAGCGACGCGGATTTCGCGTCGTCGAGAAACGTACCGAACAGGCGCGCCAGCGCGTTTCCGGCACCGCGTACCCGCACCACGCGCCGCCCGCCGGTCATCGACAGGGCCGCGGCTTCGTCGAACAGCCGTGCCGGATCGTCCAGCAACGCGGTCCCCTCGACTTCCGTGACGCGAAATGGGTCGCGAAGATCGGGAACGACAGAACGCGTCAGATGCTCGGCGCGCTCACGCACCAGGCCTTGATCCGGGCCGTAGAGCAGCACCGCAGCCAGATGGTCGGGCAGCCGCGCGAGAATGCGTTCGCTCTCGGCCGGTTTGACGATCATTCAGGGCCCTGCGTGCCTCATGAAATAAACCCCCAGATCGACGCGAATGCGGTCGGCGATGTCCCGCGCGCCCAGTCGTTGCGCATCCTGCTGCGCGACCAGCGTCGCGTAAGGCGAGGCGACGACGTCGTAGGCGGACACGGTCGTTTCCGTTCCCTTTGTCACCTCTGCCCCGGTGTGAATATTGCTGAGCGAATAATTTGCGACCATCGTAAAGGTGTAGCGCGTGATGAAGCCATTGGACTCAACGTCCGTGCCTTCGACCGTTTGCTTCACGCCGACCTTCAGGCGATAGAGCGCGTCCGTCGGACGGTCCGCGCCTTCGAGCAGGTCGATAAGCGAATTGCGAAGCTCGAAATCCGGTGCGTTCAGCATCGATCGAATCAACGTAAATCGAGTTGAACACCTGCTGTCCGGCGGAGTTGGCGCCGGCGCGCGCGAACAGCGGATGGAAACTGCATCCTGCGGTGCCGAACGCCAGCAAGAGCAAGAATGCGGCACCCCAGAGGCGCGTCCTCATGCGACAATATTCACGATGCGGTTGGGCACCACGATCACCGGCGTGGGCTCTTGCCGCCCAGCGCGCGCAGCACTCCTTCTTGCGCCAGAGCGGCCGCTTGCACCGTCTGGTCATCGGCGTCCTGGGCGATCGCGATCTCGCCGCGGCGCTTGCCGTTCGACCTGCACCGCGATGGTGACGCTGTCCGCGCGGACGAGCTCGGGGTCGGCGTATGGGCCAGGGCGTCTCGGCCAGCATGGTGCTGTGGCCCAGTGCCTGCCAGCAGTGTTTCCGCCAGATGCGGCATCATCGGCGCCGACAGCAGCACCAGCGCTTCGAGCGCCTCGCGCCGCACGGCCGTCAGCGACTTCTCGGCGCGCACCGATGGCATTGGCCAGCGTTAGAGCTGCGCCACGGCGCGGTTGAAGCGCAGACTCTTCCAGATCGTCGGTCACCGCGGCGATGGCCCGGTGCGTGGCCTGGCGCAGCGTCTTTGGCGGCGCTTCGTCGAGCGTTGCGGGGATCGCGGTGCCCGGCCGGGGCAGGCCGTCCGCTTTCGGTCGCCAGCCGCCAGACGCGCTGGACAAAGCGCCAGCAGCCTTCCGCGCCCGCATCGGTCCATTCGATGTCGCGCTCGGGCGGGGTGTCCGACAGCATGAACCAGCGGATGGTGTCGGCGCCATATATCCGTCGATGATGGTTTCCGGCGCGATCACATTCTTCTTGGACTTGGACATCTTCTCGGACGGGCCGATGTCGACCGGCTCGCCCGTGTCCTGCGCTCGAACGCCTTGCCGTCGCGCTTTTCGACCTCGTCCGGCGAAACCCAGTTGCCGTCGGCATCCTTGTAGGTCTCGTGGCAGACCATGCCTTGGGTGAACAGGCCGGCGAAAGGTTCGGCCACCGTGACCAGAGCCCAGCTTGTTCATGGCGCGGGTGAAAAAGCGGGCATAGAGCAGATGCAGGATCGCATGCTCGATGCCGCCGATATACTGATCCACCGGCAGCCAGTAATCCGCCGCCTTGTTGTTCACCGGCGCGTCGGCATGCGGATTGGTGAAGCGGGCGAAATACCAGGAGGAATCCGCGAAGGTATCGAGCGTGTCGGTGTCGCGCACCGCCGGGCCCTTGCAGGCGGGACAGGTCGTGGTCTTCCACGCCGTGTCGGCGTCCAGCGGATTGCCCTTGACGTCGAAATTGATCGTCTCCGGCAGCAGCACCGGCAGCTCGGTCCTCTGGGCACCGGCACCACGCCGCATTTGGCGCAATGGATCATGGGGATGGGACAGCCCCAGGGCCGCTGGCGCGACACCAGCCAGTCGCGCAGGCGGTAATTCACCGTGCGTGCGCCGATGCCGGCTTTTTCCAGCCGCGTCGGCCGACTTCGGCCTTGGCTTCTCCACCGTCATGCCGTCGAGGAAGCGCGAATTGGCCAGCCGGCCGGGGCCGGTATAGGCCTCGTTGCCGATCGTCGAAACGTCTTGGGATCGGCGTCTTCCGGCACCACCACCGGCGTCACCGGCAGGCCGTATTTGCGGGCGAAATCCAGGTCGCGCTGGTCATGCGCCGGGCAGCCGAAGATGGCGCCGGTGCCGTAACCCATCAGCACGAAATTGGCCACCATCACCGGCAGCTTCCAGTCCGGCGTCGAACGGATGGGCCGCGGTGAGGCCGGTGTCATAGCCCTGCTTCTCGGCCTTCTCGATATCGGCTTCGGCGGTGCCGATCTGGCGGCATTCGTCGATGAAGGCGGCGAGCTTGGCATCGTTCTTCGCCAATTCCTGCGTCAGCGGATGTTCCGGCGACAGCGCCACAAAGCAGGCGCCGAACAGGGTGTCGGGCCGGGTGGTGAAGACATCCAGCTTTTCGCCGTCGGACAAGGTCGAACTGGAAGCGCAGGCCTTCGCTCCTGCCGATCCAGTTCTTCTGCATCACGCGGACTTTTTCCGGCCAGCGGTCCAGCGTATCCAGGCCGTCCAGCAATTCGTCGGCAAAGTCGGTGATCCTGAAGAACCATTGCGACAGCTTGCGCCGTTCCACCACCGCGCCGGAACGCCAGCCGCGCCCGTCGATCACCTGCTCATTGGCGAGCACGGTCATGTCCACCGGATCCCAGTTCACATCGGCTTCGCCGCGATAGACGAAGCCGGCCTTGTAGAAATCCAGGAACAGCTTCTGCTGCTGGTGATAATAGGCCGGATCGCAGGTGGCGAATTCGCGCGACCAGTCGAGCGACAGGCCCATCATCTTGAGCTGCTCGCGCATGGCGGCGATATTTTCGTAGGTCCAGTCGCGCGGGCTGACGCCCTTGTCGCGCGCCGCATTCTCGGCCGGCAGGCCGAAGGCATCCCAGCCCATGGGATGCAGCACGTTATAGCCCTGCGCGCGGCGGAAGCGGGCGATCACATCGCCCATGGTGTAGTTGCGGACATGGCCCATATGGATGCGCCCCGACGGATAGGGGAACATCTCCAGCACATAGCATTTGGGTTTCGCCGAATCGTTCTCGGCGGCAAAGACATTGTGTTCGGCCCAGGCAGCCTGCCAGCGAATCTCCGCCTGTTTGGCGTTGTAGCGCGCCATATCTGATTTCGTCCTTCGGCTGCGCTGCAGCCGCAAGAACAGGGCTACAGCGCCGCGAGTCTAGCCGCCAGTGCCTTCGCTCGCGAGTCTAAGCTCGCGTGCGCGCGTGAGGATGGCATCCTCAAGTCTGGTGGCCGTCTGGGGATTCACCTGCGCGTCCGCCCAACTGTCTCCCGACCGGGTCTGACGGAAAACCGCAATCTTGATTCCATCGGCGCGCAGGCGGCGGTCGAGGATGTAGATCGTGATCTTCATGCGTTCGTTGGGGTCCTGCGGCGCCGAGTACCAATCCGTAATGATCACGCCGCCATAGGGGTCGGCAGAAGCCAGCGGCATGAATGCCAGGGTGTCCAGGGTCGCGTGCCACAAATACGAGTTGACGCCGAGTGTGATGCGCCCGCTCTCTCCTGAGATCGCAGTGGTGCCCGTCGTCGTGTCCATCGTGTCGCTCGACGAACCGCAGGCCGCCAGAAGCAGCGTGCACAGCATCACTGTCACAACCCGCATGAAGGTATTCGCCCTTTTGGCAGCCCGAGCCTGCGCGGCGGCCTTATACGGTTGTCGCGTGGGAGGCGCAACCGCTCGTCCCCGGGCAGCGGTCGCCACGCAGAGCGTGAACCGCAGCGAGGCCCGCAAGCGGCGCGCCAGCGAGTCTCTTTGCACTGTGCGCATCAATACCGCCCAGGGCGTAGATCGGCGCCGGCACGATGCTCGCGATCAGGCGCGCGTGCAGGCTACCGAGCCCGGATCGACCCGGGTGGCTGCCTGTCGCAAAAATCGGCGCCAGCAGAATTGCATCTGCGCCAGCCCGCACGGCGCGACCGCAGGCCGGGAGCGAATGGGCAGAACAGGTGATGAGCCATCGGGGCCGCCGGACTCGCCAACGCGCCGCAAGCGGGATTTTCGCCTCGGGAAAATGCACCCCATGGGCGCCCGTATCCGCCGCCAGCAAGGGATCGTCGGCGATAATCCATTTGAGGCTTCGTTCACGGAAGAGGGGTGCCAAAGACGTGGCAAGCGCCGCGCGTCGGGCGCTGCTTCTTGCCCGAACAATCACAAGGCTGCCGCACGGCAATGCGCGAATCGCGGCGAAGGGGTCCGGCAGGCGCTCGTCGTCGGTCAGCAGGACGAGCGGCGGCAGCGTCGTTGCGGCCGATCGATTGAGCTCCCTCGCCATTCTTGCTAGTTGTGCACGTGCCCGTTCATCCACCACGCAATGGCCCTATCGACTGCCGCGACTGATGTGCCGGCCGCTCGAAATCTGGCGGATATCCTGGCGCGCATCGAAGCCGCACGAAAGAGCGCGCTGGCGCCGGCGCCCTCGACCACGCTCGTTGCCGTCGCCAAGACTTTCGGTGTCGTTCAGATCAGACCCTTGCTCGAAGCGGGACAGCGCGTATTCGGTGAGAACCGCCTGCAGGAGGCGACAACCAAGTGGCCGCCCCTGAGAGCCGACTGGGCGGGTCTCGCTTTGCATCTGGTGGGACCGCTGCAGTCGAACAAGGTGCGCGACGCCTTGGCGATTTTCGACGCCGTTCATTCTCTCGATCGGCCGAAATTAGCCGAAATCCTGCGCAGGGAGATCGACAAATCCGGCCGCACGCCGCTCCTGTTCGTGCAGGTCAACACCGGCGAAGAGCCGCAAAAAGGCGGTGTGTTTCCCCAAGAGGCGCCGAGATTCCTTGATCTGTGCCGCGAAACCTTCGCGCTTCCGATATTCGGCCTGATGTGTATTCCGCCCTTCGGTGAAGCGCCGGCGCCGCATTTCGCACTGCTCGCGAAGCTGGCGCGCACTCATGGACTTGGCGGGCTCAGCATGGGGATGAGCGCCGACTTCGAGACGGCGATCCGTTTCGGTGCCACGCATGTGCGGGTGGGTACAGCCATCTTTGGTGAAAGAGCCTGAACGCCGAATCCTAGAGCAGATGTCCGGCCTTTTCGGCCTTGACGCGCAGGTAGGCGCGATTGTGCGCATTCGCCGCAAAGGAATGCGACACACGCTCGATCACGTCGATGCCGGCCGTTTGCAACGCCTGAAGCTTGTGCGGATTGTTTGTCATCAGGCGGACGGATTTGAAGCCGAGCAGGGTGAGGATGCGCGCGGCGATGCCATACAGACGCTCGTCGCTCTCGAAGCCGAGGCGTTCGTTGGCCTCCATGGTGTCGAAGCCCTGGTCCTGCAGCCGATAGGCGCGAAGCTTGTTGATGAGGCCGATGCCGCGTCCTTCCTGAGCCAGGTAGAGAACAACGCCGCCGCCTGCCTGCGCGATGGCGGTGATTGCGCCTCTCAGCTGCGGCCCGCAATCGCATCTCAGCGATCCGAGAAGATCGCCGGTGAAGCATTCCGAGTGGATGCGCGTGAGAACGGGCTGGTCGGGGAGGGGGTCTCCCACGAGAATCGCATAATGCTCAGGCTCTCCGTTGCCGGCGCGAAAGGCCGCGATTTCGGAGTGCTCGGCGCCTTCCAGCGGCAGACGAGCCCGCGTAATGAGTTTGAGCGAGCGAATGACGATGCTGTCATAGTCGTTGATTGCGGCGGCGGCTGCCGCCGGCGTGGCCGCCGGCATCGCTGCGCCGGCGCGGACGATCGCGGCAGGAAGCAGTCCCGCGAGCTTCGCAAGCTTTACAGCCGCAGAAAAAGCGGGTGGCAGCTTCTCCTGCAGAGATTCAAAGGGTCCCTTCAACGGCGCAGAAAGATCGATCGTTGGATCGGCGATGGCGCGCAGCCGCGCCGGGTCCAATGGCGGCACAAGGCGGATGGCGGCGACCTCCGGCGTATAAAGGCGGAGCTTCAGCGTCCGCGCGCGCGCATGGGTCAGCACCAGCAGCGGAGGCGGGTCGCCCGGCGCCGCGAGCAACTCCAGTGCTGTCTTCGTCGCCGTTTCGACCGCGAGCGCGGCGGTTTCGGCACCCCCGTCGTCGCGGATTCGCACGAAGCTTCCGCTGCGCATGGCGTCTACCGCGCGCGCAATCTCCGCCAGCATTTCGTCGTCTGGCAGGCTTGCCGCCAAATTGGGGGAAGGTCTGCGGCGACGTGTAACGGGCATGAACGTCACATACACCGCGCAGGCGAATCCGGGTAAAGTCTGCCCACCGTGGATCAAGGAGTGGCGCATGCCGAGCACCAAGCGCGTCCTGCTCGTCGACGATGACGACATGTTGCGTGCGTCCCTCGCAGAGCAGCTCGAGCAGGAGGACGGTTTCAGGCCGGTTGAGGCCCGAAACTGCGCGGAGGCTCGCCGGCTGGCGCACGACGACCTCTACGACGTCATGATTCTCGACGTGGGTCTTCCCGACGGCGACGGGCGGACCTTGTGCCGCGAGTTGCGCGCCGAAGGAATTACCTGCCCGATCATTCTTCTGACGGCGAAGGATGCGGACGAGGATGTCATTGCCGGCCTCAAATCCGGCGCCAACGACCACATTGCCAAACCCTTTCGATTCGCCGTGCTTGCCGCTCGCATTCACGCACACTTGCGCAGCCATGAGCAGAGCGAGGAGGCGGTCTACCGTATCGGTCCCTACACGTTTCGTCCGAGTGCGAAGTTGCTGCTCGATCCGAAAGGGAAAAAGATCAGGTTGACCGAAAAGGAAACAAACATTCTGAAGCATCTGCATCGCGCCGGGGCGACCGTCGCGCGCGAGACTCTCTTGCACGAGGTCTGGGGCTACAATCCGGCAGTCACGACCCACACGCTCGAAACGCACATCTATCGGCTGCGCCAGAAGATCGAGGCCAATCCCGGCGCGGCCCAGATCCTGATCACCGAGGGCGGCGGCTACAGGCTCGTCGTATGACGTCACAGGCGCCGCTATTTTATTCTTATGCGGAAGCTGCATGGCCGCGCTGCTTTATTTGCGCTCTAGGCGCATCAGTTTACCCCGCCTATCTCAGCTTCGGCGTCAGGGAGGCGCCCTTTTGATGAGCAACAGGATCAGGTCGATCATGGGCGGCGCGGCTGTGGCCGCACTCCTCATTCTGCCGGCAGCTGCGGCGAAGAGCGGTTGGACCGTCTGGCCAACAAGGAGCTACATCGCCAATGCGGTCAAGCTGGAAGACATCGTTGGCTCCCTGACCGTGAATGTCCGCGATGGCGGCGCCGTGACCGTGGACGTGGCGGGCGCAAAGCCGCGCGTCGATGCAATCACGGTCACCCAGGAAAACGGCAAAGTCGTGATCAACGGATCGAATGGCGGTGAATACGAATCCGTCTGGAACTGGCGCAACTGGTTCAATTTCTCGTCGGACATGGAGCCACGCAGCGACAATCTGACGATCAGGGTGACGGTGCCGCGAGGCGCCAGCGTCGATGTCGACGATCTCGTTGGCGATGCCACAATCGGCGATACGCAAGGCGTGCTTCATTTCGAGGCGGCGGCGACCAGGGCCAGGATTGGCCGCGTGGGTCCTGCCAACATATCGCTCGGGGGTGCAGGCCGCCTCGACATTGCCCAGGTGAATGGACCCCTGCGTCTGGAGGTTGGAGGGTCCGGAAAAGTCGCCGTGGGGTCGACCCAGAGCGTGAAGGCGGATATCGCAGGCTCTGGCGATGCACAGTTCGGTGCAATCGCAGGGGGGCTGTCCCTCGATATCGCAGGCTCGGGCGACGTTTCCGCGGCCAGTGTCAACGGTCCCACCCATATCGACATCGCGGGATCGGGATCGGTGAAGATCGCAGACGGAACCGCCAATCCGCTTCACGTGGACATCATGGGTGCCGGCAATTTCGTCTTCGGCGGCGTGGCAGTCGACCCGCACATAGACGCGGTCGGCTCGGGTAATGTGAAGCTCAAATCCTATCGCGGCCATCTGGACACCGAAGGCATGGCCGACGTGAAGATCGGGGAGTGATGATCCAATTCCCTGCAATTTCCTGCGGGCCCGGGAATATTTGCTCGCACGTCGGACGATGACGAACGTTTAGCGTTTCCTCGCATCCGGGCACACGGATGCCCGCGCCGCTTCGCTTTCACGCAAGTCTGTTCAACCAGCCATTAACCATCGGCGCCTAAGCATTGGGTTCAGACGGGGGTTCGATGGCGCCGAAGCCCACGATTTCGCCACAGCTTCAGCAACGCATGGCCGCCGTGGTTGCGCGGCCATCGGCCGTTTCGCGCGCGTGCGCCGGCGGCCAACCTGGCCCTACGCTCTCGCTCTGGCATGCGTCTGGGCCTTTGGCATCGGCGCGATCGCATGCTTGCACTGGATTTCCCAACTGCCGGACACCCGCAATCTCTTCGTACAGCTGCCATCCCCCGACATCACGCTGGTCGATATTCGTGGCCGTCTGATCGCGCGTCGTGGTCTGACGCGGGGACAATTGATCGACGCGCGCAGGCTTCCCGCCTACGTGCCCAATGCCTTCATTGCGATCGAAGACCGGCGGTTTCGAGAGCATATCGGGTTCGACCCGATCGGTGTTGCGCGCGCCGCCGTTGAGAATTTCATCGCCGGTCGCGTCGTGCAGGGTGGTTCCACGCTCACGCAGCAGCTGGCAAAGAACCTTTTCCTGCAACCGCGCCGCACGTTCGACCGCAAATTGGAAGAGACTTTGCTCGCCCTTTATCTGGAATCGCGTTACAGCAAGGACCAAATCCTCACGCTGTACCTGAACCGCGTCTATTTCGGTGCAGGCACCTACGGAATACAGGCAGCGGCACAGCGTTTCTTCGGCAAACCCGCGGTCGCGCTCACGCTGCCCGAAGCGGCAATTCTGGCCGGTTCCGTGAAGGCGCCGGCCCGCTTCAATCCGCTTGCGGATGCCGATGCTGCATTTGCGCGCGCCGGCGTCGTGTTGCGCGCGATGCAGCAGACGGGATTCATTTCTGCCCGCGAGCGGCAAGCGGCCACAGCCGCGCGCCCCCGCATTCAGCAAGCGTCGACACCGGGGTCCGGGTATTTTGCCGATTGGGTGATGGCAAGTCTTCCCGGTTACGTCGGCGACGCGCGCGAACCTCTGGTGATCGAGACGACAATCAATCTTGACGCGCAGCGCGTGGCCGAGCGGGCAGTCGAAACCGCGCTCACGGACAAGGGCGCAGATCTGCACGTTGGCGAGGGAGCGCTCGTCGCGATGACGCCGCAGGGCGCTGTGCGCGCGATGGTGGGCGGACGCTCCTACGAGGGCAGCTCCTTCAATCGTGCAACCGATGCATCGCGGCAGCCTGGCTCTGCCTTCAAGCCGTTTGTCTATCTCGCCGCCTTCGAACACGGCCGCACTCCCTCCGACGTGATGAATGATGTCCCCGTCTCCATCCGTGGCTGGCATCCTCAGGACTACGAGGGGCGCTACGAGGGCCCGATCACGCTTGCGCGTGCATTTGCCAAATCGTCCAACGCGGTGGCGGCGCAACTGACACAAGCGGTGGGCGCGGGCGCGGTCGCTGAAGTCGCCCATCGGCTCGGCATCGGCTCACCCCTGGCGACCGTTCCAGCTCTCGCACTCGGCGCATCGGATGTAACGCCGCTCGAATTGACGGGCGCGTATGCGCCATTCGCCAATGGCGGTCTCGGCGTGCTGCCGTACAGTTTCGTCCGTATACGAAGCAAATCCGGACGTGTGCTTTACGCGCGTAACGGCGCGGGGACGGGACGCGTGATGTCGGCGCGCAATGCCGCGGAACTCACGCAGCTGATGGCGGAAACAGTTGCAAGCGGAACCGGCAAAGCCGCTCGGCTCGAAGATCGCCCTGACGCAGGCAAGACCGGCACGACGGAGAATTTTCGCGACGCCTGGTTCGTCGGGTTCACCGCGGATCTGGTTTGTGGCGTCTGGGTGGGGAATGACGATAATGCACCGATGCGCCACGTGACCGGCGGCACCGTGCCCGCGCAGATATTTCACGTCTTCATGGAAGACGCCGAGCGGGGCCTGCCGACGCGGCCGCTGATCGCTTTGCCCGTTGCGACCGCCACGACGACTCCAGAAGTCGCGGCGCCGGCACCCGATCCATTTCAGCGATTGCTAGACAGTCTGTTCAGCGCGACATGACCCTCACGGCGCGCTGCGCGGCGCGTAACGGTGAAGCAGTGGCCCGTTCTTGCTCAGCCAGGCCTGCGGGTTGTCCACGTCGCCGACCAACTCGCGCACCAGGCTCCAGAAACGCGGGCCGTGATTCATGTGCCTCAAATGCGCCACTTCATGCGCCACGACGTAATCGAGCACAAAGGCCGGCGCGAGGATCAACCGCCAGGAAAAGGAAAGCGCGCGCGTCGTGGAACAGGAGCCCCAGCGGCTTGCGGTATCGCGAACAGTGATGCGCTTGGGCGCGACTCCGACACGCTGCGCAAATTGCTGCGCCCGCGCATCGAGCGTTCTGCGCGCTTCGCGCTTGAGAAAATCCAGCAGACGCCGCGGTGCATGGTCCCTCTGTCCGGAAATGCGAATTACCCGCGCGCCCGGTTCGATCCACACCGGCGCGGGCCCGCGCGGGGCAGGCCGGATAGCGTGCTCTTCGCCCCGAAACGGAATCGACGCGCCAGGTTCCAGATCGACGGGTTCGGGCACGTGGGAGAGGCGACGTGCGATCCAGCTCGACTCGGATCGCGCAAACTCCAGCGCATGATCGAGACCGCGGCGCGACGGCGCAACGACGCTCACCTCGCCCGTGGAGGGGTGGACTTTGACGATCAGGCGGCGGGCGCGCGGATTGAGCCGTACCGTCACTTCCACAGGCTTTCCATCAATGCGCAACAGCTCGCGACGAGGCTGTTGCCGGCTGCGGGAGGTCGTCTTGGGTTCGCGCATGGGACTTCCCTTTACCAGCCGGCCTTGCTTCTCTCGCAACCTGCCCGAAGAAACTCCTCGAAATGACTTCTCACCCCCGCTTCCACCTCGCCTTTCCCGTTCGCGACCTCTTGGAAGCGCGTGGCTTTTATGGCGATTTGCTGGGCTGTCGTGAGGGACGCTCCGCGGAAGAATGGGTCGACTTCGACTTTTTCGGACACCAGATCGTGGCGCATTTAAGCCCCCGTGCGGTCGCTGGCAATGCCCATAATCGCGTCGACGGCGAGGCAGTTCCGGTGCGTCATTTTGGCGTCATTCTTTCGCTTCCCCAGTGGCATGAAGTGGCGGAGAAACTGCGTCTGAAAGGCGTAAAGTTTCTGATCGAGCCTACGCTGCGGTTTAAGGGCCAGCGAGGCGAGCAGGCCACCATGTTCTTCCAGGATCCGAGCGGGAATGCTCTGGAGATCAAGGCATTCGCCGACGAGACTCGATGGTATTTGCGAGATGAACCGGCCCCAGATTATCGCTGTTGCGCTGGGGACGGGCTCGTTCCTTCTGCTGCTGGGCGTCCTGGGCTTTCAATATCTGGGACGTCTTCCGCCCTGTGAACTCTGCCTGTGGCAGCGTTGGCCACATGTAGCCGCCATGGGAGCAGGATTGGGCGGGCCGCTTCTCATACGAGCCGGTCTTCTGGAGCGGGGCGCGGCGCGCGGCGTAGCGGCGCTGGCTGCCTTCCTGATTGTTGTCTCAGGCGCGATCGGTGTCTATCATGCAGGCGTGGAGTGGCATTGGTGGCCAGGACCGCAGTCCTGCACAGGACCCGCCTACCACTATACTGGCGGGCCGCTTGATCTGAACGCCCCGGTCGTCTCCTGCGACATGGCCGCCTGGCGGCTCTTTGGTCTGTCGCTGGCTGGATATAATGCCCTGATTTCGTTCGCTATGGCCGGCGCTGCTGCATTCTTGCTGTCCGCCGGAGGTAAACGACGTGACTGAAAGGCGTGATCGCCGACCTCCGGCCCCCGGCCGTCCTGCCTTGCAAGAGACGGCCGAGATGCTCCGGGTCGACCACGCGGGAGAATACGGCGCCCTGAGAATTGAACGAAGGGCAACTCGCGGTCCTGACAACGCGCCCCCACAACCAACGGGCTGTAGGAACCATTCGTCGTATGGCCGCGCAGGAAGGGCGCCATCTGGAGCGATTTGAGCAGCTTCTCAACGACCGGGAGGTGCGGCCGACCGCGCTGGCGCCGGTGTGGCAGGTCATGGGCTTTTCGCTCGGAGCTGCGACCGCTCTTCTGGGACCCCGCGCGGCTATGGCGTGCACGGCCGCAGTCGAAGAGGTCATCGAGGCGCACTACGCGCGACAAATCGCGCGTCTCGATGCCGATCCGGAACTCAAATCCGCGGTCACGCAATTTCGCGCGGACGAGATCGCCCATCGCCAGGAGGCGTTGGCGCACGGCGCCGCCGAAGCGCCTGCATATCGCCTGCTCAGCGAGACCATCAAGGCCGGCTGTCGTCTGGCGATCGTTCTATCCGAGAAGATCTGACCGTGTGTCAGGGCTCCAGCTCGCTGTCCCAATAGAGATAGTCCGCCCAGGATTCGTGCAGATAGTTCGGCGGAAACAGCCGGCCATTGTTGCGCAGCTCGTTCACGGTCGGCTTATGCGGAGGATGGCGCGGATGCATGCCGGCGTGGTGGGCGAGCCTTCCGCCCTTCAGCAGATTGCACGGCGCACAGGCGGTGACGACATTGTCCCAGGTCGTGCGGCCGCCGCGCGAGCGCGGGATCACGTGATCGAAGGTGAGATCCTCCTCGGCGCCGCAATACTGGCACTCGAAACGGTCGCGCAGAAACACGTTGAACCGCGTGAAGGCCGGATGGCGCGCGGGCCTCACATAGCGTCTTGAGTGAGACCACCGACGGCAGCTTCATCTCGAAGCTGGGCGAACGCACCACGCGCTCATATTCCGCGAGAATGTTCACCCGCTCGAGGAACACGGCCTTGATCGCGTCCTGCCAGGACCACAGCGAAAGCGGAAAATAGCTCAGCGGACGGTAATCCGCATTGAGCACCAGCGCCGGGCAATTGTCGGGAACTCGCACGGCGCCTAACACGAGAACGCTCCTGTGAAGACCGACCTCCTTTTTCGCGGCCGGACATTACGGCAAAGCGCGCACGATGCCAATAAGACCGCCACCCGGCACCTTAGCCGATTCGTTGTGACCGATCTGCGACAGTATCAACCAATCGGGCAGCTCACCTCTTTGGTCGTGCGCCGCAATGATCCGCGCAAGGCCATGGACGAGAAAGGTTGCGGCAAGAAGCAGTGCCTCGGGATCGATGGAGTGCCCGACGCCCCGGGAAAGATGCCACTGGACGGCGGCCCCGGCACGTCCCAGCGCGGCCGCCGCCGCGAACAATGCGTCCGCAGGAATCATCGTGTCCGCATCGCCATGCACCAGAAGAATCGGAGGAATGATCGGCGTCGAGCGCCGGCAACGCATCCGGCGCCGCGAGCATTCCGGAAAAGCCCACGATTGCCGCGGGTTTCGCTTTACGGCGAAGTCCCACATGCAGGGACAACATCGTGCCCTGGCTGAATCCCGCAAGCATCGAGACGTTCGGCGGCAGGCCGAGCCGCTTGAGTTCCGCATCGAGAAATGTTTCGAAGGCGGGTGCTGCCGGCTTCGACGCCGCGTCGCACCTCCTGCGGATCGACGCGCGATATCGGAAACCATTGGATAACCGGCGACCAGGGCAACGCTCCGGCGCGTTGGGTGCGACAAAGGCCACGGTCGGCAGAAAGCTGCTGCCAATGCGGCGCCAAGCCGATCAGGTCATTTCCGTCGGCGCCATAGCCGTGGCAAAGGACGACGAGATGGGTAGCTGCGCCGCGCGCGGCGGCAAGACGGGGTCCGTTGAGCAGGCGTTGACCGAAAGCCAAGACCGTCCTCCGTTCGGATTGAAGCCCATGATTGTCACCCGCTTCGCGCCCAGTCCAACGGGCTATCTGCATCTGGGGCACGCCTTCGCGGCCTCTGACGGCGCATGCCGCTGCACGCGGCGGCCGCTTCCTCCTGCGCATCGATGATCTCGATCGCGGACGCGCGCGGGAAGACTTCGTCAACGCCACTTTTCGAGGACCTGGCATGGCTGGGACTTGCGTGGCACGAGCCGGTGTTGCGGCAATCCACGCGCATGGGTGTCTATCGCGCAGCGGTCAGATCGTCTCGAGGCGCAGGGACTCCTCTATCCCTGCTTTTGTACCCGTGCCGAAATCGCAGCCGAGATCGCACGCGCGATTGAAGCGCCCCATGGTCCCGATGGAGCCCTCTACCCCGGCACATGCCGCGATCTGTCGGCGGACCGGTGTGCCACCCTCGTGAAATCGGGCGCTCCCTACGCGCTTCGTCTCGACAGTGACAAATCCGCGAAGCTCCTTCCACCGCTGTGGTTCGACGAGATGGGCTTTAATCCGTACACAGCATCATACTACGATGCGCGTCGATCTCGGGCTGCTCGGTGACGTGGTGATTGCGCGCAAGGGACTGCCCGCATCCTATCATCTGGCCACCGTGGTCGACGATGCCGAACAGGGCGTAACGCTTGTCACGCGGGGCAGTGACCTTCTGCCCGCCACGCACGTACAGCGCATACTGCAGACGCTGCTTGGGTTGTCGACGCCACGCTACGCGCACCACCGGTTGATTGTCGACGGAGATGGCCGGAAGCTCTCCAAGCGCAACACCGTGACCAGCCTGCGCGATCTTCGCAGGCAAGGCGTTTCGGTTTCCGAAATTCGTGCCGGATTGTTCGAGAGCTGACTCGCACGAGTTTATCGAAGTCGCATCAGGAACTCTTGGCAGACGCGGGCGTTATATAATTGAGCAAGATTGCGTGCCGCTCGTTATTACCTCGTAATACAAACAGCCAACGCGGCATCGCAAGCGGAACCAGCCATAGCCGCGCGCATTAGCCTTAGTGGACGAACGCATTGGTCCAGGGGTAACGTGCGCAAATCAGCCCATTACAACTTGCCGCCTCGCTATCGCTGCGCGAGCGCGCTCTTCTGTCTGGTTGGTTTCTTCGCGTGGGGAACTGCTTTGGCGGAGATGCCATCATCGGATAACTCGCAGTACGTTTCGTCTGGGTACGCGCCGAGCAGTGCCGAGCTCGACAGCGTCGTCCAGCGGCTGCACGACAGTCTTTCGCCGGAGATGCTCGCCAATTTCAATCTGTTTCTCTATGTCGACAAGGCCGCGCAGGGTCCGTTGGCGCAACGCATGTATGTCTTCGAAAAAACCGACGGCGGCGATCTCGCCTTGCTCTACGACTGGCCGGTATCCACCGGACGCGAACGTGTGGAGAGCGATGCACACGGGCACTTGCAATCGAGCACAACCCCTGTGGGGTATTACGAGCTGGATCCGAAGCGTCTCTATGCAGGCTATGTTTCCAGGCAATGGGACGAAGCGATGCCCTACGCAATGTTCTTCGACTGGAAACCTGACGGCCACAAAACCGGACTGGCGATCCATGGCGCGCCCGAGCAGGCCGCAGACGAGCTTGGGATGCGTGCCAGCGCGGGCTGTGTAAGGCTGTCGCTCGACAATGCGCGCGTGCTGTTCGATCTCGTCCATACGCAATACCGCGGCCTGACGCCCAAGCTCGCTTATCTGGACGGCAGCACGGACGTCAGCAGCGAGGGGCTCTTCCTCCACGACGCAGCGGGACGGCTTCAGTTAACCGACGGCTATTCGGTTCTGGTGCTTGTCGACGATTATGTCGGTGACAGCCGGGTAAGTTCCCTGAATTAGGAACAATCGCTGCCCGCCGCGATGCGCACGATGTCGCGGATGATCGCGTCGAGATTGAAATCTTTCGGACTGAAAACGGCGGCCACGCCGGCGCGTTCGAGACGCACCGCGTCTTCGGACGGAATGATGCCTCCAGCCACCACCTTGATATGGGAGAGTCCCGCCGCGTCGAGCTTCGACACGATCTCGCAGACGAGGGAAACATGCGAGCCGGAGAGAATGGAAAGACCCATCACATGCGGCGCGCGCGCATGGGCCAGGGCAACGATCTCGTCGGGGGTGAAGCGGATGCCATCATAGATGACCTCCATGCCCGCGTCGCGGGCACGAATCGCGATCTGTTCGGCGCCGTTCGAGTGGCCGTCGAGGCCAGGTTTGGCGACGAGAAGCGTCAACTTGCGGCCCAATCGCTGTGATGCACCTTCCACGCATTCGCGCAACGCCACCATACGCTCGTCATTGCGCGCCACCGCTTCCGCCGCCACACCGGTGGGTGCCCGATATTCGCCGAACACCCTCCGCAGCGTCTGCGCCCACTCGCCAGTGGTGGTGCCGGCGCGCGCGCATTCGATCGACGGAAGCATGATGTTCGCGTCGTCTCGCGCCGCGCGCTCGAGCCGCGCCAGGGCAGTCGCGACGGCAGCCGAATCGCGTGCAGCGCGCCAGGCAACAAGACGGGCGATTTGTTCGCACTCAGCTGCTTCATCCACCACCACGAAATGCCCGGTGCCCGCCGTGAGAGGGGAAATCTCCGTTTCCCTGTAGGCATTCACGCCGATGCGGATCTCCGCACCCGTCTCGATAGCCTCGATCCTCTCGGCGTTGGAGCGCACGAGACGCTCTTTCATGTATTCGAGCCCGGCTTGTGCGCCCGCTCCGCCCAAGTCCGCGATCCGGGCAATCTCCGCTTTGATTTGTCCGACGAGAAGCGCCGTCCGCTCCTCGATGACATGCGAGCCGTCGAGGATGTCGCCATATTCCAGCAGATCGGTTTCGAAAGCCGCGATCTGCTGCAGGCGCAGGGACCATTGCTGGTCCCAGGGACGCGGCAGACCGAGCGCTTCATTCCAGGCCGGCAGCTGCACCGCGCGGGCGCGCGCATTCTTCGACAGCGTGACGCCCAGCATGCCGAACAGGATGCGGTAGACGTTGTTCTCGGGCTGCTGCTCGGTGAGGCCGAGCGAATTCACCTGCACGCCGTAGCGGAACAGTCTGAGTTTCGCATCTTTAACGCCATAACGTTGCGCGGTGATCTCGTCCCAGACGCGTGCCATGGCGCGCAGCTTGCAAATCTCCGCAATGAAATGAACGCCCGAATTGACGAAAAAGCTGATCCGGCCCACCGCCTTCGGGAATTCCGGCAGGGGAATGGCGCGGCGCACGCGGCAGCTATCGAGAACTTCAATAGCCGCGGCGAGCGCGAACGCCGCCTCTTCCACCACATTCGCGCCGGCTTCCTGCAGATGATAGGAGCAGAGATTGACGGGATTCCATTTCGGCATCTCCGCAGTCGTGAAGGCGATGGCGTCGCATGTCAGTCGAAGAGCGGGACGGGGCGGAAAGATATAGGTGCCGCGCGCCAGGTACTCCTTGATGATGTCGTTCTGCGTGGTGCCCGCAAGTGCTGCGCGTGGCACGCCCTGTTCGTCCGCCAGCGCGACATAGAGCGCCAGCAGCCACGCCGCTGGCGCGTTGATCGTCATCGATGTGTTCATTTGGCCGAGGGGCAGGGCCTGGAACAACGCACGCATGTCGCCCAGATGTCCGATGGGGACACCGACTTTTCCAACCTCGCCCCTCGCCAGCGGGTGATCGCTGTCATAACCCGTCTGGGTGGGAAGGTCGAAAGCGACCGACAACCCAGTCTGGCCCTTCGCGAGATTGCTCCGGTAAAGCGCATTCGACGCCGCCGCGCTCGAATGTCCCGCATAGGTGCGGAAGATCCATGGCGGGTCGCGCGTGCTGCTCATCCTGCAATCATCCTAATTGCGCGCGCTGGCCTCACCAACCGGCTCCCCGCACCGCGCGGCAAATTCGTTTGATTCACCATTCCCTCATTTCGCGCACAGTGCGCGATCTTCCAACGCGTCAGCGAACTTGACAGGATGGGCGCACCTTTCCGATGCTGCGATGCAGCATACGCGTGTCGCGGCGGCAGAACGCTACCGGTCGCGCGATTGGAAGCGGGGGACTACGTGTCGGCAGAGCCAAAGCGCGTATTGGGGGCTTGCAAGGACCTTTACGCAATCGGCGAGATTCCGCCCCTCGGTCATGTTCCCAAGCAAATGTATGCCTGGGCGATCCGCAGGGAGCGTCACGGGCCGCCCGAAGACTCGATGAGGATTGAGATCGTTCCGACCTGGCCTCTGGATTCGCACGACGTGCTTATCCTCGTGATGGCCGCCGGCGTGAATTACAATGGCGTCTGGGCAGGTTTGGGGACGCCGGTCTCCCCGATGGACGTGCATGGCTGCGCGTATCACATAGCCGGATCCGATGCGGCAGGCATCGTGTGGGCCGTGGGATCCAAAGTGAAGCGCTGGAAAGTCGGCGATGAGGTGGTCGTGCACTGCAACCAGGACGACGGAGACGACGAAGAATGCAACGGCGGCGACCCGATGTTCTCGCCGTCGCAGCGCATCTGGGGCTACGAGACGCCCGACGGCTCGTTCGGACAGTTCGCGCGCGTGCAGGATCGCCAGCTGATGGAGCGGCCGAAGCATCTCACGTGGGAAGAGTCGGCGTGCTACACGCTCACGCTCGCGACCACCTACCGGATGTTTTTCGGCCATCGCCCGCATGTGCTCAGACCTGGCCACAACGTTCTCATCTGGGGTGCGAGCGGCGGACTCGGCTCCTTCGCGGTGCAGCTCTGTGCGGTATCGGGCGCCAATGGAATCGGGGTGATTTCAGACGAGGCCAAGCGCGATTTCGTGCTTGCGCTCGGCGCGAAGGGCGTCATCAACCGCAGTCAATTCCACTGCTGGGGGGTGATGCCGAAAGTGGGTTCCGGTGAATACGATTCATGGGTGAAGGAGGCGCGCAGGTTCGGCAAGGCTATATGGGAGATCACCGGCAAGGGCTGCGATGTCGACATGGTGTTCGAGCATCCCGGCGAGCAGACTTTCCCGGTGTCGTGTCTCGTCGTCAAACGGGGAGGCATGGTGGTGTTCTGCGCAGGCACGAGCGGCTACAACATCACGTTCGACGCGCGTTATGTGTGGATGCGCCAGAAACGCATTCAGGGCTCGCACTTCGCCAATCTCAAACAGGCGAGCCAGGCCAACAGGCTGATGATCGAGCGCCGGCTCGATCCCTGTATGTCGGAAGTCTTCCCCTGGGCGGACATCCCGCGCGCGCATACCAAGATGTGGAAGAACGAGCATCTCCCGGGCAACATGGCCGTGCTGGTCAACGCAAGGCGGCCGGGTTTGCGCACCTTCGAGGATGTGGTCGAGGCATCGCTGGGTTGATCAGTAACGCGCAGGCTTGACGCGCCCTGCCCACACCAGGCGCGCAAGTACGCCAGCCGGGTCGCAGTCGGGACCACAAGGTGACGAAACGATTCTATGCAAATCCTGGCTCCTCACCTTCTCGACCATTGCGACGAGGCAGTGCTCGCCGCCGAAGGGCTCCTGGTGGACGCGAAGGAACAGGTGCGCGGCCGCGTCGAAACGGATGGAATTCAAGCCGCCAAACTGCTCGATCGCGAGCAGCGGGCGGCGCATGCGCTGGCCTGGTTCGCGACCACCGTCGAAGCGCTGCGCCAGATGGCGCGGTGGGCGAGGCGGCTGGAGCGCGCCAGCCGGCTTGGAGATATCGAGCGGCTGATTCTCGCCGCGGCCTTCGGCGAGTACCTTGCGCAGCTCGCGGGCGGCATTCCCATGAGCCAGAGCGAGATCGCACGTCCCGCGGACATGGGTCTTGAAGCGGACGATATCGCGGGTTTCCTCACACAAACGGTGCGCGAGCTGATCGCGCTCGGGACTGCCCGCGAGACCCGAGCGGCTATCGCCGACTGTCTGGCCGAGAATCCTGGCGCGGGCTGTTTTGGCGATCCGGGACTCGACGAAACCATGGCGATGATCCGCGCGCAGTTCTTTCGCTTCGCGCAGGAAAAAATCGCCCCACACGCACATGGCTGGCACTTGCGCGATGAGCTGATTCCCCTCGACGTGATCGACGAGATGGGCGCACTCGGCGTTTTCGGGTTGACCATACCGGAAGAATTCGGCGGTGCGGGCCTCTCGAAAACAGCGATGTGCGTGGTGTCCGAGGAATTGAGCCGCGGCTATATCGGCGTCGGCTCGCTCGGCACGCGCTCCGAGATTGCGGCAGAACTGGTCCTGAGCGGTGGCACCAGAGACCAGCGCGCGCACTGGCTGCCATTGATCGCGACCGGCACCAAACTACCGACGGCTGTCTTCACGGAACCGGACAGCGGATCGGATCTCGGCGCCCTGAAGACGCGGGCTGTGCGGGAGGGCGAAGTTTACCGTGTCTACGGCAGCAAGACCTGGATCACGCATGCCGCGCGCGCCGATCTGATGGCGTTGCTCGTCCGCACCGATCCCGCAACGCGCGACCACCGCGGCCTTTCGATGTTCATGGCCGAGAAGGCGCGCGGCGGCGACGCCGATCCATTCCCTGACCGCGGCATGTCCGGGAGCGAGATCCGCGTCCTCGGGTATCGCGGCATGAAGGAATACGAGATCGGCTTCGACGGCTTCGACATCCCCGCCGCCAATCTTCTCGGCCGTGAGGAGGGGCACGGATTCAGGCAATTGATGCAGACCTTCGAATCGGCACGCATCCAGACTGCTGCCCGCGCCATCGGCGTTACCCAATGCGCGCTCGACCTGGGCCTGCGCTATGCGCTGACCCGCGAACAGTTTGGACGCGCGATTATTGGATTTCCGCGCGTGCGCGACAAGCTCGCGATGATGGTGGTCGACATCGCATTGGCGCGGCAGCTGGCCTACTACGCCGCGCGCGAGAAGGACGAAGGGCGCCGTTGCGATCTCGAAGCCGGCATGGCCAAACTTCTGGGCGCGCGGATCGCCTGGGCCGCTGCCGACAACGCACTGCAGATCCACGGCGGCAACGGCTTCGCGCTCGAGTTTCAGATCAGCCGCGTGCTTTGTGACGCACGGATTCTCAATATTTTTGAGGGCGCGGCAGAAATTCAGGCCCAGGTGATCGCGCGCCGTCTTCTCGAACGCGGCGCGAATTGAGCGGCAATGCCGTCAGGGCGCAGGTTCCCCTTCCCCGTCGGCGATACTCTTGACCAGATCGATCACGCGCTTGCGGACCTTCGATTCCTTGATTCGCATGAACGCGAGTGCGAGTTGCAGGCCTTCGCCGCTCGACAGGAACTCCACAACCGGAGGCGTAGCGTGATTGTTTGCGGGCGGCGCATCCGCCGGCTTCTGATCGACGACGTCTTCGTAGAAATAGCCGATCGGAACGCCAAGAATGTGCGCCACCTGGTAGAGACGGCCGGCGCCAATGCGATTCACGCCCTTTTCGTATTTCTGCACCTGCTGGAAAGTCAGGCCAAGCATTTCACCCAGTTTCTCCTGACTCATGCCGACCAGCATGCGCCGCAGACGTACCCGGTTGCCGACTTGGGCGTCGATCGGATTGGCTTGTTTTTTGGGCACCGTGGCTAACACGAATTTCCATTTCTGGTCCGGAACCTAGCCGGAATTTTTGGCCTGCAAAGGCATTTCTTCGGCCAAGATCGCTGCACGCCCGGACGCGCTTCTCCGGAGTCCAAACCCTAACAAAAGACAGACCGCCAGGAGCAGAGCAAAGCCGATGTTCCCTAAACGCGCATAGGGCGTGCTCGGCAGCGCGCGCGGCAACGCGGAATCCAAAAATCCCGTTTTCCCCAGGCCCAGACTTCTATCAACGCGTCCCAATGGGTCGATGACCGCCGAGATCCCGGTGTTTGCATCGCGTACCACCGGGAGACCTTCTTCAATGGCGCGCATGCGCGCCATCAAAAGATGCTGATAGGGCCCCGTGGAAGGTCCGAACCACGAATCGTCTGTCACATTGACGATCCAGCCCGGTCGGACGCGTCCGACCACCGCGCCGGGAAAAGCGATTTCGTAGCAGATCAGAGGATCGACCGGCGGTGCTCCGGGAACATCGAATGTTCGCGGTCCCGGTCCGTGATCGAACCCGTCGGGCATATTGACGAGTTTGGTGATGCCCAGCGCATGCAAAAGGCCCGGCAGCGGCAGATATTCGCCGAATGGCACCAGATGAAATTTATCAAACACCCAGATCAAGCGCGCGTCATGGGAGAAAATGTCGAAGCTGTTGAAGTAATGAAAGCCGGAATCAGCGGTCGCCGCCACGCGAACCGTGCCCGACATGAGCAGGCGGCTGTCCGGGGTGAGCGCGGCGACTTCCGCGAGCGCCGCGGGCTCGCGCGTCAGCAGGAAGGGTGGCGCCGCTTCAGGCCAGACGACAATGGTGGGGGGCTGGCGCGCCGGGGCGTGGCTGAGATCGATCAGTCGCCGCCAGTTTCGCAGGCGCAGCTGCGGCAGGAATTTCTCCGCCTGCGGAATATTTGGCTGGACGAGTCGCAGTCGTACCCGTGGCACATCTACGCGCGGAGCGAGTGCGAGCCGCAACTCGCCGCCCGTCCACAGCAGCGCGAACAGCATCACGAGCGCCACTGGCAGGCGCCAGGCGGTACGCGGACCGCCAGCGAACCCAGCGAATGACGCACCAAACAGCAGCGTCAACAGCGTCAGGCCATAAGCGCCGATGGCGGCGGCGCTCTGCATGATCGCGGGCACGGCACCCCAGGAATACGCCGCGAGATTCCACGGAAATCCGGTCAGCAGGTGGCCACGCAGCCATTCGCAGGCGGCGTAAGCCGACGCGAAAAGGAAAATGCGCCCGGTGCCCGGCCGCCAAACCAGCGCAGCGACGGCGCAAGCGAGCGCCGGGAAAAGCGCAAGCCCCCCCGGAAGCAGAATTGCCACGAACGGTATCTGCCAGGCATGCGCCGGGGAATCGACGGTGAAGGCATATCCCACCCAGTAGAGTCCCGCCAGGAATTGGCCGAACCCGAATACCCAGCCCAGGAATGCCGAGGTGCGCAGTGGGCGCGCAGCCGTCGCTGCGCCGTCGACGAGCAGAACAAGAACGGCGCTGGCGAACAGAAGTGCGGGAAAGATTCCAAACGGGGCGAATGCGAGGGCGGAAACCAAACCCGCCCCGAAGGCGAGCAGGACCCGTGGCCAGCCGCGCAAGGAACGAACCCAGCCACCGCACCTGGCGAGCGCAGTACACATTCCATCAGCTGACGATGGCGCGAAAAGTGTGGAGGTCATGCCGCCCGAGGTCGATCGGCGACGTATACGTTTTCAAACCGGGCGAAGGAAGATCGCTCGTTGCCTAGGTACGGTCGGCTGCCGCCACGCCTGGACCAAGCTGGGGCCTTCGTACGCGCAAGCGCTTTACCCGGCGGGGATCGGCTTCCAGAACTTCAAATTCGAGGCCCGAGGGATGAGGAATGATCTCGCCGCGCTCGGGAAGGCGGCCAAGCAGCGAGACGACGAGTCCGCCCAGCGTATCGACTTGCTCGTCCCCGCCCTCCGGCTCCAGGTCGAGGCCGGTTTGTTCCCGAAAATCATCGAGATCAAGCCGCGCGTCGGCTTCCCAGCCGCCTTCCGGTAATGTCTTCAGCCGCGGACCTTCGGCCACGTCATGCTCGTCGTCGATATCGCCGACGATCTCCTCCACGAGATCTTCGATGGAAACGAGGCCGTCTGTGCCGCCGTATTCGTCGATCACGAGAGCCAGATGCATGTGGGTCGTCTGCATTTTGAGAAGCAGATCGAGCGCAGGCATGGAGGCGGGAACAAACAACAGATTGCGCCTGATCTTCGCAATCGAAACGTCGGGCCAGTGCATGCTTCCGTCATCGCCGATTTCGACCAGCGAGAGCACGTCCTTGATGTGAACGAGACCGATGGGATCGTCGAGCGTCTCGCGATAGATCGGCAGCCGGGAATGCTGCTCCGCGCGCAGGCCTTCGATCAGTTCCTTGAGCGACGTCTGTTCCTCGACTGCAACGATATCGGCGCGAGGCACCATGACGTCGCCGACCCGCAACTCGCCGAACTTCAGCAGATTGGTCAGCATTCTCCGCTCTTGGGGCGAAAGCTCCCCGTTCTGCCTGTCGCTCTCCTCGATGACTTCTTCGAGACTCTCGCGGATGGCGTCCATGCCGTGACCGCGGCGGATCAGATGTCCAAGCCGATGCAATAGCGAAGCGGTCTTGCCGTTGCCGGCCGCAGGCGGGTCCTTGCGATCTGGATCCGACATGGAATTGGAATTCTTGCTCAGTCCGCTGCCGAGGCGCGCGCATACGGACTGGGAACTCCGAGCGTGCGCAGAACGGCGATCTCCAGGCGCTGCATGATGCGGGCCTCGCGTGCCATGACGTGATCATAACCCAGAAGATGCAGAACACCATGTGCCGCGAGATGCAGGGTATGAGCCTCGAGACTAATACCAGCTATTGAGGCCTCGCGCCGTGCTGTCGTATACGCAATGGCCACGTCGCCAAGATACCCAGACCGGTTTTGAGCGGCGGGAAACGCAAGCACGTTGGTAGGCGCGTTCTTGCCGAGAAAGCGCGCGTTCAGGGCGCGCAATTGCTCGTCATTGGCGAGCAGAACGGTCAGCTCGCGCGTGCTGTCGCGGTCGGGCCGCAAGGAAATCGCAAGCCGTGCCGCCGCGCGCACGCGCCCGATATTGACTCCAGATGTTCTCCACGCCGGCTCGTGTACGATGAGCGCGACGGTGGTGCGCCCGTGCGTCATCCGTTTGAAGCGCGGCCGCGGCGGTTGGTCTCGGTTTGCG
The DNA here is from genome assembly GCA_963812975.1 of uncultured Alphaproteobacteria bacterium. GTDB lineage: Bacteria > Pseudomonadota > Alphaproteobacteria > Micropepsales > Micropepsaceae > Rhizomicrobium. The sequence goes on along the minus strand of CAWEXK010000002.1, from coordinate 64,008 downwards.
CGTAGGCGCGAACAATTCGCGTGACGAGTGGATGGCGCACGACGTCTTTGTCGCTGAAGTGCGCCACCGCAACGCCTTCGACCTGCGCCAAGGTCGCCAGCGCCTCGTTCAGACCCTCCGGCCTTCCGGCCGGCAGGTCGCTCTGCGAAGGATCGCCGGTGACGACCATGCGCGCCTCTTCGCCGAGACGCGTAAGGAACATCTTCATCTGCACCGACGTGCAGTTCTGCGCTTCGTCGAGGATCACAAAGGCGCGCGCGAGAGTGCGTCCGCGCATGAAGGCGAGCGGCGCGACTTCGATCACGCCCGATTCCATCAACCGCACGCATTGCTCGCCCATCACGTCGAACAGCGCGTCGTAAAGCGGGCGCAGATAAGGGTCGATCTTCTCCTTGAGGTCGCCAGGAAGGAAGCCGAGCCGCTCCCCCGCTTCGAGGGCGGGGCGCGACAGGATAAGCCGCTCGACGCGTCGTTCGTAGAGAAGATGCGCGCCGAAAGCCGCTGCGAGGTAGGTCTTGCCGGTACCCGCAGGACCGACGCCAAACACCAGCGGGTGGGTACGCATGAGATCCAGATAGGCGCTTTGGGCGGGCGAACGCGAGCGCGCGACGCGCGAGGTCGCCGTCTTGATCGATGGCACGCCGAATTGCGCGGCGTCGGCCTGTTCCGGCTCGTGCAGAGCAAAACGGATTTCCGCGTCGACATCGGCGAGCGCCAGAGCTTCGCCGCCTTCGAGCCGCGCGTAGAGCGCCCGCAGCACCGCGGCGGCGCGCTCCCGGGAATCCGGCGCCCCCTCGACCGCCACCAGATTGCCGCGCATTGCCACGCGCACGCCCAGCTTCTGCTCGACCCGGACGAGATGTTTCTGGTGGGCGCCGCCGAGCGCGGCAAGCCTCTGATTGTCGGGGAATTCGAGCGTCACCTGCTCTCGTGCCGACGAGGCGCGGCGTGTGGCGCGGCTGTTCAATGCGCCTCCGCCATCGCTCGCGCGGTCCGGGTCACGAGTTCGCCCCTGAGGCTGTTTGGCATTACTTCGGCAATACGCACGTCGCGGATTTGGCCAATGAGAGCGCGCGCATTCGCGACATGGACGGGCTGCAACCAGGGACTGCGCCCGACGGCCTGACCGGGCCTGAGACCCGGTTTTTCGAACAGAACTGACATCACGCGCCCCCGCGAGCGCGTGTTGAAGGCTGCCTGCTGTGTGGCCAGCAACGCCTGGAGAACCTGCAGGCGATCCGATTTGACGCTCTCGGGAATCTGTCTGGCGGCCGCGGCCGCGGGCGTTCCGGGACGCGCGCTGTACTTGAACGAGAAGGCCTGCGCGTAGCCGACTGCCCTCACAAGCCCGAGTGTCGCTTCGAAATCCGCATCTGTCTCGCCGGGAAAACCCACAATGAAATCAGAAGAGAGGGCAATGTCGCGACGTGCTCGCCGGATGCGCGCCACCAGATCGAGATAGCGTTCCGCCGTATGCTGACGGTTCATTGCCGCAAGAATGCGGTCGGAGCCGGACTGAACCGGCAGATGCAGATGAGGCATCAAGCTCGCAATGTCGCCATGCGCCGCGATCAGCTCTTCGCTCATGTCGCGGGGATGGCTCGTCGTGTAGCGCAGGCGCTCGATGCCATCGATTCCCGCGAGCAGACGGATGAGCTGGGCGAGCCCATAACTCTGCCCGTCGGATGCAATCGCGCGATAGGCATTCACGTTCTGCCCAAGCAGCGTGATCTCCTTCACCCCTCTTGCGGCGAGCCGGCGCGCCTCGTCTGCGATGCGTTCCGGCGGTCGGGAGAATTCCGGGCCGCGGGTGTAGGGCACGACGCAGAAGGTGCAGAACTTGTCGCAACCCTCCTGCACGGTCACAAACGCGGCAGGCCCGCAATCGGCGCGCTGCTCCGGCAGCGAATCGAACTTCTCCTGGGCGGGAAATTCCGTTTCCAGCGCGTGACCGGCGCCGCGCGAAACCCGCGCAATCATCTCGGGGAGACGATGATAGGATTGCGGACCCACCACCATGTCTACGGCGCTCTGGCGCGCGATGATTTCCTTTCCTTCGGCCTGCGCCACGCAACCCGCGACCGCGATCAGCATGGATGCGCCGTCTCGAGCCTTCCTGTCCTTCAGGTGTTTCAAACGGCCAAGCTCGGAGTACATTTTCTCCGCCGCTTTTTCCCGGATATTGCAGGTGTTGAGAATGACCATGTCGGCATCCTCGGGGGCGTCGGCCGGTCCATATCCGATTCCCGCCAGCAGCTCCGCCATCCGGCCGGAATCGTAGACGTTCATCTGGCAGCCGAATGTTTTGACGAAGAGCTTTTTCATTGTGGCGCGGGTTATGCGGGAACGCTCTGCACTTGACAAGAATTGGGCACCACGTTGCGGCCTCCCGCTTCGCTTGGAGTCGAGTTTGCGCGGACGCCCGGCGGCAATCCCGCGAGCGCCAGCGCCTGCCCGCGGCGCACCACGGCTTCGGCGGCGCTGGCCAGCTTCTTGCGGCCTCCCTCGCTATCGACGCTGAGCGGCGCATGAAATTCCACGACGGCCTCGAATGGTCCTGTCTTCACTGCCTCCCAGAGATGGGGAACCGAGATCCATATCGCCATACCAGGCGAACAGCGGACGCATTTCACGGCCCATGGGCAGCCCGTAAAGACCGACATAGGACACCGACACCGGTTGCACCGGAACATGCTGCACGCGGCCTTGCGCGTCTGTCCCTATTTCCGAATCTGCCGCACCCATCAGCGCGCTCTTGAACTGCAAGACCTTGTTGCCGTCGTTCGAGGTCCCCTCCGGAAACAGGATCAGCGCGTCGCCCTCGGCGAGACGCTTGCGAATGAGATCGCGCGCTTCGACGGTCTGGGAGCGTTTGGCCCGTTCGATGAACACGGTTTCCTGAAGTCTTGCGAGCGTTCCGAACAGAGGCCAGTTCGCGACCTCGTGCTTCGCCACGAAGGAGACCCGCGCCGCGGCGGACAGCAGGATGATGTCGAAATAGGAGGTGTGATTGGCGACCATCAGGACACCGCGCGATTGGATGGGCCGTCCGACGACGGTGACGCGGATACCGAACAGGCGGCACAGAAAGCGATGGTAGCGATGCGGAAACGTCTTGCGCCGTTTTAGATGAAAGCGGACCGCTGTCTCCTGCCACGGGATGAGGATCAGGGTGATGAGCAGGAAAGCGAACAGAATGACCGCGGCACGCAGAGACTGCACGTCAATGTCCGCGCTTCTTGCCGGCCTTGGGCACGCCGTAGAGTTCCAATCTGTGGTCGACCAGCTCGAAGCCGAGTTCTTCGGCGACCCGCCGCTGCAGGCGCTCGATGTCCTCGTTGCGGAATTCGATGACCCGTCCCGACTGAATGTCGATGAGATGATCGTGATGGGCGTCGGGCACTTCCTCGTAGCGCGAACGGCCATCGCGAAAATCGTGACGCTCGAGAATGCCGGCGTCCTCGAACAGCTTCACCGTCCGGTACACGGTAGCGATGGAAATGTGAGGATCGTTGGCCGAGGCCCGGCGGTAAAGCTCTTCCGCGTCGGGATGATCCTCGGCATCCGACAGCACGCGCGCTATCACGCGGCGCTGATCGGTCATGCGCAAGCCCTTTTCGGCGCAAAGCCTTTCGATCCGGCTGAGCGGATCCGTCTTCCCCGACATGTGGCGATCCTAGTCGATTCTGGATGCGTTGCCCACAGGCGGCTCGCCAAGGGGCAGCGCACGTTGGAGGATCAGTGCATCGCCGCCCGATCCCGTCGGGTCCCGATAATAAGCCAGCCTGCAACCGGTTTGCCGAAATCCCAGCCGCGCGTAAAGTGCGCTGGCAGCTTCGTTTTCGATCGAGACTTCGAGAAATATTTCGAGTGCACCCGCCGCCGAAGCTTGATCCGCGGCGGCGCGCACAAGTCTTTCGCCTGTTCCCCTGCGCCTTGAAACCGGTCTCACGCCAAGAGAAAGAATTTCGGCCTCGCCGGCGACCGCGCGCGCAACGACGAAACCGACGGGGGTTCCACAACTGGTCGCCAGCACACTGAATGCGCCGGGCTGGGCGAGCAGGCGACCGAGAAAGTCGATATCCCACAATTGCGTGAAACATTGCGCGTGAAGATCGGCGATCGCAGCCACATCGGCAACTCCGCCCGTGCGGATGTCAGTCGTCACGCGACGGCGGCCGGCAGGCGCGCATCGGGTGGGCGCAGATAGAGCGGGCGCGGGATGGTTTGCGGTGGTGCTTCGGCAAGCGCAAGCCGGGCGACCCAGAGCGCGTCGGGTGTGTTTATCCCGGTCTCCAGTGCTGTACGGCCCAGCGTTCGACAGATCTGCGCGGCAGCTGCGCTCGCGGTGCCCGCAAATGCGAAAGGCATGTCGAACGATTGGGTCCGCTCCACGACCTCGCGCACCGCGTCCTCGAACAGTGCAAGCTTCACCGGTACGATTGTCGAACCGTGCGCCACCGCAGTCACATAGACTTCACCGCGCCTGGCGTCATGGAGGACTGCGGCGCCCAACGCGCCTGTCTGCGCCATGGCGGCCCTGGCCATGGCCGCGAGAGTCGTGATGCCGACCAGCGGACGTTGAAGCGCCAGCCGCAAGCCGCGCATGAAAGCGTAGCCGACGCGCTGACCGGTGAAGGTGCCAGGCCCGATGGTGACGGCCAAACGGTCGAGGCCATCGAATGCGAGCACGGCCTCTTGCATTGTCTCGCGCACCATCGGCGCCAGGCGTTCGGCATGTCCGCGCTCCATCAGCTCGAACCGGTTCGCAAGGATGGATCGGCCGTCGAGGACGGCGACGGAACACGCGCCGAGCGCCGTATCGACGGCGAGTATTTTCACACGCCCTCCTTTGGGCCGCGGCGACTCACAAAATGCGACACGCTTCGTCGAAAGAGAGTCGCGGATTGCGCGGACGCACGCCCGCAGGGTCGCCGTAGCCGATATTGCAAAGGAAGTTCGATTTCACCCGCCCATCGGGGAAGAATTCGCGATCGACGCCGTCATTGTCGAATCCCGACATCGGTCCGCAATCGAGCCCGAGCGCGCGTGCGGCCACGATGAAATAGCCGCCCTGGAGCGACGCGTTGCGGAATGCGACGCGTTCGGCAAGCACGGGGTCCCTGAACCAGTTTTTGGCCTCTGGTTCGTGGGGAAAGAGGAAGGGGAAGCGTTCGGCGAAATCGAGATCATAGGCGAGGATCGCGGTCGCCGGCGCAGCCATGGTCTTGTCGACATTTCCCGGCGAAAGATGCGGCCGCAATCGTTCTTTCGCGGCTCTCGATACGACAAAGGTGACCCGGGCCGGTGAGCAATTCGCGCTGGTTGGACCCCACCGCATCAGGTCGTAGATAGCCATCAGCATTGCGGCGCTGACCGGCTTGTCCTGCCAGAGATTGTGGGTGCGCGCGTTGCGAAAAATCGTATCCAGCGCGTCGTCGGAAATTGGCATGGAGCGCCGCGACCTGCAGATCAGACGGCTTCGACCGCGGTCACTTCGGGAATGTAGTGCCGCAGCATGTTCTCGATGCCGTTCTTGAGCGTCATCGTGGAAGACGGGCACCCTGCGCAGGAGCCCCGCAAATGCAGAAATACGATGCCCGAGCCTCCGTTAAAGCCCTTGAAGATGATATCGCCTCCGTCGGTGGCGACAGCGGGACGTACGCGCGTGTCGAGCAGCTCTCTGATCTGGGCCACGATTTCGGGATCGCCATCGCCATAGGCGGCGCTGTCATCGGCCTCTTCGTGCACGCCCTCGATGAGCGGCAGTCCGCGCGTAAAATGATCCATGATAGCGCCCAGGATCGCCGGCTTCAGGTGGCGCCAGTCCTCGCCCGATTTGGTCACCGAGACGAAATCGCTGCCGAAGAAAACGCGGGCGACCTCAGGAATGTCGAACAGCGCGCGCGCGAGCGGCGAATGCTGGGCCGCCTCACGCGTTGGAAAATCGGCCACCGAGCCTTCGCCCATCACCTCGCGCCCGGGCAGGAATTTCAGCGTTTGGGGATTGGGGGTGGATTCGGTTTGAATGAACATAGGTGCGTTCCTGCTCTCCCGTGGAAACATTCCATGACCAACTCTTACATGGCGCGCCCGGTCCCCTCGATCAAGCCCGATCCCTGGCGTCTCGTCCGTGCCGGCGGCATCGTGCCAAGGCGAAGGCGCACCGTCTTGGGCCCGCGCCGCCGCACAATTGCGCCGGAAACTGAATTACGATGGCTGGAAACGCAAGGCGATGATCAACATGTGGAAAATCGGCATTGTGAGGGCAGCGCTCCAGGCCGGTCCCTACGCATGAGTGCGCCGCCAACCCAGATTCTACCCGGCATGGGCGCGCGCACTGCGGCGTGCGAGGCCCTCAGCCAGAACTCTGCGCCGAAAGCGCCCACTCGATGCGGCGCTCGACGACGCTTTCGCGTCGCATCCCCTCGCCGCGCGCGACCGCGGTTTTGCGCGTGCGATCGCCCATGAAACAATGCGCCGATTTGGTCAGCTTGACGATCTGGTGCGCCGTTTCGTGCCGCGGACGCCGCCGCCGCATCGCGCGGGGGCCACGCCCGAAATTCTGCTCGCCGGCGCCTGCGAGCTTTTGTTTCTCGATGTGCCAGCCCACGCCGCCGTCGATGGTGCCAACCGGCTGGCGGCGGCCGATTCCAGAGCGCTGCATTTCAAGCCTCTGATCAACGCCGCATTGCGCCGGGTCGCGCGCGAAGGGCGATCGGCATTGAACACGCAGGATGGCCCGCGTCTGAACACGCCCGACTGGCTGTGGACACGATGGTGCGCGGCTTACGGTGAGGAAAGTGTGCGTGCAGTCGCCTGCATCCACGCACACGTGCCGCCGCTGGACCTGGTATATCCCCGTGCGCAACACATTCCTTCCGCACAGTTGGATGGCACGGCCATACACTTGCCCGGCGGGGTCGTTCGGCTTCAACCCGGCGTCGGTATCGAGGCGTTGCCCGGCTTTGCGGAAGGTGCATTCTGGGTACAGGATTTCGCGGCATCGTTGCCTGTTCGCCTGTTCGGCAATTTGCAGGGGCGCTGCGTCATTGATCTATGCGCCGCACCGGGTGGCAAGACGGCGCAGCTCTGTGCCGGCGGAGCCGAAGTGATCGCGGTCGAGCGCGACGAAAGCCGTTTGGCGCGTCTGGCGGCCAATCTCGAACGGCTTCGGCTCGAAGCCAGCCTCGTCCTCGCTGACCTGCGCGATTTCCAGCCGGGTGTTCCCGCGGACTGCGTGCTGCTCGACGCGCCCTGCAGCGCAACTGGGACCATCCGGCGGCATCCGGAGCTGCCCTGGATCAAGAACGCAGGCGATGTCGCGGCCCGGACAGACGGCGCCGCCGAACTTCTCGATAGTGCCGCCGCCATGGTGGCAGAGGGAGGGCAACTCATCTTCGCCGTTTGCTCGCTCGAGCCTGAGGAGGGGTGCGAGCAGATCGGTCATTTCCTGCGGCGCCATAAGGAATTCCGGCGCGTTCCCATCGCGCCTGGCGAGCTGTTTGGCCTGGCCGAACTGATCGACCGAGAGGGCGATCTGCGCAGCTTGCCTTCTCACTTCTACGAACGCGGCGGCATGGACGGGTTTTACGCGGCGCGTCTGGCCCGCCTATGACAACCGTCCCAACGCGTAAGCGACAGCGAGATAGATCTTTCCGGTGTCGGCGCCCAGGATAGCCGTCGTCAGCAGCCCGTTTCCGTCGCCTTCGTGGGCCCGCGCAATCAACGATTCGAACTCGGCGAGGTAAGTGTCGGCCGCTTCGCGGAACGGGAGATCGTCGCGATAGGCAGCGCAAATGCGATCGATGCTGCCGGCCTCGATCGAGTCCGCCACGCGCCGCGCGAAGAAGGAACGGTCTCCCTGTAGATAGCGGCGCCATTCCTCTTCTCCGGGCGGCTCATCGGTGGCAACGGCTTGCAGGTCGATCGCAAGATCCGCCAGGACGGCTTGCAGGGTTCCGAGCGCCGCCGCGGCGGCAGACTGCAATGACTTCTCGGGCTCGACGGTCTCCGCGGCCGCAAGCAGCGCCCGCATCTCCCAGGGTTTTGCTTCCGGGGAATCCTTGCGCTTGCTCCTCTGGGTCAGCCGCCGGGCCAGACCGATCAGGCCATCGCTGCCGTTCTCGGCCGCAGCCACGACGACTGCTTCGGGAGACGGCATCCGTCCATTGCCGCGCACCGTGGCACGCGCATGAAAGGCCGAGAGCATCCGCGCTGAAAGATCGAGGATTTCCTCGCTTTCCGCGCGCAACATGTCGCGAACACTCTGGGCCTCTTGCCGCGCAACACCCGGCAACGCCAGGAGATGATGTTCGACTTCGTCGGCCGCGTTCCGCAGCGCCAGTTTCACGTCTTTGGTTTCGGCGCCGATCTGGCCCGCCATCCGCAGGAGCCGTTCGGCTTCCATCATTGCTTCACCGACCAGACCCTTCACGCTGTCCTTGGTCTCCGTGGCCGTTTCGGCGATCAGCGTCTGCGCGCCGAGGCCCGCGTCGTGGAGCGATTCGACGAGCTTCGTCAGCGTCGCCTGCGAGGATTCACTGGCCGTGTGCAGGCGCTCGACCTCGCGCATGAAGCCCGAGGCCAGCTTCTCGGTGCGGGTCGCCGCATTGGCCATGATGATTTCGAGACGGCGGTCTGTATCCTCGGCAAGCGCTCCGAACTGCTGCGCCTGCCCGCCTACATTCGCCACCGCCTTTTCAAGCGAAGCCTGCCGCGTCGACAGTACCGCCTCGAAACTGAGACCCTCATCCTTCAATCGTTGCAGCAGGTCTCCCATGGCGGCGCGGTGGCGCTCGTGCCTCCCGAGGATGAATTCGGCACGCGCCATCGCCGCATCGGCGACGGATTCAATGCGGGTGGCCTGCTTGTCGAGTTCCGCGGCCACGGCGTGCGGCGCTTCGGCCGCGCTCTCTGCCGCCGCGCGGAAGCTCGCGGACTGGGTTTCCAGTGATGCCCCCGCGTTCTTCAGTGCCCCCTCCGCGGATTCGATGACCGATCTGAGCTGCGCCGCCCGCCCGGCCACCGTTTCGCTGGCGCGCGAAGCAGTGTCGGCGAGGAGGTCGGCGATGTCGTCGATCCGCTCGCGCGCCTGCGACAGCGTCGCCGCGGCGGTTTCTGCGCGCACGTCAATGCGCGCGCCGGCCTCGTCGACCGCCGCGATCTGGTTCCTGAGCACCGCTTCGAGCGCGCGCAGCCGTGCAAAGGCTCCGTCCAGTCCCGCGTTGAGTGCGTCGAGCTCGCGGCGCACGGTACGGCCCACGCGCGCCGCCGTGCGCGACGCCGTATCGTCCACCGAGAACAGTCGGCCGGTGGCGTCGGTCAGGTTCTGTGACGCCGCAACAAGCGCCTGGCCGCACGCAAACGTCCAGGCCGCGGCGATCATCAACATCGGTGGAACGATCAGCGCGAAGGCCGCGGCCGCCAATTCCTGCAGGTCGAGGCGCGTGAGCCCGCCCGGGCCCAGATAGCCCCAGCCGTAGGCGGCCACCGCGCCGATCCAGAAGGTGCCGAGCACACAGGCGAAAACGAGCGGCGCCCGTTCGTTGGGATGCGCGCGTCCGGCAGGCAGTTCAGCCTCTGGCAAGGACGCGTCAGTAGCCGGGCGGGGAAAGGCAATCGCCTGATTTTCGGATCGGTTCATTGCGGCCCTCGACAAAAGCAGCGCCGCAATATTAACGATTCCGTCCCACGCGACGAGGGCGATTCGAGCCGCTTCAGGGAGTTAGCTGTGGACAGGCTCAAGCCCAGCCGTACGGCGCAAGGCGCAGCGATGCACCGCGCTGCCCATCAGCTGCTCGACCGACCGCTGGTGTTCGACGACCCGCTGGCGCTGACAATCATCGGCCCGGCTTCCGAAAAGGCGCTGCGTCTGGCGTGCGCGCCGGGGCGCGGGCATGAAACGGGGCCGGGCTGGCACGGTCTTGCCACGCCCGGCCTGCGCGCCTTCATCGCGGCGCGCGCCCGCTTCGCCGAAGCCACGCTCGGCGAAACACGGGTTCGACAATATCTGCTGCTGGGCGCGGGCCTCGATACTTATGCTTACAGGCGCGGCGGCGCATTGCCGCGCGTTGCGATCTTCGAAGTCGATCATCCTGCGACACAGGCATGGAAGCGGTCACGGCTTGCCGAGGGTGGCCTCGCCGTGCCGCCGAATGTCGTTTTCGTGCCGGTCGATTTCGAGCGCCACTCGCTTGAGGAGCGGCTCTGCCAGGCCGGTTTCGACTTCAGGAGTCCGGCGATGGTGGCATGGCTTGGCGTCACGCCCTATCTCGCCGGCGAGACGGTAATGGCGACGCTCGGGTTCCTCGCCCGGCGCCTGGCGGCCGGCAGCGACGTCGTGTTCGACTATGCAGAGCCGCACGGCGATGACCCGGCTCGCCCCGTTCATTCCCAGGCCCTTGCCGCGCGGGTGGCCCGCGCAGGGGAACCGTTCCGCAGCTCCTTCGAGCCAGCAATTCTCGCGCACGATCTGGCGAAGCTGGGATTTCCGAAAACGCGCGACCTTGATGCGTCCGCGCTCAATGCGCTCTACTTTGCCGGACGGAACGATGGTCTGCGCATCACCGGGCCGGCGCATTGTCTGCGCGCCCGGGTGTGACAGGGCGCAAAGAGGGGGGCGATCTGCATGTCCATGCTCATCATTGCGGCGCTGGCGTTTCTGGCAATTCATCTGCTGATCGCCGGCACGACAATTCGCGACGCAATCGTTGCGGCGATTGGCGAACGCGCCTATCTCGGGCTGTTTTCGCTCGCCTCGCTCGGCGTCATCGTCTGGCTCGCGGTGTCGTACAACGCCGCGCAGGCAAACGGCGGCGATTCGCAATTGTACAATCCGGGCCGTGGCGTGCGGCATCTCGGGATTCCGGTGGTCGCCTTGGCATTTCTGCTGGGCGTGCAGGGGCTGTTCCTGCGCAATCCGACGGCAGTGGGCGGGGCGAATCCGGATCCGCTCGCCGTCACGGGCGTATTGCGGATTACGCGCCATCCCTTCCTGTGGGGCGTTGCGATCTGGTCGGGCTTCCATCTCGCCGCGAATGGCGATGAAGCTTCGGTGATCTTCTTCGGCACGTTCTTCGTGCTGGCGCTGGCAGGCACGATCTCCATCGATGCGAAGCGCCGCCGCAAGCTCGGCGCGGCGTGGCAGTCCTTCGCGCAGCGGACTTCGAACATCCCTTTCGCGGCTGTCATCTCCCGACGCACCGCACTGCACCCAGCCGAGAGCTTTGGCTGGCGCTTCTGGCTGGCGGCAGCCCTCTTCGTTGCCGTCCTGTTTGCGCACCCACGCCTGTTCGGCGTTTCGCCGTTCCCCCGCGGCTGGGTGCCGTTCTGACACCCCATCCCGCATGGGATTGCCATCGCCTGTGCAGCGCTGCATTTCGCCTCTGCCCTCGTGGGAGAGGGATGCAGTGGAGAATCCTTTGCGACAGTCAAAGCACGGGTGAGGGAGAAGCCCGGTCGCGTAAGGTTCCGCGCTAGCCGGCCGTGACGGCTGCGGGAATGGCGATGACGGCGACGGTGACGTTGTCGCGCGCCTGCCGCTCGAGCGCAGCGCACACCAGCGCATCCGCCGCATGTTCCGGTGCGCCCGCCATCACGCGCGCGATCTCCGCTTCCGTCAGCGCGCCCGGCAAGCCATCGGTGCACAGGAGATAGAGATCCCCCGGCTGGGCGTGTTCGGTAACACATTCGATCGCAACGCGGTTGCAATCGGCGCCGAGCGCGCGGGTGATGACGTTGCGCCGCGGGTGGCGCCGCGCCTGCTCGGGCGTGATGGTTCCCGCGCTCAGCATCTCCTGCACCAGCGAGTGGTCGCGCGTGATGAGAGCAAGACGGCCGTCGCGAAAGCGGTAGGCGCGTAAGTCACCGGCCCACAGGCAGGTGACCCGATCGCCGCGCAAGAGAAGAACCACCACCGTGGTCGCGCTGGCGGCGTTGCCAGCCTGCAAGCGCGCGGCCTGAAGCGCGTGATGGACATTCTGCAGGGCGCATTCCGTTGCCTGCCGGATGTCGTCGTCCGGGAGATCGCCCGGCAGAGCCTCCAGCGCGGCCGCTACCGCGCGCGCTGCCTGCGCACCGCCCGCATGGCCGCCCACGCCGTCGGCGACCATCCACAATCCATCGCCGGGACGCGAAACGAGACTGTCCTGATTTTCCGCGCGCACGCTGCCGCGATCGGTGCGCGTCCACGACCGCAATGGGTTGGCCAGCGACGCGGCAGGGAACGCGCCGGCCGCTTCGCGCGGCCGCTCGACATCTCCGGCCCGGTATTGAGCGCTCGTGTGCAAACGATCACCACTTCATCCCGGCATAGCGGGAGAAACACGCGCAGGCCGTGCCCGGTCATGCGAACAGGGCGCCGCCGAAACGCCCGGACAACAAATCAGCTTGCGATTAACGCCGCGTCAACCCGGGCATGAAAACCTGTAACCGGTAGGCCTTGCCACGAACCTGGTTGTCGAGGCGCAAGAGGCGACAGAGAACAACAGTGGCTCGGGCGCGGGACTCCTGACAACGCATGAACGCGACAGACACCGAGAGATTTTCAAACTGCAACAGCGCGCCGCAAACTGCAGTGTTCGGCGTCGACGATCTGCGCCATTCCATCGCCAACGGCTACGTCGTGGTCGAGTTCCAGCCCAAGGTGCCGCTGGATCCGACCGATCCGTCCCACGCGGTCGAGGTGCTGACGCGAATCCGTCATCCGCAATTCGGTCTGGTCTCTCCCGACCAATTCATCGCACTGGCGGAAGGCCATGGGCTGATAGCCCTGCTCACCGATGCGATCGTGCGGCAGGCTTTCTCGGACTGGCGCAAATGGTTCGAACACGGCCTGACATTGCATCTCGCGATCAATGTGTCTCCGGAGCTGCTCGACAACAATGAGTGGGCGGACCGGTTTCTGTCGCGCTGCGCCGAATATGCAATCTCACCGGAATATATCGTTCTGGAGATCACCAAATCGTCGTCCAAAGCGGCAAGCGAGACCGCACTCGATATCCTCACCCGTCTCAAGCTGAAGGGAATGACTTTGTCGATCGACGATTTCGGCACCGGCTTCTCCTCGCTCGCCACGCTTTACCGCCTGCCCTTCAACGAGCTGAAGATCGACAAATGCTTCACCATGGGCCTCGACAGGAATCCAGCCGCGCGAGCCCTGATCGAATCGACCGTCGAGATGGCGCAGCGGCTCGGGTTGCGCGTCACCGCGGAAGGCGTGGAGACCGCTGCGCATTTCGAACAGCTGAGACTGATCGGTTGCCACGATGCGCAGGGCTACTTCATCAGCAAGTCGCTGCCGGCCTCCGCCATCCCCGGTTTCTTTGCCGGATGGCGGCGGGCGCGCGAGGCCGAGGCGGGCACCCGACCGGGACTGATGCCGAAGATCGCAGCAATCCAGGCTCTGCTCGACGAGGTGCTCACGCCCAATTCGTCCGAGCAGACGGTGATTCTCTCATCCACGCAAAACCTGGGGGCCGACGCGTCGGGCTTCGACGTGGTCGCCCGGATTGCGCCCCTCGTGTTGCAAGGACGTTCGCTCGCCGCGCTGGCCGCCTGTCACCGCGCGGCGCGGCTGCTCCAGGTGCGCGCCGGCCATGCCGCGTTGAGAGCGCAGGTGCTCGAGCTGCAGCGTCTGCTCGAATACGAACTCGTTTGCCACGACGATCTGGTGATCGCGGGAACGGTGACGCGCTACCGGCTGCTGCCGCGCCGCTCGGCGCTGATCGGGCGCCCATCCGCGGACAAATCGGTCGACGTTGCCATCAATTGCCGCTGGCTGTCGCGCGGCGAACGCAACCTGTTTCTCTATTTCGATCACGAAAACTGGTTTCTGGAGGATCTCGGCAGCACCAATGGCAGCATGGTCGGCGGAATTGCGCTGCTGCCGGGAAAGCCGATCGACCTGCCGCCGGGAGCGACGCTTGTCGAGATCGGACGGCGGACCGGGCGTCACGCTCCGCTGTATGTGTGTTTGCAGCGGTGCCCCGCGGGTGCGGTTGCGATCACGCTCGTGGCGAGAGATCGCATCGATGCGGAATCCTGGCCGACGCGCGAACAGGATCTGGAGACCACCTGGGTGGTCTTTCAGGGCGAACTCGCGATCGGCGGCGGGGAAGGCTGCGCCATTCGCACAGCGGTTCCGAACTCCGCGACGCTCGCCGATATCCGCTTCCAGAACGGGTTATGGATTGCGCCGCGCCCGGGCGTTGCGCTCACCCTGGACGGCGTGGAATTCGAAAATCCCGTGCCCCTCATTCCCGATGCGAAGCTGCAGATCGGCGATATCGACCTGATGGTGGAACGGGCGCCCGCGTCCACTGCAGTAGCAGCAGCAGCAGACGACGCGAACGCAGGAGCCGCGCAGCGGCGGATCGGAAAATCGGGACGATGAGGAAACTCCTCGCTCGTACCAGTTCGCCAATTGCGTGGCGGTGCGTCCATTTCATGCCCGTGCTGCTCCTGGCTGCCGGTTGCGCCCATCACGATGCAGAGCTTCCTGCCGGCACGGGACCCGTGGCGCAGACGGAGGCGGCGGCGCCGGCTTCCACGCGCGCTCCGTCGCCACGCGACCGCCTGAACGCGGCCGTCGAACTTCTCAAAAAGGGCGAGGAGGCGGCGGCGGAGACAGAATTGAAAGCCTGCCTGGCGCAGGCGCCCGACAGCAGGTCGGCGAAGCTGCTTCTCTCCGAAATCGAGACTCCGGTTTCCGATCTCTATCCCAAAGAGAACTTCACCGTCACGTTGGGAAAGAACGAGACGCTGTCCGCGCTGGCGGCAACCTGGCTCGGCGATCCGCTCGCGTTCTACGGATTGGCCCGTTACAACGGAATTGCCAACCCTGCCAGGATCGCCGTCGGCACGCGCATCCGCATTCCGAAGACCGCCGCGGCGCTCGCCGCGCAGGCAGGCAGGAACAATACCTCCGACGCATCCGCCGTTGCCGCCCTGGCCAACCCCGATTCGCGCGCAGCGAAGACGGAGGCGAATCCGCCCGCGCTCAGGGTGTCGCAGCTGGATGCTGCGAAGGGATCCGTGGAGTGATTTCAAGGCAGCGGTCGCAGCGGGCCACTATGTCGACGCGGCCGCCGCTGCCGATGCCGCCCAATTCGGACCGGGCAGCGGTCGCGCTCCGGTTCTGGCCGACACGTACATGCGCGCCGCCGTCATCGAGCGAAACGCGGATCCCGCGCAGGCCGCCGCGCATGCGCGAAAAGCCGGCGCGCTCTATTTGAACGTGCTGAAGAATCCGGAGAAGGCGCGCGCGGCGTTCCAGCTGGCGCTGTCAGCGGCTCCAGGGGATGCAGCCGCGCAATCCGGGCTGCGCCAGGCCAGCGCGCGCAGCGCCGGCGAGTATTATCGCCGGGGCATGATCGCGTTCCAGCATCAGGATCTCGACGGCGCGATCGCCGCCTGGAACAAGGTGCTGGCGATCGATCCAAACAACCGCGATGCGCAGCTGAACCGCGCCCAGGCGGTTCAGCTCAAAGCCAACTTGCAAAAGCTGCGCGGCTGAATCAGCCCGGCATTACCAGCGTCGCCAGGTGCTCGCCGCTCGCGGAATTCAGTCCGGCGGGAACTGTTGCGGGAGCCGCGGCGCCAGCCGGGGGTGATAGCGCCGCTGCCGCAAGGAGCCGCTGGGTGCTTTCCGCCATGTGGTTGAAAGCAGCGAACAGTTCGCCGAACTCGTCGGAGCGCCTCTGCGAAATGCGGCGATCGCTATCTCCCGCTGCGAAGCCGGCCAGCGAATCCCGCAGCAGGCGCATCGGCCGCGCGATCAATCCCGCGAAGAAATAGGAGAGGCTGCCGACCGCCGCCACCGCGCAAAGGCCCAACAGGGAAAGGAGCGACAGCGTGGCGCGCAGCACCCGCTGGGTACCGGCCTGGTCGACGCCCAGATATATCGTGCCGATGGGCGTGTTCTCGAAAAGAATTGGCGTATCGAACAGAAATGCCGAACGCTGGTTCGGCAGCATCGCAGAGAAGATCGTCATCGCCGCGGCGCGCGACAGCACGGTTTGGCCGCGCGGCGGCGAAAAATGCGTGCCGGTCAGGTGATCGTCAGTTGATGCCTCGACCACGCCGTGATGATCGGTGATCACCAGATAGTCGAAGCTGCCGCGCGCCTTTGCGTCGGCGACGAAAAGCTTGAGCGGCACCCAGTTCTGGCCGAGCACCGGAAGCGCGGCCTCGACGGCAACGAACTTCGCCAGCGCGGCGCCGGAATCGAGAACCTGAGTGCGCAGCATGCGCCCTTCGACTTCGTAAACAACCGACATGCAGGCACCAAAGAGAAGAGCCAGCGCACAACTCGCTATCAGGGCGAGCCTTATCCGCATGGGAAGGAATTTGTTCTGCCGCTGCACCCGTTCGGCTTCATCGAGCGCCTGCAGTTCGCGCTCCATCGCTTCGGCCAGCTGCGACCCGGTCTGGAAGCGCTGCTCGGGCCGTTTGCTGAGCAGCTTCATGACAATACGTTCGAGGCCCCCGGGCACCTGCGGTGCGACACGCGAGGGCGCTGGAGGATTCTTGTGCAGGATTTGCATCAGCAGCAGAGCGAGGTTTTCGTCGTCGAAGGCGCGCCGCCCGGTCAAGAGCTCGTAGAGGATGGCGCCTAGCGAAAACAGATCCGAGCGGCCGTCGACTTCGCGCGCTGCGGCCTGTTCGGGCGACATGTAGCGCGGCGTGCCGAGCACGGTGCCGAGATGCGTTCGCTGCAGCTCGTCCGTTCCCGCAAGACGGGCAATGCCGAAATCCGTGAGCTTGACGCTGCGGCCGCTCTCGATCAGCAGAATGTTGGCGGGCTTGACGTCGCGATGGACAATGCCGCGCCGGTGCGCGTAGTCGAGGGCGCGCGCAAGCTGAGCCCCGATGACGGCGACCTGCCTCACCGGAATTTTTTTCCCGCGCGCAAGCAGATCCGCCAGCGATTCTTCTTCCAGGAATTCCATGGCGATGTAGGGCGTGCCGTTCACCCGTCCGACATCGTAGATGGTGACGATGTTGGGGTGCGAGATAGTGCCGGCGGAATGAGCCTCGCGCTGGAAGCGCGAACTGAAATTCTCGTCGGTGCCGAACTCCTTCTTCAGAATCTTGATGGCGACGGTGCGGTCGATGTCGGGATCGTGCGCCTTGTACACGGCAGCGGTGGCGCCTTCGCCGATCAGACGGCGGATTTCGTAGCGGCCGATTTTCTGTGGATTTTCCGGTCCCACGGCCCTTTGTCCCCGCTGCCACGAACCAACGGGTCATCCTGCCGCACAAGGATTGCCATCGCGTATACGCAAGCTTCGCCGCTGATCTTCACCAGCTGTTAGGAAACGGTCCCGCGCGCGGGCATGGCGCCGGGGCACACGAAGCCGCTACGGCCGCCGCTGCTACGCTCCGCTAGGGGCCCTCGCGGCTGACATGTTTGCCCACGAGCTTGTCGGCGAGGTGTTCATACTGGTTCGCCAGCTCGATGAGTTGCCGGCGGCGTTGCTCGTCGGATTCCTCGACCGCCGTGTCGCGCATTTGCGCCGCGAGCGTGCGGTAATGCTGGGCGCGTGTCAGGTCGTCTTGCATGTCTTCTCCGCGGTCACCTGAACGACCGTCCCAGCCGGTCAGATGCGATGCAGCAGAATCAGGATGAGGATGACGATCAGGATGGTGCCGAGGCAGCCGATGCCGCGGTGCCCGTAACCATAGCCATAGCCTCCGAACCGGCCGCTGAAGCCGCCCGCGAGGAAGATGATCAGGACGATGATCAGAATAAGTCCAAGCGACATGCCAATGTTCCTTCCCCTGGGTGCGTCCGCGCGGCGAATAGCAACGCATCCCGGCAAAGCGGGTTGCCGCGCGCGACCAACAGACGGATGACGTTCTACACGTTTGCCAGGGCCGGCCGCCACAGGGAGGGCCCAACTCTTCGAGTCCGCCCTTCATTCCGGAAATTGCCCGGGTGACCGCCGGTAGTCCGCGACGGGAACCACCCCGGACCGCGAGCGTTGGACACACTGCTTTTGTTTCGGGGGATAGAATGCGCTCCTTGCTTCTCTGGCTGATCGGCATACCCATTCCGATCATCATTGTTCTCTGGCTGGTGACCGGGCACGCCTAGGCGGGCACTGGCACCGGTTTATCGTCAAAGCATCGGGGGAATCGCGCCATGGCCGAGACAGTCGTCGTTGCAGCGGACGAAAACACGGGGTTCCGCTTTTCCTGGGGGCTCGCCTTCGCAGGTGGGGTGGTAGCTACGGTCGTCACCTTTTTCCTGCTGGTCCTGGGTTCCGGATTCGGTCTTATGCTGATCAATCCCCTGAGACATGCCGGGCCTTCCGTTCCGGTGTTCCTGACAGGGGGAGCGATCTATTTCGTCGCCGCGCAGGCGTTCGGATTCGCCGTCGGCGGACATCTTGCCGGCCGCTTGCTCGGACCCCTGGGAGAGACACGGGGACAGGAAGAATTTCGTGCCGCCGCCCATGGGCTGGTCGCGTGGGCCGTTACCGTTCTTGCGACGCTGGCGCTGATAGCGCTCGCGGGCATTGCCGCCGTCGGCGGCGAGACGGCCGTCGCCGCGCTCTATGGTGCGCATGGGTCGAGAAGTGCCCCTGCCCCGACGGCGTATCTGGTCGACGTCCTTTTCCGTCCCCAACGGGACGGCGCCACGGCGGAGGCTGCGCAGGGAGACAACACCGATTGGGGTGCACACGCGGAAGCGGCGCGCATCCTGCAGGCCGGGCTTGTGCGCGGCGAGCAATTGTCGGCGGACGACCGCGCGCGCCTGATCGATCTGGCCGCGGACGGGGCTCGTATTTCGCGCGCG
This sequence comes from uncultured Alphaproteobacteria bacterium, assembly GCA_963812975.1. Taxonomy (GTDB): domain Bacteria; phylum Pseudomonadota; class Alphaproteobacteria; order Micropepsales; family Micropepsaceae; genus Rhizomicrobium. The sequence goes on along the minus strand of CAWEXK010000002.1, from coordinate 45,203 downwards.
GACGCCGCTGCCCGCGTCGATCGCATGCAGGCCGATGTTCAGGCGAAGACACGCAAGGCAGCAGACGTTGCGCGCAAGGCGGCGAGTTATGCCAGCCTCTGGATCGCGCTGTCGCTGCTGTTTGGCGCTGTCGTGGCCACTTTCGCCGCGGTCTCCGCGCGCCTGGAAGATGACCGCTCGGCCTGATCGATCAAAGTCTTGCACAATGAAGAACGCGCCGAGCAAAGCCCGGCGCGTTTCTTATTGATGCTGTTTCTCTAGTGCTTCGGCGTGTTGTGAATCGCGTCGGAGGCTTTGTCGACGCCGTGCCGTGCAGCGTCCGCGACCTTGCCGGCGGCGTCCTTGAGCTGGCCTTTAGCCTTGTCGGCCTGGCCTTCTGCGCGCAGCCGATCGTTTCCGAGCACCTTGCCCGTCGTGTCCTTGATGCTGCCTTTCGCCTTGTCGAGATTGCCTTCAATCCTGTTCTTGTCCATCGCTGATTTCCATCCTGGTTGCGAAATGAAAACGACCGGAAGGCAATGCAGGTTCCGGTTTTCAGGCAAACGAAAAGCCGCGAGTGGCGTCCACTTCCGCTCCCAGGTCCTGCTCGCACCCTTATCGGTACGAAGAGCGGCCGGAGCGCCAACTCCGCGGCCTTACCAACTGTAAACGGTTCTGGGGGTCACCCGTTCCCCATCCCCGGGAAGCGCGCACTTTCCTAGGGAACGCGTACCTTTTTCTTTGCCGCCTCGAACTTGCGGTCCATTTCAATTCTTTCCTCGTCGGAGAAATTGTGCCTGACATCCGGCCAGATGTTGTTTTCTTCTTCCTGCACGTGGTGCTGCACCAGTTCCTTCAGAACTTTCGCCGCGGCGGAGAACGCGGGCGAGGTCGGGCTGGCGATCTTGCCCAGCGTGGCGAGCATCTTATCGGCGAGGCCGTGTTCCAGATAACCCTCTTCGCCGTCCTGCGCAGTCTGCTTGCCCTTGAGCGCGATGACCGCGTCGTAGACCACCTTTTCCTCTGCACGCACATGGGGAACCAGAGCGCCCTTGATCTTGCGGAGCAGCGACTTGCGCTCCGTCCCGCTCTTGCTGTCGACCAGCCTGGTGAGAAGATCCTCGACCTCGTCATGCTCCTTGCGAAGCTTGTCGAGGATGTCCATTTCGTTCGTGCCGGTATCGCTGGAAAACAGTTTCTCGACCCGACGTCCCGCTTTTCTCGCTGTGCTCTCGAGGTCCATGATACAGAATCCCTTGAATGTCCTGCCGCACAACGCGGCGCCGCGGATCAAAGTTCCGGCCCTGGATGCGCGCCGCTCCCCACTCTCACACCAGCGCGTTAAGAGGAGATTCGAGACAGAGGAAGGGCGGAAATGGACCAGCCTGAAGCGCAGGACCTTCCCATCCATGTCGACGCCAACGTGCAGGCGATTGCGCGGCTGCATGCCGCCCACGCCAATTCGGCCACGCCGGCGGAGCGCGTTCTCGAAAGCATCATGGCGTTTCTCGGACGTCCCGCTTTCGCCGGCACTCTCACGGTTTTCGTGTTCGGCTGGATTGCGATCGATCTGTGGAGACCGCATGGCGGTGCGGCGTTCGATCCGCCCCCGTTTCCGTGGCTGGGGATCATCCTTGCGCTGCTCGCCGTGTACATGACGGCAGTGGTGCTGATCGTGCAGCGGCGCGCCCAGCGTCTGGGCGATCACCGCGAACAATTGATGCTGCAGCTGGCGCTTCTCAGCGATCAGAAAACCGCGAAACTGATTGCTCTTCTCGAAGAGCTGCGGCGCGACGATCCCTTGATCCGAAACCGCCCCGACCATCTGGCCGCAGAACTGACCAGACCGGCCAATCCGGAAACCGTGCTGGATGCGATCCGCGAGAGTCACGAACAGGCGCCGCAAGACGCGGAAGGCCCGGCTCAGCAGCGCGATGACGCGACCGCGCGCGGATGATATGAACGCATGGCATTTTGTGGGCGCGACGCATGGGAAAAACGTCAAGGCGTCCGCCTGCCATCGCGGCGTTCGCCCTGTTTGCGCGCGCGCGGACACGAACACGCAGTTGCGCGTGTGAGAATGCCCGCTTCTTCCGCCGCCACCGATCGCAGGCGGTTTTCGCCTGCGACGGGTCCGCAGATCGTTGAACGCCTTGCTCACCGCCGCCGAAAGCGAAGCCCTGCTTCTCAGTATTCGCGTCTCCCTCGTCGCAGTTATCTGCGCGCTGCCTGTGGCGCTCTGCTTTGCCGTGCTGCTGTCGCGGCAGCGTTTTCCGGGACGCTCTCTCGTCGAAGGAATACTCCATCTGCCGCTGGCGCTGCCGCCGGTCGTCGTGGGATATCTGCTGCTGGTAACCCTGGGAACGCACGAACCGCTTGGCGCCTGGCTGCTCGCGCATCTGGGCATCCGCTTCGCGTTCAGCTGGAAGGGCGCCGCACTCGCCTCCGGTCTGATCACTTTTCCACTTCAGTACCGCTCCATCAGTCTCTCCCTGCAGGCGCAGGACCCAGGACTTGCCGAAGCCGCGGCGACGCTCGGTGCGCCAACGTTCGACCGCTTCCTGAACGTAACCCTGCCTCTGGCGCTGCCCGCGATCGTGGCGGGCGCGATCACGGCCTTTGCAGCGAGCCTTGGCGAGTTCGGCGCCATCATCACCTTCGTCTCCAACATTCCCGGCGAGACGCGCACCTTGCCGCTCGCGATCTACAGCGCGCTTCAGCAGCCGGGCGGCGAAATCGAGGCGGCGCGGCTCGCCGGCCTTTCGATCGCGCTTGCGCTGCTTGGCGTGATGCTCGCGGCCTTTGCCGACCGGCGCCTGCGCGCGGCGCTGTGGTCATGACGATCGACGTCGCGCTTCGCCACCGCCTCGGCGCCTTCGCGCTCGATGTTGCCTTTGGCGTCAAAGGCCAGGGAGTCACCGCGCTGTTCGGTGCGTCGGGAGCGGGCAAGACAACGGTGGTCAATGCGATCGCCGGTCTTCTTCGCCCGCAGGAAGGGCGCATCGTCATCGATGGCGAAGTGGTCCTGGACACCGCGATGAGATGCTTCGTGCCGGCATCCCTGCGCCGCACCGGCTATGTGTTCCAGGATGCCCGGCTGTTTCCGCATCTGAATGTCGAGAGCAATCTGCAATTCGGCTGGCGGCGCTGCTCGCCACGCGCGGACCAGGCGGGATTCGACGAGGTTGTCGAGCTCTTGGGGCTGGCGCCGTTGCTGGCCCGCAAGCCGATGCGGCTGTCGGGTGGCGAGAAGAACCGGGTTGCGCTCGGACGCGCGCTTCTCGCCGCGCCGCGCCTGCTACTGCTCGACGAGCCCCTTTCCGCGCTCGACGCTGCGCGCAAGGCCGAGATTCTTCCCTATCTGGAGCGCCTGCGCGATCGCGCGCGCGTGCCGATGATTTACGTCACCCATTCCGTGGAAGAGGTGTCGCGGCTGGCCGACGATATGATCATCCTGCTGGCAGGGCGCGTGGTTGCGCAAGGCAGCGTTTTCGACCTGCTTTCCGATCCGGAACTCGGTGCACTTGTCCTTGCGCGTGGTGCGGTCGTTTCAGCGCGCGTCGCCGCGCATCGCAGCGATGGGCTGAGCGTGCTCGCATTCGACGGCGGCACATTGCTCGTGCCGCGGCTGGAGCGCGAGCTCGGTGCAAGGTTGCGGGTGCGTCTGCGCGCCGACGATGTGATGCTCGCCCGCGAGAGACCCCAGGCCATAAGCGCCAACAACGTGCTGGCTGCGGAAGTGATCTTCATTCGTGCCGGCGACGCCACCGATGTGGACGTGGGGCTGCGCTGCGGCAATGTGAAGATCGTATCGCGCATCACGCGCGCTTCGCTCGTCCGGCTCGGCCTCACCGCCGGCGAACCGGTCTTTGCGATCGTCAAGGCGGTCAGCGTCGATCCGCAGCCGGGGACCGCCCCCTCCCTGCCGGGCTGACCTCATGCCGCGTTGCGCGGCAGGTCCCTTGCCGCCATGCTCGCGCGCAGGAGCAGAAGCGAGGACGCGTATCGATGCCGCTCATCCCCTATGCCGATCTGGACCGTTCGCCCCAGGAAGTGCGCGAGGCCTTCGCGCGCATGCCGCGCAAGCTCAACGTCATGAAGATGTTGGCGAATGCGGCGTGCGACTTCGTACCCTGCATGCGCTTCGGCGGCGCCATCCTGGGACGGCAGAAACTCAAGGCCTCCTACCGTGAGCTGGTCATTCTGCTCGTGTCGCAACTGGAAGGCGGAGGCTATGAATGGGTGCAGCACGTGCCGGTTGCCGAAGCGGCCGGGTGCCGCAAGCAGCAGATCGCGGCGCTCCAGGGGGGACACCTCGACGATCCGAGCTTCGACGACCGCGAGAAGGCCCTGCTTCGCCTCGCCCGCGAGGTGATCGAGAATGTCCGTGCCGAGGAGGACACCGTCAACGCGGCCGCGCGGTACTTTTCGCCCCAGGAGATCATCGAGATCATTCTGACCTGCGGCTTCTACATGATGCTCAACCGCGTCACCGAAACCACCCGCACCGATATGGACACGCCTTCCGGCACCGCGGTGATCGAGGAGCTGGTACGGCTGAGGTAACGGCCAGGGCGCGGCGAAGGTCGCGCGGCCTACCTGGCAGCGCGGAAGACGAAGCGGCTCGAGACGGTGAAATTGAAGATCAAGCCCACCAGCGTGCCGGCGACGTTCGCGATCAGGGGGTTGCCCCAGGGCGCAGCGACATAAGTCACCAACAGATAATAGACGGTGAGATTCGCGAGAGCGCCGAGGCTGCTTGCGAGCACAAAGGCGAGCCACTCACGGGCGACACCGCGCGTTGCCGCGCGCTCGCGGAATGTGAGCGTGCGGTTTCCCCACCACGTGAACGTCACGGCTACGGCAAAAGCCGGAAACCAGGCTTCGTATTTGTCGAGTCCTGCGAATCGCAGGACGAGGTAAAGCACAAACTCGTTCACCGCGAACCCTGCGGTCCCCACCAGCGCAAACCGCAGGAAGCGTATTTCGTGCAGACGTTTCGCTTTCGCCGCGATCGCCTTCATGGCAGCCGCAGATCCCCCGGTCCCGGAATGCGCAGATAGGCGGTGCGCTTGAGCTCCCAGCGGCCGCGCGTCACGGTGTCGAGGATGATGCCGCTTGCGAGCGCGAGGAAGCCGAGCAGCATGAGCGCGGTTGCCAGCACGGCGGAAGGCAGGCGGGGCACGAGTCCGGTGCGGAAATAGTCGACGATGACCGGCGTGCCGACGACCAGCGACGCCGCGGCGAGGACGACGAACAACCCGGTGAAGAAAATGAGGGGACGCTCCTCGCGCACGAGCCCGGCGATCGTGAACAGGATGCGGAAACCGTCCCCCCACGTGTTGAGCTTGCTCACCGAACCCGCCGGTCGTTCCTTGTAGTTGGTGTCGATTTCGACCATCGGCATCAACAAACGCGCGGCATGCACCGTCAGCTCCGTCTCGATCCCGAACCCCTCCGCCGTGAAGGGAAAGGATTTCACGAAGCGGCGTGACATGACACGATAGCCGGTCAGCAGATCGGCGAGCTTCACCCGAAACATCACCGCGGTGAGTCCGGTCAGCATCCTGTTGCCGAGCAGGTGGCCGGGACGATAGGCGTGGTCTCCCACCGCCACCCGGCGGCCGGAGACGATGTCGTAGCCACCTTTCGCGAGCTCGCTCACCAGCATGGGCGCCGCCGACGCATCATAGGTGTCGTCCCCGTCGACCAGTACATAAATGTCGGCCTCGATGTCGGCAAACATGCGCCGCACCACATTGCCTTTCCCGCGCCGCTGCTCTTGCCGCACGACCGCGCCCGCCACGCGCGCGCACTGCGCGGTACCGTCGCGCGAATCGTTGTCGTAGACATAGATTTCTGCCGACGGCAATGCGGCGCGGAAATCGCGCACCACGCGGGCGATGGCGGCTTCCTCGTTGTAACAGGGCACGAGAACGGCAATGCGCGCCGACGCTTCGCTCATGGATTTCTGTTCTCAATGCGCGCGAGGGGACAGAAACGATACGGGCCGCCGAGGTTGCTGGCGATCGTGCGGCATTCGGTCTCGCTCATGGCAAGCCCATATACGGCAAGTGCGTCGCGGCTGCGCGCGATTTCGCCCGCGTCGGCGATGACGAAGAGATCACCGTGGAAACTGTCGACACGCCTCTGCGTCTCCGCCGTCATGCGGGAGCCGTCCTGCGGCTGAATCAGCCAGCCGTCAATACGCAGGATCGGAATTTGCGCCGGCAGCGAGGGCACCAGATAGCCGAGCGGCGCCTCCCCCGTCATCAGGATGATCGTACGGCCTGGATGGGGAATGGGCGGAATGGCGGCTTGCACATAAGGATCGGTGGCGGGCGCGCGGGCAGGCTCGAGCGCCTTCGTCGAAGCCTGCACCCACAACAGGATCGCCGCCGCCGCAATGATGCGCGCCCGCGCCGAGATCGGCCACAGGCCGACAGCCAACGCGATCAGGAGCGGCGCCAGCATTTCGAGCACGAGGATGTAGCGGTAGATCGCGAACATCTTGAGCCAGGCGATGTAGGAGACCGTGGCGAAGGCGAATAGAGCCGCTGCCCCATCCGTCGCGACGAGCCTCTCTTCGCGTCTGCGCGCGAAGAGCCACAAAGGGATGGCAGCGATGAGAACGATGTAAGCCACACCGACGCGAATGTCATGGAAGGGAAGATCGTCGGCGACGCGCCAATCGAGTGAAAAGAGAAGCGGGAAGAGCAGCTGGTGCTGGAGGCCATGCGGAATGAAGCGCATGTCGCGATAGGGTGCGGCGAGCGCCAGCGGCGAATGGAAGAACTGGTTGAAGTACGGGAAAATTGGATTGCCGGTCAGGCGCACCATTTCCACCATCCAGAATCCGGCGAAGATCGCGATACCCGCGATCCCGCCGAGCAGGCCCGAGAGGAGCCGCGTTGCGCGCTGACGCCAATCTCCGGGAAGCACGGCGAGCGCCGCGCCAAAGCCCAGGGCAAAGATCGCCTCGGGCAATTTCAGACCTACGGCACTTCCCAGGAGGAACCCGGCCACGCCCGAGACGAGCGCGCCCTGGCCAAGGCTCGAGGTGCGCAGTCTCTCGCGTTGCGTCACGATCAGCGCCAGGCCCGACAGCACGAACAGGCTCATGACGTTGTCGTAGTAGGTGGAGCCCGCGAGATAGAGCGTCAGCCCTCCCATCATCGACAGGAGTGCGAGGATCGCCGAAAGGAGCCGCACGGGCCCGATGCGCAGCAGCGAACGGCAGAGAACATAGATGGGGACGACGCTCGCGCCCTGGACCGCGCCCAGTATGCCGAGGGCGAGCCACGCGCGCAGATGGGTCGCCAGGAGAAAAAACGGCGTGTCGAGGAGAGGATTGTAGTAGGTCGCCTGATGCGCGACCGCCACGTCAAGGCCAAGCCGTCCGTGCAGGAAGGCGTAAGGGATATACCAGTGGTAATTGCGAAAATCCCAGGACGTGTCCTTGCCGCGCACCACCACCATCGCGGCCCAGCCCACTACAACAATCACCACGAACAAATATTCCGCAGGCGCGAATCTCATGCTCCTGACCGGAGCGGGTGCAGCAGGCATAAAGGGATCGGAGAATCTGAGGGACGGGCGCGAAGCTGGCACGAGCGGGCTGGAACTTTCCTCGCCCACCTTACGAAACGGCGCTGAGCGGCGTGGAGTTTGCTGCGGGCGGGACGCTTGCGACTGATGGAGATTGGTCCGCGGTCTCTTCGATGCAGACCCTCACCGGCAGGTTGGAAAGAAACTGCTCGGTGCACCTTCGCCAGGAGCGGGTAAGCGCGAAGGCGCGCGCGGCAGAACGCGGAATATCGAGCGCTCGCTGACAGGCGCGGCCGAGATCCTCGTCGAGCGCGGCAACCGGCGCGTCTCCAATGACGTCGCGCGGGCCCTGCACCGGAAAGGCGGCCACGGGAACGCCGCAGGCCAGCGCCTCCAGCAGGACGAGCCCGAACGTGTCGGTCAGGCTTGGAAAGACGAAGACGTCGCTCGCCGCATAGTGCCGCACCAGCTCCTCACCCGATTTCGAGCCGAGGAATTGCGTCGCCGGATAGGCGCGCGACAGGCTCGCCCGTGCCGGGCCGTCGCCGACCACCACCTTGGTGCCCGGCAGATCGAGCGTCAGAAAGGCTTCGATATTCTTCTCGACCGCGACGCGGCCGACATAGAGCCAGATCGGCCGCGGGAAGGGCAGCGATGCGCCGGGAATGGGACGGAACTGCTCGACATCCACGCCGCGCGACCAGATGCGCACGTTGCGGAAGCCGTTCGCTTCCAGTTCCCGCTTCAGCGTCTGTCGTCGCCACCATCATCGCGGTGGCGGGCGAGTGGAACCAGCGCAGCAAGCGGTAGACCAGCGTTTTCGGACACGAATGGAAAGCGGGCATGCACATATTCGGGAAAGCGGGTGTGGAAGGAGGTGGTGAAGGCGATGCCGTGCTTGAGGCAGATGGCACGCGCGCTCAGCCCGAGCGTGCCTTCGGTGGCGATATGCACCGCGTCGGGCGCAAATTCGTCGATCTGCCGCTCAGGCTCCGTCGCGGAAAAAGCGCAAGGCGGATTTCGGGATAGGTGGGCAGTGGGACGGTGAAGCGGTCCTTTGGCGTGGCGTAGCGCACGTTGTGGCCGAGCGACTCCAGATCCTTGCCCAGCGTTTCGAGCGTGCGCACCACGCCATTGACCTGCGGCGTCCAGGCATCGGTGACGATCAGACAGCTTGCGCAACTGGCGCCGCCGACGCGCGGGGACCGCGGCCCGGAACAGGCGCCAGCGTCCGTCATCGGGTACCGCCTCAGGCGGGAATGGCCGAGGCGCAATTCGTCCGGGCAGAAGCCGGTAGCGGGCGTGTGGCGCGCGGCGAGGGAGCTGCCCAGCGACAGAATCTCCAGATTTCCGTGGGCATCTTCGACAAGGGCGCTGCAGCTTTCAACCCAGTCTCCGTCATTGAGGTAGAGAACGCCGCCGATCGTCGGATCTCGGCATGATGGATATGGCCGCACACCACCCCGTCGACGCCCCGCATTCGGCCTCGCGCGCCACGCTCTCCTCGAAGCGGGAGATGTATTCGACCGCGTTCTTGACCTTGTGCTTCAGAAAGGCCGACAGCGACCAGTAGGGCAGGCCCAGCTGCTTGCGCGAACGCATGACAGACATTCGTTGAGCGAAGCGCCAGCGTATAGGCCCAGTCGCCGACATGGGCGAGCCATTTGGCGTAGGCGATCACGCCGTCGAAGCGGTCGCCATGCAGCACCAGAAGTCGCCTGCCGTCGGCGGTCTCATGGATCGCCTCGTTCATGATCTCGACGCCGGCGAACATGCCGCCCGCATAGTCGCGAGCGAACTCGTCATGATTGCCGGGCACGAAGATCACGCGTGTGCCGGCATCCACCTTGCGCAGCAGTTCTGCGACCACCCGGCTCTGCGCGTCCGTCCAGTACCAGCGGCGCTTGAGTTGCCAGCCATCGACGATGTCGCCCACCAGAAACAGCGTGTCGCACGTATTGCGCGCGAGGAAATCGGCGAGCACCTCGGCCTTGCAGCCGCGCGTGCCCAGATGGGTGTCGGAGATGAAGATGGTGCGATGGCGACGTGCGCTGCGGAGCGGTTCGCGCGCTCCCGTCCGGGTGGCGGGGCGACGCGCGGTGGGGCGCAGCCATACGCCCGCGGGAAAGCGGGAAATTTGTCCCTGGACCAGGCGAACTCGGCCATCGGAAGGCTCCGTTTCGCGAATCAGCGTCGTTCGGCTCGCCGCATTGCCTGCCTGCAGATCGCAACATGCATGTTGCGGCGCGATGACGATTTCGTGAATCAAGTTGAACGCACGTGACAAAACGGCGCGCCCGCTACCAGTGATGGGGAAAAAGCACTGCGCCTTGGCGAAATATGGGTTTACTGCGACCTAGCGCATCTGCAGCAGAATTTCTGTTGCGCCGCAGCATATGCCTCGCCATATTGTTGCGGCGCGGTATTGCGATTCCTCTGCGACGCCGCCGCCCTTCCTGGGCGTTTCCTCCCTGAACTTGGCCGCTCCTCGGAGCGGCCATTTTTTATTCGGCTGCGAGCTGTCCGGGGGCTGGCTGAGCGTGCGGTCTCGACCACGCGATCAGGTCGCGCAAGGCGGCGGCGACACGGCGGCTGATCTCCGCAAACTGGCCGCTGCGCTCGACCTGCTCTTCATCGAGATAGAGAGCGCGATTGATTTCGATCTGCAGCGCATGCGCAGAACGGGCGGGGCGGCCGTAAAGCTGGGTGGTGTGGCCGCCGGAATAGGGCGCGTTTCGAGCCACCCGGAAGCCTTGCCCCGCGAAGGCGCATTCGGCGGCGCAGGTTACTTGCGGAGCGGCCGCCAGGCCCAGCCTGTCGCCCAGCACGATATCGGGCGCCGCAGCGGCGGACGGCATCGAATGGCAGTCCACCATGATCGCGAGTCCGAAGCGGGTGCGCGTCTCCACGACGAGCCGCTCGAGCTGCGTATGGTAGGGCCGGTAGAAATGCCGGATGCGCTCTTCGGCCTCGCGCGGAGTCAGTTTCTCGCGATAGATTTCCACGCCCTCGCGCACCACGCGCGGAATGATGCCGAGCCCCGCATGGACGCGGGGACTGGACCGATCGATGGCGAACGGGAGGACGCCTTCGAACATGGCCGCGTCGAGTTCGACCGGCGCGCGGTTGACGTCCAGATATGCGCGCGGGAAGCGCGCCAGCACGAGCGGCGCCCCGTATCCCACGACGGGCGCAAACAGCTCGTCTACGAACGCGTCCTCCGAACGCCTGAGACTTGTCGGGTTCAGCCGGCTGCGTTCGAGGAAGCTCGGCGGATAGAGCCGGCCGGAATGGGGCGACGCGAAAACAAAGGGCACTGTCTGCAGCTCGGGGCGCACGACACGCACCGGCTCGGCGCGCAGGCAATCGAGCACCGGATCTCGTTCCAGGCGATGACGGGCCGGGCTTCTCATGCGCAGGCTCTTGTCCCCTTCATGGCTCTCCACGGGGCTCGGGCAGTCGGATCGGAACATGACCTGCCCGGACGCGCAACCCATGAGTTTTCTGCCGCGCCTTTCAACGCGCATTTACCCAAGGCGTAATAAACGCGCATTTACCCAAGGCGTAATATAAGCTTAAGTCGGCGAAGGGGACGTCATGGCGCGCATTCTGTTGGCAGAGGACGATGAGTCGCTCCGCCGCTTCCTGGCGGCAGCGCTCGTCAAGGCCGGTCACCAGGTGAGCGATTTCGGCGACGGCGAGCAGGCCTATGAATGCCTGAAGGCCGGCGCCTTCGACCTGCTGCTCACCGACATCGTCATGCCGGGGCTCGACGGTATCGAGCTTGCCAAGCGCGGGGCCGAGATGGACGAGGGACTGAAGATCATGTTCATCACCGGTTTTGCCGCCGTGGCGCTCCATCCTTCCTCCCACGCGCCCAAGCGCGCGAAGGTGCTGTCCAAGCCCTTCCATCTGCGCGAGATCGTTCAGGAAATCGACCGCATGATTGCGGCATGAAGCGCAAGTCCGCTTGCCAGCGCGCGAGCGCGGACGCTATAGGACTGTCCCCTCGCGAAAAACGGGCGCGTAGCTCAGCGGGAGAGCACTACGTTGACATCGTAGGGGTCACAGGTTCGATCCCTGTCGCGCCCACCATCTAAGCGATTGATATATAAAATAGAACTGTTCTGCTGGCGATCATCGTCAACGCCCGACTCCCAAATCCGGAACCATATCGGAAGCAAGCGGAGACGTTTCGTTCGTGGTTTGGCTGCAATCTGTTAGCTGGACCAGATCGGAATGGTCTTCAAATGTTCTTCGATCGCGGAGCGAGCGCTTTCGGCCAGTGGCACGTCGGCACTGTCACGCCACACAGCGCGAAATGCCTCCACTGTCGCGTGCATCGTATCTAGCGTCAGCTTCTCCGGAAGGCGCGCCTTAGCGGCGAAGCGGGTGAATTGATCGAGCGTGAGGGATTCAAACTCTTTCGAATCCACGAAATTGAGCGCGAGCGCATCGTCCGGCAGGTAGGCAATGGTCGAAACGAAATCGTAGCCGGGGGCCAATTGCGCATGGCGCCTGTCGGGATAGAGCAGCGACCAATTCTTGAGGTGCATGTCGGTGTTGCCGATCAGGACGTTGAAAACAAAGCGGCGAAGAAATTCCCTGATGCCGACCTCGCCAGTCTCGATCCAAAGAACCTCTGCGATGTTGCGGTAGCTCGCCTTCCTGTATTTGTCGTCCGGATAGACGGCGAATACCTGGGCGAAGTCCTCCATGTGAACTTTTCCTTGGTCCGGCGTACGGTCGAATCGCTTCACGGCGAACGCCATGTCGCCGGCGGCTTCGATGCCTTTGGGCAGTCCCTTGATCTTCTTGATAGGGATCAGTTGGGTCTCCGGCACTGCGATGCCAATTCGGCGCGCCAGCTCCATCATCGCGAATTCGTTTTCGGGAACGCCTTTGAACTTGGTCGACGGCAGCTTGACGATCCAGGCGCCACCGGTGCCGTCGACCGGGATCGTAAGACCACCTGTCGCTTCTTTTACGGCCGAGAATTTTAGCTGCACGCCGGCGAGCGAAAAGCGCAGCACGTTCGTTTCAGAGCCTGATGCTTTTGAGGTTGCGGATTCGTGTTCCTCCTCCGGTAGGGGGTTTTCGCCGTTCATGGGCACGATCTGCAGAGCACCGGGAAGATCGCGGCCCAAAACCCATGCAAGGAAGAATTCGCGAGCCGGATTAACGCGCGCTTGCTGTGCCAGGTAGTCCCGCATCGCGCCTTCCGGGAGGAGATTGGCGAAGAAGGGGGGCAGGCGCGTCTGGGTAGGTTTGAATTCGGTCAGCAATTGCCCGAACGCATCCTTGAACGACAAGCTCAAGGTCGGGCGTTCAGGATGGTTGATGTAGTCCTCATTGAAGGCAAAGAGGTTGCGGTCACCCGGCAGTCGCGTCAGCGTGCCGATGGGTTGGCCATGCAAGCGGACATCCAGAACGGAGAGATCAGCCATGGCTATCGTCTTCGTCGAGCTGATAGGCGGCCTGGGGCGCTGATGGACTGTCGATCATTCCGTGGGCGATGGCATTGCGCAATGCGCGCAGTTGTTGAGCATAGGCTTCAAGAGATTGCGATGCTTCGCTGATGCTGCGCTTTTCGGTCGGTTGCCGGCCGCCTACGGTCGTCGCATCGAGTGCGTGCAGTATTTGACCAATTAGCCTTTGAATTTGCTCAGCCTCCGGTGAGCCGAGGCGCAGATGTCGCAAGTCGGCGATCGTCTTCGTCAGAGTATGAAGCACGTCGGATTGCGAGGCGTTTGATCGGCGCGCCTTCGCCTCCACCTTTCGAGCGAGTCGATCGAGACTTTCCCCGACGAGAGGAAATTGGGCTTCCGGTTCCATCCCACGCTGCAGGGCTTGGGCAGCGGGCAGGAGCGCACGTGGGATCAGCATCAGTTCAAGATCGAGCGCACGTGCGATTTCGATCAAGCTGGAGGTCTGCAGATCGACGGCGCCGGCTTCGATTTTGGAGACGTGGCTTTGCGCCACGCCGGTCTTAGCTGCGAGGGCACGCTGGCTTAGGCCTTTTTTCTCGCGGGCAGCTTTGATCGTCTGGGCAAAGGCTTGGAGAGCGGGCGTCATGATCTGTTTCTGTATATCAAAATGCCAACATGATATGCTATTATAGATCACGAATGTCGAGTTTCGATATGCTATAATAGATCAAATCGTTAGAATGATATACTAAAATAGATCGAGCTCTCGGAACGATTTCCACTGCCACCGTCCTGACATCTCACACAAATTCGGTCCCGGGCGGGTAAAATAGCCCCTATCCGACGGAGCGGGCCGTTCGGCCGCGCGGTCCCATGTTGTCGATCAATTCGTGCAGCTCACTCACCATGACGCGCGCAGCGTATCCATCCGCGGAGCACCGCGGATTGTTACGGCCGGAGTGTCGCTCCGCTACTTCTGAAAATCGGCAATCCATTGGCGAAGGTTTTCGATGCCGAATTCGGTGAATGCGACGATTCCCTCGCCTTGTTCACCGGGAGTGCAGACGATTGAGAGCCGTCCGTCTTCGGGATCCATGCCGAGGCTAAGTTCATCCAGCCAGTCTTCGTCGACGGCGAGCATCTGTGCGACGCAGCCGATGGTGAAGACGCAATTGATCCCGGCCAATGTCAGGCGGCGATTTGAAGATGCCGACGCGTTGCCCAGTTCCAGGGCAGGAGGTCGTCGAGCCTGGTGATGGGATGATCGGCGATGCGCGCCAGCACGTCGGCGAGCCAGGCTTGCGGATCGATGTCGTTGAGCTTTGCGGTCTGGATGAGCGTGTACATGAGAGCGGCTCTTTCGCCGCCGCGCTCGGAACCGGCGAAGAGCCAGGCCTTGCGCCCGAGCGCCACACCGCGCAGGGCACGCTCCGCCGCATTGTTGCTGATGCAGATGCGGCCGTCCTCGAGGAAGCGCGCGAATGCGCTCCACCGCTTGAGCATGTAGTCCATGGCCCTGGCGGGATCGGCGTGGCGGGAGAGCTTTGCGCGTTCTCCTTGCATCCAGGCGTGAAGATCTGCGACCAGAGAGGCAACGTGCTCGCGGCGGTACAGGAGACGCTGTTGTACCGGTTGCCCGTTGATCGCACGCTCGGCCGCAAAAATCGCGTCGAACCGCTTCACCGCTTCGAGCGCCAGCGGCGAGACGATGACAGACTTTCGATTGCGCGCCAGGGAAGCGATGTCGGCGAGCACGAAGAACTTGCGCCTTGCGTGCGCCCAACATGCCGCTTCCACGACAGGAGCCGGTTTGCGGCCGTTCTCGTAGAGCCGCGCGAACCCGGCATAGGCGTCGGCCTGCAAAATGCCGCCGTAAGAAGCAAGATGCCGTTCGGGATGGATGCCGGCGCGATCGCGCGAGAAGAAGAACACCGCAGCCGGCGGACCCGTGCCACCGAACGGCGCATCGTCGCGTACATAGGTCCACAGCCTCGCCTTGATCGTCTTCGTCTTTGCAAGCAGCGGCACGGGTGTGTCATCGCCGTGGATGCGTTCCGCCGCAAAGACGTGTGCTGCAATCAAATTGGCCAGCGGCGCCAGCAGCGCCGCGCTTGAACCGACATGATCGGCCAGGGTGGAGAGCGAGAGATCGATGCCCTCGCGCGCAAAGCGCTCGCTCTGGCGGTTCAACGGCTGATGCAGCGCGAACTTGTCGTGCAGCACCATCGCCAGGAGCTTCGGTCCCACATGGCCGCGCGAGACGGTATGAAAGGGCGCCGGCGACTGGCCGATCTTCTCGCAGTCCCGGCAGGTAAACTTCTCGCGTACATACTGGATCACCTTCCATTGCCGCGGGATCACCTCCAGCGTCTCGGTGATGTCCTCGCCGAGCTTCGAAAGCTTCGTTCCGCCGCAGCAGGTGCAGGCGAGCGGTCCGGAAACGATTACCCGCTCGCGCGGCAGATGTTCCGGAAACGGCTTCTTCACGGGCTTCCTGCGCGTGGGCGCGGGCACGAAGCTTTGTCCGGCCGATTTTGCCGCGTCGTGCGCGGCGATCTCGTCTTCGGCGGCACCGGCTTCGAGTTCTTCGAGCTGAAGCTCCATCTGGTCGAGAAGCTTCTTCGTGCGTTCGGATTTACTGCCGTAGAGCTCGCGTTTGAGCTTCTCGATCGCCAGCTTCATATGCGCGATCAGCGCCTCGGCGCCCGATATGGCTGCCTGCGCTTCTGCGGCTTCGGCCTTGGCTCGCGCTGCTTCTGCTTGCGCCGTTCGAGCCTCCAGGCGTGCCGCAACAACAAGCGCCTTCAGCGTCTCGATATCGCAGGGCATCGAATCGGCTGCATCCGTCATGGCGCAATGGAATCACATTACGCGCAAAGACGCGATTGCTGATAACTTCGTACGAGTCAGCAGGTCGCAGCCAATTGTGGATGCACGCGTTCAGCCGGCGACCTGCGGCTGCCAGCTGCGAAGCGGATGGCGCCAGTCGATCCCTTCCAGCATGTAGGAAAGCTGTGCCGGCGTGATGACGATGACGCCTTCGCTGGCGGACGGCCAGACGAACCTCCCTTTCTCCAGGCGCTTGGCATAAAGCGACATGCCGAACACGTCGTGCCAGAGGACCTTCAGAAGATCGCCGCGCCTTCCGCGGAAAACGAAGAGATCGCCCGCATAAGGATCGCGTTTGAGCGACTGCTGCACTTGAAGCGCCAGGCTGTTCATGCCGCGGCGCATGTCGGTCGCACCGGTTGCAATCCACACCCGAACGCCGGAAGGAACCGGAATCATCTGCTGCCGCCGCCGAGCGCCGAAACGATTCGGGTCAACGCGGCCGCATTCACCTCGGCATCGACGATCAGCCGGCGCGGCTCGGAAAGGACGATCTCGATGCGGCCGCCGAACCCATCGGATTTTGCTGCCATCGCTCCGTCCCGCGAGACAATCGCCGGCACAAAACCAGGCGCTTCTGCGCGACCCGCGAGTTTGCCTTCCCGATGAAGCCTGCGCCACACGAACAGCTGGTTCGCACTCAGCCCATGCCGGCGCGCCGTCGAAGACACCAGCCGTGCGCCGCGATAGCTGTCCTCGATGATCCGGAGCTTCTCTTCCAGCGTCCAGCGTCGCCGCGAGCCTGTCTCGATCACCTCGAGCCGCGAAACCTTCGCCATAGTCGTATCACCAGTCATACGACTATGCCGTCAGACTCGATCCCTCAGCGCAAGACGGCCCACGGCGTAGGGATACCGCGCAGCTGCCGGTTTCTCAGCTTCAAATTCCTGTCGCCGGCCAGACAGGCTGACGAGAACATCCCACACATGCTCAGAATACCGAGCGACAGTGACCCGATGCTCGCCGCTGGGTGCTCTGCCGCGGGACGCGGGATCGAAAGCGTCCGCACCTATGCGGACGCTGGAAAGAGCGGCCTTCGCCTTGATGGTCGGGACGCGCTCAAGCAGTTGATTGCAGATGTGGAAGCCGGCGCCGCCGACTTCGAAACGATCCTCGTCTACGACGTGAGCCGCTGGGGCCGGTTCCAGGATGCCGATGAAACTGCCTATTACGAATATCTCTGCAAGCCGCCGGTATCAGCGTTGAATACTGCGCCGAGCAATTCGAAAACGACGGTAGTCCCGCTTCCAACATCTTCAAGAGCCTCAAGCGGTCCATGGCAGGCGAGTACAGCCGTGAGCTCTCGGCCAAGGTTATCGCTGGGGAGTGCCGGCTCATCGAATTCGGATACAGACAGGGAGGTTCTGCCGGTTAGCCACTGGTTTTACCCCTTTCTATTTCCCCTCTCCCTGACTCGGGGGAGCTCCATGGCAAGCGTGAGGGGGTGAGCCGGTATTCTGATAGTCCAGAAGACCTAGCCAGTCTGCCAGTCTGTAGGCGCGTTTATTTTGATATGCGCAGGCAATTCACGACAGAACCCCGAATCACTTCAGCGGCGGATTGGCAATGAGGTACGGCAGTCCGTCGTTGACGCCCTTCTTCTCGGCCCAGATCGCCGGATCGAAGCCGGAAGGCAAGCCGGAGCGGAACTGCCTGGTTGTCAGACCGGCAATGCCTGTCGAATCTCCATACCCCACCCCTGTCTTCGTTCCACTGGTCTTGGTATCCCAATACGAATTGGAGGCCGTTCCGTTAGAAATTTGTCCGGCGAAACCGCCAACATCGGATACCTTTTTGATCGATACCATGCCTGTCGAATAGCTTGTGGCTACGGCGCTGCCGACTAATGTGCCCATGAAACCACCAATTCCGTAGCCGGTATAATCGCCCGTCACGGCTCCACGCGCATAGGAATTGGTCACTTGCCCACCTTGTAGACCAACCAATCCACCAAATGGCCCATATTTCCTGCCAACGACCGATGCCTCAGAAAAGCATTCGTTCACCTGCGCTCCGCCCATTATCCCGATCAGTCCACCTGTCGCGTCGCCGCTGACGCTGCCCACCGACCAGGAATTCGAGATGGACCCTTGGTCGACCCACCCGACCAACCCCCCCGCCGCATAGGCGCTCCCCGTCAGAATCACGTCGGCCTGGGCGTCAGAAATCGAGTTGCCGGATTCTCCAATAATTCCGCCTGCGGCTGGACAGTTATCACAATCGATTTTTCCCTGGAATCTGACGTTGTGGATTGTGGTCCCGCTTTCGCCTGCGATTTCACCTGCATAAGCGTACTGACCGCTGGCTTTCATGTGTGATTTTGAGACTGTTATACAACACACGTCGTAATAAGCCGCTCCGAAAAGTCCCGCATCTCTGGTACTAATAACCGTGAGGTGTGAAATGGTATGTCCGAGACCTGAGAACCTTCCGTAAAAATAGCCAAGCGGCGCCGCGGAATATGTGCCGTCGTGGCTGGCGTCGTAATCATTGGCGAGCGCAAAATTGCCCTGCGTATTCGCCGCGATGTCGTCCGCGAGCGTGGATAAATCACCTGCAACAACGTAGGCCGCCCCGTCTATAATCAGGCTGCTCGACAGGTTGGCAAAGCTGATGTTGCCCTTCGATCCGAACGAAATTGTGCCGCTCTTGCCGCCATCATTGGTCGTGAGCGTGAGGCTGGACAGACCATTCACATATACCGATTGCGCGACCGTGATTGATTCGTAAGCGTCCATAACCAGTGGGTAAGTGCTCGACCAGGAAACCCTCCCGTTCACATCGATGTTGTCAGCCTGTACGCCCGTTCCGGTCGTCGTGACCTCTGCGTTGCCGGACGCCAGCAACCTTTCAAGATCGTGCACATTCAGCACGGCATTTGTCGCAGTCGGCGCGCAGACGCCTCCGGAACACGTCATATTCGAAGTGACACCGGAAGAAATCACCACGTCAGCGTGAGCATGGCTTGCGGCAGCAATGCAAATCGCAAGAATGGCGCCGATATTCGCCGTTTTTCGTTCTAGTTTCATTGACTATCCACGTGTTGGAGGCTGCGGATAGTGTCGGAGGTCAATTAAGAAAAAATGAGGGTCAGGAGAGGACGGCGTTTTCGATGCACGCTGGCCTTACCATCTGTCTCCTCGTTTTCGGGTTCTCCGTTAGCGTTCCGGTTTGAGGTACGATGATGCCCGGCATCTCTGCCGAACTCGAGACAGCTCCTATTCACGGGCGCCAGGGAATAGGCCGACGTGCCCGACAGTCGTGAACTGCCAAAGGCCTTCGTTATTCCGCCGGATGCCCTACCTCGGCCAGCACCTCAGCCTCGACACGCGGGTTTGGTTCGCCATCGGCAGTCGCGATCAATTCCCCTGGAATGAACGGGATCACCGCCAGGATCAGGGCGTACACGCCCGTCGTCGCGAGTGCGCAATATAGAAATCCATGAGCAGGGCTGCTGCTGTAGATATACGCTCCCAGAATGTCGCCGCCGCGGTAGGACAATAAATAGACGCCGTCGACCATCATCATCAGCGTACCCTGCAATCCGGGCGGACAGGACCGCATCGCCAAATCGTAATATGCGCCGGCGGCGATCCCGCCCATCATGCCGATAGGCAGTGCGAGCCACAACGCCGTCTGCGCCGAATGAATGAACGCGAGGGGCATCATCTGCGGGACGGTGATGAGCGTGCCGACCCACAACAAGATGCGCAACGACAGCTTTTTGCACAACCATCCATAGATGAAGAACATCGGGATGAATGCGGCGGCGAAAATCGCGTAGTAATCGGTGTAGACCGCATCGGAAGCGTGGAGCTGATTTGCCAGGTAAAACTGGAGCGGCGTATTGGAACCGGGCGCGAACTGGAACATGAACATGATCAGCACGGCGGGATAGACTGCCCGGTGTTTCAGGAGCCGCTTGATGTCGCCGACCAGATCCGCACCCCTTGCCTGCGGCCGATCATACGCATGGCCGAATACGGCCCCGGGCTTCCAGAACCCGAACACGAACATGAGCAGCGACAGCACGGCCATGAGAATGAAGGTCTGCCGGGGAGGCAGGTGTTCGGCGATCCAGCCGGAGGCCAGTCCCCCGACAATGTAAGGGATGCTTGCTACGATGTTCCAAAGGGCGCTGAGACGGCCAGACATCAGCTTTTCTTGCCCGATCAGCGCCAGCAACGCCCACTGACCGGCGGCGACAAAACGCCAGAACAGCATCACCATGAACATTCCGACGAAGAGGCTCGTGTATGTGAGCTGCGAAAACGCCATCCAGGCGAACACGACGGCGGTTAGTGGTGCAAAGACAAGAAAATAGCCGCGGTCCCGCAACCCGAGCGGACTCCACAGATCGCGAGTAAGTCCGAAGAGGACGGACAGATACACAGGGACCGCGGTCAGGAGCCGGAAAGTCGAGACCTGCGTCGCGCTGGCATGCAGCTGATCTTTCAGCATGTACGATGTCGCGAAATCGAGCAGATAGCCGTGCGGCATCACCAGGTAAACGAGCAGCGTCAGCGGGGTGAAGTACGAGAAAATTCTGGCCGTGTTCGACGATACGGCGGCAGCATCGGATGACATCGAGCTTGCTTTCGCGCGGGGCGTGGACCGAGACGGACTGTAAGCCTAATCCGAACTCCGGCAGCCGCGCCATCGGCAAACGCGCAATCCTCGTGAAGTAGCTTCGCTGCCGCGATGATGTCGCTAGCGAGGATGCTCGCCCGCTTCGGCCATCCGAACCTCGTCATGACAGGCGTGCGTTCGCGCAGCGGCAGCGGGATTTCCTTGCCGGCCTGCGTCCTTCGTCGGGCGGTACGGGTTCGATCCGTGTCGCGCCCAATTATTCAGGGCATTCGTGCGACCCTGCCGCGCACATGCGCGCGCGCACCACCACGGTGAGAAGCGCGAGGCTCCTCCCCCCCTTCAAGTCCTCGAACGTCTCAGCTTGTCGGCGATGCGGTACGCGCGCGAGCGAGCCGGCAATCAGCCGCCTCGCGAATTGAGCGAAACACCGAGATGAAGAGCTTTTTGCCGAATAGCCCCTTCGGTTCTCTTGAACCTTCGGGCGATCTTTGCGGCGGGCGTTTTCGATCTGGCGAGGGATTTGAATTCGCGAACATCCTCGCTGCTCCACGCCCGGCGTTTGGTTTTCTTCTTCGGCATATCGTCTCCTTTGCATTGAACAAATTAGCTGTAGCAATGAAGCCGCTCGATGTCGATACGGCAGAGCACCTCAGGTGTGTATTATTATTGCCACTGTTTGGGCGGCCGGAATTGGCCGGCGCCAGCACAATTTGTTCCTGAAGACCAACGATGAAGAATCCCGAATCGCCAACCGCCCGAATCACCAAACCAGGTAGAAGATGTTTGCAGCCGCCCGTTTCGGGCATTATGGAGCAGGTAGTCGTTCCTTTCGATGGGCGTCATCGCATGCTGCTGACAGGTATCCTGACACGAAGGTTTCGATTCTCTACGCGCTTCGCCCGCCCCGGTAATCGTGGCGCGCGACGAAAGACGGCCATATGACTTTGGCAAGAGGGACCGCGCTTGGTATTGCGCTCGTTGTCGCGTGCCTGGTCGTGCTGGGCCTTGCGAGCAGCCTTCTGGTCGACTGGGCGTGGTTTTCCTCCGTCGGCTTTCGCGCAGTTTTCTGGACCGTGATCGAAGCGAAGAGCGCGCTGTTTGCCGGCGTGTTCGTCGCGACGGCTGCGGTCCTGTGGATAAACGGCGCGCTGGCCATCCGTCTGGCGGGTCCGCGCAACCATCTGCGTTCGGTGCCGATGCCATGGGACTCCATGGGCAGCGATCAGCTGGCCGCCGTGCTGGATCGCCTTATGCGGCGCCTGCCGTGGCGTCCGATCGTCGCCGTCGCAGCCGTGATTGTAGCGGCACTGACCGCACTCAGCTGGGTCGATAACTGGAATATGGTTCTCAGCTTCATGCTCCAGGCGCCGTTTGAACGGAGCGATCCGCTCTATCACAAGGATTTCGGCTTTTATCTCTTCTCGCTTCCGTTGTTTGTCGCACTCAAGGACTGGATGCTGCTTGTTCTGGTGCTGAGCGCGATTCTCGCTGCTCTCGTCTATCGGGGCTTTGGCAGCATCTCCCTCGATGCGCGCCGTCGCTTCATTGCGCCCGCGGCAGCCGCGCACGGCTCCGCCCTGGTCGGTGTCTTCTTCGCGGTCCAAGCCTGGTCGTTCTATCTCGACCGCTACCTGCTTCTCTACAATGACAACGGCGTCGTGGTGGGTGCGAGCTACACCGATGTGCATGTGCGCCTGCCGATTCTCGTTGTGTCGACCGCACTTTGCTGCGCCGCCGCCGTTGCCTGCTTCGCAAATTTGCGCCTGCGCTCCGTTCGCATACCGCTCGCGTCCGCCGCGCTGGTCATCGCAGTGTCCCTGATACTGGCTCCCGCGGCCGCGGCGCTGTTCCAGCGCGTCTATGTCAAGCCGAACGAGCTGCAGCTCGAGCAGCCCTATATCAGGCGAAACATCGCGCTCACGCGCGAGGCCTACAATCTCAGCAACATCGTGGTTAAGTCCTTTACCGCGGACCAGTCGCTCACTTCCCGGGCGCTCGAGGATAATCGCGCCACGATCGACAACATCAGGCTGTGGGACCGCCAACCCCTTCTCGACACCTACGCGCAACTTCAGGAAATCCGCACCTATTACAAATTCAACGACGCGGACATAGATCGCTATGCTCTCGGCGGCTCGGATCAGCAGGTGATGCTGTCGGCGCGCGAGCTGGAGTCGACGCTTCTGCCGCCCAACGCGCAGACCTGGGTCAATCTCCACGTCCTGTTCACGCACGGCAACGGCGTGGTGATGTCGCCTGTGACTCGTACTTCGCCCGAGGGTCTGCCGATCTTCTATCTGCAGGACATTCCGCCTGTCGCCTCCGGCGGACCGAGGGTCAGCGAGCCGCGCCTCTATTTCGGCGAATCCGACGCGCCCTACGTGATCGTCAAGAGCAGCGCTCCGGAGTTCGACTATCCGAAGGGCAGCGAGAATGTGTACCGCTCATACGCTGGCGCCGACGGCGTCCCCATCGGGAGCATTGCGCGGCGCGCGCTGTTCGCCTGGTATTTCGGCGACCCCAACATTCTGCTCAGCCAGTACGTCACGGCCCAAAGCCGCGTGATGTTCCGCCGCAACATCCAGGAGCGGGTTAGCGCGATCGCGCCCTTTCTGAACCTGGATCACGACCCCTACATTGTCGTCAGCGGCGGCCGGCTCTTCTGGATCCAGGATGCCTACACCACGAGCAGCTGGTTTCCATACGCCCAGCGAATCGAGGGCGACACCACGAACTACATCAGGAATTCCGTCAAGGTCGTCATCGACGCGTACAATGGCAGCCTGAACTTTTATGTGAGCGACCCTGCCGATCCGATCATCGAGACCTGGCGGCGAATCTTTCCCACCCTTTTCAAGCGGTTCGCGGCGATGCCCGCCGATCTGCAAGCGCACACCCGCTATCCCGAGGATCTTTTCCTCGTTCAGTCGCAGCTCTACCGCGCCTATCACATGGGCGCCCCGGAAGTTTTCTACAACCGCGAAGACCTCTGGCAGTTTCCGCGCCAGCCGAACGGCATCGACGACGACACCAGCGATACAAGGATGGCGCCCTACTACATCAACATTCGCCTGCCGGGAGAGACGCGCACCGAATTCGTTCTCATGCTTCCGATGGTGCCCAGCCAGCGCGAGAACATGATTGCGTGGCTGGCGGCGCGCTGCGACCGGCCGGATTACGGCAAGCTGATCGTCTATGAGTTTCCCAAGGACAAGCTCGTCTACGGCCCGTTTCAGATCGAGGCGCTGATCAATCAGAACACGGAAGTGTCCCAGCAGATCACGCTGTGGAATCAAAGCGGCTCGCGCGTCATCCGCGGGAATCTGCTCGTCGTTCCGATAGAAAATTCGATACTGTACGTCACGCCGCTCTATTTGCGCGCCCAATCGGGCCAGCTGCCCGAACTCAAGCGCGTGATCGCCATCTATGGCGACCGGGTGGTGATGGAACAAACCCTGGCCGGTGCGCTGGCCGCGCTGTTCAAGCCGTCGGGGGCGCCCGCGCCGCCGGCGGCCCCGGCTACCGCCGTGAATACCGTGGCCGGGCCGCTCTCCGATCGGGCGCGCGATGCGCTTGCCCATTACGACCGCGCGCTCGCCAAACTGAAGGCGGGCGACTGGAGCGGCTTCGGCGCCGAGCTGAATGCGCTGGGGACGGCACTCGAACAGCTGAACCTGCCGCCGCGCGGGCGATAGCCGCCGGCCATCGCGAGAAGCGGGCCGTTCCGGCACTCCCGGCTGCGGATATTATCTCATTTCAACGCCATTATTTTTGTTATATGATTCATCATCCATTCCGCGAAGTATTCCCACCGCATCACTACCTCCGGCGTGGCACGATTTGATTCAGGGCCAAAGGACATCGAATGGTCGAAGGGCTGCATTTGTTTGGTTGGTTGTTCGCCGCGCTCGCACTGCTCGGGGCCGCGTATGCCTGCATCGCCGGCGTTCTGGTCGGGCGCTTTTTCCGCCCGACGGCAACTGCCTGCTCGGAATTCCCCGGGGTCACGCTTCTCATGCCGCTGCACGGGAACGAGGCCGGTTTGAAGGACCAGCTCGAGGGTTTTTGCGCGCAGGATTACCCGGGCCAGCTGCAGATCGTCTTCGGCGTCCACAGTGCCGGCAATTCGGCGATCGCGGTGGTCCGTGACATCCAGCGCTGCCACCCCGCGCTCGACATCGATCTGATCGTGGACGGCCGTCTTCATGGTTCAAACCGGAAGGTGTCCAACCTGATCAACATGGCTGCGCATGTTCGTAACGACACAATCGTTCTCGCCGATAGCGATGTCAGCGTCGAACCTTCCTACCTCAGGGAATTGGCGTCGGCGCTTTGCGATTTACGGCTGGGATTTGCGACCTGCATTTTTGTCGGGAAACCGACCGGCAACGGCTGGTCGAAGCTCTCGGCAATGGCGTTGAACTATCATCTGTTTCCCAGCGTCGTGCTGGGCATCGTGTTCAAACTGGCGAAACCGTGCTTCGGACCGACGATCGCCTTGCGGAAATCGACCCTCGTGGAAATCGGAGGTTTCGAAGCGTTCGCCAATTGCCTGGCGGACGATTATGAAATCGGTCGGGCCATCCGCGACCGCGGTTACGATTTCGCTCTTCTCCCGTTTGTCATCTGTCATGCCTGCCCGGAAAACAGCGCCCTCGACGTGATCTTGCACGAACTGCGGTGGGCGCGAACTTTCCGCACCGTCGATCCGGTAAAATTTGCCGGTAGCGGCATCAGCCATGCCGTTCCCGCCGCCCTCATCGGTCTTGTCCTCCTGCAGTTTTCAGTTCTGGGCGCCGGGGTGCTGGCGCTGGCCATGGCGTCACGATTGTTCCTGATGTGGCAAGTGGACCGGCAGACGAAGACGAAGCCGGGTGCATGGATTTTGATGCCGCTTCGCGACGTTCTCTCCTTTGTCGTTTATCTGGCGTCGTTCGCCGTGAATACCGTAACCTGGCGGGGACGGCGGTTTCGGATTGCTGCTGACGGAACGCTCTCGCCGGTCGGATAGCCGACATTTCGAGGACTTCGAAGGAAAGCGCGAAAAGGGCGACGCGGAAAGAAGGCACGTTCACCTGGCAACTCTTCGATGAAATTCCTGATCGTGGCCGCAGCCCTTCTGGGTGTCGGATTTATCGTCTACCTGATTGCCAGCATCGGCGCGGCGGCGGTTTTTAACGCAGCGATCGCAGTTGGATGGCGTGGATTCGCGATCCTCTGTGTCTATTCGCTCGGATTGATCACCATTCTCGGCTTCGGCTGGGGGGTGCTTGTTTCGAGAAAATCGTCGGCACCCTGGGCGACATTCGTGTTCGGCCGGCTGATCCGCGATTCCGCCGGCGAGGTTCTTCCGTTTACGCAGATCGGAGCGTTCGCGATCGGCGCTCGGGCAGTCATCTTTTTCGGGGTTCCCGCTTCGCTTGCCATCGCATCGACGATCGTCGACGTCACGACGGAACTGCTCGCCCAGATCGGCTACGCACTTGTGGGCGTAGGAATGTGCATTCTCAGATTCCGGAACGGTTCGTTGTCCGCCGGCCTGGCCGGCGCGCTGATACTTGGAACATTCGTCACGTTTGCGGCGGCGGCCGCTTTCCTGTTGATCCAAAGAAGGGGGCTGGGACTGGCCGAGAGGCTGGCCGCGCGCTGGTTTCCAAGTGCCGCGACGCATGCCGCGTCTTTCAAGCAGGCCATGGAAGCCATCTATGCCGTCCGCTCGCGGGTGACCGCATCAGCGGCGATCCATTTCCTGGCGTGGATCGCGAGCGCGGTGGCAAGCTGGATCGCGGTTCGCCTGATCGGAGCCAGGATTGGTTTTCCTCCCATTCTGGCGATGGAGAGCCTGCTCTGCATCATGCGATGCGCGGCGGTTGTGGTTCCCGGCGCATTGGGGGTTCAGGAAGCCGGCTATGTGCTGCTCGCGCCCATCTTCGGTCTGCGGCCCGAGATCGGACTTGCGATCTCGCTGCTGAAGCGGGCCCGCGATCTGACCATTGGCGTACCATCGCTGCTGGTCTGGCAGAGCCTCGAAGCTCATCGCGCGCTGGCAGCGAAGTGAACGAACGGTTGCTGCGAGCTACAACGCGACCTCGATCAGATTTGGTTCCCGACTGGCGAGACCGCGGCGCAATGCATTTGCGAATTCCGCCAGCGTCGCAGCACGCGTGGCCGCCACGCCCAGGCCTTTCGACAGCGACACGAAATCGATGTCGGGTGGTGCAATATCGAGTGCCGCCTGGGAGCGCGGCCCGGGATTGGTTGCGAGAGCGGAAAGTTCGTTCTTGAGGATGGCATAGCTGCGGTTGGCGAAGACGACCGTGGTGATGGCAAGACTTTCGCGAGCCGTCGTCCAAAGCGCCTGTGGCGTATACATGATGCTGCCGTCGCCCTCGAAACAGAGAACGGGACGCTCGGGACAGGCGATGGCCGCACCCAGGGCCAGCGGCAGGCCGAGGCCGATCGAGCCTCCTGTATTCACCAGCCAGTCATGCGGAGGCGCGCCTCTGGTTGCCGCCATGAGACCGCGGCCGGAGGTGATGGATTCGTCGACGACGATCGCATCGCGGGGCAGGACCGCGGCGACGGCTGCGGCAATATTTGGCAACGTGAATTCGCCGCTCTCAATTACGACCGATTGCCGGGCGGCCTGAAGCTCCGGCTGCGCGTCGTTCGCATCCAAAGCCGCCTCGAGCGCCTCGAGAGCGGCGGCGCAATCCTGCTGCGGATCGACAAGGGAGACGATTGCGCATCCCTCCGGCGCGAGCAGGCCGGGACGAAGGGGATGACCGAAGAAGGCAACCGGGGCGGGCGCGGCGACAAGCACCATCTGGCGAAACGGGCGGAGCTGTGCCGCAGCCTGCTCGCTCGCATAGGCGATGCGTTCGACCACGGGCCGCCCCGCGCCGCGCTCCATTCGGGGGAATGCGAATGTCGCGAAGAGTTTGGCGCCCGTTGCAGAAGCGATTCGTGCTGCCGCATGCAGCGCAGCGCCTTGCGTAAGATGAGGGCCCAGAATGATCGCGGTGGGCTCACCGCTTTTCACAAGGCGCGTCGCAGCTTCCACGCGGGCACTGTCCGGCGGCGGCGCCACAGGTGGGGGAGGAACATCGATAACGCGCCCGCCTTCGCTCCACGCTATGTCCGCCGGCACGATCAGAGTGGCGATCTGTCCGGGCGGAGTGCGGGCCGCCCTGATTGCCTCCGCCACATCGCGGCCCACAGCCGACGATGAACCGGAGCTGCGCAGCCAGTTCGAGAAGGGACGGGCGATCGCCTCGATATCCGAGGCAAGCGGCGGATCGAGTGGACGGTGAAAAATCGCATGGTCGCCCACGATGTTAACCAGCGGGACCTGCGCGCGGCATGCATTGTGCAGGTTCGCCAGCGCGTTCGAAAGGCCTGGCCCCAGATGGAACAATGTGCAAGCCGGCTTTCCGGTCATGCGCGCATATCCGTCGGCGGCGCCGGAGGCGACTCCTTCGAACAGGCAGGACACGCCGCGCAGCCGTGGCGCCCGGTCGAGCGCGGCCACGAGATGTATCTCGCTCGTTCCCGGATTCATGAAACACACCTCGACGCCGCCCGTGGTCAGGGTGCCGAGAAGGCTTTCCGCTCCGTTCACGACACAATCTCCGAGTGCCCCGATTTCCGTTCCGGGCGGCCGCAAGAATGCGCGACGAGACGATAGCCATCCATGCCGGATATGAGACGGATCCGGCGACGAATTCCGTCGCAGTCCCAATCTATCAGACGGTTGCTTATGAATTCGATAGCGCCGATCACGGCGCAGCGCTCTTCAATCTCGAAGTCCCCGGCAATATCTATTCGCGTCTCGGCAATCCGACAGTCGCCGTGCTCGAGGACCGGGTGGCGGCACTCGAAGGCGGCCGCGCTGCGCTCTGCGTAGGGTCGGGGATGGCCGCGATCCATTACGCAATCGTCAATATCGCCGAAACCGGTTCCAACATCGTCGCTTTGCCGCAGCTCTACGGTGCCACGTATACGCTGTTCCAGCACGTGCTGCGCAAACAGGGCATCGACGTTCGCTTTGCAGCAAGTGACGATCTCGCCGAAGTCACGCGACTGATCGATACCAATACGAAGGCCATCTATTGCGAGAGCATCGGCAATCCGGCCGGAAACGTGGCCGACATCGAGTCGCTGGCGGAAATTGCGCACAGTCACGGAGTACCCCTGATCGTCGACAACACGATCGCCACGCCGATTCTGCTCAAGCCGATCCACTTCGGCGCCGACATTGTCGTCCACTCGCTCACCAAATTCTTCGGCGGACACGGCACCACGATGGGCGGCGCAATCGTCGACAGCGGACGCTTTCCCTGGCTCGAGCACCGCGAGCGATTTCCGATGTTGACGAGGCCGGAGCCGGCCTATCATGACATCGTCTATTGCGAGCAGTATGGCGACATCGCCTATGTCGCGCGTTGCCGCACCGTCTGCCAGCGCAACACCGGCTCTGTGCTGTCGCCACTCGCGGCCTTCCTGCTTCTGCAGGGAACCGAAACTCTCGCGCTGCGGATGGAGCGCCACGTCGAGAACAGCGCGCGCGTGGCGGCCTACCTGAAGCGGCACCCGGGCGTCGCGTGGTGCCACCGCCTGGGCGATGTGAGCGATTCCGGATACATATTGGCAAGGAAATACCTGTCGGGTCGCGGCGCTCCTTTCCTCACATTCGGAGTCAAGGGGGGATTCAAGGCCGGCAAACGATTCTACGATGCGCTGAAGCTGTTCAAACGGCTGGTGAACATCGGCGACGCCAAATCGCTCGCCTGCCACCCGGCGTCGACAACCCACCGGCAATTGACCGCCGAAGAGCTCGCGCGCGTCGGAGTGACGCCGGAAATGATTCGTCTTTGCATCGGCATCGAACATTGCGACGACATCATCGCCGACCTCGCGCAGGCGCTCGACGCAGCCGGCGCGAGCGGCGCTTGCAATGCTGCCAGCAGCTCGCGCCTGCGTCATGCAGCATCGGGGCGTTAGCAGATGGCCGTAGTCGCGGCACGCATTCGGCCGGGCTCGTCTGCCTTCCGCACAACGGCAGGCAGCGAGTTCTGCATCGATCTAGGGCTCGTGAACAACATGCCAGATGCCGCGCTGGCTCGTACCGAGCGCCAGCTTTTCAATCTGCTCGGCGCCGTGGCGCCCGATCTGCTTGTGCGGGTCAGTTTCTATTCGCTCCCAACGATCGCGCGCGACCATGCCGGTCTCGATCATCTGCAAACAAATTCCTACCGCAACGTTGCGGAACTTCCAGGTGCAAATCTCGACGCCATCATCGTTACCGGGACCGAGCCGCGCCATCGAGATCTGAAATCGGAACCGTACTGGAGTGAGCTTGCGCAACTTTTCGACTGGGTGGCGAAGGAAGGTCGGTTCGCCCTTTACTCCTGCCTCGCGGCGCATGCAGCGGTCCTGCATTACGACGGCATCGAACGGCAGCGTCTTCGCGGGAAGTGCTTCGGGCTCTTCCCTCACGCAGTGGCGGCGCATGATCGTCTCACCGAGTCACTCGCGTCCCCCTTGATGGTCGCCCACTCGCGGTGGAACGAGGTGAGCGCACTGACACTCGCTGCGTGTGGCTACAAGATTTTGACCTGGGCTCCCGAGGCGGGAGTCGATCTGTTCCTCAAGCGCGGGCGCCGCAATCTTCTGTTTTGCCAGGGCCACCCCGAGTACGGACCTTCGGCGCTCGGCAGCGAATATCGGCGCGATGTACGGCGGTTCCTGGCGCACGAGTGCGCGGCGTATCCGTCGCTACCCCAGAACTACTTCGAAGCCGCGGAAGTCGCGTTGCTCACCAGGTTTCGCGAGCGCGCACTTGCCGAACGCTGCGAAACGCTGATGGCGCAATTTCCGGCGATAGGCCGCGGAACGGACGCGCGGTGGCAACCGCCAGGAGCGTGCGTGTTCCGGGCCTGGCTCAGACAGATCGTCGAATCGAAACGCCAGCCGCGGTCGCGCCCGCTGATTCAACACGCATCTTCACGCGCATGGGCGCAGGCGTCATGAGCGCAACGGCACCTGCTGACGATGCTTCGGCGCACAGGCTTCTCGTCGAGCGGCTTGTTCCCATCTGGAAAAGGACGCTGCGTATTGCGTCGATCGCCCCGGACAGCAACTTCTTCGACCTCGGAGGCGATTCGCTCCTTGCCGTCAGCCTGTTCCTCGAGATCGAGCGGGAAACCGGCATCGATCTGCCGATCACCGCGATTTACGATGCTCCCACGATCGCGGAACTGGCTGAGCTGATGGCAAGCGAGGCCGTTCCAGGATCTGCTCCATTGGTTCTGTTGAAGCAGGGAGAAGCGGAGGCGCCGTTCTTCATCGTGCACGGCATCGGCGGCACGGTGATGGAGCTGGCCGCGCTCGGGCGAAAGATCGCAATCCCCGATGCGGTCTATGCGCTGCAAGCCAGAGGGCTCGACGGCGCCGAAGCGCCGCTCGATTCCGTTGAGGGGATGGCTGAACTCTATCTCGATTGGGTGCGCCAGACGCAGCCTGCCGGGCCCTATTGGTTATGCGGCTATTCGTTCGGCGGCCTCGTCGCGTTGGAGATGGCCCGCCGTCTGAGGAGCGTCCACGAGGACATCGCATTGCTGATCCTGATGGATGCCTATGCGCACCCCGCGACATGGCCTGCGCTTTCGCGCGCCAAAATGCAGACCCGGCGCGCGCTCCATCGCCTCGATCAGACGCGCCACCGGCCGCTGCGTGAGACCGTGCCGTTTCTGTTGCGCCACGCAAAAGCGACGCTCGCGCCGCCGCCGCGGCAGTTGCGGCAATGGCTGCTGGATCGCAATCCCGACCTGCCCCTGCCGTTGCTGAACGTGCGCGAGGCGGGCGACTGGGCTCTCGCATCTTATGTGCCGCGGTTTTATCCGGGGAAAATCACCTTTCTCGAAGCGGCGCGGCGCGACGCGGAGTTTCCGGACGATCCGCGGCGGATATGGGGTCCCCTGGTGCAGGAGATGGAGATCCACACCGTTCCCGGCGGCCACCGCACGCTCGTTACCGAACATCCCGCTGCCATCGCGCAGCAGCTCACGGCCTGCATCATGGAGGCGCGCCGGCGGCGGGCAAGCCGATCCATCGCGCCTGCGCATGTCGTCCGGGTGTGCGACTTCGCGAACGAACGACGCCTCGAAATCCAGGCGGTGTGAGAATGTTGACCGATACTCCCGGCTCCATTGTCCCCCGTCAGGGTTGGAAAAACGTCAGCGAAATCGCTGCGGACTGGGCGACGCGGACCCCGGAAGCGGCTGCGCTTGTCGAAGGCGCGCGCCGCTGGACGTATCGCGAACTCGATCGAGCGGTGCGCGCTGCTGCGGAATGGCTCGTGGGAGCTGGCGTGAGACCAGGCGACCGGGTTGTGCTCGTCTGCGAGAATTGCTCCGCGGCGGTCGCGCTCTACCTGGCCTGCGCGCGCATTGGGGCATGGCCGGTCGTCGTCAATGCGCGTCTGTCGGACCGCGAAATAGACGAAATCAGTGAACACAGCGGCGCCCGCCGCGCCATCTTTACATCCGAAGCGTCGCTTCACGCCCGTCGGCACGGCGAGAGACATCGCGCGGAGATTGCCGAACCGGCGGATTTCGGCTCGATCATGCTCGGTCCGCTGAACAACAGTGCCGACGCGGAGCCGGGCGAGCCGGACCGGGCGGACAATGTGGCCGCCCTGATCTACACGTCTGGCACGACGGGCCGGCCGAAGGGAGTCATGCTGTCGCACAACAATCTACTGTTCGTCGCGCGCGCCTCCGCGAAGGCGCGGCGATTCTCGCCGGAAGATCGCGTGGCGGCGATCCTGCCGATCTCGCACATCCTGGGATTGACCGGCGTGCTGCTCGGCTCGCTCGCAGCCGGCGCAGCGGTCCATCTCGTGTCGCGCTTCGACCCGGCTTCCGTGCTGATTGCGCTCGAACGGGAGGAATTGAGCGTGTTGCTCGGCACACCATCGATGTACGCCATGCTGACCGAGTTCGCAGCGCGCAAAGGACGCGCGCCCATTGCGGCGCCGCGGCTGAGGCACATTTCGGCGGCCGGCGCGCCGCTCGATGCCGCAACAAAGGCGGCTGCAGAGCACGCGTTCGGCCAAACGCTCCACAATGGTTACGGCATCACCGAATGTTCTGCCACCATCGCGCTGACAACGCTTGGTCCGGCAAGGCGCGATTGCAGCGCCGGCCGGCTGCTTCCCGACATCGAGGCGCGGCTTGTGGACCAGTCCGGCCGGCATGTGCCTGCAGGCACGAGCGGCGAGTTGTGCGTGCGCGGTCCGGGAGTGATGAAAGGCTACTACCGCGATCCGCTCCAGACCGCGGAAGCCATCGACGAGGAAGGATGGTTCAGAACTGGCGATCTTGCGCGCGAGGAAGAGGGCAACTTCTTCATCGTCGGGCGCAGCAAGGAGATGATCATCCGCTTCGGATTCAACGTCTACCCGGCCGAAATAGAAGGCGTTCTGAATGCGCATCCCGCCGTAGCGCGCGCCGCGGTGGTTGGCAACGCGACGGTCCGCGGCGAAGAGGTCACGGCCTTCATTCATCGGCTGCCGGGAGCGCGCGTGTCCCCCGCAGAACTCGCCGAGTATGCCGCAGCAAGACTAGCGACTTACAAGCGGCCATCCGCCTTCGTCTTCGTCGAGACGATGCCTGTCAGCGCTGCGGGCAAGATTTTGAAGAGCGCACTGGCCGCGTCGCTGGTGGAAGGGAGCAAGCAAGCTTCCATCGGCGTGGCGGCGTGATTCGCAAGGTCTGATCCTGGAGACCGGTTCATCCACCGTTCAGGATGGGTTGCCCAGAGTCCGGTGAGGGCGCCGCGCGCGAACGCGGACGAATGATGAGCGGCAGGCGGGGGAATCCGGAAAGACAACGGGCGTTCCAGCGCGCAGGCGACTGTCCTTGCGCCGCGGGGGATTGTGGTGCAATCCGGAACGCAGTGCAGTCGCGGCGCCAAGAACATGTCGCGTGTGCACGCTTAGGCAGCGGTACTTTCTGATGTCGCAGCTCTACGATTTCACTGCCAATACCGTGCGCTGGATTTACGATCGGCGCATCGCGGCTCCGCCCATTCTCGACGAATCCGTGTTTTTCCCCCAGGTCTCCCTTTTTGCCGGCTCATGGGAGGCGATTCGCGACGAAGCGCTGGCCGTGACGCGCACGCTGTCGGAGGTGCCCCGCTTCCACGAACTGATGCAGGCGCAGGCGCCGATCTCCGCGAATGACGGGCGCGATTGGCGCGTCTTCGTGCTCAGAGCCTATGGCGCCGACATCAGAAAGAATCTCGCCCGCTGCCCGGTGACAGCCGCTCTCGTCGGCGCGTGCCCCAACGTTTTGTCGGCATCTTTCTCCTTTCTCGCGCCGGGCAAGCACATTCCGCCCCACCGCGGACCGTTCCGTGGGGTCGTACGTTGCCATCTCGGACTGCGCATGCCGCGCGGCCGCGACGGTCGGCTTGGGGCCATCATGTGGATCGATGGCGTCGAGCATCGGCTGGACGACGGCGATTATCTGGTGTGGGACGACACGTACACGCATGAGGTTCTGAACGGGACCGGCGACGTACGCGTTGCGCTCCTCCTGGACATTTGGCGTCGCGACATGCCTGCAGACATGTCCGCTCTGTCCGGCCTGATCGTCGGCATGGTGCGGCTCGGCATGCTGATGGGCGGAAATCCGTTCGCCTCGTGATCACGGGTGGTCCGTCCGGGGCGGGGGCAGGCGATTTTGCTTCAGTTGCTCGCGGACAATTCCTAAGCTCGCCCGATTCGGAGGGCGGCGCATGAACTTTGCGATGCGCAGGAAATCGATCGACGCTTTGGGCGAAAGCGGCCGCCGGCTCAAGCCGACGCTCAGCTGGCCGCATCTGATCGCCCTTGGCGTCGGCGCGATCGTCGGCACCGGCATCTACACGTTGACCGGTATCGGCGCGGGACTGGCCGGACCCGCTGTCACCCTGTCTTTCGCCCTGTGTGGCGTCATCTGCGCGTGCGCGGCGCTCTGCTATGCGGAGATGTCGACGCTCATGCCGGTGGCGGGCAGCGCCTATACGTATTCTTATGCGGTGCTGGGCGAGCTTGTCGCCTGGATCATCGGCTGGAGCCTCGTGCTCGAATACACGGTGGCCGCAGCCGCGGTGGCGGTGGGCTGGTCGGCGCATGTCTCGGAATTCCTGAACGCCATCGGCGTTCCGCTTCCCGCGCTGCTCGCGCACGGAGCATTCACCGGCGGCATCATCGATCTTCCCGCCGTCGTCATCGGCTGCCTCGTCACCGCCCTGCTGATCGTCGGCACCCGCGAGAGCGCAACGGTGAATCTGATCCTCGTCGGTATCAAGCTCGCGGCGCTTGTGCTCTTCGTCGTGCTTGCGTCGCGCGCATTCGATCCCGCGCACTATCATCCGTTTGCGCCTTACGGGTTCGGTGCACATGTGGACGCGGACGGCGTCAAGCGCGGGGTGCTCGCCGCCTCGGCGCTGATATTCTTCGCCTTCTACGGCTTCGATGCCGTGTCGACGGCGGCGGAAGAGACAAAGAAGCCCGCGCGCGATCTTTCGATTGGCATCGTCGGCTCGATGGTGCTTTGTACCGTGATCTACATCGCGGTCGCCGGCGCGGCGCTGGGCGCTGCATCCTATCTCGAGATTTCCCACACCGGCGCTCCGCTCGTGCATGTGCTTCAGCTAGTTCGCCATCCCTTTGCGGCGCAACTGGTCGCCTCCGCCGCCATCATCGCGCTGCCCACCGTCATCCTCGTGCTGATGTACGGACAGAGCCGCATCTGGTTCGTCATGGCGCGCGATGGATTGCTTCCCGAGCGCCTCGCCGCGTTGCACCGCACGCGCGGCACGCCGGTCGTGATGACGCTGTTTGCCGGATTCTGGGTGATCGTGCTCGCCGCGACATTGCCGCTCGACAGGATCGCGCTTCTCGCCAATGCGGGCACGCTCGCCGCTTTCATCGCCGTCGCGCTGTCGCTGTTTGTGCTGCGCCTGCGCGAACCGCACCGTCCCCGTGTCTTCCGCGCGCCGCTTGGAATTCTCGTTGCGTGCATCTGCATCGCGGGCTGCGTCTATCTGTTTGCCAACGGCTTGCCGCGATTTACGCAAATCTGGTTCGCGCTGTGGAACGCGGCGGGTCTCGTCCTGTATTTTTTCTATGGCGCCAGGCGCAGCCGGCTGGCGGTGGGAACGGCCGTTCCGGGTTGAGGAAGCGGGGCGGCGTCAGTTACTTCGGCGAGGTTGTCGTCGTGGTGGTGGTACTGCTGCCGTTTCCACCACATACCGCAATGCAAATTATTGTTCCGAGCACCGCAGCGCCAGCCACGACCGCCACGGGCGGCGGCGTCCAGGTCGACGCCGTCGTAGTGCCCGCCGGGTCGCCCGGCGGCACTGGGCTGTCATCTGGTGTGACCGCTGGCGGCGCATCGAGTGTCGTCGGATCGCCCGGCATGGCTCCAGCCGATGCCGCTCCGCCCGATCCATCCTGCGCGAACACGGACGTCGAAGCCGTCATCGCCAGAACCAAGACGAGCGATGCAAATTTGCGCGACATGACCGAAATCCCCCGTACCCGCCCGCAGCATAGGGCCTGCCCTCGAGAAAGGCAAAGCCCTCCGGATCATGGCCAGTCTGGCTTGTCAGTCGCAGCAAAGTGACCTCCTGTCGCGCCCGGTTGCCATTGGACGAACGATCAGGGTCGCGATTGCGGTTTCTGGAAAGGCCGCCCGAGCCAGTGGCAATCGTTGCAGCGCTTGTTCGCGGGCGTCCACTGGCCCACCCGCGAGGCGACACCAGCTACTTCGGCGAGGTTGTCGTCGTGGTGGTGCTTGAGTTGCGGCCGCAAACGACAACGCAAAGCATGCCTGCCACTCCCGCGCCGATCAGTGAGTATTTAAAGATGGGAGAGATCGTTACTGTCCCTGCCGCTCTTTCCGACCCTGCTTCGTCGCCCGCCGGCAGTGGTCCGTTGTCTGGTGGCACCGGTTGCGACGCGGCTGGGGCCGCGGGTTCGGTCGGCGGTACTACGACCTGCTGTGCCAACACCGACGTCGAAACTGTTATCGCCAGAAACAGGACGAGCGATGCGCATTTGCGCTCCATGACCGAAATCCCCCTTGGCCTCGTCCAACATAACACCGCGCGAGTGTAGGGCAACGCCAATTAAACGAGCAGGATGCCGGCGGCCAGACCCGCCAGAAGGAAGCGGGCGAGCCAGCCGAGACTGTGCGCCACCGTGATCAGCGGATCGGTCTTTATCCAGAATCCGTTGGTCACCTGCATCACGAGCGGTCCGCCAAGCCAGGCAATGACGGCGATGAACAGCGCGCCGCGTAGGGAATGTGCGTGGGCGTGCATGCAGAGGGCGACAACAGCCAGCGCTGTCAGATAGCCGAGCCCGCTCGAGATGGCGATGGCGCGCGTGTCGGCGGCATTGGCCCGCAGGCCCGGCCACCAAACTTCCGGATAGCGATTGTAGCGCGCGTGGAAGAGCACGCCCATGAACAACCAATCGGTGAACATGCTGAGCGTGCCTGCGGCGAGGACGGCCACAAGAAATCTGAGATGCCAGGACATGACGCTTCCTCCTTTTGTTCGACACGTGCCCGCGCCAGCGCCGCCCACGCGATCAATTGCCCACCGCTTGCGTGACAAGACGCTGAAACAGCGCGACGGCGTCTTCGTGCCTGGGCGAGAGGCGGCCCTGCTCGTAAACACCGGCATCGAGATTTCTCTGCACGGCTTCAGTGAGGGCGATGTCCTCTGCGGTGGTGACTTCGGAAGACGCCATCGCGGCGTTCCTCTCGCTTTCCGGCAGGTCGTCAGGAAAGAAATAGAGATAATCGAGCCGCGTGCGCGCGTGGTCGAGCGGCCACATGCGCTCCATCATCAGCCCATGCGGATAGACGTTGACCCCTAGGCACGGCCACATCCACCCCCACAGCCCGCTCACCGGCGCGCCGTCGCGCGGCGGTGCATAATGGAACACGATCTCCCCGCGCAGCTCGATCTCGTAGCGCGACGTGTCGATCGCGGCGAAGAGCGCGGGATGCACAACGGGCACGTGATAGCCTTCGAGATAATTCTCGACATATGTCTTCCAGTTGCAGCGGATCGCATGCGTCGTCTGGCGCTGTGGTCGAAACATTTCGAGCGGCATGGCGCCCACTCGCTCCGCGAGCGGAGCGATCGTGGCGGCGAGCGGAGGCGGCGACTCGCCGAGGTGGACGAAGACAAATCCGCGCCAGCTCTCGCAGGCAACGCCGAACAGTCCATATTCGCGCGGGTCGAATCCGTCGGCCGGGCCGAAATCGCGCGCCGAGGCCAGTCGCCCATCGAGCGCGTAGCGCCAGCCATGATACCGGCAGACCAGGACTCCTTCGCATTGGTCTCGCCCTCCGGCGCCAATGGTCCGGCGCGGTGACGGCAGACATTGTGGAAGGCTCGCAGGGCGCCCTCGTTGCCGCGAACCACGACGAGGGGATAGCCCGCGATCGTGACGGCGAGACAGGCGCCGGGCTCCGCCAGCTGCGCCTCATGACCAACAAGCTGCCAGCTGCGCGCAAAGATGCGGCGACGCTCCGCATCATAGAACGAAGGATCGCGGTAGAACGCGGCGGAGAGCGTTTCGGCGGCAACCTGGCCCATCGCGGCAATCCTAGCAGGCGGCGCGCGGCCTTGCGAAGCGGGGGAGCCGCCCCTAGTTTCGGCCAACCGCTATCGACGAGAACCCGATGACTTCTGCACGCTTTGAAGGAACCGACCGCTATATTGCAACCGACGATCTGCGCATTGCGGTCAACGCGTCGATCACCCTCGAGCGTCCCTTGCTGATCAAGGGAGAGCCCGGCACGGGCAAGACCCAGCTCGCCTATGAAGTGGCCGATGCGCTCGCCGCGCCGCTTATCACCTGGCACGTGAAATCGACCACAAAAGCGCAGCAGGGATTGTACGAGTATGACGCGGTGACGCGGCTGCGCGATTCGCAGCTGGGCGATGCGCGCGTGAAGGATGTGAGGAACTACATCAAGCGCGGCAAGCTGTGGGATGCCTTCGACATGGCGACGCGTCCGGTGCTGCTGATCGACGAAATCGACAAGGCCGATATCGAATTTCCCAACGATCTCCTGCTCGAACTCGACCGCATGGAGTTCTTCGTCTACGAGACGGGCGAGACGATCAAGGCGCGGCTGCGCCCGATCGTGATGATCACCTCGAACAACGAGAAGGAGCTGCCCGACGCGTTCCTGCGCCGCTGCTTCTTCCACTACATCAAATTTCCCGAGCGCGAGACGATGCAGAAGATCGTCGACGTGCACTATCCCGACATCAAGCAGAAGCTGGTGTCGGAAGCGCTGAACGTCTTCTACCAGATCCGCGATGTGCCGGGTCTCAAGAAGAAGCCGTCCACATCCGAGCTGCTCGACTGGCTGAAGCTGCTGCTCAACGAGGACATATCGCCCGAAACGCTGAGAGAACGCGATCCGACAAAGCTCATTCCGCCGCTCCACGGTGCGCTGCTCAAGAACGAGCAGGACGTGCACCTGTTCGAGCGTCTGGCCTTCCTCGCGCGGCGCGAGGCGCGGGGATGAGTCCGCATCCCACTTTAGCGCAGATCCATTGTCATTCCCGCGAAAGCCGGAATCGCGGAGCGCGATGTCGAACGGGGAAGAAACTATCTCGCGTCTGCGCGCTGTTACGCGCGCTTCGCGCGTGGCGTCCGCGCTTTCGCGTCGCGGAATGACAGTTTTGTTTGCGCAAGCAGCCATTCCCAAAGTCGCGGTACACGTCTTCGCCGACGCGCGCGAAGGCGCGAAGCTGCATGTCGGCGTCGGGGTTTGTATGTCCGGCGAAGATCGGTGCGTTCGAGCGCGACGCGGTCGGCGAAGCCGATCCCGCGGAAAGGCATCGGATTTCTGTGCCTATTCGGCGCTCGACGGCGTCTACGGCACGATCAAGCTCGTGCCGCTGCAGCGGCGCCTATGATGCGCAGGCCTCGCTCGCGCCGGATTTCGGCGAGACGGAGGCGACCGGCGGCAAGCGTATCGCGGACGGCGATGGTGAGCTTGCGTCCGCGAACCTCACGCGCCGCTCGCCGTCTACACGCGCACCTATGAAACCGCGAAGCTGGAAGACTTCCATTATCGCGTCCTGTTTTCGGGCGCCCAATTCGGCAACTGGGCGGTCGAAACGACGATCGAATACGCCGATCCGCGCGACGTGGCCGGAGGAGCAGATTTCCTGCACGCCGTCTATGCAGCCGCGCCGAACGAAATAACCGCGAAATAGATCCGGCCAGCGCGCCGCCGTTAAGATTTCGGAACCGCTATCGAGAGCCTGCCCATGTTCTTCCAGTTCTTCGATGAGCTCCGCTCCGCCCAGAGTGCCGGTCACGCTCAAGGAATATCTGGCGCTGATGGACGCGCTGTCCAAAGACGTCATCGATATGAAGATCGACGAGTTCTACTACCTGTCGCGTACGGCGCTGGTGAAGGACGAGCGCAATCTCGACAAGTTCGACCGCGTCTTTGGCCATGTCTTCAAGGGCCTCGAAGACGCTCGAAGGCACCGAGATCGCGCAGATCCCCGAAGAATGGCTGCGCGCGCTGACGGAGAAATTCCTCACCGAAGACGAAAAGAAAATGATCGAGTCTCTGGGCGGCTGGGAAAAGCTCATGGAGACGCTGAAGGAGCGCCTCGAAGAGCAGAAGAAGCGCCACGAAGGCGGCAACAAGATGATCGGCTCGGGCGGCACCTCGCCGTTCGGAGCAATGGGCTACAATCCCGAAGGCGTGCGCATCGGCCAGGACAAGGGCCGCCACGGCAAGGCCGTCAAAGTCTGGGACAAGCGCGAATACAAGAACCTCGACGATTCCGTCGAACTCGGCACGCGCAACATCAAGGTGGCGCTCCGGCGTTTGCGCAAATGGGCGCGCGAAGGTGCCGAGATCGAACTCGATATTCCCGGCACGATCAAGGACACGGCCAACAAGGGCTATCTCGATCTGAAGCTGATCCCCGAGCGGCACAACACCGTGAAGGTGCTGCTCTTCTTCGACATCGGCGGCTCGATGGACGCGTACATCAAGCTCTGCGAGGAGCTGTTCAGCGCGGCCAAGACCGAATTCAAGCACATGGAGTTCTTCTACTTCCACAACTGCCTCTACGAGATCGGTGTGGAAGGACAATCGCCGCCGCCACAACGAGAAATTCCCGACCTGGGACGTGCTGCACAAATTCCCGCACGACTACAAAGTGATCTTCGTGGGCGACGCGACGATGAGCCCCTACGAGATCACCTATCCCGGCGGCTCCGTCGAGCATTGGAACGAGGAAGCCGGCGCCATCTGGCTCGACCGCGTGACGCAAATCTACGAGCACGTCATCTGGCTCAACCCGGTGCCGGAGAAGCATTGGGAATACACGCCGTCGATCGGGCTCGTCCGCAGATCATCTCGAACCGGATGTATCCGCTGACGCTCGGCGGTCTCGATCCGGCGATGCGGGAATTGAATTGGAAGCCGCTGATCGCCATCGCCACTCGCCTCGACAGAAGGGAAGACGCTCATGATCAAAGTCCATCATCTCAACAATTCGCGTTCGCAGCGCATTCTGTGGCTGCTCGAGGAACTGGGCGTGCCTTACGAGATCGTGCACTATCAGCGCATGTCGCCCGTGCCGTTCGCGCCGCCGGAACTGAAGGCGGTGCATCCGCTCGGCAAATCGCCCGTGATCACCGACGGCAACCACACGATCGCCGAATTGGGCGCCATCATCGAATATATGCTCGAGACCTACGGCAAGGGCCGGTTGCGGCCGGATCCCAAATCCGACGATCATTTCAACTACATCGAATGGATGCATTACGCCGAAGGCTCGGCGATGCTGCCGCTGATGATGCATCTCTACTGCGGCATGTCTGGGCGAGGCGGCCGCACCGCTGCGACCCCGCATCGACAGCGAGATCGCCAATCATCTCGCCTACATCCAGCGCGCTGCAGGGACACGAGTTCATCGTCGGCGACTCCCTCAGCGGCGCCGACATCCAGATCGTCTTCGTGCTCGAAGCGGCGCGGTCGAGCGGACTGCTCAAGGATTATCCGGCGCTGGAGACTTATCTCGCACGCATGCAGGCGCGTCCCGCCTACAAGCGCGCGATCGAGAAGGGCGGGCCTTACGATCTTTCCGGCAACCGGCGGCCATATAATTAAGGCGCCGCCGCCTGCGCCGAAAAACGATCACGCGCGGCAGCGAGCCGGCCCTCGGCCGGTATCGAGGACGCCGCGGCGGCAAGTCCGAAACGCGGCATGTTGCCGTAGATGCATTCGAATTTGCCGGGCTCGATGAGATACGTCTCGTGCCAGATTCCGATGGAGTCGTCCTGCGCCAGCTGACGCATGAATCGCGCCCAGGCCGGAAAATGTTCTCCGTTCCTGTCTTGGGCATAAGCGAGCAACTTGTCGAAAGATTTCCAATATTGCTGAACCATCAACATGCGCCACGAAGCATGTGTGCGGTACCAGAGCAGGCCGGCATCGGGCTGTGAATTCGAGCTCTTTCAGCATCGTCGGCATGGTGTTCGAGAACCACCACCAACGGCTCACGGGCCAGAGTGTGTTCAAACGCGCGCCGATCAGGAAAAGTACGACCGGTCTGTCCAGGCGGGCGGTCTGCCGGCCGCGCACCACGTGCTTCACTTCATGCATGTCGCCCCCCTCGGCAATCACGCCGGCTTCATGTTACGCCTGATCCAATCCGCAAGCTCGGTTTCTGAGAAAGAGCCCGAGGCGACGGAGAGCATGACGAGCGTCGACTCCGCCTGATCGGCAACGAGACGATGGCCATTCATGTGCAGGAAAAGGCCCGCCGCAATGAACCCGATGCGCTTGTTGCCATCGACGAAGGCGTGGTTCTTGGTCAATCCGAATGCATATGACGACGCCAGACGCGCCACATCGGTTACGTTCTCGTACGCGAACAGATTTTGTGGTCGCGTCAGCGCCGACTCGAACAATCCTGCGTCGCGCAGGCCGTCGGCGCCCCCATGCTCTGCGATGCTTTCGCTGTGCAGAAGCTCGAGGGCGCGTCGATCGAGCCAAACCGGGTCATTCATTTCGCCAGCGCGCGAAGCGTGTCGCGATAGTCATGCATGAACGCGCGTCCGGCCTCGACCTGTTGATCAACAGTCGGATTGTATGGGGTTACGCGAAATCCGTCCGGTGCCGGCGTCATCGTCAAGGCGTCGCCCTTATCGGCCTTGAGGGCGGCCAGCACTTCTTTGGGCAGCGTCACGCCCAGCGAATTGCCGATCTGAATGATCTTCAGCGTATGGTGCATGTTGAATGTTCGAACTTTTGTTATAACACCATAGCCGGTTGGCCGCGCAGTTGCAAGGGCGGGCTATTCCGGCGCGACCGTCACCTTGATGCCGTCGAGTTCCGGCTGCAGACGATCTGGCAGGACAGCCGCGAATTGGGCTCGACCGCCAGCGCCATGTCCAGCATGTCGATCTCGGCGTCCGAGGGCGGCGGCAGTTTTGTCGTACCAGCCGTCAGTCACATAGACATGGCAGGTGGCGCAGGCGCAGGCGCCGCCGCATTCCGCCGCGATGTCGCAGCCCGCCATCGCGCAGGATCTCCATCACGGTCCAGCCGTCGCGGCCTTCCAGCGCGTGTTCTTTGCCGTTGCGGTCGATGGCGATGATCTTCGATGCGACACCCAGTTTCTTCTGCAGGTTGGACGACGACGTCGTGTACTGGAAGCGCAGCTTCTCGTTCGGCCGGCAGATGTGGAACGCGGCCTGCGCCATCAGCGCCGCTTCATGGAAGCCGGACAATATCAGCTTCAGCTTGCCCGGATAGCTGTTGATGTCGCCGATGGCGAAGATGCCCGGGCGTCTGCGCTTTCGAAGCGCGCCGTGTCCACCGGGATCAGATTTTCATGCAGGTTGATGCCGAATTCGGCGATCGGCCCCAGCTTGATGGTGAGGCCGAAGAAGGGCAGGAAGCGCGTCGGCCTCATGCTGCCATTCCTTCTTGTCGGCGCCGGCCAAGCGTCACGCCGTCGAGCTGCGCCGGCTCGCCATGCAGCGCCTTGACGCTGGCGACATGGAATTTGACTTTTCCC
The DNA here is from genome assembly GCA_963812975.1 of uncultured Alphaproteobacteria bacterium. Classification (GTDB taxonomy): domain Bacteria; phylum Pseudomonadota; class Alphaproteobacteria; order Micropepsales; family Micropepsaceae; genus Rhizomicrobium. The sequence continues at coordinate 1,623 of CAWEXK010000002.1, read as the reverse complement.
TCCGTCTCCAGCTCGCGCATCTGGTTGACGCTGTGCTGCGCGGCGCGGAAGCCGTCGCGGTGATGGACCAGGGTCAGGCTCTTGGCGATCGGCGCCAGATTGATCGTCCAGTCGAGCGCGCAATCGCCGCCGCCGGCGATCAGGATGTTCTTGCCGCGGAAGGTCTCCATCTTGCGCACGGCGTAATGCACGCCGACGCCGTCGCCGGCATTCTCATAGGCTCGATGCCGGCGATCGGCGGCCGCTTGGGCACGAAGCTGCCGCGCGCCGGCCGCGACCACCACCACAGGCGCGATGATCTCGGTGCCGGCGTCGGTCGTCAGCTTCCAGCGGCCGTCGGCCAGCTTTTCCAGCGCCGTCGCCATCTCGCTGAAATGGAATTGCGGAGTTGAACGGCTTGACCTGCTCCAGCAGACGGTTGGTCAGCTCCTGGCCGGTGACGATGGGCAGGCCCGGAATGTCGTAGATCGGCTTTTCGGGATAAAGCTCGGTGCACTGGCCGCCCGGCCGGTCGAGGATGTCGACCAGATGGCATTGAGGTCGAGCAGCCCCAGCTCGAACACCGCGAACAGGCCGATGGGCCCCGCGCCGATAATGGCAACATCTGTTTCAATCGCCATTTCGGGACTGCTTGAACGTGAAGCCGCGCTTATAGGTGCGCCTTGCCACCGCCCGCAACCCGTCCGGAAAAACCTGGAAGACGAGCCGGCCGTTTCCGGGCCTAGCGCCCCAGATAAGCGCCCACGAACGTCTTCACAATGGAGGAACGAAGTTCGAGCTTGAGCAAGGCCTCTGCAGCGGGTTCGGGGCCTGCGGCGGGATCGATCGTTTCGGCAAGGGCAGCCGCTTCGGCCAGGGGGAAGGCGCCCACGCCCATCGCCGCACCCTTGAGCGCGTGCGCGGTTTCAAGCCACGCCCGGGAGTTCGGCGGGTCGATCAGCGTTGCGAGGCGCTGCAGCAGCAATACGGATTGATCGAGAAACAGATCCAGCACCTCGGCATTGAGCCGCGGCTCGCCGCCCGTGTAACGGGCGAGATGCGCCAGATCGACTGGACGCTGGGCAGTGACGCCAGACATGGCGTGTACAATCGCCGCAACCCACCAAGACCGCGTTAACAAGAACGCGGAATCGGTCCGGGCCCGCAGGTTGGCCTCCCGCGAGCGGGTCGTCCGGATCCGCGACGGCGTGCGAGTGTCGTTCTTGCGGAAGGAGCGGCATAAGGTGCACCGTAACGGTACGCAGCGGCGTCCGGGGAGAACGATCATGCGGCTCACGTCACGTCGCGCGCAGCTTGGGTCGCTTTGCGCCGCCCTCTGCATCGCAGGCGCAGGTCACGCGGCCGGCGCGAAAGTTACCACCTTCGATCCGACGGGCTCGGCCGGCACCTTCGCCTATGCCATCAACGATCCCGGCGCCATCACCGGCTATTACTTCGACCAGAGCAGGGCCTATCACGGCTTTGCGCGCGCGCGCGACGGCACGATCACCAGCTTCGATGTTTCGGGTGCGAATGGCACCTATGCCAGAAGCATCAACGACAAGGGCGTGATCGCCGGATATTACCAGGGCAGCAGCGCCTTTCAGGGCTTCCTGCGCGCCGCCGACGGCACGATCACGACTA
>CAWEXK010000001.1:0-107086 GCA_963812975.1 uncultured Alphaproteobacteria bacterium | reverse complement strand
ACCCCAAACTGCAGCGGCTTCGGGACAGCATCGACAATATGGATGCCGCACTGGTCTACATTCTGGCAGAGCGGTTCAAGTGCACCAAGGCCGTGGGTCGGCTCAAGGCAAAACATGGACTTCCCCCTGCCGATCCCGCCCGCGAGGCGCAGCAGATCGCCCGCCTGCGCGCGCTTGCCCGCGGTGCCAAGCTCGATCCGGACTTCGCGGCGAAATTCCTCGATTTCATCGTGCAGGAGGTGATCCGGCATCACGAGGCGATCAACGACGGTGGTCGGCACGCGCGCGGCTAATCACGACTGCGCAACTCGACATTTGATCTGGAGCGACAGCGTGCGCTACAGTGCGCCTCGGCAAAACCGGCGCAGGAGCAGCAGATGACGTTGAAACTTGGCGACACGGCACCCGATTTCGAGGCGCAGACCACGCAGGGGACCATCCGTTTCCACGACTGGCTCGGCGACAGCTGGGGCATTCTGTTCTCCCATCCCAAGGATTTCACACCCGTGTGCACGACCGAGCTTGGCTACATGGCGCGCATGAAGCCGGAGTTCGACCGGCGCCACGTGAAGATCATCGGCCTTTCGGTCGATCCCGTTGGCGATCATTCGAGGTGGGCGGAGGACATCCGCGAAACGCAGGGAGCGGCGCCAAACTATCCTCTCATTGGAGATGCGGATTTCAAGGTGTCGAAGCTCTACGACATGCTGCCGGCTTCGACGAGCGGCGACCCGGCGAAACGCACGCCGGCCGACAACCAGACGGTTCGCAACGTTTTCGTCATCGGCCCTGACAAGAAGCTGAAGCTGATCCTCGTCTATCCGATGACGACGGGGCGCAACTTCGACGAAGTGCTGCGCGTCATCGATTTGCTCCAGTTGACCGCGAAGCACAAGGTGGCGACGCCCGCAAACTGGAAGCCCGGCGAGGACGTGATCATTGCGGGCTCGGTGTCTGATGACGAGGCAAAGAAAATCTATCCCGACGGCTGGAAAGCCCCGCGGCCCTACCTGCGTATCGTGCCACAGCCGCGCACATGATTTGACAGCGAATCCGGCCGTTAATGAGTTCGCTACTCTTTGACGGATAGGTTGTCATCTAGATGACAGCGATGGATGTCGTCGGCCCCGCTCTCGGCCCTAGAACCACCAAAACAGGGCGGGGCCCTTTTTACCGGGCGAGCCAGCGGCCATGGCGAAAGACCTCTTCAGTTTACCACCACCGGCGCGGCTGAAGCGCATGCAGGAACTGGCGGCTGAAGCCGAGGCATTCGGCGACACACTGGCTCTGCCAGAGCTCCGGAACAGCTACCGGAAAATAGCGCGGAGCTGGCGTGAGATGGCCGCCCAGCTTGAAAAATCCATTCTGACCGCGCACGCTGGGACGCCCGAGAGGCAGAAGCCTTCGGACTAAATCAGAACCACCCTGCGACCGTGCTGGGCCATATTTGCTGATACGGCGTTTCGGAATGCACGGCAATTGCATCAATTGCCGGGCAATTTCATCGCACGGTTGGTGACTGACTACCGGTTGGGCGGTGATGGCGCCGCTGCGAATTCGCGAGGCGCGCCGGCCAGGAAAATCCTGACTGACGAGGCCGGGGAGAGCGTCAGTGACATCGGTCTATGATTTTCACGCAAACACCTTGCAGGGAGCGCGCGTCCCCCTCGCGAACTTCAAGGGCAAGGTGCTGCTCGTCGTCAACACCGCCAGCAAGTGCGGTTTCACGGCGCAATATGAAGGCCTTGAAAAGCTCTACCAGGAACATCGCACGCGCGGCCTGTCCATTCTGGGATTTCCCTGCAACCAGTTCGGACAGCAGGAACCGGGCACTGCCGAAGAGATCGGCCAGTTCTGCCAGATCAATTACGGCGTGAGCTTTCCAATGTTTGCGAAAATCGACGTGAACGGCGAAAATGCACATCCTCTCTACAGGTTTCTCGCAAAAGAAAAACGCGGGATGCTCGGAACCGCGAACATCAAGTGGAATTTCACGAAGTTCCTGATTGATCGCGCGGGCAAGGTCGTCGCGCGCTATTCGCCGCTGAAAAGACCGCAGGCGCTCGATGCGCCGATCACCAGATTGCTTTGATGTTTCGAACAGGCCGGCCCGTTGAGGCTCGCCATTCACGTTGCGCGATCCTGCAAACCATCGGGTAGCTCCCACCGCGCGCTCGAGCGAGCCTATTTGCGCCACACGCTGGCGAGCCACGGTTGCTGTGCGCGTGGAAGTCCTTGAGGCCGATAATAGTGCGAGAGCTCGGAGAACCCTGCTGCCCGCAGGAATTGACGCCAGCTTTCGAGATCATGATAGACGCAGTAGCGCCCGTGATACCAACCCTCGTCATTGCCGCCGCGCGGGTTGGAACTGAAGAGAACGCCACGCGGCCTGAGGGCCGCACGCAATTCCAGAAGCACACGGGGCAGTTCCTGACTTGGGACATGAAACAGCGAGGCATTGGCAAAAATGCCGTCGAAGCGGTTGTGGGGAAGATGGAGTTCGAGAAAGTTCTGCTCCCACACTTCATTGCCCTCGGCGCGGGCCATTGCAGCGAAACGCGCAGAGCCTTCGAGGCCGACCGGCGTGTGGCCGAGTTGGGCGAATTGCCTTAGATCGCGCCCCGGACCGCAGCCGAGATCGAGGATGTCTGCTGGTGGAGCGGCCTCGATGTGTTCGAGCAACGCCGCAATGTTCTGGCTGACGTCGTGATCGCGCGTGCCTTCCCGGAAATTGTCGGCGCGGTCATTATAATGCTTCAGTGTCAGGCCAACGACATCCTCCAGATCCTGCCCATCCAATGTCATCGCCTGCCGCGTCACGGGGCGGATGACTCTACCGCACCACATACGGCGGTGGCGCTTGCGGCGATGGAGCGATGGTCGAGATCAAGCAGAACAGCAAGGGCGTAAGCGGCGTCCGGCGGATCCACGCCGCTTCACGCGCCGCCGATCCAGCCGGCTCACATCGGCTTTTCGCAATTGACCATCCAGTGGGTTCCGAACCTGTCGGTTACCATTCCGAAGCGCTTGGCCCAGAAGGTTTCCGCAATCGGCATGCCCACCGCGCCGCCTTCGGAAAGCGCGGCAAAGATGCGCTCGGCTTCTTCCGGCGTATCGACGCCGATATTCACCGCGTAGCCTTGCGGTTTGTTGTAGCGCCCGCCCGGCGCATCCGATCCCATGATCATGGTGTCGCCCGCAGTAAACCGGGCATGCATTACCTTGTCCTTCTCGTTCGCGGCAGCCTCTCCGGCCATCGGCGAATCGCGGAACGTCATGATGCGCAGATCTTTGCCGCCGAGCACCTTCGCGTAGAACTGAAATGCGTCCGCACAATTCCCGTTGAAGTTGAGATAGGGATTGATTTTCATTGTCTTCTCCTTTGATGACCTTCGTCGGTTCCACCCCGAGCGCGGCGGACCGCCGCCTCGAGTGTCTTGCCGCCGCGGCCGTTGCGAATGTAGCCGACGCGGACGGCGATATACTACCCGCCGCGTTCGTCGTCGATCAGAAACTTTTTTTGGCGCGACGTCGGCCAGAAGCGGTCGGCGAGTCGGTGAGCGGCGTCGCTCAGGTGCCGCAGAAAGTTTGATGCACCACTTCATCGGGGCGCGGCGGCCTGGCGTGGCGCTCGAACTCCGCTTGATCTTCGTAAGGCGCGGACAGCACGCCCAGCAGGATTTCGAACGGCGAGAAATCGTCATTGTTCACCGCCGCGGAAATCGCTTCTTCGACCAGATGATTGCGCGGTATGAAAGCGGGATTCACCGCGCGCATCGACGTCCGGCGCTGGGTGGGCTCACATTTCTCATCGGCAAGGCGACGGCGCCATTTCCTTTCCCAGTCATCGAAGACGGCCGGGTCGGCAAAAGGACTGCGGACCGCGCCACGGCCTTCAAGATTCTGCAGCAGCGTCGCACAGCCCGCGGAAGGTCAATGTGAAATCGGCGGCGTTGCGCGCCATGCAGTCAAGGAATTCGCGTGCCAGGGCCAGATCATCCTGCCGCGGCTGCAGCAGGCCGAGCTTGCTGCGGACACCAGCAACGTAGGCCGTTTCAAAGCGGGAAGCGAACGCGGCGATTGCATCGTGCGCCGCTTTGATCGCGGCGTTCTCGTCCTCGGCGAGCAGCGGCAGAATCGTCTCCGCGAACCGCGCGAGGTTCCAATGGGCGATGCGTGGCTGGCTGCCGTAAGCGTAGCGGCCCATCGTGTCGATCGAGCTGTATACCGCCTGCGGATGATAGGCGTCCATGAAGGCGCAAGGGCCATAGTCGATGGTTTCTCCTACGATCGACGTGTTGTCGGTGTTCATGACGCCGTGAATGAAGCCCACCAGAAGCCATCTTGCGACCAGCTCAGCCTGGCGCCTAATGACGGCGTCGAGGAACGCGCGGTAGCGGTGTTCTGAATCGAGGGCTTCGGGGTAATGGCGGGCGATGACATAGTCGGCGAGACTTCGGACTGCATCGCGGTCGCCGCGGCACGCGAAGAACTGGAAGGTGCCGACGCGGACGTGGCTCGACGCGACGCGCGTGAGCACCGCGCCGGGCAGGGGAGTCTCGCGCCAGACCGTCTCGCCGGTCGTCACTGCGGCAAGGGCGCGCGTGGTCGGAATCCCGAGCGCCGCCATCGCCTCGCTGACGATGTATTCGCGTAGCACCGGTCCGAGCGCGGCGCGTCCGTCGCCAGACCGCGAGAACGGAGTTCGTCCCGCACCCTTGAGCTGGATGTCGCGCCGCACGCCGTCACGATCGATCACTTCGCCCAGCAGGATGGCACGTCCGTCGCCGAGCTGTGGCACGAAAGAGCCGAACTGATGACCGGCGTACGCCATGGCAAGTGGCTCGCCGCCCGCCGGCACCACGTTGCCCGCAAGGAACGCCACGCCCGGCGGTGTCGCCAGTCCACCTGGATCGAGGCCGAGATGCTGCGCGAGCTTGCCGTTCAGCCGAACGAGGCGCGGCGCGACAACTGGTACAGGCCGCTGGCGCATGAAAAATCGATCCGGCAGCCGTGCGTAGCTGTTGTCGAACGCAAAGAGTTCGGCGGGCGTGGTGAGCATTGTCATCGAATTGCCAGCATACAACCATCGAGCCATGGTGCGAAAACCGCATCGTAATTCCGGCCTGCCACCCGCGTATTTTGGAATGGGCGTTCACCCCCGCCTTCCATTCGTACGTCGCATATTCGCGCGCGCTGAGCGTGGACGCCGGGTCCAAGGGCTGGCGGACAACAAGAACGTGATGCGAAGATCGATGCGTAAAACGTACTGCTCGTCATTTCGGGCGGCATAAAATTCAAAATGCACTACGACCATTGCCTGGGCAATGACGGTGCCCTACTGTGCGCGCGCGCAGGCGAACACCCGCGCCAGGGGAGAGAACCATGAAAATGTTGTTGGCAGTGGGGGCGACCGCCCTCGTTCTGTCGAGTGCCGCGGCGTCGGCGAAGACTTATACGATCTCGCTGGACGGCCATTGCGACGTAATCACGCTGACTGTGAACAAGACGCTCGTTGCCGGAACGGACAGTTGCGGCGGGCTCTTCGGCGGCGGCCTGATCGCCAAGGTCAAGAATTTCGGCGGGGCGATCGTCGCCGGCGTGCAGACCAGTGAAATGGCGGGCACACAGTACGTGTTCGAGATTGCATGGCCGCTGAAGACCGGGGGAACCTGGAATCTTTACGACACGACGGACGGTATGACGATTACCGAGGTCGAAACCGGCACCTACACGGTCAACGACGGAGCCACGCAAGCGCCGCGCATGGGCGCTCCGGTTATCGCAGGCCTGCACCGCTAGGTTGATCCAACCCGGTGGCGCCGACTGCGTCAACGAAATGGGCTTCCCGCGCCAGGCGGGAAGCCCTTCTTCGGAGTAACCGTCGGAATTTTTCGTCGTTGAACTGAACGTCTGCCGCGGCCTGGGCCTCAGTAGTCCATCCCGCCCATTCCGCCCGCGGGCATGGCCGAGGGCGAATCCGTCTTGGGCCGCTCCGCAACCATCGCTTCCGTCGTGATCAGGAGTGCGGCGATCGATGCCGCATTCTGAAGGGCGGTGCGCACGACCTTGGTGGGATCGACGATGCCCGCATTGACGAGGTCGACATAGGTTTCCGTCTGTGCGTCGAAGCCATAGGTGTTCGACTTCTGCTCAAGCAGCTTGCCGACGACGATCGAGGGCTCGACACCGGAGTTCTCGGCGATCTGTCGAGCCGGGGCTTAAATCGCCCTGCGAACGATCGCGATGCCGGCGTTCTGGTCTTCGTTATCGCCGGTCAGCCCGTTCAGCGCCTTGGTGGCGTAGAGAAGCGCCGCGCCGCCGCCGGGGAGAATGCCTTCCTCCACCGCAGCCTTCGTGGCGTTGAGTGCGTCATCGACGCGATCTTTCTTGTCCTTCACCTCGACTTCCGTCGCACCGCCCACGCGGATAACAGCAACGCCGCCTGCGAGCTTCGCCAGCCGCTCCTGCAGCTTTTCCTTGTCGTAGTCGGAGTTCGTCTCCTCGATCTGCTGCTTGATCTGACTGATGCGGGCCTGGATGTCATTCTTCTTGCCCGAGCCGTCGATGATCGTGGTGTCGTCCTTTGTGATGCGCGCTTTCTTGGCAGTGCCGAGCATGTTCAGCTTCACGTTCTCGAGCTTCATGCCGAGATCTTCGCTGATCACCTGGCCAGCGGTGAGGGTAGCGATGTCTTCCAGCATGGCCTTGCGACGATCGCCGAAGCCAGGCGCCTTCACCGCCGCGACCTTGAGGCCGCCACGCAGCTTGTTGACGACGAGCGTCGCCAGGACCTCGCCGTCGACTTCCTCGGCGACGATCAGAAGGGGACGGCCCGTCTGCATGACGGATTCAAGGAGCGGCAAAATCGGCTGCAGCGAGGACAGCTTCTTCTCATGGATGAGGATGTAGGGCTCGTCGAGTTCCGCCATCATCTTGTCGGCGTTGGTCACGAAGTAGGGGGAGATGTAGCCGCGGTCGAACTGCATGCCCTCGACCACTTCCAGCTCGGTGTCGAAGCTTTTGGCCTCCTCGACCGTAATCACGCCTTCATTGCCGACCTTCGCCATTGCTTCGGCGATCATCTTGCCGACGGTCTTGTCGCCGTTCGCGGAAATCGTGCCGACCTGGCGGATCTCATCGTTCGACTTGACCTTTTTCGAGCGTCTTTTCAGATCGGCGACCACGGCTTCCACCGCCTTCTCGACGCCGCGCTTCAGGTCCATCGGGTTCATGCCGGCCGCGACCGACTTGGCGCCTTCGCGCGCGATGGCGTGGGCCAGCACGGTCGCCGTGGTGGTGCCGTCTCCGGCCGCGTCGTTCGTCTTCGACGCGACTTCGCGCACCAGTTGGGCGCCCATATTCTCGAACTTGTCGTGAAGCTCGATCTCCTTGGCGACGGTCACGCCGTCCTTGGTCGAGCGCGGAGCGCCATAGCTCTTGTCGATAACGACATTGCGGCCCTTGGGTCCGAGCGTGACTTTCACCGCTTCGTTGAGGATGTCGATGCCGCGAAGCATTTTTTCGCGCGCATCTGTTCCAAATCTGATTTCTTTAGCTGACATGCGGGTTCTCCTTGTTCGGAATATGGAATACGAGAACAGGGATCAGAAGAATTTCTGATACCCGTGTTCTGTGTTCTGCTCTGATTACGCCGCCTTCTTGAAGGGTTTCGCGACGCGGCCCTCGAGCACGCCCATGATGTCGGACTCCTTCATGATGAGCAGTTCCTGGCCATCGACCTTTACCTCGGTGCCCGACCATTTGCCGAACAGCACGAAGTCGCCAGCCTTCACGTCCGGGGTGACGCGCTTGCCGCGCTCGTCGAGGGCGCCGGGACCTACGGCGATGACCTCGCCCTCCTGCGGCTTTTCCTGGGCAGTATCGGGAATAATGATACCGCCGGAGGTTTTCTGATCTTCGGCGAGACGGCGAACGACCACGCGGTCGCCCAATGGGCGAAATTTCATGGAATCCCTTCCTGGGTTTATGGATCGTGATGCGCTGGTGCAAAGAGCCGGAAGACTGGCACTTGCGCCTACGGAGTGCCAAAGCACCTTCCCGCACGTGGCTATTCGAGCATGGTTATTCAAGTGCTGTATCGGTCGATGCGCAACCTCGGCGGCCGACAGCCGCAAGTACGGGCCGGATATTCATCACAGATCATGGTGAGCCAGCCTATGTCCTCTTGACATTTGACGATTATCGCCGGCCGACCGGCCCGAGCACGTCGTACGGTGTCGATTTCCTAGGAACGACCGACGAACGCTTTAGCAAACTTCCTGGTTGTCGATCCCGTTCGCTACGGGACGATCTCGAAGACCGTCCCCGAGCCACCAGCCGAACCGCCGCCAGCCGTCGCGCCATAGAGGGTTGTCCCGCCGTCTTGCTCGACCAAGCCGCCATAGGGGTAAGCTCCATCGCCGCTTGCACCGAAACTATGAAGCACGCGTTCGGACCAGGCTCCATTTGCGTGGGTGACTTCGAAAACCGTGCCGGCACTGTTGGCACCGCCTAGCGTGGTCGTGCCATAAAGGACGCCAGTTCTCGCCCTATGCAACGCGGCGTAGGGATAGGCTCCGTCGGCACCGCCGCCGAAGCTATGAAGCACATTTTCTTTCCAGCCATCGCGTGACGGCGCGAGTTTGAACACCGTACCTTCGTAAGACGCTCCGCCCCAATATGTCGTGCCATAGAGCGCACCTGTACTTTCGTCCAAGACAAGGCTCGCGTAGGGCGCGTCGGCGTCTTGGCTGTCGCCGAAGGCGTGCAGCACCGTGAATTTCCAACCTGAGCCTGCCGGCGCAAGCTCATACGCGGTGCCACCACCGAAGGCGCCGCCCCTCTGCGTCGCGCCGTACAGGACTCCTTGCGCGCTTTCGACAAGGCCCGCCACAGGTGAAGCTCCATCGTTGTTATAGTCGAACCCGTGGATGATGGAGCGCTTCCAGCTGTTCCTCGATTGTGTCAGTTCAAAAACCGCCCCCCAGCCGAATTCACCGCCTGCGAATGCAGTGCCGTAGATATGACCCGATGATGTGACGACGAGATCGCAGTAGGCGTGCTGCGCGTTTTTCTTGCCCCTGAGAGTGCGAATGATTTGTTCCGTCCAGGCGTCTCCGCGCCTATCGAGTTTGAATACGGCGCCCTTGTTGCGCTTGCCGCCGAGCACTGTCGCACCGTAAAGAGCGCCGTCCGATCCTTCCGTGAGCCCAGCCCACGGACTCGCGGCATCGCTGCCGGCTCCAAAATTGTGCAGTGTTTCTTCCGACCATGCTCCATGCGAGGGAGACAGCAGGAATGCGACGCCATTGTTGTAGACGCCGCCTGCGACCGTTGTTCCATACAGCCGCCCCTCGTTGTCCAACAGCAGACGGCCTCTCGGAAAATCGCCGTCCGTGCCGGCAAAACTGTGCAGCACGGATTCGCGTTGTGCGCAGACCGAGCTCGAGAGCGACGCAATGATGGCAATCGCGAAGATCGATACGCGCATTGGAGCCATTCCCCGCTATCCCGCGACCGCGGATCATCGCCTCGCAATCCTGTCAGGAATGGCGCGGCTCCGCAACGCGAGGCCCCTGCCAGTGTCTTCCCGTGGTCCTACCCGGTGCTGCGCTCGAAGAAGCGGGTAACCGCCGTCTGCGCATCGCGCTGAATCTGTTCGAGATGCTCCTGGCTGCGAAAGCTTTCGGCGTAAATCTTGTAGACGTCCTCGGTTCCCGAGGGGCGCGCCGCGAACCAGCCGTTTCTTGCGATTACCTTGATGCCGCCGATCGGCGCCTTGTTGCCCGGCGCGTGGGTCTGGACCGCTTCGATGATTTCGCCGGCAAGCTCCTTCGCCTCGAATTGCGCGGGATCGGCAGCGCCCAGAGACTTTTTCTGTTTGGGGGACGCCGGCGCGTCGATCCGTTGGTAGAACGAAATTCCGAGTTCGCGGGTGACCGTGTCGTAGAGTTGCGCCGGATCGTGGCCAGTGACCGCAGTGATTTCGGCGGCGAGCAGGCCGGGAACCAGTCCGTCCTTGTCGGTCGTCCACACCGATCCATCGCGCCTGAGGAAGGAAGCGCCCGCGCTCTCCTCGCCTCCGAAGCAGAACGAGCCATCGATCAGGCCAGCGGTGAACCATTTGAAGCCGACCGGCACTTCCACGAGCTTGCGTTGGATTTTTGCTGCGACCCGGTCGATCATGCTGCTGGAGACCACAGTTTTTCCGACAGCGCTGTCGCTGCGCCATCCGGGCCGGCTCGCGTGCAGATGGGCAACCGCCGCCGCGAGATAATGGTTCGGATTCATCAACCCGCCTCGGCAGACGATGCCATGCCGGTCGGCATCCGTATCGTTGGCGAACGCAATGTCGAATCGGTCGCGCAGCCCGATGAGCCGCGCCATCGCCCAGGGCGACGAACAATCCATGCGAATCTTTCCGTCCCAATCGACGCTCATGAAGCGAAAAGTCGGATCGACGGCTTCGTTCACGACGGTCGCCGCGATCCCAAAGCGTTCGATGATCGGCTGCCAGTAATGGACTGCCGCGCCGCCCAACGGGTCGATGCCGATCCTCACGCCCGCCACCCGAATGGCCTCCATGTCGACAACGCCTGCCATGTCATCGATGTACGGCGTGATGTAGTCGCGTGAATGAACGCTCGAGCCCTTGAGCGCACGTTCGAACGGAATCCGCCGCACGGCCGCCAGCTGGGCTCCTAGGATTTCATTGGCGGATTTTTCGATCCAGCCCGTGACGTCGACATCGGCGGGGCCGCCGTTGGGCGGGTTGTATTTGAAGCCGCCTTCGTCGGGCGGATTGTGCGATGGCGTGATGACGATGCCGTCTGCCAAGCCTGATTTGCGGCCCCAATTCCATGTCAGGATTGCGTGAGAGATGACAGGGGTCGGCGTATAGCCGCGATGCTCGTCGATCATCGTCTCGACGCCGTTGGCCGCGAGCACTTCGAGCGCGCTCGCGAATGCAGGTTCCGAAAGGGCATGCGTATCCATGCCGAGGAAGAGGGGGCCATCGATTCCGGCATGACGGCGATAGTCGCAAACGGCCTGGCTGATGGCGAGGATATGCGCTTCGTTGAACGAAGTGGTGAACGCTGAGCCGCGATGGCCAGAGGTGCCGAACGCGATCCGTTGCGATGGCTCGGTGATGTCAGGGACGCGCGTGTAATAGGCAGTGATGAGCCGCGGCACATTGACGAGCATCGCGGGCGTGGCCGGCTTTCCGGCGTCGGGACTTATCGCAGGCATCGAGGTCTCCGCTTCATCCCAGTATGATCTGGATTCGGTGCTCCGCGCCGTCGTCCTTCAGCGGAATGAGCAGTTTGCGGTTGCCGGTCATCACCTCGCCATCGAGCTTGGTCGCGAGAATGCCGCGGCAGACGCCCAGCGGATTTTCCACCACGATCGCATAACGCGCAGAGCGGTAGCGGAAGGACAATTCGAATCCGGGCCAGCTTCGCGGGATGCACGGGTCGAGAGTAAGGCTGGAGCCGTTGACGCGGAAGCCCAATAGCCATTCCAACGCCACGCGATACATCCACGCCGCCGAGCCCGTATACCAGGTCCATCCTCCGCGGCCGACATGGGGCGGCATCGAATAGATATCCGCGCAGACCACATACGGCTCCACGCGGTAGCGATGAACGCCGGTGGGATTGTCGGCATGGTTGATCGGATTGAGCATCGACAGAAGCTCGCCGGCGCGGTCTCCGTCGCCCTGCATTGCCCACGCCATCGCCGCCCATGTCGCAGCGTGCGTGTATTGCCCGCCATTCTCGCGAACTCCCGGAGGGTAGCCCCTGATATAGCCGGGATCGTGCGCTGGATGGTCGAAGGGCGGCGCGAGCAGCAGGAGCAGCTTTTCGTCGCGGCGCACCAGGTATTTGTCGAGCGCCGCCATGGCGCGCGCGGCGCGTGCCGGCTCGCCGGCGCGCGAGATCACGGCCCAGGATTGCGCGATCGCATCGATGCGGCATTCATTGTTGGCGATGGAGCCGAGCGGCGCGCCGTCGTCAAAATAGGCGCGGCGATACCAGTCCCCATCCCATGACTCGCGCTCGAGCGAGTTCTTCAGGGTGGCCGCGAACTGTCGCCATTCGGTGCCGCGCTGAGAGTTGTCGTGTGCGTCGGCCAGCCTCGCAAATGAAGTAAGCGTCGAGAACAGGAACCAGCCCATCCAGACGCTTTCGCCCTTTCCCTCTTCGCCAACGCGGTCCATTCCGTCATTCCAGTCGCCGGTTCCCATCAACGGAAGGCCGTGCGCGCCGAGCGCCAGGCTCCTGTCGAGCGCGAGCGAGCAGTGTTCGAACAGGCTGGCGCGTTTCTGCGAAACCGCCGGCTGGGAGAACGAGTCGTGTTGGTCTTCGCGAAGGACCGGCGCCTCGAGGAACGGTACCTGTTCATCGAGAATGGCGAGATCGCCCGTGACGTTCACATAGTGCGCCACCACATAGGCGAGCCAGCAGCGGTCGTCGCAGATGCGGGTGCGAATCCCGCGGTCGGACTCGGCAAGCCACCAGTGCTGCACATCGCCCTCGATGAATTGCCGACCCGCAGCACGTAACAGATGCGCGCGCGCCAGATCCGGGCGCGTCACGCACAGCGCCATGACGTCCTGCAGCTGGTCGCGGAACCCATAGGCGCCGCTGGCCTGATAGAATCCTGCGCGTGCCCAGAGGCGGCACGCCAGAGTCTGGTAGAGCAGCCAGCGATTCAGAAGAATGTCGAGCGCGCGGTCGGGCGTTTTCACCTGTACGGCCCCGAGAATCCTGTCCCATTGCTGGGTAACTTCGGCAAAAACCCCGTCGAGGTCAGCGCTGCGGTATTTGACGAGCAAGGCCTGAGCCTCGCCTCTCGTCGCAGCCTGACCCAGAAAGAAAATGATTTCGATGGTGGCGACTGCGCCAAGCGGAACCAGTGTCTGCAGCGCGGCGCAGGGATCGAGACCGGCGCCGACGCGATCGGACAGAGACGTCGCGGCACCAAGCGCCAGAGGCCGGTCGATCGCGCCGTCGCGGCCGACGAACTCGGTGCGATCGCCGGTCCATGACGTCTGCCGCCCGTTCAGATCGGCGAATGCGACTCGCTCGCCGAACTGGTCGCTCCATGAATTCGCCGCAAATATTGCGCCCGTTTTCGGATCGAGCTCCGTCACCACGAAAGGCGCGGTCACCGTACGGCTGGTCCCGAGCACCCATTCGACGTAGGCAGTGACGGAAAGGCGCCGCGGGCGGCCCGAACGGTTGACGATCTTCAACCGCGAAATCTTGATCGGATCAGCGACCGGCACGAATTGGAGCAGTTCCAGCGCGATGCCGTGCGCGGAATATTCGAAACGACTGTAGCCCTGTCCGTGGCGCGCGAGATAGGACGCATCCTTTTCGCGAATCGGAAGCGGGGTGGGGCACCAGACCTCGCCGCTGTCTTCGTCGCGCACATAGAACGCCTCGCCGGGAGCGTCGCCGACGGGATCGTTCGACCAGGGCGTGAGCTGGTTCTGCTGACTGTTGAGCGACCAGGTGAACCCGCTTCCGTCGGCTGATACCTGAAATCCGAAATCAGGGTTGGCGATGACGTTCACCCACGGCAGAGGTGTGCGCGCATTGCCGTCCAGGATGGTGACGTATTCCCGGCCGTCACCCGCGAACCCGCCAAGCCCGTTGAAGAACTCCAGCGGCGGCGCGGGGAGAGCGATTTCGGGTGCGGTAGCCGGGGACGTACCTCTCGCGGGCGGAGCTGCGGCCGGTTTGAGATCGCGCGCACGATTGATTTGCTCGGTCAGCGTGCCTGCGCTGCCGAGAAGCACGGCGCGGGCCGCGGCGTGAAGCAGATCGCGCACCTCGGCCGAGATCAGATCGGCGCGAAGCACGAAAACGCTTCCACGCGCGTCGTCCCCCGCAATCTTGGGCATGGATTGATTCATCCGCACCAGTGTGTCGAGCGCGACCTGCAAATCCTGGGCATACGATGCCGCCCGCTCGTTCAGGATGACGAGATCGACGGCTAGTTGCTTCAGCCGCCAGTACTCGCGCGCGTCCAGGAGCTGGCGGACGAGTTCCAGGTGTTCCTCTTCGTCGACGCACAAGAGCACGATGGGCAAGTCGCCCGAAATTCCATGCGGCCACAAGGTCGACACCTTGCGCAGGCCGCGTCCGATGGCGGCGGGAAACGGCCGCAGCGCCGGATCGGAATAAAGCACGTGATTGGCAAGACGTTGAAACAGATGCGCTTCGTTGGTATCGACGCCGAGATGGTGGAGTTGCATCTGGGCTTGCGTCCACGCCAGCGTGGTCGCCCGGTCGAATGCCATCGGATCGTGATGCTTGTCGGCCAGGTCAAGCACTTCGTCTCGCGAGGGTGCGACCACGGTCCAGAACGCGACGCGCGCCGTAGATCCCCGCGGGATGCGCACGCGCCGCCGCAGGCTGAAGATCGCATCAAGCACCGGCCCGCTCGTGTTGGAAAGCGGCCAGCCGTCAGTGATTGCAGCGGGCGAACGAATCGTCTGCCCGCGACCGAGAAAGCGCGCGCGGTCCGTTTCGAACTGCACGTCGCCCGAGCTTTCGCCTTCCACCACCGCAAGATGGGCCGCCCAGACCTGCGGATCCCCGTCCGATCGTCGCCGGCGGGTCGCCAGGATGGCGCCGAGATTCGGCTCGAACTCTGTCTCTACGAAGAGCTTCGCGAAAGCGGGATGCGCGACGTCATCCGCCTGCCTCGCCAGGGCGATTTCGGCATAGGATGTCAGTTCGATTTCGCGCGCGCGGATTCCCCGATTGGTGATCGAGACGCGACGGACCTCTGCGTCGCCTTCGGGCGAGATCGTCACGTCGAGCGTCGTGGTGAGCGTGCCATCGCGCCGGATGATCTCCGCGCGGTCCTCGAAAAATGTCACTTCGTAGCTGTCGGGTTCCGTCACGCTGGGCTGATAACCGGCGGACCAGATTTCGCCACTGCCAACATCGCGCAGGAAGATATAGGAGCCCCAACCATCGCAGGTCACATCCTCGCGCCAGCGCGTGATGGCAATATCGTGCCAGCGGCTATAGCCGGATCCGGCCGTCGTCAGCATCGTCGAGAAGCGGCTGTTCGACAGGATATGTGTGCGCGGCACGCGTGAATGCGCCGACGTATAACGGCGTTGGACCTCTGGGACCAGGCTCGCAATTTCGGCAGCTTCGCGCGTCTGTTCGGGAGGCGGACGCGCGATAGCAACGTCGCGCGGGACGCGCTCCTGCAGGAGAAGCTCGGCCGCCTGAACGATGGGCTCGGCGTGGAAGCGCGCGCGCATCGCGCCGTCATGCACAGCGTTCGCAATGCCGACCACCGTCATCCCCTGGTGATGTGCCATGAAGGAGCGGACGAGGGCCGATTTCACGCCTTCTGGCAGGCGCGCGCGCGTGTAGTCGAGAGCCTCGTACCAGCCATAGGCGCCGCGTGCGCCGAGATCGGCGATGCGCTTGAAATTCTTTACGGCTGCGGCGGGATCGACCATCGAGGCGAGGCCGCTTGCATACGGCGCAATGACAGTGTTCTCCGCGAGCCCGCGCTTGTAGCCAAGATCGGGAACCCCGAAGCTCGAATATTGGTAGGTGTGCTCGATGTCTCGTGCGTTGTATTGCGATTCCGACATTCCCCATGGCACCCCGAGCTGAGCGCCATATTCCTCCTGCCGCCGTACCACCAGGCGGTTGGTCTGCTCGAGCAAGCTGCCGGACGGTGCGCGCATGACCAGTGACGGCATCAGGTATTCAAACATCGATCCGGACCATGAGATAAGACCGGAACCGCGCTCGATCGGCGTCAACGTCCGCCCAAGCCGGAACCAATGCTTGGCTGGAAGATCGCCTTTGGCAATCGCCACGAAGCTGGCAAGCCGCGCTTCGGAAGCGAGCAGATCGTAGAAATTTGCGTCGAGACTGCCGTCGGATTCGCGATACCCGATCGACAGAAGCTGGCGGCCGTCATCGAACAGAAAGCCGAATTCCATGGCGGTGAACATGTTCGTCGTGAGCGCCGCCAGGGCGTCGAGACGTTCCATCATCGTGCGCGCCGCCGCAGCGGACTCTCCGATCGCGTCGATTACGTCATCGAAACTTTCGTGCGCGGCGTCCTGCTCTCCGCGCTTCGCCATGATCCCGACTGCCGTCGCACAGTGTGCGGACATATCGGCAAGGTTGGTCGCAGTGTCGATCGCCTCCAGAACGTCGACTGGCAGGCGCTCTCCAGCGAGACCGGCCCACGGCACCAGGACATCGAAATCGCGCCGATGAGAAAGAACACAGGCGCGCAGCGCTTCCGACCAGACAATGATATCCGCTTCGCCCCGGGAAAAATCGCGCTCGCCGACCCAGGCGCGCGCATGCTCGCATATCGCGTCGGTTTCGTGCGTCAATTGCGCCAGCCGGTGGGCAATTTGCGTCGGCTTTTCCGGTGGCTCGCGAAGCAGCTCCGCGAAGCGGTCGACCGCGGCGCGCAATTGCATCGCCGCAGAGCCGGCCGCGCGCCCATCCTTGATCTGCGATCGCATTGATTCGCAGACGAGCGCGAAATTGTCGGCCACACCAAACAGCCAGCGGGCATTCGGAACGGGCTGGGAAGCGACTTCGCGGCACATATTGCCGAGCGCGATCAGGTGGCCGGCGAGATTGCCGCTGTCGACCGATGAGACATATCTGGGTTCGAGCGCGCGAAGATCTCGCGTGTCGTACCAATTGTAGAAGTGCCCCCGGTAGCGCTCGAGCTTCTGCATCGTTGCAAGCGTCGCATCGAAGCGATCCATGGCGTCCAGAGTTCCCAGCCAGCCAAAATCGCGCGCTGAGACCGCCGACAGGAGATACAGACCGATATTCGTCGGAGAGGTGCGATGCGCGACCACCGGCTCAGGATCTTCCTGGTAGTTGTCCGGCGGCAATGCGTTGTCTTCCGGCGAAACGAATCTTTCGAAGAACCGCCAAGTTCGCCGGGCGACCAGTCTCAGAGCCAACACATCGTCCGGCGCAATCGACAGATGTCCGGATTCGGGCGGGGGGAGGCTCGCCCACCGCGCGGCGAGCGGCGAGAGGACCCAAAGAGCGGCAAACGGTGCGGCGATGGGCCAGGCGTGGTGGCCCGTAAAAGCCATGGTGGCCGCCATGAACGCCGCAAAAGTGGCACTGGCTGCGATCTGCGCAATCAGCGAGCGCGTATCGAACTGCGAATCGTCATTGGTCTGGGACGTGGTCACCCATTCGAGAAGCCGGCGGCGACGGATGAAGAGGCGATACAGCGTGCGGGCGACTGCATCAACCATCACCCACGCCTGATGAGCCAGAAAGGTAATCAGGAATGCGCTCTGCACGAGGCCGCGGGCGAAATCGCCGCCCAACGTTTGCAGATAGGTGCGTATCGCAATTCCCGAGCGCCGAGGCAGGATGCCGGCAATCGCGGGGATCAAGGGCGGAAAGCCGATCGTCAGGAGGATGAAGACGGTCCACGCTGCCGCGGCCGAAATGGGGAGGAGCCATCCCACAAGCATGGCGAGCAGCGCGGCCGGAGCGGAAAGCGACCGGCGCAAATTGTCGAGCATTTTCCAGCGGCCCATAACCGGAACCGCAGTCCTCGGTGAGCCGCCATGCACCTTCCGGCCGCGCCCGAGGGCCCAAGGGAGCAGCTGCCAGTCTCCGCGAACCCAGCGATGCTGGCGTGCGGCTGCCACGTCGTACCGCGAGGGAAATTCCTCGACGAACTCGATGTCCGACACGAGCCCGGCGCGCGCCAGTATCCCTTCCAGGAGATCGTGGCTCAGCACCGTGCTGTCGGGAATCTTGCCGCCGAGCGCGGCCTCGAAGGCGTCGACTTCGTAGATGCCCTTGCCGCTGTAGGTGCCTTCCTCGAACAGGTCCTGGTACACATCGGAAACGACCAGCGCGTAGGGATCGAGCCCATTGGGGCCGGAAAACACGCGCTGGTAGAGCGAGCCTTCGCTGCCGACCGGCAGCGAAGGCGTCACCCGCGGCTGAAGAACTGCATGCCCCTCGACGACCAGTCCCGCGCGCGCATCGAAGCGCGGCGTGGAAAGGGGATGTGCCATTTTCCCCACCAGCCGTCTTGCAACTCCGATCGGCATCCGCGTGTCGGCGTCGAGCGTGATGACGTAGCGGACGCCGGCGGGCAGCGAGGGCGCGCGGTCCCCGACAGGAAGGAAGGTGGTGTCGCTGGCCCCGCGTAGCAGGCGGTTGAGCTCATGCAGCTTGCCGCGTTTGCGTTCCCAGCCGATCCATTTTTGCTCGCCTTCGTTCCAGACCCGCCTGCGATGCAAAAGAAAAAAACGTGCTTCGCCATCCGCTCGCTTGTAGCGCGCGTTCAGCTCCGCAATTCCGTTCGCTGCCGCGGCGAGGAGCGCTGCGTCATCCGCGGCATGTTCGCGGAGCGAATCGCCCCAGTCCGAGAGCAATGCGAAGCAAAGATTCTCGTCGGTATTGGACAGGTAATGGACTTCGAGACGCTCGATCTGACTTGCGATGGAGGATTGCGCCGTCAGGAGCGTGGGCACGACCACGATGGTACGCAAGTCGGGGGGGACGCCGTCATGCAATTCCAGTCCCGGCAGAAGGGAGGCGCCCACCTGTTGCGTAATCAGGCGGTTCACCAGGGCAACTGCCACGTCAGATGCAGGAACGACACCCAGGACGGCCAGCGCAAACAGGGTCCAGCCGGCGATGCCCGTATGGGCGACGCAGATAAGTGCGGTTGCGAGTACAGCAGCTGTGGCGACGGCGATCATTGCCACGTAACTCATGACGCCGAGATCCGAGTTCAGCCGGAACAGCCGGGTTCGCAACGGAACGCGGAAGTGGAGCTCTTTCTCGAAGGCGCGCCGTCCGTTGGCGATCAGGAAGTATCCCGGATCGTTTTCGCGGCGCGCGCTGTCCGCGCCCGCGCCGGCCCCTCCTTTTGTGGCGGCGATGGCACGCTTGGCGATCTCGATTTCCTCGCGGTCCGAGCCGCGCGCGAGTTCCTCGACTGCGCGTCGGTAGAGGTCGCGCGTGGGGAAATCCATCGCCGCGAAATTGCTGCCGTCGCGCAGGATGGCGTCAACCGGACTGACGCTTTCGACGAATTCCGCCCAATTTATCATCGACACCAGACGCATGCTGGTGATCACGTTGCGCACCGTCACGTTCATCGCGCTCTGGAGCTGGAACTCCTCGCGGACGATCTGATCGGTTGTGGTACCCTCCGCGCTCAGCTTTTCGTTCAACCAACGCAGGGCCGGCGTCGCGCTGGGGTCGCGATCGCGAAGGCGTTGGGAGAGCTGAACGGCAAACGCCGTCGACCACGGCACCAGCGCGAGGTTTTGAAGAACCGCCGCCGGCCGCTCGGGACTACGATCGGCGGTTCCCAGGATGCGGTCTGCGAGTTCATCGGCAGCCCGGCTTGCCGAAAGCCGCACCACGATCGCTTCGGCGAGGCGGCGCAAATTTTCCACGAGCGTGATGCGCAGGGTAATGGCGATCGCCCATAATTCGCCGATCGTGAGCGGCTGTACGCTCTGATAGGCCTGGACGAAGCGCGTCAGTCGTTCGATGTCGAAGCCGCTGTCGGTGTGGGCGACGATGGCCCAGGCTACTCCGAAGACGCGCGGGTAACCCTTGAGCGGCCCGTCCGCGAGCTTGGGCAATCTGCGATAATAGCCCGGCGGGAGATCCTGCTTGATCTCGCGTATCTGTTCATCCACCACATGGAAATTGTCGAGCAACCATTCAGCTGCCGGCGTGATCGCTTGATGGGCGTGCGTGGCATTGACGATCCCTCGGTACGTCTCGGTGAGGACGTTCGTGTTTTCGTAGAGGCGGGGCGCCAGCGGGCGTCCCGCCCCGCGCGACGGTGCAATGGTCTGCGCCCGGGCGAGACTCTCCGCATGCTGCTCAAGACGTTCGACGCTGAACAGTTCGGCGCGGATCGGCGGCTCCGGAGTGCCGGTTCCAGGACTGAGGTCCAATAAATTGCGCAGGCGTGAAATTTCCAAGCTGTCGCGCCCCGCGAGAATTGCGTCGTTGGCCAACCAATGTGGCCGCTCGTCGCCCGATTGGCCAGTCCCATACTCTTTGAGCTTAAATGATCACTTCCCACCGCCGTTCTGCTGCCTGGCGCGGAACGGAGCCAGCTGGCTCTGCTGGAGCTTCGTCCAGAGGCCGAGTACGGCGGCGAGCTTCGCGTGCAGCCCGGCGTAAGTTTGAAGTCTCCTGCATGTTCGGCGCGGTATCGGCGTCTTCGATCAGATTGGCGAAGGAGTAGATCTGCTCGTTCAGCATGCCGGGATAATTGAGATTTGCTTCCGTGCCCTTGATCTGCACCTAAATCAGCTGCCTTTCGATCGCACCTGCCGCCCGCGCGATCGCATCGCCCTGCGTCAGCAAGTTCGCATCGGTGCCCGGCTTCTTGTGCAACCCCGCAATCAGCGCTTCGGCGGCACGGATATCATTGACGGCACGATGCAGCGCGTCCTGGTCATGGTAGATTTGCATCGAGAGCGCGAATTTCTGGTTCAGGCCCTGCGCGCCGCCATGCACGCGCGGATCGAGATCGAGTTCGAACGGAACGTTCTGGCTCTTGCCGGCAACGGTCAGCTTCACAGTATAGCGCCCAGGCAGCGCCAGCGGTCCGCGCGGCGGCTCGCCCGTGTAGAACGCACCCGGAATCTGCACGGGGTCGTCATAGCGCAAATTCCAGACGAAACGGTTCATGCCGGCCGCTGCCGGCAGTGTGTTGCTGGGATGAACCTCATCAGGCCACTCCGGCGGCTGCTCTGCCCTCTTCGGCGCCTTGCTGGAGAGATGGCGCACAAGCTTGCCCTGCAAATCGACAATATCGATTGTGATCTCGCCCCCGGGCTTTGCATCCAGATAGTAATCGAGCAGCGCGCCCGCTGGCGGGTTCTCTCCGACCGGCGGCTTCATGTCGACGCTGTCGGGATAATAGAGCCGCACCGCCTTTTCGGGGGCGTAGAGTAGAACATCGGACCTGGCGGAATCGGGCCCGATCTGCCGTAGTGGCGTGATGTCGTCGAGAATCCAGAACGAGCGGCCATGGGAAGCGATGACGAGATCGTCGCCCTTGACCACGAGATCATGCACCGGGGAGTGCGGCAGATTGAGCTGCAGATTCTGCCAATGCATGCCGTCGTCGAACGAAACGAACACGCCCGTTTCGGCCGCTGCATAGAGCAGGCCGCGTTTCGTCGGGTCCTCGCGGACGGCGTGCACGAAGGCGCCGACCGGCAGGGTGCGATCGAGCCGCGTCCACGTCTTGCCGCCGTCCGCGGTCTTGAAGATGTAGGGTTTGATGTCGTCGAGTTTGTGGCGATCGACGGCGACGTAAGCGGTGCCCGCATCGAAATGGGAAAGCTCGATCATGCTGATCGTGCTCCATTGCGGCAGGTCCGGCGGCGTGACGTTGGTCCAGTGCGCGCCATCGTCGGGCGTGGTCTGGACCAAGCCGTCGTCGGTGCCCGCCCATAACAGGCCGCGCCTGAGCGGCGATTCCGCGAGCGCGAACACGGTGTCGTAGTATTCGACGCTGGTGATGTCCTTGGTGATCGGTCCCCCCGACGGCCCTTCCTTCGATTTGTCATTGCGGGTGAGATCGCCGCTGATCGCCGTCCAGCTGTTGCCGTCGTCGGTGGAACGGTACACGCGCTCCATGCCCGTGTAGAGCGTGTCGGGATTATGCGGCGACATGATCAGGGGCGACGTCCAGTTGAAGCGGTGCAGGAGATCCGCGGCCGCGTGACCCGATGCGTCGATCGGCCAAACAGGAATCACCCGTGCCTGGTCGGTGCGCTTGTTCCAGCGCACGATGATATTTTCCGAGTTGGAGTAAACGATGTTGGAATCGCGCGGATCGGGAATGACGAACCCGCATTCGCCGCCGCCCACATCGTACCAGTCCTTGGTCGTGATCGCGCCTTCGTCGTCGCTGCTGGCAATGGCGATGCTGCTATTGTCCTGCTGCGCGCCGTAGACGTGATAGGGGAAATCATTGTCGACGGCGACGTGATAGAACTGCGCGGTGGGCTGGTTGTGCTGCGTCGTCCAGCTCTTGCCGCCGTCGAACGAGATGGTGGCGCCGCCGTCGCTCGCATTGATGATGCGATCGGGATCCGTAGGGTCTATCCACAAACCGTGATGATCGCCATGGCGACCGGGAAGCAGGTTGAACGTCCTGCCGCCGTCGGTCGAACGGAACAGTCCCGTGTTGAGCGCGTAGACCGTATCGGAGCGTTTCGGATCAGCGTAGACTTTCGAGAAATACCAGGCACGCTGGCGCAACCGCCCATCGTCGTTGACGCGGCGCCAGTGCGCGCCGTGGTCGTCCGACCGGTAGAGGCCGCCGTCTTTCGCCTCGATCATCGCGTAAACGCGATTGGCATCCGCCCCCGACACAGCCACGTCGATGCGCCCGAGAATACCGCCCGGCAGACCGTTGCCGCAGAGCGCCGTCCAGCTGATGCCGCCGTCGGTCGAGCGATAGAGTCCGCTGCCGGGACCGCCGCTCGAAAAATTCCACGGCTGGCGCAGCGCTTGCCACAATGCGGCGTACACGATCTTCGCGTCATGCGGATCGAAGGTGACATCGATGCCGCCCGTCCTGTCGTCCTTGCCGAGAACCAGCCTCCAGTTCTTCCCGCCATCGGTCGTGCGGTAGATGCCGCGCTCGGGGTTGGGACCGAAGGCGTGGCCCAGCGCGGCGACGAGTACGATATTGGGATTCGTTGGATCGACGATCAGGGCGCCGATCTGGCGCGTATCGTCGAGCCCGATATGGGTCCATGTCCTGCCGTCGTCCGTCGATTTGTAGATGCCGTCTCCGTAGGTGATGTCACCCCGAGGCGCCGCTTCGCCGGTCCCCACGTAAAGGATGTGATGGTTCGACGGCGCGATCGCGATTGCGCCGACCGACCAGAACGGCGCGTGGTCGCTGATCGGCATCCAGGTTGCGCCGCCGTCGGTCGTCTTCCACATTCCCCCTGCCACGGTGCCGAGATAGAATGTGTACGGATCGCCGGGGATTCCCGTCACTGCCAAGGCGCGTCCGCCGCGATAGGGGCCGATGCCGCGCCAATGCAGCGCCTGGTACAGCGCGGGATTGACCTGTGGGACCGCCGTCTGTGCCCGCGGCTCAGATGCGGTCGCCAAAGCGAGAAGCGCCACGCCGAGCGATGCGGCCAGTTGCGAACCCGATGCCATTGAATTCTTCCCCCTCGATGGGCTGTGCGGAGCCGCTCCCGGCCAGCTGTTTTTCCGACACGCCACACTATTGCAAGCCATGATATGTCTCCAGTCTCCTCCTTGCGGGAAAGACAAGAAATGAAACGCATGTTCGCCGTTTTCCGGGCGCACGGTCCGGCGTGGGATCGGACGCGCACTCTTGACGCGCAGGTCAATTGGAGAGCGCACGCCGACTTCATGAATGCGCTGGAGGCGGACGGATTTGCGATCCTCGCCGGTCCATTGGAAGGAAGCGAGGAAGCGCTCCTGATCATCAGCGCAGCAAACGACGACGAAATCCGGGCGCGGCTTGCGGCTGATCCCTGGAGAGAAGATATGCTGATGTTATCCCGCATTGCGCCGTGGACGGTGCGGCTGGGGGAACACCGGCTCGCGGCCGGGGCGAGTTGAGGGGCCGCGCGTTTGTCCAGGGCGCCCGCGCAGGCGCACCCGTTGCAACTTATCCAGGAGAGGGCGTTGTGATGACGAGCTACGTCAATCGAGTTCCTGCAGCCCGACGAAACCGTCCGCTACGAGGGCACCTTGCACTGGATCATTTTCCTGCCTGCCATAGTTCTTTTGGCTTTCGCCGCCGCGGGTCTCGCGGGGATGGCGATGTTTCCGCGCGAGGGCCACAGCATTCTTTTCGTCCTCGTTGTTCTGGTTCTGGCGTTCGGATCACTCCATCTTCTGGCGGCTTTGATCAGGCGTCAGACAACCGAGATCGCCGTCACCAACCGGCGCGTG
The DNA here is from genome assembly GCA_963812975.1 of uncultured Alphaproteobacteria bacterium. GTDB lineage: Bacteria > Pseudomonadota > Alphaproteobacteria > Micropepsales > Micropepsaceae > Rhizomicrobium. The sequence goes on along the minus strand of CAWEXK010000001.1, from coordinate 83,084 downwards.
ATCTACAAGACCGGTCTGATCTCGCGGCGGACTGTGGAAATGAACATGGACAAGGTCGAAAGCGTCGATGTGAGACAGGGCATTTTCGGCCGCATGCTGGACTTTGGCACCGTTCTCATTCGCGGCACCGGCGCAGGCCTTGAGCCCCTGTCAACCATCGCCACGCCGCTCGCGCTGCGCAATGCCATCACAGCGGGATAGGTGCCGATTAAAACAGGCTACGTCGCCAGGAGGACGATCGCACCATTCCAGCGTGCCAACACGTTGGTGACGGTCTGACCGAGATAGAGCGTGTCGCCGGTCCGCCTGGCGGCGCCGATGACGATCAGATTGGCCCCGATACGCTTTGCTTCTGCGAGAATCGCGGCATCGGGTGCGTCCCGGGTCCGAACCGCCGTTCGGATTTCGGCATGTCCATAGCGCTTGGCGAGCGCAGAAATATCTTCCATCAGTGCGCGCTCGGCTCGCCGGCGCGAGCGGCCGCGCCGCGACGAATGACGCGCGGACGGAGGCATGCGCTCGGCGATGTGGAGCGCAGTGATCTTGGTGGCGCCGGCCGCCGAAAGCGCAAAGGCAATTTCGGCTCCGCGCCGCGACGGCTCCGTGCCATTGACGGGAACAAGTATATTGAAGCCCTCGGCCGAGAGTGCGTCCGCGTGATTGCCGGCAATCGTCAGAGCCAGCGGTCCGTCAAAGCCGGCCGCGGCCTGGTCGACATTGGCGGAGAACGTACCGTCCGGATTGCGCATTTTTTCGACGCCGACGAACAGCACGTCGTATCCCTTTCTGCCCTCTCTTGCGACGACCCGATCGACGTCTTCGATCTCCACGCGCGCCGAAATTTCCACCCGATCCGGGCGGCTTTCGCCTGCCTGACCGGTGGCAGCGCGATGCCCCTCTCTCGCGCCGGAGCTTGCAACTGCGTGCAGTTCCGCTTTGACGTCTTCCGCCGGTCGCTCTTTGCGTTTCGTCGCCGGATCGGGCATGTGCAGCACGGTAATGGGCAGGCCGCGCTGGCCGGCAATGACCCCGGCGAATCGTGTGGCGAGCCTGCCGTTCATGCCTTTGTCGGCCGCGATCAGCAGCCGCTCGAAGCGGCTCACAAACCCTTTGGTATCGATATCCTCCTTTTCGAGACGTTCGCGCTCCTCCCTGCCGAGCGGAACTCTTGCGAGTGACCACCGCAGCAGGGGCGGCATCGCCATGGTGGTCACGATCGCCATGGTAACGATCATGGTGTAGAGATTGTGCGTCAGCATGCCCATGCCCAGGCCGATGCTGGCGACGATCACCTCCGTGCTGCCGCGCGCGTTCATCGCGCAACCCAGCGCGAGCGATTTCGCGGGAAGACAAACCGCTGGCCACGCCGCCGACAAACGCGCCGCCGAACTTGCCAAGGCTCGCAACCACCACGAGCCCGACCGTCAGCAGCGCCAAGTGGGGATCTTTGAAAACGGTGAGGTCGGCCGAGAGACCCGACAGACCGAAGAAGACCGGCATCATGAAGGCAGTTATGAGGCCGCGCAGCTGGTCCTCGATGTGTTGTGTCAAAATCGGTGATCCGCCGACCAGCACCCCGGCGACGAAGGCCCCGAGCACAATGTTGACGCCGATGGCCTGCGTGATCAGAGCCAGCGCGCACATCACGATCAGGATCGCAGTCACCACGGCGTATTCGCTGACGAAACTGTCGTTGACCCAGCGAATGAGCCAGAACGCCAGCCGGCGGCCGACCGTATAGCTGAGCACCAGAAACGCGGCCGTGCCGATCAGGGGCTTTGCCACGGAGGCGAGTTCCAAGCCGCCGATTCCCGCGATGCCGAGCGTCAGCGAAATGATCACCCAGCCGGTCGTGTCCTCCATGATCGCCGACGCGACGATGATCTGTCCCAGATTGCGGCGCATGAAATTCATTTCGCGGACAACCATCGCCACGATCTTGATCGACGAGATCGAGAGCGCAGTTCCCAGGAAGAGCGCGGCAATCAGGCGATGGTGCGGATCGGGCAGGAGCGACATCGGCAACGACCATCCCAGCGCCACACCGCACAGGAACGGGACGGTGACGCCTGCGGCCGCCACCATGATTGCCGGCGTGCCAACCTTGCGGACCAACTTCATGTCGGTTTCCATGCCGGTAAGCAGAAGCAGCATCATCACGCCGACATTCGAAAGTCCCGCGATAAGACTTTTCTGCGCGGCGCTGTCGGGAAACACGAAGCGATGCGCAGCCGGCATCAGCCAGCCGAAAAGCGAGGGGCCCAGAATCAGTCCTGCGAGAAGCTGGCCGATCACCGCTGGTTGACCCAGCCGCTGCATGATTTCTCCGAGACCGCGGCCCACCAGCAAGAGGAGGGCGATCTGCGCTACCAGAATGGCTTCGCCCGCGCCTCCGACAGCATTTCCCGCTGAGACGCTGCCAGTCGCGCCGAACGCGGCCGTTGCGCATACAACTGCACCCAGGAGGAGCGCCGCCGGCGCGGTCCATCGCGGCAAGCAATTGTTCCCTGATTTTAAGCGCGTTCAATTTCGAAGTATCGTGACGGCCGGGTCGTTGTTCTGGCGATGGCGGGTTTGTTTCATCAAACGGCAACCTCGGCGATGCGCGGCGTTTCATCGGAATCACCTGACGTTACCGGCTCATCGGACCGGGAGGCGTTTGCCGGCTCGCCCACAGCTTCCGTGATGCGTTCCAGTGCCTCGCATAGAGTGGTGACGACGTCGCAACCCATGCCTGCGACGGCGTCGAGATAGCGGCTGTTGTCATCCGATATCCCCCAGAATCCGGCGATGGCATGGGCTTGCGAAATACGTCGGCGAAGGCGTCGCATGAGGTAATGCGCGTGAGCGCCGCTGCCCGGCTCGAGATATGACAGGCAAATGAATTGAATTCCCGCGGGATCAAGGAGATGGATATTGCCGGGCGATGCGTCGTTGGCGGAGACGACACGCGCGCCAATGCCGCGCTTTTGCAGCAGATGGACAAGCAGCAACGCGGCTGCCTCGTCCAGGATGCCCCGTCCGGCGACGCACAGCACGGGCCGATCGCTCCATTCCGGCGGCAGCGATTCCAGAGTGGGGGCCTTGTCTGCCGACGTTCGTCGCAGGTCCGGGCCATTCGCGCCTTCCGGCCGCTCCGGATGCTCGGAGAGATTCAGGATCAGGCCTTCGATCATCTGTTTGACGCCGACACTGCGATCGGCGTCGAGCGCCCCCCTGTCGACGTCGGCCTGCGCGAGCGCAAGGCCCTTCAGGGCGATGTCGTAATATTCGCAAAGCGTGTGCTGTTTTAAGAAGCCCTCCGCCAGGCGCGCGGCATCGTCGGGATCCCCGGCCAGTATACGAAGGTAGAAGCTTTCTTCATGCGCCAGCGGTGGGCGATTGCCGAGCAGGACATCGAGAAATTTCAGCCTTTCGACGTGGCGTCCCATGACCGCAAGGCAAAGGGTGAGAGGAGTCGACAAAAGAAGCCCGACAGGGCCCCACACCCAGGTCCAGAAGGTTGCGGCGACGACCACGGCGACCGGTGAAAGCCCCGCGGTTCGTCCGTAGAGAAACGGCTCGACGACCTGGCCGATGATGGGCTCGAGGACGAGATAGAGTCCGGCGGTCCAGAATACCTTCGCCCAGCCGGGATCGACGGCGAGAGACAGAATCATCGGCGCGGCCGCCGCCAGCGGAACGCCTACATAAGGAATGAAGCGAAGCATCATTGCGACAAGTCCCCACAGCCACGGGTTGGGAACCTCGATGAACCACAGGCCCGTACCGACCAGCGCGCCGAACACGGTGTTGATGGCCGTCTGCGTCAGCAAATAGCGGCTCACGCGCGCCGCCCCTTCATCGAGCGCGATCTTGGCGCGCTGCAGGTCGCCCGATCCTGCAAGCCAGATGAAGCGATCGCGCAGATCGTCTTTCTGCAGCAGGATGAAAACAACGAAGACGAGTGCGATGCCCCCTGTTGCGATCGGACCCAGCAGCGGGCGGAAAATATTTTCGATGATTTCGACCGGTGTGGCAGCGGGCTCGCGGATCTCCACCGGAACGGCAACGTCGGGCGCTGTGTGCGCTGGCCCGCCTACGGCCGTGACGAGCGGATTTTCTCGCGTAGACGTGGAAATTTGGCTGTCGAGATTTGTCAGCAGCGACGACATACGGCCAATCAGGGGATTCGACCGCGCCGAGGCTTCAAGCGACTGAACCTTGTGCGCGACGTTGCGCTGGTAGTGCGGCAGATCTGCAGCGAGATGCGCCAGTTGCGTACCGATGAACATAAGCACGACCCCGATGACCGCCACGGCAAACAGTGTCGCCAGAACAACGGAAGGGACGCGGCTAAGGTGGATGCGCTGGAGCAGGCTCACGGCCGGCGCCAGCGCGAAAGCGAGCAGAATCGCCAGTGCCAGCGGAACCAGGACGGGGCGCGCGAAATAAACAGCGGCCACCACGATCGCCGCGACGACGACCGTGGCCGCAAAACGGAGCTGGGGATCGGTCGGGGCGGTCGCTTCCCTGTCTGCTGCGCGTTCGGCGACCTGAGCCATGAGCCGCCTCCGTTGGCAGGGCGAAGGAGGAAACGCCTTGCCTCCCAATAGGTTCGCGCCGCGTCGCGGCAACTGCATCAAATTCTATTAGAATGAAAATATTCATTTGCATCGGTTTCTACCCGTAATTCCGACTTTTGATTGTCCTCATGCGGTCAAGGGCGACAATGCTGCGCATGGTGCGAGCGATTGTCCGCGCCGATCCGACAAAGGACCATGCCAATGAGCAACCTCTATCGTGGCCTGCCTGTGGCCGCGCTGTCTGTCGCTTTGGCCGCCTGTGCGGCCTCACCGGAAAGCATCAAGGCGCTTAACATCAACAGCGCACCGTTCGCCTATCTGAGCTGTCCGCAATTGGCCGCATACAAGGTCACGTTGCGCGCCGCTTACGACAAGGCGGCCGATACCGAGAAAACCGCGCGGATGGAAGATGCGGCGAGCTTCGTTCTCGGCTTTCCGGTCGGCTCGGCGCTGCACGAATTGCTTCCGTGGCAGATCTCCGATCTCAAGGGCCGCATCGCCGTGGTCGAACGTCTGCAGACGGCCGACAATTGCGAGCAGCATGAGACGGTCGCCGCCAAATAAACCCGAGCGTCGGGTTTATCTGCAGCGGATTGGATGATTTATTGCCGGACAGGCCCCGAGCGGTTGTGTCCTGGCATTACCAATTTCATTCGCTGTCCTTTTCGTCGCTTCGATCTGGGCTGGAGCACAGAACGCGCTTGCGGGCGGAGGCTCCTTCATCACCCTGCCGTCCCTGATGCTCACGGGCATGGACGCGCGGGCGGCCAACATCACCTCCACGATCGCGCTGTTTCCCGCCCAGATCGCAACCGGCTGGACCGGACGACATTTCGTTTCCGGCGCCGCCGGGCTGTCCTTCATCCTGCTCGCCGCAATCAGTCTTGCCGGGGGGGCGGTGGGTGCAGTGCTTCTGCTGATCACGCCGCCTTCCTTCTTTGCGCGGCTGGTGCCATGGCTGGTTCTGTTTGCGACGGCCGTATTCGCCTGGGGCAGTTTTGGTCCGAAAAAGGAGGCGCCACGCAGTCTCAATCGCTGGGGTGTCGCGGGGGCGCAGTTCCTGATCGCGATCTATGGCGGATATTTCGGTGGCGGCATCGGATTTCTCATGCTGGCGGCGCTGACCGCGGCGGGGCTTGTCATGCGGGCGGCTGGCGCCACCAAGAATATGCTGGCTTCGATGATGAATGCTTCGGCGGCGGCGATCTTCCTGTTCTCGCCGGAGGTGAGATGGCTTCAGGCCGCAGTTTGCGCGTCAGGCGCGATCGGCGGCGGGGTGCTCGGCGCGGTCATGCTCACGCGCGTGGACGAGCGCGTGCTGCGCGTGGTCGTCATCCTTGTGGGCATCGCGCTGACCATTGGGCTGTTTGTCCGACAGCCATGACGAAAATTTGGCGGCGTCCATAAGCGGTTCGGCTCCATGAACCAGCACCGCAAGATCATTCATATCGATATGGATGCGTTCTACGCGTCGGTGGAGCAGCGCGACAATCCGGAGTTGCGCGGACGGCCCGTGGCGGTCGGCTATGCGGCGAAGCGCGGCGTCGTCGCCGCGGCGAGCTACGAAGCGCGGGCGTTCGGTGTGCGCTCCGCAATGCCGTCGAGCACGGCCCAGCGCAAATGTCCGGACCTGGTGTTTGTGCGACCGCGCTTTGACATGTATCGCGCCGTCTCGTTGCAGATCCGCGCGATCTTCGCCGACTACACGCCGCTTATCGAGCCGCTCTCGCTCGACGAAGCCTATCTCGATGTGAGCGATAACTTTCGCGGTCTGCCCTCGGCGTCGGCGACGGCCCGGGAAATCCGCGCCCGGATATGCGCGGAGACGGGGCTCACCGCCTCGGCGGGCATCTCGTATAACAAGTTTCTGGCCAAGCTCGCCTCCGATCAGCGAAAGCCAAACGGCCAGTTTGTCGTCACGCCCGATATGGGAGCTGCGTTCGTGGAAGCGTTCCCGGTCGGCAGGTTCCACGGCGTGGGTCCGGTCACGGCCAGCAAGATGAACCGGCTCGGCATCGTCACCGGGGCCGATCTGAAGCGGCGGTCGCTCGCTATTCTCAAGCAGCACTTCGGCAAAGCCGGATCCTGGTATTACCAAATTGCGCGCGGCGAGGACGATCGAGCCGTGGTGCCGGATCGTCCGCGAAAATCCTCCGGTTCGGAAACCACGCTGTCGGAAGACCTGACGGATGCCGCCGCCGTCGAATTGCGTGTCGCCGAAATGGCGGACGAGGTCTGGTCGTGGTGCGCGCAGACCAACAGCTTCGGCCGCACCGTCACGGTGAAGATCAAGTTCGCGGATTTCCGTCAGGCCACACGCAGCAGGACGCTGCCGGCCTTCATCACCTGCCGCGAAGCGTTGCGCGAAATCAGCATCAGTCTGGTGCGGACCGTCCTGCCGCCGGCGATCGGAATCAGACTCGTGGGCGTGACGGTTTCGAGCTTCACCGGCACCAACAACAGCCCAGCCGCGCAGCTTGGATTCGATCTGTAGCGAAGATATGTGATCTGCGATGGTCCTGCCGCGGAAAGCTGTTACTCTGCGGCCATGAACGAACCTGCATCCCCGCCCTCCGTCCTCGACACGCGACGCGAGCAGATGTTCCCCGTGCTGGCGCCGGCCGAGATCGAAAAGCTGCGGCGCTTCGGCGACGTGCATCGCTACAAATCCGGCGACCTTGTCGTGCGAGCCGGCAAGCCTACGGAAGGGCTGATGCTCGTTCTCTCCGGGCACATCCGCATGGCCCCGCACGAGAAGCAGAACGCGCCGATCGTCACGCACGGACCGGGAGAATTTCAGGGCGAGCTCGCGCAGCTGTCGGGCCGGCCCTCGCTGGTCGACGGCACGGCGGACGGCGACGTCGAAGTGGTTCTCATCGCCCCGCAGCGTCTGCGCGACCTGATGGTGGAGGAGGCCGAGCTGGGCGAGCGCATCATGCGCGCGCTGATCCTGCGCCGCGTCGGACTGCTCGAGCAGAAGCGTCGGCGGTCCGATCATCGTCGGTCGCGCAGACGATCGCGACGTGCTGCGGCTGGAAGGCTTCCTGCGAGCGCAACGGTCATCCGCACCGGCGCCTCGATCCGGACACGGACGCGTGCGCGCGCACGCTGCTCGAGCGATTTCATGTCGAGCCGGCCGATCTTCCGATCGTTCTGTGTCCGAACGGCAGCTGCTGCGCAATCCGAGCGAGAACCAGCTGGCGCGCTGCATCGGCTTGTTCGGCGCGTCGATCGTGCCGCGAGTGTCTATGACGTGGCCATCGTCGGTGCCGGTCCGGCCGGTCTGGCGGCGGCGGTCTACGCCGCATCGGAAGGGCTGTCGGTTGATCGTGCTCGATTGCCGCGCCTTCGGCGGTCAGGCCGGCGCCTCGGCGCGCATCGAGAACTATCTGGGTTTCCCACCGGCATCACCGGCATGGCGCTGATGGCGCGCGCCTACAACCAGGCGCAGAAATTCGGCGCCGAAATGGCCATCCCCGAAGAAGTCGTGAGTCTCGACGCGAGCGTGCCGGCAGATGGCCGATTCTCGTTGCGGCTGACGGGTGGCGACATGGTCACGGCGCGCAGCCGTCGTCATCGCGAGCGGCGCGGAATATCGCCGCCTCGACGTGGCCAGCATCTGGCGACTACGAAGGCTCGCATGTGCATTATTGGGCCTCGCCGCTCGAGGCGCGGCTGTGCGCGGGCCAGGAAGTCGCGCTGGTCGGCGCCGGCAATTCCGCCGGCCAGGCCGCTGTCTATCTCGCGAGCCAGGCGAAGAAGGTCTGGATGATCGTGCGCGGCAACAGCCTGGACGCCGACCATGTCGCGCTATCTGTGCGAGCGCATCGCGGCGCAGCCCAACATCGAAGTGTTGTCGAAACCGAGGTGGCCGAGCTCGAGGGCGATGGACGGAGCGCTGGAAAACGATCCGCTGGCGGAACCGCGCGACGGGCGCGCAAACGCGCCGCGCCGATCCGGCACCTGTTCCTCTTGATCGGCGCCGAGCCGAACACGCAGTGGCTCGACCAAGTCGGGCATCGAGGTGGACGCCAAGGGCTTCGTGCGTGCCGACGCGTTTGCACGGCGACGGCCGCCATCCGTTCGAGACCAGCCGGCCGCGGCATCTTCGCCATCGGCGATGTGCGCGCGGGCTCGGTCAAGCGCGTCGCGGCCGCGGTCGGGCGAGGGGGCGCAGGTGCGTCGCCACGCTTCACGCCTAGCTCGCCGTCGCGCGCGGCGGCCGACCGCGCCGGCGAAGGAGGCCGCCCATGGCTGACATCTGCGGTCATCTCGACACCATCCGCACCGTGACGCCCAGTGCGCTGGGCTGCGAGGAATGTCTCAAGATCGGTTCGCCCTGGGTGCATCTGCGGATCTGCCGGACCTGCGGTCATGTCGGCTGCTGCGATTCCTCGCCGCACAAGCACGCCACCAAGCATTTCCACCGCACCAAGCATCCCATCATCGAAGGCTACGATCCGCCGGAGGGCTGGGGCTGGTGCTACGTCGACGAAGTGATGTTCGATCTGTCGGACCGCATGACGCCGCACAACGGGCCGATCCCGCGTTATGTCTGAGACGTACGCTGGCATGACATGAAAGAAAAAAGCGCCGGCGGCGCGGGAAAAGAATCCAATTCCAGGAGAAACACCATGACAGGCGAGACAATTGAGGAAGGCTTCGAGGTTTTCGTGCATGACGGCGAAGTCGCGTTCGGCGCTGTGCGTCAGGTATCACCGCGCGGAAAACCGGAGATCGTCGTGTATGTCGAGAACGCGGGCGATTTCGTCGTTCCGCTCTCGGCCATACGCGACGTGCATGACGAAAAAGTGGTCCTCGATGGTGCGAAGATAGCGCGCAACCTGAAAGAAGCCATTGGTCGCGCGCACCAGGCCGAAGACCCACGAATTGCCGACCGGACGGATCGATAACCGGCAGAGAGTCTTTTTTCGGCCGCGATGCCGCGGTGACCACCGCTCAATTGCTCGCTCGTGTCCGTTCCACGACGACGGGAAGATTATCTGCGATTGGCGCGCTTGTTGCGGGTGTTACGATCGCAACGCTGGTTCACGCGCTGAATCTGACCTCGCGCCTGGCGCAGACCTCGGATTCGGCGCAGGGCTTCGTCGCGGGACATGCAATCCTGCAAGGCAATGTTCTTCTCTCCGGCTGGCACTTCCCCCTCGACGACTACTATTTCACCGACACGATTCCCTATGCCGCGCTGGAATGGCTCGTGGGACCGCGACCCTTCCTGCTGGCGCTCGTGCCGGCGTGCGTTTATGCGCTGTTTGTACTTGCAGCCCTGCTGGCCTGCGTGCGGCCCTCACGGCCGACAACGAGAAATCTCGAAGCTGGCGCGGCCGTTACGCTGATGCTGGCGGCACCGGTCTGGATCGGCAGCTGGGATCCGGTCCTATTTTCGGACATGCATATGGCGACGGTATCGGTTGCGTTCATCGCGCTCGCCTTGTGTGCCCGCATTGCCGTTTCCGGCCGGCGCAGCGCCTGGCCCACCGGCTCCGCGTTGTTCGTTGCGACGACCGTAGCCATTGTCAGCGATCCCTTCAGCCTGGTGTTTGCCTTCGGGCCGGCGCTGGCCGTGCTGACCGTCGAGTTGGTGCTGCGCCCGGTCACCCACAGCGTGCGGATGGCGCTGATGTGGCTCGGTTGCGGGACCGCTCTGGGCTTGCTGCTACCGTCTCTCATCGCCTTTGCCGGTGGCTTCACCACCGAAAACGATGTCCTGACCGGGTTTATCAGCGCGCCTCTCTTCCTGCGCAACCTGCTCGCGATGGGTGTCGGCATGCTCACGCTGTTCGGCGCCAAACCGGTCGTGACCGAGTTTGGACTGCGCGCCGTCTTGCTTCTGTTTGTTCGCTGGATCGTTCTTGCGATCGTGGTCGTTGCGGTTTTTCGCGCCGCACGACATCTGTTCGGACGGCAGCGCGGGTCCTTGTTCGATCGATTGCTTTGCGCCTGTGTGCTCACCCTGTTCGCTGCCTGCGGCCTGAGCGCACAATTCTCCAGGGGGATCACATCGCTGACCTTGTGGACGGGCGGGCCGCCCATGCGCTTCGTGGTGCCGGCCGTTCTGTTCGGTACGGTGCTGGCAGCAAGACAGATTCCGGACTTGCTTTCGGAAATGCGCAGCCTGCCTGCGCGGACTGTCGCGCGCGGTGCGCTCGTGCTGCTCGCAGCGCTCACTTTGTTTGGGGGAGACTGGCTGTCGGCGGTCGAGGCGCGCCCACGCTGGATTGATGTCAATCCGCCCACGCTGGCCGGGCACTGGCTGGAACAGCACGAATTGTTGCAAGGAGTGGGCGAATACTGGTCGGCCAATCTCGTCACCGCGATGTCCGGCGCCAGAGTTCAGGTTCGCACCGTTGTGCCTCTCGCGGGCAAACTGGTTCCCTACGTCTGGGTTGAAGACAGGCGCTGGTATGGGCAGGTGCCGCAATTCGTCATCTGGCAGGATGCGAACAAGACGGGCGTGACATTCAGCGCCGTGCGCGAGACATACTCCGTTTGCCAGGTGGTCTCTGTTGCCGGTTATCGTATTGGAGTCCTTGCGCCGCGTGGCTCCCCACACATCTCCCGCTGCCCAGGATAGCGGTAGAAGTTTGCGTTTCGCATGCGATGCTGGCATTATGCTGGCATGGGTATCCAGATCACAATTCGGGACGTGCCGAAGAACGTGCGCGACGAGTTGGCGGCGCGCGCGGCGTTGCAGGGAAAATCGATGCAGGAGTTCCTGCGCGCCGAGCTGGAGCGCCTGGCCGCCCGTCCCTCGGTAGAAGCATGGCTGAAGCTGTTGCGGGCAAGAAAGCGGGCAACGCAGACGCGGGTCTCGTCCAGGGACATACTCGGAAGCCGTAACGCGGACCGGCGTTGAGCGTCGTCGTCAATTCCTCGATGCTGGTCGCCGCGCTCGTCGATGCCGGTCCGGACGGGAACGGGGCGGAGGAAATCCTTTCGCGTGGCGCGCTCCACGCGCCGGACCTCGCGCGCGTAGAAACTGTCAACATCCTTCGGCGATTGCAGCTCGCAAGGCGAATTACCGCGTCCGAAGCGAGCACGGCCTTTGATGACCTCATGCAGCTCGCCGTCGAACTCTATCCCTTCGATCCGTTTGCGGATCGCGTCTGGGCGGTGCGCCATACGATGACGTGCTACGACGCGTGGTACGTGGCCCTCGCCGAGGCCTTGCAGCTTCCACTGGCCACCCTCGACAAACGGCTCGGCAGTGCAAGAGGCGTCATGTGCACATTCCTTACGCCGGGAAGGCCGTGAAGCTCTGGTGTGCGCAACCAACCGGATTCATCTCACAACGTCTTCGTCACTTTCGAGAGGTGGGGTGGCTTGTCGGGGTCCCAGCCGCGACGGCGCACGGCTGAACTCGATGGCGCGATAGGCAGGGAGAAGCATGGCGATCGCATCGCAGACCGGATGATCGTCGGCGATCCACGGCAGCGTGGAACGCGGACCTCCTGCAACGAACAGATTTTCGCCGCCAAGATCGCGCACGAGTTCGTCGACGGAAGCGGATGTTTCGTCGTTCTGCCGCAGCACGAGGACCGGTGTTGCGGGCGTGATCGCCGCGCGCGGTCCGTGCCGGAGTTCGGCGGCGCTGTAGGCGAGCGCAGGCAGGCGCAGCGACTCCGTGAGCTTGAGCGCAATTTCGCGCGCGGCCGCCAGCGCGTAGCCACGCGCGGTGACGAAGGCGGCCGGGGCGGCGACGAGAGAGTCCGTCCATGGCGACCAGTCGCATGACAGAGATTGCGCAAAGCGCGCAGGCAGGCGCGCGATCGCGCCGTGAAGGCTCCCGTCTTCCGCCAACGTCGCGACGAGACGCGCGCCCACCAGCATCGACAGCGCCACCGTCTTGGTTGCGGCGACGGCGCGCTCGGGGCCGGCGTCGATGGGCAAAACGAGCTCTGCCGCGTCAGCCGCCGGTGCGTGGCTGTCGTTGACGATCGCAAGCGTCAGCGCGCCCAGTTCGCCCGCACGCACCGTCGTCGCAACGAGATCCGGGCTGCGTCCGGACTGCGACACGACAATGAACAACGCGTGCTGCATGTCGGGTCGCGCGTCGTACGCAGTCATGATGGAGGGCGCGGCCGCGCAGGCGAGCATGCCCAGGCGCGCCTCGAAGAGATAGCGCAAGAAAACGCCGACCTGGCCCGAACTGCCGCGACCGCAGAAGACCATCGTCTGCGGCCGAAAGGCACGAATGCGTTCGGTTGCAGCACAGATCGCTTCGGTCTGCGTGAGCTGGCGTTCGGCCGCAGCAGGAATTTCCGCGATTTCGCGTGCCATCGCGGAGGAGAACTCAGCCATCGCGCCTGTCCGGCAATGCGCCGATCGCCGCGCGCAAATTTCCGTCATGCCGTGCAAGCAGCGCAGCGGCATTCGCCACGCTCATTCCCAATCCAAGCAGAACCGCCGTCTTCACATCGCCGTTCGCTTCTTCGACGTGACGCGCTGCCTCTGCGCCCGCGCAGCCAACGATCGCGCTCACCATCGCTTCGGCGCGCTGCCTAAGCTTCGCGTTGGTAGCGCGCATATGGACCATCATTCCGCGATAGACCCGGCCGAGCTTCACCATCACTGCGGTCGAGAAAATGTTCAACACGATCTTCTGCGCAGTGCCTGCCTTCATGCGCGTGGAACCGGCGATCGCTTCGCTGCCGGTTTCAACCAGGATGGGATGCCGCGCAAATGCGAGGAGCGGTGCGCCCGCATTGTTGGCGACCGCGATCGTCACGGCGCCTGCGTCGCCTGCCGCGCGCAACGCGCCAATTGTATAGGGAGTCGTTCCGCTCGCCGCGATTGCGATGACGACGTCGTCGGGGCCGATCTGCGCCTCCGCGATCGCGCATGCGCCGTCCGTGTCGCTGTCTTCCGCGCCTTCGGCGCTGCGAGTCAGCGCCGCCATCCCGCCTGCCATGAGAAAGACCAGACGCTCGGCGGGCCAGTTGAAGGTCGGCGTCAGTTCGGTACCATCCTGCACACCGATGCGGCCCGACGTGCCGGCGCCCACGTAAACGATCCGGCCCGCACGCGCGAGCGCCGGCGCTGCGTCGTCCACCGCACGGGCGATCGCGGCGAGCGCAGGCTCCACCGCCGCCGCCGCCGCGAGCTGGCCTTCATACATGGCCGCGATCATCTCGTACGTGGACCAGGCATCGAGCTCCGCATACCGCGGGTCGATCTCTTCGGTGCCGATCGGTCCATCAGATCGATGCATGCGTCGTGTCCGCGTTGTGTGGACAAAAAAAATTGCACGCAGAGTTCGCGGAGTTGCGGAGAAATTCGTTGACCGCCATCCGAGCCGAAAGTCCAATAATTTCCTGCGCGCATTCGCGCGACATTTATCCCTGGTGTCTTCGCATCTTGGAAATTCACGTCGTACTTTCCTCCGTGCCTCTGCGTCTCCGCGTGCAAAATTACATCTCCTGAACCTTCACGGCTCTGGGTCCCCGCTTTCGCGGGGATGATGTGTTGGGGTTCGCGGCCGCGGCGAAGCGGCGGGCGAGGGTGAGGGCGCCGTCGAGCGCGTCGCCTTCGCTGGGCACGAGTTGGGTACGCACATCGGCCGCGAGCCAGCCGGCAATCCGCGGCGCAAGGCCGCCGAGCAGCGCGATGTGTGGCACTCCGCACGCCGCAAGCCGTCGCGCCAGCGCGTCGATCTCGTGAGCAGCCTGAGTGACGATGTCCCGCGCGACGCCGTCGCCATTCTCAGCATGGTCCATGACAAGCGGCGCCAACTGCGCATAGTCCGTCGCAGTCGCGCGATCCGCCCACGCGACGGCTTCGAACGGATCATTGTCGAACCGCGCCATGACTTCCCTCGTAAGTTTCGTCGCGGCGATCCGTCCATCGTGGCCACGCAACGCACAACGGATGGCGCGCAATCCCAAATCCGCACCGCTTCCCTCGTCCGAGATCGGAAAGCCATAACCTCCGACACGGATTTCCCGTCCGTCCAGCAACGCAAGTCCGACGCTGCCCGTGCCGGTGATCACAATGCCTCCGTCGCGTCCCTGATGCGCGCCGATGCAGGCGATGGTCGCATCGTTTACATATGCGACGGAGCTGAATGGGTGCGGCGCCGCGTTCAGCGCGTCGAGTACCAATTTGCGGCCGATGCCGGCCAGACCCACCACCGCATGCATGCGCGTGATCGCCTCGACCGGCAAGCCGGCATTGGCGGTGGCTTCACGCGCGGCGCCGTGCACGGCCGCGAGTGCGCGCTCGATACCGAGACGCACGGCCGCAGGCGCCGCCGTTCCGGCACCAAGGACGCGTCCTTCCCGATCGGCAACGCGCGCCCGGCACCCCGAGCCGCCGCCATCGATGCCGATGAACAATGGCCGGTCCGGGATCAAATCGCTCTTGGTTGTCTCGGTTATCGGCATCGCTTCGCGTTAGATATGGAGCCGTCGGAGCGGATCACGATAAATCTCCCCCTGGATAACGAAAAACAGGCCGTTCTCGCCGACCGCATCTTCGACGGCTGGCGCTGGCATGCGGCGGTTGCGGTTCTCATCGAGGGGCAGACCATCCGTGGTTTCGCTGCTACGGGGGGAATTCCGGCAGATTATCGCATACGCCGCCTGCCCGCGGGGTGCTTCGTCGCGCCGGGATTCATCGATCTGCAGGTCAATGGCGGGGGCGGCATCCTGCTGAACGATGATCCGACACCGCAGGCCATGGGCGCGATCGCGCGCGCCCATCGGCGCCTCGGCACCACCGCTCTGCTGCCGACACTGATCACCGACAGCCACGAAAAGATGCAGGCCGCCCTCGCCGCCGTGCGGGCGGTTGCGGGCAGGGGTGGCGTGCTCGGCCTGCACCTCGAAGGCCCATACATCAATCCGGCGCGCGCCGGCGTTCACGCGACCGGGCACATTGCGCGCGCGGAGATGCGCGACCTCGAATTCCTGTGCGAACTGCGAGGGGCGGGGCGGTCGCTGATCACGCTGGCGCCGGAATGCGTGCCGCAGGATTCATCCGCGGCCTCGTCGATTGCGGCATCCGCGTCTCGGCCGGGCACAGCGAAGCCTCGGCCGAAATCGTTCTGCGCGCGACCGAAGAAGGCATGACCGGCGTCACGCATCTCTTCAACGCGATGCCGGCGTTCCAGGGCCGCGCGCCCGGCCTCGTTGGCGCCGCGCTCGCAGAGCGCCGCCTGATTGCAGGATTGATCGTGGACGGCATCCATGTCGATCCGGTGTCCGTGCGCGCGGCGTTCGCTGCCAAGGGCCCCGATTGTATCGCCCTTGTGACCGACGCGATGCCGACAGTCGGTGCGGAGTCGCACGCGTTTCAGTTGACGGGGCGAAGCATTTCGCTGCGCGAGGGACGGCTTGTGACTGAAGAGGGCACGCTGGCGGGCGCGCATCTCGACATGGCGTCGGCCGTGCGTAATGCGGTGACGCTTTGCGGAATCCCGCTCGACGACGCGCTTCGCTCCGCCTCGCACACGCCGGCTCGCTTTCTTGGTCTCGCGGGCGAACGGGGTGCGCTGATCCCCAACGCGCGCGCCGATCTCGTCGCGCTGACCAACGAGCTGCGCGTCATCGCCTGCTGGGCCGACGGGGTCGAACAGAACGCGCGATGATATCGCGATGAAGCGGTACGCTGATGCCGAGCCCATCCGATCTGCCCGCGCGGAATTCGCCGCTACCGATCACGCGGCTTGCATGATAGATTTGCGATGCGTCTGGCGCAGCTCTGAGTTCCGAGGAGCCGTTGAATTAGCCACGGGGAGGGACCGAGGTGTCGCAAACGGTAGCGGACGTCCTGGTCGAAGTACTCGAACAGATCGGCGTCAAGCAGATATTCGCATTGATCGGCAACTCGTTAAATCCCCTCGCCGATGCGGTGCGTCGAAGCCGGATCGAATGGATCGGCGTGCGTCACGAAGAAGGCGCAGCACTCGCCGCGTCCGGTCAAGCGAAGCTCACGGGCCAACTCTGTGTCTGCGCCGGCACGACCGGTCCCGGCAGCACGCATCTCGTCGCAGGCTTGTATGAAGCCAGCCGCGACCACGCGCCGGTTCTGGCGCTCTCCGGCGACATGCCGCGCAAGTTTCATGGCACCGATTACATTCAGACGACGGAGCCCGATCTTCTGTTCCGCGACGTCGCGCTCTATACGGCAACCGTTTCCTCCGCCGCGCAGGCGCCTGGCGTCATCCACCAGGCGATCGGCGCCGCCTATGCCGGGCCCGGCGTTGCCCACCTGACGCTTCCGCAAGACGTAATCGGTGCGAAAGCTGAAGGCAGCGTTTCGAGTGTCTCGACGCTGAAGCCTTCGCCCGAGCGCGCCGCGCGCGCTGTGGACATCGATGAAGTCGCACGCCGGATCGATCGGGCAGGCAGCATCGTCATCATGTGCGGAGCCGGGTGCCACGGCGCTGCCGAAGAACTGCGTGCGCTTTCCGATCGGCTCAAAGCGCCTTTGATTCATTCATTCAGAGGCAAGGACATCATGGCGTATGACGACCCACGATGGATGGGCGGCATCGGCATGATCGGCACCAAACCCGTCTACCGTGCCATCCGGCAGTGCGATCTTCTGCTGATGGTTGGCACCGACTATCCCTATTCGGAATTCCTGCCTCAGAAGGGCGCGGTCATTCAGATCGACGAACGCGCGCAGGCGCTTGGGCGGCGTGCGCCGACCGCACTCGGTATCGTCGGTTCGGCGCGACCGTCGCTGAAACTGCTGCTCGGCAAGATTGCGGCGAGGAGCGATAGCGGCTTTTGGGATCAGATGACCAAAGAGCGCTTCGAGTGGGATCGGATGCTGGACAGGCAAGCCGAGCCGGCGCGCAGCAAGGATCGCATCCACCCGCAGGCGCTCGCCCGCGCGGTCAGCGATAACGCCGCGCACAATGCGGTCTTCACCATCGACACCGGACTGAACACGCTGTGGTCCGCCAACTGGATTCGCCAGGGCGGCTCGCAACGCATCATCGGTTCCTTCAACAACGCCGCCGTCGGAACGGCACTCGGGCAGGCCAACGGCATCCAGGTACTGGATCGCTCCCGTCAGGTTATTGCGCTGTGTGGCGATGGCGGATTCAACATGCTGATGTGTGAATTCCTCACAGCCGTGCACCACAAGCTGCCCGTGAAGGTAGTGATCTATAACAATTCGGCCTTCGGGTTGATCACGCTCGAAGCAAAGTCGGTCGGGTTGCCGGCGTTCCAACATGGCATCGCATTTCCCAATCCGGATTTCGCGGCGTTCGCGCGCGCCTGCGGTGGCTCCGGATTCAAAGCCGCGAGGCCCGAAGAGCTGCACGCGGCCGTGCGGGAGGCTTTTGCCTGCAACGGGCCCGCGATCGTCGACGCCGTTGTCGCTGCGGACGAATTGCCAAATCTTCCGCATCTCGATCTCGATGTGGTTGGGCATGTCGCGCTCGCGAAAATCAGGGAAGCAGTGCTCGCAGTAACGGGTTCTTGACGACAGATTTCTAGACCGCTGGGCCATGATTGAGAACGAGGGGAGATCAAAATGATGACACTGCGGATCAACGGCCACGCGCGCGAGATCGATGTTCCGGGCGACATGCCGCTCCTCTGGGTCCTGCGCGACACGCTGGGATTGACCGGCACGAAATTCGGCTGCGGCATCGCGCAATGCGGCGCCTGCACGGTGCACATCGATGGCAAGGCGGTGCGTTCCTGTCTTCTGCCCGTCAGCGCGCTCGGCGGTCGCGCCATCACGACCATAGAGGCCGTCGGCGACACGCCGGTGGGGGCACAGGTGCAGAAGGCGTGGCTCGATCTGGAAGTCGTGCAATGCGGCTATTGCCAGTCCGGACAGATCATGTCGGCGGCAGCGCTGCTCGCCGTGACGCCCCATCCCGACGATTCAGATATCGATGCCGCGATGGCGGGCAATATTTGCCGCTGCGGCACCTATGTGCGCATTCGCGCCGCCATCAAGAAGGCCGCAGGCGCGCAACAGGTCTGAGGAACCGCGAAGAGGGGACACTGTCATGACCGTTCACACGCGTTCCGGATCGCGGGAGGCGCCTTCGCGGCGCAGCGTCCTGCAGACGGGCGCTGCCGCTGGCGGCGGACTGCTGCTCGGCTTCTGCGTGCCGTTCGCACGCGCATTTGCGGTGAACGCGATTGGCGACATAGAGCTCGACACCGGGCCGTTCGCTCCCGATGCCTTCATCCGCATCAATCGCGAGGGCGCCGTTACACTGGTCATGCCGCAGGTCGAGATGGGGCAGGGAGTCTACACCTCATTGCCGATGATCATTGCCGAAGAGCTCGATGCCGCGTTCGATCGGGTGACGGTGGAGGCGGCGCCACCCAGCGACGCGCTCTACGGAAATCCGGTATTCGGCATCCAGGCGACGGGCAATTCGAATTCCGTGCGCGCCTTCTGGACGAAGCTGCGGACGGCCGGCGCTGCTGCGCGCGCCATGCTGGTTCAGGCAGCGGCGTCGCAGTGGAGTGTCGATCCCGCAAGCTGCACGACGGACAAGGGCGAAGTGATCCATGCGCCGAGCGGACGCCGGATTGCCTATGGCGCACTCGCCGACGCGGCGGCGAAGCTGACGCCACCCGCGAAACCGCAGCTCAAGGATCCCAAGGATTTCAAGCTGATCGGCAAGCCGCTGAAGCGGCTCGACACGCCCGACAAGGTCAACGGCAAGGCGCTGTACGGCATCGACATGCTGCCGCAGGGCGTGAAATTCGCGACGGTCGCCGCGTGTCCGGTGTTCGGCGGCAAGATCGCACATGTAGACGACCGCGCGGCAAGGGCCGTTCCCGGCGTGCGTCAGGTGGTCGTGCTGGACGATCTGGCGGCCGTGGTCGGCGATCACATGTGGGCCGCGAAAAAGGGATTGGACGTGCTCGCCATCACCTGGAACGAAGGCCCGAATGCCCATGTCGATTCCGCGCTTGTGTGGAAATACATTCGCGCTGCCAGCGAAGGGGATGGCGCAGTCGCCAAACAGATCGGCGATGCGCAGAAGGCGCTGCAGGATGGCGAGCCGATCGAAGCGCATTTCGAGCTGCCCTTTCTCGCGCATGCGCCCATGGAGCCGATCAATTGCACCGTGCACGTGGAGCCCGACGCTTGTGAGGTCTGGGTCGGCACGCAGGTCTGCGCGCGCACACAAGCCATCGCCGCGAAGGTCACGGGTCTGCCGCTCGAGAAAGTCACGGTCCACAACCAGCTGCTCGGCGGCGGCTTCGGGCGCCGGCTGGACGTCGACGGCATCGAGAAGGCCGTGCGCGTGGCGCAGAAGGTCGATGGCCCGGTCAAGGTAGTCTACACGCGCGAGGAGGACATTCAGCACGATTACTATCGTCCGGCTTATTACGACCGGCTCACCGCGACCCTGAAGAACGGCAGGATCGACGGCTGGAAGCACCGCATCACGGGGTCGTCGATCATGGCGCGCTGGTTTCCAGCGGGATTCCAGCACGGCGTCGATATCGACGGCGTCGACAGCGCGATCGACCAACCCTACGAAATTCCCAATATGCGGGTGGAATTTCTGCGCCACGAGCCGCCGGCCGTGCCTACGGGGTTCTGGCGCGGCGTGGGGCCGAACAACAACGTGTTCGCCATCGAATGTTTTGTTGACGAACTGGCGAAACGGGCGGGCAAGGATCCGATCGATTTTCGCCTCCCGATGCTGGCGAAAAAAACACCGCGCCTGAAGGCCGCTCTCGAATTCGCTGCGCAGAAAGCGGGCTGGGGCAAAAAGCTGCCGCTGCGCCGTGGCCTCGGCGTGGCCGTGCAGGTGGCGTTCGCGAGCTTCATCGCCACCATTGCCGAAGTGGAGGTGGACCATGACGGCGAAATACGCGTGCACCGCCTCACCAGCGCGGTGGATACGGGGATCGCGGTCAATCCCGATACCATCGTGGCGCAGCTGCAGGGCGGGCTGATCTTTGGACTGACCGCCGCGCTGTACGGCGAAATCACGATTGACCGGGGACGCGTGCAGCAGAGCAATTTCAACGACTATCGCATGCTGCGCATCGACGAGACGCCGGCCATCGATGTCCACGTCATCAAAAGCGGCGAGGCACCGGGTGGAATAGGCGAAACCGGCACGACTGCCGCGCCGCCGTCCGTGCGCAATGCAATCTTCGCGGCAACCGGCATTCCGCTGCGGCGCCTGCCGTTCGATCGCAGTGTTCTCGCGGGGAGGAGAAGCGCATGAGATTTGCTCTCATCGTGATCGCCGCGATCGCAGCACTCGTGCTGATCGGATTCCTGTGGATCGTGCTCGGCCCCGGTCCGATGGATTTCGCGCGCGGCAACCGCGTGGCGCTTGCCGATTATCATGGACCCGATCCGACGGGAGTGCCCCGGCAACTGGCACATGCGTCCCTGTTGCAGCGCGGCGAATATCTGACCCGCGCCGCGGATTGCGAAGCCTGTCACACCGCAAAAGGCGGCGCGCCGTTTGCGGGCGGCCGCGGCTTCGTGTTGCCGTTTGGAATCATCTATTCGCGCAACATCACGCCCGACCGGGAAACCGGCATCGGCGCATGGAGCGATGCCGATTTCCTGAATGCAGTTCACAAGGGGCTGCGCCGCGATGGCGCGTATCTCTATCCCGCGATGCCTTACCCCTCCTACACAAGCATGACCGACGCGGATGCGCTGGCGATCAAGGCGTGGCTGTTCACCCTTGCGCCGGTGCGTGCGCAGGCACCCGGAAATACACTGAGTTTTCCTTTCAACCAGCGCTGGCTGATGGGCGTGTGGTCGTTCCTGTTCAATCCGGACAGGCGTTTCGAGCCCGACACGGCGAGGAGCGCACAATGGAATCGCGGCGCCTATCTTTCGGAGAGTCTCGGGCATTGCGGCGAATGCCACACGCCGCGCAATCTGTTCCAGGCGCTCGACAACCGCCGGAAATTCGCCGGTGCGACGCAGGCCGGATGGCGCGCCTACAACATCACGAGCGAGCGCGACAGCGGCGTCGGGACCTGGAGCGGCCCCCAGCTCTCGCAATATCTGGCGACCGGACATGCCGACTGGCACGGCACCGCAGTGGGCCCCATGGGCGAAGCTGCCGACATAAGTCTCAGTCGTCTTGCGCAGGACGACGTGGCAGCCATGGTCGCCTATCTGCGCACCGTGCCGGCGCTCGCCACGAACGATCTGCCCGCGCTGAAGATGACTCCGGCGCCGATCTCCTGGCGGCAAGGGGTCGCCGAAGAATCCGATCCGCGCGGCAAGCAGATTTTCGAAGGCGTCTGCGCGAGCTGCCACAGCTGGACAGGCGTCAGTCCGCTCACGCGCTTTGCGACGTTGACCGGCGCGCGCGCGGTGAACGATCCCACCGCGATCAATGTCGCCCAGACCGTCCTCACCGGCAGGCGCCAGGCGGCGGCTGGCGGGACGGTTTTCATGCCGGCGTTCGGAGGCGCCTATTCGAATGACGAAATTGCCGCCGTCGCCAACTATGTGACCGCGCGTTTCGGCGCGCGGGCGTCCCGAATCACCGCGCAAGAGGTCGCGAAGCTGCGCCGGCAGGACTAGCAGCGGCCGGCGACGGATCTCTGCCGCAGCGAGAGACAGGTTTGAACTGGGAGTAACTCATGAAAATCAATCGGCACGGCTCAGCTGTCTGGGAAGGCGGCATCAGGGACGGCAAGGGCGCAATTTCGACCGAAAGCGGGGCGCTCAAATCCTATCCATACGGTTTCGGCAGCCGCTTCGAGGGATTGCCGGGCACCAACCCGGAGGAGTTGATCGCCGCGGCCCATGCCGGCTGCTTCACCATGGCGCTTTCATTGATCCTGGGCGAAGCCAAACTCGTCGCCACCCACATGGAGACGTCGGCCAAAGTGAGTTTGGAACAGGTGCCGGGCGGTTACGCGATTACCGCGGTTCATCTTGAGCTCTCGGCCAAAGTTCCGGGAGCGGACCAGGCGACGTTCGAAAAGCTCGCTGGTACTGCAAAGGCAAATTGTCCAGTCTCCAAACTTCTGAAAGCGGACATCACGCTGGACGCAAAGCTCGTTGTCTGATGCAGGCTGCGTCGAGCGATCTTCGAACGTCGCACAAGAGGGGAATTCGCCATGTCGTTTCTCGACAGATATTCGCCGCAGCTTCTCAGCATCCTGCGCATCGTCGCCGGACTGTTGTTCCTGGAACACGGGACCTCGAAGCTACTCGGCTTTCCGCATAGTCCGATGTTCGACCACCTCATTCCGCTGCTCGTTGCGGCCGGGATCATCGAACTCGTGGGCGGCGCGCTGATTGCATTGGGGTTATTCAGCCGTATCGCGGCCTTCGTCGCGTCGGGCGAGATGGCCGTGGGCTACTGGACGTTCCATGTGCCTCATGGCGGAATCTTTCCGGCGTTGAATGGCGGCGATGCCGCGATCCTGTTCTGCTTTCTGTTTCTTTACATCGCCGCGGCCGGCCCCGGCCCGTGGGCTGTCAATCATAAATAGACCGGAAACCGGAACGCCCCCTTCAACGCCCAGGGACCACGCCGGGGGACGCCGGAGTTCGAGCCGGATAGGAAACTGTTTGGTGCGGGATGCACCAGACTCTTTCCGCTAGTTGGTCTTGTAACGAATGCCGAGCATGAAGAAGCGTCCGACGATGCCCGCCTGGTAGGCGGCCGGATTGTAGTTCACGCCGCCATATTGCGCGGGCTCGAGCGGCGGCGGTGTATTGAACAGGTTGAGAATGTTCCCGTACAGCTGGATCTGGTCGTTCACATCATAGGAAGCGTGAAGATTGAAGTCCCAGAAGCCATTGGCGCCGCGAAACGGATAGATCGAGCCGCCCGGTCCGGCCAGATCGGATTCGATGTTCTTCTCGCCGCTGACGTAAAGCAACGTTCCCGTCAGCGAGTATTGGTCGAAGGTCAGCGTGTGGGACCAGGTGAAGCGGTTCCGCGGCGTGCCCTCGCATGACGTGTATTCGCAGGGGCTTTCGGTGCCGGCATATTGCAGCGTCGGCTCGCCCGGGATGATGCTGAAATATTCGAAAATGTGCGTGCCGTTGAACTGGGTGGTGTAGTTGAGCGTGCTCGTCAGCGCGAAGGCCGCCGTGATCGACAGGTCCAGACCGTCGGTGATGATCGAGCCGCGATTCACATAGGGCGCGGAGACGATGACGGGTCTCGGTATCGCATTGGGGTAGAGCGGGTCCGGTGCATCCGGCGTGATCGTGTAGCCGGCAGGCAGAGGCAACCCTGCCAGAAAGTCCTGGATCGCGATTGCGGTGTTGGGAAACTGGATCGCGTTCCATTTCTGGATGTAATAATAGTCGAGCGAGGCGGTGAGGTTATCGAAGGGCTTCACCACCATTCCGCCGGTGAAGTTGTCCGACGTCTCCGGCTTGATCCCCGGAAACGACGTCGAGATCTCTTCCAGCGAGTAATTGTTCTCCGCATAGGCGTCGTCGCCATGCGTGGCCGCCCACGCCTGGGAGTAGCTTGCGCCCGTCGCCGTGACGTAACCGGCAGATTGCGAGTTGCCGTTTTCGGCAAAGCCCGGCGCCTTGAAGCCGGTCGATGCCGTGCCCCGGAACGTGATTTCGGGAATGGGCGTCCACTTCAGGCCACCCTTCGGATTGGCGGTATTGCCGAAATCCGAATAATGGTCGAAGCGGCCGGACACGTCGGCCTCAAGGGTCGTCAGGATCGGCATGTCCAGTTCGCCGAACACCGAGACGATGCTCCGGCTGCCCGACGCATAGGAACTTTGATAGTCTTGACCCTGCAAATTCGCGTTGAAGCTGGGGCTGTTCAGATCTTCCGAGCGGTACTGTCCGCCAAGGCCGATCTGCGCCCCGCCTCCCGGCAGCTCGAAGATCTCGCGGGTCGCGGAGACGTCGAGCGAGCTTTCGTTGCTCGTCGAGTTGCTGCTCATCACCGGCGACAGGGCGTGAAGGACGGCGTTGGAGTTCTTCGACGGGTAGAGGAAGTTGTAGGCGCCGTCATTGATGTCGGTTTCGAGTTGCGGAAAATTGAGCGCGCCGTGAATATCCAGCAACACCCACGAATGAGCCTCCGTGGCCGCGGCGTCGTACGACCAGCCCCAATAGTCGCCCGTCGCTTCCAGCGTCGCGCGGAAATTGTTGTTCGACACGCTCGTGTAGGGCGGAATGTCGCCGAAGGCATAGTTGACGAGCGCGTCGGTGCATGAAACCGCTTCCACGCAGTTGGGCGAATTCGGGAACGGATCATTGGGATTGAGCGGACCGGTGCCCGGCCCGCCCGCACCGGTGAGCCTTGCCGGCAGAACAATGGAATCGGTGTTGGTCTGCGAGGCCGCCTGGATTTGCGCCGGCCCCGGCGGCACCGGAATCCCCGTGAACGTGTCGTCGTACTGGAAATAGCTGAGGTCGAGATAGATCTCCGAATGGCCGTTTGGATCGACGGTGGCCCGCGCATAGACGCCTTTGCGCGAGGTTTGTGGCTGATCGTCCTGGTAGAGCTCCATGTCCTGCGTGCAGTAGGATCCGACTTCCGGCGTGGTGGTCAGTTTGCCCAGCGGGCCGCAGCCGCCAGGCGCCAGAACCTGCGACAGCGCGCCGGCAACCGGCACGCCGGTCAGGATGTTTCCGGCAACGCTTTCCATGGCCGGAGTGACCGAACCGTAGATCGAACCGCTGTCCTGCTGCGGCTGGCCGCCGATATTGTTCAGCCCGCCGATCGCGGAAAGATCGTTGGTGTTGAACGGAAAGCCGCGCTGGCCGACCTTGATCGCCTGGTCGTACTCGTATTCGCCATTGATGTAGAAATTGAAGTGTTCGCTCTGCAGATCGCCGATGCCCAGCGTTGCGGTCTCGTGAGTCATGGTGCCGCCGCCCTGCTGGGATGTGCCCCCTTCGGCCGCTGCTTCGACACCCTGGAAATCGTGCTTGAGGATGATGTTGACGACGCCGCCGATCGCATCGGCGCCATAGATCGACGAGGCGCCGTCCTGCAGCACCTGCACCTGCGCCACGGCGTCAAGCGGTATGGTGTTGAGATCGGTGAACGAGCGCTCGCCGTCGCTGGTCAAGGGATAGTCCGAGGTGCGATGGCCGTCGATCAGAATAAGGGTGGAATCTTCCAGCAATCCGCGCAGGGAGATGCCCGAACCTCCGAACGCAAGCGCACCGGTGAAGCTTGACGTCACCGCGCCGCTGTTATTGTCCGGTATGGATTGCAGGAGATCGGCCATGTTGGTGATGCCAAGGGCCTTCATCTGTTGCGCGTCGATGACCTGAATCGGTGAGGGCGTGTCGTAATCGCTGCGATGAACCAGCGTCCCGGTCACCACCACGGTTTCGATCGGCGGGGCGGACGAATTTGCCTGCGCCAATACGGTCGGCGAACCGATCATCGTCCCAGCCGCCGCGATCCCGATCAGCGGCGCCGTGCGCAGGATGGATCTGAAAAGTTTCGCTTGAGACATGATACCCCCCCGGGTTCAGCACAACCGCGACAGCCACATGGCCAGCCGCAACCGAATTACTTACATACCCCCGGTCAAGGGGGGCAGTTGACACGTGCATGAGAGAAGAAACCGTCGCGCCCCCGCGTCGGCAGAAAAGAGAATTGGCCTGGTTCAAGGGTAAGCCTACGCCGTTCAGTGCCGGATGCTACATATTTTGTGCTTGAGAATTCTAATTTCTGTGCAACGCCTGACAATAGTCTTCCTTGTGCAAGCGGTTCGCGCTTGTCGTTGGTGATCCGGCCTGGAGTTGCGAGCCCCTCGCCGGCGACCCATGGTCGTCACCATCTGCCCGCCGACCAGCGTGGCTCGCAAGCCCTCTTGCTTTCGGCCAAAAACGTAAGTACTTACGCAACATGGACGAGTCCCGGGACTTTCTTGCAAAGCAGGGCGCGCGCGCCCTCGCGACCAGACTGAGGCGCCTCTACGAGACATTGGGCGGGAGCGTTGCGTCCGCCTACCGCGAGGCCGGAATCAAATTCGAACCGCGATGGTTCGGCCTGGTCGCACTCCTTCGATCGCAGCCCGATATCGAAATAAGCGAAGCCGCGATTATCCTCGGGCAAAGTCACGTGGCGGTGGTCCAGGTCACCAACGTCCTCGAGAAACATGGTCTTGTCCGACGCACCGACTTCCGCGCCGACAAACGGCGCCGGACGCTCGCCCTCACGAAAAAAGGCAAAGCGCTCTGCGAGACCCTCGATCCGTTCTGGGACTCCGTCCGGATCGCGACACACGAACTGCTGGTAGCGGCGGCACCTCATTTTCTTGAGGAACTCACCACGCTGGAAGCAGCCCTGGCCAAAACTCCGCTCCAGGTCCGCATTCGCGAAAGCCAAAGCAAGAGGAATCAACGGCCATGATCCGGCTCAGCATCGCTGTTCTCCTGGGAGCGCTTGGGGCCCTGTCGTCTGCGCACGCGGAACCATTTTCCAAAGCGTCGCGCGCCAATGTGCTGGACCGAATCGCGCACCAGATCGAAGCAAACTACGTCTACAGGGGCGTTGCCGACAAAACCGCCATGGCGGTCCGCCGATGGAAATCCGATCCGGCGCTGCTGGACGCGCCAGATGAACGCGCCTTTGCTGCCGTTCTCACCCAGCGCCTGCGCAAGATCGACGGACATTTCGGTGTGGAATGGAAGCCTCCGGCTCGGGACATCAAACCAGAGAGAATGAATAGCGCGGCGACGTTCTCGGAATGGGAGGCGCATCATAATAATGGATTCGAAGCCGTTGAGTGCCTGCCGGGGAACATTGGCTATATCAGGCTCCGTTTCTTCGCCGACTTCGACAGATCATTGAGCGGCACGAAAACACCGGCTGCGCGCAAGACGGCGGAAGCGTCACTTGCGTTCATCCAGAACACGAACGCCGTGATCGTCGACATCCGGCATAATGGCGGCGGCTCACCGCAGATGGTCGACCTTTTGCTGAGCGCCTTCTTCGGTGAGAAGCCTGTGCTGCCGAACCGCTTCTACAAGCGCAAGGGCAACCGATTGGAAGATTTTTTGACCTTTACGGATTTCAATGGAATGCGCCGGCCTGTGCCGGCGGAGTTGGGGCAAAACCTGAAGTGAACTTCCCCCCGGTTTTCCCAGGACCGGACCCCGATCGAAGAGCCCTCGTCACGCCCTTGAAGTTACAGCGCGCCTCCATCGGCCTGGGCTGTCGCCGACGATCCGCCCGAATGCACGCGTAAATGCAGCCTGATCGGAAAAACCGGCTTGTGCGGCGATATCCGCAATCGGAAGATCGCTGGTCACCAGCAGTGCCTTCGCTCGGTCCATCCTGCGTTCAAGAAGCCAGCTATAGGGAGACATGCTGAAGCTCTTCCGGAATGCGCGCGTGAAATGACTTACCGACAGACCGCATTCGCGCGCCATGTCGGACAGATGGATGTTGCCGTCGAGACTATCCCTGATCATCTCGGCGGCGCGCCTCGCTTGCCAGGGAGCAAGTCCACCCGCTTTGGTCGCCCCCAAGGGAGGAAGGCCCGCATAGGTCTGCAGCACATGCGCACCCAGAATGAGGCTGAACTGTTCCAGCGCGAGAGAACGCTTCCAGTCGGGCGAGCCGATAAGTGAAAAGACATACTGGGTGAGTTGCGCCAGCACGATGTCGTGCTCGCATATCGCGAACTTGTAGGAGCCGGCCGGTTCCACCCCGTGATCTCTCGCGATCTCGTCCAGTCCCGCTTTCGGCACATGGTAGTGCACGTAATCGAAGCTTGTGCCGACCCAGCAGACCGGATCGGACTGGAGGTCCATGACGCTGGTGCGGAGCGACGGGACAAAGGGAACGTCAATCGCCTTTCCGTCGATCCAAAGCTGGTAGGTGCGCATTGGCACGGGCAGGATCGAAACCGAGATATGGAGTGCGGCTTCGCTCGGCACCCGTGTCGTGCGGTCCGGAAGGCCCGTGTCAGACTGCAAGCGTGTAATCGCGAATAGATTGTCCCCGGGCCACGCGGTGGAGACTTGCTCGCTCTCCTTCAAGTGAAAGTGAGCGGCCAGATTGCTCCCGAACGCCCCCGTACGACTACGGGGTGAATATCGCGAAGCGTCTGCGTGTTGGTTCATGGTGCGATGCCGCAGGGCTGAACAGTAGAAATGGGCGGTGCGCTTGTCCAGCGCGCCCGTCAGGACCTTGCATTCGCCCGCTTGCTATCGCAAGGCGCGGACCAGGGCGAGGCGCCGACGCAAGAATCAAAACAAAATGATCGGTTCGGCCAATAAGAGCAGGACCTGCAAAGAATGCGAGCGCGAACTGCTACACCATCCCTTGCGAGCCTGGGGCGAGTGGATCCCTACTGCAAAGGAGAATGGTAATGACAGAGCATATCAAGAACGTGGTCCTGGTGCATGGCGCGTTCGCCGACGGCTCGGGCTGGGAACCCGTCGCCAACATCCTCATGGCTGATGGGTACAAGGTGTCCGTGGTGCAGCACCCCGAGACTTCCTACGCCGAAGACCAAAAGTTCACGAAGGCGGCGATCGACGCCATGGACGGGCCGGTGGTCCTGGTCGGCCACAGCTATGGCGGCTCCGTCATCACCGAGGCCGGCAATCATCCAAAGGTTGGAGCGCTTGTCTATATTGCCGCATTTGCGCTCGACGAAGGTGAGAGCTGCGGGTCGATCGAACAGGCCCTGCCGCAAGCCTCGAGGGCGTTCAAGCCGGACAGCAACGGCAACTGGTGGATAGAACAGGAGCATTTCGCGGCCGACTTCGCAGCGGATATTCCGAAGGAAAAAGCGGCATTCATGGCTGTTTCGCAGGTGCCGATATCTACCGACGCGTTCACCCACAAGGTTACGTCGCCTGCCTGGAAGACCAAGCCCACCTGGTACATGGTGGCCACCGAAGACCGGTCGATCAATCCGGACCAGGAGCGCATGATGGCCAGGCGCGCCAAGGCCAGGACGGTCGAAGTGAAATCCAGCCATGTGGCCTACATGTCTCATCCGAAGGAAACAGCCAGGCTCATCGAAGAGGCTGCCACCTCCGCACACGTCAACCAGTAGTCATTCACTCCAGACAAAGCGAACTCCGCCGATCCGATCGGGATCGGCGGAGGCTTTGATGAACGCAATCGTCCACGGAGAACATAATGCCACATCGAATTGCGATAACAGGCCGGAACGGCACGTTTGACGCCTATATCGCGCAGCCGAAGTCCTCGCCGGCTCCCGCCGTCATCGTTCTGCAAGAATTGTTTGGGGTGAATGACGACATTCGCAAAACCTGTGACGAACTGGCTGAGCAAGGGTTTCTTGCGGTCGCGCCAGACTTGTTCTGGCGTCAGGAGCCGGGCGTCGACCTCAGCGTCACTTCGGAGCCAGATTGGCAGCACGGCCTCCGCCTCTATCAGGCTTATGACAGAGAGGCTGGTGTTGCGGACGTCAGCGATACTGTCGAGACCGTGGCGAAGCTGCCCGAATGCACGGGCAGAGTTGGCGTCCTCGGTTATTGCCTCGGCGCACTGATGACCTTCTTGACGGCTGTGCGCCATGGCGCCGGCGCAGCGGTTGCCTATCACGGCGGCGACACGGAGAAATATCTGGACGAAGCCGATGGGCTCGATGCACCGCTGCTGATGCATCTGGGCGAGGAGGACGAATTCATTTCCAAAGCTGCACAGGCTGAGATCAAGGCAGCACTTGCCAGCAAACCGAACGCGATCGTTTACTCCTATCCGGGCCAGTATCACGCCTTTTCCCGGCACAATGGCGCGCACTACAATGCCGCCGCTGCTGCGCTTGCCCACGAGCGGACATACGAATTTCTACACCGCCACTTGCGGTAACCTCTCCGAACGCAGAGTGCTGTTCGCCACACAGGAGATGCGTCGTCGTCACCAGGGCTCGATGGAACCAACAAGTCACGCCCCGTGCTCATGTGAACCTTGACGCCGCAACAACGGCATCGCCAGGACGAGGATAGCATGCCGGTTTCGCAACAGAGGCGAATGTTCATGATTGAACATCGCATCCTCAAGTGCTCCCGTCCCTTTGAGCTCGTCCATCATGATCTAGTCGCCGGTGTCCCAGCTCTCAGACCGGATCTGGCCGAGATGCTGTCGCATGGAGAAAGGGAAAACGTCGACGCGGCGCGACGGAATTTGCCCAAGCTCTGGATGTTTTTGACGCGAGATCACGGCGCGCTGACTGCAGTCGATGGTTTGAGGGCCAAGGCCATACAGTACGAAATCGGCAATCCGCTGACCGCCGAGAGAATGACGCGGCATGTGCTTGCGGCCGCTCTCTACGCGCCGCTGCGGGTGGTTCTTTACGAGGACGAACGAGGTCAGGCCGTCCTCGAATACGATCTTCCATCGTCACTCTTCGCTCAATTCGGCGACGACAGGGTCACATCGGTGGGTCTTGAACTGGACGAGGAACTGGAGGCAACACTCCTGATTGCTGCTGGCTGATGGCCACAAGATCGTCCCGCATGCCGAGCTTGTCGAAGCACGCACGACGTTGCTCCCATGCGGCTGTCGGGCCTGCATTGGCGCCGCAGGTCCTTCGACAAGCTCAGGATGAGGACTTTTCTGTATTGCAGGAGCGCTGATGGCACGAAAATCACCCATCATGCTGAGCTTGTCGAAGCACGCATTGCAGTCGTCCAACGCGTTCCTTCGACAAGGACGAGGACTTTTCTTGATTGTATCAACGCCGATGGCACCAGGATTTGCCGCGTCACTCAGGGCCTGACTTTGAACACCGTGCCGGATTCGCTCGGCGCGCCGCCCATGAAAGTCGTTCCGTAGAGCAACCCGCCGGCTCCGAACGTCAGTCCGGCCTCAGGCTGCGCGCCGTCCGGCGAACCCGCGAATGTGTGCAGCACACTTTCCGTCCACGAATCGCCTCCCTGCCCGGGCGGTGCGAGCGCGAACACAACGCCATTGTGAAGTGTCCCGCCGGTCTGGGTGGTGCCGTAAAGGTTGCCGCTCTCGTCCATCACCAGGCCGGAATAGCCCGGAGATCCGCCGTTGGGCGAGAAGTCGAAATTGTACAGGACGGTCTCGGTCCAGGTCTGGCGGCCGCCGGCCGGCGGGCTGACTTCAAAGACCGTGCCATAGCCAATGCTGCCGCCGCTCTCGGTCGTGCCGTAAAGATTGCCCGCGGAGTCCATGATGACTCCCATGCGCGGTTCGACACCGTCATCGGCATCGTCAAAGCTGTGCAGAACGGTTTCGGTCCATTGCGCGCTGCCGCCACCAGAGGGAGGCGACAGCTCGAACACCACTCCGTTTCCGGCGTTGCCGCCGTTCAAGGTCGTGCCGTACAGATTACCGTCGGCATCGAAGATGGGCCTGGAGTAGGGGTACCCGCCGCCGGCATCGTTGCCGAAGTCGAAAAGGACCGTCTCTTTCCAATGGCCGGAGTCGCGTGGCGACAGCTTGAAAACGAGTCCGGCACCACTCGTGCCGCCATACCCCGCCGTTCCGTAGAGATCGCCGTCCGCACCGAACACCAGCGTGCCGTGCGGCGTCCCGCCGTCGCTGCCACCCGTGAACCGGTGCAGCACGATCTCTTTCCACGGATCGCCTTCGTTGGCAGGCCGCGCCAGCTCGAACACCACGCCGGCATCATTGATGCCGCCCTCGGTCGTTGTGCCGTAAAGATTTCCCTGGGCGTCCAGAATTACGCTGGAGTCGGGAAAAATTCCGTCCTTCGCATTCTTGCTGAAGCGATGCAGCACGGTCTGAATCCATTTCTTCGAGCCGCCGCCGGGCGGCGACAGCAGAAAGACGGTCCCGTCGCCGTCTGCGTTACCACCGGTATAGGTCGTACCGTACAGCGTGCCGGTGCTGTCGCTGGTGAGAGCGGCGGCCGGGCGCGCACCTTTCCGAATCGCGACAAAAGTATGGATGATCTTCAGCGGATCCGCCGATACGGGCATTGCCGCGACGGAACACATCAGAAGCGAACAGGCCCCAAATACGCCGGCCCTCATGTCGAACATTGTATTCTCCCTTTGGATGGTCGAGCCGCGACTGGGCCGGTGCGTCAATCTGCGTGCATTCCTTCATTGTCTTGACGCAAACGGGGCCTCATGTCCCGATTCAGATTTCTGAAATTTTCTTCAGGTTACCTATAGTCAGGGATGGGCAGTGAGTCATACCCGCTGGCGGGTTGGCGTCAGCGGGCGCCGGCGCGGCCGTGCCCGAAGCGCCCGAAGCCTCATCAACCGCTCAATGTGGTGCAG
Organism: uncultured Alphaproteobacteria bacterium; assembly: GCA_963812975.1. GTDB lineage: Bacteria > Pseudomonadota > Alphaproteobacteria > Micropepsales > Micropepsaceae > Rhizomicrobium. Next base: position 50,352 of record CAWEXK010000001.1, on the reverse strand, counting down.
GCCGCAGGGAAAACCCTCTCCCACTACATCTCTTTGTACGCGTCGCGCACCGTAGGTCCGATCGCTGGCAAGGAAGCTCGTGCGAACGTTCGTGTTCAACACTTCGTCCTGTTGGGCGCGCTTGCTGGGCGGTCGCTTGAGCCAGGCGCAGAAGCCGCCGCGTGACACAGCCAGTGCTCCGCAAATCCAAGCCAATGGCAATACCGCGATCGCGGATCAAATTCACGGCCTCAACCTTGAACTCCCGCGTGAACTTCCGACGTCCCATAACCGCACCTCCGGTTCCATGTTTCCACCTTATCTTGGTGTCCACGAAACCGGCAGCAGCTCACGGTTTCGTGCGGCCTCGCTCCGAACTCGTGAAATATGGGCACGTGTATCACTGAAAGATACACCGATTTGACCTCCCGTATCATCAAGGGATACATTCAACCCGTGATCAGGAGTTTCAGGGACAAGAGCAGCGAGGCCGTGTTTAACGGACGGGGCGCCAGGGGGTTTCCCGTCGAACTCGTCAAGGTGGCGCGCCGGAAACTGCGTTACCTCAATGCGGCGCGCGGTCTGCGCGACTTGCGGTCGCTCCCTGGCAGCCGTCTCGAAGCGTTGGCGGGTGGTCACAAGGGGCAACATTCGGTCAGGATAAGCAACCAGTTCCGCGCAAGCTTTGTCCGGACGCCAGAGGGCCCCGCTGAAGTCGAAATCGTGGACTGTCATTAGAACGGAGTTGACTATGGCGAAAACTCTCAAGCCCATGCACCCCGGAGAGGTTCTGAGAGAGGAATTTCTGGGTCCTCTGAGCTTGTCCGCAGGTGCTCTCGCCAGGGCGTGTGGACTGCCTCGCACGCGCATCGAGCGGATTGCCACAGAGCAAAGCGGAATCACCGCCGACACCGCGCTTCGGCTCGCGAAGGCGCTCGGCACGACCGCACAGCTTTGGCTTAATCTGCAGAACGATTATGACCTTCAGATAGCCAGGAACGCTCTCGGCGGGATTCTCGCTCGTATCACAACGGTAAACAGGCCAAGAGCTGCCTGAACACGCCGCAAATCACTTGACAACCGAGGCCCTGACGGCGTCTGCGCCGTCCCCCGCCATCCGCCGCGTGCTGCCGTGGCTCGTGGCGGTCGCCTTTTTCATGGAATCGCTCGACACCACGATCCTGAACACCGCGGTGCCCATCGTTGCGAAGGCCCTCGGCACGACCCCGCTCAGCATGAAAGCGGTGCTGGCGAGCTACACGCTGAGCCTCGCCGTCTTCATTCCGGTCAGCGGCTGGATGGCCGACCGCTTCGGCACGCGCCGCGTGTTCGCCTCGGCCATCGGCATCTTCACGCTGGGTTCGCTGCTGTGCGGGCTGATGAGCAACATCCATCTGCTCGTCGCCTGCCGCGTCCTGCAGGGCTGCGGCGGCGCCATGATGGTGCCGGTGGGCCGCCTCACGCTGGTGCGCAGCTTTCCCAAATCGGAGCTGATCCAGGCCATGAGCTTCGTCGCCATTCCCGCGCTGGTCGGCCCGATGCTCGGGCCGACCGCCGGCGGCTTCATCGTCGCCTATTTTCACTGGCGCGCGATTTTCTTCCTCAATGTACCGATCGGCATTGCCGGGCTGGTCTCTCGTCTGGATGAAGCTGCCGGACTATCGGGAACGGACCAGGCCGCTCGACGTCGAAGGCCTCATTCTCTTCGGCGCCGGTCTCGCGCTTCTGTCCTACGTGCTCGAAGTGTTCGGCGAACACGCGCTCAGCGCGCCGGAGATTCTCGGGCTGCTGTTCGTTTCTCTGGCGCTCCTGTTCGGCTACGGCGTCCATGCCGAGCGCACGCGCTGGCCGCTCCTGCGGCTGGGTCTCTTTCGCGTCCGCACCTTCGCCGCTGCTGTCGGCGGCAGCTTCATCACGCGGCTGGGCATTGGCGGCGTACCGTTTCTGCTGCCGCTCCTCTATCAGGTGGGGCTTGGGATTTTCGCCCGTCCAATCGGGCCTCCTCATCATGCCGCAGGCCGTCGCCGCGATGAGCACCAAGATCGTGATCCGCCGAGATCCTCGCGCGCTTCGGCTATCGCACCGTGCTGATCGGCAACACGTTGCTCGTGAGCATCTTCCTGATGCTGTTCGCCACCATCGGCACCGGCACGCCGGTCTGGCTGATCGTGCTGCAGGCGTTCTGCTATGGCGCGCTCACCTCCACGCAATACACGAGCATGAACACGCTCATCTACGCCGACGTCACGGCAGGGAAGGCAAGTGCCGCAAGCTCGATCGCCAGCACCGCGCAGCAGCTCTCGCTCAGCTTCGGCGTGGCGGTCGCGGGCCTTGCAACCATGTTCTTCGTGCCCGTGGCCGCGCGGTCCTCACCCAGCGAGATGGTGGGCGGCCTGCACCACGCTTTCCTCGCCCTCGGCTTGTTCACGATGTTCTCGACGGTGGTGTTCCGCCGTCTCGGGCGCGAAGACGGCGCCGACGAGACGCGACAGAAGGACATTCATCTGGGGTGAAGCTGGCAATAAATCCTTGGGGATTTTATTGCCATCAGAGCTGATGCAATCAAGAAATGTCCTCATCCTGAGCTTGTCGAAGGACGGAGCGCGTTGATGCAGATCCACGAACCGGCTTTCGCTCGACGATGGTCAGGACTATCGGTGACCAAACACGCCCCGGACTAACATCTTGCGTGCTTCGATCCGCCTTCGCCAAGGCTCCGGCGGACATGAGTGCCCAATTGATCCGCCGAAGCTTCAGCGTAGGCGGGCAGGCTCGGCATGAGCGGGATTTTATTGCCATCAGAGCTGATGCAATCAAGAAATGTCCTCATCCTGAGCTTGTCGAAGGACGGAGCGCGTTGATGCAGATCCACGAACCGGCTTTCGCCCGACGATGGTCAGGACTATCGGTGACCAAACACGCCCAGGACTAACATGTTGCGTGCTTCGACAGGCTCAGCATGAGGGGATTTTATTGCCATCAGCAGGGCTCGAAATTCGCCAACATGAAGAGCAGATGCATCATGTTTACTCTGGCCAAGATCAGTACGGAGGCGTAGCGCGTTGGCGTTGGGCGCTTGCCGCGTCGATCCACCAGACCAGATCGTCGACGAACCCAGGGAGTGACTTCTCCAGATGCGCGCCGGATGCGCCGATCGGCTCCCCGTCCTTGTCCAGCGCTTCCTCGATCGGCCCAAGCGTTATCGAGCTCGACACGACGATCATGCCCATCTCGCTCAGCGTGGCATGCCAATTGTAGCCGGCCCTCGCGCCGCCGGCCCGTTGATGCGAATAGCTTGCAATCGCTGCCGGTCGCCAGAACCATTCCTCAAAAAAATGATCGGTCAGGTTTTTCAAGCCGGGCTGGACGCCCCAGTTGTATTCGCCACAGACAAACACGAATCCGTCGGCCGCTCTGATCTTCTCCGCCAGCATCTCCATCGCCTCGGGCGCGGTGCCTTTCGGATATTCCTTGTACATGCGGTTCAACATGGGCAGTCCTGTTTCCCGCGCATCGATGAACTCGGCGTTGACGCCTCGTGCAGGCATTCGCGAAAGCAGGTATCTGGCAAGACGTATCCCGTATCTCGGCTCGCGGTAAGAACCATAGAAGACCAAAACGTTTCTGCGCACGGCCAATTCCATCCAGGAGAAGCCCGACCCCATCTTGCCACAATGCAACGCGCGGAAAAGCCGGCATGCGCGAGGAAGGAAACATTGGTCCCTGGTGAAATCCATGACCGTTGCTTTTGACAACCGGTCTTGTTCGAAAATGGCGAGAGCGCCAGCAGAATCCGGACGGGCCTGTCGACCATGAACAGAATCGCACAATCATTTTTCGATCGGGATGTCGACGCGGTCGCCAGAGCGCTGATCGGGACCACGTTTCTGGTTGACGGCGTTGGAGGCGTCATCGTCGAAACAGAAAGCTACAGCGCGGACGATCCGGCATCACATAGTTTTGGGATGCGGCGCGCGGAACGGACCAGGAGCATGTTCGGGCCGCCGGGCCACGCCTATGTCTATAGAGTGTACGGCGCCCATTGGTGTCTTAATTTTGTCTGCCGCGTGGCCTCCGCCGTGCTTATCCGCGCGATAGAGCCCAAACAGGGCATCGAACGAATGGTCCGTCGCCGCGGCACAGACAAGGTGGTCTTGCTTTGTTCAGGACCGGGACGCTTGTGCGAGGCGCTTGGCATAACCAGGAACTTCGACGGAGCATCCTTGACCGACCCGCCCGTTACGTTGATCGCCCGCCAGACTCGGCCTCGGATAGTGCTCGGCACACGGATTGGAATTTCCAAAGCGAGCGAGTCCCAACGCCGCTTCGGCCTGAAAGATTCGGCATTCCTCAGCAAGAAACTCCCGGGTTGAAACAAAAAGAAATCTATCCAATTGAAATTCTCCAAGCGGCCCGCGGGGGTCTCGCTAAGCTCCGTACAAAGACGATAATCTTTCAGTACCCTGCCCAACCCAACGGCTGGCCAACTTGTGCCCTCGAAGCCGCCAGCAGGATTTTGAAGGCTTTAGGCACCGCCCCTTCTATCTGGAAGGAGGCTGCACCACTTTTCGCTGCCTATCGACCAAGGAAGGGCGAGGTGGTGACGGGCTTGGAGCTTTCGGGCTCGGCTGCCGCGTCATCCTGAGTTTCCTCGTTCCCGGTGACAGTCCCAGGCTCTGCCGCCGGTTGGCCCGTCGCGCCTGCCTCCGCTGCCGGAAGGATGGCGACCGAGTGTTGGGCGATCTGGCGCAGGGCATCCGAAGCGATGCGGGCTTCCGCCTCGGTACGAAACGCAAAGAGCACCAAGTCCCGACCATAGGCACGCAGGCAGAAACAATATTGGCCATCTATAGTCTCGATCTCGGTCACTGCATTCATCGCCACCCCCGCTTCATTTCATCATCTCGAATTTGTTGAAATGCGCCGTTGGCGTGTGCCGAACAATAGGAACAATCGCGCTCGCGCGTGCTGACTTGCGTGTTGGCCGACGCTCTGCATGCGCAGAAGGGCATGGACGGCGTGGGCGGCAATCGTGTTTCCATGGAATGGGCAATTCAGCCCGGTTTCCTCCCGCTCGGCGTACCTGGCCATGAGAAATGTCGGCCCGCCCGACACTGACAGTCAACCCGGACGGATGCGCATCGACGCGTTTGTCCTCGCGCGCGAGCAGGTTCCGCCCTATCGTTGCCGCATGTGTGGCCGCTTCACCAATCGGTATACCTGGCGCGAGCTGGTCGAGCTTTACCGGATCACAGAGCCGTACATTCGACCCATCTCGAACCTCGAGCCGCGTTACAATTTTGCGCCCATCCAGCGCGGCGTCGTGGTCCGGCTGGACAAGGAGGGCCGCCGCGAACCGGTGATGATGCGCTGGGGCCTCGTGCCCGGTTGGGCGAAGGACGAGAGCGGCGCCGCGAAGTGCATCAATGCCAAGGCCGAGACGGTCGCGGAGAGGCCGACGTTCCGCTCCGCATTCAAGACGCGGCCCTGTCTTGTTCCGGCTGATGGCTTTTACGAATGGGCACCGGTCGGCCCGACCGGCAAACAGCCCTATTTCATCACCGCAAAGGATCGGGAGCCATTCGCGTTCGCAGGACTGTGGGAATGGCGGAGGGCGAAGGACGCCGCGAACGACGAAGCCGGCCTTGAGACTTTCACAATCCTGACGACCGAGCCGAACGAGCTATGCGCGCCAATCCACAATCGCATGCCGGTAATCCTCGCGCGCGATGATTGGCCGAAATGGTTCGCCACGCCCGAAGACCGCAAGGGGCTCCTGCGTCCGTTCCCGTCCCAGCGGATGGAATGCTGGCCGGTAGGAAAGGGGGTAGGGAACGTGCGCAACGATGGACCCGAACTCGTCGAACCGATGACGGTGGCCGCGTGACTCACCGGAGTTGAGGAAGGCAGCGTTCCGTGTCTCAACCGAGCCATCGCGGCGGCTTCAATCCGAAATGGCGCTGCAGCATCGTTTCGGCGCGCTCGACCGCGCCTTCCACCCAGGACTGATAGTACGGGCTGTACGCTTCGCCGCAAATGTAAAGCTCGCGGCCGGGAATGGGGCTCATCACCGGGTCGGCCAATACTATCCCGTCGACTCCCTGGCGCCACATATTCCAGCCGCCGCCATAGGGATCGACGGTCCAGTCCTGAAGGCAGGCGCGCAACGGCGCGGGTGGTCGCGCCGCATAGGTCAGCGCCGCTTCGCGATGAATCTCGAGAGCGAGTGGGGAATTGCCGGGCAGCCATTGAAATCCCGCCGCTGCGCGCGGCGCCTGAGGCGCAAGCTGCTGCCAATACTGCACATCTGCTCCGCAGCAATAGGCCATCAGCAGCCCAAATCCGTTCGCAGGTTCGCTCGCGAGCCGCTCCTTCTCGGCGCCCAGCGCATAGAACATGCGCGCCGGCATGTCGGTGACGGAGCGGCCGCCGTCGCTGCCAGGATCGCGCCACCAGGGCCGCGGATAGAGCAGAAAGGCTTTGGCCGCAGGCTCGCCGACGACGGATGCGATAAGACCGGCAAGGTGAGGATCGCGCCGTGCGGGGAAGTCCTCGATCGGTTCCAGAGCGCGGCGCGGCAGCGCGAGCACCACGCGTCTTGCAGAGATCGCGGTCGTGAGATTGATTGATGCGATACTCGCAATCATCAACAAACCGCAACACGATCTCGTGCTCGTCAGTGTCGAATATCCCGCTGGCGATCTTCCGGACCTTGTCTGCCTGGCAGTGAAATTCGGCGGAATCGTGATGTTTCGACATGAGCTGCAGCCTCACTGGGGGTGCATCCCTACACCCAACGGCGCGGCGACGGTCAAAACTGAACAGGCGCCAGTAGCAGGCGTCCAGCAATACTTAACCCTTCACGACCATCATGATGGGGCCATGACAGACGTGCACCTCCCATGACGCGGGCGACGCTCATAAGGCTGGTGGTGATTGTTCCTGCGGCGGCGATCGGGGCAGCGATGCTGCTGGCATCGCTGGGCGTGTTCGGCAGGCCCGTGTCGCACCCAGGCGATGCTCCTGACTGGATCGGTGCGCTGATCGGATTCATATTTCTCGGCGGAGCCGGAGCGGCCCTGATCAACGTCGTCTCTGGAGCGGCGGACCAGTCGAACGGACAGTTTCCCTCCGGCACGTCGGCGCTCGTGCGCATGTTGAGCGGCGTGCTCGGGGTTGCCGTCACCATCGCGTTGGGTATCGCCTTCGTTTGGGTAGGCTTCGGACCCGGCGAGCGTCACTTCACCGGTTCGGGCGCCTTTCTGGGGCCGTTCGTCGGCCGCGCCATGTTCGGCCTGTTTGGCATGCTCACATTTCTGATAGTCGGCTGGACGGGATTTCGCCGGCTGAAACGCAGGCCATCCGAAAGAGAAACGGCCGACTGAAGTTGCGACGATCGCGATCTTGAAACACCAAAGCGGTGCGATTTCAATTCCCCTATTCGACACTGTCTGGGTTACGTTAAGTGCAGTCCGGCGCGAGCCGATCCGTGGGCACGTACGACAGTTTTGAGAAAACAACGCGAGAGACCTCATAATGCTGAAGTTCAATCACATTGGCATTCCGACCGCCGAGGCCTTCGAAGGGGAAATCGACCTGCCGCATCTGAGGGTCACGGTGAGCGACCACGCGAACAATCCATTCGGGATTCAGTGGCAGCGCTACTGGCCAGATGCGCCAATTCCTGAGCTCGTCAAGCGTGTGGCGCATGTGGCGTTCGAGGTCGACGACCTCGAGGCGGCGCTTGAGGGCCGAAGCGTCATCATCGCACCGAACAGCCCAAGCAAGGGCGTTCGCGTGGCGTTCATCGAGGTGAATGGAGCGCCCGTGGAGCTGATGGAGATCGACCACGCGATTTGCCCCGATCTCTGAACTCTGTGCGAATTGCGACCCTGCCTGGTCAGGCGCGGGATGCGCGATGGTCAATCGGTTCCCGGTGAGCTACGTACTACCGAAATGCATCGGGATTACACAAGAGAAGCCCTGTTGGCAGCGGCGGATAGCCCACACGACGCGCATTGCCTGACCAGGAGATACCACGTTCCAACCGACGGGCTTTGTACGTGCCACGTCGGGAAGGCTCGCTTCGCTTTGGAACTGGCCGGTTTGTCTGCTGCGGAGCATGTTCAGATTCTCGCAGCGGAATTGTTGCCCGCCGAGAAATTGGGACCTTCCGAGGGCTATGATGCTGCCTATCGACGGGCGCTCGTCAAACGCGCAAAGGCAATGGGAATTAAACTGGATTAGCTACCCTGACATGCCTCTGCCAATGGCCGCTGAAATCGACTGACGGACCCAGTGCATCGTTGGCAACAGAACAAACATTTGAAAAAAACCGGGCGGTGTTGAGCCGTCCGGTAGGCCGACCAGAGAGTGAAGGAGCCGCCGAAGGGGCTCGGTGATGGGTCAGTTTGTGGCGATGTTGTTCGAAGACCGGCGCATACTCCGAGCTGTTTTGCTCACCTTCGCACTTATCTCCTGAATCTCTCCAGCGACGCTCGTCCTGGGCTCGAAGGGCAGGCTGGCGCGATTGCTGGGGGCAGCTGGAGTCGCGGGCACGGTCTTCGAATTGACGCCCAATGGCGGCGGAAAACTGAGGGAAACGGTGATGCGAGGGCTGGCAAGCAGTCAAGGCAAACTCCCTGAGATGCAAGACGATTCCGTTCCGTGTCTCAACCGAGCCATCGCGGCGGTTTCAATCCGAAATGGCGCTGCAGCATCGTTTCGGCGCGCTCGACCGCACCTTCCACCCAGGACTGGTAGTACGGGCTGTACGCTTCGCCGCAAATGTAAAGCTCGCGGCCGGGAATGGGGCTCATCACCGGGTCGGCCAATTCCATCCCGTCGACCCCCTGGCGCCACATATTCCAGCCGCCGCCATAAGGATCGACGGTCCAGTCCTGAAGGCAGGCGCGCAACGGCGCGGGTGGTCGCGCCGCATAGGTCAGCGCCGCTTCGCGATGAATTTCGAGAGCGAGTGGGGAATTGCCGGGCAGCCATTGAAATCCCGCCGCTGCGCGCGGCGCCTGAGGCGCAAGCTGCTGCCAATACTGCACATCTGCTCCGCAGCAATAGGCCATCAGCAGCCCAAATCCGTTCGCGGGTTCGCTCGCGAGCCGCTCCTTCTCGGCGCCCAGCGCATAGAACATGCGCGCCGGCATGTCGGTGACGGAGCGTCCGCCGTCGATGCCAAGATCGCGCCACCAGGCGCCGCGGATAGAGCAGAAAGGCTTTGGCCGCAGGCTCGCCGACGACGGATGCGATAAGACCGGCAAGGTGAGGATCGCGCCGTGCGGGGAAGTCCTCGATCAGTTCCAGAGCGCGGCGCGGCAGCGCGAGCACCACGCGTCTTGCAGAGATCGCGGTCGTGCGGTCCGCGCGATCGACGAGGCCCAGCGTGAATGCCTGACCCGCCAAAGCCGGCAGGGAAAGACTGGCCAGCCGCGTTTCTGTCAGAACTCTCGCGCCGAGGAGTTGCGATTTGGCTGCGAGCGCGAGCGGCAATTTCTGATAGCCGCCCGCGATCGTGAGAAACGGTTTCGACAGATCGGGTCCAAGCAGCTCTTCGTCGAATTCACCAAGCGCGGTGCCGAGAGGCGCGATGTCATAGCCCCCCGTATCCTGGAAAAAGCGGTTTTCCTCGGCCGAAAATATGTCGGCCATCAGCGCCCAGTTCGGCCAATCCTTGAGCAGCCGGCCTTTGTAACGGAGGCCGATCGAATGCGCGAGCCAACGCGCGGGCGTCATATGGCCGAAGCCGGGAATGACTTTTTCGACGCCTTGCACATAGCGCGGACTGTTCGGCGCCTGGTCCGACGGCGGAATATTGTAGGGAAAGAGTTTTCCCGGCGGCCCTGCTTCCGCATAGGTGTAGCTTGCGCCCCGCAGGGCGAGATGGTCCTGCGGTTCCTGGATCGGATAGCCTCGCGCGGGCAACCCGAGCTGCCGCACAAGGTTGAACACATGTTTGTGAGCCGGCAGGAAGCGCATGCCGCCGGCCTCGCCGACCAGATGCGGCGCTTGTGGAAACGCGATGGAGCGCAGCCGCCCGCCGATCCGGTCGCTCAACTCGAACAGAGAGACGCGCAAATGGGGCTGTTCGCTGGCAAGGCGCCACGCCGCGTAGCAGCCTGCCACGCCGCCGCCAATGATCGCGACATCGGTATCGGTATCGGTCATCGGTATCGGTATTCGCACCCGCCCGCGCCACCAGCGGCAAGAGCGACAGTGCCGCGCCGCCGGCAAGCAGGTTTCTCCGCGTGAGTTTCATAACCGGTCACTCCCTCGCCATTAAGCCCATCATTACATTGAATGGTTACCATCCAGGCTCCCGATCCGGCTCTCGCGCGGATCGACAGCAGAGCCGATGCGCCATGAGCAAGGCACTGTCCGTCAGCCGGACACTGGAAGCCATCACCGGCGCCATGGCGCTTGTGCTGGTGGTGATATCCGCCATTCTGGCGAACCGCGCCTATGATGAGATGCGCAGGGCCGAGCGCATCGTTACCGCCTCGGGCATCACGCGCGACCTGTTCATGTCCATGCAGTATCGCAGGTTCGAACTGGGCACCGTGAACACGGTGCTGGAATCGCCGCGAGCCGTGGACGCAGAGACCTGGGCCGACATCGAGCAAGTGCGGGCGCGTTCCACCGCCGCCCTGAATCGTGCCCTGTCCGGGCTCGCGATGAACAATATGGGCACCGCGTCCGAGCGTGCCGCCATCATCAAGGAAAGAACCGCCATAGACGGGCAGCGGCCGGAGATTGATGCCGCGTTGCGCCGACCCGAGCTCCGATCGGCGGCAAAGATTGCCACCTGGATTCCGACCGACCGAAACCCGTTTGCGGCGGAGGACCGTGTGTCCGCGGAGCTCACCAACGAGATCGACCGCAGCGACGCCTTCATCGCCGAGATGATGAAGATCAAGCAGCTGGGCTGGGCGGTTCGCGAATTCGCGGGGAACGACAGGCTGCTGGTCGGTGCCGGCATCGCCAGCGGCAAAGGCTACGACAACGCCCGGCTCGAAGTCATGACCGAGCTCACGGGCCGGGGCGACGCGCTCTGGGGCGTGATTTTGGAAGACGCGAGTCTGGGACGCCTGCCGCCCGCGCTGCACGCCGCGATCGCCACCGCAAACGAGCTTTATTTCGTGCGACTGCGCGGACTTCGCAAAACAGTGATCGACGCGTTCGCGTCGGGAAAGCGGCCACCGATCTCGGGCCACGACTGGATCAGCGCTTCCAGTACGGCAATGAAGAGCCTCGTCCAGGTGGCGAAAATCGCGGTCGATCTCTCCGACGCCGATGCGCGCGCGGAGCTGGATGCCGCCCGCCGGAACCTTGTCCTCCAGCTTTGCATCATGATCCTGTCGCTCGCCTCCGCGCTGGTTGCGACATTGTTCATCAGCCGCAGGATCGCGCGCCCGATGGCGAGGATCGCCGAGACCATGCGGCTTGTGGCAGACGGCGACATGGCCTGCGAAGTACCCTACGGAGACCGCGCCGACGAGATCGGAGAGCTTTCGCGCGCGCTGGCCGTGTTCCGCCGCAACGCGCTCGAAAAGCGGCGTGTCGAGGACGAGCTGGTCCACAGTCGCATCGCCGAGCAATCCGCCGAAGCCGCCAGCCGCGTCAAATCCGAGTTCCTGGCGCATATGAGCCACGAGCTGCGCACGCCGCTCAACGCCATCATCGGATTTTCCGACATGATGCTTCAGGGTATTTTCGGTCCGCTGGAGAACCGGTACGGCGAATATGTCAGGCACATCAACAAATCGGGTTTGCATCTGCTCGAGGTGATCTCCGACATCCTGGACATGTCGAAGGTCGAGGCAGGCAAATTCGAGCTTCACATGGAAAACGTGGATCTCGCCGGGTTGATCGGCGATTGCATCGCGCTGATGCAATTCGCCGTCGAGGAGCGCCGGATCGTGCTGTCCACGGATTTGCCGGCGGACGGAGCAAGCCTGGCGGCCGACCGGCGCGCGCTGAAACAGATTCTGATCAACCTGCTGTCGAACGCCGTCAAAGTTCACCCCGGCAGGCGGCGAAGTCCTGGTCTCCGTCAGAACAGGCGTGGACATTCTGGAGATTGCCGTCCGCGACACGGGAATCGGGATTTCCAGGGCCGCACTCGAACGCCTCGGGCGCCCGTTCGAGCGCGTCACCAACAATCCCCACATCGCGCGCGAAGGAACGGGGCTCGGGCTTGCGCTCGTTTACGGCCTGACCCGCCTGCACGGAGGTACGGTGCGCATCGACAGCACCGAACAAGTCGGAACCGTGGTGACGGTGGCGCTTCCCGCATTGCGGCAGGCCGCCGCGGCGGCGTAATTCCCGGGGACACGAAGAACCTCGGCGTGGATTTGGCAGTAAATTCGTTAATATCAGCGCCTTACGCCGGTCGAGCGAGCCAACTGATGCCAAGCGGAGCGAGTCAAATCAGCTCTCGGATCGATTTGCCTAAGTCCGCGTGTGGACTGCCTCCACGTGTGGCAACGGAAGGTTCAACGAGTTTAGAAAACCCTTATGTTCCGCTCCAGTCTGGGCTAATCTCGGGAATATCGGGGCGAGCGTCCACAATTCGCACGACGCCGTCAAAGCAGGGGGGAAATCGATTATGCGCAACTCGATCATTCTCGGCATTGCAGGACTTCGCAGCGCTGACTACCGCCGCGGGTGCCGCGACGCTCATTCCAGTCGTGCCGGTGCAGGGGAGCGCGTCAACGGGGGTCTTTGGCATCAACAACAATAACATCATTGTTGGGAACTGGTTCGACACGAGTGGCGTCGAACATGGGTATTTCGGCACTCTAGCCGGTAGCTACACAACCTTCGATTACGAGGGCAACACCGCAAAGGGAACCGAGCCGCGCGGTATCAACGACAGCGATCTGATAACTGGCTTCGGTCCGACGGACGGCTCCGGCAATTACGTTTACGGGCCACAGTTCGAGTATGACGGCGGGACCGGTTCGATGGCAACGATCACACAGGGCGGTACTCCCCTCGACGGCATTCCGCAGGGGATCGATAAGTCAGGCGAGTTTGCGGGCAATCACATAGAGGACGTCAATGGCAGCGACGTCAATTACGGCTATCTTGGCAAGAACTCCAAATGGAAGCAGGATCTTCCCCTCGTATTCGATTCGACGTGGGTGGAGGCGCGTGGCATCAACAAGGCCGGAGTTGTTGTTGGCTTTTTCGTCGGCAGCGATGGCAATTTGCATGGCTTTGTTTTGCAGAACGGCGAGGCTACACAGATAGATTTCCCTGATAAATCGGCAACGAACACTACTTTGGCGGGTATCAACGATAACGGTCTGGTAGTCGGAGGTTGGAGCGATGCTGAGGGAGACGCTTACGCGTTCACGTTCGACACGGTGAGCGATACCTTCAAGTCCATTACGATCAAGGGCGCGACGTACGTACAGGCGTTTGGCCTCAACAATGCCGGCCTAATCGCAATAAACGCGGAGGCCGGAGTGGTGGGTACGTACATATATTGTCCGAAAAAGCCCTCCAAATGCCCGGGCAACAACGGTGCGGAAGTGGCCGACGAACCGGGCACCACTGTGTCGGGCGCGGGCTGGCTGCGCTACGCCGGCGACGTGGTTCGGCATCATCGCGCTCGAAACGCAGTGAGCGATCTCGCACAGAAACCGTTGCCCGCCTGGCCCCCATTGCCCTAGCAACGCTATTGCGGCGAATTCGATCGTAGATTGCACGCGCGCGGGCATGAGCGGCATTGCGATGCGTCCGCCGTTCATCGAGGACGAGACAAAGCTCAGAACGAATGCGGTGAAACGAGCCAACCAAATCCAAGTTTCGTATGGTGGGCGCGACAGGGATTGAACCTGTGACCCCTCCCGTGTGAAGGGAGTGCTCTCCCGCTGAGCTACGCGCCCGGGCCCGGAAGCGATGCCGGTCGTTGCGCTCTACAGTCTGCCTGCAGAACGGTCAAGGATGCGCGCGACCAACTGCGGCAGCTCGGCGAAATTTCCGGTGATCGCGTCGGCGCCCAGCGTCTCCACGGGATCGGGCGTGTAGCCGTACGACATAAGAATGAATGGCACCTGCGCCGCGCGCGCGGTTGCGGCGTCGGTGGTGCTGTCGCCGATCATGATGGCGCCCGCGCCCGTTCCGCCCAGTTCCTCGACCACATGCGCGAACACGCGCGCATCGGGCTTGGAATACGAGAAGCGCCCGGCGCCGTGGATCGCCTTGAAATAGCGCGTGAGACCGAGGGCGGCGAGCAGCGGCTCGGCGAGTTCCTGCGGCTTGTTGGTGAGGACGCCGAGCCGCGCGCCGTCAGCCACGAACTGATTGAGCGTCGCCTCCACCTGCGGAAACGGACGGCTGCGATCGGCGATATGGGCGCGGTAGTGCGCGATGTAGTCGTCGGTCAGCTCGGCCATGCGCGCTTCGGGGAGCGGTCCGCCGCTCCGCGCCAGCGCTGCGGCAAGCATGGCGCGCGCGCCGTGACCGACCAGTTGCGGCAGGTCCTTCTCGTTCATGGGTCTGCGATGCTCGCGCAGCAGGACGGCGTTCAGCGCGTTCAGCAAGTCGGGCGCGGTATCGACGAGCGTCCCGTCGAGGTCGAAAATGAGCGCAGGAGAGCGATTCATGCGGGCGAGGAGTAGCAGACCCGGGAGAATTGCGGGGCAATATAGCGTCGCAAATCGTCATTTCGCGGGTGCGAATAATCGCGGAGAATGGCAGAGAGTGACGCCGGTGCGCCCAGGCAGGGCTTTCGCATACCTATTTGACCGGAACCTGCAGCGGCTTGGTGGGTCCTTCGACAGGCTCAGGATGAGGAAATTTCTTACTTGCATCGGCGCTGAGGGGGAGCTTGCCCAACCACTTTATGGTGAGCTTGTCGAACCATGACTCCACGCGCTGGCATCGTTCTGGCAGCCGGGCAGGGCACGCGGATGAAATCCGCGCTGCCCAAGGTGCTGCACAAGGTGGCGGGACTGCCGATCCTGGGCCATGTCATCGCGGCGCTGCGCGCGCGCCGGCGTCGCGCGCATCGTGGTGGTGACCTCGCCGCCGAGCCGAAGAGGTGCGCGCCTATGCGGCCGGCGAGGGCGCCGAAAGCGTCGTGCAGGACCAGCAGCTGGGCACCGGCCATGCCGCGGCCGCGGCGCGCAAGCGGCTCGGAGGATTTTCAGGCGTGGTGGTGACGGCATATGGCGACATGCCGCTTGTCACCGCCGAGACGTTTCGAGGCCTCGTTTGCGGCGCGCGAGAAGACGGGGCTTGCCGCTTGTCGCGCTTTCGCGCGCGCGATCCGGCCGCCTACGGCCGCGTGCTGCTCGACGCCGACGGGCTGCTCGACCGCATCGTCGAATTCAAGGACGCGAGCGAGAGCGAGCGCCAGACCGATCTCTGCAATGCCGGCTGCTATGCGGCCGATGCGCAGAAATTCTTCCGCTGGGCGGCGAAGCTCGAGAACGACAACGCGCAGAAGCGAATATTACCTCACCGACGTTCCGCTCCTCGCGCGGCAGGACGGCGTCGAGTGCGCGGTGGCGATCGCCGAGGAAACCGAGGTCGGCGGGGTCAACAGCCGCGCCGAACTGGCGGAGGCGGAAACGCAGATGCAGGCGCGTATGCGCGCCGCGGCGCTGGCGGCGGGCGTCAGCATGACCGCGCCGGAGACCGTGTATCTTCGCTACGACACGGTGCTCGAGCCGGATGTCGAGATCGAGCCTTTTGTGGTGTTCGGTCCGGGCGTGACGGTGAAGAGCGGGGCGCGGATCCGAAGCCTTCTCCCATCTGGAAGGCGCGGAAGTGGGACGCGGCGCGATCATCGGGCCGTACGCGCGGCTGCGGCCCGGCGCCGCGATCGGCGAGGACGCCCATATCGGCAATTTCGTGGAAGTGAAGAACACCGTGATCGGAACAGGGCGCCAAGGCCAATCATCTGACCTATCTGGGCGACGCGAGGGTGGGCGCGGGCGCCAATATCGGCGCCGGCACCATCACCTGCAATTATGACGGCTTCGCCAAGCATGCGACCGAGATCGGCGCCGGCGCCTTCATCGGCTCCGACACCGCGCTGGTGGCGCCGGTGAAGGTGGGCGCGGGCGCCATCACCGGCGCGGGCTCGGTGATCACCAAGGATGTGGCGCGCCGACGCGCTGGCGATCGCGCGCGGGCCGACAGGCCGAAAAGCCCGGCTGGGCGAAAGCCTTCCGCGACGCAGAAAGCCGAAAAAGAGGAGAAGAAATAATGTGCGGCATTGTCGGCATCGCGGGCACGCGCGACGTCGGCGCCGGTCATCCTGGAGGCGCTGAAGCGGCTGGAATATCGCGGCTATGACTTCGGCCGGCATCGCCACCCTGGTGGACGGCACAGATCGAGCGCCGCCGCGCGCCGGGCAAGCTGTCCAAGCTGGACGCGGTGCTGACGCGCATCCCGCTGCCCGGCCACACCGGCATCGGCCATACGCGCTGGGCCACCCATGGCGCGCCCACCGAAACCAATGCCCATCCCCATGCCACCGCGCGCGTCGCCATCGTCCATAACGGCATCATCGAGAATTTCCGCGAGCTGCGCGACGAGCTGACCGCCAAGGGCCACAGTTCGAATCCGAGACCGACAGCGAAGTCGCCGCCCATCTCGTCACCGACAATCATGGATCAGGGCATGGAGCCCGACGAGGCCGCCAAGGCGGCGGTGCGCGCGGCTGACCGGCGCCTATTCCATCGCCATGATCTTCAAGGATCATGAAGGCCTGTTGATCGGCGCGCGCAAGGGCCGCCCGCTGGCGGTGGGCTATGGCGAGCACGAAGCCTATCTCGGCTCGGACGCCTTCGCGCTGGCGCCTTTCACCAACCGCGTCGCCTATCTGGAAGACGGCGATGTCGCGGTGGTGCGGGGCGCCGCAGGTTTCGATCTTCGACGCCGAGGGCCGCCCCGCCAATCGCGAGATCAAGATCACCTCAGCGGCGCCGGCGCTGGTGGACAAGGCCGGCCACAGTCATTTCATGGCCAAGGAAATCCACGAGCAGCCGGAAGTGATCGGCCACACGCTGGCGCATTATCTCGATCCCGCCGGGCCGGTCGGTGCGCCGCTGGGCAAGGGCGGCTGCGCGAGGCGCTGGCGAAGGCGTCGCGGCTCACCATCTCGGCCTGCGGCACCGCCTATTATGCCGGCATGGTGGGCAAATACTGGTTCGAGAAGCTGGCGCGGCTGGCGGTGGAAATCGATGTCGCGTCGGAACTGCGCTATCGCGATCCGGTCTATCCGCGAGGATGGCGCGGCGCTGTTCGTCTCGCAATCGGGCGAGACCGCCGACACGCTGGCGGCGCTGCGCGACGCCAAGGCCAAGGGCCAGACCACCATCGCGATCGTCAATGTGGCGGAAAGCTCCATCGCGCGCGAAGCCGACATCGTGCTGCCCACCTATGCGGGGCCGGAGATCGGCGTCGCCTCGACCAAGGCCTTCACCTGCCAGCTGGCGGGCTGGCAGCGCTTCGCCATCGCGGCGGGCGGCGCGCGCGGCGCGCTCGACGCGGACGAAGAGAAGCGGCTTTGCGCCGCGCTGCTGGAAACGCCGCGCCATATCGCCGAATTCCTGAAGCAGGAACCAAGCGATCGAGGCGCTGGGCGAGGAAATCGCCAAGGCCCGCGACGTGCTCTATATGGGCCGCGGCCTCAGCTATCCGCTGGCGCTGGAAGGCGCGCTGAAGCTCAAGGAAATTTCCTACATCCATGCCGAAGGCTATGCCGCGGGCGAGATGAAGCACGGCCCCATCGCGCTGATCGACGAGAGCGTGCCGATCATCGTGCATCGCGCCCCATGACGCGCCTTTTCGAGAAGACCATCTCCAACATGCAGGAAGTGATGGCGCGCGGCGGCAAGGTGCTGCTGATCTCCGACGCGGCGGGTCTTGCCAAGGCGGGCAAGGGCGTGGGCGTCGATCGAACTGCCACGCTCGATCCCCTTCATCACCCCGCTGGTCTACGCCATTCCGGTGCAGCTGCTGGCCTATCACGCCGCCATCGCCAAAGGCACCGACGTGGATCAGCCGCGCAACCTCGCCAAATCCGTGACGGTGGAGTGATGGAAAGGCCCCCTCACCCCAACCCTCTCCCCCGATGGGGGAGAGGGAGAATGATGGCGCCGGGCGGACTGCGATGAACGATTCACTCAAGCGCGCGGCGGCGGCGCGGGCGCTGGAGTTCGTCGAGAGCGGCATGAAGCTCGGTCTGGGCACCGGCACGACCGCCGAGATCTTTCTCGAGCTGCTGGCGGAGCGGATTGGCTCGGGACTGCAGATACTCGGTACGGCCACTTCGAAACGAACGGAAGCGAAGGCGCGCGCGCTGGGGATTCCGCTCGACGAACTCGACGATGGCGCCGCTCGACCTCGCCATCGACGGCGCCGACGAAGCCGACCGCAATCTCGATCTCATCAAGGGCGGTGGCGGCGCGCTGCTGCGCGAAAAGATCGTCGCGGCGTCCTCCCGGCGCATGATCGTGATCGTGGACGAATCGAAGCTGGTGGAGCGCCTCGGACATTTTCCGCTGCCCGTCGAAGTGACGCTGTTCGGTCACGCGACCACCGCCGCGCGCATTGTGGAAGCCGTGGCGCGCCTTGGCTATTCAAACCTGCCGATCCGGATGCGCGACGGTTTCACCACCGATAGCGGCAATATGATCTATGATTGCGGCTTCGGCGCGATTGCCGATGCGCCGCTGCTCGCCGCAGCACTCGATGCCGTTCCGGGCGTCGTCGACCATGGCCTGTTCATCGATCTTGCCACGACGCTCGTCATCGCGGGTACGCATGGCGTAGACATATTTCATCGATCGCCGTCTGCGTAATGTTGTAGCAGATGCTTGGAGGAGCTTCGCGACGCGTGTTGGGGCACCGCTTCGGGTGCTTCGACAGGCTCAGCATGAGGAGAATTTTGTTGCCATCGGCGCTGATGCAAATAACCGACGTCTTCATCCTGAGCCTGTCGAAGGACGTACAGCGCTGATGCAAGACTAAATTCGGGAGAGCATGCATATGTCAAAATACGACTTCGATCTCTTCGTCATAGGCGGCGGCTCGGGCGGCGTGCGGGCGAGCCGGCTGGCGGCGCTGACCGGCGCGCGGGTGGCGATCGCCGAGGAATATGGCTTCGGCGGCACCTGTGTCATCCGTGGCTGCATACCCAAGAAGCTGTTGGTCTATGCCAGCCATTTCGGCGAGGATTTCGAGGACGCCGGTGCGTTCGGCTGGACGGTGCCCGAGCGGCGCTTCGACTGGAACCTGCTCATCGCCAACAAGGACAAGGAGATCGCACGGCTGGAAGGGCTGTATCGGGAGAATGTCGAGAAGGCAGGCGTCGAAGTTTTCGCGGACCGCGCCGGCTTCGAAGATGCCCATACCATCCATCTCAAGAAAAGCGGCCGGCGAAGTCACCGCCGCGCGCTTTCTGATCGCCACCGGAGGACGTCCCTCCCGCGATATCGGCGAAGCTTCGGGCGCCGAGCATTGCATCACGTCAGACGAGGCGTTCCATCTGGAGAAATTTCCGCGGCGCATCGTCATCGCCGGCGGCGGCTACATCGCGATCGAGTTCGCGCACATCTTTCACGGTCTCGGCGCCGAAGTGACGCTCGTCTATCGCGGCCCGAAGATCCTCCGCGGTTTCGACGACGACATGCGCGATGCGCTGACGCAATCGAGCGAGAAGCGCGGTATCCGCGTGGTGCTGGACCGCACCTTCAGAAAGATCGAGAAGCGTGGCGACGAGGTCTTCGCGTTCAGCGACAAGAACGAGATGCTCGAAGCCGACCAGGTGATGCTCGCCATCGGACGGGTGCCCAATACGCTGGGCATGGGTCTCGACAGGATCGGTGTTGCGCTCGGCCGGCGCGGACAGATCAAGGTGGACGAATTTTCCTGCTCGAACCTGCCCCATATCTGGGCCGTGGGCGACGTGACCGATCGAATGGCGTTGACGCCGGTTGCGATTCACGAGGCGATGGCCTTCGTGCGCACCGTGTTCGAGGACGATCCGACGCCGGTCGATCACAAACTCGTGCCGACCGCAGTCTTCAGCCAGCCCGAGATCGGAACCGTCGGGCGCACCGAGAACAAAGCGCTCGCCGAGGGTTTCGCAATCGATGTCTACAAATCGGTCTTCCGCCCGCTCAAGAACACGCTGTCGGACCGCGACGAGCGGGCCGTGTTCAAACTGATCGTCGATGCGAAAACGGACCGCGTTCTGGGCTGCCACCTGTTCGGCCCCGAAGCTGCGGAGATCATCCAGTTCGTCGCCGTGGCGATGAAGATGGGCGCCACGAAAGCGCAGTTCGACTCCACCGTGGCGCTTCATCCCAGCATCGCCGAGGAACTCGTCACCATGCACGCGAAGGCCTATTCGAAAGGCCCGGAATAGGGGTCAGAGGAGCGCGGCGAAGGGTTCCAGCGCGGTTTCGACGTCTTCGAGATTGTGCGTCGCGTTTTCCTCATCGGTGTCCTGCGCGTAGCGTTCCGCCGTCTTCAGCGCATCTTCCGCGGTGCGCAGCCGGTCTCTGGCGTAATCGGCATAACTCGTCTGGCCGTTATAGAGCGCGACGCGCAACTGGCTGCCCTCGATCCAAGCATCGGTGATGTAGGAGGTGAGCTTGCCGACTTCCGACTGCGTCGCGTCGGGTGGCACGGGAATGGAGTCCACGAGCGCACGCGCCTCCGACTGGCAGCGCTCGACCGCCTTTGCCCACAAACCGATCGCGCGTTCCTCGTCAGGCGTCGGCGCGGCATTGTCGGTGGAGAATCGCAAAAGGTACCGGCCCGTCGGGCGGAGACTTCAGCAGCTCCACCTTGTCGCGGATGCCATCGAAATCATGGCTCTGCATGCGCGCCGTGCAAGCGCCCATGACGGCCTTCGCCCTGTCGCCGAAGCTGCCCTGGTCGACAGAATATCTGATGCCGCTGATGGTGTCGCAAGCGCACAGAAGAAGCGCCACCGTCAGAACGATCAACCTTTTCATGTGCCTGCTGATGAAATGAGATTCGGATAGCCTTTTAGGGCAGGCGGGCTGACCATGCCAGCCGGGGAGAGAAACGGCTCGCACGGGCTGTGCATTCCGACGTATATGCACCGGCAAACAAGGAGCCCGCAATTTGGTACAGCCCTGGAGTCCATCGAGCTGGCGCGGCAAGCCGACCCGGCAGGTCCCGGATTATCCGGACCCGGCAGCGCTGGCTGCCGTCGAGACGCGGCTCAAGACGCATCCGCCGCTGGTATTCGCAGGCGAGGCGCGCAGCCTGAAGGCACGCCTCGCCCAGACCGCCGCGGGCAAGGCTTTCCTGTTGCAGGGAGGCGACTGCGCCGAGAGCTTCGCCGAATTTCATCCCGACAATATCCGCGACACGTTCCGCGTGCTCCTGCAGATGTCGGTGATCCTGACATTCGCCGCAGCCGTGCCGGTGGTGAAAGTGGGTCGTATCGCCGGACAGTTCGCGAAGCCGCGCACCGCGGAGTTCGAAACCCAGGGCGCGGTGACACTTGCCGTCCTATCGCGGCGACAACATCAATGCGATGGAGTTCGACGCGGCGAGCCGCACGCCCGATCCCGCGCGGCTGATGCAGGCCTATGCGCAATCGGCGGCGACGCTCAATCTGCTGCGTGCCTTCGCGCAGGGAGGTTATGCCGATCTGCACAACGTCCATCGCTGGACGCTGGGGTTCATCGCCGGATCGCCTTCCGGCGAACGCTATCGCGCGCTCGCGCAGCGCATCACCGAGACGCTCGAATTCATGGAGGCGTGCGGCATCACCCCGGACTCGACTCCGCAGTTGCGCGCCACCGAGTTCTACACAAGTCACGAAGCACTGCATCTGGGATACGAGCAGGCGATGACCCGCATCGATTCGACGAGCGGCGACTGGTACGACACCTCCGCACATTTTCTCTGGATCGGCGATCGCACGCGCGACCCGTCGGCCGCGCACGTCGAGTTCTGCCGGGGGATCAAGAATCCGATCGGTCTCAAATGCGGACCGACAATCGGGGAAAGCGAGCTGCTCGAACTGCTGGCTATTCTCAATCCGGAGAACCAGCCGGGCAGAATGACCTTGATCTGCCGTTTCGGCGCCGAGAAGGCGGGCGAGAAACTGCCGCGTCTCATTCGTGCGGTGGAGCGGGAAGGCGCGGCGGTGGCGTGGTCGTGCGATCCCATGCACGGCAACACCATCACGTCGAACACGGGATTGAAGACCCGCTCTTTCGATCGCATCCTCAAGGAGGTCAAATCCTTCTTCGAGGTGCATCGCGCCGAGGGGACGCATGCCGGAGGGGTGCATTTCGAAATGACCGGTCAGAACGTAACCGAGTGCCTGGGAGGGGCGCAGGCGATTTCGGAAGAGGATCTGTCGCGGCGTTACCACACGCATTGCGATCCGCGACTGAACGCCAATCAGGCGCTTGAGCTTGCCTTTCTGATGGCGGAGAGTTTGCGCGCCGAGCGCATGAAAGACGCGCGCTTCGCGGCCACGGCCTGAGGCTCACGGCCAGCGAGCTTAGGGGAGGATCATGGGCGCTGCGCGCCTTCTGGTGAAGGGCTGGCTCGCCTTCTGCCTCTATGCGGGGGGTCTTGCGCTCGCCCGGGCGCTGGCAAACGGCGTTCCGCTACGCGAGGCGGGAGGGCCGCTGCTTGTCTGCGTGCTTCTTTTCGGCGCCATGGGTGTTCTGTTCATTTCCGGCTACGGACTTTCGTCTAGCCAGGTGCGGCCGCTTTTTCCTGCCGGAATCAAACCCGCCCATTTCGTGCCCGGCTTCAACGAAACCGTCTTCCTCGCTTTCGTGTTGATGATCTTCTACGCGCAGACGTTCTACGCACCTGCCAATCACGCCGGCGCAGCGGTCAATGCGCTCGAGAGCGCGATCCGCTTCGCGGTGTTCGGCCAGCGCACGCTCGAAAACGCGCTGGCGGTCTGCAATCTGGACGGCGCTCGCCTGTTGGTCTCGGCCATTTCCTGGATGCTGACTCTGATTTTTCTGGCCTCCGCGCTCTCGCGCATTCGGCTCGCCGCGGGCATCGTGCGATTTCAACGCAAGCGCCGACCGGAAGCCCTGGGCGCGCAACCGCTCGCGTTCGCGCTGGGCGTGGCCGCGGTGGTGGGCATCCAGCTGCTTTATGTCGGCACCGGCTACGCTCTGCTGCCGTGCGGCGCGCTCCGCGGACTTTGGGGCGATACCGTGATCGCGCTGGGGCCACTGGCGCTCGGCTATCTGGTGACGGCGGCACTGACCAACCTTCTGGCGCTAGGCCCGGAAGCGTAGTTGGATTTGCGCTCCGCGAAGAGCTCTCCTTCCATCGCCATCACCCGGCGCTCCGGGCGACCATCGTTCCCGCCTGGAGCTGCCGACGACGAAGAAAGCGCGAAGACCTCCGACGTTCGAATTATTCCGGCGCGAGGCGCACGAGCATCTTGCCGAAATTCTCGCCCTTGAAGAGGCCGATGAATGCCTGCGGCGCCTTCTCGATCCCGTCAACAATCGTCTCGCGCCATTTCATTTTGCCGGCTTTCGTCCATGCCGCCATGTCGTGCAGGAAGTCGGGCATCAAGCCGCCGTAATCGGTCACGATGAAGCCCTTGATCGTGAGGCGCAGCGGAATGACCGCGATGATGTTGGCGGGCCCCGGCGGCAGCGACGTTTCGTTGTACTGCGCGATCATTCCGCAGACGGCGATGCGACCCGCCGCGCGCATATTGGCGAGCGCAGCGTCGAGATGCGCCCCGCCGACATTCTCGAAATACACGTCGATGCCCTCGGGCATGGCCTTGCGGACGGCCGCGTCGAGCGGACCGCACTTTCGATAATTGATCGCGTTGTCGATGTGGGCTTCCTTCAGCAGCCAATCGCATTTTTCGTCCGAGCCGGCCGAACCCGCCACCCAGCACCCCTTGTTCTTCGCGATCTGGCACACGACCGCGCCGACTGCGCCGCTGGCGGCCGACACGAAGACGCGTTCGCCGTCCTTCAACGCCCCGACCTTCAGGAGCCCGGCATAGGCCGTGAGGCCGGGCATGCCGAACGCCCCCAGATAGGCCTGGACGGGAGCGAGCGCCGGATCGATTTTCTGGAAGATCTCCCCCCTCGGTCAGAAACCATTCCCGCCAGCCGGAAAAATTCGACACGTAATCGCCTTCGGCAAATCGGCTGTTGCCGTTGCTGGCCACGACCTTTCCGACCGCGCCTCCGCTCAGCGTCTCGCCGATCTGGAACGGGGGCACATAGCTGGCCCGGTCGGTCATGCGGCCCCGCATATACGGATCGACCGACATGAAAATGTTACGCACAAGCAATTGACCCGGTCCCGGATCCGGCACGGTGGTCTCGACAAGCTCGAAATCGGCGGGGCCGGGCAGGCCGGCGGGCCGATGCTTCAGGCGGATTTCGCAATTCTTCGGCACTGGCGCTCCTCGAAAGGTTCCGGGAAAGCAGCCTAGCAGCCCCCCTGGACGTAACAAGGCGAAACATTTTATGAGTTCGCGCCGCGGCGTCCTTCTGTGGCTCATAAGCCCCGGTATTTGCGCAAGGATTCCCGTTGCCCGCTTTCCAGAGCCACGTTCTCCGTCCGGTGCGGGCCGGAGTCGTGGGCATCGGAGCCTTCGGCCGCCACCACGCCGCCAAATACGCACGCATGGAAAATGTCGAGCTCGTCGGAGTTGCGGACCCCTGCATCAAGGCCCGCCGGGCAGCGACCGCGGTGCATGATGTTCCGGTATTTTCCGAGTGGCGCGAACTCCTGGGTGCGGTCGATATCGTGAGCGTCTGCTCGCCCGCGATCACTCACGCCGCAATCGTTCGCGCGTTCTTGAACGCCGGTGCGCATGTTCTGGTCGAAAAGCCGATCGCAACCAAGCTCGCCGAAGCCGACCAGCTGATCGCGCTGGCGGAAGCAACCGGCCGGGTGCTGACGGTGGGTCACCAGGAGCGATTCGTGTTCGCCCGCACCGGAATGCTCGACTACGACGATGCGCCACTTTCCGTCGAATGTTGGCGCCTGGGCGGATGGACCGGACGCGGTGTCGACGTGAGCGTCGTGCTCGATCTGATGATCCACGATCTCGATCTCCTGCACAGTCTGGCGTGCGGCGCGGTCTGCGATGTCGAAGCGAGCGGCCGCAGCGCGAAAAGCCGGTACATGGACGAAGTGACGGCCCAGATCGACTTCGACGATGGAACGCAGGCCAGGCTTTCCGCCAGCAGGATTGCGGGCCTGCGCCGCCGCGGCATGCGCGCGATCTATTCGGACGGCGTGATCGAGATCGATTTCATCTCCCGCACGGTTCGCAATACCACGCGTCGCCACCTCAATCCGGTGGTGCTTGAGGACCCCCTGGGCGAATCGGTTTCCTCTTTCGTAAAGTCGGTGCGCGCCAACGAGGAAGCGGTGGTTCGTCCCGAGGAAGCGCGCCGCGCCCTGGCGACGGCGCTCCAGATCGAGGCCGCGTGCCTCCCCATGGCTCTTCCCCGCGCCACTGGCACCTACGCCCGCGCCTAGCGAAGTTACGCTCACCGTACCTTTCCGCCCCCAGCATGGGAGGAAATCGTGCAGGGATCCGTGCACCGACTCCGCTTGGCAGTGCGCAATGTTCCTTTTCGGGGATGTGCTCTAAACCATCGCGATGACCGACCCGTTCCGCATCGCTCTGGCGCAGCTCAATCCCGTGATGGGCGACATCGCCGGGCAATCTGGCGCGCAGGCGCGCGACGCGCGCGCCGGCGCGGCGGACGCCGACCTGATCCTCTTTTCCGAACTCTTCATCATCGGCTATCCGCCCGAGGATCTGGTGCTGAAGCCGGCGCTGCAGGCCGATGTGCGCGACGCGGTCGAAAGCCTGGCGCGCGGACACCGCGATGGCGGCCCGGCCGTTCTGATCGGCGCGCCCTGGGTGGAGGACGGCAAGCTCTACAACGCGTGCTGCTGCTCGATGGCGGCACGCATCGCCGCGCGCAGCTTCAAGCACGATCTGCCCAATTACGGCGTGTTCGACGAGAAGCGCGTCTTCGCGGCTGGCCCCGTGCCCAGCCCGTTGAATGTGCGCGGCGTCCGGATCGGCGTGCCGATCTGCGAGGACATCTGGACGCCCGACGTCGTCGAATGTCTGGCCGAGACCGGCGCGGAAATCCTGCCGGTGCCCAACGGCTCGCCCTTCGAAGCCGGCAAGGAAGATATGCGCCTCAGCCTCGTGCGGTGGCGCGGGTGCGCGAAAGCGGCCTGCCGCTGATCTATCTCAATCAGGTGGGCGGGCAGGACGAGCTGGTGTTCGACGGCGCCTCATTCGTGCTCAATGCCGACCGCTCGCTCGCGCTGGCGCTGCCGGCGTGGGAAGAGTGCTGATCATCACCGAGTGGAGCAAGCGCGATGGCGAACTGGGTCTGCGCGGAAGGTGAACGCGGTGCCGGGGAAGGCCGCGACGCAGTCGATCTATCACGCCATGATGCTGGGCCTGCGCGATTATGTGAACAAGAACCGTTTTCCCGGCGTCGTGCTGGGCCTGTCGGGCGGCATCGACTCTGCGCTCTCCGCCGCGGTCGCGGTGGATGCGCTGGGCGCGGAGCGGGTGCGCTGCGTGATGATGCCGTCGCGCTACACCACGCAGGAAAGTCTCGACGACGCCGATGCCTGCGCGCGGCTGCTGGGTGTGCACTACGAGACCGATCCCGATCGAACCGGCGGTAGAGGCAATGGGCGGGATCCTCGCGCCCGTCTTCGCGGGCACGCCCGCCGACACGACGGAAGAGAATATCCAGTCGCGCATCCGCGGCGTGATCCTGATGGCGATCTCCAACAAGTTCGGTCCCATGGTGCTCACCACCGGCAACAAGTCCGAGATGAGCGTTGGCTATGCCACGCTTTATGGCGACATGTGCGGCGGCTTCAATGTGCTGAAGGA
Organism: uncultured Alphaproteobacteria bacterium; assembly: GCA_963812975.1. Lineage (GTDB taxonomy): Bacteria > Pseudomonadota > Alphaproteobacteria > Micropepsales > Micropepsaceae > Rhizomicrobium. The sequence goes on along the minus strand of CAWEXK010000001.1, from coordinate 23,450 downwards.
CGTCTACAAGACCGAGGTCTTCCGCGCTCGCGCGCTGGCGCAACCAGGCTTCGCCCGAACGGCGCGCTGGGCCGCAAAGCCGCGTTCATCCCAGAAAACATTCATCCTGACGCCCCCGACCGCCGAGCTGCGCGCCAACCAGACCGACCAGGATTCCTTGCCGCCCTATGAGATCCTCGACGGCATTCTCGAATGTCTGGTCGAGCGGGAGATGTCATTCGAAGAGGTCGTGGCGAAAGGCTATCGATCCCGCGACCGTGAAGCGCATTGAGCAACTTCTCTACGTCGCCGAATACAAGCGGCGCCAGGCGCCGCCGGGCGTGAAGATCACATCGCGCAATTTCGGCCGCGACCGGCGCTATCCCATCACCAACGCCTTCCGGGACGCGCGATGAGCGCTGCTGGTCCGTTTCGCGCCCTCGCCGACGGGGCTGCTGCATGTCGGCAATGCGCGCATCGCGATTCTCAACCATCTGTTCGCGCGCAAGGAAGGCGCGCGCTTCCTTCTGCGAATCGACGACACCGACACCGACCGATCGAAGGTGGAATTCGAAGCTGCCATCGTCGCCGATCTCGCCTGGCTCGGCGTCGGGCACGATCTCTTCGCCCGGCAGTTGCCGCGCGCCGACGTTCATCGCGCCGCCTGCGAGACACTGAAGGCGCAGGGGCGGCTTTATCCATGCTACGAAACGGCGCTGGAGCTGGAACGAAAGCGAAGGCAGCAGGCGGCGCGGGGCCTTCCGCCCGTCTATGACCGCGCATCGCTTGCGCTGCCCGCGCCGGAACGCGCGCGCCTCGAGTCCGAGGGGAGGCTTCCCCATTGGCGCTTCCAGCTCAGTCAGCGCCGGGTCGCCTGGCGGGATCTCGTCCGCGGCGACGTCGGGATCGATACGGCCGGTCTCTCCGATCCGGTGCTGATCCGCGAGGATGGCCGGATCCTTTATACGCTGTCGTCAGTAGTGGACGATGCCGAGTTCCAGGTTACGCACATCCTGCGCGGCGAAGATCACGTGACCAACACGGCGGTCCAGATCGAGATTTTCGAGGCGTTCGGCGCGGGCCTGCCGCACTTTGGGCATTTTCCTCTGCTCGTCGGAGCCGGCGGTGAAGCGCTTTCGAAGCGGCTGGGTTCACTCTCGCTCAAATCGCTGCGCGAAGAGGAAGGTATCGAGCCGCTGCCGCTTGCGTGTTATCTCGCGAAAACCGGCACATCCGATCCGATCGAACTCAAGGATTCACTCGACCTGCTGGCGCGGGAATTCTCCTTCGAGAAGATTGGCCGCGCCCCCGCGCGTTTCGATGCGGTCGAGCTTGCCAATCTCAACGCCAGACATCTTCATGCGCTTGCCTACGCGGCGGTGGCTCACAGGCTGGCTGAAATGGACGTAGGCGGCGGCGCGGCGTTCTGGGAAGCAGTGAAAGCCAATCTGACCCGTCTGTCGGAGGCGACGGATTGGTGGAGTGTGGTGCAGGGTCCGGTCGTTCCCGTCATCGAAGATGCAGGCATCGCGGCAACGGCCGCGAACTCACTGCCGCCGGAGCCCTGGGACGACGAGATTGGCCAGCCTGGACGAGAGCGATTGCGGACTCCACGGGCGCAAGAGGCCGCGCCCTGTTTCATCCGCTACGTCTTGCGCTGACCGGCCGCGAGCATGGACCCGAACTGAAAAAACTGCTGCCGCTCATCGGCCGCGCGAAAGTCCTGGCGCGGCTCAACGGAGAGACGGCGTAAAGCAAAATCACATGACTCTCCGTCTCTACAACACGCTTAGCCGCACGAAGGAGGAGTTTTCTCCTCTCGATTCCGCCAATGTGCGGATGTATGTGTGCGGGCCGACCGTCTATGACTTCGCCCATATCGGCAACGCGCGGCCCGTCATCGTGTTCGACGTGCTGTTCCGGCTGCTGCGCCATCTCCATGGCGAACAGCATGTTACCTATGTGCGCAACATCACCGACGTCGACGACAAGATCAACGCGCGCGCGCAGGAACTGAAAGGCGATCGCGCCATCCTCGAGGCGGTGCGCGAACTGACGGACGAAACCGGCCGCCTCTATCGTGACGACGTAGCGGCGCTGGGTTGCCTTCCACCTACCCATGAGCCGCGCGCGACCCGGTTCGTGCCGCAGATGATCGCGTTGATCGAAAGACTGATCGACGCCGGACACGCCTATGTTGCCGAAGATCACGTGCTTTTCGACGTCTCCTCGAAGACCGATTACGGAAAGCTGGCGCACCGCTCTCTCGACGAAATGATCGCGGGCGCGCGGGTCGACGTCGCGCCCTACAAGCGCGGGCCGATGGATTTCGTGCTCTGGAAGCCCTCCGATGAAAACCTTCCCGGCTGGCCGAGCCCGTGGGGTCGTGGGCGCCCGGGATGGCACATCGAATGCTCCGCGATGGGCGAGGCGTTGCTCGGCGATACCTTCGACATTCACGGCGGCGGCATCGATCTCGTATTTCCGCACCACGAGAACGAGATCGCGCAAAGCGAAGGTGCGCACCGCGGACGCCCCCTCGCACGCGTCTGGATGCACAACGGCTTCCTGAATATCGAAGGCGAGAAGATGTCGAAGTCGCTCGGCAATTTCGTGACCATCCATGACCTGCTGGCGGACTGGCCCGGTGATGTCCTGCGCCTCAACATGTTGCGCGCGCATTATCGCCAGCCCATCAGCTGGACGCTCCAGGGAATGAAAGAGAGCTGGAGCACCCTCGACCGCTGGTATGAAACGGCGGAGCCGATCGCCTCCCGCCGCATCGGTGCGTCCATTCTCGACGCCCTGCTGGACGATCTCAATACGCCGCAGGCGTTGATGGAGCTGCACCGGGCGCAACCGGAAGAGCTTGCGGGCGGTCTGGCGCTGCTGGGTTTTTCGCCGGATCCCGGGCGGATTGCTGCGCGGCCGGCCATTCCGGTCGAACACATCGCCCATGCCATTGCCGCCCGCAACGCTGCGCGCAGGGCACGCGACTTCAAGGAGGCCGATCGCCTTCGCGATGAGCTCTCGCGGAATGGCATTCAGCTCAAGGACAATCCGGACGGCACGACCAGCTGGGACGTGAAACGGTGAACTCCATAGACGCTCGGCTTTGTGCGGGCAGACCCATCCCGGATGGATTCGAACGGAAAGTCGCATCAGCTTGGTGCGTCCTTCGACAAGCTCAGCGACTGTCTTGCGAGTCAAATGATTTTTCATGCTGAAGCTCCCTCACTGCTCACCAAGCGGATGGGACCATCCTCTCGTCGCCACATCTCGGTCGCTTGCCCTGTGGGCGACCGATCTGCGGCTCCGAGAGGATGGTCAGGCGCCAATGCTTTTTGGATTCCACGGTTGTTTGTCCCTGAGAACGGCGTTGAGGATGGTGAGGAGTTTTCTGGCTGCGGCGATGAGCGCGACCATTTTTGGTTTTCCGGCGGCGAGGAGGCGTTGGTAGAAGGCTTTGAGAAGCGGATTGTGACGCACGCCCACCATGGTGCAGATGAAGAGTGCAGAACGCACGGGTGCGCGCCCGCCGCCGATCATGCTCTTGCCCTTCCAGGCGCCCGATTGCCTGGTGAAGGGAGCAAGACCGGCCAGGCTTGCGATGCGTCTGCGATCGAGCGTTCCCAGTTCGGGGAGCTCGGCGAGGAGGGTGGGAATCGTCTTCGCTCCGATGCCGGGAACCGAAGCCAGCAGATCCTCCTTCTCCCGCCACACCGGCGACCCCCGCAGCAGATCGTCGATATCGCTGTCGACGGCGGAGATCTCCTTCTCCAGAACGGCGATCAGACGGGTGATGCTTTTGCGCAAACGCCGGTTGACGGCACGCTTTTCCCGCTGCTTTTCGGCGACGATCATCTCGATGATCTGGCGCCGTCTGGCAACAAGGTCGCACAGCATCTGCGCCTGTTCGTCGGGGACCGCGCGCGGCTCGGGCTTTGCCGCTTCCGCAAAATGCGCAATCACCTGCGCATCGATCGGATCGGTCTTGGCGCGCTTGCCAATCGCACGCGCGAAGTGGCGCACCTGGGCGGGATTGACGATCGCCAGCGGAAGAGCCGCCCCCGCCAGGGCTGCAGCGACCACGGTTTCGTAGCCTCCGGTCGCCTCCACCGCGATGAGCGCCGGCGCCAGAGCGCGCAGGCGTTTAACAAGTTCCTCCAGACCTTTGCCGTCGCGTGCGACCGCACAGGATTCTCCTGTCGGGCGCACGTACACATCCAGCCGATCCTTCGAAACGTCGATGCCAACATAGAGCGCGTCCATCTTGTCCCATCCTTGCTCAATCGGGCTCGCTTGGCGGCCCCAGCGACTGTTCGGGTTCGATGGAACGGCGGACGGAACACCGCGCTGAGCTACGGGCTTATAAGCCCCAGGATGAGTTGGCTTTCCGTCCGCCACCGCACCGGTCAGCTTAACCGATACGCGCCGATTCACGTTACAAGGATGAGGACCTTTCATATTTGCATCAGCGCTGATGGGAATAAGACTTCCCTCATGCTGAGCTTGTCGAACCACGCAGCATGGCGCTCCAGGGCGTCCGATGATCCATCCCCGGACGCGCCGAGCGGCATCGTTTGCGCGGCGCTGGCCTACGGGCTGTGGGGAATGGTGCCGCTGTACTGGCGCCTGCTGGATGGCGTTGCGCCGTTCGAGCTGACGTTGCATCGCATCGTCTGGTGCGCGCTTGTTCGTGATGGCCGTCGCGGTTCTGCGCGGGCGGCTGCCGCAACTCGTCCGCGATCCTTCGCACGCGGCGCCTCGTTGCCATGCTGGCGCTGACAGGCCTCCTCATCTCGATCAACTGGACAGTCTACATCTACTGCGTGGCGTCAGCCGGCAGTTGGTTGAAGCCAGTCTCGGTTATTACATCAATCCGCTGATCTCGATTGCGCTGGGCGTACTCTTTTTCGCCGAACGCATGTCGCGGCTTCGGCTTGCCGCAGTGGCGCTCGCGACGGCGGCCGTTGCCGTGAAGGCATTGTCGCTCGGCCATTTTCCCTGGATCGCGCCGGTGCTCGCCCTGTCGTTCGGCTTTTACGGCTATTTCCGCAAGCTCGCGCCGGTGGACGCGCTCGATGGGCTGCTCGTCGAAACATGGATCATCCTGCCGTTCTCCGCCGCGCTCTTGGTGTATTGGCGCCTGCAAGGCACAGGCGTCTTTCCGTCCGCGGATCTGGCCCGGGACGGGCTGCTGATCGGGGCGGGGCCGATCACGGCCGTGCCGCTCGCGCTGTTCGCGGCCGGTGCGCGGCGCATCCGGCTTTCGACGCTGGGCTTCCTGCAATATCTGTCTCCGTCCATCACGCTGGTGCTCGCGATCTTCGGGTTCGGCGAGAGATTTACGCCTCTCGATGCCGTCGCCTTCGGCTGCGTGTGGGCCGCGCTCATTCTGGTGGGTCTGGAAGGACAGTTTGCCCGAATCAAACTGCGCGCCCGGCCAGCCGGGACCTGATCCTTTCGATCGCTTCCGTCGGCGTGGCGACGAATTCATGATGCGACACGATTGCGGCATGCGCGAATCCCTGCGCGACGACATGGTCGAGCAGTGCCCTGAGAGGGGCGAAATAATTCCCGACATCGACAACGACGATCGGTTTGGCGTGGACCTTGAGTTGCGTCGACGTGATGACCTCGAAATATTCGTCGAATGTGCCGAGGCCGCCGGGAAGAATCACGAAAGCGTCCGCGAGAGCCAGCATGCGTGCTTTGCGCTGTTGCAGATCGGGCGTGATGATCAGCTCTTCGGCGGAGCGGAGCGGCGGCTCGATGTGGCGCAGAAAGGCGGGCAGGATTCCGATGATGGGCGCTCCGGCGCTTCGCGCCGCCCGCGCGACTTCGCCCATGAGGCCTACCGCACCGCCGCCGAACACGAGACCGTAGCCGTTTTCGCCGATCGCCCGCCCAAGCTGTCGCCCAGCTTCGGCGTATGCGGGATCATGACCGGGCGAAGAGCCGCAGAATACGCAGATTCTGAATGTTCGCGCGCCATGTGCGGACGCAACACGCGCCTGTCGAGGCGCTGCGGAGTCAAGCGGAAATTCTTCGGGCATGTTGTCTCCGCCGGTATTGCGGGAAGCCATTCGGATACCTAAACAAGTCTGGAACGAAGCTTGAACGGGCACGCGCAGCGTCGTCACGGAAACGCGCGATGATCGCGCCAGAACCACTTATGGCACAGCCCCATCCCTTGCTGGAATCTGGCGACGGCGCCCCGTCGCTTCACCCGCTTTACATGCTGCTGCCCTATCTCTGGCCGAAAGGGCGGGCCGACCTCAAGTGGCGCGTCGCGGGCTCGATGTTTTGCCTCCTGCTCGGCATCGCGGCAACGGCTGTGTCACCGCTTCTGCTGGGCTGGGTGACCGACCACCTGGCGCGGCGGACGCCGGCCGCCATTGCGATGGCGGCGACGCTCGGCCTGATCGGCGCCTACATGCTTTCGCGCATTCTGATGCAGCTGTTCGCGCAGTTGCGCGACGGAATCTTCGCCAAGGTCCTTTACCATGCGCTGCGCGAAGTGGGAGTAGCGACCTTCGCCCATGTTCACACGCTGAGCCTGCGGTTTCATCTCGAGCGCAAGACGGGCGGTCTTTCCCGCGTCATCGAGCGCGGCACGCGGGGCATCGATACGCTGCTGTCGTTCACGACCTTCAGCATCTTTCCGACCCTGCTTCAGCTCCTCATCTTCACCGCGGAGATGATCTGGAAGCTAAACGGCTGGATCGCGGCCACGGCGCTGGCGATGGTCGGGGGCTACGTCTGGTTCACCTTTGCGATTACGCGCTGGCGCGTCCGCTACCGCCGCGAGATGAACGACAGCGACACCGACGCCAACACCAAAGCCGTCGACAGCCTTCTCAACTACGAGACGGTCAAGTACTTCAACAACGAGGCACACGAGACGCGCCGTTTCGACCGTTCCATGGGCCGGTTCGCGCGCGCCTCCATCCAGGCGCAGATCTCGCTGTCGGTGCTCAACACCGGCCAGGCCGCGATCATGGCGCTCGGCACCGGCATCGTGATGGTGCTGACCGCCATCGGCATCAGCCGCGGCCGCTTCACGGTCGGCGATTTCGTCATGGCCAACGCGATCCTCATGCAGCTGTATGTGCCGCTCAACCTGCTAGGCACCGTCTATCGCGAGATCACCCAGGCGCTGGTCGACATGGAAGCGATGTTCCGTCTTCTTCATCGGCCGCAGGAGGTGACGGACAGGCCGGGCGCGAAGGATCTGGTTGTGAGCGGCGGCGAGATCCGCTTCGACAATGTGGTGTTTGGCTACGATCCCGATCGCGTGGTCCTCAGGAACGTCAGCTTCCACGTGCCCGCCGGCAAGACGGTTGCGGTGGTAGGACCTTCGGGCGCCGGCAAGTCGACGATTTCGCGCATCCTTTATCGCTTCTACAACATTGCATCGGGCAGCGTGACGATCGATGGCCAGGATATCCGCGACGTGACCCAGGCCTCGCTGCGGGCCGCAATCGGCATCGTCCCGCAGGACACCGTGCTGTTCAACGACACCATCCGCTACAACATCGCCTATGGCCGGATCGGCGCGAACGAGGCCGAGATCAGGGACGCGGCGCGAATGGCGCAGATCGATCCGTTCATCGCGGAGCTGCCCCTCGGCTATGACGTCGATGGTGGGCGAACGCGGGTTGAAACTTTCCGGTGGCGAGAAGCAGCGCGTGGCAATCGCCCGCACCATTCTCAAGAATCCGCCGATCCTTCTCCTCGACGAAGCAACCTCCGCGCTTGATACCCACACGGAACGGGAGATCCAGAGCGCGCTGGCGGCGGTCACCCGGAACCGCACCACACTCGTCATTGCGCACCGGCTGTCGACCGTGGTCGATGCGGACGAAATCCTGGTTCTGGACCACGGCGCCATCGTCGAGCGGGGACGCCACACCGAGCTGGTGGCGAAAGGGGGCCATTACGCCGCGATGTGGAACAAGCAGAAAGAAGCCGCCGCTGTCCGCGAACGACTGAAGGTGGTCGAAAGCGACCCCGACGTCGGACCGGCATTGCGCGAGACCGCCGCTGCCGATTGAACGCCACGTCACGAAAATTCGCTGTCGGGGCGGCCGGGGGTCGTCACGGCAGGGAGCGTAGTCGGCGGCTCCGCCCCTTTTCTTTCCGGTCCTTTGTGCCCATCTTTGGGCCGCATTCAGGAAAGATCTTTCACCGATGGCATTGATCGGTCCGACCGGCAGGCCCTTGAGCGGAACCGCCGGAAAACCGGCCCCCGCCGCGGCGGCGCCTGCGTCGGGCGCTGCCGTCAAGGATGGCTCCCTCGAAACATTCGCGATCGATGTGATCGAGGCCTCCCGCCAGGTTCCGGTGATCGTCGATTTCTGGGCTCCCTGGTGCGGCCCGTGCAAGCAGCTCGGTCCCGCGCTCGAGAAGGTCGTGCAAGAGGCCAAGGGCGCGGTTCGTCTCGTCAAGATCAATATCGACGAGAATCAGGAAATCGCCCGCCAGCTGCGGATACAGTCGATTCCGACCGTCTACGCTTTCAAGGACGGACAGCCGGTCGATGGCTTCATGGGTGCGGTCCCCGAGTTGCAGCTGCGGGCCTTCGTGCAGCAATTGACCGGAGGTGCTGCGGGGCAGAATCAGGCGGACGATATGCTCGCCGCCGCCGACGAAGCCTACGGGGCAGGCGATGTGGCCGGGGCTGCACAGGCATTCGGCCAGGTGCTGCAGGAGGAGCCGGGCCATCCGCGCGCGGTCGCGGGGCTGGCCCGCTGCTATCTGAAGAGCGGCGACATCGAGCGGGCACGCAAGACGCTTGGCCTTGTCCGCCCGGACGGCGCCGCCGACGAAGCGATCCGCACCGTCGACGCGGAGCTCAAACTGCGCGAGCAGGCCGCAAGCGCAGGGGACAGCGCGCCGCTTGTGAAGCGGCTTGAAACGGACCCGAACGACCATCAGGCCCGGTTCGATCTGGCGCTCGCGCTCGACGCAAAAAACGATCGCGAGGGCGCCATCCGAGAACTGCTCGAACTCGTCCGCCGCGACCGCAAATGGAATGACGAAGCGGCGCGCAAGCATCTGGTGACCTTCTTCGAGGCGATGGGTCCAACCGATCCGCGCACCGTGGCGGCGCGGCGGCATCTGTCGTCCATTCTGTTCTCCTGAATCTCCATGCGCAGCTATGTGAGTCTGGATGAGCTTCCGGCGACACTGCCGATCTTCCCGCTGACCGGCACTGTTCTCCTGCCGCGCGGACAGCTGCCGCTCAATATTTTCGAGCCGCGCTATCTCGCGTTGGTCGATGCCGCGCTGTCGGGCGCCCGCTTCATCGGCATGATCCAGCCCGTCGAACGCGACGAACACGTTCTGTCACTGTCACTGTCGAAGGTCGGTTGCGCGGGACGGATCACGAGCTACCAGGAGACCGACGACGGCCGGTGCCTGATCACGCTGACGGGCATCTGCCGTTTCCGCGTTGCCGACGAGCTTTCCGTCAAAACGCCGTTCCGGCAGGTGCGTCCGGACTACACACCCTTTCTGGACGATCTGGCCGCGGACCCGACGCCGCATTTTCCCCGCGATCGGCTCCTCGGTGCGCTCAAGGATTATCTGGCGCAGCGCGATCTCAAGGCCGACTGGCGCTCGGTGATGAGCGCACCTCCCGAACTGCTGGTCAACGCGCTGGCGATGCTCTGCCCGTTCGATCCGGCCGAGAAACAGGCCCTGATCGAGGCACGCAGCTGGTCGGAGCGCGTGGATACGCTGGTGGCCCTGCTCGAAATGTCGGCCGCCCCCGCGGCCGGCAACAATTCGCTGAATTGAGCGCGCCATGATCGAGCCCGATCCGAAGCTTCTGGAGATCCTGGTCTGTCCGCTCACCAAGACCGCACTGATCTACAACCGCGAGCGCGCCGAGCTGATCAGCAGGGCGGCGGGGCTTGCCTACCCCATCCGCAACGGCATTCCGATCATGCTGCCCGGCGAAGCGCGCGAGCTGACCGACGCCGAGCGCGACGCGAAATGATGAGCGGCGCGCCCGCGCCCTGGCCGACCGAATTGCGTGTCGACGGCGCGCGCTCGACACTGACGGTCAGCTTCGACACCGGCGAGCGCTTTTCGTTGCCTGCGGAATATCTGCGGGTCGAGTTGCCGAGCGCGGAAGTGCAGGGCCATTCGGCCGCGCAACGGCAGATCGTACCCGGCAAGCGCCAGGTGAAAATCGAATCGATCGAGCCGATAGGCAATTATGCGGCGCGCATCCATTTCGACGACGGCCACGACACCGGTCTCTACAGCTGGGATTACCTTCTGGAGCTGGGCCGCGAGAAAGAAGCCAAATGGGCGGTCTATCTTTCGGCGCTGCGCCGAACGGGCGGCCGGAGAGAGTAGGACGGAGCCGACCGTCATGCCAACGCAGACGCGATCCCGCCGACTCAACGCGCAGTCTCGCATCGTCCCGCGCGGGCGGCAGCCGCTCAATGCCCTCGTCAAGGGACAGGATGGCAGCCAGTGGCTCGATATCTATCATCTGGTGATCACGGCGCCATGGTGGGCATTTTTCCTCGGCACGGCTACGGTCTTTGCGCTCGTCAATGCGACATTTGCCCTGATTTACATGGCCGATCCGCGGGGCATCGATCACGCGAAGAGCTTCTGGGATTATTTTCTTTTCAGCGTCCAGACCATCGGCTCGGCCAATTACACGGTGATGATGCCCAGGACCGTTTACGCCAACGCCGTGGTTTCGGTGGAGGCGTTCTTCGGCATTCTCAATCTCGCGCTCCTTACCGGCGTTACCTTCGCGCGATTCTCGCGACCGTTCGCGCGCGTCATCTTCAGCGACGTCGCGGTGATTGCTCCCTTCGAGGGCGTCCCGACGCTGATGTTCCGCGCCGCCAACCAGCGCGCCAATCAGATACTCGACGCCGAAATTTCCGTTTCGCTCGCGCGTCAGGTGACGACCAGGGAGGGCATGTCGATGCGCCGCTTCGAAGAGCTGAAGCTCGTTCGCGCGCGTACGCCCCTGTTCGCGCTTTCCTGGACGGTGATGCACCAGATCGACTCGGCCAGCCCGCTACACGGCGCCACCGCCGACTCGCTCTACGATTTGCAGGCCGAGATCATTATTCTGCTCAGTGGAACCGACGATGCCCTGGCCGACATCATCTATGCGCGCCATTCCTATCTGCCGGACGAAATCCAGTGGGACAAACGCTTCGTGGATGTGCTCGAAATCACTCCCACCGGGCGCAGAATTGTCGACCTTCGCCGCTTTCACGATACCGAATCATTGTCGTGAGCCGCTGCCGTTTGCAGCCGCCGGCGCCGGAGGGAGTGCCCGCACGCCTCCCAGGAACAGTGCAGTGGCGAATGCGGCGGCCGCAACGGGATCGGTGTCCTCGCGCCTGAGCATGCGCTCGGCCAATTCGAAAGCGACCCCGACGATCGCCGCCATCAGATAGTCCGCGTCGACCGCCGGAAACAGTCCTTTGCCGATGGCCGTCTCCAGATCTTCGCGCAGCTCGCCGAATCCGGCGATGATTTCGGGTGTGTCCATGCGCACCCGCAGTGTCTCGGTGTTGCGACGGAGCGCCCGGAAGCTGTTTTGATCGCTCGCCACATATTCGAAGAAGGTGCGAAAGCTTCCGAGAATGAACGCCTCGACCGTTTCCGCCTTGGCGCGCTCCTCGCGCAGGCGCGGGCGAATCCGTAGCGCACTCTCATCCTGAATAGCCTGGAAGATTTCCTCTTTGGACTTGAAGTAATTGTAGAACGTGCCCGAGGCCAGGGGGGTTGCGCGGATAATGTCGCGCACGGTGGTTGCGCCATAGCCCAGATTCGCGAAGACGTGCCGGGCTGCCTCGAGGATCGTGTGGCGGTTGTGTGTCTTGGTCCGTTCACGCTTGCCGATCGGCTGTGGCAGAGAAGCGAGTTGCGTATCCAAGCTGGTGCTCCGGGATGCAGCTGCAAGCCTCAGTCTTCTCTATCGGTGACGCTTCGTCAACTTCCGCCGACTTGAAGCTTCGCTAGGCTGCGTCGACGCCGACCGCATCTGCAATGCTCGCGAAGCCATCTCCTTGGAGCAGCGCCAGCAATTCGTGCTTGATCTGGCGGAGCAGTCCGGGGCCTTGAAGCGCAAGCGCGGTATAAAGCTGGACCAATGTCGCGCCGCCACGGATTTTTGCATAAGCCGAGGCGCCCGACGAAACGCCGCCCACGCCGACAAGCACAAGCCTGGCACCCGTGCGTGCGCGCGTCTGCCTGAGAAGCTCCGTCGACGGCGCGAACAATGGTTCGCCCGATAGGCCACCGTTCTCGCGTGCGAGGACGCTCTTCAGCGAGGATGGGCGCGCAACCGTGGTATTGCCCACGATCAGCCCCTCGATGCCCGAGCCGAGCGCGACTTCTACGATGTCGTCGAGATCGGGGAGCGCGATGTCCGGCGCGATCTTCACCAATAACGGCGTGCGCAGATTCTGCTTTTCGCGTTCCCGCAGGAGAATGTCTACCAGCCGCGCGAGTTCGTCGCGATTTTGCAGGATGCGCAGACCGGGCGTGTTGGGCGAAGAAACGTTCGCCGCAACGTAGTCGGCAAATGGCGCCAGCTCGGCGAACGCTGCACGATAATCCGCAAGGCGATCGCTGCTGTCATTGTTGGCGCCGATATTGATCCCGACAATACCGCTGCGCGGGTGCGCTCTCAGGCGCGCACCCACGTGCGCAGCTCCTCGATTGTTGAATCCCAGGCGGTTGATGACGGCCTTGTCCGCAGCGAGCCGAAACAGTCTTGGCCGCGGATTTCCCGCTTGCGGGCGCGGCGTCACCGTTCCGCATTCCACGAATCCGAAACCCATACTGAGCATGGCGTCGGGTACGCGTGCGTTCTTGTCGAAACCTGCAGCAAGGCCGATTGGATTGGAGAAACGCATTCCAAGGGCAGAAACTGCGAGCCGCGGATCATCGACTGCAGCGTGCGCCATCAGCGGCGCAAGCCATTCAACGAGGGCAAGAGTGGCGCGATGCGCCATTTCCGGCGGAAGCTTCCGCAGGAGCGCCGTGCCTGCTTCGATCGCCGACGCCACCGCCTTACGGATAGCCCTGGTCGTGGCGAACCAGCCGGTCGAAAGTTTGCATGTCGGCGGATTTCAGCGCGGCAAGCAGTTCGCGCGCGTTCGCCTGCGCGAAGGACTCATAGGCGCTTTGGGGAACGGCTTGCGCGGCGCGGGTGAGCGCATCGACGATGGCGGCGCGATAGGAATCCCGGTCGCACGCCGCCAGCGTAAGCGCATACTGATACCGTACGACCAGATTGTCCGGTGCGGCCGCGAAAGCTTTTTCGAAATCCTCCAGCCCGCTTTTCATGTTCGCCCCATAGAGCCAGCGCGCCAGCGTCGCACCGGCATCATGCGCGATTTCGATGTTCCAGCCGCCCAGCGCCGCCCACGCCCAGGCGTTGGCCGGATCGTCCGCGAGCGCCGCGTCGATATGATCTTTCGCCTTTTTGGCGAAGCCCTTGAAGTTTGCCTCCAGCGCGCCGATCAGGCGCGCCCGATAGCCAAGCGCGACCACGAATTCGATCTGGCCCTCGACGAGCCTGGGGTCGGAGTTCGATCGCATGCTGCGCGAGATCTTGGGCATGTGCGAGGCAGGGCCCGCACGGTTCGGGCCGCATCACCTCGGCGGCGAGGACGCTGCGCGCGGCGAGCGCGTAACCAGCCGCGCCGCCCTCGGCAAGGGCGGCGGATTCGGCTTCAGCGAATTTTCCGTCGACGTAGAGTTGGTGCGCCGTTTCCGCATGCAGGGGCGAGCAAATGGCGACGAAAAGAAAGAGCGGCCACGCAAGCTTCATGTGCCGCTCACAAGCTCTCCGGCGAGCGCCCGGCGGATGAGCGCAGCTGTCGGCGCGCAGCCGAACAGTGCCGCGAAGGAACCGAAGCGCGGGCCCTGACTCTGCCCGAAAAGAATTTCGTAGAGCGCCGTGAACCAATCCCTGAGCGGCTCGAATCCGTAGCGCTTGCCGATCTCGTAGACCATGTTCTGCACCTTTTCGCTCTCTCGCTCCTCTGACATGGCTTCGAGCGCGGCTGCCAGATCTTCCAGCGCCGCGCGCTCGATTTCGCTGGGCGCGCGGTAGCGCTTGAGCGGCCTGACGCGATCTTCATAGTAACGCAGAGCATGCCCGACCAGACGATCGAGTCCCGGATTTGTTACCGGATCGGCGCCGGGCGCGTAGCCGCGAATGAAGCCCCACAACACGTCGCGATCGTGCGCGTTCGAGGCGCTCACGAGATGGAGCAGCAGGGCAAAGCTGACCGGATAGGATTCGCTTGGCGGCCGCCCCGCGTGCAGGTGCCATACCGGACTTTCGATCCGCCGCGAATCTTCGCTCAATTCCCGATATTGCTTCAGGAACTCGATGTAATCGTCGACCGCCCGGGGAATGACGTCAAAGTACAAGCGTTTTGCGGCGCGGGGTTTCTGGAACATGAACAGAGAGAGGCTCTCCTGCGGCCCATAAGCCAGCCATTCCTCGATGGAAAGGCCGTTGCCGCGCGATTTCGAAATGCGCTCGCCGTTCTCGTCCAGGAACAGCTCGTAATTGAAACCTTCCGGCGGATCGCCGCCCAGCGCGCGGATGATTTTCGACGACATCTCGACCGACGAGATCAGGTCCTTTCCCGACATTTCGTAGTCCACGCCGAGTGCCAGCCAGCGCATCGCCCAATCAGCCTTCCACTGCAGCTTGCAATGGCCGCCCGTCACCGGCACTTCCTCGCGTTCGCCATTTCCCTCATAGACGATGGTGCCGCGCGCGGCATTCCATTCGGTGACCGGCACCTGGAGCACGCGACCGGTGTGCGGAGAGAGCGGCAGAAAGGGGGAATAGGTTGCGCGGCGTTCGGCGCCCAGGGTTGGCGCGACGATGTCGCGCACTTTTTCGTAGTTGGCGAGCACCGTCAGCAGCGCAGCATCGAAGCGGCCGCTCTTGTAGCACTCCGTTGCGCTCAGGAATTCGTATTCGAATCCGAAGCTGTCGAGAAAGGCGCGGAGGCGCGCGTTGTTGTGGGCGCCGTAGCTCGAATGCGTTCCGAACGGATCTGGCACGGAAGTAAGCGGCTGTCCGAGATGCGCCAGCAGCATGTCCTGGTTGGGCACGTTGCCCGGCACCTTGCGCAGGCCGTCCATGTCGTCGGAGAAGGAACACAGTCTCGTTTCCAGGCCGCTCATCAGCGCGAATGCGCGCCGCACCCAGGTCGTGCGCGCAACCTCTCCAAAGGTACCGATATGGGGAAGGCCCGAGGGACCGTAGCCGGTCTCGAAGATGACAGTCTGCGGTGCATCGAGCCCGCGCTTCTGGCGCCGTTCGATCCGCGCCATCACCTTGCGCGCCTCCTCGAACGGCCATGCCTGGGCCGCGCGTGCAATTTCCGGCGCGATTGGTGAAGTCATCGAAAACCGTGCCCCGTGATTGGCCGCGCTGGAGGATTGAAAGTGCGCATCGCGCGCGCTTTCACGCTAAGCTGAGGTGAAATAGCGTGGACTCTGTCATTGAACAACCTCGACGCCATTCCTGCGCTTGTGCCGGCTCCGGGCGGAGCGCTGCTGGCCTATGCTGACGGCGCCTCGCGCACGGCGGGATGGGACGAGGCGCGCGCTCTGTTTCGCTCGGGCGACGTTCTGGTTGCGAATACAGCCTTCGTATCCGGCCGGCTGCGAACCGCACCTGCGAAGCCGCTATTCGATGTGCTCGAGCTGTTCGCCTTCGTACGGCCTGCCACCGCTTTCGTGCCGAGCGCGCTTGGCGTGGCGCGCGCGATGGGACTCCCGACGGAATCGACGCCGGATTCGCCGGCCCGTGCATTGCGGGCGGCTGGCGAACAGCTGCTGGCAGAGCTTCGCGCGCTGCCCGAGCCCGAACGCGTGCGGCTACGACCTCTTGCGAATTTGCTTTCCGGCGCGGGCTGGCGTTGGGGATCATCTGTCGTTGCCGCCATCGGCGCGGAGGAGGGTTCTGCTTCTCCGCTCTCGGCACTTGCGGCATGGCAGAGTCTGCCGGAATGGGAAGACGAGGCGCCGCCGGCCAGGCCTTCGTCGCACCCCGTGGGCAGCGAAGAGACGCGCGCGCGTCTGGCGCGGCTGATCGGCGGCGCGGGCGAGACGCGGCTCGAGCAGAGCGCATACGCCGAAGCGGCGATTCACGCGTTCGGCTCTCGCGATCGGGTCGGGGTGCCGAGAGTGGCCCTCCTCGAAGCGGGCACCGGCGTCGGCAAGACGCTCGGCTATCTGGCGCCCGCAAGCCTGTGGGCGGAAAAGAACGGGCCCGGTCTCTGGCTTTCAACCTACACACGCAATCTGCAGCGCCAGATCGTGCAGGAGATTGCGCGGCTTTATCCCGATCCTGCGGAACGCGATGACAAGGCTGTCGTTCGCAAAGGCCGCGAGAATTATCTCTGTTTGCTCAATTTCGAGGAGGCGGCACGCCGGAGCCTGCTCGGGCAGGGCCAGCGACTCGTCGCGCTGGGCCTCATTGCGCGCTGGATTGCGGCCGGCGCGGACGGCGACGTTTCCGGCGCCGGTTTTCCCTCGTTCCTGGCTTCGTCGTTTCCGATCCGCGAGATCACCGACCGGCGCGGCGAATGCATCTATTCGGCCTGTCCCCATTATCGCGTCTGTTTCATCGAGCGCGCCATTCGCCGCTCGCGCCGCGCAACGATCGTCGTCGCCAATCATGCCCTTGTGATTGCGCAGGCGGCACAGGACTGGGCGTCGCCTGGCGACGCCGCGGAGCCGCCGGCGGAAAAGCGCGTTCGTTATGTCTTCGATGAAGGACATCATCTGTTCGACGCCGCCGATTCCGGTTTCGCCATGCATCTCAGCGGACGCGCGATGGCCGATCTGCGACGCTGGATCAGAGGCCCGGAAGGCCGCGCGCGTGGTCGAATGCGCGGTCTTGAGGAGCGTCTCAAGGATGTGATCGGTGATGACGCGGACGCGCGCACCCATCTCGATCAGGCCAAAACGGCAGCGGGAGCGCTGGCCGGGGAAGGCGCGCTCGGTCGCGTCGTCAATGCCGGCGCGCGCAATTCCGGCGAAGCATTTCTCGCGGCGGCTTACGTGCATGTGCGCGCGCGCAGCACCGATGCGGATCCGCTCTACTCGCTGGAAGCGGAAGCCCAGCCTCTCGGCGACGAGCTGCGCGAAGCCGCGCACCATCTGCGGGAAAGTCTGCACGCGATCGCCACGCCGCTGCTCGCGCTGGCCGGCTGCCTGCGCCGCCAGCTGGATGCGCAGGCAAAGGAACTCGAATCGTGGGAGCGTGCGCGTCTCGAAGCTGCCGCGCGCGGGCTGGAACGGCGCGCGAGGCAGCTCTTGCCCGCCTGGATCGCGATGCTCGATTCGCTGGAGGGAACCGTGCCGGCGGAGTTCGTGGAATGGTTCGAAATCGAGCGGGACGAGGGACGCGATGTCGATGTGGGTTTGCGGCGCCACTGGATCGATCCGACCATTCCGCTTTCGAGCGACGTGCTCGCGTCGGCACACGGCGTTCTCATCACCTCGGCGACCTTGCGCGATTCCGACAGCGGCGCCGACGATTGGCAGACCGCAGAAGTCCGCACCGGCGCGCATCATCTGGCCGAGCCGCCCAAACGCGCGAGCTTCGGTTCGCCGTTCCGCTATGCCGAGCAGGCGCGCGTCTTCGTCGTGCGCGACATCGATCGCCGTGACCCGGCAGCACTCGCGAGCGCCTATCGCGAGTTGTTCCTGGCCGCAGGGGGCGGCGCGCTCGGCCTGTTCACATCAGTGCGCATGCTGCGCGCCGTCGAGGAGCGGATCGCGGCACCCCTCGCCGAAGCAGGTCTCGCGCTGTACGCACAGCATGTGGACCGGCTCGATACGGGCACGCTCGTCGATCTCTTCCGCGCCGAAGAGAATGCCTGCGTACTCGGCACCGACGCCCTGCGTGACGGCGTCGATGTTCCCGGGCGTTCGCTCCGTCTCGTGGTCTTCGACAAATTGCCGTGGCCAAGGCCGACGATTCTGCATAAGGCGCGGCGCGCCCGCTTCGGCCGCAGCTACGACGATCTGCTGACCCGGCTCCGGCTGAAGCAGGCTTTCGGACGCCTGATCCGCAGCCAGAGCGACAAAGGATGCTTTGTCATACTCGAAGCTGCAACTCCGTCCCGCCTGCTCGGCGCGTTGCCGCCCGAAGCGCCGGTCAAGCGCTGTGGCCTCGCGGACGTTGTCGCCGACGTATCCGCATTCCTGGCGCCGGATGAAACAAGCGGGCGTCTGCGCCGGCCTGGCGATGCGGCGGTGGCAGCGGTCGCGAATCCCTTTTAGGGTGCCGACAATATGGCGGATATCGAAACCACCCTGTTCGGCCACGACGAGCACGCTGCGAGCGCCGAATCATACGGACGTTATTCGACAGGCATCGTGCCCAGTCACGTCCTCAAGCAACTCATCCGGGGCCGCCGTGAAATCGTGGCCACGGAGGAAATCGAGAGTTCGCAGATTCCAGCCCGCCAGTCTCGATCTCCGGCTGGGAGCCACGGCGTGGCGCGTTCGGGCCAGCTTTTTGCCCGGACCTCACGCGTCGGTGCGCGAGAAGCTTGCATCGGTCATGATGCATGAGATCGACCTGAGCGATGGCGCAGTTCTCGAAACCGGCTGCGTCTACGTCGCGCCGCTCCTCGAGAGTTTGGAACTCAGCTTTCGCGTTTCCGGCATCGCCAACCCGAAGAGCTCCACCGGCCGCCTCGACGTATTCACGCGGCTGATCGTCGACCGCGCCCAGGCCTTCGACCGCGTCGAGCCGGGCTATCGCGGGCCGCTGTATGCGGAAATTTCGCCCCGAACGTTTCCAATCCTGGTGCGCAAGGGTTCGCGGCTGAACCAGCTGCGCGTCCGACGCGGTTCGCCTCAATTCACGGACACGCAACTCAAACGGCTGCACGCGGACACGCCGATCGTCGACGGTCCGGCCGACATCGAGAACGGGTTGGCCTTGTCGGTGGATCTCAAGGGCGATCCCGCAATGCAGCAAGTCGGATGGAGGGCCAAGCGGCACACCAGCGTCATCGACGTCGATGCGCGCGCTGTCCTCGATCCGCTGGAATTCTGGGACCAAATTTGCGCCAGCCGATCGGGCACGATCGTGCTGGATCCGGACGAGTTCTACATCCTCGCCTCGCGCGAGGCTGTGGCGATCCCGCCTGATTTCGCCGCGGAATTGCAGCCTTTCAACCCTCTGGTGGGCGAATTCCGGGTCCATTATGCCGGCTTCTTCGACCCGGGTTTCGGTCACGAAGCCGGCGAGGGCCGCGGTGCGCGGGCGGTCCTGGAAGTGCGCAGCCGGGAAGTTCCGTTCATTCTGGAACATGGGCAGATCATTGGCCGCCTCGTCTTCGAGCGCCTGACGGAGCCGCCGCCCACCGTCTACGGTCAGGGCATGGGCTCTCACTATCAACGTCAAGGCCTGCGCCTCTCGAAGCATTTCCGCGACCCATAGGCCGAAACATCGATTGTTGCGGCGAATCCACAGTTCACGGGAAAGTGTAGGAAACCATCTGACACCCATTGCACGCGGCCGCAGTCCCGGCACAGTTCCGGTGCTGCGGTTTCGTCGCCATGGGGGATGAAGAAGCTGCGGCAGAGTAGGGTCCGCATTGAAGGGGGCAGCATGAGGCGGCAACGGCGCGAACCGCGCCGGCCGCCTCATGGCATTTCTGGGATCAGGCGGCCGAGAATGCGTGATCCGGTTCCTCTTCTGTGACCTTGAACCCACCAGCAGCACTCATGTTGCGCGGCCCATTGCAGTCCGGCGGGGTTTTTCGTCAACAAGCCCAGGCCAGGCCGGACGAAATGACCTCTCGAGGTCATTGCCTGGCGCCGGGTTTGCGAAGGGCGATGGGTCCGGCAAATTGGCCTAGCGGCGTTACCGCATGCTAAGCCCGGACGCATGCATGACATCGTCCACACTTTCGTTCATTTCATCAGACTGCATGCCGCCTGGGCCGGACCGGCCATGTTCGTCGTTTCTTTCGGGGAATCGTTCGTCGGCCTGAGCCTGCTTTTTCCCGGCACGACAATCATGGTCATTGCCGGAACTCTCGTGCGCTGGCCGCTCAATCCGCATGGGGTGCTGGATGTGTGGCCGCTTCTGGTCGGCGGCATCCTGGGCGCGGTGACGGGCGATGCGATCTCGTTCTGGTTCGGACGGCGGTTTGGTCATCTCCTCGAGCAGCACTGGTATTTCGTTCGCCATCCCGAGTTGCTCGCGCGCGGCTACAGCTTTTTCGAGCGCTTCGGCACTGCCAGCGTCTTCGTCGGCCGCTTCTTCGGGCCGGTACGCGCCGCGATCCCCCTGGTGGCGGGTATCATGGAAATGTCGTGGCGCCAGTTCTGGATCGCGAATATCGGTTCGGCGCTGGTCTGGGCTCCGGCTCTTCTGCTTCTCGGCACCAGCTTCCGGGAGATTTTGGCGGCCTTCGGCCTCAGGCACGGCGACGCGCTCGCAGTCAGCATCGGCGTCGCCGTTGTCGTAATGATCCTGATCGGCATCGGCTATCGCTTCGGGTTGCTGGACAGGCTCCAGGCGCTTTGGCGCAAGCACACGCAATGAGGCCCGGAACGGTCACACGCCGATATTCGATCCTGCTCGCCGCGATCGTGGGCGTTGCGGCCATTGCGGGCGCCGCAGACGCCGCACCCACATTGATTTCGGATTGGGTCCAGATCGCGCCCGGAGGATTGGCCGAAGCGCGCGCGGTGGTCGCGGGCACCGGATGCCCGGACATTCTGATCGATAACGCGGATGTGCCGATGCGGGAGCGCGCTGCTGCGAACCCCGCCTTTCCGCATCTTCTCTGCGCGGCGACCTTGTCGAAATCGGTGCGGAAGGCCTCGATCGGTGGGCGCGCCCTGCCGCTGCCCAGCGCGGCACCCATGCGCATTGTCGTCCTTGGCGATACCGGCTGCCGCATCAAAGGTGGCACTGTTCAGGCCTGCAACGATCCGGCGAAATGGCCATTCCCACATGTCGCTGCCGTCGCTGCGAAGCTGAAGCCCGACCTCGTCATTCACGTCGGCGATTATCTTTATCGCGAATCATCCTGCCCGCCGGGCAATTCGGGCTGCACGGGCAGCCCCTCGGGCGATGACTGGCCAGCCTGGGCGGCGGATTTTTTCACGCCCGCGGCTCCGCTCCTCGGCGCGGCGCCCTTCGTCTTCGTGCGCGGCAACCACGAGGAATGCGCGCGTTCCGGAACGGGCTGGCTGAGGCTGCTCGGCCCGCTGCGCGTCGATGCGAACGCGGCCTGTTCGGAGCATGTGGCGCCCTGGGCGGTGTCATTGGGCGCGGTGACGCTTGCGGTGCTGGACGATGCGCACGCATCCGACCTTACCGCTCCTGACGATCTGGTGACACTATACCGGGCCGATCTTGCGGCGGTGCAACGAATGGCGCCGGCGCCCGTCTGGCTGGTCATGCACCGCCCGATCTGGGGTGTCGTGGAACTGGCGTTCGGGATGGTGGTGGGCGGCAACCGCACCATGATGGCGGCGCAGGAGCCGGGCGGCATACCCACCAATGTGGCGCTGCTGCTTGCCGGCCATATCCACACTTTTGAAGCCATCAACTATGTGACCGGCGCACCGCCGCAGATCATCGCGGGCGAGGGTGGCGACCTGCTCGACCGTGCGCCACGTGATCTGTCGGAGCGCAGCGTGGGCGCGCTAAAGATTGCCTCGGGGCTGTCGCTTCCTGGTTACGGCTTCCTGCTTCTGACACGCGAGGCGGACCATTGGGCAATCCATGTCATGACGCAGGACGGCAGCCAGGAAGCCCTCTGCATCTTCGCGCACCGCCATCTCGACTGCCGCTGAAGCATCAAGTCACCCGCCATGGCATTCCAGGCCCGTCACGCGAGCTGTTGGACGGCGCGGGCGACGCGTGGCATTTCGTCGAGACGGTTCGTCGGCACGCCGTCCAGCGAGCCCGTGTAAAGGCGCGCATAGCCGCGCAGAACCAGCGCCTCGTGAAATTGCGAGAATTTCGTCGAACCGCCAGGCAGCGTGTAGATGTAGACCGGATGTCCGCTGGCACAGGCTTCGGTGATCATATTGACCGAATCGGCGGTGACCAGGATGACGTCGGCGAGTGCGAGAATGCCGTAATACGGATTGGCGCCGGTGCCGTCCCAAACAAAGCCGGGGGTGTCGGCAAGACCGTCGCGAAGCACCTTAACGTTCTCCTCTCCGCTACGGCGCGAAGGCGTGAGAAGCACACTCGCGCCCGTTCGCGCCGCGTGGCGCGCCAGTTCCGATGCGAGCCTGCGCGCATCATCGGTTCCGAACCTGTAGACGCTGTTGGCGCCGCCGAGCAGAACACCAATAAATGGACGCGGTAGCGCGGCGACGCGCACTTCAAGCAGGCGCGCTTCGTCCGCAAGCCGTTCCCGGCGTAACGCGGTGAAGCGCACCGATTGTCTGGACCGTATTGGCGCCGCGGAGATCGTCATGGAGCGGCGCGATGACGAGATCGAAATGCCGCGGCGAGATACCCGGGTTCTGAATTTGGACTCGCGCGTGCGCGGGCTGCGTCGCCGCACATGGAGCGATGCAGGAACGCTCTGCCTGCCGGTTGCGATCAGCAGATCAGGCCAGGGGGGCGCGAACGGTTGGCCCGCAAAGGCGTGCTCGAGGCCCCAGCCGCAGATGGGGCGCCAGCAGACGCCAGGGCTGTCGCAGTGCGATGCGGACGCTCCTGGGAGCGAGATCCAGCGCTTCAGCGAGGCCAAGACATTGGCTTTCCATGCCGGACTTCCCGTCCGTGACGATCCAGCAGGACGAGAGCCGGCGGCCACGCTCAGAAGCCGAACATGTGGTCCAGGCTGAAGCTGCCTGCGCCGCCCTCGACGCCGTGATAGCCGAAGAGCCGGCAGGTCTCGTCGCGCACCACGACATAGGGATGAGGTCCGGCGCGGCTGAGAAGCGCATCGTCGAAAACGTCCTGAACCAGCCACAGGCGCGACCCCGATGCGGGAATGCGCAGTTCCACGCTCGCGCGTTCTTCCCCGTTTGTCCCGCGCAGTGAAATGGTGGTTTGCGACCGGGCATGCCACGCCTGCGATACGGGATAGATGAGATGGCAGAACGTGTTCCAGGGTCGTGGCGCAACGCGCAGGAACAGACGCGTCGACAGGCCCGGCGGGGCGCCCGAATAGGATTGCGGTTCGCCGCGATAGGTCAGCGCCGCATTGAAGATATGCGAGCCGAAACTGGTTTCGGCCGCATGCCCGCTGTGGCGGTTGCGATAGCGGAACAGCGCGTGCAGCCAGCCATCCACTTCGTCACCGGCAGCGAAATCGTACAGGAGTTCGACGTGCCCGAATGACGTCTTCAATCTGTCTTGCACGAGCGCGGAGACATCGAGCGCGCTTCGATGATCCCGCGGCAGTGCGCCGAAGCGATGTTCGGCGATC